>NZ_CCAX010000002.1:0-704800 GCF_000612865.1 Oceanobacillus picturae
AAACTACATGGCCAGGCGCAGTTCGTACGTGGGCCCGGAGGATCCGGGTCATGCCGACGTTGACCCAGGACGGGTCGAACTTAGTCGGCCTTCCTTATTACGGGCACTCTCCACTTTTGCTTTTACATATTAGACGCCTGTCTTGTTTCCTCAACGCTATGATGGTGCCGGTAATTTAATACGTTTACGACAGCGCCTATCATTAAGACCATTCCTGTAAGGAAGAACCAGATCATAAGGACGATAATCCCCCCGAGACTCCCATACGTTGCGGAATAGTTACTTAAATTGCTAACGTAAAAAGAAAATCCTAGTGAAATGAGCAACCATAAAATACTTGCAGTGAGTGCACCGGGAAAGATGTACTTAAAAGGAATCCGTTTATTTGGTGCAAATCTGTACAGAATAAGCAGGAAGCCGGTAATTGCCAACAAACTTACAGCCCAACGTAAAATTTGGAGGATTATTTCCATGGTCCCCGAAAACCCAACAATAGAGCTTACAAAGCTTAAAATAACATCACCGAAAACGGGAACAAGGATAGCAATAACCAGTGTCACAATCATGCCTAATGTCAGTCCTAATGAAATAAGCCTTACAACAAGGAAGTTACGGGTTTCTTCCACATGATAAGCTTCATTGGTAGATTTGATAAACGCATTGATTCCTGCGGATGAGGACCATAATGCACCAATAATACCAACCGTAAGCAAACCACCCCTTTGGGTATCCACAAGACTCACAATATTTTCTTCGAAGACACTGGCAATTTCGCTTGGAAGGACATTGCCTATAAAGGTCACAGCATCTTGAGGATTTATGTTAAAATACGGTATTAGTGCAAAGCAAACCACAATTAAAGGGAAGATGGAAAGAAAATAGTAATAGGCTTGCGCGGCCGAAAGAATTGGGACATTATCTTTTTGAAATTGCTCTATAAACTTTTTCCCGTATGCTTTTACTTTTTTCATATGCTAACCTCCAAACTACGTGTTTCTTTGTCTATACCCTTCATGTTAATCATTCAATCGTAAGGGGCTTCACGTTTTATTTTGGTAGGGTAGTGGTATAATGCAATTAAGAAGGAGGGTTTTCAATGGAAGGAATATTCTATCTAGCAATTTTATTACTCTCTCTAGCGTTTGCAATCGTTTCTGTATACATAGCCATTGTATTGAAGCGACTATCGGATACCATTAAATCGATGGGTAATACGCTTGGGGAATTCGAAAAAGAACTTCAGTACATCACTCCACCATTAAAGGAGACCATCCGGGAGACCGGGGCAACAATTGATGATATTCAGGAAAAATTAAATGCAACCAATAATGTGTTTGATACCGTTGATCATGTAGGTACAACGGTAAACACGACCAATGAATTTATTCAAAGCAATTATACAACGCTATCTGATCAGGAAATGCAGGAAAAAACAAAACCGTTCCAGGAAGCCATTAGATGGAGTGAGGCAGCCTTAACAGTATTTAATATGTTTAAAAAAACAAAGAAATCGAGCAAGAAAAATGAGATAATGGTTCAAAATAAAACACAGCTTGTACCAATAAATCCATCAGGGAGAGAGGAAAGATAATATGACACTAACTGGAGTCGGCGTATTACTAATCGGTGTTGCCTTTATTGTAATAGCCATTTTCGTAGCACACGTACTAAATAACTTGGCTGGGGTTTTACAAGGAGTAGAGAAAACAGTCAATCAATTTCCAAAGCAAATGGATGATATCTTAAAAGAGACTGGTAATCTTATCGAGGAGAGCAATCATACACTTCGTGATATTAATGACAAGATGCAGCAGTTAAGCCCAATGTTTTATATTATGGGGGATGTTGGAAATGTCACCCGTAAATTTTCTTCATCTTTAGTGGATGTAACAGATTCTTTAAAAATGAAGACTGGAGAAGCAAATGAGGTAACAAAGAAAAATAAACTTGGCGGCGCCTATGGATCATTCGCACTTGGTTATTATTGGCTTCAGAAGAGAAGACAGCAAAAGAAAGCGGAGCAAGGTGGAGTAGCTGGTCGTGAATCCAATGAATAAGGTTCTGGGATCTATTCTAGCAGGCGGAGCCGGCGTTGCTGCTGGTTGGTTTGTTAAAAACAGTAAAGAAAAGCGAAGCACCCTTGAAGAGAACAAGTCACTTCTCGAGAAGTTGAAACAAGCTGAGAGAAAACTTTACGAAACAGGAAAGCAACGTGACGAGCAGTTAAAGAACATTAAAAATGAGATCAATAATAAAGTATCAAAATAAAAAATCCCCATTATGGGGATTTTTTATTTTGGCCTATTCTTCTATATGCGTTCTTCGCTTTTTCTCTTTTGAACGATATAGTAAATTAGTGTACCTAGTCCATAAAGTCCTTCAAGATCATGCTTTGTTATAAAGGAGCGGCCTTCTGCAGTGTCCGTTTTAACATTCATTACCTTGTCTGCAATCGATGTAGATAATTGATTTGTAGCTCTGCCAGCATCTCCAATGGTATGGAAGATAGGGCTTAGCTCCTTTATTTGAGTGTTTATTTGAGATAATGTGTCATTCCCGGTTTGCAACGCATCCTTCGCTTGAGACATCATATCATCTACTTGTGTAGGGAGGTTATCTGTTGTTTTTTGTAATCCCCCTAAAACGCCTGCCAACTTATTTAATGGCTTTATTAATACGATAACCAATACTAAAAATGCGACACCAATAACTGTTACGCCGATTCCGAGCCAATCCATAGAATACCCCTTCCTTTAATTAACTTATTTTAATAATACCACTACTATTTTAAAATGAAACGTAAGATAGCTTAATCACGGTATGTGCGTAATAGTAGTATATCACCTACGGTAAAGCTTATGTGCAACCGATTCAATCAACTAAGTAATACGTTTTAAACGGCACTTTGCGCTTTTGATCGTCATATTACAGTGTCTTGTCCCATAGAATGTTCCTAAGGGAATTTACGATAAAGGGGACAGGCAAATGAAGCGGGGAAGTAAGTTTGTAATCTGGGGAATAGGAATGCTTTTATTAGTGTTCTTAATTCAGTTGCCATTAACAAAGGGTGACGTAGAATGGAGTACATCTTCATGGTCGTTACCTTTATCAGGGAAAACGATTGTCATTGATCCAGGGCATGGTGGTCCCGATGGAGGAGCAGTTGGAAAAGACAATACACTCGAAAAGGATATATCTCTTGAAGTTTCAAAAAAAGTACAGGACTATTTGCAACAGTCTGGCGCAATGGTCTACTTAACAAGGGAATCAGATAAGGATTTGGCAGAAACGGATACAAAAGGACTTGCGAGAAGAAAAGCAGCAGATATTCGAAAACGTCTTGAGTTTATCCATGAAAAGGAATCAGACTTTTTTCTGACTATCCATTTAAATGCCCTACCTTCCACAAAATGGCGAGGGGCACAGACATTCTATTATCCTCAATTTGATGAGAACAAACACCTTGCAAGTATGATTCAGTCTGAAATTATTCGTAATATGGAAAATACGACAAGAGAACCGATGGCAATTAATGGTATCTATTTACTAAAACATGCAGAAGTGCCAGGAGCGTTAGTGGAAATTGGGTTTTTATCAAATGAATCAGAGAGAGAATTGTTAAAACAAGTTGACTACCAACAACAAATATCAGCAAGTATTTATGAGGGGATTCTACGCTATGTAACGGAGGAGCCTAAAGAGGAGGAAGAATGAAAGGGTGACCAATCCTAATCCAGCGATAATTCATATCACTTAGGTTTTAGCTGAATTATGTTATACTAGCCATGAGTGTAGGAATACAATAGCTGGAAAAGGATGGTGACGTATTGTGTTGAAAAAGGACGAAATAATTCAATTACTAAATCCTGTTAAGGATCCATTTTTACATAGATCGCTCGAAGAAACAGAAGGGATCAAAGAAGTAACCATAAAAGAAGAAAAGAACCATGTTAGTGTCAAGGTTGCCATTGGAAAAACCAATACTGCTGAGCAAATGCAACTACAACAAGAAATCGTTGGCATATTGAAGAAGAATGGTGCCACTACCGTAGGTCTTCGTTTTGAACAATTGCCTGATGACGTAATTAAGAAGTATCAGTCGGCCGTAGAAGAGTCTAAGGAAGCATCGTTAATGGGCGGCAATACAGATACTAAGTTTATTGCAGTTGCAAGTGGAAAAGGTGGAGTAGGAAAATCAACAGTTACCGTGAATCTTGCAATGTCCCTTATGCGTCTTGGTAAAAAAGTTGGCGTTATTGATGCAGATATTTATGGTTTCAGTGTTCCGGATATGATGGGCATCGAGGAACGTCCGGTAGTTCGTGCGGAAAAAATAATTCCTGTCGAGCGTTTTGGCGTAAAAGTAGTATCGATGGGCTTTTTCGTTGAAGACAACTCACCAATAATTTGGCGTGGACCAATGCTTGGTAAAATGATTAACAGTTTCTTCAAGGAAGTAGAGTGGGGCGACTTGGACTATCTCTTGCTTGATTTGCCACCTGGTACAGGTGACATTGCGATGGATGTTCACTCCTTATTACCAAGTTGTAAGGAAGTCATTGTGACAACTCCACATCCGACGGCAGCGTTCGTAGCGGCACGTGCCGGACAAATGGCGCTCAAGACGGATCACGAAATCCTTGGAGTTGTAGAGAACATGGCTTACTTTGAAAGCAAAAAGACAGGAGAAAAAGAGTATGTCTTTGGGCAAGGGGGCGGGAAGAAGCTTGCTGAAGCATTGAATACAAAAGTGCTTGGTCAACTTCCACTCCAGCAGCCTTATGAGGAAGAAGATGTTTTCGCACCTTCCATCTACCAGCAAGACCATCCAATTGGACAAGAATACCATAAAATTGCGTCGAAAGTCGTCGCCAAAATGGAAGAATAAAAAATAGATTTGATTTCAAGCAAAACAGAGCGGGTACAAGGTGCCTCCGCTCTGTTTTTACTTTTGGGTGACTTGTGATCTTGTGGTGTATTCCATGTTAAGTACTCGAGTGATGTGGAAAAGCATCTAACTGCTCCCTCCACCACCGCCTCCAGATTGGTCGCCACCACCGCCACCGCCGCCACTACTTTCTTGTTGTGATCCCCCGCCGCCTTCTTGTTCCCCACTTCCCTGTTTCTCGGCAGCTTTCAAAAGAATATCTTGCATTTTTGCCTGAAACGTAGGGGTTTCCAATGTTTGCTGTATCGTTTCCTCAAGATGGGAGCGGAATTCCTGTCCCTTTAGGGTACTAAGCATTTGATCTTTAATTTCGGGGTTTTGCAACAGCTCTAACATTTGCTTCTGGTAGTCAGAATCATTCATTAAGTTCTTCATTAATTTCTTTTGTTCTTCTTCCATCGATTTTGCATAACCTTCAACAAATTTGGGATCTTTAAATAAGGTGGACCACATTTCTGCCCCTTTTTCTGACCCAAGGGTTTCATTTATAGATTTCTTTACAACATCAGATTGAATAACGAGCTCCTGTTTCATCTTTTCATCTGTCATGATTTCTCCGAGGGCTTTCTTGCCATCCTCAGTCTGTAATATATCGACAACCATTTTCTTTGTTGCCTCATAATCCCCTTCTTCTCCAGAGGCACTACCTCCACTACATGCGGTAATGAACAAGGCAGTTAGGGTAAGAACGGTAATTAATAATAAACGGCTCATTGGAGTTCCTCCTTCCTCTACACCTTTAATATGAGTGTCGAAAAAGAAAAATATGCGCAAGGTTAAGGAAAAATGTCTTCCATCATGATAAACTACTCATGTAAGCATTTGCGTAAAATTTTATCTTTTTTGCATACATAGTGGGAGGAAGTTGTTTTGAATAGTAGAAAATTAGTGAATTTCTTTATCAAAACCCTATTTTTAGGAGGATTAGCCGGATTAATAACCAGCTTTTTTGTAATGTCGGAGCAATATAGAAGTAATCTTACTCCATTCAATTTTATGGAGTTAATTGGACTGATTGTCTTTTTTATTGGGATAGGACTTGTATTTAGTGCTATTAGCCAGACAGGCTTTTTTGCATACTTGTTTATTAATCGTCTTGGATTAGGACTATTTCGAAGTTACTGGCCAACCGTGCAAGTGCTTCTTATTGCTTTTGTGGTATTTGATTTGGTTTATTTCCCTTATCAGGCCACAGATGGTGAAATCTCTATGTTTTGGTATTTGTTAATGTCTGCAGCACTGCTGGGATATGGTTGGTTTGTTGCGCGCATAAAAGCGCAAGAAACGAATAAGCGTGCCTTCATTCCAGCTTTATTTTTTATGGTGGTTATGACGACACTAGAATGGATACCTGGATTAAATACCGAGGGAACAGATTATGCAGTCCTTATGATAGTAACCTTATTAGTATGTAATACATATCAACTGCTCACATTACATCGCATTAACCCAGGAAAGCCAGCGGAAACGGCCGGAAATACAAAGGGTAAAAAGAAATAACGTGAACTAAAAACCTGCTGTGGATTTTCTACAGCAGGTTTTCTTCATTTTATTCTACTACTTTGGATTCAGCATGTGCTTGGCTTTGTAACTCGCTAATTGGAATAAAAGAGAAGCCTTTGTTTTTTAGTCCTGGCAGTATTTTCTCTAGAGCCCCGGCAGTCTGCTTAGCAGAGTCAGAGGCGTGCATGAGGAGAATATCCCCATTTTCCGTATGTTTCATTACATTATCGATAATCTTGTCTGTACCAGGATTGGTCCAGTCATTTGAATTAACATTCCAGTGAACGACAGTAAAGCCCAAGTTTGTTGCCAATTCAATTGTGTCTTTGTTGAACTGGCCACTTGGAGGTCGGAGAAGGCTAATGTCTTCATAACCCAGTTTAGTAAACGTCTCCTCTGCTTTATTTAAATCACTTCTTATTTGATCTGGTTCCATTTTTAAATAGCTTTTATAACGGTAACCAAGCATTCCTAGTTCATGTTTTCCTTCTGTGATTAGTTTCAATATATCTGGGTGCCTTTCCGCCCATTCTCCGCTAACGAAGAACGTAGCCTGGACTTGCTTGTCCTCAAGTTGTTTTAAGATATCGTGTACTTTATCCTCCCCCCAGCTGATATTGAATGTAAGTGCGATGTCTGTTTCATTCGCATTCCCTTTTGTTAGCGCCTGAGGTGTATCACTCGAAAAAACTGAAAAAGCCCCGTCACGCTCAAACCAAACAAACGTAGCAGTAAACAAGGCAAACAATACGATAACCAGCCAGCGTTTCCATCTGTTAGCCTTCAAGACGTAAAAATGCTGCAAGCTTACCCCTCCTAAATACTTGTCCTTTTTTATATCATATGCAGCGAAGAACCTATTCTAGAACTGACTAAAAAGTAGCTAATAAAGAAAGAATAGGGAAATATGGATGAAAAACAAGAAAAAGTGGGAATAGTAATCTTATGATATTGTGATTGATGCATGAAGTCATTTTGTACCGACAAAATTCGGCATGTTTCACGAATAGATATGATAGGGTACGCATATTTAAGTATCGAGCTTGGTCAAGATAAATGAGAAAAAGAAGTGTTATTAAAGAAAAAAGAAATTTGAGGTGAATACATGTTAGGTTTACTAATTAACGAAATGGAACAAAAGGAAGTTGAGTATCTTTTAAAACGTGAACTAGAAGAATTGCTAATGGACTTGGAAGATCATCGTATTGATCATAAGCTTAAACCGTCGATGGGGGAAAGGTACCAACTGTTATTTCAATTGTTTCGCAGGGTGGCCAGCGAAAAGGAATGCTTAAAATACATGCCTAAACGCAGTGGTAACCAATAAATAATAATCGCCATCATAGTGGCGGTTTTTTCTTTTCAAATTAGGAAAGTATAAAATCTTAGTTTGGAAGCAATGACGAAAAAGTAATTTTGTAAGTCTCATGAAGAAGAAAAACATATACATTTGGAAAAAACGAGCAAATGTGAGTTTTACTATTGAATATAATAGTATCTTACTTGTAGAGGAAAGGTATAACAACGGTATGATTCTAGAAACCATGGTTTAAAATTATTTTATCTCACATGGACAGTCAATTGTAGTGTGTTAAGCAATACTAAAGCATTTTTATTAGTGTATGGATGAAGGGAACTTCATAAAAATATAAGTTTTTTTAAAATATCTATTGATCTTATGATTTTTATATGCTATATTATTTTCTGTTGTCAATAAACAACAAAACACGCAACACAGTCTTTAAAAAATAATTTCAAAAACATGTTGACATTCAAACGAAAACATGATAAATTATATCTTGTCGCAAAAAACGACAGAGACTTAATTCGCTCTTTGAAAACTGAACAGAACAACTAGTATGTCAAGGGAAAACAGACTTTCTGTTTTTCGAAGAAATACAAGCAGAAGCCAGTTTTCTGCAAAGCTAAGACGGATCATGTTGATTGGTGTCGACATGATACAAACTTTTTTGGAGAGTTTGATCTTGGCTCAGGACGAACGCTGGCGGCGTGCCTAATACATGCAAGTCGAGCGCAGGAAGCAAGCTGATCCCCTTCGGGGGTGACGCTTGTGGAATGAGCGGCGGACGGGTGAGTAACACGTGGGCAACCTGCCTGTAAGACTGGGATAACCCCGGGAAACCGGGGCTAATACCGGATAATACTTTCTTTTGCATAAAGGAAAGTTGAAAGGCGGCTTCGGCTGTCACTTACAGATGGGCCCGCGGCGCATTAGCTAGTTGGTGAGGTAACGGCTCACCAAGGCGACGATGCGTAGCCGACCTGAGAGGGTGATCGGCCACACTGGGACTGAGACACGGCCCAGACTCCTACGGGAGGCAGCAGTAGGGAATCTTCCGCAATGGACGAAAGTCTGACGGAGCAACGCCGCGTGAGTGATGAAGGTTTTCGGATCGTAAAACTCTGTTGTTAGGGAAGAACAAGTTGGGTAGTAACTGACCCAACCTTGACGGTACCTAACCAGAAAGCCACGGCTAACTACGTGCCAGCAGCCGCGGTAATACGTAGGTGGCAAGCGTTGTCCGGAATTATTGGGCGTAAAGCGCTCGCAGGCGGTCCTTTAAGTCTGATGTGAAATCTCGCGGCTCAACCGCGAACGGTCATTGGAAACTGGAGGACTTGAGTACAGAAGAGGAGAGTGGAATTCCACGTGTAGCGGTGAAATGCGTAGAGATGTGGAGGAACACCAGTGGCGAAGGCGACTCTCTGGTCTGTAACTGACGCTGAGGAGCGAAAGCGTGGGGAGCGAACAGGATTAGATACCCTGGTAGTCCACGCCGTAAACGATGAGTGCTAGGTGTTAGGGGGTTTCCGCCCCTTAGTGCTGAAGTTAACGCATTAAGCACTCCGCCTGGGGAGTACGGCCGCAAGGCTGAAACTCAAAAGAATTGACGGGGGCCCGCACAAGCGGTGGAGCATGTGGTTTAATTCGAAGCAACGCGAAGAACCTTACCAGGTCTTGACATCCTCTGCTATTCCTAGAGATAGGAAGTTCCCTTCGGGGACAGAGTGACAGGTGGTGCATGGTTGTCGTCAGCTCGTGTCGTGAGATGTTGGGTTAAGTCCCGCAACGAGCGCAACCCTTGATCTTAGTTGCCAGCATTTAGTTGGGCACTCTAAGGTGACTGCCGGTGACAAACCGGAGGAAGGTGGGGATGACGTCAAATCATCATGCCCCTTATGACCTGGGCTACACACGTGCTACAATGGATGGAACAAAGGGAAGCAAAACCGCGAGGTCAAGCAAATCCCATAAAACCATTCTCAGTTCGGATTGCAGGCTGCAACTCGCCTGCATGAAGCCGGAATCGCTAGTAATCGCGGATCAGCATGCCGCGGTGAATACGTTCCCGGGCCTTGTACACACCGCCCGTCACACCACGAGAGTTGGTAACACCCGAAGTCGGTGAGGTAACCTTTTGGAGCCAGCCGCCGAAGGTGGGACCAATGATTGGGGTGAAGTCGTAACAAGGTAGCCGTATCGGAAGGTGCGGCTGGATCACCTCCTTTCTAAGGATAGAATCGGAACGCCGAGGATTCTCTTCGGAGAATCTTCCGGTAAGGACATACTAGTTGTTTGGTTCAGTTTTGAGGGAGCAATTCTCTCATCTTGTACCTTGAAAACTAAATAAGAGTAACAACAACGACATCATTTTTTAAAGCTGCAACAATTTGTTCAGCTTGAAATAAAGCAAGGCTAAGAAATTAGCACGCTTATTTACTGTAACTTAGTTAAGTGAATTAGGTCTGGTAGTAATAGCGGAGAGGTCACACCTGTTCTCATGCCGAACACAGAAGTTAAGTTCTCCAGCGCCGATGGTAGTTGGGGCTTTGCCCCTGCAAGAGTAGGACGCCGCCAGGCCTATTTTTTTATATATTGCGTATAATAATCTGTCACCATGTACATAATAAGATTGTTATAGTAATTTATTATTATTCCACAGTAGCTCAGTGGTAGAGCAATCGGCTGTTAACCGATCGGTCGTAGGTTCGAATCCTACCTGTGGAGCCATTTTTATGTCTGCTTCCATAGCTCAGCAGGTAGAGCACTTCCATGGTAAGGAAGGGGTCAGCGGTTCGAATCCGCTTGGAAGCTTATCTAAACCCTTGATATATAAGGCTTTTACTTCTTTGGAGTAAAAGCCTTTTTTATTACTGGTTTTAAAACCACAGGCTCTGCCTGTGTGAGAATTCAACTTGTAGAGTTGTAACAGAAAAAATCTCCTTTCGATATAATAGAGTTGGCCGTCAAACCGACTCTATATACAGAAAGGAGAACTACTCATGTCGAGTGACAATAGTTTATCACACACCCGATGGAATTGTAAGTATCACATAGTCTTTATACCCAAGTATAGAAGGAAATTAATTTATGGCAAGTTAAGAAGAGACATCGGGGCGATCTTAAGACGTTTATGTGAGATGAAAGATGTAGAAATTATCGAGGTTCATGCCATGCCCGACCACATCCATATGCTGGTGAAGATACCACCAAAGATGTCAGTATCTTACTTTATGGGTTACTTAAAAGGTAAAAGCTCTTTAATGATTCACGACAGACATGCAAACCAAAGTACAATCATGGGAACCGCACATTTTGGGCAAAAGGTTACTATGTCAGTACAGTAGAGCTCAATCAAAAAACGGTGGCAAAGTACATTCGTGAACAGGAATCTGAGGATAGACTACGGGACAACATGAGTAAACTTGAATACGTCGATCCATTTAAAAAATAGATAGGAATATAAACGGTTGACGGTCAATTTCGAAGCCCCTTTAGGGGCATCGTTGGTAAAGTGCCCTTATAGGGCGAAACTAAAACCGCCCGTTTTACGGGCGGATAGTTACTTTACTTGGCAATGGTGGTTAGGCATAGGGTTATTTATTTTTCCCTGGTTTATTTGGATCTTGTTAAGGGATAAGAAAAATACTGGCCGTCTTCTATTGGCTGGATTCATTACCATCATTCTCTCTCTATTAATTGATCTTATTGCAATGTCTTATGGCCTTTGGTCCTATCCTATGAAATTCCTACCTATATCTCCAGTATTGTTTCTGCCTTACCATTTGTCATTAGCGCCTGTTGCAGTTATGTTTGTTCTGCAAGTTGGACCGAAAGTTAATTTGTTTTTTAAAGGAGTAATTTTTGCTGGTATCGCAGCGTTTGGAGGGATGAATTTATTTGATGCCATCGGGTTTTATAACCCAAGAGGTTGGCCGACATTTTATGATTTCATTATTTTCCTTTTTATCTATATTGTAGCGAGCCTTTTTTATAAAATAGACAATTATGGTGAAAAAATATCTCAAACTCGAAAATCATGATCCCCCTTTTAGGCCTTAATGTCCAAAAAAATTTTCTGCATTTTATTACTAAGCATGTTTAAGCCACAGTAAACTATTCTAATCGCCTCTTATGAGAAAGGACTTTACTCAACTCGAGTAAAGTCCTTTTATTTTCTATTCTACACGCTTTCGGCCCTCTATAAATCAAGAAAGATTACTTCTGTAATACCCCCTCTTATTCTCCAACATCTCCATACGCTTACAAGCAAATGCATACTCTACATTAAATAATTCCATGAGCTTATACGGTGTCATTTTCAAAGTATTGTCTTCCAACATAAAGGTGGGGATGCAAAGGTGGCAGCTGAAATAGTTTGCCTGCCATTCTTGTAACTCAATAAAGCTGGGTGGTAATAGCTCTTGCCTTCCTACATGCCACATAATATGTCCAACCTCATGGGTGAATTCTTGCCACTGAACTCTTTCATTCTTTTGCTCATTTAAGAAGATAATGTATTTCCCATTCCTACATATTGCTTCACTTCCAAACTCCCATAAATGTACCGTTACTTGAAGAGCATCTGCTACTTTATCAATCCCTAAGTCTGCAGGCTTTTTTATATTAAAAGATAGCAAAAGGTCCTTAACAAATTTTTCTGTCCTAGTGTAAAACATAGTAATGCCCCCTCGGAAAAAGAATGTATGTTCGTATTTAAGTTATAAAAAGGAGGTGTACCATTATTTGTACACCTAACAACCGGTAAAGAGTCTTTAGCAAGATAACTTACTCTTCCTTGAATGCTTCCCAAATCCTTTTTAACCTGCGCAAATCTTCTTCACTATTTTGCGGTAACGTTTTATACCATCTCTCGAGTGAAGGGTCATTCCGAAATGCCTCAAACTCTTGTTTTTCAGACATGGAAGGATTCTCTGATCTCCCAAGAAGATAGTCTGTAGTTACTTCGAGGATTGTTGCTATACGGCTAAGTTCATGGTCTTTAACAGGCCTTTCCCCTAGCTCAATACGATTCATAACACTCACATTTAATTGAACGCGTTTGGCAAGTTCTCGTTGACTCCACCTTTGTCTCTCTCGCAATTGGACAATTCTTTCCCCTAAATTCACCGTGAACAACCCTTTCCTATATCCTCTATATCCTAACATAGTTTCTGTTAATGAAACAGATTGTTATTTTTAGCCCTAAAGTCCTCTTTACATTTCTGTTTTAGAAATATAATATAGGAACACACGTTCTATCATATTCTAACATGTTTTACAATAACAAGGGGGTAAATCTATGAATAAAAAGATGAGTGCTGTTAGATGGATTGTCAGTGACGTAAGAAAGGATAAACGAAGCGGTGTTCTCTCTCCTATTAAGAGAAGTAAGTATGCACAATTATTATTTGAAAAGGGGGCGGGGTTTAATGAACGAAAAACAGATTGAGCGCACATTGAAAGACTATCATTGGATGATTAAAGAAATTAAAAGGCAGCGCGATGTGCTTGAAGAAGAGATAGGTTTAAAGCTAGTTTCCTCTTCTGGAATAGAGTCAACCCTTCCTAAAGCAAAAAGAACGGTTAGTGATCCCGTTGGACAAGAAGTATTACGTAGGGAGAAGAAGAGTGGATGGATCATGAAATTAGAGAAAAAGGTACTATATATCCAAGAAAGAATGGAAGTCATTGAAGATCCCAGGGAAAAGGCTATTTTAGAATGTATGTTAGATGGAATGACAATCAGTGCGATTAGCCAGCATATGGGTTTATCAAGAAGGCAGGTCTATCATGTGAAGGATGAGATAGTTCGGAAAATTTCACACTTTACACACTCTGCTCAGTAGATGACAAGAATAACAAGGGAGGTGTATAATCGGATTAACAGGAATAGAACAAATGTTCTTGTTGGAGATACTATTCCTTTTTAGCGTCTTTCCTAAGCAAAACATTGCTAGGTAAAGACGTTTTCATTTTAACAAATGAAAAGAAAAGGACACTACTACGTCTTGAAGGGAGGTTGGGAATGCTAAATCAAAAGGAACAGGAAAATTTGAAGGAATTTATGACAGTGCTTACGGAAGTGAAGGTGTCGTTGGCGGAGTTAAATGGAAAAATAGATCAAATAGAAGATATTAAAGAAACACTCGCCAAGACAAAGAAAATTGCAGACGAGGCAAACTATCGTTCTACCGAGAACAATAGTAAAATCACTTCCATTCAGACTAGCTCAAGGCATTTGGGAATCGCCCTAATCTCTATGATTGGGGCGTTTGTATGTCAAATTCTATTTTTTCTGTTGACGTTTGGTATATGAAATAAAAAGAGGGAGGTGATGTAATGGATAGAGGAACGGTCGTACGCACCATCGCCCTTGTAATATCTTGGTCGAATGTGCTGCTCAATCACTATAACTTACAGCCGATTCCCGTGTTGGATGAGCAAACGATAGCATACTTGTTATGTTTCTCTGTCTCTGTGTGGTCATGGTTTAAAAATAATTACCTTACAGCAAAAGGTGAACAGCAAAAACTAGTACTAAAAAAATATCATTTGGCAAAGTAGTCAAACGGCTAGTCCAAACGGGCAAGCCGTTTTTCTAATATATTAAATCAAGGAGGAGATTTATTATGGCAATTATTGCAATTGGAGCAGGACATGGAATTAACACACCGGGAAAGAGAACACCTGCAGGAGAAAGAGAATGGAGCTTTAACAATAAGGTAGTTTCGGCTGCTATTAACTACCTTGGAGGATACGAGAACGCTACTATAGTGAGATTGGATGATCCTACAGGAAACACAGACGTTCCGTTAACAACGAGAACGAATAAAGCTAACAACGCCAATGCTGATATCTTGGTATCCTATCATCATAATGCCAACACAGGGCAGTGGGGAACTTGGACAGGTACCGAGACGTACCATTATCCTGGATCCTCTTCTGGTAATACCCTAGCACGAGCTATACACCCGAGCATCGTAACAGCGATGGGATTACGGGATCGTGGCGTCAAGTCGGCAAACTTTCATATGGTACGAGAATCGAATATGCCCGCCATCCTTATTGAAGGTGGGTTTATGGATTCTACGATTGATATTGTAAAAATGCGCAACAATGGGGTCATGGATAACACCGGAAAAGCACTTGCTGATTCAATTGCCTCTTATCTTGGATTGGTAAAGAAGGATGGTGGTGGAACTGGTCAGGGATACGTCGAAATCGTGACAGACTCTCTTTGGACGTACAATACTGCTGATTGGAATGATCGTGCCGTGGTTGTAAATCGTGGAGAAGTGTTTACCGTTATTCGGGACAGGTTCCCGGTAGACGGTGGGTATATGTATCAAATAAAAAGCGGCTTGTATATTACGGCAAACCCTAATTATGTAAGATACTATACCAGATAAAGTGAAACTCCAATCAGTGGGGGTTTTCGTTCTTCCCTCACTGATTGTTAGTTGAACGAATCGGGGTGTTAGCGCAAGTTTACTGTCACTAAAAACTCTTTTTGGTTTCACTTCATGTTTTGAAGTGGGAGTCTTACGGGCGATTGCACCGGGGTAAAACAAGGGAGGGGGATTTTCCCCTCCCAATTCAAATGAAATTACTTGCTTTTGGTTAAGCTAGAAAGAGGTGATGAAAAATGAGAGCTAACGAAAATGATTATCAGAAATATAGTGATGCAATAGACCGTATACAAGAAGGAAACGAAGCAATGATAGAACTTTTCAACGAGCTTGAGAAGGATAACCCGGTTATTGACTTAAACGAGGAACTGTTAAAAAATATTACACGAGCTAAAGAAAAATATGGTGAAGAAGTGATTGATCAGAAAATCAATTCTATCATAGCGGAAATGTTATCCTGGCTGGACTTGAATGAGTCTCCGTAAAACAAGAATTTCTAGGACTTTTTCAAGAAGCGAACGATTCCCCATTGGAGCGAAAAGACAGCAAGTGCGACTAGACATAAATTTACATAATATAGCATGCCATCACCGAAATAGTCTAAAGGTGTGTTTGATAATGGTGTGTCCCGAAGATAGAGGTAATTAGAATTCAAAGCTGGATTAATGATAAAGCCTATAAATACAGCGTAGATGAGTAGTAAACCATAGCTTTTAAGCATAGAGCTGTACTTTAAAGAGATTGAACTTGTGAGAATTAAAAACAGGCTCGCCCAAGATATGGCTATGTGATGCAAAAAGAATTTCCAGAAACGGAAATGTGGAAAATCATAAGGTAACTCCGGTGTAATTAACGCTAGTAGGGCTGGAATAAAACCGATATAGAAAGTTAAAGTGGCAAGCTTTTTGTTCTGAAGTAAAAGAGATAT
The DNA here is from genome assembly GCF_000612865.1 of Oceanobacillus picturae. Lineage (NCBI taxonomy): Bacteria > Bacillati > Bacillota > Bacilli > Caryophanales > Bacillaceae > Oceanobacillus > Oceanobacillus picturae. Next base: position 16,095 of record NZ_CCAX010000002.1, read on the forward strand.
GGCTGCCGTAATACTGGCAATACCGCATAGATGCAAGGGAATATATTCACTTAAGACCCAGATTCCACTAGTTGCTGACCAGACTTGATAGCTAACCTCTGACGTTACTAATAGAATGAAAAGGAACCATTTTATCATGGTATAAATACGGCCATAGATAGATCGTGTTTTTAATGTGCTAAAAAGAATAAGTAGTATAAAGCCTATTAAATAAATAAGTAACATAATGAGATGAGATGTATGGAATGAAACAAATGTGTTTCCTTCAACAGAAAAGAACGCATCATACATATAACATTCCCCCTAAAATAAAAGACGCTTTTTGCAAAATGATATGCAAAGAAGCGTCTTCTGTTCTATCATATTATCCTCCGATAATATGATATCCGGAATCTACGTGCATGACTTCTCCAGTAACCCCTCTAGCCAGGTCACTTAGGAAGAATAAAGTAGCGTCTCCAACCTGATCCTGATCTACATTTCTGCGTAGTGGAGCTTTTTCTTCGATAATACCAAGTTTTTCGTTAAAGCCGCCGACACCTTTTGCAGATAAAGTCCTAATTGGACCAGCTGAAATGGCATTAACACGGATTCCATACTTCCCAACGTCTTCTGCTAAGTAACGCATGCTTGCTTCTAAGGAAGCTTTGGCAACGCCCATCACGTTGTAGTTTTGAATTACTCTTTCTGCTCCAAGATAGGTCTGTGTAACAATACTACCACCTTCAGTCATAAGTGGTTTAGCAGCTTTTGTCACAGCGGCTAAAGAAAATGCACTAATTTCCTGTGCTAGTAAGAAACCCTCGCGTGATGTATCAGCATACTCGCCTTTTAGTTCCTCACGCTTGGCGAACGCTACGGAATGAACCACGCCGTGAATGACGCCAACTTTCTCCTTTATCTCATCAAATGCATCTGTAATACTTTCATCACTTGCAACATCGCATGATACAATTAATCTTGGCTCTATATCATTTTTCTCTAATAACTTTGTTAGTTTTTGATAAGAACGTTCCTGTCTGTTTGTGAAAATCAGGTTTGCTCCTGCGTTATGTAATGACTTTGTTATTCCCCAGGCAATACTTCGTTCGCTTGCAACACCCATGACGACTACATTCTTGCCTTGCATTAAATTAGACATGAAAAATACCTCCATTATAATGATCTTCTATATTATAACCTAATTGAATTACAATTAGAAAGTATGTTGAGTAACTCTAGCGGTTAAAAACAAGATAGTAATTTAGAACGTTTTGTTGGAAATGGACTAAAGACCACTAGCATTCTGCTAAATATGTCAGGTGGAACGTTGTTGTTTCAACATATTTTGAAGCAAATGAAAAAAAGATAAAAAAATTGTATTTTCCTCTTTACAAAGTGTAAAGAAAAAGCTATAATAAAATTCGTTGGTTTGAGAGATATGTAACAAATTGTCGATTTACTTTCAAATCATGATCTCATTAATTCCTATGGCCCGTTGGTCAAGCGGTTAAGACACCGCCCTTTCACGGCGGTAACACGGGTTCGAATCCCGTACGGGTCACCAAATTTTAACCCATGCTGGAGGATTAGCTCAGCTGGGAGAGCACCTGCCTTACAAGCAGGAGGTCGCGGTTCGATCCCTGCATCCTCCACCATTTGCCGGCCTAGCTCAACTGGTAGAGCAACTGACTTGTAATCAGTAGGTTGGGGGTTCAAGTCCTCTGGCCGGCACCACTATTCACTTCAAGTGTGTACGAGCCATTAGCTCAGTTGGTAGAGCATCTGACTTTTAATCAGAGGGTCGAAGGTTCGAATCCTTCATGGCTCATCATTTTAATTAACGTTAGTGTACAACATGAATATGGTAATTGTAGATAAACAGGGTCGTTTTTATTGATAAACAACCTTGTTTATTTGCATTTTAGCCCTTTTTTTTACATAATAGTTACAGTGATTTTATTTAAGGAAATATAGATGCCAAACGTGTTATAATAAATTAGATTTAAGACTTTATTAACAAAATTGATACGAAGTTTATATATATAATTATTGTATACAAAAGGATGAAGACGTATGAAAACTTCCCGGATCCCAGGCTTCTACAATAAGACAGTTACAGAACGCAGAGAATTATTGCAAGATGCCCAACACCTTTCTGCGAATGACTCAGCAACTTTCAATGAACCGCTCTCTACTGAAACTGCAGATAAAATGATTGAAAATGTGATTGGAACATACCCTCTTCCTTTAGGAGTAGGATTGAACTTCTTAATAAATGGGAAAGAATATGTAGTACCAATGGCTATTGAAGAACCATCTGTGGTTGCGTCAGCCAGTTATATTGCTAAGATCGTTCGAGAAGCCGGGGGATTCACTACGGAAGCCACGGAAAGAGTAATGATCGGGCAAATTCAAGTAGTGGGTGCTCCTGATTTGGATGCTGCTAAGGCGTCCATACTAGCGGAAAAGGACTCACTTATTGAGGATGCTAACGCTGCTTATCCAAGCCTGGTTGCTAGAGGCGGGGGAGCTGAGGATCTGGAAGTAAGGATCTTAAACGAGGCGTCTGATTCGGCTTATGGTAAAATGCTCGTCGTGCATCTGTATGTAAATACATGTGACGCGATGGGTGCGAATATAATTAATACTATGGTGGAGTCATTAGCACCTACTGTCGAGTCGTTAACAAATGGGAAGGTTTACTTGAGAATTCTTTCTAATTATGCAGATAGATGTCTTGCGCGGGCGCGCTGTGTCATTCCTGCCAACTTACTTCAATCAGGTGACTTTTCCGGAGAAGAAGTACGAGATGGTGTCGTACATGCGTACGAGTTTGCAGCTTCGGACCCTTATCGTGCGGTTACGCATAATAAAGGAATTATGAACGGAATTGACCCTATCGTAATTGCTACTGGTAATGATTGGCGTGCAGTTGAGGCTGGGGCACATGCCTATGCAGCAAGAACAGGACAATATAGCTCCATGACTACATGGTCTACGGACAGTAAGGGAAACCTAGTTGGTGAACTAGAATTGCCTATGTCAGTCGGAACTGTAGGCGGCGCTATACGTGTGCATCCTATTGCTAAGGTAGCGCAAGATATTTTGAACGTTGAATCCGCGCAAGAATTGGCTCAGGTCATTGTTGCTGTTGGATTAGCGCAAAACCTTGGAGCGCTTAAAGCGTTAGTAACAGATGGTATTCAAAAAGGACATATGGCATTACATTCTCGCTCTGTTGCAATAGCGGCAGGGGCTTCTGGGGAGATGATTGATATCGTTGCAGGAAAGTTAGTGGAACTAAACGAAATCCGTGTCGGAAAAGCTAAAGAATTGGTGGAACAAATTAAAAAATGAGTGCAGAAAAAGCTACAACTACAGAACAAACAGCTATAGGAATAGCTCATAGTAAACTGATTCTAATTGGGGAGCATGCAGTTGTACACGGACAACCCGCTATCGCTATCCCGTTTCCTTTGGTAGGTGTAGAATCTATAGTAGAACACGAGCCAGGGCCGGTCGTGATTGATAGCACGTTTTATCATGGACCCTTGGATTTAGCTCCTGAATCCTTGCAAGGGATTGCCAGTTGTATTAGTGGAACCCTTGAATACCTTGAAATGCCGGAAGCGGATCTGCTAATTCGGATTAAATCCTCGGTACCTCCTGGAAAAGGGCTTGGTTCTAGTGCTTCTGTCGCGATCTCTGTTATTCGATCATTATTTGCGTATGCAAGTATTGATCACACAGATGAGGAGCTTCTTAAGCTTGCAAACATTGCAGAAACGTTTGCGCACGGAGCGCCTAGTGGAATTGATACGTTAACAATAACTTCTGAATTACCTGTATGGTATGAAAAGGATAACCCTACGGAATTTATTGAGTTAAATGATGATTTTCATTTCGTTGTTGCCGATTCAGGCAGCATTGGAGATACAAGAATGGCAGTTGAATCTGTAGCGCATTTACTTCGCGTAGCTCCACGTAAAATCCAGCGGAAGCTTGACCGCATCGGAGAGTTAACCCATCAGGCTAAGGATGCGCTGGAGAAAAGAGGGAAGCATTTGCTTGGACAAATGCTGAACGAGGCACAGAAAGAGTTAGAAGCCTTGGGAGTTAGTACGACAGGATTAAACAAGCTTATTGAATTTGCACGTGAAGAAGGTGCTCTTGGAGCGAAGTTAACAGGCGGCGGCAACGGCGGCTGTATTATTGCCCTTGCTCAAAATGAAGTACATTCAAGATTGCTTGCTGAGAAATTAAGGAAATTTGGTGCACATGCTGTATGGCCATTTGTGCTCAAAAGGCACCATAAGAAATAGTGAAAAAGGGGACCTATTATGAAGGCAACAGCTAAAGCACATACAAATATTGCCTTGATTAAATATTGGGGAAAACGAAACGAATCCATAATACTACCAACCAACAGCTCACTTTCTTTAACGCTGGATGGCTTTTATACCACTACATCCGTACATTTTTCGGAGGAGTATACCCAAGACAAATTCATTTTAAATGAACGTGTTGTCGAAGGGGAACAATATAGACGTGTATCTGAATTTCTTGACCTTATTCGACAACAGGCAGGGAAGTCTTTGTATGCAAAGGTCGATTCTACAAATGAAGTTCCGACAGCTGCAGGATTTGCTTCATCTGCCTCTGGTTTTGCTGCATTGGCAGCGGCTGGAACAAAAGCGATTGGGCAAAACATGTCAGATCGAGAACTTTCTGCTTTGACTCGACAAGGTTCAGGCTCAGCCTGCCGGTCGATCTATGGAGGGTTTGCTGAATGGGAAATGGGAGCAGAGGAAGATGGAAGTGATTCGTATGCGGTTCCTATCGCCCCGGCAGAACACTGGGATCTGCGAGTTGCTGCGGTTGTTTTGTCATCCACAGCGAAAAAAGTTTCGAGTCGGGCTGGAATGAAACGCACTGTAGAAACTTCCCCATTTTATCAGGGCTGGCTTAATAGCATTCCTACTGATATGAGCCAGATTAAAGAGGGAATTAAAGAACGGGACTTTCAAAAGGTGGGAGAAGTGGCTGAGGCAAACTGTCTAAAAATGCACGCGACCACACTTGGTGCTAACCCGCCATTTACATATTGGCATGATACGACAATGACTGTCATGCAAACGGTGAGAGATTTGCGCGAAAAAGGGATACCTGCCTATTTTACAATTGATGCAGGACCTAACGTGAAAGTGTTATACTTACCGGAAAACGAGGAAGTAATTGAAAAGACACTCCGAAACATTCCAGGTGTTGCCGATATTCGATTAAGCCGACCTGGGCAGGGAGTAACCTATTTGTAAGGGATGAAATCCATTGCCACATAGACCGATGACAATAAAGGTACCTGGGAAGTTAATGATAGCGGGCGAATTTGCCGTTTTGGAACCATATCACCAATTAGTGGTAATGGCGGTTAATCGTTATGTATATACCACCATTGAAGAGAGCGAGCAGAATCGTGTGTCACTTCATGACTTTCAATTAGAGGACCTTATATGGGACTTCGAAAAAGGGAGCCTTATAATACACGCGGATAATCCAAAAACAGTATTTGTACAAGAGGCCATGCGTATTGCAATGGCCTATCTTCATGAGCAGAATATTAAGCCAGGGTCTTTTGCCATTTCGGTTAAAAGTGAGCTAGATGATGCCTCCGGTCTAAAATACGGCTTGGGTTCAAGCGCTGCGGTCGTAACCTCTGTTATTACTGCTATTTTAAAAAAATATTTACCCACATATAAACAGGAACTAGTGTTTAAGCTTTCAGCAATTGCACATGTGAATGTTCAAGGAAATGGTTCTGGAGCGGATGTTGCTGCCTCAGCATATGGGGGCTTTTTACAATATGTATCATTCCAAGCGGATTGGCTAAAAGATGCATATAAACAAACGAGCAATTTAAGTGAATTGGTAGAACAGGATTGGAAGTATCTTTCGCTAAAGCCAGTAAACATGCCAGACACAGTATACGTCTGTGTGGGATGGACGGGGAAACCCGCTTCCACTGCCAAACTGGTGGATGAGTTGATGTTGCTAAAAGACAGCAACTCCAATGCTTACCAAGACTTTCTCGATGCTAGTGAAAAAGCAGTATCTACGTTTCTAAAAGGCATGGAACAAGAAGATGTTGACTTATTGTTAGCGGGTGTAAAACAAAACAGAACAGCACTATCCGAGGTTGGAAGACAGGCAAACGTAGCCATTGAAACACCTTTGCTTCGCACCTTATGTGATTTAGCGGAGGAACATGGCGGCGCAGGTAAATCGTCAGGAGCTGGAGGTGGCGATTGCGGGATTGCGTTCATGCCATCAATGGAAAAAGCCGATGCACTCATGAAGGCATGGGAAAAAGCAGGCATTACGCCATTGTCCATTAAGCCTTCCGCGGTTGGCGCGAGTATAAGCGATGCTTGAGACAGCTACATTTGAAGTAGTTGTCTTTTTTTGTAGTTCAATTGAATGGGTGTTATAGCCTTCCTATCAACCACGCCGCTTTCTCAATCGATGAAAAGCGCCACGCAATCAATCACGTCGTACTCCCAATCGACCCAAAATGCTCTCCAATCAATCACTCCACCCTCTTAATCGACTAAAACCGCCACGCAATCAATCACTCCACCCTCTCAATCGACTAGAAGCCCCACGCAATCAACCACTCTGCACTTCCAATCGACTAGAAGCCCCACGCAATCAACCCACTCTACACACTAGCCCACCCACTTTAACCTAAATTTTCTGTATATATATTCATACAAATGTGGAGTTGAGTCATCTCTTGGTTTTTGGCTACAATAGAGGTAGAGGAGGCGCTTACATGAAAAAAGATATTTCAATTATTGGGGTTCCTATGGATCTTGGGCAAAGTCGACGTGGGGTGGATATGGGGCCAAGTGCCCTGCGCTATGCTGGCGCAATTGAAAAGCTGGAGGAATTAGATATAAAGGTACATGATTTAGGGGATATTCCAATAAATAGGCCATCCGTGGAGCAAGCAATAAATGCGGAGAACAATTTAAAAAATTTGGATCAAGTAATTGAAGCAAATGAGAAGCTTTCCGAGATGGTAGATAAAGAAATACAAACTGGTAATTTCCCGTTAGTATTCGGTGGAGACCATAGTATTGCAATTGGCAGTCTTGCTGGAATATCAAAGCATTATGAGAACCTAGGGGTCATTTGGTACGATGCACACGGTGATTTGAATTCAGAAGATACTTCACCATCAGGGAATATCCATGGCATGCCGCTCGCTGTCAGCCTAGGTATTGGCCACGATAGGTTAACCAATATTGCTGCATATACACCTAAGATAAAACCAGAGAACATTGTCATCATTGGGGCAAGATCACTGGACCCTGGTGAAAAGGGACTAATAAAAGAAAAAGGGATTAAGGTGTTTTCGATGCATGAGATCGATCGCATGGGAATGCCTGCTGTTATGGAAGAAGCAATAAAATACTTAAAAGAAAAGACAGATGGAGTGCATCTAAGCCTTGATTTGGATGGATTGGATCCTTCAGAGGCTCCTGGAGTCGGAACACCTGTGATTGGTGGATTGTCCTATCGGGAGAGTCATTTGGCAATGGAAATGCTCGCAGAAGCGGAATGCATCACTTCAGCGGAATTTGTCGAGGTTAATCCGATTTTAGATGAGAAAAACAAAACTGCCACTACAGCTGTCGCATTGATGGGTTCCTTGTTTGGTGAAAAGTTAAAATAAAAACAAAAAAAGACATTTAATGCCCTAAGGGGGTGTTAATGTCTTTTTCAATTTATGATTAACATCTTGATGTATATAGTGACCTACTTACAATTATTTGTTGTTTTGATATTCGTTAATTAGTTGGTCTAGTTTTACACTGGAGGTTACAACAGCTTCTGAAGTTAAGGTGTGAGACCTGCTTAATGTAAGCATTTCTTCGCGACATTGTTCAATTTTTTGTAAAAGTGTTGAATTACTCACAAAACTTTCCTCCTATTTAGTATAATATATAGTAAGAAACTACCCATCTTCTTAGAACGATAAACCTAAAAAAGTTTTTTTATTTTTTATGAAACCTTTTCTACATAGTAAACGTATGATAAATACCGCATGATTGGCGGAGGTACTTGTATGGAACAATTTATAAGAGAGAAAATAAAAAAAGTGAAAAAAGGGGATCAATCCGCCTTTGAGGATATCGTCTCATTTTTTCAAAGCAAAATCTATCAGCATTGCTATCGAATGCTTGGTAATGCACACGAGGCGGAGGATATAGCACAGGAAGCTTTTATTCGGGCATATGTTAACATCCATTCTTTTGATGAAAAACGGAAATTTTCCACTTGGCTCTATCGAATTGCAACAAATCTAACGATTGACCGCATTCGTAAACGGAAGCCGGATTATTATCTAGATGCGGAGATTAAAGGAACGGAAGGGTTAAACATGTACTCACAGATGGCTGATGAAGGCCGTTTGCCTGGCGAAGAAGTGGAGAGTATGGAATTACAGCGCTATATACATCAAGAGATTTCAGAGCTTCCCCCGAAATATCGCAGTATAATTATGTTGCGCTATTTGGAAGAATTCTCCCTACAAGAAATTAGCGATATTCTGGATATTCCATTAGGAACCGTGAAGACCCGGATCCATCGAGGGAGAGAAGCTTTACGGAAAAGGCTTCGTCACGTGTAAAGGAGTGTGATTCACTTGGATTGTAATCATGAAGCCTCCAAACTGATGCATCAGTATTTGGACGGCGATTTATCCAACGAAGAAGAAAAGAAACTGCGTCTTCACTTAGAAGAATGTGAAGACTGTCAGAAGCATTTTCGTGAGTTGAAGCGGACGATCACACTGCTTCAAAGTACGGAACATATAGAAGCGCCTGCTAATTTTACTGCTAATGTAATGAAAAAACTTCCGACTGAGAAAAAGCGTCTGAAATACGGACGTTGGTTCAAGGCGCATCCCATTATTACTGCAGCTGCCATATTTCTAGTTTTTATGATGAGCGGTATATTTTCATCATGGAATCAGGATAGTGAGTTAGTTGTTTCCAAACAGGAAAACCTTGTTATTAAAGGGGATACGGTGATTGTGCCTGAAGATGTAACGGTAGAAGGAGACTTGTTAGTCAAAAATGGTAATCTTGTGATTAAGGGAACCATTGATGGAAATGTTACCCTCATTAATGGCAAGCTTATTGAAAACCCTATTGAAAGTGAAGGGTTAATGGCATCTGTTGGGAATGTAAATGGGGAATTAAAGCATGTAGATCAGGTCTTCGAATGGATCTGGTATAATTTAAAAAACTTTTTTAGTAGTATCTTTGCGTTTTAAATCATTATATCGATCTCAAGTCTTTTGAAAAAAGGACTTGGGATTTTTTTAATTGTTGAAATACGTCCCTAAAAAATGAATTCCCAAGATTTTTCCCTAATTATCGTTTTACCTTTATACACATGTCTGAAGGCAAAATATGTTATAATAGGTAACGTTACTATCTATAGAACGGTGGAACGAAAATGATGTGCAAAAGGATGGATACATATGCTTGATGGGGGATTCGATCTTTTACAGCTCCTGAGAATTGGCGTGGACATTGCTCTTGTCTGGTATATATTATACAAACTGATCATGTTAATCAGAGGCACCAAGGCAATCCAGCTATTAAAAGGGATCGCTGTTGTTTTGGCTGTCTGGTTATTGAGTATCGTATTGGAACTACAGACAATCCAATGGATAACCAACCAGGCGATCAGGTGGGGGCTTATTGTCATTATAATCCTGTTCCAGCCTGAGTTACGCCGAGCGTTGGAGCAATTAGGACGAGGAAACATATTTGGGCGCGGGTCCCGGTCAGAAGAAGAGATTATTGAACAGAATATTGATGCGATTATTCAATCCTGTGTTTACATGGCAAAACGCCGTATTGGTGCCCTTATCTCCATTGAACGAGAGACAGGTATTGGTGATTATGCAGAAACGGGTATTCCAATTGGCGGTAAGCTGACACATCAACTGTTAACCAATATCTTCACCCCAAATACCCCATTACATGACGGAGCAGTTATTATTAAATCCGAAGAAATTGTTGCAGCAGCCTGTTATCTCCCATTATCCGAAAGTCCTTTTATATCTAAGGAATTGGGGACAAGGCATAGAGCGGCAATGGGAATTAGTGAAGTTACCGACGCGCTTACCATTGTTGTGTCTGAGGAGACAGGAAATATATCGTGTACGAAAAATGGCGAGCTTCACAGGGAACTTGAGGCAGAAGAGCTACGTACTATGCTGAAAGATAATTTATCCTTAAATCTGAAAACCTCTGAAAAGAAGTCTTGGAAATGGAGGGGGAAAAGAAATGGATAACTGGTTCAGAAGTAAATGGTTTGTTCGCGTTATAGCTCTGGCATTAGCAGTTTTACTTTATATCTTTGTTAATGTTGAAACAAATCGGCCTACAGCATCAGATTCCACTTTCCCGAGTCAATCAGATGATGCTCAGACAATAAGTGACGTACCAGTTGAAATAAAAATAGACTCAGATAAATATGTAGTAAGCGGTGTGCCTGAAAGTGTGACAGTATACATGGAGGGTTCGCCGGGAATTATCACCCCTGTTCTAACAAACCGTAACTTTGAGGTCTATGTTGATTTGGAAGAGTATGAAGCGGGAGAACATAGAGTAGAAGTTCAACATACGATATCTCCTGATATAGATGCTTATATTGAACCGAAACAAATTGACGTCGTTATAGAAGAAAAAGCAACAGAAGAATTCGAGGTAGCGGTAGACTTCTTGAATGAAGGGAAGCTTGCCGAAGGTTATGAGCTTGGTGATTATGAAGTAGAACCAGGTACGGTCACTATCACAAGTGCTAAAAGTGTCATCGAACGAATTGGTATTGTGAAGGTTTACGTGGATTTAGCAGGGCTTGATCGTTCGATAGACAGAAGGGAAGTACCTGTAAACGTATATGATAGTCAAGGTAATCCATTGAGTGTAAACGTAAAACCGGAAAATGTGGTTGTTACAGCAGACATTCACAATCCAAGTAAGACTGTTCCACTAAGTGTTGAAACAAATGGGGAACTACCTGAGGGCTATTCCCTTACATCAATTTCTGCTAATGTCGAAGAAGTTGAAGTGTTTGCTAGAAGTAGTATTCTTGAAAACATTGAGACAATTAATACAGAGGAAATTGATTTATCCGAAATTACAGAGTCAGGCACGATCGAAGCAAATATTTCGTTACCAGATGGTGCAAATGTATCGGATAATAAAACGGTCGAGGTTGAAGTAGAGCTAGCTCAAACGAAAACTATAGAGGCTCTCCCAATCGAGGTTGAAGGATTAGGGGACGAGCTTGAGTCGGCCTTCCTTGACCCTGAAAATGGAGAAATAAATGTAACAGTCAGTGGTAGCCAGGAAGACGTAGATGGAATAACTGCAGATGATTTCCGATTTTTCATTGATCTGAGTGACCTGGAGTCAGGAGAACATGAAGTCCCTATCTCAGTTGAAGGACCTGAAGGGGTAGAAGTAGTACCTGAATTTGAACAAGCCACAATTGAAATTACGGAATAAAACGTACATTTACAGCTTTTTGTAGATAAGGAATAAAGGAGAGAAACGATATGGGAAAATATTTTGGAACAGATGGTGTTCGCGGAGTTGCAAACAAAGGTCTTACACCAGAACTTGCTTTTAAATTAGGGCGTTTTGGTGGACATGTTTTAACGAAAGATTCACCACGCCCAAAAATTATCATTGGGAGAGACACCCGTATTTCTGGCCACATGCTAGAAGGGGCTATGCTTGCGGGGCTGCTTTCTATCGGCGCAGAAGTCATGCGTCTAGGGGTAATTTCCACACCGGGAGTTGCGTACTTAACAAAAGCAACAAGCTCACAAGCTGGTGTCATGATCTCTGCTTCCCATAACCCAGTAGAAGATAATGGGATTAAATTTTTCGGTCCGGATGGCTTTAAGCTAACAGATGACCAAGAAAATGAAATTGAAGCATTAATGGATGGAGAAGAAGATGATCTTCCACGACCAGTTGGAGCAGATATTGGTACAGTAAACGACTACTTTGAAGGTGGTCAAAAATACCTTTCCTTCTTGAAGGATACAGTAGACAATGATTTTGACGGACTAAAGGTTGCTGTCGATTGTGCTCATGGCGCAACATCTAGTTTAGCAACACATCTTTTTGCTGACCTTGAAGCAGACATACATTCAATTGGCTCGTCTCCAGACGGTCTTAATATTAATGACGGATTTGGTTCTACACATCCAGAGAAACTCCAAGAATTTGTCCAGGAAAAAGGTGCAGATATTGGACTAGCCTTTGATGGGGACGGAGATCGCCTAATTGCTGTTGATGAAAAGGGAAATATCGTCGATGGTGACCAAATTATGTTCATTTGTGCGAAGCATTTGAAAGAAAAGGGAAATCTTCGACACAGCACAGTTGTCTCAACTGTAATGAGTAACATTGGCTTCTACAAAGCCTTGGAAGCAAATGGGTTACGTAGTGATAAAACATCTGTTGGTGACCGTTATGTAATGGAAGAGATGCGCAAAGGCGGCTACAACCTTGGTGGGGAGCAGTCAGGACACATCATTTTCCTTGATTACATTACAACAGGAGATGGTATGCTTTCTGCCCTTCAGTTAGTAAACGTGATGAAGGAAACGGGCAAAAAGCTTTCCGAGCTCGCAGGAGAAATGGCTATTTTCCCACAGGTACTTAAGAATGTGCGCGTAACAGATAAGAATGAAGCATTAACAAATGCTCGCATTTTAAGTGAAATTGAAGCAGTGGAACGTGAACTAGGTGAGGATGGCCGTGTCTTAGTAAGACCGTCTGGTACAGAACCACTTGTACGTGTCATGGTAGAAGCACCAACGAAGGAAGAATGTGAGAAGTACGTAAAACGTGTAGTTGATTTAATTGAAGAGCTTCTTGGTATGGAAGAACAATAATAGAAATAGCCGCTTCTTAGTGAGGAGCGGCTTTCGTTTTATGATTTATTATCTGAATGTTTAATTAAATAGGCGAAGGAGGCTGGTGAAGGTGCATGTAAGGAGTCTATTAAAAGATCAGTTATTAGCGAACGCAAACGATCGTAGCTGGTATATTTCCTATCAAGAAGTTGTAGAGGGGCTAACCGATGATGAAGCTTTTTGGAAGCCGAACGAGCAAACTCACTCTATAGCGGAGATAACCCAACATCTCATTTATTGGAACGAGGTATGGCAAGAACGGTATGAAAAAGCGGACCTTCATGTTATCGAAACAGTGGAGGATAATGCAGAAAGCTTTTTTGTAACAAATGGAAACGATTTTGAGAAATTAAAAGAAAAATTACTTGGAGTACTTTTAAGTTGGCAAGAATTACTCTCTGATAACCAACAACTAGACAGCAATGTAAACGGGTTTCCAGTTAAGGCGAAATGGTGGGAGTTAATTGGAAATGCGACTACACATAATGCCTATCATATTGGCCAAATTGCTTATATAAGAAAATTAATTCACACATGAACTCCGTCTCCAGCCGGAGAACATAACAATCCAGAGACTGTCCCTGTCAGATTACAACCATGCTAACCTATTAATATGATCCAATTCCTACCGTATTTAGTATAAATACGATATAATGGGAAGAAAGGAAATTTTCTAAATTTTAAGGGGGCAATACGATGAAACAATTTCCAAAACCAACAGTGGAACAATTTTTCAGAACGTATGCAATCACGAATTTTACAGTAAGCAGTGACGAGCAAAAACTTTTATTTAGCTCCAATTTAAATGGCAAAGTTAATGTATGGGGAATGGATTTACCAGATACTTTCCCTTACCTATTTGCACATAATGATGAATCCATTAGCTTTTTGAAATTTGATCCAAAGGGGCGCTATGTCCTGGCGGGTTATGATAAAGATGGAGACGAAAACCATCAGATATATGCCCTGCCTCCAACTGGTGGGTTGCCACAGCCACTTGTGACGGGTGACGCTGAAGAAAAGTACTTCTTTGCACACTTAAGTGATGATGGGAATCGTCTTTATTATATGACATCCGAGGGTAACCCATCCTTTTTAAATGCCCGTGTACGTAACCTAGAAGACGACACGGATACCCTACTAAATGAAGGAGAAACCTCGCCAACCAATTTGGCTGCAGTATCGGATGATGAACAGGCGTTTGTCTATGTTCGTTCATTTGCCAATACGTATGTTACAGGGTTTGTCAAAATAGGAGAGGAAATCAACTACTTAACTCCAGATCCGGAAAAAGTACATGTTGTATTCGATCCTGTCTTCACTGATGAAAACACGATTTATTTCGTAACCGACTATGAAAGTGAATATAGTTATGTCGCGAAATATGAGATAAAAGAAAAAGCATTCTCCAGCGTTTTTAGTATTGAAGGGGAAAGCGTAGAAACGTTAAAATGGCATAAAGAAAGCAATAGCTTCTACCTCGCTACCGAAAAAGGTGTTGTTGATGTCCTTTATCGCTATGATTTAGAGTCTGATAAAGTCGAAACATTATCTACGCCAATTGATGTGATTGATAAGCTGCAAGTAACCAAATCAGGTAATGTTTATCTATTGGGAAGAAGTGCTACGGTTCCGCCGAATATTTTCAAAACGACAAATGGAAGCGATTGGGAGCAGTTGACTAATAACGGCGTGCTTGGTGTCAACAGTGAGGATATGGTAGAGCCAGATGTCGTCTCCTATAAATCCTTTGATGGTATGGAAATCGAAGGGTTGCTATTCAAAGCACTGCCAGAGAACGATAATGGCTATACAATCTTCTGGCCGCATGGTGGCCCACAGGCATCTGAGCGAAAAATGTTCCGCTCCATGTTCCAATGCTTCCTAAATCGCGGTTATACGATCTTTGCGCCGAACTTCCGGGGAAGCACGGGCTATGGCTCTTCGTTCGTGAAGTTAGTAGAACAGGATTGGGGAGAAGGCCCGCGTCTAGATTGTGTCGCTGGTATTGAATGGCTGTTCGAAAACAATCATGCGGACAAAGATAAACTGTTCCTTGTTGGTGGCAGCTATGGTGGTTACATGGCACTATTACTTCATGGACGCCATCCTGAATACTTCAAAGCAGTTGTGGATATCTTTGGACCATCTGATCTATTCACCTTCGTGAATTCAGTACCACCACACTGGAAGCCAATCATGGATCGCTGGCTTGGAGATCCAGAACGTGATAAAGAGCGTTTTGTAAAAGATTCTCCTGTGACGTATCTTGACGGCATGAAAAAGCCAATGCTTGTTATTCAGGGTGCAAAAGACCCACGCGTAGTGAAAGAAGAATCAGATCAAATCGTTGCCAAACTTGAAAAAGAAGGGCGCGATGTGGAATACCTCGTCCTAGAAGACGAAGGACATGGCTTCTCTAAAAAAGAAAATGAGATTAACGTATATAGCAGAATGCTCGAATTCCTAGAAAAACACCAATAAAATAAGTGAGCGTGATCGAAAAGCAGTGCAGAGGCTAGTTCTTTGTACTGCTTTTTTTTTGTTGTATGGAATCTGAATGGTGCTCCGGGGTGATACGCGCCTTAGCGTAGCACTAAGGCGATGATGTCCATCTCAAAGCCGATATATGATAATTCAAGAGCGATAAAGTAGTGCTCTCGGCCGATAGAAGGCTTCTCAAAGGCGAATTATCATCACTCAAGGGCGATGTGGGGCGCCTCACAGCTGATATATACGCTCTCAAAAGCGATAAGTTATGTTCACAGCCGATATACTGTAACTCCCAGCTGTAAAAGCAACGCACAATTCGGCTCCAAATTAGCACTGCACCGCCACCGAATTAAAGTTTGCACCACACCTCTACTACCCCAACGCTGTCATAATTGTCCATCTCTCTGAGTAATATAAAAGAAAGAGGACTGGGAGAGGTGATGGTTATGAAAAAAGTCTTTCGTCCGTTCTGGAGCTTTGATATTAAGAAAACGGAAAGCTGGTTGGACCGAATGGCGCAAGATGGCTATCAATTGGTTGCTATTCAAACAGTAACTAGCTCTTTCTTATTTGAAAAGGAAGAAACCTCCTCGGCAGTACATTATCATATTGCTTATGAAAGATCAGAGAAGAATCCACTATCCCTACCACTCCAAAAGGATGGCTGGGAGTTAGCCATTCAGCAGAAAAATTGGTATATTCTGCGCACGCAAAAACCTACCAGGGATCGTAAAAGCTTCCCTGTTCGAGAAGGTTTAATTAGAAGGAACCGCAATTTGCTTTATCTTTTTGGGGGCATGACAGCTTATGCTGCTTTGACTACAGTCTTTTTCTTGCTGCTAAGTGGCATTACTTTATATTTTGATGGGATGCTAACAATTGAAGCAAACCCATTCTGGTTGGTAACACTTATTATTGCAATTTTACTTTGGACCATCGCCCCATACTGCACGCTCCACCTGTATAAAGGCAATAAGCCATTCTGGTAGACCGCCATTATCGATAGGAAGCGAGTGGCCCTTCAAAATAAATGATTTGGGAAAGCCGTATGTGAAATGATCGGTCTTCCAAATTTAGTTGAATATGATCTACTGCAACTCCTGCATTTATCCCTTCAACTCTTCCTGCTGTTGTCATCAATGCCATCCGCTGTCCTTGGTGCCTACTCAGATGCTGGACAAAAACTGGATCAAGCTGTGTCATATATGCTGTTGGTTGTGGTACAGCCTTGATTGGATAAATTTCTGTGTGCGCTGCCGGCATTTGGTTTACATAGCCCGGCTGGTCAATTGGCTTTTGCTCCATATGCATTTTATTCATGTCCCCGTGCTTCATTTTTACCATCTCCCTACCTAAACATTTTTACTTATACCTATGCCAACTGGGCGATTGTTGTGCTTTAATCTGTCTTAGCGAACGGCCATGCCATTATGAACAGGAAGAAAGGAGAAAACATACAATATCACACACCATAAATAATGATTGACTTTCAATTAATGGAAAGGTTAAAATGTGGTGTACCCATTTTCGGTGGGAAGATTTTGAAACAGAAAGGAGAATAGCTAGAAAACGGAACGACAAAGCGCCAGGACTATTTTCCGAACGGTGAGGAATAATAGTTGACGAGGACGGAGGTTATCGATATTTCGGCGGATGCCTCCCGGTTGTACATCCCAATCGTTATGCTTTTTCTTAAAACAATGAGGTAACTTATTGGACAAAGGAAAAAGGAACAGGATGACATACAACAATCACGAGAAAGGGGCAGTAAAACGCTCCTCTATAACAAAATATATTGGTCTGTTTGTCTGCCCCTTTTACGTATAAGGAGGCCCACTAATTATGTGTGGAATTGTAGGATATATTGGACAAAATGATACAAAAGACGTTTTATTAAATGGACTTGAGAAGCTAGAGTACCGAGGGTATGACTCAGCGGGAATTGCTGTGCTTAATGATGAGGGAATCAACCTTTTTAAAGTAAAAGGTCGTATTGCTGCGCTTCGTGAACGCGTAGATAACTCTGTTCATGCAACAATGGGAATTGGCCATACGCGCTGGGCGACACATGGAGTACCAAGTGAAGATAATGCACATCCACATCGTAGCACGTCTGGAAGATTTACCCTTGTTCATAATGGTGTTATTGAAAACTACCAAGAAATTAAAAAGGAATACCTTCAGGATGTAAACTTTGTTAGTGAAACAGATACAGAAGTAATTGTACAGCTTGTAGAAAAGCTATTTGCTGAAACTGGTAGCACGATCGAAGCATTCCGTAAAGCAATGGAACTTTTAAAAGGCTCTTATGCTATTGGTCTAATTGATAACGAAGATGAAGATACACTATATGTGTCTAAAAATAAAAGCCCACTACTTGTAGGTCTGGGTGATGGCTTTAATGTGGTTGCGAGTGATGCAATGGCGACGTTGAAGGTTACAAATCAGTATGTGGAAATCCATGACAAAGAAATCGTTCTTGTTAAACGTAACGGTGTCGAGCTACAAAAGCTTGATGGCACAGTAGTGGAACGCAGCCCATACACAGCTCATATTGATGCAAGCGACATTGAAAAAGGGACGTACCCTCACTTCATGTTAAAAGAAATTGATGAGCAACCTTTCGTAATGCGCCGAATCATTAAAGAATATCAAACAGAAGATAACAAACTGAAGCTTGATGCAGATGTACGTCAGGCAATGAAAGCTTGTGATCGCATCTATATCATTGCTGCAGGTACGAGTTATCATGCAGGACTTGTTGGGAAAGAGTTCATTGAAAAACTTGCGAATATCCCAGTTGAGGTTCATATCGCTAGTGAGTTCTCTTACAACATGCCATTGCTATCTGAAAAGCCATTATTTATCTTTATTTCTCAAAGTGGTGAAACAGCGGATAGTCGTGCCGTATTAGTTAGAATTAAAGAATTGGGTCATTCAGCACTAACGATTACTAACGTGCCAGGATCCACCCTTTCTCGTGAAGCAGATTATACTTTGAATTTATATGCAGGACCTGAAATTGCGGTAGCATCTACAAAAGCATATACTGCTCAAATTGCAGTATTAGCCATTCTTGCAGTAGATACAGCACAAGCAAAAGAGCTTGAACTGGATTTCGATCCAATGCAGGAGCTTGCGATTGTTGCAAACGCAATGGAAGTTTTAACAGATCAAAAAGAAGCTATTGAAGAACTTGTTCGAGAAAACCTCGGCACAACGAGAAATGCATTCTTTATTGGTCGTAGCACGGACTACCATGTATGTCAGGAAGGTTCACTGAAACTAAAAGAAATCTCCTATATCCAAGCAGAAGGATTTGCTGGCGGAGAATTGAAGCATGGTACTATCGCTTTAATCGAAGAAGGTACCCCTGTTATTGCCATCGCAACACAGGAAAATGTAAACTTGTCCATCCGTGGAAACGTACAGGAAGTAGCGGCTCGTGGAGCAAACACGATGGTATTCAGCATGAAGGGACTAGAGCAGGATACAGATGCATTCGTTATCCCGCATGTTCATGAATTGCTAACACCACTAGCAAGTGTTGTGCCAATGCAATTGTTGGCTTACTACGCAGCACTACACCGTGACTGTGACGTAGATAAACCCCGTAACCTTGCTAAGAGTGTGACAGTGGAGTAGGTTATTAATATTATTAAAAATAAGTTGTGAATTTAAAATAAAGTCGCGATGTTTATAAAAAAGATGCGATGTTTAAAATAAAGTCGCGACGTTTATAAAAAAGTTGCGAAGCTTTGCCCCTTTGGATATGATTATCTAAAGGGGTGTTTTTGTGTCGAAAAGAAAAAGAACATCTAAAATTGATAAGTGGATTAAAGAGGGTCGAGGAACTGGCAGTGGGACAGATTATCAGCCTTGGCTTAAAATTCAAGATGTTTCCTCATTAGGTCGGTGTCACCCACAATTAATGTTTTTCCGTAAGTCTTAATCTCTTTCCGTAAGTATTAATGTTTTTCCGTGATTAGGAAAGGAAAGAGCATTTGAGAGAGACTTTGGGAGGAGATTTGAGAGAAAGATGAAGTGAAATTGAAGTGGTTCAGCATCGAATAAAACTTGATATATTAAGGTTTAGAGCAGAAGTTAAGGGTAGCCTTTATCTTCTGTTTTTTTTCTATCTCCTTCCAGTCCTCACTCTATTACGGAAAAACAAAGTTACCGTTCGACAAAATTCTCATAGAGTGAATCGGGTCAAAATCGGGTGTTTTACGGAAAAACATTAATTACGCACCATTATTTGTAAAAGCGGGTTGGAGTTAGGTGTGGTATGGGATTGAGGGTAATTTGGGGAGGGAAAGAGATTAATTGTGGGGGACAATTACTTCTACTGCTATTTGCGGATCTGATTTGCATTTATATCAAGGTAACATGCCATTACCCCCAGGATATATTATTGGCCACGAACCAATGGGTATTGTGGAAGAAGTTGGACCTGAAGTCACAAAAGTAAAAAAGGGAGACCGTGTTGTCGTTCCCTTTAATGTTTCATGTGGACATTGCTTTTATTGCCAACATGAAATGGAAAGCCAATGTGATAACTCAAACCCTCATTATGATTCTGGCGGATACTTTGGTTATACTGAGAAGTTCGGTAACCATCCGGGTGGTCAGGCTGAATATTTAAAAGTCCCTTTTGGAAACTTCACTCCCTTTGTTATCCCAGAGTCATGCGAATTGGAGGATGAGTCACTGCTCTTTTTATCGGATGTTCTGCCAACAGCTTATTGGAGTGTAAAAAATGCAGGTGTAAAATCAGGCGATACAGTTATTGTTCTTGGATGCGGACCTGTTGGGTTGATGGTACAAAAATTTGCCTGGATGGAAGGTGCAAAGCGTGTAATAGCAGTTGATTACTTGGATTACCGAATCAATCATGCGAAAAAGATGAACAATGTTGAGGTATTTGAGTTCACAAAATACCCTGATATGGGGGAACATTTAAAAGAAATCACACATGGTGGGGCAGATGTCGTCATCGATTGTGTAGGTATGGATGGAAAGAAATCCCCCCTAGAGTTTCTGGAACAAAAATTCAAACTGCAGGGCGGAACCCTTGGACCTATTCAAATTTCTACTAAAGCTGTCCGAAAGTATGGGACAGTGCAAATGACTGGTGTTTATGGAGGTAACTATAATCTATTTCCATTAGGTGCATTTTGGATTAGAAATATCAATCTCAAAATGGGCCAAGCACCCGTCATTCATTTTATGCCAGAATTGTTTAAAAAAATAACAAATAACGAATTTGACCCAAGAGATATTATCACACACAAAATGTCCCTTGAAGAAGCAAGTCATGGTTATCGAATTTTTAATAATCGTGAGGATGAATGTATAAAAGTCGTTTTAAAACCGTAATCCTCTTCTCTTTCCAAAAAGACTTCATACTTTGTATAGAAGTCTTTTTATTCGACCATTTAGCCAAGAAGGTCAAAAGGTAATTGATAGATACAATGAATAAACTCGCATACAGTAAAGACGAACCTGCTGACCTAGTCAATGTAGCAATTGAAGAGCTAATACATCAAAAATATGAACTCCCCATCTACAATACTTTAAAAGATGCAGCCAATGATGTTCGAAAAAGGTCTTATCGTATGATTTATCATAACTTACTTAATGAAAATCAAAAAGAGAGCGTGAATCAACTTTTCGAGGTATCAGAAGGTTCTACAAACAGTCCATGGAATCATTGAAAGAGGATGCAAAAAGAGCGACTTTATCACATTTAGAACTCTCGTTGCTCGCCGAGATTGGTTAATGGAAACTGAACATCTCTACAGAATTACTTCATGATATTAAGAATTTGTGGAACAACAAAACGTATTTTTTGTTATTCAGCAATAGGGTCAAATCGTATTATGTGGTTAGCAGGTTTTTTCTGGTTGACCTATTTTTTTAGGTACTATTCTTGAGGTAGCCGGGATTAAAGAACTGTTAAGTAAAAATAAGTTGATCCGTTAAAGGGGTAGAATATTGAGTAAAGCTCCTTGTCCTAAAGGTCAGTTCAATAAAGAAAAAAGGTGTCTCTTTTGAGGAAGAATAAGCTTCTGTGTTGAAAGTAAACCACTTTTTTCAAACTTTTTTAATTTATTTGTAGTGAACAACATAAACATTCTATAGAAGAAAATTATTTCTATAGGAGGTTTCCATGGATCAAAAGGATCAAAGTCGTCAATTAGATCAAATAAAGCAAATGCAACAAATGTTTAAAGCGAACATGAAAACTCAACCTTATCCCATGTACCCTAACTATGGGAAAATCACACGTTACGAAGAAATTCCGATAAGTTTACCTGAACAGCGCCAGCTGCGCCATCCCGGAGTGGAAAAATTTATGGTACCCCTTCCAATTATCGAAAACCCGAACTATAAAGGGAGTGAAAAGTTAACAGGAAAAGTAGCACTTATTACAGGGGGGGACAGTGGTATTGGTGCAGCAGTAGCAATTGCGTTTGCTAAAGAAGGCGCAGATGTTGCTATTTCATACTTAGATGAACATGAGGATGCAAATAGAACAAAAACGAGGATTGAACAACTCGGACAACGTTGTTTTCTAATGCCTGGGGACTTGCGAGACAAACAACAGTGTATCTCCATTGTAGAACAAACAGTAAATACGTTTGGACGTCTCGATATTCTTTGTAACCACGTTGGTATCCAATTCCAACAACTAAGTCTGCTTGACATTACAGATGAGCAATTCGATGACACCTTCAAAGTTAATATATACTCTCATTTTTACACAACAAGGGCAGCGCTTCCTCATTTAAAACCAGGCAGCTCAATCATTGGCACTTCTTCAGTGGTGACGTATGTAGGTGAGCAGCAAATGATTGATTATACGGCCACAAAAGGCGCAATAGTTGGTTGGACACGTGCCTTGGCTAAAAATGTCGTGAAACAAGGGATCCGAGTCAATGCCGTCGCCCCCGGCCGAATTTGGACCCCACTTATTTCAGCAAGTTTCTCGTCAGACCAAGTCGCTGTATATGGAGCATTTAATCCAATGGAACGAGTTGCCCATCCATTTGAACTCGCACCAACCTTTGTCTATCTTGCTTCTGATGATTCTCGTTTTGTTACTGGTCAAGTTCTTCATGTTGATGGGGGAGAATCCACACATTCCTAATGGAAGGGGGTTACCATTTTGAGATATGAATTTAATCCAGAAGTAAAGCTATTGCTAGTAAACCATTCAAATGAAAAAGTAAGGATGGTCTATATGGAGGATTCCTGGCCCATGCCAAAAATAGGACTGAGACCACCATATTATTGCTACCCAAGTTACGAGCTGAATTATCCAATAATCTAAATAATAACAGACAAAAAGACTTCTATACACAGTGTGGAAGTCCATTCAACATTTCGCTTAGGGTTCGCAATTATGCTAACTTTCAATTCATCCATTTAAACTAATAGGATAACGGTTTTAAAACGACTTTTATACAGTCGTCCTCACGATTATTAAACATTTGATAACCATGACTTGCTTATCCAAGGGCCACTTTGTATGTGGGTCAAACTCGTTATTCGTTATTTTTTCAAAAAATTCAGGCATAAAATGTATGACTGATGCCAGTCCCATTCTCAGATTGATATTCCTAACTCAACCCAATGGAAACACATTATAGTTGCCCCCATAAACATCTATTAATTGGACCGTTCCATATTTTTGCACAGCTTTTGTAGAAATTTGAATAGGTCCAAGGGTTCCACCTTGGCAACTTTAATTTTTGTTCAAGAATCTCCAAAGATGATTTATTCCCGTCAATACCTACACAATTGTGGATTTGAAATAAAGTCGTACCGTTTATAAAAAAGATGTACCGTTTTAAAGAAAGTTATACCGTTTACAAAAAAGTTGCACCGTTTTATTCCTTTTCGATTAAAGGATTCTAAGTGAGTTTTAATTAAACTTTTTTATAAAAAGGAATGTTCATTCAAAAAGAAAAGAATCCATTTTGATCAATCTTTTTTCAAAATGGATTCTTTTCTTTTACCGTAAAATATGGATTTGTCGAACGTTTTTGATCAAACTTTATTTTAAAGTTACAATATATGCTCAACTTAGTGGGAAGCTGCGCCAGGACTTCTATTGCAAATATTTTTAATGGTAAAGAGTTTCATCCCAATTGGGTGTGAGGCTCTTTTTTCTTGTATCGGGCCATATAGTTGAATAAACAACTTTTTGTCACGTGATTTTTGATTCCATCACGAGTGATTTCTTAAAAGTTAACAACTATTTTTTGAATGAGCTGCATTTTTCAACGGAAGGATGAGGCTTCCAACCGTTAAAAGTAAACATCTTTATTTGTACTGAACATTAGAAATGAAAAAATAGAAGGAACTAGGTTATTTTTTCTATTGTCTAAAAGATTATTCAGCTTGTGGTGCATATACTGGATTGGTCCTTTATATAGGGTAGTAAATAAGATATCTAATCCTCTATTCTTCAGAACATAAACTTTAAATTTAGGGGGAGATTAGTATTGCAAACTGCACAGCAAACAATGGTTAGTATTCCATTCCCATCAGTATGTGCTATAGCTGGTAAACCAATCGTTGGGGCGTACTCAACATTAACTCTATTACAGATAACAGGGTAATTGGTACGGTTAATTTTCGTGGTACACCTATTCCAATTAATGGATCTTGGGATGAAAACACCAAACAAATAAGATTTGATTCACCTTATGCCACATTTTCTGAAAACTTAGCCATATTTGATGAACCCCAGATTAGAATTCGACATTTTATTTTAAATGGGAGGCTTATTATGAAACCTCCTTCTTTACAAGCAGGCGAATACGGAACATGGGTTGCTACAACCCGATAGAGCTCTTACCGGATATCCCGTAATTAGTGGTACCTTGCCCCCCTGTTGGAATCTTTTTAACATCGAATATACTTAGTCAGCTACAGCAGAATAATGTAAGATTTTAGGTTTAAATGGAAGAAATGTAAAACGAACCTCCTTTTTTGTTTTTCGATACATCTCCAACATTAAATTTCCTGTGACAAAACAAACTAATTACAAAATTATTTGAGGCGTCTCATGAGAAAAGGTCAATCTAAACAATTCCTCGTATTCCAAACGTATACTTGCTACATAGTTTGTACATGCTAAGGGAAAAACTAAGGAGGAATTTTAATTGGAGTGGATTTTTTTCTATACCTGTTAAATACGTTCTTTATCTTATTCATAGCAATTTGGGAAGTTCGTCGGCCAGCCAAAGCTTTGAATTGGATAATAATCGTCCTTGTTTTGCCTGTCATTGGTTTCTTACTATATCTTAGCATATCAAATCCCAAGCTTATTCATCGTAAAAGATTGACCTCTTCTCATAATGAGTCTGAGAAGTTACCTGATACATATAGTGATTCAGCATCGATAATCGCCGATGCTTTAAGGTTTTTTACTGTAGGCGGGCTACAAGTCGGCAAAGTCCAAGTACTAAACAATGGAATAGCAAAATATGAACAACTCATCGAATCCCTACAAAAAGCCCAAAAAACCATTGAACTGGAATATTACATCTATCGGAATGACCAAATAGGTAATCGCATCACAGAACTGCTGATCGAAAAAGCAGTAAACGGAGTGAGGGTTCGTTTTATTAGAGATGGTTGGGGGAGTGAAAAATTTCCAAGTCAAAAAATCCTTCAGATGGTGGAAGCAGGGATAGAATGCCGGACAATATTTCCTTTACGCTTTCCCTGGATTTTATCCAATTGGAATTATCGAGATCATTGTAAGATTGTCACGGTCGACGGAAAGAAAGCTTTTACTGGTGGCATGAACGTAGGATATGAATATACAGGATTGAATCCTGACGTTGGCTTCTGGCGGGATACTCATTTAGAAGCATCAGTCGATTTGCAGACTGTCTTTGACGTTCATTGGAATATTGCTGTGCCGGAACGGATAAAATCGAAAACAAATCTGAAAACAAAATCTGAGGTAACGAAAATCAATCCAATCGGAAGAGTAGATCTTTCCAGATGGTCAGCCGAATTGGGGTCAGAGTTGAGCACCATAGATGGTAAAGAGATGGACATATACCCAAAGACCGGGACATTGCAAAAAGCGTACATCCATACGTTGGAAGGAAACCCTGGAATTCCTACCCCAGTTATTCGTCAAGCTTACTTTATATGTATAACACAGGCGACCAAGACTATTGATATAACAACACCCTACTTTGTACCAGAAACAGATATTATCATGGCATTAAAGACAGCTGTGGCTCGTGGTGTACGCGTAAGATTACTTGTTCCTCGCCATATTGATCAAAAAATCGTGGGCTTTGCAAGTCGTACCTATTACGGGGAACTTATAGAAGCTGGGGTCCAAATCTACCAGTACGGTAAAGGAATGTTACATGCGAAACTGATGATCATTGATGAGGAAATTGCAGAAGTAGGCGCAGCAAACTATGATATGAGAAGTTTTCGCCTGAATTATGAGGTGTGTCAAGTCGTGTACAGTGCTGATGTGGCAAGGGAACTCACAGAGCAGTACGAGAGGGATCTTACTGATTCTGTACCATTAAGAATTGAAGACTTGTTGCAACGATCCCTGATCGAGCGCATTGTTGAACAGGATGCTCGCTTGCTTTCTCCATTATTATAAGTTGATGTATCCTGTTTTTATTGTTCTATCTTAAATCTAGATTTAATAAAGCAGCTCAAAGAGTTTGAATTCAAAAATATCTGTTACCTTTTAATTTAAATATAGGGGTGATATCAATAAATAATATATTTGAAAATCTTAAGGAAATACGTTTATTAGAAGATAAGCTCTATCATTTAGAATTAAATGGTTGGCTAAAAAATGAGTTTTTAACTTGGGAATGGTGGATTCTAGTAGTTTTTTTTATTGTGCCTTGGGTTATATGGGCTAAACTTGTTAAACGAGACATTATTTTAGAAATTTTGTTATTTGGTACCATAATTATCTTGACAACAACCTTATTAGATGTAGTTGGTGCACAATATAGTTTTTGGGATTACCCCATTGCATTCCTACCTATTATTCCTCGGGCCTTTCCTTTTGATTTTTCAATGGTACCTGTAGCTTACATGTTGTTATATCAATATTTTAGAACATGGAAATCTTTTATTTTAGCCCAGATCATTATGGCACTAACATATGCCTTTATAGGTGAACCATTTTGCGAGTGGGTCAAACTTGTTAATTATTTAGAGTGGAGATACAGATATTCATTCATATTACATCATTGTTGGAATTGTAACTCGAGCTTTAATACTAAAACTAGCCTTTTTATCTAAACCTCAAGATCTTACAACTAAGTAAAATTTAAATTGGAGGAAAAAACTTTGGAAGAAGTTAATATTGGTTTACTGACGATCAAAGTCATCGTTGGTTTTGCCACTTTATTTTTTATCATTATCATAACAGGCAGAACATCCATCTATCAGTTAACCCCGTTTCATTTAGTTTTTGTGTTAGTACTTGGAGATTTTTTAGGAAATACCATTTATGAAGATAAGGTAGGGATTTTTCATTTTTTATATGCCATCGGATTGTGGACGTTTCTTATGTTGGGAATAGAGTTTATGACTCTAAAAAATAAATCGACACGTTCTCTCTTATTAGGCAATCCTAACGTAATCATTCGAGATGGTGTTATGGACAGAAAGTTACTTACAAAGAACAAATTGGATGTAAATCAAGTATTGAGTATACTCCGTCAAAATAATGTCTTTTCAGTTCGTGAAGTCAAATACGGTATATTGGAAGCTAATGGGCAATTAAGTTTATTATTAAAATCCAAGTATCAAAAACCAGACAAGCAAGATCTCAATCTTCCAGAAAGTCCAGTAGACCTACCAACATCGTTAATTATAGATGGGGAAATTTTATGGGATAATTTACATGAACTCGGATTTGATCAACAGTGGTTAGATAACCAATTAACTACCAATGGATATGATAATGTAAATCGTATACTCTACGCAGATTGGCGAGAGAGTGAAGGCATACATGTAAGTCCTAAATAAAATTTGTTAGGATCAGGGCATATCAATTTTCTTGGTGAATATAAACTTTAGTCTTCAACAATCGGGCGCGATCGTGGCATAAAAATCAGATTTTTAAACGACTTTATTGTTACATCCATGAGTTCTTATTCAGCAATTGATTAAACAGCTTTATTTTTACACCGCCCTAATTTGCGGACGGTGTAATCCTTTTTTTTAGCTTCAAAATTAAACAACTTTATTATCATTACACATAAGAACCGAGAAACGTACAAAGTTACGCTTTCTCGGTTCTTTTTCATTGCTAAATATCTAGTCACTTGTGGGGGGTAATTTGATTTATAAAAACATCTACGATTAAAGATGTCCTTCTTCCATCAATCAATACTGATTAGTGTAGGATTTTTTTATTTGGGTATTGTAGTTATGGACATCATGGAAATAGCTACTTCCATTCTGAACTTACATTGAAAAATTTTTATAGGAGATGAGATTTTGACTTTAAATAATAACGGTTTTACTTTAAATGATGGTGCAGTGCTTCCTTTTGTAGGATTAGGCACGATTGGTATTAATGGGGATCAGGGTACGTTTGAAATTTTAAACGCCTTAAATATAGGATATCGCTTGATCGATACGTCAACAAACTATGATAATGAAGGAATTGTCGGTGAAGCGGTGCGTCGCTCCGCACTGCCCAGAGAAGAAATTTTAGTCAGTAC
Organism: Oceanobacillus picturae; assembly: GCF_000612865.1. Taxonomy (NCBI): domain Bacteria; kingdom Bacillati; phylum Bacillota; class Bacilli; order Caryophanales; family Bacillaceae; genus Oceanobacillus; species Oceanobacillus picturae. The sequence goes on from NZ_CCAX010000002.1 coordinate 44,334, forward strand.
GAAATTGCCCGGCGCCTACCATGAATATGATAGGGCATTTATCTTTATTCAAGAATCACTACGCCGCACTGGATTACAATACTTTGATAAGTATTTAATTCATTGGCCGAATCCTAAGGACGGCAAGTATGTAGAAGCTTGGAAGGCTTTAGTGGATGCTCAAAAACAAGGGTTAATCAGAACGATTGGCGTTTCAAACTTTGAACCTAAACATCTGGACGACATTATCGAAGCAACAGGTGTGACACCTGCTACAAACCAGGTGGAGCGTCATCCGTATTTTAATAATAACCGTATGGTGGAAGAAAATAAAAAACGGGGCATTCTTACGGAAGCCTGGAGTCCTTTTGGTCGAGGTTATCTAAATGACGTGTTGGAAAATGCCACAATTAAAGAAATTGCGGAGAAGTACGATAAAACCCCGGCACAGATTATTTTAAATTGGAATTATCAAGCCGGCGTATTCTCTATACCAAAATCAAGTAATCAAGTACATCAAAAAGATAATTTCAATAGTACCAACTTTGAATTAGCACCTGAGGATATCGAGAAAATTGATTCATTGGATAAAGGAGAAGACGGCCGAGTAGAAGGGCAGGACCCAAACGAATACCACGAATATGTGTAGGCAGGGCGCTATAAAGTGAAACTTCACTTCAGGGGGGATTTTTGCTCTCCCCCCACTAAGGTATTCGTTTCATATAGACAATATCGTTTTTGATAAGATATTCGGTTTGAAACTTTGAATTGGATATTTTTGAACAATAGATAAAAGGTGGGTCTGTTTCAAGCAGATCCTCTTTTTATTTTAAAAATGGTTCTGTTACCACGGTTCTGTGAGAACGGTCCATTTAAATGTTATAGATAAGAACAGTGTGTCTCATAAATTGCTCCGTAAATAATAATTATATTTTTATGTCGCACTTATTTAAGAACTGATTACTACCATTAATTTTTCAAGTCGGCCATGGTATTTAGCACTTAACGCTAAGGAATTAACCACCTTTTTCCAACTTGTTTGCCAATACATATGTAAAGCACTGCGGACACCTTGTATTGGAATGTACCTACGCCTTACCATTTAACCAATAGTTAAATAAGAATGTGTTAGAATAGTTAGTAAGATTTAGTCAACTAACAAGGAAACTCTAAAACATCCTAATAGAAAAGAGTTCAGTTAAAAATAGGAGGGTTTTAATGAAATCTATTACGAAAAAACGTACAAAAGCATTTTTAATTGATTTGGCAATCTCAAGCGCTATAACAGCTGGTCTAGAGTATTTTCTAAGGAAAAAGGTGAAAAGTGAAGCAATTCACGCCATAGTAACACCATCCATCGTAATGTGGTCACTTGAATATGGACAGCTACGCCGAAATGGTCAAACATTTGGTTACAAAAAATGGGGCTAGAACTCAAAAGCAAGGAGGGTTCAGAGCTGACATCTGGCCAAGTTATAAAGCGGATGGGTTATCGAGATACTGTGAGCTTTTTTGATTACTTAAAAAGCCCTAAGAAGTTCGAAGGCCAAGATGGGGCGGTACTTACTCACGATCGTTTTTCGAATACTGTAGTGAAAGAACTTTAAGAGATAAGTGTCAAGTCACAATAAAGTCGTTTAGGTTGCGAGCGTTCGATTATACTAAAATTAATCGAATGTGCGTATACCACAGCTGAGGAGATGCTTACAGAAAAGTCAACTGGAATTCAACCGATGGGTATAGGCAGTGGCATCTTATCTTGCCGCAGTGCTTGGTATTAGTGCTATCGGTGAACCGATCCTGTTTCGATCTTTTATAAGTATTGGTGAGGTGATTTGATGCACAAGGTTTTGGCAATCTCGATTTTAGGAATGGGTTTAACAGGTGGCGTCTTAATAATTTCGGTCTCACAGTTATTTAGTCCTCCAATAGGGAATGTGTTGAAGATGGTTACCGCTGCTTCAACAGTAACTTTTATTATATTCGCTGTCTCAGCCTTAGTATTTCGTCGGAGATTAGATAAAAAAAGAGAGTAATATATTTATTAATTTAATAAGGTCGTTATTAAGGAGTAGACAAACTTGTCTACTCCTTAATTGTTTGTTCTATGTATGGTCAGTGCGGGTAAACTCCATAATTTTTGACAATAATCTCTTAAACTGTATGAGATACATATCATATATCGTACCAGCGCGTACAATGGGATTACGTCATAGTGTTACATAATATGCTTACGATTGTATCCACAGTGTGAGCCGCAAAGGGAAACCCTTTATTTTAAAGAAGCATTTACAGGTTACAAAATCGATTGTAATTGGATTATAAGGGTAAGTAATAAAATCCGTACATGGAATTTTACTATTAAAGCGTTTACCTTCATAATTCTCCACTTTTTCCTTTAGTCATAAAAAATTGAAGTTATGAGGAAGAAGAGATGGAGGGGATCAAGAAATTAACAGAAACTTAATAGTCCAAGAAACCCCTATACGGTTTTCAGTTACTTAAGACGAATATATACTAAATATATATATAGCGAAATTAGTTTTTGCTTAAAAATATATGAAAATAACATGTTATTTAATTGTTCCCTCTTGAATTAATACTTACTTAGTATATAATATGTAGGTGAAGAACATGGGAGGGATTAAAACATGATTAAAGTTAGCAAACTAACTAAGGATTTTTTACAAGGGCAAGAAAGGACGCCGGTATTACATGGTGTTAACTTACATATTGAAGAAGGGGAGTTTGTAGCTATAATGGGGCCAAGTGGCTCTGGGAAAAGTACTTTACTTCAATTGTTAGGCGGCCTTGATGAACCAACCAACGGAGACATACAAATCAATCATAAGTATTTAAATAAAATGAAAGAAAAAGAAAGAACGATATTTCGGAGAAAGAACCTAGGGTTTGTTTTTCAAAATTATCAATTGCTTCCTACATTAACAGTAGAGGAAAATATTGCGTTTCCTCTACATGCAGATGGAAAGATAACGAATCAAACAAGCAAAATGATTGATGATTTAATTCATTCTGTAGGATTGAAGGGACTTAATCGCAAACGGGCAAATTTGCTGAGCGGGGGTCAGCAACAACGTGTGGCAATTGCAAGGGCACTTGTTAATAATCCAACTGTCTTATTAGCGGATGAACCAACAGGGAATTTAGACAGGGTGACGGCGGAAGAAATACTTGCTTTATTCTCAAAGTTTCATCGTGAAAACAAGCAAACTATTGTGATGGTCACACATGATATCTTTGCAGCAGGTTTTGCAGATCGTATTATACTTTTTAGAGACGGGGTTGTAGACCAAGTTATATCTAGGAAGGATAGTGATTATGCTAAATATTTGGCTAATTTCATGGCGTAATATAACACATAACAAGAAAAGGTTTTTCTTTTCGCTGCTGGGGATTATCTTAGGTATTTCATTTGTGACATCGATGCTGATCGCGGACAAAACAACCAATGATGTCTTTGATTATTATGAACAAATGTATGTAGCAAATGCAGATTATTGGATATTAAGCGATGAACATACTTACTCTGAAGATGTAATTTCGACAGTTTTGACAAGTTCAGCTGTTACGGAAACATTGCTTGCGCTTGATAAACAAGCCTTCTTTGAGCTTGAAGGTAATCGATCCCTAAATCAGAGTTCTGTACGGATTACGGGTGTAAGTGATCAAAATAGTTCTTTGCTAAAACTTCCTGTCATTGAAGGAGATTTAGATAATGAAGGATTGGTGATACCACAAGACATTGCAAATCTACTAAATAAAAAGGTTGGAGACACAATTCAATTTTCCAATTTAGGAGAAGCCAAGGTATCCGCGATTGTTGAATATACGCAGTTGCTTGCAAGCCCCAGTAATTGGGAAAGTGCTGAACAAAAAAGCTTTCGTGTTATGGCTCCACTTGACTTGTTAAGAGAGTGGACAGGTATGGATAATGAGCTTTCATATGTCAGATTTCAAACAAATGAAGAAGGAGAGAATCTTTTCCAATCTCTTCAAGAAGAATATCGTAATTCAAATGTATATGCGCAACCAGTTGTTGCAGATGATCGACAAAGCAACGACATAGGAGGACTTTATACATTCTTTTACCTAATTGCTGGTTTATCCATATTTATCAGCGGGTTCATTGTTTTTAATGTGATTTATACAAGTGTTATGGAAAGAAAGAGAGAATTTGCAATAATGAAAAGCTTTGGATATCTCCAAAGTTCTATATCCAGACTTATTTTTATTGAAGTAATACTTTTGGCATTGATTGGTATAGCTATTGGGGTCCCCATAGGGATTTGGCTCGGAGATATATTCATGCAAACATTGCTTAGTGTGTTTGAGTTTGACATGGTTTACACATTAAATTGGAAAATACCTACATTAACAGCAGTCGTAGTAGGAATTCTATTTCCTGTTGTGTTTTCTATGTTTCCTATTTATCATGCGGGGAAAACCTCTGTGCTAGGGATGTTAAAAATGGGAGAACCAACGAAATCATCTACCAGACAATATTTGATTAGGGCGCTCTTAGGAGTTGGCTTACTATCTTTTGTACTTATCGACCATCCTGTCTCTTACTTGTTTATTTTAGCAAGCATCATTTTGCTGTTTCCATTCATGTTATTATTTCTGAATCGTATATTTAAACCAATTTTAAAAATGTTTTTCGGTTACTCTGGTAGTCTGGCGGCTAAAAGCTTTACACAACAGTTAAATCGAAATGCCAATACTGCGGCAATTCTTGCTGTTGGGATAGCAGTGATATTATTACTAAGTGCTGTAATAGAATCTGCTCCTGAAGGGTATGAAAATGAAATTAGAAATACATATGGTGGCGACATAAGAGTTTCATCAGAAGCTCCTTGGTCTAAACAAGATAGAGAAAAGCTGCTATCGTATGATTCTGTGGCAAATGTTGAACCTTTAACGGAATCCACGCCAATTACGTGGGAAACAGTCGATGGAGACAAGAGACAGTTTTCTATATTAGCTGTTGATAAAGAAGGACCTCGTTTATTTGTGAGTCCTAAAGAAGAGAACACATATAATGAGCTATCAAAGGAAACATCTATTGTCCTTGGCGAAAGAGCTTTTAACGAATGGGGAGGAAATATAGGGGAGTATATTTATATTAATACACCCTCAGGTAGACAGCAATTTAAAGTCCTTGATGTTGTCAAAACTTCGCATTACTCCGGCTATGTCGCATTCATGGACGAAGACCTTTTAAAGCATGAATATGGATGGGCGAATAGTTTTGACATGCTAATAACTTTAAATGATAGATATACTGAGGAAAAATTACGGGATCAGTTATGGCTCGATTTCAGCAGCCATCTCTCAAAAGTTGAAACAGTAGAAGATGAAATTAACTCAAAGACTTCAGCTATAACTGGTATGAACGAGTTAGTGCTAATTATGTTAGTTTTAGTCATTGGGCTAGCTAGTATTGGCACAGCTAACACTTTATTAATGAACACTTTGGAGCGAACTTACGAGATAGGAACGATGCGAGCCCTAGGATTTACGAAACAGCAAGTAAGAAAAATGGTAATTGGCGAAGGGGTGCTTATAGGATTATCAGGAGTACTTGGGGGTTTAGTAGCAGGCGTAATTCTACTTTATGTCACTAGCCAATCAAAGCTTTTTGGAGAGTTTATATCTTTTCAAATACCTTTAGGTAATATTATACTGGCGTTGGTTGCTGGTCTTTCTCTTAGTTTCTTTGCTTCTTGGATTTCTAGTACTACTGCTAGTAAAATAGGTATTATATCATCAATTAAAGAAGGTTGAGCATTATGTCGGTTAAGTACGGAATTTTAACATCGTTATATCTGCAAAAAAATCATGGTTATGAATTAAAGCTAGTACTAGAATCTCTTTTAGGAACAAAAGGAAAAATAAACCCTGGCCAAATTTACACTACTCTTGATCGCTTAATCCGTGACCTACTCGTTTCATCTGTAGGGAAGGATGACCAAGAAAGAAAACTATATGAAATCACCGCTGAAGGTCAAAAAGAATTGAAAAGTTGGCTGTTGGAACCCGTACCATACAACTCTTCAAAAACGGATTTCCATTTTAAATGGAGCTGTGCTCGTAAAATTGCTTTCGATCAAGAAAAGAAAATGCTTAACCAACAAAAAACGATAATAATGAAGGATGTCATGGAATTAACTAAATTAAAAACAGGATCTCTTCTTAATGGTGATGAGACTCAGTATTTATTAATTACTGGTACGCTTTTGCACTTAGAAGCAGATTTAAACTGGATTAATCAGGTTGAAAACCGAAATCAATCATAATCCTAGGCAAAGGTTTTCTCTTGTTAGAAACCTTTGCTACTATTTTTGTTCAAATTATGTTTAGTACAATGTTTAAATGAGTTCATAGGGACCTTACGTAATCTTTTTTATCTGTTATTAGACTTTTACCCTATCACGAATTTTAAAGGAGAATCCTATTTTGAAGAAAGACGATATTATTATTTATGCTTGCGTTATTACTGGGGCGGGAGTAGGTCTACTGTTTGATAATGCATTTCCTGGGGTGTTAATTGGTTTAGGAATTGGCTACGTATTTAAAATCCTACTTTTTAATAATAAAAATGAATAAGTTATGAAATAGATTTAACCTTTATTATTCTAATGACTAAGAGTCTCTTAATTTTCTTGATAACTCGATAATCAATTAATAGCGTTTGGACACAATTGTTCATCAGGAGGAAGATATGGGAACAGATATATTAATTTATTTGGGTGGCTTAGCTCTTTTAGATACATTAAGCCCTACAATAATTGGTGTTACATTATTTCTGATTTTAACAGACAATAAAAATTTAACATCAAGATTATTGACATACCTATCTACGGTTGTGCTGTTGTATTTTTCATTAGGTATAATAATGATGATAGGCTTAAATTATATTATTGAAGCATTCTCAAATATTTTCCAAAATAGAATTTTTAGCTGGGTAATCTTCATTTTAGGGGTAATTCTATTTACGGCTAGTTTTTTTATCTCCGAAAATAAAAAAGATAATATTCCAAAGCCTAAATCTCAAAGCATATTCTCCATTATATTTATTGGTGTTACTACTTTTATTATGGCTGTTTTCGTATAGATTGTTGCTCAGGGAGACATACTGTATAATAGAATAATTGATTGTACGGAGGGCTTCCAAAGATGTGGATAAATATGTACCGAGACTTTTCAGACCTATCAAAGAAAGAACAACTTCAATTCTTTAATGCTATAAAGGATGATTTATTTCCTGAACCAAAATCTTACATATCACAATTAGTCAGTGAGGTTCGAGAGACACGCTTTTCTGAAGGATTAGCGTGTATTCATTGTGGAAGTATGTCTGTTAAGCGGAATGGTAAATATCGTTCACGCCAAAGGTATCTCTGTAAGGATTGTGGAAAATCCTTTAACGATATGACTGGAAGCCCATTATCAGGAACAAAGTATCCTCACAAGTGGATTAAATACTTTGAAATGATGGTTGAAGGTTACACATTGCCTAAAATTTCAGAAGCTCTTGAAATACACATATCTACTGCTTTCTATTGGAGACACAAAATCTTAAACTCAATCCGTTCTCTTGGACATAAAACTTTAAAAGGCATCATTGAAAGTGATGAAACTTTCTTTTTGGAGAGCAATAAAGGTAAAAAGATTATTTCACATAGAACTCCCCGCAAGCGTGGTGGTGTAGCCAAAAAACGTGGTATCTCTAAGGAGCAGATATGCGTAGTAGTTGCACACGATAGAAACGGACAAATCTTATCACAGATGGCTGGTAAAGGTCGCATTACAGCCGTTGAATTAGACAAGGTGTTAGGAAGTCATATTGACACCTCTGCTTTGTTATGCTCAGATACAGCTACGAATTATAAGAAGTTTGCAACTATGAAAGGTCTTCAACACGAAGTTATCAATGTAAGTAAAAAAGTGTATAAAAGAAAAGGAATCTATCATATTCAACACGTCAACGGGTATCACAAACGCTTGAAGAAATGGATGGATAGATTTCAAGGTGTGGCAACTAAATATCTTGATAACTACCTTTTTTGGCATCGGTTTCTTGAACTTAATAAAAAGTTTCCGTTTCAAGAACGCGTGAAAGAAATGCTTCTCGGTTCTTGTCAAAGGGTGAATTTTACCACAATTGAAGATATTAGAAAAACTGCTTAAAGATGATACGAACTAAAAAGAACCGTACAATTAATGAATATGTACGGCTAAATAATGCTTTTAATTTATTTTTCTTATGATGTCATTTTCTACACTATAAACACCACAACCTTCAATAGATTCAAGATATCCGTTTAGAAGGTAAACACAAGTGTTTTCATCTATACCATAATTTATATGGTTATTAAATTTATTGACTGCGTTTCTTAAATGAGTTTCATCATTCCATTGTGAAAAGTGTACAGCAATCAATACATCAGATATTAAACCCAATCCCCTTCTGTATTGAAATTCGTTTTGTTCGTTATCTTTAGGAGAAATAATACAGTGTTCAGGACTTATTAAAGCACCTGCCGAAAACCCAGCAATAGGGATACCTAGTTCATAGATTTCTTTTATGGTGTTAGAAATAGCGGTCTCAACAATGTAGTCAGCATATAAATTCGTATTCCCTCCGCCAATAATGAGTCCTGAACTATTTTTTAAACAAGTTATAACCTTTTCAATAGGTGTTGAAGGAAGGGGTAAATAATAGAATTCATTTAATCCTAATTCCTCCAATGCTTGTGTATATTTGGGCATATATTGTTCCCAGCCGTCCCTTTCTATAAATAAAATTGAGACGGGAGCATTTGTTGTTGATGCTTTTATTACAAACTGTTTTGTCATATTTAATGTGAATGGAGGACCGCCTCCAAAAAGAAATAAATGTTTATCCATCATATCACCTTCGTTTTTTATAGAATACTATAACATTCATTGTATTATAGCAACAATCTTTTAGAAAACAGCCTTTATTATTGAGGCAGGAACAGCTTTGCCGTATTTTGCCGCTATAGGTTTATTAACTGAGTCAATTTCATAATTGCTCTTTTTAAAAATACAAAGACGAGCCGAATTCTGATCTTGTATTCTTAAAAACAGGAATCATGCAGTTTTATGTTGGTTTAATCGTGCATTCATACGGTCTGCAGCTAATTTTGAAGCATTGTAAATAAGCGTGATCATATCAAAATGAACCTTGGCGCGCTTTCCGGTACGATAACGAACATTATTAAGTTGAAAAAACTCCTTAAGATATGCGTTTACGCGCTCAACAGCTGTACGACGTTTAAAGATTGTTCTCCAGGCTTTAGATCCACGAGCTGGCGCTGTGTATCTTCTGAGGTCTTGCGTTATCTTTACTTTATATACCTTTTGACAGATGCCTTCGTTAGCTAAAGGACAGCTACTGCACTCCTTTGGCCTCGTGAATTTCAGCGTTTCATAGTTGGCATCAAAGCTATCGTAACGGTAAGAATGCTCACGAAAACAAGTTGGGGCAAAGTATTTATCAAAGCCAATTGGTTCCCTTTCATTTTTCTTATTATAGGCAATGATAGACTGATTTCCCATTCGATGTACTTGTTCATAAATAGGTTCATAGTCGTAACCCGCATCCATTGTTTGGTAGCGCAAAGAAGAAAGAGCTAGTTCCTTCACCCCTTTTAATAAGGGAATGGCGGCTTTTCCGTCATTCAAACTTCCTGACGAAAAGAGTGACTGTAAAATATATTGACTAGATGTCCCAACAGCTAAATGGCCCTTGTAGCCGTACCAGAAAACATTTTTTCCTTCACTGTTCTTTTTTATGCCCCATTTTGGGGCTTGGGGGACTTCAGCCCGTAAGTCGGTTAAAGGTACGTCTAATTGCGCTTCTATTTTCTTTTCATAAAGAGGCAAGTTTGCTTCTATTTCAGCCTGTTCAAGTAACCATTGTTCCCGTTCTTCCTTGGGTTTGCGTCCACGTTTTTTAGGTTCTGTTTTGGGCTTATCTTCTTTGGGTGGTGCTTGATCACGTGCTTCGAAGTGAGTGGCATCAATGGCGACGGTGTTGTCACTAATAAAGCCTTCCACAATGGCTTGTAGGACTACTTTTTTCTGTTCTTCTTCTAGAACGCTAGAGTCACTAAGTTTCGTCAGCAGGCGAGAATAGGCAGCTTCGGAAGGTGTCTCGTCCGAGACAAGAAAACCACAGTTCAATTTAAAAACAAAATCATCATTCAGGCGTTTCACCAAATCTTTAATCGTTGGAATACGTTCAACTATGCGAATGAAAGAGCTGATAATCATCGCTGCATAATTAAGCTCCACAGGAGCGCCACGTCGTGATTTTTTATTCACTTCATGGAAGATTCGATCCACGTCTATCTCGGATATAATTGAATCATACCGTTGGGTAGGTTCCATCTTGTATAATTCTTGGATGCCAAATAAGCTTGTTTGTCGTATAATAGTCATAAGAAGTGCTCCTTCAGTCTTTTTATGGTTTTATAGTCAACTACCATTATACAAGATTTGGGGAGGTACTTCTTTTTTTGTCTCTCAAAAGCGTTGAGACAGAAGGATTAATAAATGAAATTCATTCAACTACAAATAATATACCTTTTTATCAATGGATCCCAACTATAGCTGCATACAATATTATTATGATTCTGCCAGCATTGTTTATCTTCTTTGGATATAAATTGTTTGGAAAGTGGATAAACTCTACCTTATTTACACTTCGGATTAAAATATCAAGCAGCTCAACTTCAGCCTTATCTTGGATAATGTGTTTAGTTGGGTTGGTATTAATTTTTTACACCATAGATTATCTATAATTAGTCTTGTGAATATAGTATTAACTAAAATGATATAAAGGTTGTAATCTAAAAATGTTGGCCGGAGACATTAATTAAGACTTTCACTTTTGTTTTTTCTTAGTTCTAAAAAATAATCACATATCGTACCAGTGCGTACAATGGGATGACGTCATAGTGTTACATAATAGTTTGATTGTCTACTCGGTGTGATCCAGAAAGGGCACTCCTGATTTTACAGAAGCGTTACAGGTTACAAGATTTATTTGGGTTGGTTTATTAAAGCAAGAAAATCCGTACATTGAATTTTACAATAAAAGCGTTTTCCGTTACTTAGTTTTTGACGTTGGTGTTATTGCTTATTTCCGTATAGAGCATAGCACGGAGTTTTGGTTATGTGGGATGACTTTATTAGGCTAATGTCCAGACGTCTACCCCTATTAAATTAAGGAGAGAAAGCATATGAAGTTTGTTCTTATTACTGGACCGCAAGCGGTAGGTAAAATGACAGTGGGGCAGGAGTTAGCAAAGATAACAGACCTAAAACTATTTCATAATCACATGACGATTGAATTGGTAAATCATTTTTTTGACTATGGCACGAAAGAAGGGAAAAGATTAGTAAACTTATTTCGGCAAGAGATATTTGAAGAAGTCTCAAAAAGTAATTTGGACGGAATGATTTTCACTTACTTATGGGCGTTTAATTTACAAGCTGATTGGGATTATGTAAACAGAGTAACGCAGCTATTTGAGTCCAAGGGGGCCACAGTCTACTATGTAGAACTAGAAGCTGATCTGGACGAGAGAATTCAACGTAATAAAAGTTCTAATAGGCTGGAACATAAACCCTCAAAAAGAAATATCGAATGGTCTGAAAGTAGGTTGAAAAAATCAATTGAGAATTATCGATTGAACTCGTTAGAAGGCGAAATTGAATTCCCGAACTATATAAAGATTAACAATACTAATTTGGGTGCGGAGGAAGTTGCAGAATTAGTTAAGAGGGAGTTTAATTTATAGAAGTTGACTGAGAAGCATATAAAAAGTTTTTGCATGGGGTGACTTGAAAAATGAAAATAAGAAAACCAAATGAGGTTGAAATTGAAAAGATATTATCACTTTCACCACAGGCGATATTTGAGGGAACTTTAGGAGAAGTAGAACCAACGATTGAAAAAGCAAAACAACTAGTAGAACCTCTTTTAAAAAGGGGGAGTAATTATTTAATAGCAACTGAAAACAATGTAATAACAGGTTGGGTTCTTATAGGGGGAAGCAAAGATCAGTTTTCAGATAAGGCACTCGGATTTATTTATGAATTGTTTGTTTTAGAGGAATACAGAGGTAAAGGCATTTCAAAGCAATTGATTAAAACAGGCGTTGAACAATTGAAACAAGAAGGATACTCCGAAATTCGTTTAAGCGTATTTGATGGAAATCCAGCAATTAAGATATATGAAAGTCTGGGCTTTAAAAACAGGACAATTACAATGAATATTTCATTATAAATAAACTTCTTTCACCGTTTGTTTGGGAGTAGCAATTTTAGTTTTATTTTAAAGCCACAAATTAACAGAAACCATCACAACTAGACAAACACCATAAAGAGACCAAGCTAAAATCTTATTACTTCTTGGAATGCCTTTTATTCGAAAAACCTTCATCAACTTGTAAGCCAAAAAAACAAAGAACAAAATGGATAACATCAAAAGTTCATTCAAATTTTTAGTCCCCTTTTATAGATCCAATTTTCAGTGTATATTCTATAATAGCAGAAAATACAAATAACAAACTAATAAATGTAAAAAATAAAGTTGACTTTCCCATCCCGGTTGGTTATGATTTGTATAATTTAATAAATAATTCGATGACGAGAAAGAGTAGCTATGTTTATCTTATCTACAGAGAGTTGACGATTGCTGAAAGTCAACGGTGAGACCATAATGAAAATCCTCTCCGAGAAGCAAAGTTGAAAAATTTTTAAACTTTGACGGCATTCTACCGATACCCAGGACGCGTATGATAGTACGTAGTGTAACAATTTGATAAAGACCACTACTATGGTTTTTTTATTTTGTTAAAAGTCGAATATATGTATATATATATGAACTCGATCCTACGTATGTGGGGTCGAGTTTTTTAATTGTTTACAAAGCAAGGATATGAATTTATTTGGTGATAGTTAAGCGTGGATAAGCCACGTCCAGCTCCAGCCCCCAGAAACTAGGCGACTTCAAGAATCGCCCTACGATAAGTCATCATCGGTTTAAGAGCTAACCGTGATTCCTTTATCTCAGTTGATTCTTTCCATTCGCTACGTTTCTAAACGGGTGCTTGCGCTTTAGTCCATTTAATGAGGTGATGATGGTGAAGGAAACCAATGTTGAAAGGGAATTAAGGGTTCGGAAAAAATGGGAAGCAGACAAAACATTTGAACGCTCTATAGCTAACCGTGAAGGGAGAGAAACCTATGTTTTTTATGAAGGTCCTCCAACTGCAAATGGGCTGCCACACGCGGGTCATGCCCTCGGAAGAACGATCAAGGATTTTGTAGCAAGATACAAAACAATGTCTGGTTACCAGGTACTGCGAAAAGCGGGTTGGGATACTCATGGCTTACCTGTGGAATTAGAAGTGGAAAAACAGTTAAATATTCGTGGAAAAGATGAGATCGAGGAATACGGTGTTGAGAATTTCATTCAAAAATGTAAAGAAAGTGTCTTTGCCTATGAGAGTGAGTGGAAACAATTCACGGAGGCACTTGGTTATTGGGTTGATATGGAAGACCCTTATGTAACACTAAAAAACGAGTACATTGAGTCTGTCTGGAACATCTTATCCACAATTCATGAGAAAGGTTATTTATATAAAGGGCATCGAGTTGTCCCATATTGTCCACATTGTGAGACTTCCCTTAGCTCTCATGAAGTGGCACAAGGCTATAAAGATGTTTCCGATTTATCTGTAACAGCTAAGTTTCGGTTAAAAGGCAGGACAAATGAATATCTTTTAGGCTGGACGACGACACCATGGACCTTGCCAGGAAATGCTGCTGTAGCAGTCAATCCTACTATGAACTATGTTCGTGTGAAGCATGACTCTGAAGTGTTTGTCCTTGCAGAATCTTTGGCTCCTACCGTGATGAAAGAGGAGTATGAGGTACTGGAAACTTTGAAAGGAAAAGACTTACTAGGCCTTTCGTATGAAGCACCTTTTGATTATGTGACGGTAACCAATGGACATAAAGTGATCGGGGCAGATTTTGTTACAGATACAAGTGGAACAGGTATCGTGCATATTGCACCAGCACATGGTGAAGATGATTACAAGGCAATACAGGATAATCAGTTTGATTATATCAATGTTGTGGATACAAAAGGTCGCTACACGGAAGAGATAAGACCACTTGCAGGGCGATTTGTAAAAGATTGTGATGTGGACATCATTAAAATGCTTTCAAAAGAAGATCTTTTATTCGAGAAGCAAAGATATGAACATAGTTATCCACACTGTTGGCGATGTGACAGTCCACTGCTTTATTACGCAATGGAAGGTTGGTTTATCCAGACAACAGCAGTGAAGGAAAGAATGCAAGCGAATAACCAGGAAGTTAGTTGGTTCCCTTCCCACATGAAAGATGGAAGGTTTGGGAACTTTTTAGATAACATGGTGGATTGGAATATAGGGCGAAACAGATATTGGGGAACCCCGTTAAACGTGTGGGTTTGTCAGGAATGTGGAGAAGAAAAGGCTCCACATTCAGCAAAAGAACTAAGAGAACTTGCTGTAGAAAAAGTGCCAGAAGATCTGGAATTGCACAAGCCTTATGTGGATAACGTTCATTTAACCTGTTCATGTGGTGGGAGAATGGATCGAACAAGCGAGGTTATCGATGTCTGGTTTGATAGTGGGTCCATGCCATTTGCTCAATACCATTACCCATTTGAAAATAAAGATTTGTTTCAAAAACAATTTCCTGCAGATGTCGTAATTGAGGGTGTTGACCAAACAAGAGGTTGGTTTTATAGCTTATTAGCAGTTTCTACACTGTTTACAGGACAATCACCATATAAGCGCGTCCTTTCCTTAGGGCATATTTTAGATGAAAATGGTCAAAAGATGTCGAAAAGTAAGGGAAATGCTTTGAATCCAACGGAGCTAATTGAAGAGTTTGGTGCTGATTCGTTAAGGTGGGCCTTGTTAGCGGACAGCTCACCATGGAACAATAAACGCTTTTCTAAAAAAACGGTGAGCCATGCAAAATCCAAAGTCATTGATACTCTGTTAAATGTGTACTCGTTTTATTCCATGTATGCAGAAATTGATCAATTCAACCCAGCTAGTGACTTGGGAGGGGATCCAACAACACTCGATAAATGGGTTGTTTCTCGTTTAAACACCGTTACAAGGGAAGTGGTTCAAAGTCTAGAGGATTATGACATCACCAAAGGGGCAAGAACCATCGCCACCTTTGTTGATGAACTTAGTAATTGGTATGTAAGGCGTTCAAGACAACGTTTTTGGAGTAATGGAATGACGGAGGATAAGCGAGCAGCATTTAGTACCTTATTTGAGGTTTTAAAGAAGCTTTCTCAACTCATGGCTCCCTACACGCCATTTGTTTCAGAAGACATATACACAAGCTTAATGAATGAAAGTGTGCATATCTCGGATTATCCACAACCAGATGAAAAACTTGTGGATGAACAATTAGAAAAAGATATGGATGCCGTATTGGAAATTATAGAGCTTACTAGATCGCTGCGCAATACAGTTGGAATAAAAACGAAACAGCCACTAGCCAGGTTGGTTATCGTGCCTGCAGAAGCATCTAATCTGTCTGGTTTGCACAATTATGTTTCTATCATAAAAGATGAAATGAATATAAAGGACGTAACATTTAAAGAAGTTGCTCGAGAATTAATACAGTTCGAGATGAAGTTAAATTTCTCAGTTGCTGGACCAAAGCTGGGTAAATCTCTAGGTGAAGTGAAAAACAAAGTAGAAGCATTAGGGAACCTGGGAAAAGGCGAAATTCCTTGAAGAGAGCGAATTGCAGGTAGTACTAAATTCAGGTGACACTGTAAAACTCACTAAAGAGGACGTTCTTGTTGAGAGAAAGGGAAGAGATGACTTTGCATTACTGGAAGGTAGTCATTTCCTAACCCTATTAGATACAAATGTAACGCGAGAATTAAAAGAAGAAGGGTTAGTAAGAGAAATAATTCGAGCAGTCCAAACATATCGAAAAGAATTGAATTTACCAGTCGATTTACGAGTAGACTTATTCATCCAGGCTCATACATGGCTGCAAAACGTTCTGGTTGAGCATGATGAATTAATGCAACGGAACCTAATATTAAACAATGTTCATTTTGAAGGTAAACCAGATATGAGAAGTTTCCATGTAGAAGGCAATGAAATAAAGATGTTTATTAAATCATAGGAAAACCATGTAGGATAAGACACCTTGCTAAACAGGAGCAAGGTGTCTTTTTTACATAAGTTTTTAGTAGGTTGAATTAAATGAAACATCCTTCAGATAAAAACGTCTTACTTATTGGGGAGGAATAAATACAATGCAAAAGTTATTGCGATTTGTAAGTGTTTTAATTATTACCTTGGTCGTTGTAGGTTGTCAGAATACAGAGTACTCAACAAAACCGAATCAAGAACAAAATAATATTCCTGATTACACCCCTTCAACTGAAGACGTTAAAGATAGAAATGGTGATATTGAGAATATAAAGAGGTTTGAAGAATTTCGTCAGAATGTGGAAAATGGACGGAAAGATAGCGTTAGAGTAGTGAGGTATACCACTGAAGGTGACCCAATGCTGCACGACCTAGAATATAGCGGGGAAATAATAACTTCAACACGTGACACTAGAAGGGATACGTTTGGCGACGGTGAGATTAATACCACAACTTGTACCTCAATAAAAATAATAGAATCCACAGAAAGTACGGAGTACGTTTTAGAGGGTTGCGAGAATGTTGAAGACGATATTATTTTAGTGAATTTAAACTTATAGGTGTTGAGTAGTGCTGAAAATATGACACATCGTTTCTATACATATGGCTTTGTCATAAATTATAATACCCAAAGAACACCTGGAAAAGGTAGTGCAATTTTCCTTCTTACTGGAAGCGGTTATACACTTGGTTGTGTAGCAACTTCTCAATCAAATGTCGTATCAATTTTATAGTGGTTGGACCCATCTAAAAATCCAGTAATCGTTATGACTCCTAGTCAAAATTTGAGTAACTACTAAAAGCTAAAAGACCTCCAGTGTAGGTCTTTGCCAAGGGATTTAAATAAAATGCATGCTAGGGTTATTTTGGAATATATCATGAATAGTGGTGCCTCTCTATTAGTGAGAGGCCTGTTTGAAATATTTACTTCTTTACTGCATGAATGTAATGAATTGTTTCAAATGCGGTTAAGTAATCGTTTCGATTGCTAAAATATTGCTCATTAATTTTGTAAGGAGATAACTGTTCATAGATTAGCAAACCTGATTTCTCTAACACCTTTTCCATTTCCGATATAGAGTAACATGATTTCATGGGCTCTCCGCTAGCTTCGGCCATTTTAACCATGTTCTCTACCCTGTTTGAGAGCCCTTTTTCTTCAAAAAGACATTCGTCTGCATAATCAAAAACAATAGAGCTCCCAGTTGGAACTTTGGAGAATAGTTCTTCTAATAAGCTAGAAAACTCATTTTTAGTTAGGTAATAAGAAACTCCTAGCAAACTAAAAAATGTTCTTTCATATTTAAAGTTTTTTTCTAGTAGTTTTTTATATGAAAATATGTCTGTAAAATCCATTGGAACAAAATGGATATTACTCGGTATTTTTATATTAACTTCATCCAATCTTTTCACTTTAAATTGTTGTGTAGATGGATGATCAATTTCAAAAATTTCAATGGTATTCTCCAATTCAGGATGTCTTATGGAAAACGTATCGAAGCCAGCTCCGAGTATTGCATATTGCTTTACCCCTAAACTAATTTCATTCTGTAAAACACTTTCACGATACGCCGCACGCGCCAAAGGTGTAGGAGATAACTGTACTTGTGTGATCCATTTTAATATTTCTTCTGGTTTATCCTTATACTTTTCTGCAATTTCTTTGTTGAAGAACTGAATGCCTTTCACCATATTCTCTTCAATGTTATGAAAATCTTGTTGGGAAAGTAACTGTATAGCGATAAAGTCATCAAAGATCTTTGGCGAGTCATATTTACTATGATATGCCCGACCGAATGCCGATACTAAAGAAGTTAAACTGGATTCATTCTGCTTCATACCAATTTCCTCCTATAAAAATAAGATTCCCCTGGCCAGGAGAATCTTATTATATACAATAAATAAATAACTGTAAATTATAGCATAAATAAATTATTTTGTCAAATATTTAGAACTGAACTGTTATTGGTTGCGCCCCTTTTTAACAAAGGTGTTTTATGAATTAAAAGCCCATAATCGGAAATAATCGCGCGAATATTATGTTAATATTATTAGGAAGTAGTGGAGTATAAACACAGTAAGTACATGGATAGCTATTAATTAAAAATAACGTAAATTTTACTAAGGCGGGAGAAACCATGACCCAATATATTTATATCGCTTCGCCAATGAGTTTGCCACAAGGTTCATTTGGTGAGAATCCCATATCCCCTGAGAAACCAAATGTCTTCAAAACTGAACTTGATTTTGTACATTTAAGTTTCGAAACTAATTACGATAGTGAGATAAAAAAGCGATTTTCTTATAGTCCCCATTTTACATATAAACATCAAGTAGCAGGATATGCTAACCAAATCCCTTTTCCAAACACCATAAGTGGAAGTTCAGAGGAAGAAAAGTGCTTAAGGATTCTCTATAACTATTTAGAAGGAGCGATTGAAAAAAGTAGTATTGTAGAGTATTTTACCTCTTTAAATGGGGATGAAGACTTAGCGCTTTCAAACAAAAGAAGCGTTAACTGGGAAGATATAAAAGATCCCTATGACTTGGTTATAGAAGACCGTGAATTATTGGAGATTACTTTGTGGAAATGCAGTTAATGGAGGCAAATTTCGTAGTTTACGGTCAATAGGAAGTTGAGTAGGTAATAGCATTGAGGGGACTTTTTAGAAGCAGGAGGAGGATTCTGTGAATAGAGTTGAATATATTCGAAGAGAAGAGAAGAAATATCATGATGTATGTTATGAAAACTATAAATTATTTGAAGAGGGGTCCTGGCTATACAAGCCTGTAAAAACGGTAATGGAACAAGCCCCACTACTAAAAGATAATAAAGACATTCGTGTTCTTGATTTAGGGGCTGGTGTAGGACGAAACAGCATTCCAATTGCTAATGAATTAAAGCACAATGCTGGAAAGGTTGTTTGTGTAGATTTGTTATCCTCTGCAATAGAGGAATTAAGCCGATACAGTAAAGAATATGATGTTGAAGAAGTAATTGAATTAGAGCACTCTGATAGCATTTAAGCAAGGTGAAGAAGAATCGATAAACCCCATTACATTCAAAGATGAAAGTTTAACTCCTCTTAGTGAATCCATTAACGGGCATGCTCGTTCAACTGTAATGTTTCCATCATCAGGTGCATGGAAGTTAGAGGTTTATATTGATGAGAAATATTTTGATGAAATAATCGTAGATGTTACGCAGGAATGATAAATTTCGAACTACAACAATTTGCCACAGTTTAGTAGAAGATCCTAAGAGTGGGAGAACAATGGGAGGAAAGGATATGTTAATCAATACAGACAGACTATTGATACGAGATTTTCAATTAGAAGATTGGGAATCTGTTTTGAAGTATACATCTGATAGTAACGTGATGGAATATATACCTGAAGGAGTGTTATCTGAAAAGGGAGTAAAGGATCTTATAAGAGAAAACGTCGGAGAGAATGCTGAAAAATTCCCTGTGATTTTTAAGGAAGAAAATGCACTTATAGGTCATATGGTTTTTCATAAATGGGGTGGAGAGAGAACTTATGAGATAGGGTGGGTGTTTAATCCACAATATCACAACAAAGGGCTCGCATCAGAAGCCGCAATGGCTATTCTCAAGTATAGTTTTGAAGAATTGAAAATTCATCGGATAATTGCCACTTGTCAACCTCAAAATATTGCTTCTTACCGTGTTATGGAGAAGGTTGGGATGAGGAGAGAGGGCCATTTTAAGAAATGTATTCCTGCAAATTATAAAAAAGGTAGTAGGGATTGGTGGGATGAATACTTTTATGCGATTTTAGCTGAGGAGTGGGAGGACAAAACAAAGTTGTAATGAAAAATGAAACAAGCTGATTGAAGTAAAAATGTTTTTCCTCATGTGATTTTTTATGTAAGGGGGCCATTATGTCACAAATTAAAAAATTCCACAGAGCTTTTGGCGTTTATGGAATTTATATAGAAGACAACAAACTCTTAGTTATAAACAAAAGCAGAGGACCATATAAAAACCGTTATGACCTTCCTGGTGGTAGTTTAGAGGAAGGGGAGGGCTTATCAATTGCGATGCAAAGAGAGTTTAAAGAAGAAACGGGAATTGATATCGAGATCCTTAAAAACCTGGGCGCAATTGATTTCATCGCTCCTTGGGACTGGAAAGGATTTACGCATGTTCATCATATTGCGGTGTACTATGAGGTCAAAAGAATAGGAGGCAAAATAATCAAACCTGCACAGTTCGAGGGACAGGATTCTCTTGGCGCTGTTTGGGTAACAAAGGAAGAAGTATCACTAGATAATGCCTCTCCGTTAGTACTTAAAGCACTTGAGTGGATAAATAAGAACGAACTTGGAATAGAAACTGTCTGTTACGATCAATGGGAAGTTAAAGAGTAAATATAAAGTAGGTGTGGTAATGAGGCTGATTTTCGGCAGTAAGAATGAGCACGTGGAATATAGAGTTAGAAAAGGCGCTTATGCTGTTATTTTCAATGATTTAAAAGATAAAGTATTAGCTGTCCAGACCCCTAGTGGTCATCACTTTTTACCCGGAGGAGGAATGGAAGATAATGAAAGTGAAATAGAATGCTTGAAAAGAGAGATGATAGAAGAAACAGGGAACAAAATAGAAATAAACTCCTTTATAGGTAATGCCATATGTTACTTTTACTCTACCAAAAATGAACCTCTATTAAGTGATGGGTATTTTTATCGAGCAAAACTATTGGAGAGAGTGCAAGATCCGGTAGAAGTGCATCATTATGCAAAGTGGGTAAAGCTAGAAGAAATGGAGGATTCTTTTTTTCATGAGCATCAAATTTGGGCAATTAAGAAAGGGTTAAATAGTAGAGTTACATTAACTTAGGTTTGGAATGCTAGCGCGTAAAATCCTACGGTTATAGTGGATTAGAAAGGAAGTAGAACAAACTAGAAATGAGTGATTACTCACTTTACAAATGACTTCAAACAAACTAAAATAAAAGTGAGTAATCACTCACTAAGCTGTAAGGAGGAATTACATGACTAAAGACATTCTTTCAATAAGTAAAGTCGAGAAATCTTATGCAGGGAAAGAGGTGCTGGGTTCCATTTCCTTCGCTTTAGAAAAGCCAGAAATCTTTGGACTGCTCGGTCCTTCAGGGGCAGGAAAGACGACGCTCGTGAAGATTATTGCTGGTATTGAAGAAGCTACAAATGGCAATGCCGCTATTCTTGGAACAAATATGCCTAACCTCCAACAAATGAAGAAAATTGGTTATATGGCTCAGTCGGATGCTTTATACAGTGAGTTAACTGCAAAAGAAAACATCATGTTCTTTTCCGCGTTATATGGACTAAAGAAAAGCGAGATAAAGCGGCGTATTCAGGAAATCATAGCAATGGTCGACCTCGAACAAGACATGAATAAAAAGGTAGCGGATTTCTCTGGTGGCATGAAACGAAGGTTATCACTAGCCATTGCATTAATGCACGAACCAAAGATACTCATATTGGATGAGCCAACTGTAGGAATTGATCCGGTTCTGCGGAGAAAGATTTGGGATAACTTTCAAGAGCTGAAAGCTTCTGGTACGACAATTATCGTCACAACGCATGTCATGGATGAAGCGGAAAAGTGTGATCGCCTGGGAATGATTAGAGATGGAGAGATGATTGCGATCGGGAGCCCTGATGATTTAAAGTCAGAAACACAAACAGAGAGTATTGAAGACGCCTTTTTATATTATGGAGGTGTGCTGCATGCGAATTAAAGCGATGGTTACACGTATTATTAAGCAATTCGTCCACGACAAACGGACAATCGCGTTATTGATTGTAGCACCAATCCTTGTTCTAACCCTGTTATCACTAGTTTTTAATGGTAAAGAATATACTCCCAAACTGGCACTTGTGGATGTTTCAGCGCCGATCTCAACGGCACTTGAAGAAAGCGAGGCTGAGGTTTCTAATCAATCATTATCTGAAGCAGAGGAAATGCTCGAAGAAAAGCAGTTGGATGCCTATATTACGCTTGAAAATAATACTCCTACCATTACATTGGAAGGGAGTGATCCTACAGCAAACCGTGCTACACTGCAGGTGATTCAAAATGTAATAAGCGAGCAACAACAAAATGAAAATGTAGCAATGGAAATTGATTATTTACACGGTAGTGAGGATATGACTTCCTTCAATAATTTTGGACCAGTATTTATCGGCTTCTTTGCTTTCTTCTTTGTCTTTCTAATTGCGGGTGTATCATTTCTAAGAGAGCGAACCACAGGCACACTCGAAAGATTGCTGGCTAGTCCAATCAGACGGTGGGAAATAGTTGTCGGTTATGTGGTGGGATTTGGCTTCTTTACTGCGCTACAAACGATTATTCTGGCATGGTATGCAATATATATTTTAGATATGATGATGGTTGGAAACTTTCTATACGTCCTCTTAATTTCATTAATGACAGCCTTTGTGGCTCTTACTCTAGGTACATTACTGTCCACATTTGCTAATAATGAGCTGCAGATGATTCAATTTATTCCTATCGTTATTGTGCCGCAGTTTTTCTTTTCTGGTGTATTTAACCTAGAAACAATATCGGATTGGGTGAGCTGGATCGGACCATACACTCCGTTATACTACGCTGCAGATGCATTACAAGATATTATGGTTCGTGGGTATGGGTGGCAAGAGATTGCCATCGACTTTTATATCCTTTTAGGTTTTTCTTTAGTATTCATGCTATTAAATACATTGGCATTGAAGAAACACCGTCGTTTATAATAGAGGGAGAATAAAAGGCTGAAGGAGTTTGATGATGACAAGAGATGATACAAATGAAGAATCTATCTTTGAATTGAGTGTAGAAGAAAATAAAGAATTAACCCAAAAACAAAAACAAATTCTCGAAGCAGCCATTAATATATTTGCTGAAAAAGGTTACGCAGCTTCCTCAACAAGTGAAATTGCCAAACAAGCGGGTGTTGCTGAAGGGACAATTTTTAGACATTACAAAACCAAAAAAGATTTACTGATTTCGATTGTTTCTCCTATAATGAGCCGGTTAGTGGCACCTTTTGTAATCAATGATTTTAAAAAAGTTCTTCACACAGACTATGAGACAGTTGAAGAACTACTAAGAGCTATATTATTTAACCGAAAAGCTTTTGCAGAGAAAAATCTCCCAATCATTAAAATCATGCTTCAAGAAATCCCTTTTCACCCGGAATTGAAAGAACAGTTTATGAAGCATGTTGCAAGTAAGGTCTACACACGGCTAGAGGATATTGTGACGCATTTTCAGTCTCAAGGGCAAATAATCGATATGCCAGCATCCTCCATTATAAGGCTAATAGCTTCTTCGATGATTAGTTATTTAGTAACACGCTTTATGATAATGCCGGAGGCTGATTGGGATGATGAAGCAGAAATTGAGCGGACCATTCAATATGTTATGAGTGGGATAGGAAAATAGCAGAGGTTGCTCATGATGCACATCTAAAACAAGAATTGTAATATGAATAAGTCAGAGTTTTCTTTTTATCCAGAATCGGGTATACTAAACGTAGATAATCATAAAATAAAATACCGTTAATGCTGTAACACTAACGGTATCAGTGCAGTAGCCCTTCAAAGGGGCGACTCGCTAATTGGTTGATAAAATAACCACCTACTTAGCTGTCAGGCGCGTAGGGTGGTTATTTTTTATTGTTAAACGACAGGATAGCAACGATTAACGTTCCAAAAGAAATCATCAGAACAATTGCCTCAAATACTGCCATTGGCATCACCCCCTTTCTAAAAGGGAGCGAGCCACCACCCATGACAACCTTATGCACTTATGTGAATTATAGCCAGCGAAGGGAAAAGATGAAAACTTACTGCTGTATTTTAATGGTTTTATCGTATAAAAAAATACAAGGAAAAAGGATTGAGATGAAAATGATTAAAGCAGTTATCTTCGACTTAGATGGTACATTGTTAAATAGGGATGCTTCTGTACTAAAATTTGTAGAAAACCAGTATGACAGGTTGAATAGAGGGCTTAGCCATATCTCGAAAGAAATTTATATTTCCAGATTTATAGAATTGGATTGTCGGGGTTATGTGTGGAAGGATAAAGTTTACCAGCAGATGGTTGATGAATTCAGAATTACCTATTTAACTTGGGAAATGCTGCTTAATGATTACATAACCGAGTTTCACCATAGCTGTGTCCCATTTCCCAATTTAATTGCTCTATTTGAAGATTTGAAAAAGGAATCAATTCAATTAGGGTTGATTACAAATGGAAAAGGTCAATTCCAGATGGACAATATAGGGGCGTTAGGAATTGATAGCTTCTTCGATACAATCCTTATTTCTGAATATGAAGGGATGAAAAAGCCCAATCCGCAAATCTTTTTAAAAGGCCTGAATCAATTGAATGTACTTACTAATGAGAGCGTTTACGTTGGGGATCACCCTGAAAATGATGTGAAAGGCGCAGAAAATGTAGGGATGGTTGGCATATGGAAGAGGGATTTAGCCTGGGGGGATGTTAAGGCACAGTATGTTATTGATGATTTAAAAGAGCTTCCTTTAATTATTCGAGAATTAGGTTAGACATAGAGAGGAATAATTATTTTAGAAATGTTTGTTAATTTAAACAATTTTTCCTTCCTCTGTTGTAAGATAGAGCAAAAGGATTTTACACATATAAGGGGGATTTGTATGTTCAAAAGTAAAAAACTGTTTTATATTGCCCTCATTTTCTTCTTTATTTCTATGGGCTTAAATTTTCCATTTCCACACAAAAGTCCTTATGGAGAGACAATTTCATCTATACTCAACATACCTATTGAAACGGTTAATGGTTTTCAATTTGTGGGGATCACCTCACTTGTTCTATTGATAGCAAGTTTAATTTTTCTTACCAGATCATTAAAAAAATATAGCGCCCGTGCTGTCCTTATTGCTATTCTTATTTCAATGTTTTTACCCATGATGCTTGTTAATCTTTATCAAAAAAACCTAGCTACGGGCATCTATGCTATTTCTTATGAAAGAGAATGGAGTAGTTGTGAATTTGAAATGATTGATGATGTAACGTTGCACGGAGAATGTGAACTACCTTTTGAAAATTATAGAGGTAATGTAAACAAATTCACTGTTGAATTCCAGGAAAGGTACTATGCAGATGATGAGGTGTCCATGCTATCACTTATGAACCAAACCGCCCCTTATGAAGTGCGGTTAGAAGGCAATGAGAAAAAAGTAGTAAAAATAAACGTGGATATAGATGTATCAAATATGGAAAACCATGTAGAGAATGGATCAGCGAAAGGTATAAATATTATTATTAAATCAGGAGATAATTTACGGAAGCTATAAAATTCATAAAAAAATAAAGAAGTACATTACCTAACCTATTATTCCTCGGAGTGATTATATGTGTAATTAATTGGAGGGGGAGCGATGAATAAAGACCTAAAACGTAATATAGATAAGTTGACGGAAGAAGAAGTAAGAAGTGTCCTATTACAAACGTTGGTTCGATTAGAAATGGTGCAGGAATCGAATGAATCACCAAGCCTTTTGCTAGATGATTTACATAACTGGCATAACAGAATCCTCCAATTTGCGCAAAATAAAGGAAGAGAATTTGACAGAGAATATAATAGTGTACATATAGTGTGTGGAGAATCTTCAGCAGGTTCGCTGAAAGTAGGGTTGGAGCAAGAAAATAAGGTGATTGGTTTTCCTGATTTTTTGGCTGTTGGGCCTATTCAAAAGCTTCATAAGGAAAGTTGGGCGCGAGTGTAGATATGAATGGTTGAGAGACCATTTGAATTATGGAGACGACTATATAGAAGAATATAAAAGTAAATTCTCAAATACACTTGATGAAATAGCTGCTATCCCAGATGATTTACCATTAATTATATGGACGGCTGAAAATGCAGATGAACAAACAGGACTACGTTATCTTTTGTATCTGCTAAAAGAAAAAAAGAACGATGTTTATTTGTTAAATACAACACTAGCATTTCAGGAATTATATGATACAACTGAGTTTCAGTATCTTTATCCTCGCACGGGAGAAGTTCAGCCTGAGAAATTAAACACAATTTACCATATGAAGTTACCAAAGCCTTTAACTATAGAGGACAGAATTCAGTTTGAAAAAGAGTGGATAATTCTATCAGAAACGGAAGATGTACTGCGGATTTGGGAGAGTCGAGAAATTAAAGGGGTAAGTGAAGATTATTTCGATGAACTAATCCTGACCACGGCTCGTAAATTGCATGCTGAACAAAAAGAAAAGGATTTTATTAAAGCTGCGAGGTTAATTGGCGAAGTATTTGGCCACATAGATAACAATGTTGGGGATCCTTTTTTAGAATATAGGGTGAGAACTCTAATATATGGTGGATTCTTTGAAATCAAGGGAATCCCGAAAGCTATGCGGTTTTATAGTATAAAATTAAAGTGATTTGCTGGAAAAGATAAGGGAGAGTTTTTATATGATAAAGGGAAATAATGTATATTTACGACCAATTATTGACAAGGACATAGAAGGCATCTTTAATAGTCTTCATGACGAGGAAGGTCTTTACATGACTGGTACGCGCAAGGTGTTTACGATGGAAGAGGTTCGAAATGCTTATGAGCGGTTTAACAAAGATTCCACTCGTCACGACTTCGCTATTTGTTTAGTAGAAAACGACCAAATGATAGGTGATCTTGCAATCAATGACATCGACCTAGATAACAGGAAAGCGATGTTCCGAATTGCCATACATAGTAGGGATAACTACGGGAAAGGGTATGGTACGGAAGCGGTTAGGCTTGCTCAGAAATTTACTTTTGAAGAGCTACGTCTAAATCGATTAGAGTTACAGGTCTATTCTCATAATCCAAGAGGGATACGCTCCTACGAAAAAGCTGGCTTTAAGAGAGAAGGAATATTAAGACAGTCCCTCTTTATGAAAAACCAATATTCAGATGAAATCATAATGAGCATCCTATACGATGATTATGTTGGGGGCAAATTATAGAGGGGCGAAAATCTTATTAACAATTTCATTTTCACTAATGAAGGCGACTTTTCACATCAATTAATAGAAAAGTTCGCCTTTTTTGTTTCTTTTTATTGTAAGATAGAGTAAGAGAAATTTGTAAGATTTTGGAGGGTGAAAATGGGGATTAGGAACTCAGCAAAGGCGATTATTATTCAGGAAGCTCAATTGTTGGCAATAAAAAAACAAGATCAAGATGGCTATTACTATATTTTACCTGGCGGTGGACAGGAATTTGGAGAAACACTGCACCAAACACTAAAAAGAGAGTGTATCGAGGAGATCAATGTTGCTGTAGAAATTGGTGACCTAATCTTTATACGAGAATATATCGGTAAAAACCATGAACACTATGAGTTTGATTCCGAAGCTCACCGAATGAACTATATGTTTTTATGCCGTATTGCAGAAGGGGATACAAATTTAGGAAATGGTACAGCACCAGATGATGGACAAATTGGTGTCGAATGGCTTCCTTTATCCGAGCTACTGAATTATAGGCTTTACCCTCAAACACTTCGTAAATACATCATTGACTATAATGAAGGGAAAGAAGCGCCTGTTTACTTAGGTGATTTAAATTAATTAGAAAAAGGTTTATAGAATTTTATGGAATCATGATAGGCCAACCTTGAAATAGGAGATGGGGGGATACGAAACATGACTAAAAATATATACATCATCAGACATTGCAAAGCGGAAGGACAAGTACCGGATGCTCCATTAACAGAAGAAGGATTCATTCAAGCAAAGGAACTAGCCAAATCCTTATCAGATTTAAAGGTAGATAGAATCATTTCAAGCCCATTTGTTCGAGCTATCCAGACGATTAAGCCCTTTGCAGAAAACAAGGATATAGATATTGAGGTAGATAGTCGTTTAGCCGAACGCGTACTTAGCACCGCCTTTCTTACGGATTGGATGGAAAAGCTAGAAGCGACTTTTAACGATACGGATCTTAAGTTTGAAGGTGGAGAATCAAGTAATGAAGCAGCGAAGAGAATTGTAGAGGTAATCGATGAGATTGTAGTTAGTGGCACGGAAGATACAGTGATTGTCTCACATGGAGGAATTATCTCCTTATTACTAAACGTCTATGATAAAAGCTTTGGGTTTGAACAATGGATGAGTTTACGCAATCCAGATGTCTACCATTTAAAGGTTACCGAGACCGGCGCTAATTTTAACCGTTTATTGAAAGATTGATTAGTAGTTGGTATAAAACGTAGTAGAAGTTAGGGGGTTGTGGCATTTGCCTACAAACTTGTATTTTGTGAGACATGCTCATTCCATCTATACACCAGACGAGTTGGGAAGGCCTTTATCTGAACGTGGCTTTAATGACGCAAATATCGTAACTGCATTACTTAAAAATGAAGCTATTGATGCTGTCTATTCAAGCCCTTATAAGCGGGCCATCCAAACAGTTGAAGGGATTGCAAAGTACATAGGTAAAGAGATTAAGATAATAGATGACTTCAAAGAAAGAATCCTCGCGGAAAAGCCTGTAGAAGATTTTACAAAGGCGATTACGCAGGTTTGGGAGGACTACGAATTTTCATGGGCTGGTGGCGAATCAAACAGGGTTGCACAAAAAAGAGGGGTGAATGCAGCTTTAGACGTACTAGAAAGTAACAAGGGAAAAAATGTTGCAATAGGCACACATGGTAACATAATGGTTTTGATTATGAATTTCTTTGACAGTAAATTTGGATTCGAATTTTGGAACCAACTTGAAATGCCAGATATTTATAAACTATCTTTTGAGAGGCAAGAGCTCATGTGGGTGAAAAGGGTATGGAAATAAGAAACTTTGGTTTAAAATATCGGAGGTTCACTTCTTCAATGAAGAAACGGTTATAGGAGAAGAAAATATGCAAAAATTACAATTAGAAAAATGGTTGCTAGAAGTAGATGTAGGTAGGACGAGAGAATACTATAAACAAGATCAGGAACTTTGCAATTGCGTAGATTGTAAAAACTATAGAGAAGCTTTTACACAGATGGATCCTCAGATTACGCAGTTATTTAACGAGTTAGGTATTGAGCCAACAAAACCAGACTTGTTATCAGAGTTTGGGGAGGCTAAAGATGGACTACACCTTTATATTGGGCATTATTATTTGGCTGCAAGCTTAATTGAAGGAAAGTATTGTTTGGATTCTGATTGGACTTCTGAAAACACGGCTACTTTAGGCAATTTTACTTTTGGATTTGCGGAAGCGGACCTAAGTGAAAAGGATGATTTACCGATGCCTGGCCTTTGGCTAGAATTTGAATCAAAAATCCCGTGGGTCCTACATGATCCCCAGTAAGGTCCCTCTACTATGTAACAAGAACATAGTAGAGGATAAATAATTTTCACCATTGTAAAAAGTCGTTAAGTAGAAAACCCTAATTTTTTCGCTTCCATAATGATCGATTCCATCAGCATACGGACGGTTTGCCTTTTTGCCATTGTGGCGTTTTGGCCTGCCCAAAGAGACATAAAGTCCGTCTTACCCTGATTAGCACTAGCTTTTCGAACATCCTTTGTTAGGCTATTTTGTACAGGAAAAGCTGGTAATTGATGTTCATTCGCTCTCATAGAGGAGATAAATTCGTTCTGTATTCCTCTTGCCCACTTTCCGGAAAAGGAGCGGGTTATAACAGTTTGGTCTTCCTCTGCGTTCAAAATGGCATCTTTATGCAGCTCATTTGCTCCACTTTCCAAACATGTCAAAAAGGCTGTACCCATTTGCACCCCCTGGGCTCCTAAGGAAAGGGATGCCATCAAGCCTCTACCTTCCATAATTCCTCCAGCAGCAATAACAGGAATACCTACATTGTCGACTACTTGGGGAATAAGTGACATTAAGCCGACCATACTCTCATCATTCGACTGGAGGAAGTTGCCACGGTGACCGCCAGCCTCACTGCCTTGTACGACAATGATATCTATCCCGGCCTTCTCTATGGCAATAGCTTCCTTCACCGTAGTTGCCGTGCCCATAAGAAGTATATCGTGTTGTTTTAAATGGTCTATTACTTCGGTAGTAGGGATGCCAAAAGTAAAGGAACAAATGGGCACTTTTTCTTTTATTACTACATCAATTTGTTCCAAGAAAGTGTTATATAAATCATTAAAATTTGGTTTATCAATAGTCTTTTTCTCTGGTAGCTGTAACGTACGCCGAAACTGGTTCAACTCCTCGTTAGCAGAAACTATTTCTTCTTCTGTCACATGAAATTCATTTGGTACAAACAGGTTTACTCCAAAAGCATGTTGAGTCAATTGCTGCACCTCTCCTATTTGTTTGCGGAGCTGGTCAGCTGACATGTAACCTGCTCCGATCATTCCCACGCCTCCAGCATTAGAGACCTCTGTAACCAAACGAGTCGTCGTTACACCTCCAGCCATTGGTGCTTGGATAATCGGGTACTTCACTTTCAAAAGATCAGTCACATTATGTAGCATGCTTTATCCCCTTCTTCTTCTAGATTCTTAAGAATTTTTGGTAGCTTCAGAAGTGAAAGTCCTGCTGTGTTTCTTATTCTAAGTTACTTCTTTCTTATGTGGGTTTCAACCATCACAGTCAAAAGGTGAGAATAATACAGTAAATTCTCTTTCCCTCAAACAGTTAATTCATTCTCAGTTTTGAGTTGCAAAGCTCTACTTAAAAGGTTCTGTAATACAGCTGCAAAGAATGCTATGACAGCGGAACAGAAGATGATCACTAATCCGATAAGTAATATTCCGGGATTGGCAGCATTTAGGGAAAGAAGGGTGACAAATCCTACCATGTACAAAACACTAATGACTAAAGCGCAATACTTAATATTTTTTAATGAAAATAAGGTCTTTGTCGAGAAAGCTTTATTATAATCAATATAGCGTAAGAGCTTTAATGCTTGGTACAGGGCAATGAAGAATGGGAGGGTTGTCACAAGTAAGCCAACTAATAATGGGTATTGTAAATAGGCAATCTCTGGATACATTTCAGCGAAAAAGTTTGCCTGATATGGTAGCCAAAAAATACTTAGAGCGAGTACGATTATCCCAATAATGACTATAGCAGACTTCAAAAAAAGCGTTGTTCCTTGTTCCATATCCTACACCTCATCCTGTTTGTTTTTTACATCTTACTATATTATTTATTGATTATCAATAAAATTTTATCGCGGAGAAACCGTCCGTAAGGCTTCCACTTCAAAACATGAAGTGGAAGTAAACGGACGCTAACACCCCGATTCGTTCAACTAACAATCAGTGGGGGAAGAACGAAAACCCCCACTGATTGCAGGTTCACTTTATCAATTTTCAGTCATCTGCAAACAAAAGAAAAAGGCCTCTTCATGAGAGGTCCCGGTCTGAAGAGTATATCTTCCTCAAGACTTATTAAGTTGAGGTATAAGAACGTTAAACTTTTGTAGTGTTAGGGTAAGAACGAAGTAGCGTGATCTTCTTTTGCTGTGTGCGTCCCATGATTCTGTCTAATATTTGATCCAGATACATTGAAAATGGCGTGCTCGTACGCTGACGTGGTCTTGGTAAATCGATAGACTGGTTCAGACTAATATAACCATTTTCAATGACGATAACACGATCGGCAATGGCTACAGCCTCTTCCACATCATGTGTTACCAAAATGGCTGTAAACTTTTTTTGCTGCCAAAGGTCCTCAATAAGTGCCTGCATTTCTAAACGGGTTAATGCATCTAGCGCACCTAAAGGTTCATCAAGTAGTAATAGGGATGGTTCATGTACTAAAGCACGAGCTAAGGCAACGCGCTGTTTTTGTCCGCCGGAAAGCTTGGCTGGCCAGTCTGCAATTCTGTCTTCTAGTCCTACTAGCTGTAAAGCTTTCTTAGCTCTAGCCTTTCCCTCTTTCGTGAGGCCAAGTGACACATTATCGATTACTTTTTTCCAGGGAAGTAGACGGCCATCTTGAAACATCATGCGCGCTTCGCTATTTAGTTCTGCTAGCGGTCGTTGATCCATGATCAATTGTCCCTTACTAGGCGTTTCTAAACCTGCCAGTAACCGAAGCAGGGTGCTTTTCCCACATCCACTTTTTCCAACAATTGCAACAAATTCTCCCTTTTTAATAGATAAATTAATATCCTTTAACACACTTCTTCCAGGGTAATTCTTTTCAATGTGCTTTGTTTCAATATGAAATTTTGGTTCCTTTTCTTTCAAGTTCTTTGCCTCCTTTCTTTACGATCCATTCCAACGAAGCAATTTCCTTTCAAACAGCTTGGCAATGACATCCGATAGTTTTCCGAATAAAGCATAGAGAACAATACTTAGAACAATCACATCCATTTGCATAAATTCTCTTGCATTCATCGCCATATAGCCAATTCCGGAATGTGCGGAAATCGTTTCGGCTACAATAAGTGTTAACCACATAACGCCAAGAGAAAAGCGCACACCGACAAGGATGGAAGACATGGCTCCAGGCAGTATGACATGAAAGAATAATGCTTTTCCCTTTAAACCATAGGCCTTTCCCATTTCAATTAGTCCTTTGTCTACAGATTTAATTCCGTGATAGGTGTTGATATATACTGGAAACATCACACCTAGCGCAACAAGAAAAATCTTGGAGGTTTCATCTATTCCAAACCACAGAATTACCAGAGGAATTAAGGCTAGATGGGGAATATTTCGTAGCATTTGGATTGAGGTATCAAAGAAAAGTTCTGCAAAACGGAAAATACCATTAAACAAGCCAAATGCAAATCCAATAACACCACCGATGAGAAAACCAATTAATGCCCTGCCAAGGCTGATGGAAACGTGGTCCATCAACTCGCCTGTGGAAGATAAGTCAATTGCCGCTTGAAACACTTGTGTGGGAGCTGGAAGGATGCGGGAGGGAATAATACCTACTACGGATAATAGCTGCCAGCCAACCAATAGCATAATTGGAACTAGCCATGGTATGAGTTTTTCTGATAAGTTTTTTGTTGAAAATTTCACGATCCTGGCCCTCCTTTATTTAATCAGTTATTCGCTAAAACATCTTTCACCTGAATTTCTTTCGGTATAATATCCAGTTCGTAAAAAGTATCCGCTATTTCTTGTTGTTCCTTTAAGATTTCTTCATTTATTTCATCCACTCCATATGTTCGCCTCTTTATGGACTTCAGAATAGAGTCCTCTTCAATGTTAAGAATAGGGGTTAGTATTGTTGCGAGTTCCTCCTGATTACTATTGGCCCAATCAGATGATTTTTGTATTTCGTCTAATAGAATGTCAATCATCTCTGGGTGATTCTTTTCAAAGTTTTTAGTCGCAATAAAAAAGTCTCGATCTGTTGTTAAGCCTTCCCCATCTATTAGGAGCTTGCCGTCAGAATGTAGCTCTGTGGAGGCTGTATAAGGATCCCATACCACCATCGCATCGATGTTCCCTTGCTCAAAAGCAATTCGTGCATCACCTGGTGACAAAAAGGCAGGTGATATATCGCTATACTGCAATCCTGCTTCTTGTAATGCTTTTACAATTAAATAATGGGAACTGGAGCCTTTTGCAAAGCCGACTTTTTTTCCTTTTAGATCTTCTGTACTTTGAATATCTGAGTCATTTGGTACGAGAATCCCACTTCCCTTAAATTTTGACTTGCCAGCAGCCACCATAACAAACGGGGCATCTGCAGCTTGTGCAAATATGGGAGGGGAATTTCCGGTTCTGCCAAAATCAATACTTCCTGCATTTAAAGCTTCCACTAAGGCTGGGCCCGCCTGGAATTGCTTCCACTCGACTGTGTATCCTTCCTCTTCTAACCGTTCTTCCAATGTACCGAGCGATTTTAAAATAATGAGAGGTCCATTTTTCTGATAGCCAATACGAATTACCTTGTCTCCCTCGGAGTCTGCTTCCGATGATCCACCGCTCTGACTACAACCAACAAAAAGGAACAAACAAATAGCACTTATAAACAACAACTTCATTTTCTTTTTCATTAATCGAACCTCATTTGCATAAATTTGCGCAGGTGCTAGCTCAGTTTGCAAAACGAAACAACTACCAACTAGAGGCAGAGGAAAATTAACCAAAGAGAAGCTCTGCGTTTTTCTTATCTGGTTTTAGCCTATGTTTGAATGAAAAGTAGGTTCCTGTCCATTGTAAAATAATACCCAACATAAATTTTTATGCTATGTGGAAAGCTAGTCAGGGAGAAAAGGTATTATGTCTGTATATCTAAGCATTAAATGAAAACATCTTAGGAGGGTAAGAAATGAACAGTAAAGAAGAGGAGGCGCTTCACGCTGGCGAGGTTTATAACCTGTGGTCTTATCTTTATAATACAAAATGCTTTTGTGTCACCATGCAGGTTTTAATTAATCATACAGGGGACAATGATTTAAAGGTGTTATTGGAGGATGTGCTGGAAAACGGTTTTACCCAGGAAGAACAACAAGTCGAAACATTGTTGAAAGAGACTGGGATTCGCTTGCCGCCAGCACCGCCGGATCGCCCAAATGTGGAAACACAGGATATCCCGGCTGGAGCACGCTTTAATGACCCAGAGATTGCTGCCCTTGTGCAAAAGGAGCTTATAGCGGGTCGAATGACGTCTAGTTATATCATCGGAATTAGCTTCCAAGAAAAGCTTCGTACCATGTTTGAAGAATTTAATACACAAAAGGAAGAATACGAACTGAAGCTACTAAAACTAACAAAGGAAAAGGGCTGGATTGTGTATCCGCCAATTAATACCAAATAAAGGATTTTAGTAAAGGAGTAACGTGATGGTAAAGGCTGCAAACAAGGGGATGACAATACTTGCAATTGGTTCTATCCCCTTAATAATGACACTTGGTAATTCCATGTTAATCCCAATTTTCCCTAAAATGAAATCCTCATTAGAGCTATCACAAATGCAAGTTAGTTTAACGATCACCGTGTTTTCCATTGCTGCTGCCATCCTTATCCCGATTGTAGGATATCTTTCTGATCGCTATTCAAGAAAAGCAATTATTCTTCCATCCCTGTTCTTATTTGGTTTGGGTGGTTTACTAGCGGGATTAGGCGCAGCTGTTTTCTCGGATTCTTATACATGGATCATAATTGGAAGAGTATTACAAGGTATTGGAGCAGCAGGAACAGCACCAATAGCAATGGCATTAACGGGAGATTTGTTTAAGGGCGGCGAACAAAGTAGAGTCTTGGGGATTTTTGAAGCATCAAATGGACTGGGTAAGGTTTTATCCCCTATTTTTGGCTCCTTAATCGCCCTAGCTGTCTGGTATTTTGTCTTTTTTGCTTTTCCCATCATAAGCTTTCTTTCGTTGATCCTCGTATGGCTGTTTATTAAAGAAAAAAGCTTTAAACAGGCTCCTCCACCGTTTAAAAAATATGTAAGAGGTTTGTTAAGTGTTTTTAAACACGAGGGAAGGTGGCTCTTTACGACCTATCTTGCAGGCGGAGTCTGCCTGTTTACTCTATTTGGAATCTTATTCTTCCTTTCCGATGTTCTGGAGACGAAATACTCGATAGATGGGGTGCTCAAAGGTCTTCTGCTGGCAATTCCTTTACTTGTCATGGTCATCACATCTTACATTACGGGAAGTAAAATCGGGAAGAATCTAGTGAGGATGAAACGATTAGCAATACTTGGACTTGTCCTCATGACCCTATCTTACAGCCTTCTTACTTTCTTCGAAAAGCTGATTCCTTTTCTTATTGTACTGGCCATTAGCAGTGTGGGGTCTGGTCTTGTCCTGCCTTGTGTAAATAGTATTATCACAGGAGCAGTAGGAAAAGAACGCAGGGGCTTTGTCACTTCCTTATACGGTTCCGTTCGATTTCTTGGTGTGGCACTTGGTCCACCTGTTTTCACTCGTTTAATGGATTGGTCTAGAACGGGCATGTTTCTTTCTGTTGCAGCCCTAACATTTATTGTAGGTCTCCTTGTTTTCTTCTTACTACATGTAAAGGGGATGGATGGGAAAGACGAAAAGAAAACAGCAATTCGTTATTCGTATTTTTAAGCCATGAGCCCGGCTATTTTAGGGCGCAATACATAGCGTTTTGTCATTTCCTTCTCCAACTAATCGTATAACTTTGATAAAAATCTAACTGGCATATTAAGTTAACCATTCTTGTTGAGATCCATTGGCTTCCAAGTGCGAGAAGAATGATTTTCCAATCGATCACAGCGGCTGTAAATATAAAAACACAGCAATTAATCCAGAATAATGGTTGTCCTG
Organism: Oceanobacillus picturae; assembly: GCF_000612865.1. NCBI lineage: Bacteria > Bacillati > Bacillota > Bacilli > Caryophanales > Bacillaceae > Oceanobacillus > Oceanobacillus picturae. Next base: position 80,864 of record NZ_CCAX010000002.1, read on the forward strand.
GAGAGATACTCCTTTTATGTGAGACAATCAGGGCAATTACCCCAACACCTCCATTAGACACCCCTTGTCGCATTAACAGCCCTATCCCTGTGCCAAGTAATAACGAGCCACAGAAAAAATCCAAGAGAAGATTGCGATCCGTTATAATGAAAGTTTGTTCAAAAAAAAGAATAGAAACCGAAGTCATTGTAATTCCAATAACGGTCCAGACTGCAACCCTTTTACCGAGGTATTTTACTGCAAGCAAAAGCATGGAGGCATTGACTAGCCATAAGGCAAGCCCTGTATTGAGATGGAACCAATAGGTTAACAATACTGCGATCCCTCCAGCCCCACCAGATGGGATGAAATGAGGAAACAAAAATAGCCCCATTCCCATTCCTTGAAGAGACCCTCCAGCTATAACAATTATGGCTTTTACTAGTAGGTGTGTCATCAGATTCCCCCTAAGGAGGCTCTAATGAGACGCCCATTAGGACAACCCCCTTCATCATCCTATTCAGATCAGCCTTTAATCATGTTTTAAAATCTCAGGAGATTGTGCTGCGATGTGAAGAATATAATCAGTGGAAAGGGCTTTACCCCGGTGCAACCGTCCGTAAGACTCCCACTTCAAAACATGAAGTGAAATCGTAGTTTTGAGTGGGAGTAAACGGACGCTAACACCCCGATTCGTTCAACTAACAATCAGTGGGCGAAGAACGAAAACCCCCACTGATTGCAGTTTCACTTTATAGTGGTGCCTTTTATTGTTTAATTAGGATATAATAAACCTGTCAGAATATAGAGATCTATGGAAAAATAATACATAATGTATGGAGTAGAAGAATTATTGACGTTGCATAGTTAAAGGGGGAACCATATGGAACCTGCATTACAGTATCACTGGGAGATTTTTATTGTGGCCGAGGTGCTATCCATAGCATCGTTGCTTTTATTTTGCGTTTTTAGATACTTTTTTAATAAACAAAGGCTTAGTAGAGGGTTTATCGCCTTATTTTTAGCCTTGTTAGCAGCAGAGGCGCTACTAGGGTTATTTGTATATCAGGAAACTAGCGAAATCTCCAGCTTTTTAATCATTGTTACTGTTTTTGTTATTTATGCTTGTACTTTTGGTATAGCAGATTTTAAGAAGTTGGACCGATGGATGCGCAGGAAGATTGGGACATTTCGTGGTGTAGAGCTATTAACAGAGAAAGACTATGAGATTATCCGTAGGGACATGGACCCCAAGTATAAGGCAAAAAAATATCGCATTTCTTCTCTCATACATTTGGCTGTTTTTCTGGTAGCTCAAGCCATCTTTTGGAGTTTAGGGACAGATAGTTTAGCCGAAGTGAAATGGTACCTGACTGATTTTTCTTGGGTAGAAAGAGGCGAAGCGGAAGGATCTCCTTATCCAAATGAAACGATTTTTTCAATTGGTGTGATATGGGGGCTTGTTTTTATCATTGACTTTTTGTATTCATGGTCGTATACACTATTTCCGAGTAAATAAAGGAGCGGGTTTATTATGGAGAAGGTACTACAGGATTTTCCTGTACTAGAAACAGAGCGTTTAATTTTGAGGCAAATACGTAAAACAGATGCTAGGAGCATGTTGAAATATCTATCGGATAAGGATGTAATGGAGCATTACGGATTATTGCCTTTTCAAACGGAAGAAGAGGCACTCGATGAGATAGCCTGGTATGATTCGATCTTTGCTGAAAAAACAGGGATTAGATGGGGGATTACCATCAAAGGGGTGGATGAAGTAATTGGCAGCTTTGGTTTTCTGAACTATGTGGCGCAACATTCTCGTTCCCAAATCGGTTATGAGTTAGATAAGCAATATTGGGGAAAAGGTATAGCAAGTGAGGCAATCGAAGCGATACTGGAATATGGGTTTGGGGAAATGAATTTACAACGCATTGAAGCATTAATTGAACCGCCAAACGTGGCATCATGTAAGCTCGTCGAACGAAAGGCTTTTATTAAGGAAGGCTTGCTAAGAAGTTATGAGTTTAATGGAAAAAAGTTTGATGACCTATACATGTATTCCCTATTAAAAAGCGACTATGAGTCTATGTGACAAGTAGTCAAGTTTAATAGTGCAATTAACATTTTGACAAGGGGTGAAGCGAGATGAAAGCCATTTTATTTGATTTTGATGGGACATTAGCGAATACACTACCTGTTAGTTTCTATGCCTTTCAACAGGTGTTCCACACGTATGATGGAAAAGATATCTCGGATGAAGATGTTAAGAATATGTTTGGTCCTCCCGAGCCAGAAATTATTCGGGGTAACCTGCAACATTCAGATAAGGAGAAGGCAGTTGACCTGTTTCTTGAAATTTATGAGAAAAACCATAAAGCGTTAGTAGAGCCGAATCAGGAAGTTACGGACATGATCCAAAAGCTCAAAGAGCGCGGGTATAAACTGGCAATCATCACAGGGAAGTCTAGGGCAAGCTTGGATATTTCTCTTAAAGCATTGGAAATGGATAAAGCGTTGTTTGATACCATTGTTACTGGGGATGACGTGGTGAACGCGAAGCCCAACCCCGAAGGTATTCTTAATACATTGCGAGATATGAATATCGAGAAGAGCGAAGCAATGTTTATCGGAGATAGTAACGCGGATATTGAAGCGGGAAAGCAGGCAGGTGTAGCCACTGTAGGAGTACAATGGCTACCTGAATTCCAATCTAGTGAATTTACAATGAAGCCTGATAAAATATATAAAAAAGTATCCGATTTTACACAGTCATTTGGTTAATAACAGAAATAGTTGGCATAGAAAAATTCAAGATTCATTTAGTCCATCTTATTTTAAATAGCGAGATGGACTGGATGCGAATCGAAATTTCCCCTAACGATTCCAATTATGTTGCTTCATTTGTACCCTGCCTTTTTGGTCAAAGGTGACACCTTCTTGCTCAAGAAGGTGTCGCTGGTTCGTAAATCCTGGGGCGAGTTCTCCTGACTTCTTCACGACGCGATGGCTTGGTAGATTGCGTTCAGGTGGTGACTGCCTCATCGCCCACCCTACTACTCTAGCATTATGTGGCTGTTCCAACATCCCAGCAACTTGGGAATATGACACCACATGTCCTCGAGGGATCTGGGCAACGAGGTCATATACTTGATCAAAAAAACCTTTATTCATATTATTCTCCTTCTAATACTTCCTTTAACACATTAACGTGATTATAGGTTTTATCTTTAGCTCCGTATAACAAAACGAGTCGTTCATTCGTAGCCATTTCCTTTAATTTTCCAAGCGCTTCCTGCTGTTCTTCATTCTGTGCCAATTCTTCCTTATACATTTGCTTAAATTTATCAAATTTATCTGGATCATGATCAAACCATTTTCTAAGCTTTGTACTAGGTGCTACTTCTTTCGCCCAACAGTCGACGCCAGCATCAGCCTTTGAAATACCGCGTGGCCACACTCTATCTACCAACACTCGGTTGCCACCTAATTTGTTTTCTTCCTCATAGATTCTTTGCAATATGATAGAGATGGTAAACCCTCCCTTGGTTTGTTTGTTAGCTTGTCCTTTATTATAGAACATGCATAAAGGTGGAACAATTAATTAGAAAAGAAAAAAGGGAGACTCTTGCTGCTTGTTTTTTCACGTTTTCTTGCATTATCCTATCTGTAGGAGGGATGGCAATGATATACATAGGATTAACAGGCTGGGGGGACCATCATGCATTATATCCCCCACAAATAAAACCGAAGGATAAACTACAAGAATACAGCAGCCACTTTCCCGTTGTAGAGGTGGACAGTTCTTTCTATGCCATTCAGCCAGAAAAAAATGCAAGGAAATGGGTCAAGGAGACACCTGATAATTTCCGTTTTATCGTGAAGGCATATCAAGGGATGACAGGACATCAGCGTGGGGAGGAAAACCAATTCTCCTCAAAAACGGAGATGTTCCAAGCATTTATAGACTCCCTAAAGCCCTATCTACAGGCAAATAAATTAGCGATGGTTCTTTTTCAATTTCCACCATGGTTTACCTGTAAAAAAGAAAATGTTGACTACTTACGCTATTGTAAAAAGCAAATGGGCGATATCCCAGTTGCCTTAGAATTCCGTAACCAGACCTGGTTCGACGAAAGGTTTAGAGACCAAACACTTGAATTTATGACAGCGGAAGGTTGGATTCACTCCATCGTAGATGAACCCCAAGCAGGGGATGGCTCCGTACCAATCATTCCTGTTGCGACAGATGAGAAGGTGACTTTAATTCGCATACATGGTCGAAACCTCTATGGCTGGAACAAGCCTAAGGATGCAAATTGGCGAGAAGTTCGCTATTTATATAACTATAATGAGCAAGAACTGCTGGAATGGAAGGAGCGCATCCTACAGCTAAGCAAGCAAACGAAAGATATTGTCGTTCTATTTAACAATAATTCGGGTGGAGATGCAGCAGAAAATGCAAAGACTTTTCAGCAAATGCTGGGCATTGAATTCGAAGGTCTAGCACCTAGGCAGATGGATTTGTTTTAGTCTAGCTGAAAATTCTGTGCCTCCGTCTTTTAAGACTTGTGAAGAAGCTGTATAAAATAAACGCACTCACAATGATGATACAGCCGATAAGCACCCATTGTAGTGCGTTACTCTGTAGATTTATCATAATCACACTAAACGTCCAAATTAACACGAGTGGGTAAAACAGATCCCTTTGATAGAGAATGGTGGAGATAGCAACCAAGCTAATCCCGAGTACCGCAACGAGCGTCCAACCTGTTTCTCCTATCCCAATAAAGGAGAGTGCGTTACTTCTTTCTATATAAGTGAAAACATTTACGATACTGGCTAAAGATACCCATCCAGTATAGATTGAAAAAGGTGCATAGTCCCATGTATTGCTGGCTTTATGGCGGTGTACCTTTTGATAAATCCCTACTAGTGAAAGCAATAATAAAATAATAATGCCTGCTGATAACAGGATCATCTGCTGGGTGAAGGTAATAATCCATAAGCTGTTCAATACAAAATTTAAGAGAATCATAAAACGTAGCTCTCTGTAAAGATCTGCTTTTGGGTCGCGAGCGAAAAAACCTTTTATAATCCAAATGAACAAAAGTATATAGATGAGTCCCCATATTGAAAATGCATACCCAGCTGGCTGGATAAGGGCTGGATCCTGATTGGCAATTTGACCTACTTGGGATCCAACAGAATAATTCACAAAAATCATACCAGCGAAAAAGAGTAAATATATAAGTGAAATTTTCCACGGATGCATAATAAACTCCTCCTAGAGCGGTTCCTTTTTCTCAACTCTTCCCTGTCTAGCCAAGAAGTAAAACAAGACTTCGTAAGGACATTTCGAATTTTTGAAAAAAGTATTGCCTTTTTCAAGTATTTGTAATAGCATATATAAAAATTAGTTATAAGTGCGTGTTCAAAAAGGAGGATAAAAAGGACCGAGAAGTTCGAGGCGGCGTAGCTTTGAGTACCGAAACGTATGCAATTAATACGTGAGGAACGGAAAAGCAAGCCAACGAGCTTCCACAGGATGTGGTGACTTCGACGTTCGACACAGGACGTGTCGGAATTTAGTCGAAGGTCATCAGTACCGATGTGTCATTTTTACCGGATTTTTTGAACAACCTCTATAAGTAGTGAAGAAGAGGAAATGCATTATTTTACCGGTTATCAGAGAGGGAAGGCTTGCTGGAAACTTCCTAACGCAGGGAAATAAATGTACCACCTCAGAGCTGTATCGGGGAAACTAAGTAACCAATACCGTAATTGCTGCGTTAAAGCAACCAAAGCCAGTGAATCTTTCATTTCATTGGGAAATTGGGTGGAACCACGAACATACACATTCGTCCCTTATACCGGGATAGATGTGTTTTTTTATTTTAGGAAAATATAACTTATAGCTATGGAACAAAAGACAACATAGTAACATTTTGAAGACTCCAGTACACAATCTTGACAAATCGATCGATGGCAAGTTATCTAATAAAAACATGCTAGGAAAAGGATAGGTATTATTTTTACAGCTAACAGAGAGGGAAGAATTGCTGCGAACTTCCCAGTGATGGAAAATAATACACCACCTTGGAGCCGTATTGGGGAAAGTAGAGTAACCAATACCGTCTACGCTGCGTTAAAGCGTCCAAAGCCAATGAAGTATTTCATTGGGAAGTTGGGTGGAACCACGAGTAAACGCACTCGTCCCTTTATTGGGATGAGTGCGTTTTTTAATATCTAAAGGAGGAATTTTTATGGAGAAAATAAGCGCTCAATTTCCAGATGGGCAAATCAAAAGCTATTCAAAAGGGATTACAGTTAGGGAGATTGCCGCATCCATTAGTGCAAGTTTGGCAAAGAGAGCGATAGTAGGGAAGGTTGATGGGCAGCTTGTAGATATGGCGCAGCCTCTTGTGAAAGGTGGTCCCTTATCTATTTTAACACTAGAGGACGAGGAGGCATTAGGTGTGTTGCGTCATAGTACAGCACATATCTTGGCACAGGCATTAAAACGCTGCTTTAATGAGGTTAAATTAGGGATTGGACCAGTCATTGAAGATGGCTTTTATTATGATGTTAAGCTAACAAAGAGTTTATCACATGAGGATTTGAAAATGATTGAGAAAGAAATGAACAGCATTATTAAGGAAAATTTGGAAATAAAACGGAGGGTGTTATCGTATCAAGAGGCGAGAGAGCTATTTGAACAAAAAGGGGAATCCTTTAAGCTGGAAATCCTTGGAGATTTGGATGAGGATGCTGAGATTTCCATCTACCAGCAAGGGGAGTTTGTCGATTTATGCCGTGGACCACACCTGCCACGAACTGGTTTGGTGAAAGCCTTTAAACTAACACATGTGTCCGGCGCATACTGGAAGGGTGATCAGAATAATGAAGTCATGCAGCGAGTGTATGGGGTAGCGTTTCGTAAAAACAAAGAGTTGGAGGAATATCTTCAATTACGTGAAGAAGCGGAAAAACGTGACCACCGGAAGTTAGGGAAACAACTAGAGCTGTTCATGTTCTCAGAGGAAGCACCAGGGATGCCATTTTACTTGCCAAAAGGTCAAATCATCCGAAATGAGTTAGAAGCATTCTCGAGGGAACTACAAACAAAAGCTGGTTATGAAGAAGTTCGGACACCATTTATGATGAATCAGCGGTTATGGGAACAATCTGGCCATTGGGATCATTATAAAGAGAATATGTATTTCTCTGAAGTAGACAATACAAAATTTGCGATGAAACCAATGAACTGCCCAGGCCATATGCTCATTTTCAAAAATAATTTATATTCCTATAGAGACTTACCAATACGGATGGCAGAATTTGGCCAGGTTCACAGGCATGAGTACAGTGGTGCCTTGAATGGAATGCTTCGAGTTCGTTCCTTTTGCCAGGATGATGCCCATCTCTTTGTAAGGGAGGATCAGATTGAAGAGGAAGTCAAGGCTGCAATTCGGTTAGTGGATGCTATGTACCGGGCATTTGGCTTTTCATTTACTGTGGAGCTATCAACACGTCCAGAGAAATCTCTCGGGTCTAATGAGCTCTGGGACCATGCAGAAGATTCTTTAGAAAATGTGCTTAAGCAAATGGGTGTCGCATACCAGGTGAATGAGGGAGATGGTGCGTTTTATGGTCCGAAAATTGATTTTCACATAAAAGATGCATTAAAGCGAAGCCACCAGTGTGCCACTATTCAACTCGATTTTCAAATGCCGGAAAAATTTGACCTCACATATATTAACGAAAAAGGGGAAAAGGAGAGGCCAGTGGTTATACATCGCGCCATATACGGCTCAATTGATCGTTTCTTTGGAATTCTTATCGAGCATTTTGCCGGGGCATTTCCTGTCTGGCTGGCACCTGTGCAAGTGCAATTACTTCCTGTTGCTGCAGTACATGTAGATTATTGTCTAAAGCTTCAGGGTGAATTGCGGCAACAAGGAATTAGGGTTCACATGGATGAACGTGATGAGAAGCTAGGATACAGAATAAGGGAAGCACAAATAAAGAAAGTTCCCTATGCACTTGTCATTGGAGATGAAGAAATAGAGAGTGAAAATGTTACAGTACGACAATATGGCGTGAAAGAAACAGAGCAAGTGGCCTTCCAGAAATTTAAAGAGTTACTGGAGGAGCAAGTGGCGAAACGAGTATTGTGGTAACTTTTGGACGAAGCGTCTGGTTTAAAATATATTTAGAAAGGATCGTCATTTTGGTACAAAAAGAGGCCAGCCTTATAGGGTTGGCTTTTTTTACGGAAATTAGTAGATATTGATGGCGGAGGTTTTGTTTTTGTGAGAAGGGGGAGTGAATAGACAAAAGGATATCCAATACCACAAAAGCGAGTGAATCGACTAGAAACGCCTCCCAATCAACCACAAGAGCTAGTGAATCAATCAGAAATGCAATCCAATCAACCAAGCTAACGCTGCAATTGAGCTAACCTGTCAGGGCTAATGTTCTCTCCTAAAAGTGCTTATGAAACCCCATTTGTAAAATGTTCACTTTTTGTTCTAATTTCCATGAACATTTTATGACAGAAAATACTTTTTAATTGTTTTTCTCCTTATCTGGTATTAAGATAATACTATGTTTGTGAAGTTTGTAACAATAATAGTTTTGTAGTTTTAGAATATAGCTAATTTATAAGGAAGGAGTATCTCTATGAAAATAAAATGGATGATACTAGCAGCTATCCTCACTGTACTTACTGTATTAACAGGCTGTGAGCCATTAGCTGTATTGGATCCAAAGGGACCACAAGCACAGACGCAGGCAGATGTTATCTTACTTTCCATTGGAATTATGTCGTTTATTGTCATTGCAGTCTTTGCAATTTTAATTTTTATGCTGGTTAAATATCGTGCGTCTAAACAGCCGGAGGATTATAAGCCGCCACATATTGAAGGTAATGTATGGGTTGAGGCAATCTGTGTAGGGATTCCTGTTCTGATTGTAGCCTATCTTTCTTTTGTATCGGTAGAGAGTAACTACAAGGTTGAAGCAACACCAGAAGGGTATGATGAAGAACCACTCGTTGTTTACGCATCTTCTTCTGATTGGAAATGGCATTTTAGCTATCCGGAAGAAAACATAGAAACAATGAATTATCTTTATGTACCAACAGATCGCCCGCTTGAATTTAGATTGTATTCATACGGCCCAATAAGTGCTTTCTGGGTACCACAATTGGGTGGACAGAAGTACGCGATGTCCGATATGGTAACAACGCTTCATCTAGCGGCAGATGTTCCTGGTGAATATTCTGGTAGAAATGCTAACTTTAGTGGGGAAGGATTTGCAGAGCAAACGTTCAATGTAAATGCCGTCTCGCCAGATGAGTTTGATGAATGGGTGGAGGAAGTACAAACGACTGCAGACCCAATAACAGAAGATAAGTTTGAAGAACTTCTGGAGCCAGGCCATCTTGGTCAGCAAACCTTCACAGGTACACATCTAGAGTTCATGCCTGCACCAGAAGGGGAGCATGGTGGTCATAATCATGGTGGAGATTCAGAAGAAAGCCATGATGAGCATTCTGACCATTCAGATGAAGAACACAGTGACCATTCCGAGCAAGATCATGAACACTAATTGAAAGTAATGTCCTAGTTTTAAACAATAAGGTCGGCGTGTGTCAGCGTATGTGCTGCCATGCCGGCCTGAGCATGTGAAGTTTTTTAAGAGAAAAGGCGGTTGACTATTCGATCAGTCCTTTTTAAATGGAGTTTCACTTTATAGCAGGTTTGAAAGGAGTAAAAAATATGGAGTTCTTTGAACGTTTTGCGATACCTCATCCAAGTCCGATTATATATGCCTCCATGGTTGCAATTGGGATTACCCTACTTGCAATTATCGCTGGTTTAACGTTCTTTAAAAAATGGGGTTATCTATGGCGCGAATGGCTAACAACCGTTGACCATAAGCGTATTGGTATTATGTATTTAATTTCTGCGCTCCTTATGCTTTTCCGTGGAGGCGTTGACGCACTGATGATGCGTGCACAGTTAGCTACACCGGACGCTCAGTTGCTCGACTCGCAACATTATAATGAGATATTTACAACACACGGTGTTGTTATGATCATATTCATGGCAATGGCGTTTATTATTGCCTTAATGAACTTTGTTGTACCATTACAGATTGGTGCGCGAGATGTAGCATTCCCGCGTTTAAACGCACTAAGCTTTTGGCTTTATTTTATGGGCGCGATGCTATTTAACTTGTCCTTTGTTATTGGTGGTTCACCAAGCTCTGGCTGGACATCATATTTTCCGTTGGCAGGTAATGAGTTTAGCCCGTCGGTCGGAACGAATTACTATATGATAGCCATTCAGATTGCGGGTATAGGTACCTTAATAACAGGTATTAACTTTATTGTAACAATTCTTAAAATGCGTGCACCAGGCATGAAACTTATGAAGATGCCGATGTTTACCTGGTCTGCACTGATAACCAACTTAATTATTACCTTTGCATTCCCTGTTTTAACTGTTGCACTTGCAATGGGAACAATGGACCGTTTATTCGGCACGCAATTCTTCACAACAGGTAATGGTGGAATGGATATGCTATGGGCCAACCTGTTCTGGGTTTGGGGACATCCGGAGGTTTATATTTTAGTGCTTCCAGCATTCGGTGTTTATAGTGAAATCATTTCTACCTTTGCAAGGCGTAATTTATATGGATACAAATCGATGGTTGCTTCAATGGTAATTATCTCGCTTCTATCGTTCGTAGTATGGGTCCATCACTTCTTTACGATGGGTCAGGGAGCGATGGTTAACAGTATATTCTCTATTACCACAATGGCGATTGCTGTTCCAACAGGTATTAAAATCTTTAACTGGTTATTCACCTTATATAAAGGGAGTATCCGATTTACAGTACCGATGATGTATTCACTAGGATTCTTGCCTATCTTTACAATAGGTGGGGTAACAGGTGTTATGCTTGGTATGTCAGCTGCTGATTACCAATATCACAACACGATGTTCCTAGTAGCGCATTTCCACTTAGTTATTATTCCAGGTGTAGTATTTGCGATGCTGGCCGGTCTAACGTACTGGTGGCCTAAAATGTTTGGCTTTATGCTAAACGAACGAATTGGTAAGTGGGCATTTTGGTTTATTTCAGTCGGTACATGTGTAGCATTCTTCCCGATGTTTATATCCGGGTTGGATGGTCAGGCACGCCGTATGTATACCTATTCTGAATCCACAGGCTTTGGCTTCTGGAATATGGTGTCATTTGCTGGCGCAGTGATGTTAGCTATTGGGTTTATCATAATTGTTTACAATATCTATTACAGTACTCGCTATGCTTCAAGAGATATCGGAAGCGATCCTTGGGATGCGCGTTCTCTTGAATGGGCAACAAATACACCAGTACCGGAATATAACTTTGCTGAAGTTCCTCAAGTGAATTCAAGTGAAGCATTCTGGGATTCAAAATATAACGGCCATAAGCTATTTAGTGGAAAATTGAAGGAAATCCACATGCCGAATAATAGTGGTGTACCATTTATTATGAGTTCACTGTTCTTTGTTCTTGGGTTCTCCTTTATATTTAGCATATGGATTGGTGTTGCTATTGCCTTGTTAGGTATTGTCGCATGCTTAATTCACCGTTCCTTTGAGCAAGATCACGGGTATCACATACCTGTTGAGGAAATTGAAAAAACAGAATCTGAATTGCGAGGTGGAAAATAATGAAATTGGATCACTCGCAGCCGTTAGAGTATAGCTCTGAACAGGGCCGTTTAAATATATTAGGTTTCTGGATCTTTATTGGAGCAGAAATAATGCTCTTTGGTACTTTGTTTGCTTCCTACTTTACATTAGAAGGTCGTCATGGAAGTGGACCGAGTGGAGCAGAAATCTTTGAATTGTCACCAGTATTAATTGAAACAATTTTACTGCTTACAAGTAGTTTTACCGTTGGTTTAGCGGTGCATGCAATGAGGCTTAAAAACAAGAAAGCGATGATGACGTTCTTTATCATCACGCTTGTTCTTGGTGCAGGGTTCCTTAGTATGGAGATCTATGAGTTTAATCATTACATCCATGAAGGAGCTGGCATAACAGTAAGTGCCTTCACGTCTGCATTGTTAACAACGATAGGAACACACGGATTACACGTTACATTAGGCTTGTTCTGGGGAATATTTATCCTGATACAAGTTGCAAAACGTGGGTTCACACCTGAAACTGCAAATAAATCCTTTATATTCTCTCTTTACTGGCACTTTCTAGATGTTGTTTGGATCTTTATTTTCAGCTTCATCTATCTGAAAGGAATGATGTAAATGAAGGAATTATTTCCACTAAAACAGGTAATGGGATTTGTATTTTCCCTTGTCTTAACAGCCGTTGCTTTATTGGTATACTTCGTAGATATGTCGTTCGCATTAGGCATGACGATCTTACTTGTTACAGCGTTTGTTCAAGCAATGTTGCAATTAATGGTGTTCATGCATGCTAGAGAATCAGAGGATAGTGGTTTAATTCTATCCAATGTTTATTACGGTGTTTTTATTGCAGTAGTGACAGTCTTCGGTTCATTACTAGCATTAATTTGGGGATATATGTAAGGATTACGAAAGGAGTGCTCGTTTAAGAGCACTCCTTTTTTAATAGTAATTCACTCTGAATCTTTGGTTTTAGACTCTAACCTACCATAACGTTCTTTCAACTTTTCTTCTGTCCCAACAAAAAATACACCCATCAAGAAGAGAAAAACTGCTCCCATTACGGTTCCGATACCAACACCAGTCCAAAGGCTCCTATCACTAATGAAAAAGCCATATAAGAATATTAATATGCCTGCTGTCAAGATGACAGCGCCAGTATATTTGACGGCACGTATAATTTTAATTCGTTGTTTCATTTTTATCATCCTTCCCTGTTAAATTCTTTCTATGGTGTAAGAGGCTAAAATAATTTAAACTTCTCTACTTAGACTCTACCCGTTTTACAAGAAAGGAAAAACAGAGATTGGAAAAACAACACTTAAAAACGGAAATATGTATAGGAAAGTGTATAATTTTTTCCAAACAAAAAGGAACGCCTGATGCGCTCCCTATTTAAGGATTTTCGGTTTGCTAAATTTTTCTAAAACCTCTTCCGTTGCTACAAAAAACACACCCATTAAAAAGATGAATACTGCCCCCATGATTGTACCAATGCCAATGCCTGTGATTGCACTGTAATCGCTTACGAAAAATCCGTATAAAAAGATGACGATCCCAAGTGTAAGTACAATTGACCCTGCAATTTTAACGGCATTTAACATTTTCTTACCTGTTTTCATAGAAATCATCCTCCCATAATTATATTATTCACCTTGTTCACAAAGTTGTCAAATAGTTTGTGTCAAAAATGTGAAATATATTATGGTGAATGGGTTTTCGAGTTCAGTATTTTGAAAAAAAGTACAAAAAAAGTAGCAAACAACGGGTTTGCTACTTTTACTTAAATGTATAAAGGATAGTTTAATCGACAAAAAACCTAAAAAAGTAACTATTGCAGTGTACCGTAAAAGATGGTAAGCTTAGTTAGTTACTTATTTGTTAATCTTAATGTATATTATCTCCAAATATATTGTATCATTAACGATAAGTAAAGTCAACTATATATATTCCGAAAATGAACTGGAGTTGATGTAATGAGCGTGGGACCAAAGGATCGAATGGAAGAACAAGAACGTATAGATTATGTGCTAAAGGAAATCGAGCGTAAAGAAACAGCATTATATTCTAAGGCGACGGGTTTAAAGGAAGATGTAATCGAACTAAGAAAAACCTTTTGGGACGATGTTACCGTCAACCTTGACGAGCCGGATGATGTCATTGAAACACAAGCCAGTATAAAACAGCAGGCCGAATTTTTAGCAGAAAAAGAAAGATTTCATGGAAAAATTGGTGATGAGCTGAAAGTATTAAAGCGAATGAAGAAGTCTCCATATTTTGGTCGAATTGATTTTAAGGAACACGGAGAGGATCAGGTAGAGAAACTCTATATTGGAATATCTTCTTTTTTGGATCGACAGGATGAAGATTTTCTTGTTTATGATTGGCGTGCACCTATATCCAGCCTTTATTACGATTATGCTTTGGGTAATGCTTCATATAATGCCGTGAACAGTGCAATAGAAGGTGAGATATCATTAAAACGGCAATTTATTATTCGAGACGGCATACTTAAAGGCCTATTTGATACTGGACTCACGATAGGGGATGAAATGCTTCAAGAAGCACTCGGACATAATGCAAGCACGGACATGAAAAACATTGTAGCTACCATACAGAAGGAACAGAATAGGATTATCCGTGAAGAGCGCAGTAAATTGTTACTTGTTCAAGGAGTGGCTGGTAGTGGAAAAACTTCTGCAGCACTTCAACGGATTGCTTACTTAATGTATCGATACCGAGAGGAGTTAAACCCTGAAAATGTCGTTCTTTTTTCGCCAAACCCTTTATTCACTGGGTATATTCGCAATGTTCTTCCAGAGTTGGGGGAAGCGAATGTAAGACAGACCACTTTTCTTGAGTATCTACGAGAGGGAATTGGAGAAGGCTTTACTGTAGAATCCCCTTTTGAACAGATGGAGTACGTACTTACAAAGGAGAACAGTGATGCTTATCAAACTCGACTTAGTAGTATGGAATATAAAGCAACATTGGACTTCAAGAAGCTGATTGACAACTATGTAGAGAAGCTACGGATAGAAGGGATGCAATTTAAAAATATTTCCTTTCGTGGGGAGATATTAATCTCCAAAGAGGAGATCAGCGAGTACTTTTATTCACTTGATGAAGCTATAACACCTGTCAATAAAATGGAGATCGTTGCCAAATGGCTGCAAAGTGAGCTAAAGCAGTATCAAAGGCTGGAAGTGAAAAAGGATTGGGTAATGGAAAAGGTCGAGTTGCTTGATAAAGAAGCGTATTTAAAAGCGTATTATGAAGCTCAAAAATTAGATGAGGATATGTTTGTGAATGAGGAGAAAGTCCTTCGTAAGGCAGTAGTCAGAAAGATGTTCGGTACTTTGCGCAAACAAATAGAGGATTTTGATTTTGTGCACGTTGCGAAAAACTTCCGACTGCTGTTTTCAACAACAAGAGAGCTGGAAAATACTCCGAATAACTGGAATGCGATTTGTGAGCAAACGATACATGACTTTTCCAATAATCACCTGACATGGGAGGATGCAGCACCATACCTTTATTTTAAAGGTAAACTCATTGGGGATAAACAGGAGCGTGCAGTCCGTCAGCTATTAATTGATGAAGCGCAGGATTACTCATCCTTTCAGTTTGCTTTTATTAGACATCTCTTTCCTTATACTCGCATGACATTACTTGGTGACATCAACCAGGCTATTTATGTTAATGTAACAAAGGAAAATCCGCTTGTACCCGGCATACAGGAATCTGAACACGAGCGAATTACACTTACAAAAAGCTATCGGCCGACCAAACAAATAACAGAGTTTACTAAAGCATTTGCTCCTGGTGTGGAAGAGATCGAGGCATTTAATCGTGATGGTGCCAAACCCACGTTAATTCGACTAACCGATCCGTCCCACAGCTCCCTTGCTATTCTAGCAGAGAGATCTGCTTATTTAGAGAAAGGGCATGAGATGATTGCGGTTATTTGTAAAACAGTACAGGAAACAGAGCGTGTATACAAGGAACTAAAAGAAGCCGTACCTGTTACGCAAATAACCGAAGAGACATACGGTTTCTCTAAGGGTTTCATTGTGCTCCCAGTATATTTGGCTAAGGGTATTGAGTTTGATGCTGTAATTATACCTGACGGCTCTTCTAGCAATTATAAGGAAAAGGATCGAACATTGTTTTATACAGCTTGTACAAGAGCGATGCATGATTTGACAATCATTTCCGGCGAAGAACCGTGTCACTTCATCAAAGAGGCGAAGGTAGACACGTACGAAATGTTAGAGGACGAGATTGAAAAAATTTAAATTAACTTTTAAAATAACATAGTAATTAGCAGGCCAAATCAATGTGATTTGGCCTTTTCTTTTTTTACATATAGGGTGAGTACTGCTAATCTCTGATGAAGATATTATAATTTTTTTGAAATTTGTAATCAAATCGTATATAGTACAACGTAAATAAGCAAAGTAAGATCGTTGCATAACGGGTAGATTTCTTAAAAGGAGTTGGGAGAATGGAAGAGACATTATTAGATGATTTTAAAGAATTTCTAGAGGAGTATAGGACATCTTGGAATAGTGTAAATCCAGAGAGGATGTCAGCTCATCAATCAAAGGACTTAGAAGTTAGGTGGGCTAACCCCGAGGCAATCGTTTCAGATTGGGGAGATGAGGAAGCCAAGCAAGGTTGGAACGAAGCGTATAAGCAATACCAAGGGAGGAATCCCGAATGGCTATTTGAAGATGTACTAATCGAGATCAACAAGCAAAAAGAAGGTGTCGCAGTATTTTGGGTGGGTTTCAAGGTTGATGGAAAAATGACCAATGCAAAATTGCTTTTTATAGAAACTTTCCGTAAAGAAAATAGTAAATGGAAAAAAATTAGAGAATATGTTGAAAATAGCTTTGCTAGTTAGTGGCTATTTTAGCAACGCCTAGACACATAATAAAACTTTTAATCGATCGGGTACTTGATAATGGAATGCAAGTACCTTTTTTGTTGCTGTTTTTTGGAATCCACATGAAATTGTTTTTTCTATGTTGTTCATAATTCCGACATAATTACCATAATCACCCCTTATAAGCACAATTTAAAAAGGATTTCATTTTATTGTTTTTTTCTAATAACCGATAGTAAAAGAAAGTTCTCTAATTGGTAATATTTGGACAGTTGATAAGAGAGAGTTTCTACATACATAATTACATAGGTTAATGTTATGATTGTCTTTGGGCCTAATCTAGTGGTTTATAATTAATCTGTAATAGTTGGCAAGAAAAACCTCTATGAAACTAGAGGACACTGGCCCAACAAAAATTGAAGCAAATATTGAACTTATATGCAGGGATTCCTAATAGCAATTCATGCAGTACACATATGATTAGATTTATTATGAAAAAAGAGGGGAAAAGTGATGGAAAAGTACGAAATGAAAATTTACAAGGACGTGCTATTTTTTAAGTATTATGAAATGGCTGAGACTGTCGAAGAAGCAGAACAGCAGGCGGAGGAAGTAAAACGCGTATTAAGTCAGCCTGGCGTTACTAAATTTCTAAATGATAATAGCGCTATCCACAATTCAAAACCTGAGGTAAACGTAGTATGGGGTGAGTTAATGAGCTGGATTGGTAGCAATGTTGAAAAAACCGGTACCATCGCAACTAATGAGGCATGGAAAAATCAGTTAAACCGGCTATCTAAAAGTGCGGGTGCCTATGATTCGCTACGTGCCTTTTCTAGTCTGGAAGAATCTCTAGAGTTCATGGGGATTCCTGATTTTAAAATGTAATAGCACCTTCAACATACTCGTTAAGTTTGCACATGAAAAAGGACTGCCATTTGTCTTCCCGACAAAAAGGCAGCCTTTTTACTATACTAAATTTTTATTGATTATATTGGTTGGATTCAAATAAATCAATGAG
This sequence comes from Oceanobacillus picturae, assembly GCF_000612865.1. Classification (NCBI taxonomy): domain Bacteria; kingdom Bacillati; phylum Bacillota; class Bacilli; order Caryophanales; family Bacillaceae; genus Oceanobacillus; species Oceanobacillus picturae. The sequence goes on from NZ_CCAX010000002.1 coordinate 98,465, forward strand.
TTCAACCTTTGGGTATTTATCATGGAACCAATTTAAAGCAAAATCGTTTTTAAATAATGCTACATAATTGCCCTCTCTGTCTTGCACGAGCATACTACGCTCATCGAAAATAGAGGGGTCTAATTGGTCTTCATTTAACCATCTTGGGATCCGCTCACCGATAGACTCTAGCATAACCTCCGTATTATATTCCGCCTTCATTCTATGTTGGAATACTTCGTATTGTAATTCTCCAACAGCACCAATAATACGTGCATCATTGCGATACCCTTTAAATAATTGAATAGCCCCTTCTTGAACAAGCTGCTCAATACCTTTGTTAAACTGTTTTCCCTTCATAACATTCTTAGCTGTTACCTTTTTATATAATTCTGGTGGAAATTGAGGGAGTTCATCATAATCAAATTGTTTTTTACCAGAAACTAACGTATCTCCGATTCGGTAGATATTGGGATCATAAATTCCAATAATATCACCAGCATATGCTTCCTCAACCGTATCTCTCGATGAAGCAACGAATTGCTGGGTCTGCGAAAGCTTTATCACTTTGTTGGCCCTAGCCAGCTTTACACTCATACCACGTTCGAATTTTCCGGAGCAAACTCGCAAAAACGCCACGCGGTCCCGATGTGCAGGGTTCATATTTGCTTGAATTTTAAAGATGAATCCTGAAAATTCTTCCTCATCAGGTTGGATAAGCCCCTCTGTCGATTTCCGTGGGACGGGGGCAGGAGCCATGGAAATAAACGTGTCAAAGAATGTTTGAACACCAAATGGTGCAAGAGCACTTCCGAAAAATACAGGTGTCTGTTCTCCTGCCATTACAGCGTCAAGGGAGTAGGAGTCCCCAGCTTCATCAAGTAGTTCCAATTCATCTTTGGCGACCTTATAGCTTGATTGGGAACGTAACTCTGCATGTTCTTCATTGTTTAAAGCCTCATAGGGAATGGAGTTTTCCTCTTCATTTCCATTAAATTGAATAAACTGCTTACCTTGACGATCAAAAATACCAAGGAATTGTTTTCCCATGCCTACTGGCCAATTCATAGGGTAGGTTTCGATGTCGAGTACTTCCTCAATCTCTTCCATAAGATCAAGTGGCTCCCTGCTTTCACGATCCATTTTATTAATAAACGTAAAAATAGGGATTCCGCGCATGCGGCAAACCTTAAAAAGCTTCTTAGTCTGCGCTTCGATTCCTTTTGTTGCATCAATGATCATGACAACACTGTCTACTGCAGTAAGTGTACGGTACGTATCCTCACTAAAGTCTTCGTGTCCAGGTGTGTCCAAAATGTTGACCTGGAAATCTTTATATGGAAAATTCATTACACTGGATGTAACAGAAATACCACGTTGTTTTTCTATTTCCATCCAATCTGAGGTTGCGTATTTGCCTGTCTTTTTCCCTTTTACTGTGCCTGCTGAACGAATCAAATTGCCAAATAAAAGCAACCTTTCCGTTAGGGTTGTTTTTCCCGCATCTGGGTGGGAAATGATGGCAAACGTCCGTCTCTTTTGCACTTCATCTTGTAAGCTCATATATAAAATCCCTTCTTTAATATAGTTTTAATATAAGTACGTTGTTTCACGGGATTTTTTACATTGGATGATTCTCCTTTAACTGATCTTTTTATATGATAGCAAACCATGCCTCCTTTCAACAAGCTTATTGGTGTGAAGGTATATTATCGGGTTCAATCAATCATAGAAGAGGCCCAATCAACGACAATGCTAATTCAATCAGTCATAGAAGGGGCCCAATCAACGACAATGCTAATTTAATCAACCATAGAAGGGGGCCAATCAACGCCAATGCTAATTTAATCAACCATAGAAGAGGCCCAATCAACGACAAAGCTGTTTCAATCAATCATAAAAGAGGCCCAATCAACGACAAAGCTGTTTCAATCAATCGTAAAAGAGGCCCAATCAACGACAAAGCTGTTTCAATCAATCATAAGAGTAGCCTAATCAACCACCGACATCAAGTTCTACTTAATCAAGGTGTAGAGTGTATGATAATAGGGTACATGGTTAAAAATAAAAACAGCTTGTCAGCATGGGCGTGAGGAATGTCACGTGATTGTCATTACCGTGTACACATTAATGCAGGAAACTGCGTTATAATTTAGTGGTACACCGTAAATGAACAGTATATACCGTGCTTACTTGCTGGCGTTTAGCTTGTGAGCTTTTAAATAGATGAAAGTTTGATCAGTACTGAGCAAACTCTTTTTAATCAGGGAGGTTTACGCATGTTTGATTTGGATCCGGTTTTGATGAGCCGATTAATTACTGCAATGACATTAATATTCCATATTATATTCGCCACGCTTGGTGTTGGTGTTCCGTTACTTATTTGCATTGCCGAATTTATCGGAGTGAAAAAGAATGACCAACATTATAGAATGCTGGCAAGACGTTGGACACGAGGTTTTGTTATTACCGTAGCAGTTGGGGTTGTAACCGGAACCGCTATTGGACTACAGCTATCCTTAGTGTGGCCAAATTTCATGCAGCTTGCTGGTAATGTTATTAGCCTTCCTTTATTTATGGAAGTATTTGCATTCTTCTTTGAGGCAATCTTTTTAGGAATTTATCTTTATACATGGGATCGTTTTAAAAACCCGCTAACTCACTGGTGGTTTTCTTTGCCGATTGTTATAGGAGGGGCGTTATCTGCGTTTTTTATTACCACAGTGAATGCCTTTATGAACACACCAGATGGTTTCACGATGGAAAATGGGCAATTTACAAGCATTAACCCGATTGAGGCAATGTTTAATCCGGCCACCACCTCAAAAGTTATTCACGTATTGAGTTCTTCTTATCTTACCGTTGCTGCAATTCTTGCTACGATTGCAGCCTTCAGTCTACTTAAGAAGAAACAATCGGAATATCATAAAAAAGCACTGAAGCTGACAATGACTCTTGTGTTTGTGTTTTCTATACTGACCGCTCTTGCTGGTGATATATCTGCAAAGTTTCTTGCAGAACATCAACCAGAAAAGCTTGCTGCTGCAGAGTGGCATTTTGAAACAGAAGAAGGTGCTGACCTTGTGCTTTTTGGTTGGTTGAATAATGAGGATAATCCAGTTGGTGCAATCCGTCTGCCTGGACTTTTAAGCTTCTTAGCACATGGTGATTTTGAGAGTGAAGTTACCGGGCTGAATGAAATCCCGGAAGACGAAAGACCACCACTTTGGGTCCATTATATGTTTGACTTGATGGTAATGATCGGTATGTTCTTAATCGCTGTTTCCTTGCTCTATATTATCGTAAGCAGAATAAAGAAATGGGATCAGCACAATAAATGGATGGTTCGACTTCTTTTCTTATCAGGACCACTCGCGATGCTTTCAACAGAGTTCGGTTGGGTTTATGCAGAGGTTGGAAGACAGCCATGGATTTTGCGTGGCTATATGACAGTTGATGAAGCGGCCACCACATCGCCACAGATCGGTCTTATGTTTATCTTCTTCCTGGCTCTGTACATTGTTCTCGGAACATTGTGTGTCATAGTGCTACGAAAGCTCTTTAAGGGGAAACCGGCAGAGGAAGAGTTAGAGAAGAGGTACCCAACGATTGAAGAGGGGGATAAAGAATGAGCTATGAAATAATTGGAATTACAGTTCTGTGGATCTTTTTGTATGGATACCTTATTGTAGCATCTGTTGATTTCGGCGCTGGCTTTTTTGCCTATTATGCGAAGATCACAGGGAATGACCATATCATTAATCAATTGATCTCGCGCTATCTCTCCCCGGTCTGGGAGGTAACCAATGTATTCTTTGTTTTCTTCTTTGTAGGGATTGTTGGTTTCTTTCCAGATTCGGCATACTATTATGGGACAGCATTACTCGTGCCCGGAAGTATTGCCATTATTCTACTGGCAATTCGTGGTTCTTTTTACGCGTTTGAGAATTATGGATCGAAGCGAAGTAATGTCTACATGTTTTTATACGGAGCGACAGGCTTACTAATCCCTGCCTCCCTTTCCACCGCGATGACTTTGTCTGAAGGTGGATTTATCTCCGAGAGTGGAGGAACTGTTTCTCTAGACTATCTTGCTTTATTTACAAGTCCTTACTCTTGGAGTGTGGTGTTTCTAGCGCTTGTTTCTGTTCTATACATCAGTGCTACTTTTCTTGTATATTATGCAGCACGGGCAGATGACCAAAAAGCACTACAGTTGGTTAGAAAGTATGCCCTATTTTGGGCAACGCCTACGATTGTTGCGTCCTTGACCACATTTATTGCACTGGGGCAGCATAATGAAGTGCATTATGATAAGATGCTTGATTTATGGTGGATGTTTGGTCTATCGGTTGGGTTCTTTATGATCGCCATGTGGCTTATCTATATTGGGAAATACTATGGATGGGCATTTATTAGTGTTATGTTGCAGTTTTTCTTCGCATTCTTTGGGTACGGCGCAAGCCATTTACCATATATTTTGTATCCTTATATTAATATCTATGACAGTGTTACCTTTGAATCTACAGCAATTGCACTCATTATTGTCTTTATCGCAGGACTTTTACTACTAATACCTTCGCTAATTCTATTAATGAGATTGTTCCTGTTCAATGCCGATTATGTAAAAGGTAAAAAATAAGCTCCGATTGGAGATACGTCACATGGATAAGTTAAAAGCAATGATGAAACAACAAAAAAAACGTATGGCTTTACTGGTTTTATTTGCTCTAATTGCCGGTACGATGGTTATTGCCCAAGCGTATCTTCTAGTCATCATCATAGAGGATGCCTTTTTGGGAGATGCAAACTTAACAGACGCGCTCCCCTGGCTAGGTATCCTGCTATTGGTTTTGCTTTTTCGAACGGGTTCTACCTATTTAAGTGGAAGAACAGGGGTGAAAATTGGTGCACATGCCAAGGCGGAATTCCGCCAATCCTTGTTACATCAATATAAAGTAACCCCCGTTCAGGCTTCTATAACAGGACAGTCCGGTGGAAAAGTAAGTATTCTAATGGATGCTGTCGACGAAGTGGAAAGCTATTTTAGTTCCTATATTCCACAGGTGATTCAATCTAGTCTCATTCCATTGCTTATTCTAATCGTGGTATTTACACAGCACGTGAATTCGGGGCTCATTATGATCATCACTGCTCCGTTTATTCCCATTTTTATGATTATCATTGGGATGCAAACCCAGAAAAAATCGGAAGAGCAGCTGGACAAACTGGCATCATTTTCGGGTGGTTTTTTGGATACCTTGCAAGGCTTAACCACCCTTAAGCTTTTTGGCCGTGCTCGAAAACAAAAACAAACCATTGAAAAGAGCAGTTTGGGTTTTCGTGATGCGACGATGGAAATTTTAAAGGTTGCTTTTACTTCTTCTTTTATGCTGGAACTCATCTCCATGCTAAGTATCGGAATTATTGCTTTAGAAATAGCCCTGCAACTTATTCTTTTCGACGGGATTACGTTTTTTGTAGGATTTTTAATCCTAATTCTTGCGCCAGAATTCTACACTTCTCTTAAGGAATTAGGAAGCGCATTTCATAATGGTCAAAGTAGTATCGGTGCTGCGAAGAAAATTGCCGAGGAGCTAACAGAATCCGACAATGAAATCACATGGGGCGAAAAAGAGTTCCCAGAAGGGCATCAACCACCGAATCTGAAACTGAACCAAGTTAGTTTTAGCTATGGTGTTGATCAATTTCATTTGTCTGCTATTGAAGCTAGTCTTCCGCCTTACTCTTCGGTTGCGATCGTAGGCAGAAGTGGCTCAGGAAAATCTACATTACTGCATTTGCTAGCAGGACTATTACCATTGTCAGGGGGTAATGTTTTTGCAGATGGTAGCCCATTAAGCGACTATAAGGAATCGGAATGGTTTAGTAAACTGAGCTACATATCACAGCATCCTTATATATTTTCAGGCACCTTTGCGGAAAACATAGCAATAGGCTCAACGAATGATGTTTCCAGAGAGGCCATTCAAGCGGCTGCAGAGCAAGCGGGTATTATGGATCTCGTCCAATCACTTGAGAAGGGCTTGGATACACGAGTGGGAGAAGCAGGTAGAGGGCTTTCCGGTGGAGAAAAACAACGTTTAGCACTGGCCAGAGCTTTCCTTAATCAGCCCTCCCTTATCTTGTTTGATGAGCCAACAACGGGTCTGGATCTGAAAACCGAACGGATTTTACAAAACTCGATTAGAAAACTTTCGGAGAATGCAACAATCATAACCGTTGCACACAGACTTCATACAATTAAGAATGCTGATCAGATTCTTTTCCTTGAGGAAGGGAAGTTAGCTGGTAAAGGGACACATGAAGAGCTGGTTGCAAGCCTTCCAGCATATGCATCAATGGTTTCCGTACAGCAAGGGGGCACAGCCTGATGAAGGACTTAGCTATCGTTACAAAATTAATGATGTTTGAAAAAAGAGATATTTTCTTGTCGATTCTGGTAGGGTTCATTGCAGGGATAGCTGGGGTCGGGCTGTTTGCAGCTAGTGGATATTTAATATCCAAGGCAGCGCTTGCTCCCCCTTTATATGCCTTAATTGTATTGACGTCTACCGTAAAGCTCTTGGGCTTCACAAGGGCCTTGACTCGCTATGCAGAAAGGTATTTCTCTCATCGTGCGACGTTTACCATTCTAAGTAATTTGCGTGTGTCTTTTTTTGAAAAGATAGAGCCACTCGCGCCTGGTATCTTTCAGAAATATCGAAGTGGGGATTTACTTGCAAGGATAGTGGGCGATATTGAGAGCCTGCAAAACTTCTTTCTGCGCGTCTTCTACCCACCTATTGTGCTTGTCTTGGTCTTTTTAAGCACACTATTTTTTACCGCATTCTTTTCAATTTATGCAGCATTTGTCTTATTTTTAGGTCTTGTCATGACAGGATTTGTAGTCCCTGCCATTTTTGCCATAAAACAGCGAAGGATCGATCAGGATGTTCGAGAAAATCGAGCAGTGCTTTCGACAGATGTGACAGAATATCTCTATGGATTCCGTGACCTGAAAGTCTACCAGCAGCTTGAGAGTCGAGAGGAACAGCTGTTACAATCCTCGGGGCAGTATATTAAGGAGCAAGAGGTAGAAGGAATTAGTAAACTGTTTAGCCAATCATTAAATACACTTGTTTCTCATATCATTACAGCCATTGTGCTTGGGCTTGGTGTCTATTTAGTTGCAAATGGAAGCCTGGAGGGCGTATTACTGGCAATGCTGGTAATGATTTCGATCACTGTTTTTGAGGATGCTTCCCCGATGGCAGCTTTTCCTATCTACTATCATGACAACCAAAGAGCAGCACGTAGGCTGTTTCAAGTTGTAAAAGAGGACAAAACTGCTGCTAATGATTCAAATCTTTCTTCTATTCCAGATGAGGTGCCTTCTGTAAGCATGGATAGTGTGACGTTTACCTTTGAAGACGAATGGAGACCGACGTTGAAAGATATTAGTTTTGAACTGGAAAAGGGAAGTAAAACGGCTATAGTCGGTCCGAGTGGTTCTGGTAAATCAACGATTCTTCAGCTTATTTTAAAGTTGTATGAACCCGTACAGGGAGACATTCAGCTAAATAATCTTTCTCTTTCATCATCTAACAAGGAATCCATTTGGAGTCTGGCCAATGTTGTGTTACAAGAAAACCACTTTTTCTTTGGCACCATCAAAGAAAATCTACTGTTGGCAGGTGACGATCTAACAGATGAACAATTAACGGAGGCGTTACAGCAGGTTAACTTAAATAGATTTTCCTTGTCTGATGAGGTACTTGAAAAAGGCGCTAACCTTTCCGGTGGAGAGAAGCAGCGACTCGCTATTGCCAGGGCTTTGCTTAAAAAAGGTAAGTTGTGGCTTCTAGATGAGCCTACATCTTCCGTTGATGCACTTACAGAGAAGTCGATCCATGAATGTATTTTGCGGCAAGCAGAAAAGGATACCTTAATCCTTGTCAGTCACCGTTTGGCTGGGATGGAAAAAATGGACCACATCCTCGTTATGGATCAAGGGGAAATTGTGGAATTTGGCTCTTATGAGGAGCTCATGGATAAAAAGGGATACTTTTATGAAATGAAGGAAATTGAAAGTAATTTGTTATAGGATAAAGTAAAGTCCGGGAAACCGGGCTTTTTTCTTGTTGTCTAGGAAATTATAAAATTCGTAAGCTGTGGATAACAAAACAACTGAAGTAGCTTCGTCCAGCTCCAGCACCCAGAAACTAGGCGACTTCACGAAATCGCTCTACGATAAAGAAGACTTGCCGATTGGTGTTAGCCAGAGGCCTAGTCGCACTTATACCCTCGGGTGAAAAGAAGACTTGCCGATTGGTGAAAACCAGAGGCCTAGTCGCACTTATACCCGGAGGGTGAAAGTCATCATCGGTTCGATACCTCACCGTGATTCCTTTATCTCAGTTGATTCGCTCCACTCGCTACGTTTCTAAACGGGCGCTTGCGCTTTTGTTCCGTAATTAGTGGCAATTATAAAAAACTCACGTAAATTAGGCTTGAACGGGAGCAGTTTCCATGCTAATATATCGTTATACGATACATCGACTATCGATGTAATGAGGTGAATAAATGAAGCAGCCGGAGGATTTCTTACCCTTATCCCAGGCAACATACTATATACTTTTATCATTGAGAGTGAAACGACATGGCTATGGCATCATGCAGGATGTAGAAGAAATTAGTCAAAGTGAAGTAAAGATGGGTCCGGGAACGTTATATGGTGCCTTAGGTAAACTAGAAAAGCAACAAGTCATACAGAAGGTTACCGTGGAATCAGATGAACGCAGAAAATACTATGCCCTTACAGAACTGGGAAAACAGGTTTTACAGAAAGAATATATAAGGTTAAGATCTTTAGTAAACAATGCTACAGATATAATTGAGAGGTTGGAGGTTGAAGAAGATGGCTATTAGGAAATTTCGTCTATTCCTTGCTTCTGGACTGGAAAAAGAAGAGCAATGGCTCACAGCAATGTCTGCAAAAGGGCTCCATATGAAAAAATACAAACTAGGCTTTTATACGTTTGAAGAAGATAAAAACAAAGCGTTTGTTTACCAAATAGATTTTCAGAGACTTGCAACAGGCGATTATATTCAACTTTATGAGGATGCTGGATGGAATTATGTAGATCAGTCAATTGGACTGTTCCACTATTTCCGTACGGATGCTTCAAATGAAGCGGTTCCTAAAATTTATTCTGACTATGAATCGGTAATGGAGACCTATAAAGGAATGATACGCTTCTACCTAATCATGTTTGCTTTTTTATTACTATCTCAGGTTGGAGCGTTAGTCACTTGGAAGGGATATGCTTTACAAATCTTCACCACGGCATTTGCAGGTGTAGTCGTTGTCCTGTATATTTATATGCTTATCGCACTTAAGCGAAAAATTAACTTTTATAAAAGAAATTGAAAGCAGGCATTCATTAAGGATGCCTGCTTTCAATTAATAAAATAAATTCTTTCCACTCGTACAACCGGATTGCTTGGGTGAATTCTCGATTATAGGATTGGTCTTTGATTACTAAGGTTGTTGGTTCTTCCTGTAATGTGTTTAAAACAGCAGGTTTATCATCCACATAGTAATCGAGCTCCAGGTTCTGAATAATGTTTACTTTTTCATGGTCATTCATGCCGTAGAAGAAAGCATCGTCCTTTACAGGGAAACCTTTCTCTTTCATCCAGGCTTTTGTCCGTTCACCATGGGCCATAGGTCGTGCTGTAATGTAGTAGATCGTATGCCCTTTTCCTTTTAATTCGTTTAGAACCTCAACAGCACCCGGGAAGGCGGGGCAATCAGTATAATAAATTGACTCTAAAGATTGCTCCCACATTGCTTTACCTTTTTTGTCATTTAACCCAAAAGGCTCGTGGATCTCCACTCGCTTGAGGGCGTGAAATGCTTCAAGGGGTATCTGCTTTCCGAGCTTTTTATTATATATATGAAAGGCATGTGCTCGTAAGTTAATTAAGGTGTCATCAATATCAAAACCAAATTTCATCCATATCCCTCAGTTCTTTTCGCCATGAATAACTGGGTAGCCGGTAATTTTCAGGTCGCTCCCAATTGTCTCCACCTGGAGGTTGTTTAGCTCGATGGCATCCTGCATCTCTTCCGCACCTGTTCCTCCAAGGAAGGAAGGGGCTTGCTGACCACCAACTAGTTTTGGTGCCATGTACACGACCAGCTTATCGACAAGCTGATGCTCTATAAAGCTTGCATTTATAGTAGCTCCTGCTTCAACTAATAGTGAAGAAATATTCTTTTTCCCCATATAGTCCAGCACTTCTACGGGATGAATATAATCCCTTTCTAGCACAATGACGTGAACGCCATTTGCCTCTAGTAACTCTTTTTTTTCCTCATTATAACGGCTTGTCGTAAAAACCCAGGTTTCCGCTTTATTATCTTTTACTAGCTGACAGTCTAGTGGGATTTTTAAGGTGGAATCCAGTACAATTCTAATTGGATTCTTTCCATTTGGAATTCGTGCGGTTAGGGCAGGGTTATCCTCTAGTACAGTGTTAATTCCAGTAAGAATGGCCATATTTTCATGTCGCAATCGATGGACATCTGTGCGAGCTTCCTCTGATGTGATCCATTTACTGCTATTGGTGTGGGTGGCGATCTTTCCGTCAAGGGAGGATCCAACCTTTAAGCTAACAAATGGCCGTTGCGTAACAATATATTTGTTAAAAACTTCATTTATTTTAACAGATTCTTGTTCGCAAATTCCCGTGATTACCTCGATGCCGGCCTTTTTCAGAATGGCAACTCCATTCCCTGAAACTACTGGATTTGGATCAAGGGTGGCAACCACCACTTTTGCAACGCCTGCCCTAACAACAGCTTCTGCACAAGGTCCTGTTCTGCCGTGGTGAGAGCAAGGTTCAAGGGTGACGTACATTGTCGCACCTTTCGCATGCTCACCAGCCATACGTAGTGCATGAACTTCTGCATGCGCTTCTCCAGCTTTTAAATGGCTGCCAATTCCTACGATGCGACTTCCATTAACGATGACACAGCCTACTAGTGGGTTTGGATCTGTTTGTCCTTTCATTGCCTTTGCTTGGTTTAAAGCAAGCTCCATGTAATAGCTATGATCAGTCATTCAAACACGTTCCTTCTTCTAAGTGTCCGGACTTAGTTACCTTTGTCTCTAAATATTTTTTGTTGTATTCCGATACATCTCCCCAAAGCGGTGTTCTACCTGAAAGCGGGAGTCCAGCCTTTTCTAATGCTTCCATTTTTTTCGGATTGTTTGTAATGAGCGTAACTGCTTTGCTTCGTAGTTGTTTTAATACGTGGATGGCATCATCATAATCCCTTGTGTCATTTTCAAACCCGAGCTGTTCATTTGCTTCCACGGTATCATAGCCACTTTCCTGAAGAAGATATGCCATGGCTTTGCTGAACAACCCAATACCCCGGCCTTCGTGATTAGCCAAGTAAAAGAGCGCTCCTGCTCCGTTTTCTTTGATACGCCTCATAGATTCTTTTAATTGAAATCCACAATCACAGCGCTTGCTACCAAAGATATCTCCTGTGTGGCAGATAGAGTGCATCCGGATAAGTGCTTCATCTGCATTGGCAAAGTCTCCGTAAACCAAAACACTTGATTGCTGGTATTCGGCTAGATTAGAGGATGCAAGCTTTTCTATGATATGCTCATAGTCTTCAGTTACTTCTTCTTGGCTCAGCCAGCAATACCATTGAAATACTGTCGTTTCGCCATATAAATTAACGGGCAGCTGAATGGGCCCTACTAAGTAGATTGCCTTATCCTTTTGTTTGATAAGCTGTATTTTGTCTTTCAGTATTGAATAAGCATGATGATCATGTTTCATTTCTTCCATTGTTAAATCTCCCTTCACTTTCAATAAGTATAATGAAATTAAGCGGTTGTATCAATTTTCTGTTCTCGTGTATTTGTTATTGTATGTGAAAGGAAGGGCGCCCGTATACGCGAGGGTATCAATCAAATACCCAAACAAAAGGAGAGAATCATTTCTCTCCTTTGTTCCCAACTATGCCGTAAAACAATATGTGCATGATATCTTCTGTCAGAGGTAAGATTTTTGTATAGACGTCTTTTTTTTGCATGTATTCGTTCATCATTTGAATATAGAAGAAAATGGCTTCATTAGAGATAGCAGGATCAACATAACCTTGAGCTTTCCCTTCATTGAATAAATTCATCATCTTCGGAATAGCTTCTTTGGTCATCAGTTTTGCCATATAGCCATCCCCTGTTGTATATGCTTTCATGAAATGCTGATAAAAATTTTCATGGATGTTATTGGCTGACCTTTTTTTATTAAAGATTAATCGTTTAATCTTTTCTGGGAAAGGGAGATCACTTGTCAGAATAACATCTGCCTCCTGCCACGCCTTGTCCACATAGTAGTGGATGACCTCTTCAACTAATCTATCTTTGTTTTTAAAATAGTTATATATCGTCACCTGGGAGACACTAGCTTTTGTGGCAATTTCGTTCATGCTTACCTTTTGAACGCCATACTCTAAAAATAAGCTTAGGGAAGCCTCCAGGATGCTTTGCTTTTTGCGTTCGCGGCGTCGTTCAAATCCGTCCATTTGTTTCACCTCTTTCTAAAGTGTATAAAAAAATATGTAATAAAACAACAAATATATTTCATAAGTTATTGCAAAGCAGGTGTTGTTTATATATTATGAACTATATAAGTGATAATATTTCATAATTTAGTGAGGGGAAAGGGAGGCCAAGGGACCATGACCATTCTCGAAGCGAATAATGTGACGAAGTATTTTGGAAAGTTTACAGCGCTAGATGGTGTTGATATGCAAGTGAATGAAGGGGAAGTTTTTGGGTTTATTGGACCAAATGGGGCAGGGAAGTCTACCGCCATTCGGATCCTGCTAGGTATCTTGAAGGCATCAGAAGGGTCTGTACAGATTTTCGGCAAGGATGCTTGGAAGGATGCAGTGGCCATCCATGAACGTATTGCGTATGTTCCTGGTGATGTAAATTTATGGGCGAATTTAACAGGTGGAGAAGTCATTGATCTTTTTACAAAGCTTCGGGGGAAAGTTGATAAAGGGCGAAGGGAAAAACTGATAGAGCGTTTTGAACTAGATCCGACGAAAAAATGTAGAACATATTCGAAAGGAAACAGGCAAAAGGTGGCACTTGTAGCGGCTTTTGCTTCTGAGGCAGACCTGTATATTCTGGATGAACCAACCTCTGGACTTGATCCATTAATGGAACGTGTTTTTCAGGAGTGCGTCCTAGAAGCGAAAGATGCAGGAAAGAGTGTTTTATTATCAAGCCATATCCTGTCTGAAGTTGAAAGGTTATGCGACCGTGTTGGGATCATCCGCCAAGGTAAAATGATAGAGACTGGCTCGATGGCCGAATTGCGCCACTTAACAAGAACAAACCTTATCGTCCAGACAAAGCAGCCGATGAGCGGATTAGGACAGATGGCGGGAGCGCATGATGTAGAAGAGAAGGAGGGAGTTCTTTCATTTCAAGTTGATTCAGAGAAACTTGATGAGATGATAAGGTATATCAGTTCGTTTGGTGTTTTGAAGTTGGAGAGTGCTCCTCCTAATCTAGAAGACTTGTTCATGAGACATTATGAAGGAGGACTGGTAGATACTGAAGGAGGCAATCAAAATGCGTAGTACAAGGAAAGGGACGGCTATACTTCTTCGCTTTTTGATGAAAAGAGATCGGGTGCGAATCCCGGTGTTTGTTCTCGCGCTCGTTCTGATAACTTGTATGACTGCGATGGCATTATCGAACTTGTATTCTAGTAGTGAAAGTAGACAAATCATGGCTGAAACCATGGTGAATCCAGCAATGACAGCAATGCTTGGAAAAGGTTATGGGTTGGATAACTACACCATTGGGGCGATGATGGCCCACCAAATGCTTCTTTTCACCGCCATTGCGATGGCGATAATGAATATTCTCCTCGTGGCAAGACACACGAGAGCAGACGAGGAGGAAGGGAGAATTGAACTTATTCGTTCTTTGCCTACCGGTCGTTTAGCGAATTTATATGCAACGCTCACCCTTGCCGGATTGACTAATCTCTTCATTGGAATTCTTACTGGCCTAGGGCTTTTTTCACTCGGTATAGAGAGTATTAACCTGGAAGGATCACTACTTTATGGAACAGCATTAGGCGTGACAGGATTTTTCTTTGCTACAATTACTGCTATTTTTGCTCAGCTTTCCGAAAACGCAAGAGGCACAATTGGATTTTCCTTTACGTTATTAGGCGTTTCCTATTTACTACGGGCGATAGGGGATATCGGTAATGAGGCTCTGTCTATGGCTTCTCCATTGGGTTGGATTCTTGGTTCAGAGGTTTTGGTTACAAATAGATGGTGGCCAATTATTATCACATTCATTGTTTCGCTGTTGATAATGATTGCTGCTTGCGTCTTGTACAGTAGAAGAGATCTTGGGGCAGGTCTGCTTCCAACAAGGCCAGGTAAAAGAACAGCCTCAGCTTCCTTATTAAGCCCATTTGGTTTAAGTTTACGCCTGCAACGAACTGGTCTTATCTCCTGGGCAATAGGAATGTTTCTGTTAGGAGCTTCGTATGGGTCTGTACTGGGAGATTTGGATTCCTTTTTTGTTGAAAACGACATGTTCCAGCAATTGCTTAGTCCAGAAAACGGGCATTCCTTAACAGAGCAGTTTTTAACCATGATCATGTCCATTCTAGCGATGATTAGTACGATACCGGCACTGATGTCTGTTAACAAACTCATTGCGGAAGAGAAAAAAGGGCGTATAGACCATCTGTTGAGTAAGAAGCTTTCCCGTAATAGATTACTTGGTAGTGCCTTTCTTCTATCTGTTATTACTAGTTTGGTCATGGTTTCACTAACAGCGATTGGGCTATGGACTGCAGGAAATATGTCGATGGAAAATGGCATGGATTTATGGAATGTTTATAGTGCAGCGCTTGTTTATCTGCCAGCTGTATGGCTTGTGATAGGGTTGGGTATATTGGTGATAGGCATGTTTCCAAAGGCAACCATTGTTGGTTGGGTTTATCTCATGTATTCTTTTTTCGTCGTTTATCTAGGAAATCTATTAGAATTTCCCAAGTGGCTTAGCGGAATATCACCGTATGGCCATATACCTGAACTGTTAATCGAAGAAATGCGTTATCTGCCGGTTTCCATTCTATTTTTACTTGCAATAGTTTTAGTTATTACAGGGTTTATAGGGTATAACAAACGTGATATTCAGGCGTAAGAGGAAATATGGAGATTTAGTGTGGTGCTAGCTATTGGCCGTATGCCTGATCTATAATTGAAGTAGTAAGACTAGATGGGCAGGGTGAGGTATATGGACAGTGAAAAAAGTAATATAAAAGACTTTTATTCTTTAATGCGATCAACGAATCTACCAAAAATGGCGTTAACATTTGGCTTAATTGGTAGTGTTCTAACAACGTTAGTAGGTCTATCCATCCCTATTTTGACAAGAGAGCTGGTTGATGGTTTTTCACTAGCTTCGTTAAGTTGGTTCCTTGTTGGAACAATAGGGGTGGTTTTCATCCTGCAAGCAGTAATAGACGGGGTGTCTACTTATTTGTTGGCAATGGTTGGGCAGCGTATCGTAGCCAGTTTGCGGGAAAGAATGTGGCGCAAGCTAATCAGAATGCCTGTTAGCTATTTTGATAAGACTAAAAGTGGTGAAACAGTCAGTCGAGTAGTAAATGATACAGGTATTGTAAAAGAGTTAATTTCAACGCACTTTCCTCAATTTATTACAGGTATCATTTCTATTATCGGTGCGGTTATCATCTTGCTAATCATGGATTGGAAAATGACGTTGATCATGCTTATATCCGTTCCCGTAACGATAGGTATTATGATTCCGCTTGGCAGAAAGATGGCCAAAATATCGCGAGCGTTACAGGATGAAACAGCTACATTCACAGGCGATATCCAGCAGACCCTTAGTGAAGTTCGATTAATGAAATCCTCTACAGCAGAAGGGTTTGAGGAGAAAAAAGGGTATGCTGGGATTAGTAAACTGTTTGCCTTTGGACTAAAGGAATCCAAAATCTTTGCTCTAATTGGACCATTAATGTATCTCATCATTATGGTTGTAGTAGTGGTAATTATTGGATATGGTGGGATTCGTGTGGCAGATGGTACGATGTCAACTGGTTCCTTGGTCGCGTTTCTTCTTTATCTATTTCAAATTGTGATGCCGATCACCTCGTTTGCCATGTTTTTTACTCAGCTACAAAAAGCAAAGGGTGCCACAGAGCGTATACAACATATTTTGGAGCTTTCTGAAGAAAAAGGTCAGGAAGGGGAACAAACACAAGTCGCAAATCAGCCGCTATCGGTTGAAAATGTCTCCTTCGCCTATAATGATGAAGAACCAGTTTTAGAATCTATCAGCTTTATTGCACAGCCAGGGGAAATGATTGCCTTTGCTGGTCCGAGTGGTGGCGGTAAAACGACATTGTTTGGGTTACTGGAACGGTTTTATGAACCTAGTGAGGGTGAAATTAAAATTGGAGAAACACCAATTCAGCATTTATCCTTACATACATGGCGTAGTCAAATAGGTTATGTCTCCCAAGAAAGTGCTATGATGGCAGGTACGATTCGAGAAAATTTGACTTACGGGCTGGAAAATCCACAGGGCGTTCCTGATGATAAATTATGGGAAGTTGCAAAAATGTCCTATGCAGACCAGTTTATTAAGGGTTTTTCTGAAGGACTTGATACAAAGGTTGGCGAGCGTGGTATAAAGCTATCGGGCGGGCAGAAGCAACGGATTAATATTGCGCGAGCTTTTTTACGTGATCCGAAAATCCTGATGATGGATGAGGCGACAGCTAGTCTTGACAGTCAATCTGAAAGCATTGTGCAGCAGGCATTAAGTCGTTTAATGGAAGGGCGAACGACATTTGTGATAGCACATCGCTTATCTACCATTGTAGACGCAGATAAGATTATCTTTATCGAGGATGGCACTATGACTGGAAGTGGGACACATCAAGAATTAATCTCCACCCATAAGTTGTATAGGGAATTCGCAGAGCAACAATTATCATAAATTAAGAAAACGCCCATTTGTTATTAAATGGGCGTTTTAAATTATCTTATAAACTCCACTGCTTTAGTTATAAACTTTAGTAGATGGAGTAAATGATAAGTTTAACCTATTTAAAATTTTCTAAAAATATAATATAATCTCTAATTATGCATCTAAGAGGGGGATTAGCTTGAAGTTTTTAGAAAGAATTAGCAGTTTTGTCGGAAATACATTTGCTATTTGGGTGGTATTATTTGCAGTTTTATCCTTTTTCGTACCTTCAGGTTTTACTTGGCTGGCCGCCTATATCACACCTTTACTAGGTATCATAATGTTTGGTATGGGGCTTACACTGTCAGCTAAAGATTTCAAAGAAGCATTTAAACGCCCGAAAGACGTTGCGATCGGTGTAGCTGGACAATTTTTAATCATGCCATTACTTGCCTTCGCACTGGTGACAATTCTGCCTGTTTCCAAAGAGATAGCAGTAGGTGTTATTTTAGTTGGATGCTGTCCTGGTGGTACTTCTTCTAATGTTATGACATTTTTATCTAAAGGCGATACAGCATTGTCTGTTTCGATTACTGCTGTATCTACTATTCTGGCACCTATTTTAACACCTGCTCTCATTTACCTTTTGGCTAGTCAATGGTTAGAAGTATCTGCAGGGGCTTTATTTGTTTCCATTGTACAAATTGTTTTGGTCCCTATTTTACTAGGCTTACTCGTTAAAGCGTTGTTGAAAGATAAGGTGGAAGCAGGGGTAAAAGCCATTCCCCTCGTATCAGTTATAGGTATTGTAGCAATTGTTACGGCAGTTGTAAGTGTAAACGTAGAACAAATTGCAAAAACTGGACTACTAATTTTTCTAATTGTTGTGCTGCATAATACATTGGGTTATATAGTTGGCTTAGGGCTTGGAAAAGTCATGAAGATGGGTCCTAAGCAACAAAAAGCGGTGTCAATCGAAGTGGGCATGCAAAACTCAGGGCTTGGTGCAACTCTTGCTGCTGCACATTTTAATCCGTTATCTGCAGTGCCAAGTGCAATCTTTAGTGTATGGCACAATATTTCAGGGCCAATCATAGCAACGATTTATCGTAAATTACAGGAGAAAGAAGAGAATCGATAGAAAGGTAAAGCCAGAGCTCCCATACGGGGAGACCTGGCTTATTTCATTTTTTGAAGGGGGAGTCTTGCAGACAGTTGCACCGCGAGAAAAGTAGCGTATAAAAAGCCGAGCGAATCTAAGTCGCTCGGCTCTACTAATAATAAGTTACTTTATTCTGCACCATTAAGCTTTACAATAGTACGTCCTCGTACGCGGCCTTCAAGGATATCTTGGAGTGTGCCTTCTACTTCTTCTAAAGAGACCTCATTCACAACCTCTTCGTTTAGGTTTGAAGGCTTAAGGTCATCCGCCAATCTTTCCCACACTTTTCTGCGAAGTTCCATTGGGCATTGGACGGAATCGATCCCAAGCCAGTTTACACCTCTACCAATGAAAGGTAGTACGGTTGTTTTTACCTCAATGCCACCAACTAACCCTGAAGTAGCGACAGATCCGCTATTTTTCAGTGTGCTGAGAATATATTGCAAGGTTGACCCACCGACAGGATCTACTGCTGCAGCCCAACGTTTTTCTCTTGTTGGTGTATTATCCTGATCCGTAACTTCTTCTCTAGAAATAATCTCTTTCGCACCAAGCTTCTTCAGATATTCTTTCTCACTAGAAGAGCCTGTACTAGCAGTTACGTCATAACCTTTTTTTGCAAGCATATCAACAGCTAGGCTTCCTACACCACCTGTGGCTCCTGCTACTAACACGGGACCTTGAGATGGGGTCAGTCCATTGTCTTCCAAACGTTGCACAGAGAGGGCGGCAGTGAGGCCTGCTGTTCCAAGGATCATAGCCTCTCTAAGGGTTAGACCGTCTGGTAAGGGCACAACCCATTCCTTCGGTACTCGTGCTACCTCACTGAAGCCACCATGATGTCCCGTACCAAGCTCGTAGCTTGTGACAATTACTTTATCCCCAGCCTTGTATGAATCATCACTTGACTCAATAACTGTCCCCGCAAGGTCAATTCCTGGGATGTGAGGAAAAGATTTAACCATCTGATGATGCACGCCAACCATGGCGTCTTTATAGTTAACACTAGAGTACGAAACCTTAATTAATACGTCTCCCTTAGGTAGATCTTGAATCCCTAGTTTTTTGACAGATAATGTTGCTTCATCGTTTCCTTTTGTTAGTACTAATGCTTGAAATTCATTCATCGTAAATCCTTCCTTTCAACTATAATTTACGAAACTATCAAAGTTTATATATTCCCTTAGAATAAAAATGTAAACACAGCAGTAAAAAAAGTCCAGTAATATATTGCATTTTGCAACTAATCCTAGTAGTATGAACTATACTGATATATTGCATATTAAAATTTCAAATACAACGTAGAATAAACACAGGGGGATTATATATGAAGGACAAGCTATCATTTTCATCGTATGCGGTTGTAGGTTTTATGCTTTTCGCACTTTTTTTTGGTGCAGGTAATTTAATTTTCCCTGCGCAACTAGGTCAGAATGCTGGTACTAATTTTTGGCCAGCGGTTCTTGGGTTTTTGCTAACAGGGGTGGGATTACCATTACTCGGTATATTGGCAATGAGCTATTCTGGAAGTAAAAACTTGCAGGAATTAGCTAGCCGGATTCATCCTGCTTTTGGCATTACCTTTACTGTTATGCTTTATTTAACCATTGGTCCCTTCTTTGCAGCCCCAAGAACGGCAACGGTGGCATATGACGTAGGATTCTCTTCTTTTATAAGTGAAGGGTCACAACAAACAGGTTTACTAATATTTACGCTACTATTTTTCTTGGCAACCCTGTTTTTCTCATTAAAGCCAGGGAAGCTTATAGACTATATCGGTAAGCTACTGGCTCCGAGTATTGTCGTACTACTTTTAATATTACTTGTCATGGTAATTGCAAAGCCGATGGGAGAAATTCAAGCGCCATTAGGAGACTTCCAAGGGAACGCTTTTGTTCAGGGCTTTCTTGAGGGATATAACACGATGGACGCTCTAGCTTCTTTAGTTTTTGGCATTATTGTTATTAAAACCATTCGGTCATTAGGTGTCACATCAACTAAAGGGGTCCTTGCTGCTACGGCTAGATCAGGTTTGGTGGCTATTACACTTCTGGGTATGATCTATGTTGGGATTGCCTATTTAGGAGCTGTGAGTACACAAGAACTTGGTGTCTTCACTACTGGAGGCCCTGTGTTGAGTGGTGGTGCTGCGTATTACTTCGGGCAAACTGGGACGATTTTGTTAGCTGTCATCCTTACGCTTGCTTGTTTAACAACCAGTATCGGGTTAACCACAGCATGTGCGGAATATTTTCAAACTCTTTTCCCGAAAGTAGGATACAAGGCTTTTGCGATTTTCTTTACAGGGATTACGTTTATTATAGCTAATTTCGGGCTCGCTAATATTATTACCTATTCTGTTCCTGTTCTAATGCTTCTTTATCCGCTAGCAATCGTTTTAATGCTTTTAGCATTCTTATCAGGTTTTTTCCAACACAAGAGAGTCGTTTATGCTATTACCATTGCTGTAACGTTTCTAATTAGTGTTACAGATGGCCTGAAGTCATTATGTAATTCGTTGGGTATAGAGTATTTTGACTGGCTAACACCAATTCTCTCCTTCTATGAAAAGGTATTGCCATTATACAATCAAGGACTTGGTTGGTTGCTACCCGCTTTGTTAATTGTACTCTTTGGAAGTGTAGCTTTACGCGGTTTCCATGTTAGGGCGAATGCGTCAGTAAAGTAAAAGTATCAGTTTTATCATATCTATTTTAAAAAAAAACGCTGGACGATAGTTGAAAATCGTCCGGCGTTTTTCTATTCCTTGTCATGCAGTGCTTGAAATTCATCAATCGCCCGAAGCCAATTTTCTTTCATGATAGGAGCGATAGCGTCGCTATTACCTTCTCTCATTAATTGGATAATGGTGTGATGTTCCTCAACAGATTTCTCAGTTAAGATAATGGAGTTATGAAAGAATTGCCTTCTAACATGCGCTTGTAGGGAGGAAATAATAGAATGTATATAAGAATTATTTGCTGTATTAACAATAATTTGGTGAAAGTCCTCATCTATTTTAAGCGAAGCATAGTAGTTCTCAGATCGAATAGCATTAGCAAATCGCTCGTTTGTACGCTCCAGCAGTTCTAAGACGTCTTCGGTTATATGGGAGATAGCTAGTTCTGCGGATAATGCCTGTAATGCGGCAAGTGGTGGCAACAAGTCAAGAATAGCATCCTTTTCGACCTCTGTTACTTGTGTCGCCTTCCCTGGGTACATTTTTACAAATCCTCGCATCTCTAACATTTGTAGGGATTCTCTAATTGGAGTTCTACTCACACCAAGCGCTTTGGCAAGTTCGGTATCATTCAACTTCTCACCGGGCTGTAAGGTTCCATCAATAATCCATTGTTGAATTTGCGTGAAGGCATTCTCTTTAGCAGTCTGACGGACAGGTTTGGCATGATTAGCTGGAATCGGCATATTGGTTCACCCACCTTTTTTGTTATCGTATACTATTAGTATACATGAAAAAGCTTACGAATAAAATATCCAATATATCGCTGGTTTGATGGAAAGGGAGGTGTCGTGTTGAATCACTATGAAAGAAAGGCGTATGAGGATTTGATGGAATGGAAATGGGAGCTATTCTCTAAAACAAGCTTGTTTAAAAAGTTCTCTAAAAAAGCCCAAACAAAAATTAATGGTATCATCCCTGAAAAGGTACACCAAGTTATGACTGACGGAATCCAGCAAATGGTGAAAATGACCTTATTTGGTTCCGATTTAACCACAAAAAAACCAGAGCTTGCCTATGCAAGTCTCCAGGAAAAAGATGAGCTTGTTAGAGAAAAGCTAACTATATATAGAAGGACTGCAACAGTAGAAGGTGCGGGGACAGGAGCGGGCGGTATCTTTTTAGGAATAGCAGATTTTCCTTTGTTACTGTCAATAAAAATAAAATACCTATTTGAAGTTGCTGCTATCTATGGCTTTGATACAAAGGATTATTCTGAACGATTGTTTATTCTGCATGTGTTCCAGCTTGCTTTCTCAGATGATAGAAAAAAGAGGGAGACTTTCCACACGCTTGATAATTGGAATGAAAAAAAGCATGAGATAACAGAAATGGACTGGAGGACATTTCAGCAGGAGTATCGGGATTATATTGATTTAGTAAAGTTACTGCAACTTATACCTGGGTTTGGGGCGATTGTCGGTGCATATGCCAATTACAACTTATTGGATCAGCTTGGAACGACAGCTATACATGCTTACCATCTTAGGTTGTTTAAGGAAAGCCCGCTTGATTATGTGGAAGAGTAGGGGAGGGAAACATAAAAACAAGAGCCAATCATGTGATTGGCTCTTTGTCTATTCAAAGGAAAACTTATTACTCAAACTGTTTAATAAGGATCTGCTTCATGTCCCTTTTTAATCGCTTGTTCAGGTGCTTTTTCACTGTCCTTATTACCTAATGGGTTCATGCTAGATCCGTCTTTCTTAGCATTAGCAAGACCTTCGCGAAGACGACGGCCATATTCTTCATCGGCCTCTTCAGCAAGGGCTACCATTTTATCTTGAATACGCTGGTCACATTCAGCCAAATCACCAACCATATTGCCAATTAATTCATCTTTCTCCCAATCTTCAAATTGACGGTAGGTCTCTCCGGCTTGCTTTGTGTTATCATTTCGTTCAATAGACTCCCTGACTAATTTCCCTTGGACTTTAGGGGTATGTTCTTTTCCGGTTTGTTCTGCTTCCTTTAGTCCCCCAAGTGTAGAAGGCTCGTAGTTAACATGTGGATTCTGTCCTGGTGCCTTATCATTTTCATAACGTAGCTGACCACCTTCTTGATTTGTGGCGACGCGTTTTTTAGCTGCGTTAATTGGTAGCTGGAGGTAGTTAGCTCCAACGCGATACCGTTGTGTATCCGAATAAGAGAAGGTACGACCTTGCAGCATTTTATCATCGGAAAAGTCAAGCCCATCAACTAAGACACCAGTTCCAAATGAAGCTTGTTCCACCTCGGTAAAGTAGTTTTCAGGGTTTTTATTTAAGACCATCTTTCCAACTGGAAGCCATGGAAATTGGTCTTCAGGCCAAAGCTTTGTATCGTCTAGAGGATCAAAATCCAGCTCAGGATGCTCTTCATCGCTCATAATCTGTACAAAAAGCTCCCACTCTGGATAATCGCCCTTTTCAATAGCATCATACAAATCCTGGGTTGCATGATTAAAATTCGTTGCCTGAATTTCAGCAGCCTCTTTCATAGTGAGGTTTTTAATACCCTGTTTCGGTTCCCAATGGTACTTAACCAGCACGGCTTCACCTTCTTGGTTAACCCACCTGTACGTATTAACGCCAGAACCTTGCATCATACGGTAATTTGCTGGAATCCCCCAAGGAGAGTAAACAAACGTAACCATGTGAAAGGATTCAGGAGAGTTGGAACAAAAATCAAAAAACCGCTGGCTGTCTTGAATGTTGGTTACAGGATCTGGACGAAAAGCGTGAATCATGTCCGGGAATTTCATAGCATCGCGGATAAAAAAGATTTTAAGATTGTTTCCTACAAGATCCCAATTGCCATCTTCGGTGTAAAATTTAACTGCAAACCCTCGTGGATCGCGGACGGTTTCAGGCGAGTGATTACCATGTACAACAGTAGAAAAACGTACAAATACTGGTGTTTGCTTGCCTTTATCTTGAAATACCTTTGCACGAGTGTATTTTGAAACTGGATCGTCTCCGGCTGTTCCATAGGTTTCAAAATAGCCGTGTGCTCCTGCTCCACGAGCATGTACAATCCGTTCCGGTACTTTTTCTCTGTCAAAGTGACTTATTTTCTCGATGAAGTCATAGTTTTCTAACGTAGCTGGACCGCGGTTCCCTACTGTGCGTATGTTTTGGTTATTCGTGACGGGATGACCCTGTCTGGTGGTTAATGTGTCTTCGTTTTCTATGTTCGTTTGTCCAGTCCGTGATTCTTTTTCGCTCACAATATCAACCATCCTTTTTAAAATATTTCATTCCTTATTAGCTTTCCCAAAACAAATAAAAAGCATCCCTAAGGAAAAATAGGAATGCTTACTTTTTGTTCTTCATATTAAGTTAAATTGCTAATATTCGTTACTAACTAGTTCAGCTTTTGCTATTAATAGAACCGCTAGTATTAATAGGGTAATAGAAATAGCGGTAGCAATAAGGATCATCATTATATCTGGCTGCCCTAAGAAAAGGCTGCGAATTGCCGTAACTTGGTACGTTATCGGGTTAAGCCAAGATATGAATTGAATATACACAGGTGCGCTTTCTATCGCGTAAAACGTCGGAGCTGTAAACAAAATTGGCAATGTCATTAAGCCAAGGACAATGTCCCTTTGATGATAATCATTTATTCTTGTCGTTATGATAATACCTAGAGAACACCAAAATATAATCCCTCCTATTCCAAGGGAAATGGCAAGTATTAAATTCGTAATGGAATAGGTTATTCCATAGAACAAAGAAAGCACGGCAAGCAGCACTCCTTGAACTAAAAACACAAAAAATGGATAAACCATCAATCCGGTTACATAACTAAGTGGCGATATGCCATTCATAAATTTGTACCCAAGTAGTCCCCACCGCTTATCAATGGTACTTCTGTATACGGTGTGGCCCATTAAGCTGATAACTAACATCATAAGAATCCCGGGAAGTGTAAAAGCTAAGAAATCTACTTCTGTACCATTGACAAGTATTCCACCAGTCATTCCTCTTAATCCAGCCATGAAAAAAACGAGGTATAAAATAGGATTTAGAAAAGCATTCACGAGTAATGGTTTATTGTGCCATACTGCCTTAAGTTCATTCTCTGCCAGAATAAAGGTTTTGGCCCAATGAAAGAGGGTCCCTTTGCGAAACGTTTTAGTATTTACAAAATTTCCATCGCTTCTCAACATCATCCTTCCTCCTTTGCTCTTGCAACTTCTAGATATGCTTCTCGAAGTCCAGGGGAGGTCCGATTTATGTCCATTACGAATACAAGTGAATCCAATTTATTTATTATCTGGCCAATTGGTGTATTCCTTTTAATTTCTAAAACTAAAGGCTTTAAATCGTTAATCGTAACGACACCTTCAATTTCTACTAACTTCCTTTTATCTAGCTCTCCCTCATACTTAATCGTGAGTATTTCTTTATCACGATAACGAGAAATGAATTTCGTTTTAGACTCATAAGCTACAATACTTCCTTGTTTTAAAAGCAACACGCTATCGCAATAACTGTCCAATAGATTTAGATCGTGTGAAGATACGATTACTAGGCCCCCTTTATTTGCTTTTTCTTTTAAATGGGACAGTAATTTATCTGATGATTCAGCATCAAGTCCGGTAGTAGGTTCATCCAATATCATAATGTCTGGATGGTGGACGAGGGCTCTAGCAATTTGAACTCTTTGTTGCTGACCACCTGATAATGCATCCACATCTCGATCTTTATATTCTAATAAACCAACTAAATCAAGCGCTGCAAGTGTATCTATTTTTGAGTCTTTCCTATTTTTGCCTGCCAATCTTGCGCTAACGATTACATTGTCAAATACGTTTAAATACCAATCTATTGCATGTGTCTGCTTACTCCAACCAATGTTGTGGAAAGGGGTATTACGATTTATGAGATTTTTGTTGAAAAAGACGTCACCTTTTGTAGGCATTATTAGTCCACATAGAGCGTTCAAAAAGGTAGACTTACCAGCACCGTTTGCACCGACAAGCGCTATTAATTCGCTTTTTTTAAATGTCACATCAATATCTTTAACTCCCCAAACTTTATTATCATATTGAACACCAAGTTGGGATACTACAATTACATTTTCGTCTAAATTCACAACCAATTAATTCACTCCTTATTTTATAATGTTATAAAATAAGGGTTGTTACGAATTCTCTAATTCCCATTTAGAATGCTCCTCACAGTGTAAGTCGTTTCCAATTTCATCCTCAGTATAACGTATTCTTTAGCTTACGGGCAATAAATAGTTTGATTAATAAGAATAATTTAAATTGAATGCGGACGTTTACATCTATAAAGGCTGGGAGCTTTTCTTAAATAAATTTGTCTTTTTATGACTATTCTGCCAGGACAGGCTATATACATAGTAATAGAAAAACTATCGGGGGTAGCTATAAATGTTTTGGGAGCTTGTTCAACAATATGAAAACCAATTAAATATTGCATTGTCTATTGTGATCCTTGCAGTGTTTTTATTACTGAGAATTCGATTCACAGCAACGATTTTTCGGATGTTGCTGAAAGTAAGCAGGAATACATGGAATGGCTTTTTTGAACAACTGCGTACCTCTTTTGAGAAGCCTTTACAATTATTAATAGCCGTGGTTGGCATTTACTTCGCAGTAGATGTGTTTCCTTATTTTAATGAAAGCAATGCACTATTTAACCATTTAGTTCGTTCATCGGTAATTTTTGCGGTGGG
This sequence comes from Oceanobacillus picturae, assembly GCF_000612865.1. Lineage (NCBI taxonomy): Bacteria > Bacillati > Bacillota > Bacilli > Caryophanales > Bacillaceae > Oceanobacillus > Oceanobacillus picturae. The sequence continues at coordinate 125,112 of NZ_CCAX010000002.1, forward strand.
GTGGGGGTTGTATAATCTTTCTTCATCATCCTCTTTGTTATTTTCCAAGATTAATCATAAGTACAATGTAAAAATTGATCATATCTTAATCCCGTTTTTTTCAAAAGCACTGCGGCTCATTATCGTAGCCATCGGTATTAGCGTTATTGCTCAGGAATTTGAGTATGATATTAACGGCTTTGTTGCCGGTCTCGGTATCGGGGGACTTGCCTTTGCTTTAGCAGCGAAGGACGCGTTAGCAAACTTATTCGGTGGGATCATCATTATTACAGAAAAGCCATTTACCATTGGAGACTGGATTAAAACACCAAGCGTTGAAGGAACAATTGAAGATATAAGCTTTCGGAGTACGAAAGTACGAACCTTTGCCCAAGCGCTTGTCACTGTACCCAATGCCACACTTTCAAATGAGGCAATAACAAATTGGAGCAAAATGGGGAAGCGCCAAATCACATTTAAATTGTCCTTAATGTATGGAGCCAAAAGAGATCAATTGGAAGGAATAGTAAAGGAAATCCAAGTTCTCTTAAGGCACCATGATGCTATAAACAAGGAAACGATTCTAGTAAACGTGGACGCATACGGCGAAAATGGATGGGAAATCTTCCTTTATTTCTTCACAAATACTACAGATTGGGAAGAACACTTGAAAGTAAAGCAAGAAATTAACCTTGCTATTCTAGCGATTATTGAAAGAGAAAAACTCGAAATTGCCATTCCTACAAGGAAGCTTTATGTAGAGCCAGAAATGGTGAAGGAGAAGCAGAGAGAGACGTTATTAGGTCAGGAAAGCTAGCAGATTCTAGCTTTCCTGTTTTTCTTTAATTTGAATAGTGGTTTGTTTAAATGGTGCTTCTACATAGCTGTTAAGCAGGCCATTTTTACGTATCTGGTATTTGGGAATTTGTTTAAAATCGTATGTGACGGAGAAGGGATTGTTAAATGGAAATTCCTTTAATACCATGGTTTCGTCATTTACCCATGTTACGGCCATCTTCTCCTGGGAAAAATGAGGGAGCGCACTGGAAAGCGGTATTCCCTTGGTGAAAAAGGGATGGCTGTTTTCACCAGGCTCATTTAAGCATAGAAACAATGATAAATTATCGCAAAACTGTAATAATGCATAGTGGTAGGAAAAAAGTTTCTCATCAAAAGAAGTGAGTAATGAATGAATTATTTCCTGCCTTTTCTTTTCCTGCTGTACAAAATTCCTACCTGACTCTGTATCGTCCTGTTCGAGAAAACGGACATAATGCTCACTACATAGTAACGCGGCATATAAATCAGTTGTTTGCACGTGATCTATCCCATGCGAATAGAGTAATGTTTTCATTGGCGCAGGAAAATCTATAAAGCTATACGGCATTTCTTTGGCGTCATTCCAAAATGGTTGTTTATCTGCTGGGATCCAACCAGCATCATGTTGCTCAATGGCAAAGATAACAGCCTCTTGCAATGGTGAATCATTGAATGGCCCCATCTTCCACTGTTTGATAAGCTCCCCCGCGACAAGCGCATGATTATGTTGTTCAATAAAGATAAAGTCATGCTCGCGTTCTCGAATGATCACATTTATGCATCCTCTCTTAACAAAGAAGTTTTATAACATCATTATATCATTTTGGTTGTTTCACGACACAACTCAAGCGATAATAGCTCCGCTGGTTCTTGTGCTAAGGTGATGTGCAGTTATGTAGGATAGTGGTACTCAACTATTAAGGCTGATACTTGCGGAAATAAAAGCGATATTCTTGACTATACGGCTGATATTCGCAAATTTAAAGGCGATATTCTCGACTATACGCCTGATGCTCTTCAATTCAAAAGCGATGTTCGCCCAAACGGCTGATGTACCTCTGATCAAGACCGATACCTAGTCTAGAGGGCTAATAACATAACCTAAGTCATTTCAAGTATGCTATACTAAATTAGGTTACAATAAGTAAGTAAGTTTTATAAAGTTCTTTTTTATAAAAGGAGATATATAGGAGTGATTTTATGGAAAAAAAGTTTTTTACTGAACCGGCAACATATGTTGGGGAACTCTCCATTAATGTGACAAACCTTCAACAAGCTATAGAATTTTATCAAACCGTTATAGGCTTTCGAGTCTTGGAGAAAACAGAACGATCAGCAAGGCTTTCTGCGAATGAGAAGACAACCCTATTAACACTTGAAATGCCAGAAGATGTAACGGGAAAAGAGCGGAGAAAGACCGGGCTTTACCACTTTGCTATCCTTTTACCGAACAGAGCGGCATTGTCTTCCTTTCTGGAGCATGCTCTCAAACAAGGAGTACAGCTTGGTGCTGCTGATCATGAGGTGAGTGAAGCACTCTATCTCTCAGATCCCGATGGTAACGGGATTGAAGTTTATTGTGATAGGGACTCAAGTGGGTGGAATTGGACTGGTGATCAGGTTAAAATGGGAACAGATCCACTAGATGGTGACGGGCTTTTAGCGGAAGAACATAAAGTTTGGAGTGGATTACCGGAGGAAACAATTCTAGGTCATATCCATCTACATGTTGCTAATTTAGAAGCATCAGAGGTTTTTTATTCTAAAGGGTTAAACTTTTCTGTGGTAACACGATATCCTGGAGCATTATTCATTTCAACAGGCGGTTACCATCATCATATTGGGCTAAATACTTGGAATGGCGAGGGAGCTAAAGCGCCACGACCAAACGGGGCTGGATTAAATTGGTTTACGCTTGTATTTCCTAATGAAAATGCTAGAACAGACACAGTTAACCGGCTTGTAGAAGCACAAGTAAAAGTGAAGACATACCCTGAATATAGTGAAGTGAAAGATCCTGCAGGAAACACGATTCGCCTCGTGTTATAGTTATTAACATATATAGCAAGGGGGTCTCCTATTTTCAAGTTGAAATAAAATTGAAAACTTCCGAAGACGGGAATTGGGGTATGGTTTTCTAGGGGGAAAATTCTCATTCAGAAAAAGGACGTGGAAGAGCGTGGCTTATTTACTTTTACTGGTAGGATTTGTATTACTAATTAAAGGAGCGGATTTGTTTGTTGATGGCTCCTCCAATATTGCAAGGCTTCTCAGGGTGCCACCCATCCTTATTGGTTTAACCATTGTTGCTTTTGGAACGAGCTCCCCAGAAGCAACCGTAAGTATAATCGCGGCAATGGAGGGGAGCTCCGATGTATCGTTGGGTAATGTAATCGGAAGTAATATATTCAATCTCACACTTGTCGTAGGGATAGCGGCCATTATTTTCCCTTTAAAGGTGGAAAACGAAACGATACGTAAGGAGATCCCCTTTACATTACTAGCAGGCGGTGCACTTTTAGTAGTCATCAATGATATTTTTTTACAGGACCACAGCAATAATCTGATAACCCGTAGTGATGGGCTGATTTTCCTCTTATTTTTATCTGTTTTTATGTACTATGTAATTGAAGTAGCGCTTAAAAGCCGCCAAGACAGTCAAACAGAGGCTATTCCAGATGAGATTAAGTGGGGTAAAAACATTGGGCTTACTATTTTGGGGCTTGCTGGAATCGTTTTTGGTGGGGAGCTTGTTGTTAGTAATGGTACAGAAATTGCTTATGCAGTAGGGATGAGTGAAACGTTGGTTGGCCTCACGATCATTGCGATAGGGACCTCGCTTCCGGAGCTTGTAACTTCTATCACAGCAGCTTTGAAAAAGCAAAGCGATATTGCACTTGGAAATATTGTCGGTAGTAATATCTTCAATATTTTGTTTGTGCTTGGTGCTTCCTCTGTTATCACACCACTTTCTGTTAGCAGTAAAGTTGGGATAGACGTTGTGATCATGCTTCTTTTAACAATATTGTTGCTCGTGTTTTCGCGGACAAATTTCCGTGTTGGAAAGCGAGAAGGGTCTGTACTAGCAATTTTTTATGTGATTTACCTTGTTTATATTATACTGCGAAATTAAAAAGCCACATAGGAGGACCCTACAGGTAAGGAGCCTCTTATGCGGCTAGCACTTTTTAAGAATTTCTTAACGGCGCCCAGCGCTTTTGTTTTGATACCAAGCTGCTGCGGCTTCTACTTCACTGAATGTTAGCTGGTGCCCGTGGTTTTCCCAGTGTACTTCTACATCTGCGGAAGCCTCTTGTAATAGTTGTTGTAAATCTATTGATTCTTGAGACGGGCATATTGGATCATTGGTCCCGGCTGTGATCAAGACCTTCTTGCCACTTAAGTCAGGTAGACTAATTCCTCTGCGTGGCACCATAGGATGGTGCAGAATCGCAGCGTGTAATGCGTCCTTATAATGAAACATTAAACTTGCGGCAATGTTAGCACCGTTGGAATAACCAACTGCAGTAATTGCGCTTCGGTCAAACTCATATTTATCGGAAGCTTCATCCAGAAATTGATTTAATTCTTCTGTACGAAAAATGAGATCCTCTTCGTCAAATACGCCTTCAGCTAAGCGTCTAAAGAATCTAGGCATTCCATTTTCTGAAACATTCCCTCTTACACTTAATACATTCGCTTCGGGATCAATTTTATCAGCTAATGCAAGCAAATCCTGCTCAGTACCTCCAGTCCCATGTAATAGTAGTAGAGTAGGTCTTTGCGGATTACTGCCCTTCTTAAAGATATGTTTCATTCCCATGCTCCTTTCCGTGTTTAGGCTTTGAGGCCCACTTTTTTCAATGTCTCTATTACAACACGCATATCCTCTTTACTAACTCCTTCGAATAAATCCTCAATCACTTGTTGATGTTTTGGAAAAATTTCCTGCATTAACTCCGTACCTTTGTTCGTAATCTGGATATACACAACTCGCCGGTCTTCCTTACAATGCTCTCTTTCTAGTAAGCCTTTTGTTTCCAGTTTATCAATAACGTAGGTGATGGAACCGGTGTTAATTAGGACTGCTTCAGAAATTTGCCTAACGGTTTGGCGCCCCTTGTGAAAGAGTGTCTCCAGGATGGCAAATTCAGATGTTTTCATACCATAACTCTGGATATCTTGTTTTACTCGCTCTTGTATTGTTTTAGAGGATTTCATTAATACAACAAATGCTTTTAATGAAAGGTTCTCGGCCACTATGCTCATCCTCCTTATATATATTTAATTAATGTATTATTAATTAAATATATATAACAATCTGGTTAAAGTCAATGGAAAGCAAAACACAGCTATCTTTATCCCGGCCTAATTGGCAATAAAACAATGATTTAAAGAATGTGAGAAGGCAAACACACCCTAAGTGGGGGATCAACTGCCAGTAAAGGCCCGATTCGTTCAGCTAACATTTGATGGGGAAGAGAGAACCCCACCAAATGAAATTTCCCTTTATTGGAGCTTTTTTTGCAGCGCTCTTTTTTGCTGTAAAAGGTTTTGGAAGGTACTGTCCAATTCCTCGGAAGGTTCTATACTAAGCCTGCTTAATGTCTCCGTTATTCTTGTTTCAATGACGAAAAGTTCTTCTTCAACTTGGCTTGGCGATTCTGAAGCACTGTCATTTTTATAGGTTTGATAATCTCCCTCTACAATGTGAAGGGTACTGTCTTCAATGGAAAAGACGCGACTGGCAAGATGCTCTATAAAGCGTCTATCATGGGATACCACAATGATAGTACCTTCATAATCTGACAGCAAATTTTCTAATGCTTCTACAGCTTCAATATCTAAATAGTTAGTTGGTTCGTCCAAGACTAACGTATTAATATCATTTAGGAGTAGTTTCGCGAGTGCTACTTTAACGCGCTCACCACCACTTAAGATATCCACTTTCTTATACACATCCTCACGAAAAAAACGCAGCCTTGCAAGAACAGTACGGATGATTGTTTCCTCTTGACTGGATGATTCACTAACATTTTCTAAAATGCTTTTTTCCTTGTCTAGAATATCAAGGTTTTGGCTAAAGTAACCAATTTTTATTGCAGGGGAGTGTGTGACACCTGGAGCTTCCATAACAAGCTTTTTTATAAGCGTGGTCTTTCCACTGCCGTTTGGTCCAATAATGGCTACTTTATCACCACCAGATATTGTAAAGCTCACATCCTTCCACAGTGTACGTTTCCCTGCTTTTGCGGAAAGTTCTTCGACACGTAGAATGATGCGGTTGCGTATGTGATCTTCATTCGGTAATTGCATTTTAATTGGCGCGACTTCCTTGACCTTATCAACCTTTTCTAATTTATCTAACCTCGTTTCAATAGCTTTTGCTGTTTTTCGTAGTTTCTTTTGTTTGTTTGCAAAATACGGCTTTGCTCCCGTTATTTTCGCCTCTGAATTGCTGGTATGTTTCGGCTTCTTTGTTGCTCGCTGGGCTTTTTGTTCTTTAATCTCAAGCGCTTCTTCCAATTGTTTCTTCTTTTTTTCATACTGGGCGTGAGCCTGTCGCTTTTGTTCTACTTCTTGTTCCTTCTGTCTTGCATAATCAGAATAATTTCCTTTGTATTCTGTTATGATTCCTTCATCTAGCTCCCATATTTTATTGCAAAGTGCATCAAGGAAGGCCCTGTCATGCGAAATAACCACCATGGCCCCTTGTCGTTTTTTCAGTTGTGTTTCCAGCTTCTCGATATGGGTTGTATCAAGATTTGTTGTAGGCTCATCAGCAAAAATTAGTCCAGCATCTTGGGAGAAAGCATCGTTAATATATTCCTGGGTCACCTCTCCACCACTCTTTATCGTATCTGTTCGTTTTAATTGTGGGATGTGAGCGATAGATGTGTGGGCTGTTACGAGCCCATTGTCAGGTGCTTTTTTACCTGCGAGTACCTCAAGTAATGTTGTCTTTCCACTTCCGTTATTCCCTACAAGTCCAATACGATCCTGTGCATGTATGGCAAGGTATTCTAGCTGGACTAAGCGACGATCCCGGGCATCAATGTTTATATCGCGTGCTTCTACTAAACGCATAATATCCTCTCCGTTCCAGTTTATTAAGACTTTCCGACTGGTGAAACCAAAGACCTAGTCGCTCTTATACCCTTGCGGTGAAAGTCAATATCAGCTCCCAGGGTTATTGTAGGTCGACTAAGCTTCCGCTTTTGCTTTGGAGACAAAAAAGCCTCCTATTCGTTTTTAGAATAGAAGGCAGCATGCAAGTGTAGCACAAAAAAGGATACATCCCCCTTGTGCAGCTATCCAAATACATGAAACAATCCTATTCTAAAAACATTCATAAGTGGCATGTTAGAAAAAACGCGCATTCGCTCGTCTTTTAGAGAATGTGCACGTTTTTCTTATACTTGGGTCTTCAAAATTTTAACTAAGTCGTTATTGCTTCCTAGCTAAAATTTTATACTTCCCAACGTGCAAAAAAGACAGAGCTAATCTGTTTTTCTTCTCATACCTATGCAGATGTTTTCAAGTGAAATAGGATTATAACTTCATGTACCCGGGTCACCCTTTCGTTTTAAGTTAGTGCTATTATATAAGAAACAAGGTGCGCTGTCTAGATTGAAAGGGGGAAATGTTCCATGCTTATATGGATAAATGGAACGTTTGGGTCAGGGAAGACAAGTACTGCTTACGAATTAAAGCGGAGATTGAAACAAGCCTGTGTCTATGATCCAGAGCGCTTCGGATTCGCTTTAATGAAAAACGTTCCTAAAGAACTTGCCAAAAGTGATTTTCAGGATTATCCGTTATGGCGGGAGGCAAACAGAGCGTTACTAAAAGAGCTTGCTCATAACTATAACGGTATTATAATTATTCCAATGACGCTAACAAACAAGGCGTACTTTGAAGAAATCATCGGAAATTTAAGAGATGATGGCATTGAGGTAAAACACTTTACCCTTATGGCATCTAAAGATACAGTAGCTAAAAGACTTCGCAAAAGATTTGAAGGAAGAAAGTCATGGGCGTATCAGCAAATGAAAGAAAGAATGAGGGAGTTGGAGGGTAATATGTTTGCTACACATCTCGATACAGATAACTTGTCCATTGATGATGTAGTAGAGACCGTTGCTAAACGGTCTGGCATTTCACTTTTGCCTGATAAGCGCTCACGATTAAGAAAAAATCTGGACCGCTTAAAAATTATACTCCAGGAAATCAGGTAAATGCTTTACAAACAGAAAATAATTATATATAGTGAACATACCTAATAATTCTAGGTAGGTGAAAAAATATGTTTAATCGGGAGTTAGTGAAAGGCAGTACCTCTTTGCTTGTATTACAGTTGTTGGATGAACGGGATATGTACGGTTATGAACTTGTAAAGGAAATGGATCAGCGTAGTGAGCATAACCTGCAAATTAAGGAAGGTACCTTGTATCCGGCACTACATAAGCTGGAGAAGCAGGAGTATATTGAATGCTATTGGCAAAACCAGGAGAAGGGGCCTGCACGTAAATATTATCGGATTACCGATCAGGGGAAGGCAATGCTTGAGGAAAAGACGAGTGAATGGCATCGTTATGTTCAAGTAATGAATAACCTGATTCGGAGAAACGAAACATGAATGAGGCAGCAAAAACCTTCCAAGAGAAATTAGCAGATGAGCTTGATGACCATCCAGATAAAGAGTCGATTCTGGCTGAATACCAGGCCCATATTTATGAATTAGAACAAGATACGGGAAAAAGCTCTTATCCCATATTGGTGGAGAGGCTTGGGGACCCAGAGGAAATAGCCTCGCTGTGGAAACAGGAGGCAGCGATTACGCCTAAGAAAACACAGTGGCTTTTTGTAATCTTAAATGTGGCTATTTTTTTAGGTGGCGCTACCTTAACAATTATTTATCATGTATTTGATTGGAATTGGACCGATATACTTTGGGAGGGCCTCACGAAAGCGGCGTCCCTCATCATGGTGATCTACACTTTTTTCTGGGGGTTGCTTGGCTATGAGATAGGCAAGGAATTTGGTGAAGCAGGGAGAAAATTGTTGAGAAAAACGTTTCTTATCTGTTTAATCCCCAATCTGGTCTTAATGTATTTGGTTATATTTAAATTTATTCCACATAAATGGTTTGAACCATTGATAAGTTTGCCGTTTATTTTGGCTTGTATCGGATTTACGATCGTATTATATCCCGTCAGTCGACTTGGGTATAAATGGGGACGGAAGAAATCTGTGTAATGTATTTCCTTCCTTCTGTCCCAAAACGGATATTTTTTTATCTATATACATAGAATTACTATGCATATAGAATTACAAAGTATGCTTGGAGGAAATTCCATGAAAGTAGAAGTGACAAGAAAAGATTTTCTGTTTTTAGTCGTGTGCATCGGGCTCGGCGTGTTAGCGGAAATTAGCTTTTTCCATGGACGTATTGGCGTCTCGTATTTGTTGTTTGTCGCCGGATTTTACAGCGTCCTTTTTTATCGCACTGGCTTTGCATTTTATCATAGGAGAATCGGCTTACTCTTAATGCTCATGATCTGGATATTGGCAGGGAGTTACCTCTATTACGATTCAATTTTGTTCTATAGCCTGAATTTAATTGTTATCCCTGTATTAATGTATTTACATGTCATTTTAATTACAACACCAGAAAACTATAACTGGGCATCGAGTTATTTTATCGCGATATTAAAATCAAAACTAGAGCAACTGTATCAGTATATTTCTGCCTTTTTTCAAAGTATCCTCAACCGAGTGTTTAAGAATGTCGAGGATGGAACATCTAAAGTAATGATTCGCATTTTGATTGGAATTGGCTTTAGCTTACCGCTTCTGTTTGTTGTTGGCGCTCTTTTAATGTCAGCTGATTCGGTATTCGAGGAAATGCTCGTTTCCTTTCCAGCGTTTCTGTTGCAATTAAACTTTCTTGAAGGTTTCTTTCGAACGTTATTTGTCATTATAGCTGCACTCTTGTTTTTCGGTCTGTTTCAGGCGATTCGCATGAAGCGGTTCCCAAAACAGTCTTATGATCCCTATAAAAAAGTGACCGAATGGGAAGGCGTTACATCTGTTACCATTCTTTCAATATTAAATCTCTTGTACGGCCTTTTTGCAGCTGTTCAGTTTACCTATTTCTTTGGAGGGAGCCTGGAGGAAGGATTCACTTATGCGGAGTATGCAAGAAGAGGGTTTTTTGAATTGAGCATGGTCACATTGATCAACTGGACGTTGTTAATCAGCTTTTTGACCTTTGTTAAAGCATCCACAAAAGTTAACCGTGTATTAAAAATCCTTTATACTTTGTTAATTGTATTCAGCGCCATTTTGCTCGCATCTGCTTACCAGCGATTAAGCATGTATGAAGCAGCCTATGGTTATACCATTGATCGAGTGTTGGCACACGGATTTATGATACTGCTTATGGTTATTTTTGCGTACACCTTAATAAAAGTATGGCTAGAAAAAGTCTCTCTGTTACATTTTTATTTGATAGGAGCCATTCTGTTTTATACAGGGTTAAATGCAGTCAATGTAGAGCAGGTTGTAACCAAACAAAACATCGCCAGATATGAAATGACAGAGAAAGTAGATATTGATTACTTAAATTCACTATCTTATACAGGCTGGGATGGATTATTGGAAATCTATAAATCAGACCCGAATTACTTGGGATTGAAACCAATGCTTTCGCAAATAGGAGAAAGGCTACGCCAGAAAGAAGAAGCGCCGTGGCAATCGTACAATTTTAAACGGCAAGAAGTCATGCAAAAGTTTAAGGAAATGGGCTTTTAATAAAGTGAAGCTTCAATCAGTGGGGTTTTCGTTCTTTTCCCACTGATTGTTAGCTGAACGAATCGGGGTGTTAGCGTCCGTTTACTCCCACTTATACATCACGGTTTCACTTGATGTTTTGAAGTGGGAGTCTTACGGACGGTTGCTCCGGGGAAAAATGAAAGGGAAGGAGATGTTTTCGATGGGGAAAAGTGTCCCAAAGCATGTAGCGATTATGATGGATGGAAACGGAAGATGGGGAAAACAACGAGGCCTGACGCGAAGTGAGGGCCATTATGCCGGTGCGAAAACGATGGAAAAAATTATTGATGCTAGCATTGACTTGGGTGTTGAAGTTTTAACACTCTATGCCTTTTCTTCTGAAAACTGGTCAAGGCCAATGGAGGAAGTAAACTACTTAATGCATTTGCCTGTTAAGTTTTTTAAACAGAAGCTTCCTGAGTTTCAAAGACGCAATATTGTTGTCCGTATATCCGGTAATTTAGAAGCGCTCCCTACTCGTACAAAAACGGCCTTGAAGAATGCCGTAAACGAAACAGCGGACAATACAGGATTGATCGTAAATTTCGCTTTTAACTATGGCGGGAGGGACGATATTTTGCAGGCAGTACGACATATTGTTAAGGAATTGCAAGACGAGAAGATGGATCTCACGCAGTTAAATGAACAAGTACTCCAACAATGTTTATACACAAAAGAACTTCCGGATCCAGAGTTGGTTATACGAACAGGCGGGGAAAAGCGGATGAGTAATTTTCTATTATGGCAGTCTTCCAGTGCGGAGTTATACTTTACAGACGTCTTTTTCCCTGACTTTGATGGTCCATTATTAGAAAAAGCAGTTCGCTTTTATCAAGAGAAAAACTCCGAACTTATTGTTTAAGCGTTTAGTAAATAAAAATACCGTTAGTGACGGATAACGCCACTAACGGAGGTCTCCCTTTAAGGGGAGCAAAGATTACTATAATCTACCAGAGTGCATGGCACTAGGGTGGATTATTTTTGTTTAGCAGCCTCTGTCATTTGATGCCAAATCGATCCTTTGGCACGCTCCCCACCTTGGATACGAGCCAATGCCATTTTAACTTGCATTCTTACCTCAAACTCTGGGTCCTGTAATGCGTCGTTTAAGGCGGGGATTGCTGTTTCATCTCCGAGTTCGTAAAGGAACATGGCTGCCCGCCAACGGACAAGACGACTTTTGTCGGTCAAGGAATTGACCATTTCTGGCATCGCTTCTTCAAAGCCGAGATCAGATAGGCAATCTCCAGCCGTTCTTCTAACATTAACTGCCTTGTCTTTCAATGCTTTGTATAAATATGGCAATACCTTTTTCTCTTCAATCATACCAAGATAGGCGGTGGCTAGTCTTCTAATTGAGGCCTTTTCATCATCTAAAGCTTTATCTAGTACAGGTAAGTCAGCTAAAGTAGGGTCCATTCTATCTAGCGCCGCATAGCGATCCTTCCAGTTAGGAGCTTCCATCATTTCTAATGTTACCTCATGATAAAACGTTTGATTTCCTGTTGCATCGTTATTTAGAGCAAAGTGTACGAGTTGGTCGAGGCGTGTCTCGTCATAGCTGGCGTTTATTTCCTCCACCACCTCTGAACCGATCTCTTTGAGGTCGCCATAGCGAGGCGATTGTTCAACCCACTTTCGTTCCATCAACATATTATCAGTAGCCTCAGAGGCCTTCATGGCAGCGTTCATAAAACGTTCTGGAAGCCCAAACCGTTCCTCTGTATCGCCTTCTTCGAGTTTTACCTGCATAGGAATATAGCGGAACATTTGAATATAGACATGTATCTCTCCAAAAGCCTCTTCCTGTTGCTTGCTGTTTGCTTCTTTCTGTTCTTCAGTTGGCTGCTCAGAAGAACCTAATGTTTGCCGAACTGCTGGAAGAATCTCCTCCCATGGCGTCCGGGGGGTTCTTTCCAGTGCAATAAAATCAACAACACGGTAAAGCCCTTTAACCCCCTCTAGTTGAAATAAACTACGGACATAATCTGGAGCATCATCCATTATATCTTCGCGTTTATAATTCTCTGTTTGGCCATCAGGCATTTTTTCATCCACATTTATTTTCATAGAATAGGGGCTTGGTGTCGGTTCGATCGAGATAATTTTCATGCGCTAACTTCCTCCTCTTCACGTCCTTATACTGTCTATATTTTAACAAAGAGCAGGATCATTATCCAATCGGTCAGTCCATCATTGGGTTGCCTTTATTCCGAGCTTTGCAATATTTGGGTTTAAGTCACTATTACCTATTGGAGTAGGAATGGGCAGCGCAAGGTTACAGATTTTGAAATCCTTTTATGGGGTTGGAATCTTATCTGTTGCGGTTGTGGTATTGATTTTGAATGTGCTCCAATTCAGTCTTGTCACACTAAGTGATTGGAAGCTCCATTTCAGGGGAGTTTTACATCCTGGAGAAATCTTTTATGAAGACTATCATTTCTTGTGCTATCTATAGCTCGATATGATGACAGCTCTCTTTCTATTTGGAATGGCCTTTCTCTTATTTAGCCTATTATACCGATTAGGATTGGTAAGGTTAACTCTATGCCTTATGGCTATCGTTATTCCTGTTAGTTTCTATATTATGGTGGCGTGCTAGATCCTCTTATAGAATCGCTGACATCGATTGAATGGCGCGGGAGTGTTGTTGCCATTATATTTGGCGCATTTTGGATCTGTCGGGCTAGCTATCACATATCCAATGATGCGAATCGCACCACTAATACCAAGATACCAAGATCAGCAAACCCTTAAATACATGTTTTTATATAAAAGGGCTGGAATTCCTATGACGGGTCTTCCAGTTCCCTCATTTTTTGCGTGAAAAGGGTAGCAAATTTTTCTCTATCCTCATGCGTAAATGGCTTTGGCCCTTTTGTCCGTTTTCCGCTTTTTCTTTCCATCGCACTAAGATACCGTGTCTGGAGAAGCTGATCAATATTATCATTGGTATAAGCAAATCCTTTATGATGAAGAACATGGCACTTTTTGGCAAGTGCAAGGGAAGCAAGTCCGTAATCTTGTGTGACAAGTACATCTCCGTGATCTGCTAGTTTCATGATCCGGTAATCCGCTGATTCAGCTCCGGTATCAACATAAATATTTTCGACTCCTTCGGGGTGTTGTTCATTCGAATAATGTGCAAAGCTAGAGACGAGGATAACGGGAGTCCCTTTTTCTAATGAAATGTTAATAATGGTATCTTTTACTGGACAAGCATCTGCGTCTACAATCACTTTCATATAATCACCTCCTATGTAACCAAAATTATAGCACATCAAAGAACAGCTGAACTATTCTGAAAAAAACACTTGCAATTTTAGGGTATGTTTATATATGATGTTTTATAATCATGCGCCTAAAGGGGGGATTTGATGAGGTTAGTACGCCCGTCAAATGAATGGAAAGAAGAGCATCGGCAATATGTGAAAGAATGGGGTCCATCTCGCATGATCCCCAGTAGTTTTAACCTCACGGGGCACGATACATACGAGGATTATTTAAATGCCCTGCATGTGAGGGAAAGCGGGCAAGGGAAGTGGGTACCAAGCTCTAATTACTTCCTAATTGACGAAAATGATAGGATAGTTGCAATGGTGGATATCCGGCATGAACTGACAGAGTATTTATGCAATGTGGGTGGACATATTGGCTATAGTGTAAGACCTAGTGAAAGACGTAAGGGTTATGCGACACGTATTCTCGCGGAGGCTTTGTTGAAATGTAAAGATCTAAAAATCCCGCGCGTCCTTGTTACTTGTGATGAGGATAATATTGGGTCTGCTAAAACCATTCTAAACAATGCTGGCATAGAAGATAAAAGCTTTCTTGATACAGATGGCACGATAAAACGGAGGTTTTGGATTGTTAATGAGTAGGGATGTAAATGACATCGTTATGGATCAAATGGTCGCATCAGATTGGCCAGAGATAAGATCCATATATTTAGAAGGAATTGAAACAGGAAATGCAACATTCGACACAGAGGTCCCAAGCTGGGAAGAATGGGATCAGAAGTATCTACAAGACTGCAGATTAGTAGCCAAAATCGGAAAAGATGTTATTGGTTGGGCAGCGCTTCTCCCCACTTCGAGTAAAAAGGCATTCGCTGGAGCTGCGGAACTCAGTATTTATTTGAGTAAAGCAAGTACTGGAAAAGGAATTGGTACAAAGCTAATGACCTATATGATTGCTGAAAGTGAAGCAAAAGGGTTTTGGACATTGCAATCGGGGATATTTCCAGAAAATAAGGGAAGCATTCGCCTCCATGAAAATGCTGGGTTTGTAGAAGTTGGGGTCCGTGAGCGTATTGGTAAATTAAATGGTGTTTGGCGCGACGTAGTTCTTTTGGAAAGAAGGAGCCGCGTTGTTGGATTAGATTAAAGCGTATTTAAATAAATGTCTGCTATGCAGGCATTTTTTAATTGTTTAAAAAAGGGTGATTTGCTCTTGTTTTTTTATTGAGAAAATTATATACTACATTACACGACTAATGCACTAAGTTAGTTAAAGGAGGTTGCTGGTTTGCATTTACTTTCAGATGGCACGAAGCCCATCTATGTCCAAATTGCGGAATGGATTGAAACAGAAATACTCAATGGGAATTTTCAAACAGATGACAAGGTTTATTCCCAATACAAGCTTGCAGAAATATTTACAATCAATCCGGCAACTGCAGCAAAAGGGCTAACGATCCTTTCTGATGAAAAGATTCTATACAGCAAGCGTGGCTTGGGGAAGTTTGTTACCCCAGAGGCAAGACAGTTAATTTTAGATAAACGAAAAAACCATACATTAAAAGGATTATTGGATGAGGTGGCAATAGAGGCAGCACGATTAAGTGTAGGGGAATTGGAATTACAAGAAATGCTTCGGGAGAGCATTGAAAAGATAGAGGGGGAAGAGCAATGAATGTAGTGGAATGTGAAAAGGTCACAAAGAAGCAGGGCAGTGTAGTTGCATTAAATGAACTGAACATCCAAATAAAGAAAAATACCATTACTGGGCTGATTGGCCGAAACGGAGCTGGGAAAACAACCTTATTAAAGATTCTCGCAGGTCTTTGGAGGCCAACATCCGGCCATGTAGAGGTGTTAAATGTAAACCCGTTTAATAGTCTGACTGTTTCTGCCAACGTTGCCTATATTGATGATTCAATGGACTTTCCAAATACGCTTACCTTGTCAGAGATATTACAGGCGGGTAAACGTTTTTACGGCAATTGGGACAGTCAGCTGGCAGAACGCTTATTCGAGTATTTTTCCTTCCATCCGGATCAATTACATACCCATCTTTCAAAGGGAAAAGCGAGCACCTTCAATATGATCTTTGGATTGGCTGCACGTTGTGAAATTACCTTGTTTGATGAACCAACTAATGGGATGGATGCTTCAGTAAGAAAGGACTTCAATAGGGCCTTACTAAAGGATTACCTTGCACACCCAAGAACGATGATTATTTCCAGCCACCATTTGGAGGAACTGGAGGAGTTATTAGAAGACATACTTGTAATAAAAAACGGCAAGGCATTACTTCATGAGCCAATTGATGTGATTCGCAATTATGCAATAGGCTTAACTGGCAGATCCGAATTGGTTAGACAATGGGTAACAGATAAGCAAGTATTGTATACAGAAGAGGTTGGGGCAAATACCTGTTATGCAGTAGTGAAAAGGGAAGGAATACCCCTGGAAAAAGCGAAGCAACTCGGTATGAAAGTGACACCAGTATCAGCAAGTGATGTTTGTGTCTATCTAACAAACCGCACGACAGGGGGGATCGACGATGTCTTTAAATAATATGTCACTTGGTACATTGGTTGGAAAGCAATACCTCTTTAAATGGAAGGCATTTGCAGGTGTGTTTAATTCAATGATAGCCTTACAGCTGCTAGCGGTTGTGTTTACGTGGGGTGGGACTGGTCAATCGGGTACAAGTATGGGTAATGTTTCAATAAGCATGAACTTTTACTCTACAGATGGGGCCATCGGGTTAACCTTAGTATGGGCCTTCTTCAGTTCTATTTTAATTACAACCAAATCTTATCGAAACGATGATTATCTATTTATTACGAACAGACTTAGTAGCAACTTAGCTAATATGGCCTTCTTGCTGACAGCCAGTGTGGTTGCAGGGCTAACTGCGATTTGTTCACAGTATTTGATTCAAATGATTCAATATGTACGGGGGAATACCCTCTTGACAGAAGCATTGCCTCTAACGTTAGGGGAATGGGCCAGTGGCGCAGTTGGAACTATACTATACGTTTTATTTATAGCTGCAATTGGTTACTTGATCGGATGCGTTGTGCAGCTGCATCGTACTTTGGTAGTCATTGTTCCTGTTGCACTTATAGGATTTCTTTTTATTTATGATTTTGATGAACCTGGTTTCATATCATTGTTTGAATTTTACTTTCAGGAAAATAGTTTTTGGTTATTTTCCGTTAAGATTCTAGGAACCGTTTTACTGCTATTTGCAGCAAGTATTCTTGTTTCCAATCGTCAGGAGGTTAGGAAATGATGGTTTTCGGGGATATACTTTTTCAATTTTTATTGCTGGCTATTCTTATTGGTGGAACAATCTTTTTAGTAAGATTAATAAGTAAGCATTTTCCTGCGATGCAACGAAAAGAAAGATGGCTGTTACCTCTATATGGTTCTGTTTTGATTATTTGTGGAATTATTCTTGCTATTTTGCAGCCGTTTGAAGAGCGACAGGAAAGTGGAAAAGAAGAAAGATCTAGCATTCCATCACTTTATAGTTATATGAATTATGGAAATACCGACGAAATTGATCCGGAGTTTCTTCGCAAGGAATGGGGATTTACCTATTCAGAAGGGGAGCTGCAGATTACTTCAAGTCCAAGTGATGAATTAATGGCTTCCATCTTTGTGGAAAAGGTGGAGGGAATGGGAGACGAAGTCGAGGCCTTTTACTATGAAACTCCACTATATATGGACGGAGAGGATATGAGCGAGTATATTACCCCTCCAGACGTAAAGCTATCAGATGGTATTTTAAATATCCTAAATCCAGGTGGATATGGGTATCAGGAAGTTGAAGTGAATACCTTTAAAGATCCATTTACATTTAACCAATTTACAGGAAGATCGTTTATGGGGGGTGAAAATGAGTCTACCATACAGCACGGCGAAAATATCATCTTAATCCGGGTAGGGGAAGAAAAGACACTTGATCTTGATCCAGACTCTTATATTGAATACGTAAATTATTAAGGCAATCTTTATGGATTAGTAACCCTTACAGAAAGAAAGTTAAAAAATCCGAGCGATGACACGTTGAGTCTGCTCGGATTTTTGCCATATTTTTAGCTTTAAAATAGATACTTAGAACCCTAGTTTCCCTGCATACTCTTCCATTTCCCATTCCTGCTTCATCGTTTTGCGG
This sequence comes from Oceanobacillus picturae, assembly GCF_000612865.1. Classification (NCBI taxonomy): domain Bacteria; kingdom Bacillati; phylum Bacillota; class Bacilli; order Caryophanales; family Bacillaceae; genus Oceanobacillus; species Oceanobacillus picturae. The sequence goes on from NZ_CCAX010000002.1 coordinate 143,160, forward strand.
TGGTTTTCTTGTAATTCCTTCACAATTTCCTCTGCATCTACTTGTCTTTCATAATGCCATTTTAATGCGATAGACATATAGAGTTCGTTCAGCTGGGCGATAGATAACCCCTTCGTCTGTTTTGTTAACTGTGAAATAGCAGTCTCGTCAAGGAACCGCTCTAGCCCCTTACTACGTAAATAGGTTTCGCGCAGCGGTTCGCCGGGCTGTTTAATTTCATAAGCTCGGTCAAATCTACCAGCTCGGTTAATAAGTGCTGGATCAATTTTCTCTGGATAGTTGGTGGTACCAATAAGGAAAATGCCTTCCTTTGAAGTCGCGCCATCCAACGTATTTAAAAATACGGAGCGTGACTCTTCTGGCATGGAATCAATGTCTTCAATGATTAACGCTAGTGGTGCCATTTTGGTTACTGTAGCGAAAACCTCGCTAATGGAGTAGCTTGATGTATATTCGGTTATTTGCCAATAGACGACAGGAGCAGGCACACTTCCGGCAATCGATTTGACGAGCGTCGTTTTTCCATTACCAGGACTTCCGTATAGGAGAATTCCTCGTTTATAAGGAATTTCAAACTCCTTATAAAACTCTCCGCCCTTAACAAAGAACTCATCAATAGAACGAAAAATATCAGTTTTTACGTGGTCATCTAACAGGACGTTCTCTCGGGATACCTGATTGTTTAATTTTTCCTTAGAGCGATTGAGCCCTGCATCTGTATCTGTTAATACTGTTATACCTTCTGTCATGTTTTCACGCTGCTTTAATGTAATGTATTCCAGGAAGTGGACAAGATCTTGGTCACATCGGGCAAATAAAAAAGAACGTTCGAAGCTCATATGGTTCTGATGGTTTGGTATTTTTATGCTTGCAACATGAAAAGTTGGAAAGTAAAAGAAATGATTACTTAACGAAGGCTTAATTTTGTACTTATCAGTCTCGTTATAGGAAATGGTGGAGACAGCTGCTCTATCATAGATGGAGCTCAATGTTTGTATTGCTGGATCTTTTTCCTGCAACATCATTTCGATGGATTCGTCTAATTCGTCCAGTCCTTCTTCTGCTTCATAAACAGTTAGTTCTTCGCCGAATTGTTCATTTAAGACTTGCTGTACTTTGTTGATTGGGTAGGCAAATTCATAGTAGTGGGGAAGTTCATCTGGCTTAATGTCTTTAAAATTAATAAGTGATTTTGTTCTCATGAATGTCTCCTTTTACCATAATATAGGTTTATAAATCCCATCATACCACACTCCCTAACCGTTATTTGCAGAAAAGTGAATTTTTTATACGAGGGATAGGGAATAATGATTAATGAGAGATAATCGGTCTTTACTTTCGATTTTACAGAACACATGCGATAATAAGAAAAAAGAGTTAAGGATGTCGAGATGCAAAAAACGATTGAACTAAAAGTCAAAGAACCATTTATACAGGATTTTCAAAAGGGCGTTCCATTAGTTAGTAGGGAAGCGATCACGAACGAATCTGCCTTGAAAGAAGAGGGAGCCATTATTGATTTATTCGACTCCAGTCATAACTTTCTAGGTAGAGGCTATTATGGGCGGCAAAACAAGGGGATTGGCTGGGTGTTAACAAATAAGCAGGATGAAGCAATTGACTTCTCCTTCTTCCAGCGAAAAATCCTTAAGGCGATAAATAAGCGCCAAGGCTTTTATCAGGATGAAGAGACCACAGCATTTCGTTTGTTTAATGGCGAAGGAGACGGAATCGGCGGACTTACTATCGATTACTTTGATGGCTATTACCAGATCAATTGGTATAGCGATGGAATTTATACGTTTAAAGAACAAGTTATCCAAGTACTGGACAACCTCGGTGATTATAAAGCTATTTATGAAAAGAAGCGTTTTGACACAAAGGGAAAGTATATGGAAGATGATGACTTTGTTAAAGGCGAACGTGGAGAATTTCCAATTATCATTAAGGAAAATGGCATGCGCTATGCTGTCTATTTAAATGACGGGGCCATGGTAGGGATATTCCTGGATCAAAGAGAAGTCAGAAAAGCCATTCGTGATAAGTACGCAAAGGGCAAGCATGTGTTAAATACGTTTTCTTATACAGGAGCCTTTTCCATAGCCGCCGCGCTAGGTGGAGCAGATAAGACGACGAGCGTCGATCTTGCTAAACGTTCCAAAGCAAAAACGATTGAACAATTTAGCGTTAACGATATTGACTTTGAACAGCATGATATCCGGGTTATGGACGTATTTGATTATTTCCAGTATGCGCAACGTCATCAATTGAAGTTTGATATGGTGGTACTTGACCCACCAAGCTTTGCAAGGTCAAAAAAACGTACGTTTAGTACCTCAAAGGATTATCCAAAGCTTCTAATGGATACCATATCTATTACAGAGAAAAATGGCGTGATTGTCGCATCGACAAACAATGCCAGTTTTGGAATGAAAAAGTTTAAGGGCTTTGTGGAAAAGGCCTTTAAGCAAATGAATACAGGCTACAAAATTTTAGAAGAATACCATCTTCCGGCTGACTTTCAGGTAGATCGTAAATTCCAACAAGGAAACTACTTAAAGGTGCTGTTTATACAGGTGAAATAGTATTAATCGCTTTGCTAGCGAAATTAGCAAGGCGATTTTTTAAACAAAGTTATTGTATATTTATTCTAAATAATGCATAATAATTCATATACATTCTGAAGGGTGGAGATGGATGATGACGATGCAATTAAAAGAAGCGCCAAATAGTATGAAGTCTTTAAAAGGCCGTGATTTCTTAACATTAGGCGATTACAAACAGGAAGAAATCAACTACTTACTTGAATTAGCAGAACAGCTTAAGGTAAAAAGGAAAGCTGGACAGGAGGAAGCTACTCTAAAAGGAAAAACGCTTGGCATGATCTTTGAAAAAGCTTCGACTCGAACTAGGGTTTCTTTTGAGGCCGGGATCTATCAGCTCGGAGGAAATGGAATATTTTTAAGCACAAAGGATTTACAAATTGGCAGGGGTGAGCCAATTGCTGATACTGCCAAGGTATTATCAGGATATCTGGATGGAATTATGATTCGAACTTTTTCTCAAGAGACGGTCCAAGAGCTTGCTGCAAATGCCAGTATTCCTGTTATAAATGGACTTACTGACCTTTATCATCCCTGTCAGGTGCTTGCGGACTTGTTAACAATCAAAGAACAAAAAGGTGTCCTTGAAGGAGTTAACATTACATACATTGGCGACGGGAATAATATGGCGAATTCACTCATGATTGGGGCAGGTTTAATGGGGATGAATCTTACAGTTTGTGCTCCAGATGGCTATCTTCCAATGAAGGAAGAAATAGACAAGGCAAAACAGCTTACAGCAATCTCGGGTGGAAAGATTGTGGTGGAGTCTGATCCGAATGAAGCTGTTCAAGATACGGATATTGTATATACAGATGTGTGGGCGAGCATGGGGCAGGAAAAGGAGCAACAACAAAGAATAGAGGCATTCCATCATTACCAGGTTACAACCGAGCTTCTCTCCTTAGCAAAGCCCGACGTTTCGTTTATGCATTGCCTTCCAGCACACAGAGGAGAAGAGGTAGATGCAGCGGTCATCGATGGAAAACAATCTGTCGTATTTCAGCAAGCTGAAAATAGACTTCACGCGCAAAAAGCATTGATGAGTTCGATTATGAAATAACTAAAAAACGCTGAGCTCGCTACAGTAATCTGTAGCTGGTCTCAGCGTTTTTTGTCCAGTCTTAATGGCAATAAGATCCCACTAAATGAGTTTTGAGTTTATTTGAATGCCCTCCTGATCGATCTGGGCAACTTTCACTTGAAAGTCGGGGAATAGTTCTTGCAGGTGTCGAGCTAAGGAGCGCCCAGCCCCTTTTTGCGCAAATGAGATCATAGAGGGACCTGCCCCGCTTATAACAGTGCCATAGCTCCCAGCCGACTTTGCTTCTCGCTTAATTATCTCGTAATGGGGGAGTAACCCGGCTCGGTATGGCTCGTGAAACAAATCCTTCTCCATCATTTCTCCCGCTAGTTTTACATTTCCTGAAGCTAATGCAGCAATTAGTACATTGCTAAGACTGCTTGCTGTTGCTGCTTGTTTTCGAGTGTAGTGTTCTGGCAATACATTTCTGGCTTCCTCTGTTTTTAACTCAAAGGAGGGGATACTTAAAACAGCTTCTAGTTCGGAAAGGGGAAGCTTGACGTAATGTACCTCCTCTTCTTCTAAGGTGGAGATGACTAATCCTCCCAATAAGGAAGCAGCTATATTATCTGGGTGGCCTTCCAATGCAGTGCCAAACTTCAGTATGGCTTCACTAGACAGATTGAGATGGCATAGTTGGTTTGCTATTTCTACCCCGGCGAGGGCCGCTGCAGCACTGCTGCCAAGACCACGAGCTAATGGAATGTCACTGGTGACCCTCACCTTACAAGGAGGTAGTACTAAGTCAAATTGGTCAGCTGTCTGCTTGGCAATTTGGTAAATAAAATGTTCTTCATAGGTTGTAATAGTTGGAAGCAGGTCGGAAACGTGGATAAATTCCCATTCATCCTGTGTTTCAACTTCCAGTGTTAAATATAAGTTCAGCGCAATTCCTGTTGAATCAAATGCCGGTCCTAGGTTTGCGGAGCTGGCAGGAACGCTAATACGCAAAGCAGTCATACTGTCACCGTACTTCCAATATAGCGTAGCAGAGAGTCTGAATCATTCGGAAGGGCAACAGGCTTAACCTCCATCTGTTCAATAGCAGTCTGTGGATCCTTTAGACCATTTCCTGTTAGAACGGTAACGACCTTGCTGCCCTTAGGAATAACTCCTTGCTCACATTGCTGGATGACACCTGCAACGGAGGCGCAGGAGCCTGGTTCAGCAAATATTCCTTCCTGCTGGGCCAATAGTTTAAAAGCGTTTGTAATTTCCTTATCCGTAACAGAACCAATTAATCCAGCCGATTCGTCTCTTGCGGCAACAGCGAGTTTCCAACTTGCTGGATTACCAATTCGAATTGCTGTTGCAATCGTCTCAGGATCTTTAATAATTTGATCCTTTACGATAGCTGCTGCTCCCTCAGCTTCAAACCCAAACATTTGCGGGAGGCCGCTATCTGTCTTTTCATTATACTCCTTAAACCCTTTCCAGTAGGCACTAATATTCCCGGCATTTCCAACAGGGATAGCAAGGATGTCAGGGGAGGTCCCTAATTGTTCGCACACTTCAAAAGCAGCTGTCTTTTGTCCTTCTAGTCTGTACGGATTGACGGAGTTAACCAGGGTGACATCTGCCTTTTCACTAATTTCCCTCACCATTGCAAGGGCTTCGTCAAAATTCCCGTCAATCTCTACAATTTCTGCTCCGTACATAATAGCCTGCGCGAGTTTCCCCATTGCTACTTTCCCTTTTGGGATAACAATAATAGCCCGGATGCCAGCTTTAGCCGCATATGCCGCGGCGGAAGCCGAAGTATTACCTGTAGATGCGCATACAATGGCATTACTTCCTTCCTCTACCGCTTTTGCCACAGCCATCACCATTCCTCTATCTTTAAAAGAACCAGTCGGATTTGCGCCTTCTATTTTTCCATATAATTCGATCCCAAGCTGTTTGGATAAATTTTTAAAATGGACAAAGGGAGTGTTTCCTTCCCCTAGACTGATATCTGGTGTGTTTTCGGTTACAGGTAAATATTCTTTATAGTGTTTTAGTAACCCCTGCCATTTCACGCTCAACATCTCCCTCAACTTTGTAGTAGCTTTTTACTTCCATAACCACATCTAAATTCTTTAAATCATGTAAGGAATGATTAAATGTTTCTAAAGACGTTTGGTGTGTGACTAAAATAATTTCTGCAACTTCATGTTTCTTCACGGGTGTCTGTAAAATCCGCTTGAAACTAATATTAAACGTATTAAAGAGAGAGGAGATAGTAGAAAAGGCTCCTACTTCGTCTTTTACGTGCAAACGGATATAATATTGGCCGAGTCGTTTATCTGCTGTTTTCAACTCTTTTTTAAAGCGTGGTTTAACGGCACTGTGACCGCTCACTCCTAGCTTCATGTTTTTAATAACTGTTACAAGGTCAGAGACAACAGCAGTGGCAGTTGGTAAGCTACCAGCGCCTGGACCATAAAACATCGTCTCGCCGACTGCCTCTCCATATACATAGACTGCGTTATATTCATTCTTCACATCTGCTAGTGGATGGTCTTTGGATAGCAAGGTCGGTTGGACATTCACTTCGACTTGGCCTTTCTCACAGCTTGCAAAGCCAATAAGCTTCATTGTATAGCCTAGGCGCTCTCCGTATTTTAAATCTTCTAGATCAAGATTTTTAATCCCTGATACCTCCACCTCTGACAATTCGATGTCCGTGGAAAAGGCTAGTCTACCAAGGATCGCCATTTTTCTTGCTGCATCAAGCCCTTCTACGTCAGCTGTGGGATCTGATTCAGCGAATCCCAGTTCTTGTGCTTCCTTTAAGGCATTCTCATAAGAGACTCCTTCGTTGTTCATTTTGGTTAAAATATAATTTGTCGTACCATTTACAATCCCCATTACTTGTTGAATGCGATCGGAAGAAAGGCCATCGGTGATTCCCCGTAAAATCGGGATACCGCCAGCAACACTTGCCTCATAATAAAAGTCGCAATGGTTTTTATCGGCAGCTTGTTGAAGCTCTGGACCATGTAAAGCTACAAGATCCTTATTTGCCGTAACAACATGTTTCTTAGCTGAAAATGCGTCCAAAATGTGCTGGAAGGATTCCTCGATACCTCCCATTACCTCCACCACAACATCCACTTCGGGGTCTCGTAATATATCATTTGGATCTGTGGTGAGAAGTGTCTGTTCAATCGAAACATCACGCACTTTTTCAATATCCCGTACTAAGATACTTTTTACCTGTACGCTACAACCTAACCGATGTGCTAGTTCTTCTTGATGGTTCTTTATGAGCTTTACAACACCTGAGCCAACTACCCCTAAACCTAGTAGACTGACAGAAACTTGCTCTCCCACACAATCACCTCTTCGATTTTTTTGGTTACTAGATATTTAAACACGTATAAAGAAGTAAAGCAATAAGGAATTTTCCGAATATAATGTAAAACGCTTACATATACTTTTCATTTTGTAGTGCTTTGGGCCTGGAATTAACCAAACGAAGAGATGCTTAATACACTACATTATAGATTGGAATGCGGAGGTGTCGAAATGAGTGAAGCGAGTGTAGGATTAACCTTTATTACTTGCTTATTAGTGGGTTCTGGCGTTGGATTGTTGTTGGGAAATCTTGAAGCTGGAGGAGCGGTTGGTTTATTATCAGGAATTCTAAGTATTGTCCTGTTTCGTAAAGGAAAGAAATAAAGGATGTAGTCCAATCTTTGGGGCCAATGCCGACGCACCCTTTTACAGGGGCGTGGCTACTTTCGTTTTCCAAGCATAAGATTCACTATGATTTTAAAATCAAGTACATTTAATTTTTTATAAGAATGTTTTACCCCGAACCATCCTATCGTTCGGGGCGCAGTAGCTGTGTTGTCACAGGTGAACTGAGATGGACAATATTGGAATGAAGTGGTCAGTTTTTAGTTGCCTTCCCATTGTTGCCACGATTTGCGACTAATGCCAAATAATATCCACGGGGAAGGTAGCTCAAATGGATGGTAGTCTGGCAGTTTATCTACTTCTGATGGGGTTAAATCCATCCATACATAGGTATCCTCACCAGTCCTATGAGTTAATTGTTTATAATCGGCAGTAATTGTTTCCCATAAACCTTCCTGTTGATCAATATCATCCCAAGGATAGATAGTATGAAGGTAGTGGTTTTTCTTTTGGTCTTCTTTGGTGATGAGGAAACGATTTTGTTTCTCGTTTTCATAGAAGGACCAACTAAGCAAGTTCTCATCCGTAAACAGTTCCCATGATGCTGGGAAGGGATAATAGCATTGATAGGGAAATATGGAGTAGGTTTTAAGGTATCCCTTATAGATGAGGTCTTTTTTCCTTGCCAGGTTATGTACCTCTTTCCATGGTTTCGCCCCTGTCTCCAGGATAGAAGGACTCTGTGTGGTTGTAACATAAAGTGTTGTATATGAATGAAGGCCAGCCTTTCGGAGAACCTTTTTGGCTGCAAGGTTGTTTTCTTGTGTATTGGCTCCCACCCATTGTATCCTCTCCATTTTAAATACTTCCTCTATCATGTGTTGCATTAAGGCCGTAGAGAAATCTCTTCCTCTATAACGAAGGTCACTTCGCAATCGCCCTAGCATAGCGTAATGGGAGCCGTAAAGCGAGTATCCGGCAATACTAACTAACTGTCCCTTATGAAATAAACCAAATAGCCGATTGCTACCATCTAATAATCTATTAAATATCCGAAGAACATAGTCGTCTTCTATCCCTGTTTCCATTGCTTGTACAATGTGGAAATCTTGTATGGTAAGTCTTCGTATGACGTTCTGCATGGTGATCACCCCTAGCTATATCTTCATCTTCATGGTATACCAACATCTTCCGCTCCCAAAACAAAAAGGATTTTAAATGTTGATTTAGAGTGAATTTAAATAGCTTCATAGTTGTTATTTCTCAAAAAAGAGATTAGCATAATCTTAAATTGGGTACTATTTCCTATGGATAGTTGAATTTTTAGTATAATTAGCATAGTATCATGATGAGAGAGGTGGGGCCGTGAAAGCGAGATTCCGATTAAAACTATTTGTTACCATGATCGCTTTTGCTCTGATTATTTCCTTCAGCATTGCCATTATTGATTACATAAAGCTGAAGGGGGAAGCTATCACCAATAACCAGGTGCAAATTCAACAGACAGAGGATATTGTAATGGACTCTCTGAGTAACCTAGATAAAGCTTATAGAATATTTGATGAGGATACGACAGAGGAAATGAAGGAACGAACAGAAGAATTGGTAGAACGGTATCAATCTAATCCTTCTTTTAAGAATTGGGATTTTGCTGCGATTAAAGAAGAAATAGGGATGGATCTCTATATTATCAATGAACATAATGTCATCATACATACAAGTTTTCCAGAAGATCAAGGTCTGGATTTTTCAGCGTGCTGTAGTGATTTTTCAAGCCTGTTGGACGAGCGAAGGCAAGCTGGTGAATTTGCTGTGGACGAATTGGATGTACAACAGAAGACTGGTGATTTAAAGAAGTTTAGCTATATGCCGACTCCAGACAAGAAGTACATCATTGAATTGGGGTATTCGTTAGCTGATAAGCGTATCTTTAATGAGTTTAACTTTCTAGAAGTGATACGGAAATTGGAGAATGAGTATGAGGCGATTAACGAGATAAATGTATTAAATATAGATGGTTATAAGCTTGGGGCGCCAACAGATGAAAACCTGCTCGCAGGGGATAGACAAGAGGCATTTAATCAGGTTATTCGTTCGGAAAGCATAGCTGAAGTGGAAGGGGAATGGGGTGGAAATCCCGCTTTATATCGATTTATCTACTATTCAACTGATAATACGCAAGGTATTTCTACCAATCGGGTAGTAGAAATTAGTTATAACCATGAAGGACTAGGAGCGATTTTAGAAAGAAACCGAACGATTTTTATTTGGCAGCTGGCGATTGTATTTGTAGTGACCATCATTCTCGCTCTGCTCATTTCAAAATGGGTGGCAAGGCCAATGTATATGGCTTTTCACGATCAGTTGACAGGATTGAAAAACCGTACTGCATTTGAGGAGATTATGGAAAAGAGAATAAAGGATCGACAAGAAACGGCAATTCTAATGGTTGATTTGGACCATTTTAAAAATGTAAATGACATATTGGGCCATGACAAAGGCGATGAATTGCTGATTAAACTAGCGTCCTGCATTCGCAATAACTGTCGGCAGGAAGACACAGCAATTCGTATGGGTGGAGATGAATTTATTATCATATTGCCTAATACAAATGTGGATGATGCAAGCAATGTTGCTGAAAGACTACTTCAATCAATTTCAAACCTATTTCAGTCTGTTACAGATGAAAGTGGTATTTCTCTGACTGCGAGTATCGGGATTAGCGTCACGCCGCAGGATGGCATTGATATTGAAACATTATATAAGAAGGCGGATATTGCCTTATATGCTTCAAAAGAAAAAGGGAAAAACCAATACTGTGTATACGATGCCACGAAATCATATGCCCAAAATATGTAAAGCTGTCAAAAGATTTACTCCTTTTGACAGCTTTTTATCATACGGGCACGCTACGCTTTTCTTTTGTCTAGCTCCGCGTGCCCAGAAACTAGGCGACTTCGCAAATCGCCCTACGATAAAGAAGACTTGCCGATTGGGGTTAACCAGAGGCCTAGTCGCCCTTATACCCGGAGGGTGCAAGTCATCATCGGTACTAATTAAAGTAGGTCGACTAAAATCAGCCTTGCCGGCCAACGTCGACATACCCCTGTTGCAGGGGCATGATTCCTTTGTCTCAGTTGATTCACTCCATTCGCTACATTTCTAAACGGGCACGCTACGCTTTTCTTTACTTATGGGTAAAGTAGTCGAAGGTGTCCATTGCTAGGGTTACCCCTTGAGAAAATGCAGCTCCGCCACCTATTGCCGCACTAACGGCAATGGCTTCCATAAATTCTTCTTCTGAGGCGCCATTTTCCACGCACCCTTTTGTATGGTACATAATGCAATATTCATCTTGGGCATAAATACTAATGCCAAGCGCTATTAGCTGCTTTTCTTTCTTTGCAATAGCTCCTTTATCAAAGCATGCTTCTGTAAATTCGAAGTATCCCTTTGTCACTTTAGGAAGTTTTGCTTCAAAGCGACTGGTCCCTTCTTTGAATTCTAAAATTGATTGATCAAAATAATTTACGATTTCCTCTTCACGTGAATCCATGTAATTCCCTCCATCTAAATGGCAATATTGCTAACTAAAAGCTTACTGGAAAAAGAATTGTTATACATAATAAGCCAGTTACAAAAGGCTCCTGCTTTTTTATAGCTTTCTAGAAATAGGGAAAAATATGTGTGTGAAAATTTGGAAGTCATCCTGAGGATCAAACAACTATAGGATAAAGAACCCATTACAATTTACTTTAATTTACGTTTACTATTGTGGAAAGTGGCATAAGCATGTGAGGGTTGGTATACTTAAGGTACCTCAAGGAAGTAAAGGGAGGAAGTAACCATTGATTAAGAAAACAAGTTTAGAGAAAGACGCCATGCGTGTCCTTAAACAAACAAGTAGAACATTTTACATACCGATTACACTTTTAAAGCAACCACTTAAAATGACGGTGGGGTCTGCTTATTTGTGTATGCGGGCCATTGATGAGATAGAAGATCATGAAGCACTAGATAATAGTAAAAAACAAGCAATGCTAAATGCTATCAGTATCCTTTTGCTAAATAAATTTGACCAACAGGCCTATAACGAGCTGCTGGCCCCACATAAGGAGATTCTGCCAGAGGTGACATTAAGACTGGGCGAATGGATTGAAGTATGCCCAGCAGGAATTGTTGATAAAGTTCTAGAATCTACGGGTGTTATGGCAAAAGGAATGGCAGACTGGGCAGCACGCGATTGGGTAGTGAATACGGAAGAGGACTTGGATGATTATACATACTATGTTGCAGGTCTTGTTGGTGTCATGTTATCAGATATATGGGAATGGTATGATGGAACGATTACAGATAGAGAATTGGCAATCGGCTATGGAAGAGGTCTCCAAGCTGTGAATATGCTACGTAATCAAGAAGAAGATGCGGAACGCGGTGTGACATTTATCCCTGATGGATGGAACCGAGATGATTTGTTTGCATATGCTAGTGAAAACCTCGATAAGGCAGATACCTACATAAAATCAATCCACACACGACATATTTTACACTTCTGTAAAATTCCGTTGGCTTTAGCAAAAAGAACGCTTAGTGCGATGCAAAATGGAAAAGAAAAAATGTCACGTAGTGAGGTGGAAGAAACAGTTGATGAAATTATAAAAGAATAGCAATAGAAATAGTTGACGATGTTTCAGGAAATAATAATGATGTATTGCCCGGCATATATTTTATAAATGGTGCAAAAAATAGGTAAAAACACATGTATAAATTATAGTAATTTTTTGACCAATTAGCTAATTTAGACTATAATATTGACCTGTGTTATAAAAAAGGGCAAGCTGGTGGAACTTCGTCGAGGGTTATTTACTATAATAACAATAATCAACTTCCATCCAACGGTCTTAAATGACAAAGCTAACAACCAATTTTAGACACTTGCTCCTAAAAAAATTAGGAGGAAAAGCGTGAAACGTAAATCAAAAAAGTTAGATTGGCCAGTGTTCATAATTAGTGGTGGTTTTCTAACTGCATTTATCGTACTTTCATTAATTAACAGTGACATGGTTGGTAGTGCAATCAACAACTTATTTAGTTACTCTGCAACGTTCTTCGGAGCTTATTGGCAGTTGTTACTGTTAGGGAACTTCTTTATCGGGATTGGATTAGCCATATCAAAGTATGGAAAAGTAAAATTGGGCAAGCAAGATAAGCCAAAGTATAGTTATTTTCGATGGGTTGCAATGATTTTAGTAACCTTATTGGCAAGCGGAGGAGTCTTCTGGGCTGCTTCTGAACCAATGTATCACTATATGACCACACCGCCTTTATTTGGTGGAGGAGAGTTTAATAATATTAATGCCGCGTTAGCACAATCTTTTTTGCATTGGGGATTTACTGCCTGGGCTATTCTAGGTACACTCGCAACGATTGTAATGATGTATGTTCATTATAATAGAGGATTTCCACTGCGCCCCAGAGGGTTGCTCTTCCCTATCTTCGGAGAGAAAATTTATCATAAAAGTATTCTTGGATCCTCTGCAGACATCTTTTCCATTATCGCAACGGTTGCAGGGACACTTGGACCTTTAGGATTTCTTGGGTTGCAAATATCTTATGGATTACACCATTTATTTGATGTGCCGAATACATTGACCTTAAGTATTACCGTTGTCTTAGGATTGGCAGTAATTGCAGCTATTTCTGCGGCCACCGGCGTAGATAGAGGGATCTTAACACTTAGTCGTTATAATGTAGGTCTTACAATATTTTTAGCAATTGTTGTTTTAATTATTGGACCGACAATGTTTATTTTAGATGGTTTTGTTGGTGGAACAGGGTATCATATTCAGAATTTCTTTACCATGAGTATGTTCCGAGGCGATAGCGCTTGGTTGGGCGCCTGGACGATCTTTTTCTGGGGATGGTTTATCGGTTATGCACCAATGTTAATTGTCTTTATTAGTCGTATTTCCCGTGGTAGAACGATTAGGGAACTTATTATTGCTGTATCCATTGTTGCCCCTCTAGTAAATAATTTCTGGTTTTCAGTAGTTGGTGGAACAGGGCTATTCTTTGAAACCGAAAACCCGGGATCTGTTTCTGGAGCTCTCAGTGAAGGTGGTATGCCTGCTGCTGTTATGGCAATATCAGATCAGCTTCCGCTGGGTACATGGATAGGGCTAGGATTTCTTATTGTATCTGTTGTCTTTGTTGCCACAACAGTGGATACTATGTCTTATACTGTGGCTGCAACACTTACGGGAAATGACAGTCCTAGAAGATGGTTACGCGTATTTTGGGCGATTATTTTTGGACTAACAACAGCTGTTATTCTTTCCATAGGTGAGGACAGTATTTCTTCTATCCAAAATTCAATTGTAATAACTGCCGTACCTGTTTCGTTACTGTTGCTTCCGCCATTGTGGAATGCACCAAAAATTGCTAGAAAAATGGCTATCGAACAAGGGTTGATCTGGCAAAGAGAAATGAGCAAGAAAATGAATAAGCATTAAGATCTGATAGAGAGCAAAGACACCTCCAGTAGACTGGATGGTGTCTTTGTTTTTGTGCTATCTTTTGTTGAATAGGGATTTAAAGCCCAAGTAAAGTATGGCTACACCAAACACTATTATGGCAATGCCACCAACAAGGTCAAAGATGTTTGCGATTTCAGCAGTAACAATGGCAGAAGATGGCAAGTTAGCGAGTCCGAAACCAGCGAGAACACAAGCTAAATAGAGTAAAGCTAATTGATACACGTTGGATTCCTCCCTTCATCTTATCCTATGAAAAAGTGAGGGAGGAGGGTGTGCATGAGCCCTGAGTAAATAAAGTTCTACCTAATAACATTGAAAGGATTGGACATTGTCTAGGTCGGTGCCGAAAAAGACCCATCTATTTCCAGTCCATCTAAACCCAGAAATAGAATTTCTACCTACAAATGTAGGGAAAAACCAGAATGATTGCCAACGCATCCAGATATAAGTGAAACGGAACAGGCAGCTACGGATTGCACCAGGATCAATTGCAAACAATTGCGCTTGTGGCTGAACTGGTTGAAAGGACGGTGGAGGGGTAGTTGGTGCGCCTACAGACTGTCCAGGTCCTGGCCCGGGCTGACCTGGAAATCCGCCTCCGCTACCAGGGAAACCTTGTCCCGGGGGCCCTGGAAATCCTCCTGGACCTTGACTGCCAGGTCCGCCCGGAAAGCCTCCTCCGGGGCCGAATAATCCCCCGATAATCTGTCCTGGTAAATTTAATTGTCTTTCTTCATCGTCATCGTATGGTGGTTGATTATAATAAGTCAATATGTTACCTCCTCAAATGTACTCGATATAATATATGGTTAATCGTCTATTTTGGGATAGCTTTATGAAAAATGGGCGAATCTCCTGATCCTTTATTTTGGTTTATTGTCGTTATCCGTATATTTTTAAATGGGCTTTTTTCTTCTTGACTCTAACGTTACGTTATACTTTATTGTAGTTATTGAAGGAGGGATTTATCGTTGAAAGTAAAGGAAGTGGCTAATTTAGTAGGAATCAGTGTGCGCACACTGCATCATTATGATGCGATTGGGTTACTAAAGCCTGAAGAAATAACAGATGCTGGCTACCGAATATATTCCGAAAAAGATCTTGAAAAGCTGCAGCAGATTTTATTTTTTAGAGAACTGGACTTTCCTTTGAAGAAGGTCAAGGAGATTATCAATGATCCAACCTTTGATCCAAAAGAGGCGCTAGCTTTACACCGGAAAATGCTACTGGAAAAAAGAAATAGGATTGACAAAATGATGAGAACGATCGATAAAACGATTCAGTATTCGAAAGGAGAGCGAACAATGAGTGCAAAAGAGAAGTTTGAAGGGTTTGATTTTAGCAAGAATCCCTATGAAGAAGAAGCCCGTAAACGGTGGGGAGATAAAGCAGTAGATGAATCAAATGAAAAGCTAAACAACATGTCTGATGGTGAAAAAGAAGACTTCGAGAAGAAATTCAATGCGATATACAAAGAATTGGCAGCAATTCGTCACCTAGAGCCAGGTTCGGACGTGGCACAAGAGAAAATTGGAGAGTGGTTCAACTTCTTGAATGTAATGGGAACTTATTCTCTTGAAGCGTTTAAAGGACTTGGTCAGATGTATGTAGATGATCAGCGGTTCACAAAAAATATTGATCAATTTGGGGATGGCCTTGCAGTATTTATGCGTGATGCAATGGCTTTATATGCAGATAAAAGGAAGTAAAACCAGAAAGAAGGGGGCACAGCTATGCTCCCTTCTTTTGAGTTGTCTAGGAAATCTAGATGGATGCTTGCACTTTGAGTAATTATAACTGATTTACGGCTTTTTGTATGTCTGATGCCTTGGTAATGGCTGATATGACAGCTACACCATCTGCTCCTGCTTCCATAACATCTCTAGCGGATATAGTGGTGATGCCCCCAATCCCAACGAGCGGTAAATGTGGCAGTTGTTTTCGAACTTGAGATATCCACTTCGTGCCAACAGGTGTTTTGGCATCCTTCTTGGTCCCGGTTGGAAAAATAGGACCTGCTCCGAGGTAATCAATTACAGATAAAGGGCTCTGTTCAAGCTCAGCTAGCGTTGATATGGATAATCCGATCATTTTATCAGGAAATCGAGCGCGCACCTCTTCTGCATTGACATCGTCTTGGCCTACATGGATTCCATCTGCATCTAAGACCTCTGCAAGCTCTAGATCATCGTTAACAATAAAAGGGATGGAGTGCTGGTAACAAATCTTTCTTAGTTGCCTTCCTAGCATTACCTTTTTTAACCCAATTAGAGAGCCAGGGCCTTTTTCGCGAAATTGAAAGGCCGTAACCCCTGCTTGAGCTGCCTCTGTTAAGATATCCACTGGGTTTCTCTCGCAATCTTGGCTGCCCATTATGAAATATTTACGAAGTAGTTGTGCCTCCATTAAATCTTCCTTTCTAGCAATTGCGCGGAGTCCAAGGATAATGCATCAATAAACATAGGTAAGAAGCTACCAGGACCCGCCACATTATGCTGTTGTGCTGCAAACTCAGCGGCATGCCCATAGAAGGAAACGGCAGTTAGCAGACTATCTTTCGCAGCATATCCGGTAGATAAACAAGCTGTAATTACCGAACCAAGCAAGCAGCCTGCTCCAGTTATTTTTCCTAGCAAAGGATGACCAGAATCATTTGTGTATAGATTACCATCTGTATAGATGAAATCTGTTTTTCCAGTGATAACGGCTGAAGTCTGAAAGGTTTCTGCTACACTTTGGACAACTTCCTTTGCATCACCATCTCCCACAGAATCCACTCCTCTTGCTTCCCAGGGGGTACTAACAAGATGAGCCAGTTCTCCTGCATTGCCTTTAATAGCGGTGAATTGGATTTCCTCTGTAAGTTGCTTCACCGCATCCTTACGAAAATCAGTTGCAGCCACACCAACTGGGTCGAGTACAACAGGTATTCCTTTTCTATTTGCAGAAATTCCCGCTTTTATCATGGCTGGCAGTTCCTCAGGCGTCAGTGTTCCAATATTGATTAATACCCCATCAGCTGCTGAGGCCATTTCGGCGACTTCTTTCTCCGCTTTAGCCATCACGGGAGCTCCGCCGAATGCCAGCAGTCCATTTGCTGTGAAATTCATCACGACTTGGTTTGTTAAATGATGGATAAGTGGATTGTTTCTCCGTACGTCTTTGATTAAATCAGCGTTCATTGCTTATCTTTTCCTCCTTTTTCCCGGTGCAACCGTCCGTAAGACTCCCACTTCAAACCGTGATATTAAAGAGGGAGTAAACGGATGCTAACACCCCCGATTCGTTCTACTAACAATCAGTGAGGAAGATGGAATCCCTCACTGATTGAAGTTTCACTCTATCCTTGTTGCCCAATGGTTAGTCGGACCATTTCCAGATCCGATGGGAAAGGAATAGCGTATTGCTTCCGTAACAAAATTCTTCGCATGCAAAACAGCTTCATAAAGCGATAAACCTTTACTTAAGTTAGCGGTTATTGCCGCAGAATAGGTGCAACCTGTGCCATGTGTATTCTTTGTGTTAATACGTTCCTCCGAAAACGTATATATGCGATGGCCATCAAAAAGGAAATCTACTGCTTTTCCCTGAAGATGTCCGCCTTTAATGAGTGCTGCACCAGCTCCCAGTTCATCAACTATATAAGCAGCGGCTTCCTTCATATCTTCTGTTGACTCTATTTGTCTTCCCGTAATAAATTCCGTTTCTGGAAGGTTTGGGGTAACAATGGTTGTCATTGGAAGCAGCTCCTTTTTTAGAAAATGGCGCGCTTCTTCAACAATGAGAGGATCGCCACTTGTTGCTACCATTACAGGGTCCATGACATAAGCAACTTCCTTCTTGGTTTTAGTTATATACCTCGCAATAACTTCCATCATGGACTCATTTGCAATCATTCCCGTTTTGAGGGCATGTACCGGCATATCGGAAAACACCGATTCGAGCTGTTGCTCAATAAATTCAACTGGAAGGTGATGCACATCCTGCACACCTGTTGTGTTTTGGGCTACGACTGATGTCACAACAGACATCCCGTAGGTTTGTAATTCCTGAAAGGTTTTTAAATCAGCTTGAATGCCAGCACCCCCGCTTGGATCTGTGCCAGCTATGGTTAGCGCACAAGGTATGTGTTTCATTAGCGGTTCCCCTTTTCAGCTGAGGGCCATTCTTCGCACGTGTAAGCCATCTCCCAAAATTTCAACTCCAACTGGCAACTTTTGCGGAAGGCTTCTTTCATTTTTTCCTGTTCTTCAAGTGAACTTTGTTTAGCGAATCGATCTAGACGAGTGCGTAATTCATTCGTTGTGTGCTCGATTTCTTCTCCAGTATAAAAGGTTATCCAATCGTAAAAGGGATGACTTTCATCAGGTTGATATTGTTCTACTAATTTCTTGCCAATTTCTAGATATGTCCATGGGCAGGGAAGTAAAGCCCCGATAATCTCACCAGACGAACCCATTTGAGCATGGTACATCATATGTTTAATATAATGGTCTGCAGTAGGCGGAAGTGAATGCCCTTGTAATGCTTCGTATTCTACCCCGATATGCTCACAGAAATTTCGATGTGGATGAATTTCGTCGTGAAGCACAAATTTAATTTGATCGAAGAAATAAGCAATATCTTCCCGATCTTGTGACTTGGAAAGGGCAATTCCATAAATTTGCATAAACGCGTTCAAGTATTCATAATCCGCTTTAATATAATGGGCGAGCGCTTCCTTTGAGATGTCACCTTTTCCGACACCTTGTACAAATGGATGCGCGAAAATCATCTGAAATAAATCATCGTTTTCTTTTCTTAACTGTTCTGAAAAGTTCATAGTTAATGCCTCCTTTTAATGTAGATAACCATTTACTGGACGTTAAACCTTTTCTCTAATTACATAGATTCGAAGGTGAATAAAAGACTAAGTGCCTTGTATTCTAGTAATTGAACGTTCGTTTAAACGGGAAACGATAAATAGACCAATGAATGCGCCTGTAACACTGCTGACGAGAAAGGATGGCATGAAGAAAAGTGCTCCGACAGGACTTCCTAGCAGAATAGTTGAGATAGGTACAGCGCACAGAGAACCCAAAACTCCTGTTCCAATCGTCTCTCCAACGGTTGCCCAACGCTTTTTACCAAGCTTTTGATACAGAATACCTGCAAGAAGAGCACCTATCATTCCGCCTGGAAATGCTAGCAATGTTCCAAGGCCAAGTAAGTTCCGCACTAATCCGATCATAAAAGCAATCCCAACTGCTGGCCCAGGGCCTAGTATAACTGCTGCAATGACGTTAACTGCATGCTGAACTGGGTAGGCTTTGGCAATGCCAGCAGGAAACCAAAGTAGTTGGGAGCCAAGTGTTCCAATGGCAACAAACACTGCCATTGTGGTAATCATATGTGTATTTTTCACGATAACCTCCTTTCTTTAGACTAACCTGATGGCAATAATAAAAAGCCAGGTCACAAGGGGACCTGGCTTCGGTAATTTGAAATAGGATAGACGTAACTTGTACGTCCACTACTTCCCTCCGCTGGTATTAACCAGATCAGGTTCATAAGAGTCGGTAGCTCATGTGCTAACCTCTCAGCCCGCCATAATCGGGCCCCCCTAGTAGTCTTCTTCGTATGAAATTATTGATCAGCAACAATGCCGATACTTATAGACTAACAAACTATTTAACATTTGTCATGGGTATTATGGTTTGAAAATCACTTTAATACTTCCATCTTCCTTCTTGTCAAACATGTCATATGCTTTATCCGCCTCATCTAAGGTCATTCTGTGTGTAATAAGGTCAGTAGGGTCAACTTTTTTCTGCTCCACCATATCATAAAGCTTTGGCATCATATGGATGATCGGAGCCTGTCCCATCGTCAGGGCGACGTTTCGGGTAAAGAAATCACCTAATGGGAAACTATTGGCATCTGATCCATATACACCCGTCAATTGGACCGTACCAAATTTTCGTACAGCTTTCGATGCTGTTATGATCGGACTGATTGTTCCAAATTGGTTATCCATTTCCGAACCAAATTCTGTTTTTGGTGGCACGGTTCCGTCCATTCCGACGCAATCAATCACTACATCTGCTCCACCTTTTGTTTCTTCATGAAGCAGTTCACCAATTTTTTCATGCTCCTTAAAGTTAAATGTTTCTACATTATTAGTTTGAGCAGCATGGTCAAGTCGGTAATCCATCTGGTCAACAGATATAACGCGTTTTGCTCCTTTTAGCCATGCAAACTTTTGAGCCATCAACCCAACTGGACCTGAACCTAGAATGATGACAGTATCGCCTCCTTTTACCCCGCCATTTTCCACACTCCAATATGCAGTTGGAATGACGTCGGATAATAATAATACCTGTTCATCACTCAATTCGCTCGACTCTGGCACTTTAAAAGAGGTAAAGTCAGCGTATGGTACACGGAGGTATTCTGCCTGTCCTCCTGGATAGCCACCATTTTGTTCGGTGAAACCAAATAGCCCACCAACTTCACCATGCGGGTTGGATTCATCACACTGGCTTTCCATTTGGTTTTTACAAAAGAAACATTCACCACACCCTATATTAAAAGGAATGACCACTCGATCCCCTTTTTTCAAGCTTTTCACTTCTGAACCAACTTCTTCTACAATCCCCATTGGCTCATGCCCAACCACATAGTCGGTTTCTGGCACAATTCCTCCATGATATAGATGAAGGTCTGAACCACATATCCCGCTTGCTGTGATGCGTACAATGACATCGCTATTTTCCTGAATCGTTGGATCTTCCACTTGCTTTCCTACCATTGCTTCTTTGCCTTGAAACGTTACAGCTTTCATTCCGTCACATCCTTTAGTATAAGTTATAGAGAATATTTCCGTAATTTAGTACTATTAAACAAAAGCTTAATAAATTTTGGATCAGGAAGTGATGGACATGACAGAAGGGTTAATATTCAGCGATTTAGAAAAACAGACAAAGGACAATATCCTTTTTCCTAATTTTGACCTTACCTTAGCTCAGGGAGAGATTGTTGCCATATACTCGACGTTAAACGTACGAAAAATGCTTCTTGATCTTCTAAGAGGAAAGGCTGTACCTTCTAAAGGGAGAATTTCTGTTCACGGAAAAACATTTGAAGAAGACAAGAAAGCATATATGTCTGCTATAGATATTTGTTTTTATGAAGAAGGGTTATATGAAAGATTAAAAGTAGAGGATTATTTTTCTCTCTTTATCAAGCTTTACACCTCTAGTTATCGTATGGAAGAACTTCTATTGGATACCCAACTTCAGGATAAAAGAAGGGCCAGGATCCGAAGTTTAACAGATTCAGAAAAAAGAAGAGTGCATTTTGGCACAATGATCATACGAAATCCAGATGTGTTTATTTTTGAAGAGCCAGATTTGAATGTCGACATGGAAACGAGAAGGGTTTTTGTAAACCTGGTAAAGAAGCTGCAGGAAAAACGAAAAGCCAGTTTAATTCTGACAGGTAATCTGGAAAGTGCATTGACCGTAGCTGATCAGGTGTTTCGATTGGACGATAATGGTCTCCATGTTGTGCAAGTTGCGGAAGAAGAAAGCAAAAAAGAAGAAGTAAATTCAGAAGAAAAAGATGGTGAGGATATTAAGCCGTTTCACTTCAATAAGATTCCGACCAAAGTAAATGAAAAAATTGTATTGTTCGATCCACAAGAGATTGACTATGTAGAAAGCAATGATGGACAATCAAATATTTATATTAAGGGCGAATCATTTCCTAGCCTGTTCACATTAAATGAGCTAGAAAGCCGTCTACAACATGTTGGTTTTTTCCGTTGCCACCGTTCTTACATTGTTAATCTACAAAAGGTACGTGAAGTGATCACATGGACGAGAAATAGCTACAGTCTCATTTTAGACGATAAAGCAAAATCATCCATCCCGCTTTCTAAAACAAAAATGGCTCAGTTAAAGGAGATGTTGGGACTGAAATAAGCTCCATTCACCCCCTTATTTGCTCTTTTCACGGTGAAAGTGCTGATTTCATGCGGTTTTCCTTCTATAGTTGATTTATAGAGGTTGTTCAAAAAATCCGGTAAAAATGACACATCGAATTTCTTTGTTGGCTTGCTTCTCCGTTCCTCACGTATTAATTACATACGTTCCGGTACTCAAAGCTACGCCGCCTCGAACTTCTCGGTCCTTTTTATCCTTCTTTTTGAACACACACTTATAGAAAACATCACCATCTGGGAGGAAAACAAATGGAAAACATTATCGAAGTGACATCTCTTGCAAAGATATTTGGCAATCAAACAGCTTTAGAGGATGTCCATTTTTCAGTCAAAAAAGGAGAAACGTTTGGTTTTCTTGGACCAAGCGGTTCAGGAAAAACTACCACAATAAAAATTTTAACAGGGCAACTTTCACACACTTCAGGGAAGGCTTCTGTTTTTGGGAAGCCAGCAGCCACCTTAAATAAGCCTCAAGATCGAAAAAGGTTTGGTGTCATTACAGATAACAGTGGACTGTACCAACGACTCTCCATTGAAGATAATTTAAAGCTTTACTGTCAGCTATATGATGTTCCGTCCATTCACATCTCAGAAGTGCTTGAGATGGTCAGTCTGTCAGAAGAAAGAAAAAAGAATGTTGCTAAACTATCAAAAGGAATGATTCAGCGTGTGACATTAGCTAGGGCTTTGCTTCATGAGCCTGAGCTGTTATTTCTTGATGAACCAACCTCTGCGCTGGATCCGGCTAACTCTAAGCATATTCATCAAGGACTTCGCGAATTAAACCGAAAAGGAACCACCATTTTTCTAACAACCCATGACATGAGTGAGGCAGAGAGCCTTTGTGATCGCGTTGCCTTTCTTAACAAAGGTAAGATACAGCTTCTAGATGAACCCAAAGCACTGCGCAGACAATTCGCGGAAAACACCGTTTTACTAGAATTGCAAGATGGGAGTAACATCACGCTTCCCGGCGGACAAGAGGGAGCAAAAGAAATTTATGAACGGTTGGCATCCGGAAAGGTCGTTTCCATTCATTCAAATGAGCCAACATTAGGAGATATTTTTGTGGAAGTTACAGGGAGGGAATTAGTATGACGTTTTCAATGAAGCGAATGTATGCCATTTTTCAAAAGGATGTAAGGGACTTATCCAAAAATATGTTTATTACAACTACGATGCTTATGCCGCTATTGCTGGCACTTTTCTACGGTAGAATGGACGAAGTAACGATTGATATGCACTATTTAATTATTAATTTAAGTTTTGCGGCAATAGGGGTTTTTGTTCAGAGTGCCATCATTGCAGAGGAAAAGGAAAAAAACACGTTGCGTGGATTAATGCTCTCACCAGCTACATTACCAGAGATTCTGGGCGGGAAAAGTCTGGTTACATTTGTTATAACTGTGTTAACAGTTTTAGTTTGTGCCTATTTAACAGGGTATGAACCAGCCAATTACTTGATAGTCGGGGGAGCAATTCTAATCTCTTGCTTCTTCTATATAGCATTAGGAACCTTAATGGGACTTCTGACAAAATCTGTTGTGGAAGCATCTGTCGTAACATTACCTGTTATGTTTATATTTTCTTTTGGCTCTTTATTTCTAACGCTAATCGAGGAGTATCCAATTCTTACTTTTATTGAATTTTTGCCGAACGTTCAACTGGTCGAACTAGCAAAAGAAGTAGAAGCAGGCGCTATGTTTGCCGACTTATGGAGCAACTTTGCTATCATTCTAGCCTGGATTGTAGTAGCAAGTATCTTAACAGTTGTCGTTTATAAGAAAAAGGAAATGGAAGCTTAATGGATGTAATGTTTTAACACGCGAAGCACTGCAGGGGTGTAACCTAGTCTTTATCTCTGGTGCTCGATATAACGAATTGGTATAAAAACACCGAAAAACATCAGATTTATTTCGAAATCGTGATGATTTTTCGGTGTTTTGGTATATCTGACTCTATTTTAGTTCTTTATCTAAAAATGCGTAGAAGTTGACCCATTCTTCAATAATTTTGGATGTTGGTTTTCCAAGTCCATGTCCGGCTTTGGATTCTAAGCGTAGGACAATAGTAGAATCCTCATGCGCTTTTTCCTTTAATGTTGCAGCAAATTTTTTCGCATGGGCTGGAACAACCCTGTCATCACTTTCCGCCGTTGCGATTAATAATGGAGGATATTTTATTCCCGCTTCCACATTGTGGAGTGGGGAATAAGCATAGAGAAATGGGAAGTGTTCAGCGTTGTCAGCACTACCATACTCTGGAATCCAGTAGCGACCAATGGTGAATTTATGGTAACGTAGCATATCAATTACGGGAACACGGCAAATGACTGCACCAAACAAATCTGGACGTTGTACCATACACGCAGCAACAAGCAGGCCGCCATTTGATCCCCCCATAATCGATAGCTTTTCTTTACGGGTATAATTATTGGTAATTAGCCATTCTCCTGCCGCGATGAAGTCATCGAAGACGTTTTGTTTGTTCTCCAGCATTCCAGCTTTATGCCATGCTTCCCCGTACTCTGTCCCGCCGCGAAGGTTGGCAACAGCATAAACGCCACCTTTTTCTAGCCAGCGGAGAACAGCTGGGTTAAAGGACGGAGTCATACTAACATTGAAGCCGCCATACCCATAAAGCAAAACGGGATTTTGACCATTGAGCTCAAGATCTTTACGATAGGTGATAAACATAGGCACTTTCGTTCCGTCTTTAGATGGGTAAAAGACTTGAACTGTTTTAAATGGGTCTGTATCTACAGTCATTTCGGACTCTGCTACCACGTCTAATTCATTACTTCCTACATGGTATGAATAAACTGTCGTTGGGTTTAAGAAGGAAGTAAGACCAAAGTATAAAATGTCTTCCTCTTTGTTCCGCGAAATATCGGTAAGTGAGCCTAGTATCGGCAACTCAATTTCATGTTTATACACACCATCTTTACTGAAGAGATGAAGTTGATGATGAGCATCCTGCTGGACTGCGACTACTAGGGTCTCGTTTAACGCTACTACATATTCTAGAACGCCTTGCTGCTCGGAAATGACTTCTTTCCAGTTCTCTTTTTGAGGGGCATTTATATCAATGGCCACGACCCTTCCCATTGGTGCCAGGTGGTTCGTTTGAAAATAGAATAGGCTTCCTTCGTTTGTGATATAGCTATACTCTGCATCTTGTTGATCTAGAAATTTAATAAAAGCATCCTCAGAATTAATTGGTTTAATATAGATTCTATTCTCTGTGGCAGTACCTTCGTTTACGTATAAACCAATATATTTCTTATCATCGCTAATAAATGCAGAAAACATTAATTCCTTATCTTCTGGCTGTTCATGTACAAGGATGTCATCTTGTTGTTTGGTCCCTAGCTTATGGAAATATACAGTGTTGAAATTACTCTCATCCTCTGGGGAGACTGTGCCCGGCTCTGGGAATCGGCTGTAATAAAATCCACTATCATCAGGAGACCAGGCAATGCTCGAGAATTTCACATGCTGAATGTGATCCTCTAGTTTTTCATTGTTTGCTACATCAATGGCATGTATTTCTTGCCAGTCACTTCCATGAGTTGAAGTAGCAAAGCTTATATATTGCCCTGAGTAACTAATGGCATAATTGGTCATCGCTACCGTTCCATCCTCGCTCAGTCTATTCGGATCAATAACGATGGATTCCTGTCCATTTTTTTCTTTATATAAAACAGCTTGATTTTGTAGCCCTTCATTACGTTGATAAAAAAGGGTTCCCTTTACTTTTTCTGGCACAAAATGCTTTGTATAGTGAAATAACGCCTCAAGTTTTTCTTTGTCAGTATGCTGACTAGGTGCTGTCGTGAAGTAATCTGCACACTCTTTTCCAAGTTGGTTGCTCCATTCAATCGAGTCAGTTGAATCAGGATTCTCTAGCCAACGGTATGGGTCACTAACCTTTGTTCCATGAAAATCTTCCACGATACTATCTTTTTTTACCTTTGTCATCTGTAGATCCCCCTCTTGTTCTTATCTAGCTACATTCGACAAAAAAGACGGGAATCCTTCTTAGTTAAGCCTTATCTGCCTTTTAAATCTCGGTGAGGGGAACAAAAAAGGCCAGCAGAATTTCTGCTGACCTTTTACCTTTTCTATTATGGAGCATAGCGGGCTCGAACCGCTGACCTCTTCGCTGCCAGCGAAGCGCTCTCCCAGCTGAGCTAATGCCCCGGACAAGTAAATATTATACTTTGTCCTAACTTATTTTTCAAGTATTAAAAATAAGTCATATCACAGGGGATATGTTTTGATTGGTTACATAGAACTGTTTTTCGTCATTTATAGTTCAATAGTTCTGAATTTACATAAACTTAACTAAAATGCGATAGATTATTACAAACTGTTATGCCATATTAGAAATGTGTCAACTTATGGCATAATACTAAATTTACTGGAGGGTCTTCATGCAAAATCTGTTTAGGAAAAAGTCTTTCTCTGTTTTTCTCATTTTCACGTTAATTTTTACAAATTTTGTACCGGTTATTAACGTTGCGGCAGCAGAGACAACCACAGATGAATTACTTATTTCAGAGTACGTAGAAGGTAGTTCTTATAACAAAGCCATCGAACTTTATAACGGTACGGGAACTGATGTTAATCTAGCAAACTATCAACTCGCATTGTATAGCAATGGGGGGGGAACTGCTGGTAATACTCTCAACTTAGATGCAACATTAGAGAGTGGTGAAGTTTACGTGATAGCGCATGCTGAGGCTGGAAATGAAATTCAGTCTGAAGCTGACCTCACAAATTCTTCTGTCGTCAATTTCAATGGAAATGATGCAGTCGCTCTGTTGAAAGATGAAGAAGTAATTGACGTTGTTGGAGACATTGGAAATGATGCGGATTTCGGTAAAGATCAGACACTAGTACGACATCAATCGATCGCATCACCATCCGCAACCTACAATGCTGAGGATTGGGAAGTGTATGAACAAGACACTTTCTCATCATTAGGAAGCCACATTGGAGGTGGAGAAAGTCCTGAAGAGCCACCAACAGATCCAGGAGACCCGCCAACAGACCCTGAAGTTCCACAAACAGTTTCCGTTGCAGATGCTAGAGGATTAAGTGATGGAACGCGGGTGGAAGTAGAAGGAGTTATTACAGTAAATTCTAATTCCGTTAGTAACGGCAACCAGTTTACTACATACATTCAAGATGAAACAGGCGGAATCAACATATTTAAATACGAACAAGGCGATTTAGAAGAATTGGAAAAAGGAACAAGAGTTAAAGTAATTGGGGAATTAGATACTTATAACGGTTTAAAGGAAGTTTTACCAGATACAATTGATATCATTGCAGAAGGACAAGCAATACCTAATGCACAGTCGCTTTCCATAAAAGAGCTTCAGGGTGATGATGCAGAGGCTTTTGAAGGGGAACTTGTTCAAGTGAATGGTTATATCT
The DNA here is from genome assembly GCF_000612865.1 of Oceanobacillus picturae. Classification (NCBI taxonomy): domain Bacteria; kingdom Bacillati; phylum Bacillota; class Bacilli; order Caryophanales; family Bacillaceae; genus Oceanobacillus; species Oceanobacillus picturae. Next base: position 170,435 of record NZ_CCAX010000002.1, read on the forward strand.
CATCCATACCAGGATCTCCAGCGGGTGGCGGGTACAATATTTCGTTTATAGACGAGGATTTGAATTCAACTACATTGCGCGTAATGGAGAATGCTCTAGATGTCTCGCAAATAGAAGAAGGCAAATGGTATGACGTTACAGCGATTGTGAGTCAATACAATAGCTACCAGCTTATCCCAACAGAACAAGATGATTTCGTATTAGCGGAGAACCAGCCTGAGCCTCCTTCAGCAGCTGGAGAGTATGAGGCAACAGTAGATTATGTTACGGATGGGGATACAATTCGTATTAATGAGACGGTTCTTGGTGGGGACAGAGTGCGATTTTTAAACATGGATACACCAGAAACATATGCCGCTCATAATGATGATCCAACACGTAATGAAATTAATGAAAACCAAAAGAAACATGGGGATGCAGCAACAGCATACATGAAGACATTAATTGAGCCTGGCGATACGGTTACAATTAAAGTTGGTGAAGAAGCAACAGATGATTACGGACGTTTGCTTGCAGAAGTTATCACAGAAGATGGTACGAATGTTAATCTTAAAATGGTGGAAGAAGGCTACGCTTCTACTTACTTTATCCCACCATTTAATGAAGAAGCATACCCAATATACCAGAATGCGGTAAAAGAAGCGAAGGATGCAGGGTTAGGTATTTGGAATCCAGAGGATCCATTACTTGAGCTTCCGTTTGCCTTCCGTGCTAATGATGACGAAAAGGGTTTTCTAAGATATGTAGGGAACTCAAATACAGATAAGTACGTCGTGCCAGAAAAGTGGGCTGATGTCCCTGTTGAATACCGTGTATTCTTCTCAAGTGAATCAGAAGCGGAGTCCTATGGCTATACGCCTGCTGGAGAAGAAGAACCGAATGAAGATAATCTGCACGTGCAATTGTTAAGCATGAATGACCTTCACGGAAAAATAGACCAGCAGTACGAGCTAGACCCAGATGGGGATGGCACATTTAATATGTATGGAAGAATGGACTATACTGCAGCAGCTATGAAAGAACGTGCGCAAGAAAATCCAAATACGCTGTTAGTACATGCAGGAGACATGATTGGTGGAAGCTCACCTGTTTCTGGTTTGCTACAGGATGAACCTACCGTGGAAATTATGGAAGAAATGGGATTTGATGTAGGGACTGTAGGAAATCATGAATTTGATGAAGGTACAGACGAGCTGCTACGTATGGTAAATGGTGGAGAGCATCCGGAAGGTCTTGGAACAGAAGGATACGATGGCATGAACTTCCCGAACCTTTGTACAAACTGTGTGTATAAGGACGGTGGAGAGACAGTACTGGATCCTTACTATATTGAAGAAGTAGACGGTGAGCAAATTGGTTTTATCGGTGTAAATACACAAGCATCGGCAGATATGGTAATGCCGGCTGGAATTCAGGATATTGAATTTACCGATGAAGCTACTGCAGTAGATAACGCGGTAGCAGATCTCCAGGCAGAAGGGGTAGAAGCAATTGTTGTATTAGCACATATTCCTGCAGATCAGGATGGTGATGGTGCCTCGGGTGAAGCAGCAGATCTGGCAAGAGAAGTAGATGACGCAGTTGATGTTATCTTTGCTGCACATAATCATCAAGTAGTAGATGGGGTAGTGGATGATAAACTAATTGTTCAAGCTTCCGAGTATGGAAAGGCATTTGCAGATGTTGATTTGGAGATTGATCGCTCGACAGGTGACATTGTTGAGAAAGAAGCAGAAGTTGTCTTTGTAAATCAGGATAACTATACTCCCGATCCAGATGTAACGGCTATCTTAGACAAATATAGTGAGCAAATTGCACCGATCATGGGAGAAGTGATTGGTTATAATGCAACAGACCTTACAGGTGATTATACAAATGATGGGGACCATGGGTTAGGGAATTTAATTGCGGATGGTATGAATGCTGCAATGGAGAGTGACTTTGCCATGATGAATGGTGGAGGAATTCGTGATGATTTACTAGCAGGTGAAGTGACTTGGGGAGACTTATACAACATTCAGCCATTTGGTAACACACTTATGACGTTAGAAATAAAGGGCGCTGATTTGGCTCCAATCATTCAAGCACAACTTTCGCCAGAATACGGCCCAGATTATAGTATTAGTGGTTTCCATTATACGTGGGATCAAGAAACAAATACAGTGGTTGATGTAACCTACCCGGACGGTTCAGAAATTGACCCGGAGGAAACATTTACGCTCACAGTAAATAATTATATGGGTACATCATTGAGTGATAAGCACCGTCCGATTAGTGAGCTAGGAAAAAACCCGGTTATGGGGCCAACAGACCTAGATGCAACGGTTGATTTTGTTCGTAGTTTAGAAAGCACGAAAGAAAATCCATTCGAATATAAGGCAGAGGGAAGAATTTCTCTAGCCACAGATAATCCAGGTGAAGGAGATCCAAATGAGGATCCTCAAACACCAGGTGATGATGCGAATGATGACTCGAATGACAATCAAGAAAACGGTGATGGTACAAATACCCTAGGAAATGATTCAGGCAAGACGCCTCCTGGAAACGATAGTAGCAAGGGTGGAAGTCTTCTTCCGCAAACAGCAACAGGTATTTACAACCTACTGATTGCCGGACTAGTTCTACTAGTAATGGGCGCAGGTGCTGGTTTAGTCGTTTATATTCGAAAAAGAAATGTGTTGAGAGAAAGCTAAAGATTACAATGACAACAAGCAATAGAGGCTCTTGAATTTCAGAGTCTCTATTTTTGGTATTTTTTGACGTTTGACGTATGACCACTAGAGGAGTAAGATAGTTTTTGTCTTAAACAATAATTATCAGTTTATTCTAAAATAGAGGAGAATTTCATCATGAAAAAACTTAGTAAGGAACAAATCGTCCAAAGTGTTCCTCAACGGGGATTTTTTGGACAACCTAAAGGGCTATTCACCCTTTTCTTCACAGAATTCTGGGAACGTTTCTCTTATTATGGGATGCGGGCACTGTTATTATTTTATATGTATACCGAAATTGCTGATGGAGGACTGGGCATAGATGATGGCACAGCAAAATCTATTATGGCCATCTACGGTTCTCTCGTATACATGTCAGGGATTATTGGTGGATGGATTGCAGATAGGTTGCTTGGTACGCAACGTACTGTGTTTTATGGTGGTGTACTTATTATGGCAGGGCATATTGTACTTGCGCTTCCAGCTGGTACGACAGCCTTATTCATCTCCATGTTCCTTATCGTTATTGGTACGGGATTACTAAAACCAAATGTTTCGAATATTGTGGGAGATATGTACAGCCCACAAGATGTACGCCGTGATTCTGGATTTAGTATCTTCTACATGGGGATTAACATGGGTGGACTTCTTGCACCGCTTATTGTCGGAACAATCGGTCAAGAATACAACTATCATCTAGGGTTTGGGTTAGCGGCAATCGGAATGCTAGTAGGTTTGATTGTTTACATGGCTACACGCAAGAAATATCTTGGACTTGCAGGAACTTATGTACCTAATCCATTAAGGGCAGGTGAAAAGAAAAAGGTATTTACCCGAATTGGTTTAAGTGCCGTGGTTATTGTGATTTTAGCGGCCATTACTATTCCAGCGGGTATCTTAACAATTAACCGTTTCACTTATCTTGTTAGTATTTTAGGTATTCTAATACCAACAGCCTACTTTATTGTGATGTACCGTAGTCCGAAAACAAATGCGGATGAAAAATCAAGAATCCTTGCTTACATTCCATTGTTTATTGCAGCGATTATGTTTTGGGCTATTCAAGAACAAGGTTCCATTATCCTTGCAGAGTATGCAGATAAACGAACAGAACTAAGTTTGTTTGGATTTGAATTGCAATCATCTTGGTTCCAGTCACTGAATCCACTATTCATTGTGGTGCTTGCCCCGATTTTTGCAAATATTTGGGTGAAAATGGGTGAAAGGCAGCCAACAACTACCAAGAAATTTTCTTTTGGTTTATTGTTTGCAGGTCTATCCTTCCTTGTAATGATTGTCCCAGCAGCTATGAACGGAACAGACACATTAGTAAATCCTATTTGGCTAGTACTCAGCTTCTTGCTTGTTGTAATTGGGGAGCTATGCCTGTCACCTGTTGGCCTGTCAGCTACAACAAAGCTAGCGCCTGAAGCATTTTCAGCACAAACAATGAGTCTTTGGTTCCTTTCCAACGCCTCAGCGCAAGCTATAAATGCACAGATTGTGAAATTGTATAAACCAGAGACAGAAATAGTCTATTTTGGCGTCATCGGTGGTGTTGCGATTCTTCTAGGACTGCTACTATTTATGGCATCTCCAAGAATTCAACGATTTATGAAAGGTGTTCGCTAATAAATTAGAAAACCATGATCCAGCAGGTATTCATCTGCTGGATTTTTTCCTGTTTACAACGGGGAGGGGAAACGATATAGTTTTGTTAGACTATAGAAATAAATAAAGGGAGGTCGTCTCATTATCCTTTCAATAACAAAAAGGGGTGAGTCTTACGATGAAAAAAGAACATGTTAAGATCGCGAACCGCGAAGCATGGATTGGGGTAGGATTAGTTATATTTAATTTCGTCTGGTGGTTTGCATTTGCTTATGGATTTGGAAGTAAGGACCCACAAGATTATACATACGTGTTAGGTTTGCCGGCATGGTTTTTTTATAGCTGTGTTTTAGGATTTATCATCATGGCAATATTGGTGACGATTGTTGTGAAAAAGTTTTTTGTTGCTATTCCATTTGATGAGGAGATGGAAGAAAAATGAATTGGGAATCTCTAATACCTTTAATCCTCTTTTTGGTAATCATTTTTTGTGTAGGAATATGGTCTGGCGGTTATTTGAAAAAATCTACTAGTTTTGCACAGGATTATTTTCTCGGAGGCAGGAGTCTCGGTGGATTTGTACTCGCTATGACAATGACAGCTACTTACGGAAGTGCAAGTAGTTTCATTGGAGGGCCCGGGACTGCATACAACCAAGGTCTGGGGTGGGTTTTGTTAGCCATGTCGCAAGTGGCAACAGGTTATTTTGTACTAATGGTGCTCGGGAAGAAGTTTGCTATTGTTACACGTCGCTACAATGCTTTAACCATGGTAGATTTCCTAAAGGAGAGATACCGGTCAAAATGGGTTGTCATCCTCTCGGCAGTCAGTATTATCGTTTTTCTATTCTCTGCAATGGCAGCACAGTGGATCGGTGGCGCTAGATTAATAGAATCACTTATTGGAATTGAATATACTACTGCATTGTTCATATTTGCCGTTTCTGTACTAATTTACGTTACAGTAGGGGGCTTTCGAGCTGTCGCCTTAACCGACGCAATTCAAGGTAGTGTCATGTTTGTCGGTACGTTAATATTGCTTGTCGCCGTAATTATTGCTGGGGGAGGTATTCCGGCAATTATTGCAGATTTAACAGCAGAGAACCCTAATCTGATCACTCCATTTGGGTCGGAAGGCACGCTTACACCGACTTATGTATCGTCCTTTTGGATACTGGTTGGGGTTGGAGTGGTTGCCTTGCCGCAAATTGCAATTAGAGCAATGTCCTATAAAAGCTCTCAATCTATGCACAGAGCCATCATTATAGGGACTATAGTGGTAGGTGTGATCATGTTGAACATGCATTTAATTGGTGTGTTCGCCCGTCCTATTTTACCAGGGATTGAAGTGGGTGACCGTGTGATGCCACTTATTGCGCTTGAAGTTATGCCAAATTGGCTAGCGGGGATCGTATTAGCTGCACCAATGGCAGCTATTATGTCGACAGTAGATTCCTTGCTATTGCTTGTTAGTTCAACAATAGTAAAAGATGTATATTTAAACTATGTGGAACCAAAAGCCTCTGATACGCGTGTTAAACGCTTAAGTATAGCAGTTACGGCGCTTCTTGGTGCTATCGTATTCATCATGGCACTCAACCCACCTGATTTAATTATCTGGTTAAATTTATTTGCCTTTGGTGGATTAGAAGCAGCCTTTATATGGCCAATTGTTCTCGGATTATACTGGGAGAAGGGGAATAAGTATGGTGCATTAAGTTCAATGATAGCTGGTGTAGGATTATACATTTTATCCGATTCCTTCTTCCCGCAGCCTTTTGGATTACATTCAGTGGTAATGCCAATCGTTGTATCCTTCTTTGTCTATATTGCTACAAGCCTTGCAACGCAAAAGAAAGTCGTTTGATAAGAGGTCCTGTCATACCAAGTGGCAGGGCTTTTTTATTTTTTCTAGCTTCAGTTCCTAGAGACTAGCGGGACTTCCTTCACCTCCGTACAATAAGTCAACATCTGCTCTAAAGGGAAGGAGGGTCGACTAAAACCGGCCTTGTCGGCCAACGTCGACATACCCCTGTTGCAGGGGCATATTTCCTTTATCTCCTACGGCTCTGTCCAAAAGGTCTTCGGTGGGACGAGTAATCGCAGTCCCAGTCCGTACGTCTCTAAACGGACGCTTTCGCTTTTATTCTTTCTAAACACAAATTAAATGGTTATAATGTAAATAATTCGATTGTTTGGAAAATAAGGAGTGTGCAAAGTTGGAAAAATTGTTAAGAAGGTTAACAGAATTAAGTGGACCATGTGGCCACGAACAAAATGTAGCTTATTATATAAAGGACTATGTAAAAGGTAAAGCTGATCATGTTGAAATAGACGGGTTAGGGAATGTTATCGTTCGAAAAAATGGAACAAAGCCTGGACCTAAGGTGCTACTTACTGCACATATGGATGAGGTAGGATTTATTGTTAAGAAGATTGAAGAGAATGGGTTTCTGCGCTTCGAAAAACTAGGTGGTCATGATGATCGTATCCTACTTGCGCAAGAAGTAAAAGTGTTAGGAAGAGACAATGAAATTGATGGGGTTATTGGAACTTTATCTGCTCATTTTGTGAAGTTTGAAGACCCGACAAAAGTAAGACGTCATGTGCAATTATACATAGACATTGGAGCTCGTTCCAAGCAAGAAGCTATTGAGATGGGCGTTGAGGTAGGTACACCTGTTACATATGCTCCTAACTTGAAAATGGTGGGACCAGAATCTCATAAACTGGTTCGTGGTAAATCATTGGATGATAGATCAGGCTGTGCAGTGCTATTATCCATACTTAATGATCTACAGGACGAAGAATTTGCTGGGGAAGTGACATTTCTTTTTACTGTTCAAGAAGAGGTAGGATTGCGTGGAGCCCAGGCGGCAATTAATAAGCTGGAGGTGGATGCTGCCATTGCGATTGATACCACTGCTGTCAGTGATACACCTGAAGATATAATGGATCAAAGCTTAGAGTTAGGGGCAGGCACTGGGATCAAGGTAATGGATTTTAGTCTAATTGTGCAGCGTACGATGAAGGAAAAATTGCTTGAACTTGCAAAGAAACATGCTATCGCTTATCAATTAGAGGTTTTTCCTGGTATCGGAACAGATGGGGGCGCCATTGCGTTGGCGGATAAAGGAATTCCAACAGGGGTGCTTTCCATTCCGTCTAGGTATACACACTCACCTGTGGAAGTTGTTAGCATGCATGATCTTGAAGCTACAAAGGATCTAGCAAAAGCATTTCTTATGCAACTTGATGAAAATACAACCTTTGAATTCTAGATTGCTACTTTTTGATTAAAATAGCCGGATGATCATTTGAATTTTAAAAACGAATTCGAGATCATTCGGCTATTTTGTTTTTAAACGTGCAATATAGTGAAATATTTAGTCTGTTATCTCTGTATATCTTCCATTTTACCTTGATCGGTAAACTCAATAAAGAAGTCCAATGCGGCTTGATTGCTTAAGGAACCTTTGTTTACTACTTGATCCACAGGCTTGCCCATTAGAATCTTCTTAACTGGTATTTCTAGCTTTTTACCATTTAATGTTTTAGGTAAGTCTGGAACTTGATGGATGGCTGTAGGCGTATGTCTTGGTGAGCAATGTGTACGTATTTGTTTCTTAATCTTCTGCTGAATTGCTACAGTCAACTCGACCCCATCCCTCATTACTACAAAAAGTGGGGTGGATGAATCTCCGTTAGTTAATGGAATATCCACGATCAAGCTATCAGCAACCTCCTCAATTTGATCGACTGCACGGTATATTTCACTTGTCCCGATTCGAATGCCGCCACGGTTAATGGTAGCATCAGATCTCCCGTAAATAACACAGGTATGTCGATCTGTAATCTTCAAATAGTCTCCGTGACACCAAATGCCTGGAAAGACGTCAAAATAACTGTCTTTTAGACGGATGTCCTTTTCATCATTCCAGAAGAAAACTGGCATTGATGGAAATGGGGCAGTTAAAACCAATTCGCCTACCTCATCAATGAGGGCTTCTCCCTGATCATCAAAACTTTCTATTCGAGCACCAAGGCCCCGGCACTGCAACTCTCCTGCGTAAACAGGGAGGATAGGCACACCTAATATAAAAGCAGTACATACATCGGTGCCACCACTTACGGAGGAAATCCAAAGGTCTTTTTTCACATTTTCATAGCACCATTGAAAACCCTCAGGAGGTAACGGGGACCCTGTTGAGCTAATATTTTTTAAATGCCTAAGGTCATAATCCTTACCAGGCTGCATGCCTTCTTTCATACAGGTAGTAATAAAGCTTGCGCTCGTTCCAAACACCGTGGTCTTTGTATCCTCAGCAAATTTCCATAAATTCTCTTTATCCGGGAATGTTGGACTTCCGTCATAAAGAACGATGGTAGAGCCGACAAGTAATCCACCAATAAGAAAATTCCACATCATCCAGCCTGTGGTGGTATACCAAAAGAATCGATCGTCTTCTGATAAATCCATATGAAAGGTCATAGCTTTCAAGTGCTCTAGCAAAATACCTCCCTGGCTTTGTACAATCGGCTTTGGTTTTCCTGTTGTGCCAGAGGAAAACAAGATCCATAATGGGTCATTAAACTCTACTTGTTCAAAAGTAAAAGGAAGGGAGTCATCAAGCGTAATGGCTTTTTTCCACGGTATGCTGTTTTTTAGCTTGGACATGTCAGCTGTCTTGTTAAGATAGGGAATCGTTATAGTTGTTTCAAGGGTTGGCAGTGCTCGCTGTAAATTCTCCACCACTTCTAAACGATTGAATTCTTTTCCGTTATACCTATAGCCATCTACGGTAATCATAACCTTAGGTTCAATCTGCTGAAATCGGTCCATTACACTTTCTGTCCCAAAGTCGGGGGAAGCACTTGACCAAATAGCACCAAGGCTTGAGGTGGCCAAAAATGCTACAACAGATTCATAGATATTGGGTACATAGGCGACGACGCGGTCTCCTTTTTTAATTCCAGAGCTTCTCAATGTTTGCTGAAATGCTCTTGTATCACGTTCAAGCTCTCCCCAAGTGATGGATGCAGTGGAGCGGTTTTCTGAGGAGTGCAGAATAGCAACTGCATCATTCTTTCGCTCGTTAAAAATATGTTGCGCGTAATTGATAGATGCTCCTGTAAACCATTTAGCCCCTGGCATTTTATGAGAACTTAATACAGCTTGATATGGTGTGGAGGATTTTATCTGAAAATATGTCCAAAGACTCTCCCAGAAATCTTCTGTTTCGTCTACCGACCATTTCCAGAGAGCATGGTAGTCATGAAAATCCAATTCTTTATGTTTGCGAAGCCAGTTCATATAAGTCGTGACAGCTGCCTTTTCTTTCTGATTATCCTGTGGCTCCCATAATAGGGTTCCTTCCTCAATTGCGCTCATTGTACCCCTCCCAATATGTCTCTATTGACTTCATTATATGAAAACGTTTTCTAAGTGTAAAGAAACAAAAGCTCACTAAGAACTCGTGAGCTTCGTGTTTAAGACCGTTACTGGTCCTCTTCTTATTCTGCTAATTTATCAGCGAAAGCTTTTACATATGGAGGTAAGTCAGGCGGACGGCGGCTAGAAATGATGTGTCCATCAGTGACTACCGCTTCGTCACTCCATGTTGCCCCAGCATTCGTCATATCATCTTTAATCCCAGGTGTACTGGTCACGTTCTTTCCTGAAAGTATATTGGCGGAAATAAGAACCCAGCCAGCATGGCAAATTTGTCCAATTGGCTTTTTCGCTTTATCCATTGTAGTTACCATTTCTAGTACCTCAGGATAGCGGCGTAATTTATCCGGTGCCCATCCTCCAGGAACAAGAATAGCGTCGTAATCATCTGCATTTATATCCTCGAAAGAATAGGCAGACTCAGCAGGTACACCATATTTCCCGATATAGGTTTTGCCAGATTCCTTACCTACTAAATCAACTTGGGCGCCTTCTTCCTGTAGACGCAGAATGGGATACCAAAGCTCCAAGTCTTCAAAATCTTGTTCAACGAGTGCAATAACTTTTTTGTTTTGTAGTCGCATTTGTTTCCCTCCATTCAACTTAAGTGTAACAAAGATCAGTCTGCTTATCGATTTATTCCCTTTTATTTAGATGCTCATTCATGGAGCCTTCTACTTTTTTATAATACGAATAATAACTAAACCAAAAAATGGAGTATATGATGGCGAACACGAAAAAGCTAAATAATGCTGCCAGCCAATTTAATGGCACCCACCCTACAGTAAAAGCAATGATAAAGTAAACGGTTAGAGACAAGCAAAAATGAAAGATAGTTTTCTTTAAATAACTTCCTTCTCCATCACCATAAATATACGAGGACAAACCATAATATATTCCGAGTAACATACTAGCCCCCATGTGCATCCAAATCTCGGATACAGTAGACTCCACGTTGTTCAATTTCATGATCGTCAAGGCAATGAAGGTAAAGATTCCACCGAATGCAATGCCAATCATTGAACGCTTTGTGATTTCAAGAATCATCCCTATTGCCCTCCTTTCATTAACTGGTCCTTTATTGGTTTCACATATTTTCTCGTAATATATTCTTTATTGCCTGATTGAAAGTAGACACATAGATTTCCATTAAAAGATAATTCAAACCGTTCAATCCTAACAAGATTGCCTATAACGGATTTGGAGAAGCGCATAAACTGATAAGGAATTAGTATTTCTTCGATTTCGTATAATTTCATACGAATCTCTAATTCTCGATCTTTAATTACAGCAAAAACCTTTCTTTTCTGTGCATAGATATAGTCAATATCAGGTGGGTTTAGAAGAACGGTTTGCTCCTCGTCCATACCAAATAACCGGCGCTGCTTTCGTTTTTTAATAACGGCAGCTATTTCCTCAAGCTCCTCAGACCATTCCTTGGCTTGAATGGTGACAGAAGTTTCTTCATGATTTTCATCTATATCTATATTCAATCTCATAGTTATCCCCCGATTTCGATTTCTTTACCCCCTTGCCATCTTTAAAAAAGCAGGGTAGCGTAAAATGGCGATCGTAAAGGCGATGAATCCGTAAATGAATAAAATAGAAGCAGGTAACAATATGTCGCTGATTTGCATGGAGCCCTCCATCCCTTGCTGTAATGCTTGGTGGGCCCAATACTGTGGCAAGAATTTACTGAGGGTCTGTATGAAAGATGGCATCATGTCGATTGGCATCCATAGGCCGCTGAGTACGGCACCTCCGAGAGCTATAACTTGGGTCATGGCGATCCCCATATTGTTTGTTTTCACTAGTAGCGAAAGCACTAATCCAATTCCCGTAACAGTAAAGGTGAGGAGAACAGAAATAAGTAACAGGAACAGCGGTTGCTCCAGTGGAATATCATAGACAAGCTTGCCGAAAAATAGCAAGACAATAATCTGGACAAACACGATATACATGTAGGGAATCCATTTTCCAAGTAAATATTTATAGGCGGGAAGGGGGGTGCTTGCAATACGTGCTGTCATTCCAAGCTCCCGGTCCTTTATAAAGTTAGCTATCATCGTAATAATAATGAAAAAGACAAACATCACCGTATAACCGGGAACGATTGATAAAATAACTTGTTCTCTCGCAACGCCTTCTGTACCGGAAGTGAAAACGGAAATAAATAACACCGTAAACAATATGGGCAACAGGAGCATCCAAAATAGTAGGCCTCTGTCCTGTAGATTCTTTAACAATTCAAACGATATAATCGAACGCATGTAAATCCTCCTATCATTTTAGCATATTTAATCACGCAGTTGACTTCCGGTTATGGAAAAGAATACATCCTCAAGTCTGGCCTGGCTTAGTTCTAGCTGTTCTGGTTGCACAGCATGTTGTTTGCAGTGATTAATAACGTGCTCCATAGCCAGTAAGGGACTGTCTGTTAGTAAGAGATGTTCTTCTTTTTTAGGAAAAATAGTGAAATCACCGTTTTCTTTAGGAAGACAATTTTCCCCTTTAAGATAAATGGAGGGGATGGCCTATTTCTGTAACAGTACATCCACACGGCCATTCTCCGCTATATTCCCTTTATCAATAAAGATTGCTTCATCGCAAATTTGCTCTATTTCTTCCATGTAATGGCTAGCATAAATAATTGCACAACCATGCTCCTTCAATTTCTCAATCATATTAAAGATATAACGTCTCGATTGAGGATCAATCCCTATTGTCGGCTCATCCATAATAATAAGATCTGGAGTATGCAGCAATGCACAGCCAATGTTCAAACGGCGTTTCATTCCACCTGAATAGGCGCTTACTTTGTGTTTTGCTTTATCAGTCAGACCAATATCATTTAAAACCTCATTAATTCGCAACTTGAGTGTTTGCCCTTTGAGTCCATAGATTTTTCCGAAAAAAGATAAATTGTCCCAGGCTGTAACGGTTTCCTCCAAACAAATTTCCTGTGGTATATAACCGATTATTTCTTTGCTGTTAGCTCTAGAAGCTTCCGTGAATGTTAGGCTTCCATCGAAGTCCTGAATAATAGAGGAGATGATCTTTAATAATGTAGTTTTTCCCGCACCATTTGGACCGACCAAACCATAGCACTTTCCTCTAGAAAAGTTTAAAGAGATATCATTTAAAGCCATATTTCTTTCATATTGCTTTTTTACACTTTTTAGATTTAACACTACTCTCACCATCCTTTATAAACAGTATGGCAAAAAGCGAACACAGTTGGATGCTTATTTGCGTAACGTGATGGAATTAGTGCATAAGTTAAATAAATGGTTGAACAGCATGTTAGAAAACTGCATTTGATCATCTTTTAGGAATGTTTGTGTTTTACTTATATTTAGTAGCTCAAAATTTTAGCTGCATCGTTATGGCTGCGTAGTTAAAATTTCCGCATTCTTGATTTGCAAAATAAAAAGCCACACCCGATTGTTGTCAGGTGTGGCAATTAAAAGCTTATTTTTTATTGTATTCTGCGTACTTAACATAATTCTGTTCATCCTCAATCAGCCCACATGCCCCGCATTGAATCTTATATTGCGGTCCTTTGTAGTCGATATGGAAGATGTCCGTCTGATCAGCTGCGTACTCCTGCATTACATCACCAGTAGTGGGATCAAGCTTTACTGGCTTTGCATGCTGTTCAATAATATTAAACCTTGTTCGATTGGTTTTACAGTTTGGACATTGATATGGTTGACTCACTAATCCCACCTCCGTTTCTCTTTTATCATTTAATTATTCAGGATAAAATATTCCAACTATAATAGGGAATACTACAAAAAAGTGCAAAAATGCTGTGTTTTAAATAATTGAAATAAGGGTATAAAGTTTGCTAGTGTAATATACGGGAAAAGGTCAGCTTTTTGACACGGTGGGAAAGTATAAAATTTCAGCCATGAAGTTAAGGCGCGTAGCTAAAGTAAAATATACATATAAGAGGTGAAGGAATGAAAAGTGTTTCAAATGTATTCTGGTATGCACTAGCTATTTGTATCGCGGTAGTAATTTGGGGATCTGTTTCCCCCGGAAAATTAGAGTCACTTACTAGTTCAGTGACGACGTTCATATCTGTGAATTTTGGGTGGTATTATTTATTAATTGTTATGCTCATGCTGATATTCTGTGTTTATTTAATATTTTCGAAATACGGTAAGGTGAAACTAGGGAAGGAAAAAGATAAGCCAGAGTTCAGTTTGCCATCTTGGTTTGCAATGTTATTTAGTGCTGGTATGGGGATGGGTCTTGTATTCTGGACAACTGCAGAACCAATTTCGCATGCATTTCTTACCACACCCGGTGCAGAACCTGGTACCGAGCAGGCAATTAAGGATGGCTTAAAATACTCCTTCTTCCACTGGGGTGTACATGCCTGGGCGGTATATGGAATCGTGGCTCTTGTACTAGCCTACTTTAAATTTCATCGTGATTCTCCAGGGCTTATCAGTGCTACGCTTGTTCCGCTTTTCGGAGAAAAAGCAATGGAAGGAATAGCTGGAAAGCTTATTGATACACTTGCTGTAGTGGCAACAGTAATTGGGGTAGCAGCTACACTTGGTTTTGGATCAGGTCAAATTACTGGCGGACTATCTTTCCTATTTGGAACACCGAATACGTTTAGTGTGCAAATTATTGTATTGATCGTTGCTACCATCCTCTTTATTGTATCTGCTTGGTCGGGAATTGGTAGAGGAATAAAATATTTAAGTAATATTAACATGGGACTTGCTTTTGTTCTATTACTTATCTTATTTATTGTTGGACCAACACTTTACATACTAAACATGTTTACTAATACATTAGGTAATTATATTTCGGATTTTTTCGATATGAGTTTACGACTTGCTCCATTAGATAATGACAATAGAGGCTGGATTAATGCATGGACCATTTTCTATTGGGCATGGTGGGTGTCGTGGGCACCATTCGTAGGTATTTTTATTGCGAGAATATCTAAAGGTAGAACCGTAAAAGAATTTATGCTTGGCGTCTTGCTAGTTCCAGCACTTGTTTGTTTTATTTTCTTTGCAGTGTTTGGAGTCTCGGCATTAAACCTCGAACAAAACGGAATCGCAGAAATTTCTGCGTTGTCCCTTGAAACCTCTACTTTTGGGGTATTGGCGGAGTATCCACTTGGTACATTAATGTCGATTATAACGCTTTTTGTTGTCGCGATATTCTTTATCACCTCTGCTGATTCTGCAACATTTGTATTAGGGATGTTAAGCACAAACGGACTGTTGAATCCTGCTAATTCGGTTAAAATAATGTGGGGACTGATGCAATCAGCTGTTGCCGCGATTATTGTATATTTCGGAGGTACACAAGGATTGCAAAATATGCTTATCATCGCAGCACTCCCATTTTCCATTGTTATCCTACTTATGGGTGCATCCTTTTTCAAAGCAGCGCATTCAGAATTTAAGCCTAGGAAATAAAGTAACGTGTATAAAAACCCTCTTATGGAAATGGATAACCATCCGTTTTAGGCATAAGAGGGTTTTTGAATTAAATGGAGTTGTCTTCTTCCTTATCTTTAAAAGTTAAGATTTACTTTACAAACAATGGTAACTTTTCTAGGAAGATAATATCATCTCGATCTGCAGCGTCTCCTTCTGCCAAAATGGCAGCTCGTGCTTTCACTTCAGCACCTGCTTTACGCACAAGCTCTTCTAAAGCTTTCATCGATTCACCTGTACTAATAACATCATCAATCAGGGCGACGCGTTTTCCATCAAGCTTCTCCGCATCCTTCCGATCTAAACAGAGAGTTTGTTCTTTCTGTGTCGTAATGGAAACCACCTTATGTACAAAAGGGTCTTGCATATAAGGCTTCGTACTTTTTCTTGCAACAACATAGCTGTCCATGCCCAGATCCTTAGACAACTCATGTACAAAAGGGATTCCTTTCGCTTCTGCAGTGACCAGGACATCTACCTCAGGTAACCTTTTAGCTAATAGGGGGGAAGCGGCAGATGTTAATGCTGTATCACCAAGAATAACAAAGCTGGCAATACTGAGATTGTCAGTAATCTTAATTATCGGAAGCGTTCTTGTTAGACCAGCTACATTCAGGTTATATGTTTTCATTATGTACCACCTTTTCTATTGGTTAAGAAATATAAAGAAATGGGTGAAAATAGCGCCCTTAAAAAATTCCCAATAGTAATTGCATGATGACACCAGCAAGCATACCTAGGAATGGGTCGGAAATTGCGGTAACAACCATTGTGACACCGGCAATCCATGTGGCTCCTCCGCTGTCAGCAGTGAGGGCAGCAGCGGCATTATCTGGCAATGTAACAATTGCACCTAGCACAAATAGAAATCCAACAATAGATGCACTTGGTACATACTTTCCTATTTTCGGGAGTAGCTTCACGAATAGGATTATCGCCATAAGTAACATCATAATTACACCAGCCCATACCGCGTGAGGTGCGCTAGCTGTTGCAGAAATGACAACTTCCACGGGGCCACCACCAAATAGGGCTGATCCCATGTCTGCCAGACTGCTAATAATTGTAATGGTGTCCACATTAACATCCGTGGAGGCAATGTCCCCGTTTATTTTCCCGAATGCTATATTAGCTCCGATATTAAGACAAACCATTGCTAAAGCTCCGCGAATAACCATAGGATTAAGAATGAGTTTCTGGAGGACAAGCTTTTCCTTTGGTGCATTATCTTTTATCTCTTGTTCTCCCTTTTTCACGAAAAAATAGATAATACTTGAAAGAATAACGGAGATTGTGATGGTATAGACTAAGTCATTGGTAGCTACATAAACAATTAGTGCACTGGCAAAAGAAGAGATACCGACAAGACGGTCGCTTTTTGCCATATCCCAGGCTACCTTTGCAAGCATGATCCCGACACCAGCCATCATCCCGTTTGTAATAACAGGGCCAATCCAATCGATAATTCTTTCTAGCAGGCCAAATAAACCGATAATCAGCATAATCAGTGCCCCGAAGAATATCATAGAGATGCGTTCTCTTAGATTTTTTCCCAAAGTCCCGGCGAGGGTGATTGTTTCTGCCTGATACGAGATAACCGCAACATTACTTGTCACAGCATTCCCAAATGCACCAATGACAAATGCAATAGCCGTTGGTACAGAGGCGAAGCCAAACGTGAGTGCTAGCAATCCTTGTGGCAGGGCATTTAATACCCCACTAACTGCTGCTAAAAGATCCTTCAGTATTTCCATGTTGATTTCTCCTTTTCCCCCAGAAAATGGAATGGTGAACAAAAAAAGAAAAAACCAGTCACGAATGAACGGTTTTTTCCCACATGAAAGCTGCACCGTCCATAGAGAAGTGGTTTACGGTCACTTCGTAGAGACTCCCGAACCATATTATCGGGAATATATGGGGTTTGTTTTATTTTTATTTACGAACATTAAAATGATTATAGTACAAAAGATTCAGTTTTGAAACACATTTCGACAAAATAATGCAAATTAATTCACAGTTTATAACAGAAATCCGAGGAAGGCACACCTGTGACAATAGAAATTTTGATAAAACAAAAAACCGGAAGATTTTCGAATTGTATTAAAAAATTCGAATCCGTCCGGAACTTTTTATAACATTATGGATACTAGGCACACTGCTTAGCGAAGGAAAATACCTAGACTCCAGTGGGAACAGCACGAGTCCGAAGACCCCGGAAGAAGCGTTCTTTGCTTCTGAGGAGGCTGAGGCCGTGCCCACGGAAAGCGTAGTATTTTCAGTAGCGATATACATGCAGTACCATAGATTTTTTCATTAAACTGTTCGTTTTTTTAGAATTAACAAAGTGTATCCCTAACCTTTTTTAGTCCAAAAATATCCTTTTGATTTTTGAAAGGAAAGTGGTTTCTTGTTCCTCTTTTTCCTGTGATGGTTCTTCTGGTTCGTCTTCAATAAAAATTTCTTTCTTATCAATAGCGTAATCATACGTTAACACGGCACCAATTTCCGTGTCGCTTTCTTCGTTCGTGATGGTAGTATAGGTAATATTATATTTTTTAGCTAAATCTTTTTCTTCCTTTAAAAATCGGTAAGATACCTGACCATTAATGAGCAATGTGGTGTTAGGATTTTCCTTCATTGCTTCCTCTAGTTTTTCTACACCCTTATCTGTCATCACTTGACCTATTGTCAAGGCAATTACAATTCGCTCTCTTAAGGTACCAAGAAACTGTTTTCGTTCAGCATCCTTAGGAAGTCGAGTACCATACATGCCTTCTGTCAGATAGTCGTCTACATTTTTGTTTGCCACCTACGATACCTCGCTTTCTATGACTATATTCTACACCTCTAAATAGGTCAGGTAAAGAATCACGGTAGATCGTTCAGCTGTACATGCATAAAGGATGCAGGTGAACGTCTCCCTGCATCCTTTATGCTTATTTCTTTCTTGCGCGGTGGTCTGCTGCTTTGCTTCTTGCTTGTGCCTCTAAATCTTCTTTATCTGCAAGTTCTTTGGAAAATTCGATGTCCAGCCCATCAGAATCCTTTAGATTCTTAGGTGTTTGCGCAAGAAAGTTATTTTTGGAATTCCTATGTTCATCTCTACCCATGATTGTCACCTCACTTTAGGAGACTTACATCGTTAGTATGTGCAAGGAGGAGAATCATCTGCATGGGAATTTTTATCATGTAATAGTTGGCAATATGTATTACATTTGCAGCTTAGCAGGCGAAGATAAACAGGAGGTGTGAGGACGAATTTCTCAGGAGAGTTGCTCGATACTTTTAAGGTCAAACACGTGGTTCATGCAATCAGTGGGATTAAACCAAATCCCACTGATTGAAGTTACCCTTATCTGTTTCTGTCACCGCCGAGGATGTCAAATAAGCCTCCGGCAATGCTTCCTTCCCCTTTTGAGCCGCCTCTTTCTGGTGCTGCGGCAAATATCCGACTAGCCAATCTGCTGAATGGAAGGGATTGAACCCACACAGTACCAGGGCCTCTTAATGTAGCAAAGAAAAGACCTTCTCCCCCGAATAAGGCTGTTTTTACTCCACCAACATACTCAATGTTGTAGTCGATATTGCCGGTCATGGCTACGAGACATCCCGTATCAACACGGATTGACTCACCTGCTGTTAGCTCTCTTTTATGAATGGTGCCGCCAGCATGGACAAATGCCAACCCATCGCCTTCGAGCTTTTGCATAATAAAACCTTCTCCGCCAAAGAATCCGGCACCGACCTTTTTCTGAAATTCAATTCCTACAGTTACCCCTTTTGCTGCCGCTAAAAACGCATCCTTCTGACAAATAAGCTTTCCGTCTAATTCGCTTAAGTCCATCGGGATAATTTTTCCTGGATAGGGTGAAGCGAAAGATACATGGCTTTTTCCTGTTCCTTCGTTGGTGAATGTAGTCATAAATAAACTTTCACCTGTTATAACCCGCTTTCCTGCACCAAGCAATTTCCCCATCAAGCCACTTTGTTGGCTAGATGATCCATCACCAAAAATTGTTTCCATTTTAATTGAATCATCCATCATCATAAGGCTTCCGGCTTCAGCAATAACTGTTTCGTGAGGGTCAAGCTCAACCTCCACAAATTGCATATCATCTCCATGAAGCTTGTAGTCAATCTCATGATTATTCATCGTGAACTTCAACCCTTTCTTATTTGGTGTTTATAATACGTTTAAGCGACTTAAATAGATTCGAAATAATAAAATTACGTATACCAACTGGGTCCAATTCTTCTTTATTTATACAATGTAACCTTGTAACCTTGTACTTCATTTAAAGCAGGCTACCATGTATAATGAGAAATCATACGTCTTTTAAAGGAGTAGTAAGAAATGAATAAGAAGCAGAGCCGTCCTCAGGATGGTGAGAATAATATTGAAGTATGGGAAGACCTTGTCCATATTAAGGACCTGGTATTAAGCATTATTATATGTACAGTCATAACACTTGGTGCTTATTTGATTGCACCAAATGAACCTCCTAAACCATTGATATATGGTCTGATTGGTGCTGTAGTAGGTTTTGTGATCAGCAGCATCATTATTAAACCAAAGCGTACATTACGTTTTGCAGAGGAAAGGGAGGAGTAGCATATGGAGCTTACACTTATTTTAGAAATGATTACTGCCTCCGTTATAGGTGCTGTATTGTATACCATAATCGGGATTGCACCAGGAACAGATGAGACAGCAGTTCTAGCACCTGTCACATTGGTTCTTGTATTGTCGGGGTTTGAGCCTATCGTCATTTTAGCCTTTTTTATATCTGCTATCGTTGCCAAAAAGCTTACCGATTCTATACCGGTTGCCATTGCAGGAATTCCTGGTGGCGTGATGTCAGCACCTATGGTGGAACATGCCATGGTGCTCAAAAAGCATGGCATGCCTGAAGTGAGTATTCGAAAAATGGCTTCAGGTTCTGTTATTGGAACATTTATTGCTGTACCTATGAGCTTGCTTTTAGCTAATTTAATTATCCCGCTAGCGGATGTTATTACCCAGTATTCTAATCAAATATTTCTTGGTGGTGCTATCTTCCTTGCTCTTATGTCAAAGAATCGCTGGGTATCATTGCTTTCTATCATTCCGTTTGCCTTTTTAATTCAGGGATTAAGAATCGCTTATTGGGAAACAGGAATTGTGCCAGAGGACGTTACCGTATTTACTTCTTTTTTCCTCGGTATTACGATCGGACCTGTGATTTTAAAGCTTGCTGAACTGTTGAGCGGTAAGGTGAGAAGACAGCTCCCGCGTTATGGATTAAAGGAAATCGTCCTCAAAAAGACAAAAACTGAAAAGGGATTTCCAAACCCATTTAAGATCTTAGACCGAAAAGAAATAGGCACAACATCATTTTCGTCTATTTTGGGTGTCTTAACATTTTTTATGAGTCCAGTGGGAATGACTATATTCCTTGGGGAAACGCTAACAAGTAGAATCAAGGATCCAGTTAAAAAGGCAACACGTGCAATCTCCAGTATGGATGGTTTAACGAATGCAGCATATATATCCGGGACACTTATCCCACTCATTGCGATTGGTTTACCACTGTCCCCAACTGCAATTGGACCAGGTGGAGCGTTATTTAATGCCCCGCCCGTATTCACGCCGGAAAATAATATCCACCACATGTTATCAACGGGGGACTTTATTATGGCTACGGTAATTGGCGCTTTCGTTGCAATTACCATCACGTTTTATGTAACAATTAAATATGCTCAACAAATCTGTGCCTTTGTGTTTCGTTATGTTCCACATGAGGCAATGTTAGGTCTGTTTTTTGGACTTGTAATTATGCTTGCATTTATGGATGCAGGTATTGTAAATGTGGCAGGTGTGCTTGTCGTAGCCCTTGTTGCAGGATTTCTTCATCGCCGAGGAGTGAACTATGGGGTGCAATTTATGACCTTATATGCAGCGCCGTGGCTTATCTCTGTGTTTATACCAGGTCTGTAATGGACGTCCAAGAATCAAGTAATAAGACCATTCGTATATTAATATAGGAAAGAAACACTCTTCCGCAGGCCGGTGGAGTGTTTTTATGTGGTGAAAGTTTCTGGGGAACTTTTTTAAAATGCAGTCGTACTACTTAAAAAAGGGAGGGGTATTGCTTGAAGTTTCGTACAGTTGGGTGTTTTTTGCTACTATTAATTCTCCTTGTAGCATGCGCACCAGAGGAAGGAGAAGAGAGGGATGAAGCAATGTCGCTAAAAGGAAAATGGAACGGAGAGATAAACATACCTAATCAGCCTTTAGCTATCGAAATGAATTTGGAAGACGAGCAAAGCGGGACAATCAGTATTCCAATACAAGGGGTTACGGATTATCCGCTGTCCACGGTTGAGTTGACAAAAGAGCAAAACGTAATTATCACGATGAAGATCCAAGGTCAGCTGCTAACTTTTGAAGGTAAGGTAAAAGGAGAAGAGATAACAGGAACGTTTACGCAGAATGGACAGCAGTTTCCATTTGAACTTGTAAAAGGGGAAAAGAAAGAAAAATCCGAGGATGAGGAAGAAGGGGAATTCGTGAGCATCAATACAGATAATGGAATATTGTATGGAGAATTGGAGACCCCGACATCAGCTGGCCCATACCCTGTTATGCTAATCATTCCCGGCTCTGGACCAACAGACCGTAACGGAAACTCTCCAGCTTTTCCCGGAAAGAACGACAGCCTCAAGCTACTTGCAGAGGAGCTTGCAGAAAATGGCATTGCGAGTGTCCGCTATGACAAACGTGGGGCAGGTAAGAATCAACAGGCGGTTATAGAGGAAGCATCAACAAGATACGATCACTTTGTACTGGACGCACAAGGGTGGTTAGACCTATTGGCTAATGATCCATCTTATACTAAAATTGGGGTTATTGGACATAGTCAAGGTTCTTTAACAGGGATTTTAGCAGCGCAAACATCATCGGTTGACGCCTTTATATCCCTTGCTGGAGCTGGCCGTTCCATGGACGAAGTGCTTTATGATCAGCTCGAGGAGCAAATTTCCGGCGATCTACTTGAGGAAAGTAAGGTAATTATAGAAGGATTAGTAGAGGGAAAAACTTCCCAAAATGTGTCAGATGAACTTCAATCTTTATTTAGGCCAGCTATTCAACCATTTCTCGCATCATGGATGAAATACATACCTGCAGATGAACTAGCAAAATTATCAATACCGACACTCATCATCCAAGGGGAGCATGATCTCCAGGTAAAGCAACAGGAAGCTGCAATTTTACAAGAAGCAAAACCAGATGCTGAAATGGTAACGATTGATAAAATGAACCATGTTCTTAAGGAAGCGCCTGCCGAGCGGGGAGAGAATATCCAAACCTATGGTGACCCAGCATTACCGATTGCAGAAGGGTTAATGGAAGAGATAATGGGTTTTCTAAAGGGCCATCAGTTCATAAGTAAATAAGTGTAAATAAGGAAACAGGGGGAGAAGGTAGTGGAGGATAAAAGACCATTGAAACTTGATAACCGTATCTATTTAATTGATGGGTTTGACCTTGGTGTAGCAGAACGTACAGGTTCCTACGTCATAGCAGAAGAAAAGCTGACCATTGTCGAAACTGGGCCAAGTCCATCTGTAAAACATATTAAAAAAGGGCTAGAGTACCTTGGCTATCAGTTAACAGATGTGGCGTACATTGTGTTGACACATATTCATTTAGACCATGCAGGTGGAGCTGGATTATTGATTAGAGATTGTCCGAATGCCAAAATAGTCGTTCATCCAAAAGGAGAGAGGCATTTAATTAACCCTAAGAGATTAGCTGCCGGTGCAAGAGCGGTATATGGAGAGAGTTTTGCTGAACTATTTGATCCAATTGTGCCAATAGAAGCAGATAGCCTGCTTGTAAAAACAGAAGGAGATCGATTAGAAATTGGCCCGGATTGCGTGCTTGAATTTTGGGATACGCCAGGGCATGCAAAGCATCACCTCGCTATTTATGATCCAATTAGTAATGGAATCTTTGCGGGGGACACCGCTGGTATCCGTTATCAGCAGTTGGCAAATCGCGAAATTGACTTTTTCTTGCCCTCCACTTCTCCAAATCAATTTGAACCGAACAAGATGGAGGAATCCATTCAGCGAATGCAGGTAAAAGAGCTTGATCGGATTTACTTCGGGCATTACAATATGACAGAAAAAACGGAACTTGCCCTACAGCAAGTATTGGAATGGCTGGAGATCTTCATGGAAGAAGGAGAGCAGGTTGTGGCAGAAGGGAAGGGATATGATACCCTTGCAGAGCGACTCTTAGCTAAAGTACAGTCAGCCTTGCGCTTAAAAGGTGTTCCAGATGATGACGAAGTATATATTATAATTAATCTAGACCTTCAAGTAAGCGCATTAGGGATTATTGATTACTTTAAAAATTTAAAGCAATAAAGTGAAACTGCAATCAGTGGGGGTTTTCGTTCTTCCCCACTGATTGTTAGTTGAACGAATCGGCATGTTAGTCCGTTTACTCTCACTAAAACTCCAAGGTTTCACTTCATGTTTTGAAGTGGGAGTCTTACGGACGGTTGCTCCGGGATAAAATGGATAAAGGAAAGCCGAGTGGATCGATTAATTAAAATCAAATCTTCTCGGCTTTTCTAACACTATATAGCTTTTCACTTTTAAGAATTTGACTGTTCCATTTCTAGCATGATAGGGCAATGGTCACTACCTAGTCTGTCGGGATGTGCTTCAGAACGAAGGAGGTAATCTTTTAATCGATTTGAGACGATGAAATAATCGATCCGCCAGCCGACATTTCTTTCCCGAATGGTTTTCATATAGGACCACCATGTATAAATCCCTTCCGTTTCTGGATGAAAATAACGTAAACTATCGGTGAAACCACTATCGAGAAGACGACTCATCTTTCCCCGCTCTTCCGTTGTAAACCCGGAGTTGCCATGATTTGTTTTGTGGTTACGTAGGTCGACCTCTTGGTGCGCAACATTCAGATCACCGCAATATACAACAGGCTTTTCCGCATCAAGTACTTTTAAGTATGCAAAAAGCTCGTCTTCCCATTCTAATCGGTAATCGAGACGGGTGAGATCTCGTTTGGAATTTGGTGTATAAACATTCACTAAATAAAATTTTTCATATTCGAGTGTAATAATCCGTCCTTCTTCTTCAGTTTCAGCATCCCCTACACCATATTTAACCTGCAGTGGCTTCTCTTTGGTAAAGACAGCTGTGCCAGAATAGCCTTTTCGCTCAGCATAATTCCAGTATTGATAATAGCCTTCAAGATCTAGATCAAGCTGCCCTTCTTGAAGCTTAATCTCCTGTAAACAAAAGATATCTGCATCCACCTCTTTAAAATAATCCATAAAGCCTTTTTTTACACAGGCACGAATGCCATTTACATTCCAAGATACAAGTTTCATAGAATCTATTTAAACTCCTTTTTAAGTAAGTATAAGATGTTCGCAAGTGTCTAGCTATGAGCGCCAGAAATTAGAAAATTTCCCGGAGCGCTCTAAGAGCTTTTCTTACTATTGGTACCTTATTATCTTATCATAGAACCAACAGCACTGAGGGGTGTTATGAATAGATGGGTTTTTATAAGATTAAAAAAATCTTCTTGACTTCTCAAGTGTATTAAACATATAATACACATATCAAGCGTATTAACACATTAATACAGGTGTTTTTTTGCGACTAGTGTATTACGCTCATAATACACTTTGGAAAAGAGTGAAGAAAGCCGAATAGGAGCTGCTGCTATGATAGTGAAATTTAACAACAGAGATCCTGTTTACGTACAGGTCGTTCGCCATTTTAAAGAGCAAATTGCTAAAGGTATGCTCGAGCCTGGTCAAGAGGTCTCTTCTAGAAGAGAGTTGGCGAGCCAGTTAAAAATAAATCCAAATACCGTCCAACGGGCTTATAAGGAAATGGAGGAACAGGGATTGATTTATACGGAGAAAAACTCGCCTAGTAAAATTACGAGAGATGAAGATGTCCTTCATCGTGTAAGAGAAGAACTTATCTTAGAGGCAGTGGATACATTTGTCACATCAGTTCGTTCCATTAATGTCCCTGTAGATGAGCTTTTAGAGTTAGTCAAGGAAAAGTATGACTACCAAAGTGATGAAGAAGGAGGAAGCGCACATGATTGAAGTGAGGGATATTAAAAAGAAATTTGGCAGGAAGCAAGTCTTAAACGGCGTTTCCTTTACTGCAAACAAAGGAGAAATCACCTGTCTAATTGGGATAAATGGGGTAGGAAAAACCACGATTCTAAATGCAATTATGGCATTAACTCCAGTTAATAGTGGAGAAATCCTTCTGGATGGTCAAAAGGTGACCAAACAAAGCTTTGAAAAGATAACTTTTATTCCTGATGCTATTACCATGATCCCGCAAATGACGATCGCTGAAGCAATGGAATTTATGGACGATTATTATGATTCCTGGAATCAAGATAGAGCCACAGAGCTATTAGGATTCTTTAAGCTTAAACAAGAAGAAAAGATAGCCAGCCTGTCAAAAGGGAATACCGCCAAAGTGAATTTATTACTTGGCCTGGCACTCGACGTTGATTATATCCTAATGGATGAACCATTTTCTGGAATTGATATTTTTAGCAGGGAGCAAATTGCTGATGTATTTACAAGTCACTTAATTGAAGGGCGAGGCGTCATTATTACTACGCATGAAATTAGTGATATTGAACATCTGATTGATAAAGTGGTCCTTCTTGATGAAGGAATTGTACTTAAAGAGTTTAATAGTGAAGAAGTTCGCGAATCAGAAGGGAAGTCGGTTGTGGACGTGATGAGAGAGGTGTATAAAGCATGATGCGCTATTTCAAGCTAGTTAATTTTGAACTTGGTCGGTTTTTCAAATTATATGGTGTAATAATTGGTATAACGATTTTATCGCAGCTAGTGGGGCTGTGGGTGGTTTCTAACAGTTATATGGAACGTGCGAATTATGCCATGTTCGAAGAGAACCTTTCACCAGCACAATTCGTAAGTGACAATGGTGAAATGAGTCTATTGGTATTAACAAGAACATTGTGGTTCCTTGGACCAATAGCGCTAGGAGCGATTGCATTACTCTTCAATATCTTCTTTGTTTGGTATCGAGACTGGTTTGGCAAAAATACGTTTATTTATCGCTTGCTGATGCTTCCAACCGCAAGAATTAATGTTTACTTGGCAAAGGCAACCTCCATCCTTTTAATGGTACTTGGGCTAGTGGCAATTCAGATCGTGTTGTTGCCGGTAGAGAGTGTGCTTTTAAAATGGCTGGTTACAAGGGATTTTCGACTGGATTTAGCGCCTGCAGAGGTAGTGTCTGGCTTACGTGAGTTAATGATTATTTTGCCGGCTGGAATTATTGATTTTGTTCTGGTTTATGGAGCAGGTATTATGGTGGTTTTTATACTATTTACTGCCATTCTGTTTGAACGGAGCTATCGTATAAAAGGTATCGTTTTCGGTGCAATCTATGCTGCATTAGCAACTGGCATTTTCCTTTTTCCTCTTATACTAGAAGGGATTATAGGTACAAATTATTTATATCCAATGGAATTACTTATTCTTGAGATTATTCTTGGGTTAATTGTATCGGCAGCCTCGATCTGGGTAGCAAATTATTTATTGACGAAGCGTATTACGGTGTAGGGAAGGATGGGAAGAAAATGAAAAAGTATTGGAAACTGTTGTCAATCACCATCATTGCTGTTTTAGCTATTGGTACGTTTTATATTCAAAAGGCAATCGCAAATGAAACCTCTATGGAACTAGTCTTAGACACAGTCAGTGGGGAAGAAGCGGAATTAAAGGGGATGGAGATATCAGGAGGATATTTCGCCAACTATTGGAATAAAAGGTTTACCATTACAGCAGGGGAGCTAGAGTTTGATAATAATGACTCCTTTATTGGGAGCCTTGAAAGATTTTATCAACCAAAAATAAATCAATTAATAAATGACCATCGAAGTTTTATGCGGGGGAAAAACTCTGACTTAGCAGGGTTTTATGAGGATGAACAGTTACTTGCTTATGCGAATGTTGATTCAAAATGGGATGGACAGAGCAGGTATAAAGACCACAATTTTGAAATAGATGTTTTGCAAAAGGGAGAAAATGACCGGATCACTTTTGAACAGAAAGTGCCAAATCAGCAAGATTATCGTTACATGTATGTAATGGATATACAGGTCCAGGGTGGACAGTTGAGCATTATTACAAGAAATGAAGGAAATACAGATGCTCCTACAGAATTTCGTGTGTATCGCTTTGATTTAGCGAGTGAGAAGTTAGTGAGTGAGGATAGTTTAATGAATCTAGATGGAATGAACAGCAAAAAATGGCATGAAGGTAACTTAGTGACAACCAGTACAGAAACAGAGCCAACAGAGAATGTCGTGTTCGCTAAAACAGAAATGGAAGAAGTAGAAACAGAATATGAAGAATACATGGTGGAAGAGAAGGGAACAGAATATGTTGCCTATAACCTCTCTACTATGGAGAGAAAAGAACTGAATATCCCTGAAGAAATGAGTGCTAATTCTTTTAATGAGTTTATACTTGGTTCGGCTATATATTTTATCCATCGCACAGAGCAAGGGTTAACGGTCAAGAGCTACAATTTAGAAAACCAGCAAGAGGATGAATTTAATGTAGATTTTCCTTCTACAGACCAAGGTAATATGATCGTGAATGGAAAGGGAGACCGTCTATATATTGTGGGTGGAGATAGTAAAGAACTGCCTATTACGATAGTGGACGTAAATACAGGGGAGACTCTATACCAGGGCATCTATAAGAAAAAAGGTGCAAACAAAGTAAATCAATTCTTTTCAATAGACAATATATATATTAAATAATGCAGTATGGTTGGAAAGCGGGAGTTCGCTATCCAACCATATTTTTATATATTTTATTTAGTTTTTCTTCGAATAAATCCATATGCACGATACGAGCCTCCCGTAAGTACTCTTTTCCTTGTACGAATAGGAGAATGACAGGGACAGCGAAGATATTAAATCGCCCAGCGACATCTGGAACTTCATTTGTTTCTATATGGGCTGTCTCAATTCGAGGGTAGTCTGCTAGTAGACTTTCTACCTGTGGCAACAAACCATGGCAAACACTACAGCCTTCCCTTGAAATGTAGAGCAGCGTAAGTTCATGTGTATCTATAAATTTATCAATTTCTTCCAAGGATCTTAAATCTTTCATGGAAATCACCTCTTCCTTTGAATGTCTTAATACTATACCCTTTTGTCACGATGTTTACAGCTTTCTGATCTGAGGAATATATTTTAAAAAAGAAAATGAGGTGATGGATTTGAAGAAAAAAGAAGAACGCTCACCTGAAAATGAAGTGAATAATCGTAAATCGGAAAAGCGAACAGAGCTTGATTCATTTGAGGATCAGAAATTTGTTGATGATATACCAATAGATGATCTGAATGCAGAGATGGATGAGGAAAAGAAAAAAACGAAAACGAAAAATACTTCTCAAAGTGAGAAAAAGAATATTAATTAGTCTTCAAACCATAAAATATAGAAGAGCCAAGCGGTCATTAAACCCGCTTGGCTCTTTTTGAGTATGTGAAGCAATTTAACGTTAATATTCCATGTGATGATGGTTATGAGGTCTTTCATCTGCAAAAAATTCTTCATGAGGGATCGGGGTAATGGCATCTAAACAGGTGATACCGAGAAACTTTTTAAGATCTAGTGTGAGGCAGAGCCCTGTAGCAAGAAAGTCTGTAACAGGTTCATCTTCTGGGAAATATGCGCTTACCCTATGTTTATCCTTTGGATAGGGTTGAATCTCCCGACCATTTGAAATAGGAAGTAGTAGTTCTACTTTTACACAGCAATTACTATCCATTGAAAAATGTCTTGCGCGTAATACAGGAGTTTCGATGCAGCCGAAAAATGTATCATTTCTATGATAAGGTGCCTGGAAAATTCCACTTCCTATAAACGGACTGCCATCATCTTTTGTATATAAAATAAACGGGATAGTCGAGTATTGTGGATCCATACCGTCTCCCTTCCTAAGTTGGCGAATAGAATAATTCCAACCTTCCTCCTGCACCTCCTTTTGAGCCTTTACGATGTTCTGTACAGTATCACAAACACAATCTTTGGATTCCTTAAATTGAAACATATCACTGTTTCTATAATAGCCCATATTATCTCTCCTTCTGATAATGATGTCACTACTTAATGTATGTTTTCTGCACGTTTTAGCCTGTTTTCTCGTCCATTTTCTAGCTAATTGAGTATATAGTCTATAAGATTATTAATTTGTGTGGATAACCTGGGGGATTCGCAGAGCCACTTTCTGTCATTTGGCATAAACATAATATAAATCGATACAGGCCTGTAGAAGATTTGCCCATGATATTACCCCTAGATAGGACACGGGAAAGTTGGCTGATCACCAGCTTTCTTTTCTTTTTTCTTATGCTTTTAATCTACTAAAAATACGCATATGTACGGGTACATCTATCTATTCAAAATTTGATGGCTGACATATATATATAAGCGTAAGGAAGTTTTCCACAGAAATTAGTAGGCAGAAAGCTTCTATAAAATATACAAAGGGAGGATTATTAATGTATAAAAGAAACAATTTTTATAATGCATATAATGACAATCAAAATGATCATCACAGGCATGATGACCGCGATCTAGCACCAAGCAGCAGTTGTGACAGATGCCATAGCGATCATTGTAGCTGTCATGAAAGACCAAGATCACAAGGTGCTTTAGTGGAAAAGGTTATCTGTTCAAAAGATGCACACAAAACTGCAGAATTTGCTCTTCCAGCAGCTCTAGGACCGTTTGGAGCAGGAGATGCAATATTGACAGGAATTATTGGACTTTTAACTGGCCTCGTCCCTGGATTGGTAAATATCAGGGTGACGCCAAACTATGCAGGAATCGAGCAGGAAATAACTGTCCTCAAAGACACTGTAGTTAATTTTGGTTTCGTACCAGCAACTATCGATGTTATTGTAACAGGTGGAGTCGTGGAACTTAGCATTCCGATCAGAGTCTACTTCCAGGAGCATACGCACTGTCCAGGAGCACGACCAGGAGACGTAGTCTTTGAAACAGACCCTGTTGTCGAAGCGCAGCTTATACAGCCGTTAATCGGTACTGATGATGGGGGGACAGTCCTTAACTTACTTCTTTTCAAAGCAATCTTGCGCACTCACATTACGGTTGTACGTCAAGGAATCGAAAGAGACGGTAAGTTCTGTGATTTGGATACTCACGACAAGCATCGAAACGGCCCAATTCCAATCAATACACCACAAAACCTTATCACTAACTCATCCGCACTTACTGGGGGCGGACCAGCACCAGCATAGGCGATTCAAGCTTCAATTAACAACAATACAACCTCATAACAATTTTTGCATACAGCTCCGGAGCATGAAGCTTCGGAGTTTTTGCATTTTAAAATAGAGCTGATGCTATAATGATGAATAGAAATCTGTCTGTAATGAGCAGGGAATGACCAGCTATCAATTTATATGGGTGCTAAATTGGATTATAGAAAGGAAAGAAGGAAATGGAAGCATTAAATCGCATGGCTGAAAGTTTAACGTACATCGAGGAGCATTTAGGTACAGTACTAAACGTGGAGGACGCTGCTAAGATTGCCTGCATGTCCAAGTTTCATTACCAACGGATGTTTACGATGCTGACTGGATATACGGTAGGAGAATATATTCGAAAAAGGCGCCTAACATTAGCGGCCCAGGAGTTACTTCATTCTAATACGAAAGTAATTGATATAGCAATGAAGTATGGGTATGAAACACCGGAATCATTTTCCAAAGCATTTCGCAAGGTACATGGCCTCAGCCCCTCATCTGTGCGTAAGTATGATCAGCCATTAAAAGCCTTTCCGAAACTCTCCTTTCAAATTCAATTAAAGGGTGATGAAGAAATGGATTACAAGATTGTAGAAAAGGATGCTTTTTCTGTAATGGGAAAGAGTATCAAGACATCACTGGTCGATGGCCAAAACAAATTAGAAGTTCCGGTATTCTGGGAAGAGTCCAGAAAAAATGGATTGGACAACGAATTAGCAGTACACGCTGGAGAGATGGGGATTATGGGAATTTGTATGGATTTTGATAAGGAGCAGGAACAAGTGCGCTATTTTATTGGTGCAGAGAAATCAAACACGGAAGTACCGGATACATGGGAAGAAGGCATAATTCCGGCAACTACATGGGCCGTATTTCCTGTGAAAGGACCGATGCCAAAAGCGATACAGTATGTGTGGGAGCGGATCTTCTCAGAATGGTTTCCATCAACAGGATACGAACATGGTGGAGGGCCAGAAATAGAGGCATACCAAAAAGGGGATCCTTACCATGAGGATTATTATAGCGAAATATGGGTCCCGATTGTAAAAAAATAATATACCCACGTTCAATGTGTAAAAAGAGCAGTTACGGGGCAATGTAATAGTGAGAAGGAGGGCTTATATGCTTGGTTTTTTCACGGAACCTTATGTTCGAATAACTCTTACTATCATTGTTCTCGTTGTCATTTTTATTATTCTTAGTCGTAACAAAAGGAAAAAGGCTACGGATTCGCTTTCTATTTTGCAGGAGCGGTATGAAAAAGGAGAGCTGAGCAAAGAGGAGTATGAAGAATCTCTCAAGAGACGTGGGAAATAATGAAGGATGTGCGACAACATCCTTCATTTACCCTAATATCTGTTCCTTACCAAAGAAAGAAGGAACAGGTATTTAGCCTATTATTGCTGGATGTGTGGTATCTTGAATCAGCTGTTGAATCTTTTCAGTATTTCCCCGATGAAAAAGCTCCACAATGGTACTACCGACAATAACGCCATCACAATAGCTACTTAAAGTCTGAGCCTGTGCCGGAGTGGATACACCAAAACCGGCAAGAACAGGAACGGAACTGTTTAATTTAAGCATTTCCAAGTAAGCTTTTACCTCCTCGCCATATGCTTCACGTGCTCCTGTCGTACCCGTGACTGCTACGGCATATAAGAAGCCCTCCGATCTCTTGGCAATTTCTATTAGTCTATCTTTTGTACTTGTTAAAGCTGCCAATCTAATAAAGGCTAGGGATTCGCTTTGCAGTTCATCTGCTATAAACTTCTCCTCCTCGATTGGTATGTCTGGTACGATAACACCATCAATCCCAGCTGTGGCACAATCCTGTGCAAAGGAGGCCAATCCGTAACGATACACAGGGTTCACATATGTCATCAAAATGATGGGAACCTTTCGTTCATCTTTAAATGCCTGTAAAGCTTTCAAGACGCCAGAAAGGGTCGTGCCATTCTCCAAGGCCCGCTTTCCTGCTGCTTGAATGGTAGGACCGTCAGCGACAGGGTCAGAAAACGGGATGCCTATTTCAATAGCTGCGACTCCGCAATCTTGTAGAAAGAGAACACGTTCTTTTAACACTTCTAAGCCGCCATCACCTGCCATAATATAAGGTACGAAAAGGTTATCCCCTTTAGATTGCTTTTGCTTAAAATAGTTTTCCATGTTGGCTTTTCCCATTTACTTTCCCTCCAGTGTATTTTTTACTTGCTCCACATCTTTATCACCGCGCCCAGAAAGACATATCACAATTTTTTCCTGGGGATCCATTTTTGTTGCAAGCTTCAGGGCATAGGCAACAGCATGCGCGCTTTCGAGTGCTGGTATAATCCCTTCTGTTCTTGATAGAATCTGAAAAGCCTCTAGTGCCTCTTCATCTGTAATCGAGGTGTAGCTCACGCGCTTTAATGCGTGCAAATGACTATGCTCAGGGCCAACACCAGGATAATCTAGACCGGCTGAAATAGAAAAGGCTTCTTCAATTTGTCCATGGTCGTCTTGTAGTAGGTGTGTCATCGTGCCATGAAGAATGCCAATACTCCCACTTGATAGGGTGGCAGCATGCTGCTTTGTCTCAATGCCAGCTCCCCCTGCCTCTACGCCGTAAAGCTTCACTCCATCATCCTCGACAAATGGGTAAAACATTCCCATCGCATTACTTCCCCCGCCTACACAGGCAATGACTGCATCAGGAAGGGATCCAGTTTGTTCCACTATTTGCTGTTTGGTCTCATTTCCAATGACAGATTGCAAATCGCGCACAATTTGTGGGAAAGGGTGTGGACCAACAACGGAACCGAGGATATAGTGTGTATCCTCTACATTATTTACCCAATAGCGTAAGGCTTCATTGACAGCATCCTTTAGGGTACCGCTTCCCTGTGATACACTGCGAACCTCTGCCCCAAGCAATTCCATCCGAAACACATTTAGTTTTTGCCTGCGTATATCTTCTTCTCCCATAAACACAATACATTCCAGATCCAATAAGGCACATACAGTAGCGGTGGCGACCCCGTGCTGACCAGCACCTGTTTCTGCGACAACCTTCCGTTTCCCCATCCGTTTTGTCAGCAGGGCCTGGCCAATTGTATTATTAATCTTATGGGCGCCAGTATGATTTAGATCCTCTCGCTTTAAATAAATCTGCACACCAGACAACTTTTGCGTTAAGTGCTCGGCAAAGTACAGAGGTGTTTCTCTGCCAATATATTGTTTCAAGTAGTAGTCCAAGCTTTCTTGGAATGCAGGATCCTGTTTTGCTTTTTCGTAGACAGCTTCTAATTCAAGTAGAGCAGGCATTAACAATTCGGGTACAAACCTTCCTCCAAAATTACCATATCTTCCATTTTTGTCAGGTGCCGTATAGGTTGTCATTTAATCGCTTCCTTCCGTTTAGCATTCATAATAAATTTCATTATCTTCTCACTATCCTTTTTTCCAAGCGTTTCAACACCACTGGAGACATCG
Source organism: Oceanobacillus picturae (assembly GCF_000612865.1). Classification (NCBI taxonomy): domain Bacteria; kingdom Bacillati; phylum Bacillota; class Bacilli; order Caryophanales; family Bacillaceae; genus Oceanobacillus; species Oceanobacillus picturae. Next base: position 204,541 of record NZ_CCAX010000002.1, read on the forward strand.
ACGCCTAACGGGTTTGCCTCTTGTATGGCCTGTGAAACGTTTTCGGATGTCAATCCTCCAGCAAGTAGAAAGTTATTGGGCTTAAATGCTAGATCTTTAATAAGGTTCCAGTCAAAAGATTTGCCATTGCCTCCACGATATCTTCCTACTGGACTGTCCAATAAGTAATAATCGCAAGGGTAGTCTTTCATCTCTTCCACGTTGCCATCTCCTACAGAAAAAGCTTTTATGATTGGGTAAGATAGTTCTCTAGCAAGAGAAGCTGGTTCATCTCCATGTAGTTGAATGTAATCAAGGTTTACTTCCTCAGCAATCTGCTCCATCGTCTCTTTTGTTTCATTTACAAATACGCCAACTTTCTTAATAGTAGGGGGGAGGTGAGTTCCAATCTCAGCAGCAACCTTTGGATTAACTCTTCGTTTACTGTCTGCGAAAACAAACCCGATAAAGTCTGCTCCCGCCGTTACCGCAGCCTCTGCAGCTTGATCTGTCTGGATTCCACAAATTTTAACGAGCATTTTCTGTACTCCCTTCTATTATTTTCGAGACTCGTAATGCTTGAAAAGTTCCCTTTAGATCTTTGGAGCGCATCAATGTCTCCCCAACCAGAATGGCCCTCGCGCCAGCTGTTGCAGCCAATTGGGCATCTGCGCTTGTTTTTATCCCGCTTTCGCTAACCAAAATGGATTTGGGCCTAGCAAGTCTAGCTAATTTTTCCGTTGTGTGGAGATCTACTTCAAAGGTTTTTAGATTTCGATTATTAATTCCGATGAAATCAGGATTAAGTTTGTTGGCTAACTCCATCTCTTTTTCATCATGTACCTCACAGAGCACCTCAAGATCAAGTTTTTTGGCATAGTCATAAAGCGCATTTAGCTGTTGTTCATGCAATGCCGCTACGATAAGCAAGATGATACTAGCTCCAGCTGCTTTTGCCTGGTCAATTTGTACAGGATGTATGATGAAATCCTTGCACAATACTGGAAGATTCACAGCATTGCTTACCGCCTGAAGGTCTTCCATGGAACCATTGAAGAATGTCTTATCTGTCAGGACAGAGATAGCTGCTGCACCATAAGCTTCATATTGCTTCGCTTGAGTGACTGGATCTACTGTCAGGGAGATAGCTCCTTTTGAAGGAGAAGATCGCTTTATTTCCGCAATAACACCAAGCTGATTAGAAGTAATAAGGGCTTCGCTTAGGGGTGTTACTTTCTTTCTAGAATGTTCTTGATCAAACGTTTGATTTAGCAATGAAAATACTTCTTTTTCCTTTTGCGCCACTATTTTTTCTAATATTGTCATGAGACCACCTCACCGATCAGTTTCCTGCTGTAGCTGACCAAATTTTCTAGTCGCTCCAGAGCGGCTCCTGATTGAATACTTTCTCTTGCAAGCTCCACAGACTCACGAATTGTTCCGGCAGCCCCGTTTGCATAAAGGCCTAAACCAGCGTTTAGTAAAACCGTATCTAAATAAGGCCCAGGTATTCCCCGTAAAACTTGTTGGGTTATTTCCGCGTTATCTGCAGCACTCCCACCTTGTATTTTTTCATTTGGCACCACAGGTAGACCTACCTCTTCGGGGTGAAGAGTGAATGATGTTACATTCCCTTCTTCAAGCAGGACGAGATGGTTTTCGCCTGCAAGGGAAGCTTCATCCATATAGCCTGCGCCATTAACAACAAGTGCTCTGCGGCGCCCAAGTTTTTTCAAAGCTTCTGCCAACATGGGCAGCATATCTCTTCGGTAGACTCCAAGCAGCTGTGTATCAAGCTGAACTGGATTTGTTAGTGGTCCAATCAAATTAAATACAGTAGGGAGACCAAGATCTTTACGAACTTTTGAAAAAGGCTTCAATCCAGCGTGAACATGTGGGGCAAATAGAAAAGCAATATTGTTTTCCGTAAGCATTTCTTCTACATGCTCCTTGGCAAAAGAGAGAGAAACCCCTAAATGTTCCAAGACATCGGCACTGCCTGTTTTACTGGATATACTCCGGTTCCCATGCTTGGCGACAGGGATACCAGCTCCTGCGATAACAAAAGCAGCTGTTGTACTAATGTTAAAGCTATTAGATTGATCCCCACCCGTGCCGCAATTGTCCATTACGTTAGTAATACGCGTTCCGTTAAATGTAGAGTGGCTACGAATCACTTCTACCATTCCGGCTATTTCCTCTGGCGTTTCCCCTTTTACTCGTAATGCTGTTAGAAAGGAGGCAATCTCAGATTCTGACACCCCGCCATTAATGCATGAGGTCATCAGCCCCTGAATTTCTTCTGTTGTTAAATTTTCCTGGTTAATTAGTTTCTCTAGATATTGTTTCATAGGAAAACTCCTCTCTTATCCCCTTTAAAAAATTGCGAATCACATTTCTTCCTTCCGTTGTACCAATCGATTCAGGATGGAATTGCACGCCATATAGAGGGAGGCTTTGGTGCTTTATTGCCATGATCTCACCATCCTCCAAAGACACTGCCGTAATTTCAAAAACATGGGGCAATGTGTTTTTTTCCACCACATAGGAGTGGTAGCGCATCACCTCAAGTGGCTGACTTAAATTACGAAAAAGCCCGGAGTTTTGGTGGGTTATAAGTGATGTCTTGCCATGCTTCATTTGTTTAGCCTTTCTTAAAGAGCCTCCAAGCGCTTCAGCAATCGCCTGATGTCCTAAGCAAATCCCAAGGATCGGTATCTTTTGGTAAAAATAAGAAACAAGTTCAAGACAAATGCCAGATGCAGCGGGAAGGCCAGGACCAGGGGAGAGGATGATGGCTACTGGAGCTAGACGTTCCACTTCTTGGATGCTAATCGCATCATTTCGATACACATGCACTTCCTCACCTTCTTCGGAAACGTATTGATAAATGTTATACGTAAAGGAATCATAGTTATCTAGTAACAGGATCAACGTTGGCCACCTCCATAAGTGATTTTGCTTTGTTTAAAGTCTCCGCATATTCGTTTTCCGGAAGGGAATCATGTACAATTCCTGCACCTGTCTGCAAGTAGGCAATCTCATTTTTTATGACAAGGGACCTGATAGCTAATGCAATGTTGATGTGTTGGTTAAAGCCAATATAACCAATACCCCCGGCATAGACGCCTCGTTTTGTATCTTCTAATTGATTAATAATTTGCATGGCCCGAATTTTAGGTGCACCGGAAACTGTGCCTGCTGGTAAGCAAGAGATCAGAGCATCAATGCTAGATAAACCCGCCTTCAATGTTCCTTTTACTTCGGAAACAATATGCATAACATGCTGGTATCTTTCAATTTTCATAAAGGTAGGAAGAGAAATACTACCAATTTCACAAACACGACCAAGGTCGTTTCGGCCAAGATCAAGGAGCATACGATGTTCGGCAATTTCTTTCTCATCATCCAGGAGATCATTCGCCAATTCCTCATCCTCTTCTTGTGTTGCACCTCTTGGCCTTGTGCCTGCTATCGGATTTGTTAGAATTTCTTTTCCATTCGTCTGTATCAAGCTTTCTGGAGAAGCACCTAGCAAGATGTAATCCTCAAAATCAATATAAAACATATAAGGTGACGGATTAGCCTTTCGTAGCTTGCGATAATAAGAGAAAGGATCACTTTTCATTTGGGCCTTCATCCGTTGGGATAACACGACCTGAAATATGTCCCCCTGCTCAATGTATTGTTTAGCGATTCTCACCCTTTCTTCAAAAATAGCCTGTGAGATGTCTGGCTGAAAGCTAATGGGTTCGTGGTCAATGCCTTGATCTGGAAAGGGTTCACTTAATGTTTTCTTTAAATTTTCCAGCCGAGAGTGTAACGCTTGCTCTGATTCTTGGTCTGGGTTCATAGCAATTAAATAGATTTCTTCATTTCGATGATCAAACGCAATGATTGTCTTAAAGAGCATAAGATGAATGTCCGGCATCTCCAGCTGATCTTGCAGGGCTTCTCCTATTGCTTCAAATTGTCGAATAGCATCATACCCGATATAGCCTATCGCTCCACCTTGAAAAGGGACAGGTAGATCTGTTTCTAGCGGGGGAAGATTCTCCTTCAAGTACGCTAGAGCTTCTTGGGAATATTGTTCGTCTCGGCATCCTTCCTTTTTGACTAGCGTCACATTATCATGGCCGATAATCTCTTTGTAAGGGTTACAGGCAATGTAAGAGTATCTTCCTTTCGTTTCATGTTTGAAGGAGCTTTCTAAAAGTACTTTCTTGGACCCAGGCAATCGCTGGAAAGTAGAAATAGGTGTTAAAATATCAGCATTTATTTTTAAAAACTTGTAATGAACAAACTGTTTCACTGGGCTTTTCAATGTTATTCATCTCCTTTACTTTTAAATAAAAAAATCCTCTATAAACGCAAATACTGCGTTTATAGAGGACGATTGTGACCGCGGTGCCACCTCTCTTGAAAAGAGAATCTTTCTCTTTTCATCTTGTTCAGATACGGAAGCCCAGATGTTATGGGAATCGATATCCTATCCGTGTAACGGCGGAACTCCGTGTTTTCCTACTTAAAAAACATGTTCAGAAAACCTCTTGTAAGTCCATTCAGCATACCTATTCGTACTGGATCCCACCAATTCCAGCTCTCTGAAACGACTTTAGTATACCTACTTCTCTTACATAAACGATTTTAGATATTTAATTTTTTCCAAACAAAAAGGCCCCACATCCGAAAAGGACGAGGGACCGTGGTACCACCTTTATTAGCTGAAATACAGCTCACTTTAGCAACATCGGGCATGCATTGCCCAATATTCGTCTCGTGTAACGATGAGACCTGTTCGCCAAAGCCTACTGCATACTGGTTCGGTTTGGAAGCTCAGAAGCCCATTCACCTAAATGTCCACACTGATTCTCACCAACCATCAGCTCTCTGCAATGTCTAAACTAGGTTACTATTCTTCTTCAACGCTCATTAGATTAAGTTGATTGAAAATAATGATAAAGGCTTTGCGAATAAAAGTCAAGGTTTTTTTCGATGAAATTTTTCTGTGTTACCCTTCTAGTTCTCCCAAGCATTCTTGTGGTATGGTAAAAATATATTTCGATGGAAGGATGTTAGATGAATGGGGAAGAAGAAGGTTGGAATTATTTTTGGAGGCAAATCCGCAGAGCACGAAGTATCCTTACAATCTGCTAAAAATATAGTGGATGCTATAAATAAAGAGTTATTTGATGTCGTCTTAGTTGGTATAGATAAAAAAGGAGAATGGCATATAAACGATGCTTCATCCTATTTATTGAATGAAGAGAACCCTAAATTAATAGAGTTAAATAAATCAAATGATGCAGTTGCGGTAGTCCCAGGAAAAGGAAATGGCCAGCTAGTAAAAGCAGGTGACGCTACTCCGTTAGAACAGCTTGATGTTATCTTTCCGATTGTACACGGAACATTAGGTGAGGATGGAAGTTTGCAAGGAATGCTGAGAATGGCTAACCTCCCATATGTTGGGCCAAATGTTCTATCTTCGGCAGTATGCATGGATAAGGGGATTGCAAAAGTAGTACTTCAAGAAGCAGGAGTGGAAGTAGCCAAAGGGTTCTCCTTTAATCGGGCGAAGAAAGACACCATCTCTTTTGAAAAGATAGAAGAGGCCTTAGGTACACCCGTTTTTATTAAACCTGCAAACCAGGGATCTTCTGTAGGGGTGACCAAGGCTACGACAAAAGAAGAGTTTATAGCTGGTGTAGAGGAAGCCTTTCAATATGATTATAAAATTATCATTGAAGAAATGATTAATGGTCGGGAAATTGAATGTGCAGTATTAGGAAATGCTACTCCTAAAGCATCTGAACTTGGTGAGATACTCCCTCAAAATGATTTCTATTCGTATGAATCCAAGTATATTGATGAAAAGGGCGCAGAGCTATCTATTCCAGCAAAGCTTGAGGAGGAGAAGGCTGCAGAAATAAAAACTACAGCAATTCAGGCATTCCAAGCGTTGCAGTGTGAAGGTCTGGCAAGGGTAGATTTCTTTTTAACACCAGAAGGAAAAATCATTGTAAACGAGGTAAACACTTTGCCAGGATTTACGAAAATTAGCATGTATCCTAAATTGTGGGAAATAAGCGGTCTGGAATATACAGATCTTATTACAACATTAATTGACTTGGCAATGGAGCGTTATGAAGAAGATCAACAGTTGAAAAGTACGGTGTGGTGATAAGAATTAATATGTAACGACTTAAAATGTTGAATCTCTAAAAACCTATAAGAATTTTGGTGAGATTTATTTTTACTAGAAAGAGGAACCATTTTCCATTTATGAATAGTTCCACTGTAATTTTTTATCCTTTAAAAGAATAGAGTCTAGTAACCAAAAAACAATAGAATGAAATGTAGAGATTAAAAACACTTGGGTTAAATCAGGATTACCATATATTAAAAATACTAGCATTGTTACTAGGAAAGCCACTGTAAAATAACTAAGAAGCTGTTTAACAGAAAAGAGTTTAGGTCTCTTTCTTAACCATATTTGAACTGGTACTGCAAAAATTAGAAAGCAAAAGAAATAAATGATAAAAATAATGATAAATCCGATATAACTAAAGTGAGGATATAAAAGCATAAAGTAAAATAAACTTGCTAAAACGGAGGAACCCGTTAAGCAAATGAATACTAGTGCAATAATGTTCAACACCACCTCTGTGAGCAATTGATTTACCAAATAAATATCTGTTGATAAGTATAAAGATGGCACCAAATAGAGAGGGTTGTACCCTAAATCTATGGTGCCATTTAATGCATCAACATGTTATAAAGTTGATTTCTTATAAGCTCTTTAATGTTAGCCTTCAAATCGAGTGAACTTTTCAGTGATTGGCAGTCGTTCTTTTAAGGCTGGTTGTTCATCAAAATAGCCTAAATGAACAAAGCCAACGATTTTTTCTTCATCGCCTATATTTAAAATTTCTTTTACTTTCGGGTCATAAATGTGAGGGTTCGTCTTCCAAACGGCTCCGAGCTGTCTTTCCCATGCAAGTAACCAAAAGTTTTGGATCATAGAAGCTACTGCGCCGTAGTTCTCCTCCCATTGCTTCGGTATTTCTGGTTCATCCATCACCACGACGAGAATAGCATTTGGTTCGTTGAGGTAATCCTCGCGATTTTGTTGTCGTTCCTCAGGATAAGTAGAAGCGATCTTTTTGGCAAAAGTCCCTAATTTTTCAGGTCCAACAAAAATAAAACGCCATGGTTGACGCAGACCGTGAGTTGGTGCCCACACTGCATCCTCCAGTAAGTCCAAGATAACTTCTTCTGTTACAGCTTTATCATTATAGCCTTTTTTTACTGACCGACGCTCCCGGATAGCCTTTGCCAGTGCAGTTTTTTTGCCTGTCGTATTCATTTTATGCCTCCTGGTCATGCGTATGCATAATTGATAATAGTTTTTACTTAAATTGTATCGGAATAAATAGGGAAAAGCAACTTGCCTTCTTTTTTGCACACTAGCAAAGTATAAAATTTTAGCCAGAAAGCAATTACGATGCAGTTAAAATTTTAATGTTCCAAGTATAAGAAAAACATAAACATTCGCTAAAAGACGAGCGTTTGTGGGTTTTTCTAAGCTACAGATAGAAAAAAGGCTTGATAAATACGTGGCTCCCCGTAATAATAAGAAGAGGAAAGGGCTTTCTAGTTCATTTAATGTGATTTGTTTCACATAAGCTAACGAAAGGGGTGAAAAAATGAAAGCATTTCTAAATAAAAAAGGGGTTTCTCTATCCATAAAGGAGTACCTCATTACGGCGTTAAGCTACATGGCATTGGGATTATTTTCATCTTTAATTATTGGACTTATTATGAAGACACTTGGAGAGGAGCTCATTAGCGGTTTTTCACCATCGCTAGGAGCATCCATGGCTGAAATGGGTAGCTTTGCGATGGATACGAAAATTATGGGCGGTGCGATAGGCGTCGCAATCGCTTATGGTCTCAAGGCTCCACCGCTTGTCTTGTTTTCGGTATTATTTGCTGGTGCTTATGGGGCGGAGCTTGGTGGGCCAGCAGGAAGTTATGTTGCTGCACTACTGGCAACAGAAATTGGGAAAATAGTTTATAAGGAAACACGGGTCGATATTATTGTGACACCTTTTGTTACCATTGGTGCAGGCTTTTTAGTCGGCTCCTTTATTGGACCACCAATTAATACATTTATGCTTGGCTTTGGTGAAGTAATTAATTGGTCGACTACGCAGCAGCCTTTCATCATGGGCATATTGGTAGCGGTGCTAATGGGCTTTGCTTTAACGGCACCAATCTCGTCAGCAGCTATTGCCATTATGCTGTCCCTAGATGGATTAGCGGCAGGGGCAGCTACCATCGGCTGTGCTGCACATATGATTGGATTTGCAACCGCAAGTTTTAGGGAAAATGGTTTTGGTGGTTTTATCGCCCAAGGAATCGGTACTTCTATGCTTCAGGTTGGGAATATTATTAGAAAGCCGATCATCTTGCTTCCACCGACCATTGCCGCGATCGTATTAGCACCGTTGGCCACAGTATGGCTACAACTGACAAACAATGCCTCTGGTGCAGGAATGGGGACAAGTGGGTTGGTTGGACAAATCATGACATTTGAATCAATGGGCTTTTCAACAGGGGTTTTCTGGAGTGTTTTGCTGTTACACTTTATTGCTCCTGCGCTTATCAGTCTGCTCATTTCGGAGTTATTGCGAAAGAAGGGGTTGATCAAGCAGGGAGATATGAAAATTACTTATGAGTAGGCGAGTGTTAAAGAAAAACGAACTAGCTACATAAAAGAGGTGCCGATACGTCTCTAAAGACGGGAGGCACCTCTTTGTTTAAACTATTCTTTTCTTAAGTACACCTGCTAGTAATGCTGCTACAACAGCACCTATGATAATAGCAAGTGCATAGAGCAAGCCTTTTGCTAATCCACCTTCAACAAGACCGATTACGAAGATTCCGCCGTGTGGGGCACGAAGTCCAATATCGAATAGCATCGTTAAACCACCAGTTACAGCACCACCTGCCATTACAGATGGGATAACACGAGCCGGATCGGCTGCTGCAAACGGAATAACACCTTCTGTAATAAAGCAGGCTCCTAACACGTAAGCTGTTTTCCCGGCTTCACGTTCTGTTTTAGTAAATTTGTTCTTAAACAAGGTTGTCGCGATTGCCATTCCTAATGGAGGGACCATTCCAGCTGCCATTACGGTTGCGATAAACGTATAGTTACCAGCATCAAGCATGGCAATACCAAATGTATAAGCAGCTTTGTTAATTGGTCCACCAAGGTCAAAGCCCATCATCGCACCTAAAATAATACCGACAAGCACTTGATTTGTTCCACCCATTCCCTCTAGGAAGGAAGATATACCAGTGTACACCTGAGTAAGTGGAGGGTTAATTAGCATCATAATGATTCCAGTTATGGCGATACTAAATAACGGGAAGAATAAAACGGGCTTTAAGCCTTCTAAAGCATTAGGCAATCTAGAGAATGCCTTTTTAACAAATAGTGTTACATAACCAGCAAGGAAACCTGCGATTAAACCACCAAGGAAGCCAGATCCACCATCCGCGCCATCAGCTCCTGACACGGTGATTGCAATTAGACCACCGACCATACCAGGTGCAAATCCTGGACGCTCGGCAATACTTGAGGCGATAAATCCGGCAAGAACTGGTACCATTAAGAAGAATGCTTTTCCTCCACCAATGGTATTTAACATTGCTGCGAATGCATTATAGCTATCACTGTCTGGGTCGGTTGCTTCAATTCCCCAGAAGAAGGACAGGGCAATTAAGATACCACCACCAACTACGAATGGTAGCATATTGGATACACCATTCATTAAATGCTTGTAAAAACCGCTTTTACCACCTTTTTCTGCTGATTCATCTTTTCCGCCCTCATGTTTGTACACAGGAGCATCTTGTTTAGCAGCTCGTGTTAGCAAGCTGTTAGATTCATGAAGGGCTTTTCCAACAGGTGTTTGAATCACATGCTTCCCATCAAAACGAGCCATTTCTACTTTTGTATCAGCAGCGACAATGATTGCGTCAGCTTCTGCTATTTCTTCCTCTGTTAGACGGTTTTTAACACCACTTGAACCATTTGTTTCTACTTTGATGTTAATTCCCATTTCTTTTGCTGTCTCGTTAAGCTTTTCAGCGGCCATATACGTATGCGCAATTCCGGTAGGGCATGCCGTTACAGCAAGGATCTTTTTAGAATCTGCTGGTGCATCCGTTACAGGCTCTTCAGGCTCTTCTAGCTCTGCTTCTTTCTGGTTAACCGCTTCTAAAATATGATCGACAGATGTCGCTTCATAAATTTTAGTTCGAAACTTTTCATCCATTAAAAAGGTAGACAAGCGGGAAAGTGCCTCAAGATGTGCATTATTTGCCCCATCTGTTGCTGCGATCATAAAGAAAAGGTGAGCAGGCTGTCCATCCAAAGAATCGTAATCAATTCCATCTGCAGAACGTCCGAAAGCAATTGCTGGCTCCTTAACTGCTGCTGATTTAGCGTGAGGGATGGCAATCCCTTCCCCGATTCCTGTCGTGCTCTGTTCTTCTCTACCAAGTATTCCTTCTGTGAATTTTTGTTTGTCCTGTAATTTCCCAGCACGGTCTAGCTGGTCAATAAGTTCGGTTAGGACATTTTCCTTTGTATTTGCCTGCAAATCAAGAATGATGGTTTCTTGTTTCAGCAATTCTGTTATTTTCATGTCAGTCACATCCATTCTAATGTTTCTATTTTGACTTCATCCACTAACCGGATAACATCTTTCTTCTCACATAAATCCGTTGTAAAGGCCGTAGCGCTTCCTGTTGCTACACCGTATTGAAAAGCAGCGCTTGTATCATGGTTCATTACATAGGAGGCTAGGAAACCGGAAACGAGTGAATCCCCTGCACCAACTGTATTTATTGCTTGTCCCTTTGGAGCAGTTGCGGCCAGTACCTGCTTCTCACTAACTAATATGGCACCCTCACTACCCAGGGAAACAATGACATGCTGGATACCAGTTTCAACAAGCTTTTTAGCATAGATAATGGCATCCTGCTTAGAACGTATGGTTACATTGAAAAGCTCGCCTAGTTCATGTTCATTTGGTTTAATGAGAAAAGGTTTCTCTTGAATAAGCTCTTTTAATGCTGGGCCAGAGGTATCGAGCACAAAGGGTACATTATTTTCTCGACATGTTGCTAAAATCCTTCGGTAGTCGTCCATTTTAATGGAATTGGGTAAGCTCCCAGCAAGTACAAACCAGTCATTTGTTGAGAGTGTTTGTATCTTGGCTGTCAATTGGGCGAATTGGCCTTCCGTAATATTTGGGCCGGGACCATTTAATTCTGATTCTGTATCAGCTTTAATTTTCACATTTATTCTTGTAATATCTTTTGTCTGTATAAAATCTGTTTGGACACCTTCCTGTTTAAGGAAGTCCATTACATAATCTCCTGTGAAGCCACCAGCAAAGCCGGTCGCGGTTGTATCAATTCCTAGACGTTGAAGGACCCTGGATACATTAATCCCTTTTCCGCCAGGGTAGTAATAGACCTCATTCGTTCTATTCAGTTCCCCGCTTTGAAATGATGGAAGGTAAGTAGTGTAGTCAATGGATGGTGTCATGGTGCATGTGTAAATCATATGTGTATCACCTCTACTGTTTTCATTGCGTTAAGTTCGTTCTTTATCTCTTCAGGTAAATTTCTTGTGATTAAAATAGCCTCATCCAAATCAAAGATTTTTGCAAAGTTAACCTTATGTAGCTTGGAATAATCTGCGAGTGCATAAGCCTTTTTTGCAAAGTTTGCTGCATGCTGTTTTACGCTTGCTTCCTCAGGATCTGGCGTTGTGTAACCGAATTTCAAATCAAAGCCGTTTACACCAAGAAAGCATTTATCAAAACGATAGTTTTTAATCGACTCTATTGCTTGTGAGCCAACAAGTGCACTAGTTTTTGCTTTTATTTTTCCACCTGTTAAATAGGCGGCTATGTCATGCTCCATTAAACGTTCTACTAAATTAATACCATTTGTAACAACGACTATATCTTTATGTTGTAAAAAAGGAATCATCTGAAAAGTGGTAGTACCGGCATCAAGAAAAATGCAATCTCCATCTTCTACTAAAGAAGCGGCATGCTGTGCGATTCTTTTTTTATCTTGAAGGTTTTTGGTTGATTTCTCCAAAATGCTCATTTCTCGAATTTTTTGCTCCGTCCATGTAGCGCCACCATGGATTCTTGATAACATTTTTTTCTTCTCTAATTCTGTTAAGTCACGTCGGATTGTCGATTCTGATGCGTTGGTTGCTTCAATCATTTCTTGAATAGTAACAGTCTGCTTTTCCTTGAGAAGATCAAAGATTATGGATTGTCTTTCCGTTGTTAGCATAGTGGGTCACTCCAGTACGATTGATTCATCCAAATTATAAAGTAAACGATTGCAAAAATCAACCAAAATCAATCAAAAACAATCAAAAATAATCAAACAAACAAGGAGATTGTTTGAAATAGCAGAAAATAGGTAATTAATCTATTGCAAAAGCCTTTTATAAATGATATAGTCATAAAAATTTACCCCGGGGCAACCGGCCGTAAGACTCCCACTTCAAAACATGAGGTGAAACTGTGATGTTTAAATGGAGTAAACGGACGTTAACACCCCGATTCGTTCAACTAACAATCAGTGGGAGAAGAATGAAAACCCCCACTGATAGAAGTTTCATTTTATATAAAAAGGAAGGGTGAAGCTTGTAGCTAGCTGTTACTATATTTAGGGACAACGTTATCCACTTTACCAACATGTAAAAAAGGAGTGAAAGATATGAGGAAAGTCACCTTAGAAGAGGTATTCAGCCATCCTATTACGCAAAAATATCTAAAGCGTTCAGGCATTGCTCATGCAATTTCCGTTACGGAATATGCGTTTATGTTTGCCAAAAAATACAATGTCAATACAGATCACGCTACAAAGGCAGCATTATTACATGATGTGGGGCATTACACATGGTACAGAGACGGAGAATGGGATTACGACCTTTACAAGGAAAATGATATTCATGCGATAAAAGGTGCGAGTCGCGCACATAAGTTGTTGGTCAGAATTGGTGAAGATCGGTTGGCGGCGAAGGAGATTGCTGTGGCAATACTTCTTCATACAGATTCTTATCTCCCAGAAGGCGATCTGCAACTAAAGCCACTACAACAGGTGGTGCACATGGCGGATGAAGCCGATGAAGAGGTAGGGGGGAATCATCATTACAAGAAAATGGAAGACCCCGTCGCATTGGAGCGGATTCGTGAACTAGACAGGCAAATAGACCAAGTGGAAAGAGAAAGGGAAGAGGGCATTAGTTAAGGGGCCCATTACAAACAAATCCCCTAGCCTTTCCCTACATAACTCCATTGATATGACTACGTTAAAAATAAAGATACATTCTGTTTTTTTATGCCCCCTCGTTTTAAAGAAAAACAAGTTTTCAAATCGCAAAAAAACCTGTTCAAGTAGAACAGGCTTCAAGATTATTCTTCATAATATTCTTCTAAGGTTATGCCCTGTGCCATGATTTCTTTTGCCGCTTTTTCTCCGACATATCGAATATGCCATGGCTCAAACTGGTATTGTGTAATCTCTTCTTTTCCCTCAGGAAAACGGATAATAAAGCCGAATTCTGCTGCGTTCTCTTTTAACCATTTCCCTTCATCTGTTTCACCGAACTCTATGATTAATTGAAAATTGACATCAGGACTTGTGACGTCCATCGCGAGGCCTGATTGATGCTCACTTTCACCTGGTCTTGCACTAAAGTTATTTGCTGCCTCTTCTCCATGCTCCGCAACGTTGCTGGTGAAAATAGCGTCTTGCCTGTCATAGGAGCGAAACCCGGATTGTGCATATAAATCAAGGCCAGCTTCGTCGGCGGCTGCAAACAAATCCTCTAACTTCTCAGCAGCTATTTGGCGCATTTGTTTTTTGGGAAGCTCTTCTGTGAACGGAAATCGAACGTTTGGTGTCACTAAGTCTTCTGGTAAATAGTCAGCAGGTAATGCGAACTCTTTATTTACTATTGCAAGCTGATCATATGGATTGCTTAAAACGGGCGTGCCGTTTGTCGTAGTCGTGGTTTCAGCTTTTTCGGGTAACGCCTTTCCAGGTTGGAAGTTTGCCTCTGAACCATCTAATAAGGCACTCAGTACTTTTTGGGTAGCTTTATTATAAACTCCAGATGCCTGCAATTCTTCAAATTGAAGCTGTAAATCTGTGATGGCCCACGTAGTTGCTTCTTCGTAAACGCCCTCCTCGGATAGGTTATAGCCGATTTTTCTTAGAGCATTTTGTAAGGATGTAACTTTTTCTCCTTGATCTTTCTTTTGTAGCATTTCTTTTGGTGCGGTAATCTCTTCTTTAACCTCCTGGTTATCGGCAGGGCTTTCCTGATGATTTGAAGAGGTTTCATCCTGTTGCTCCTCTGGCTCCTCCGAATTAGAGGAACAGCCGGAAATAACCGCAAGTATTGCTAGAGTTATGCTTAGTCTCTTTAACATGATGAACTCTCCCTAATTGGTTTTTCCTATTAAATACATATATGAACTCAGTCTAAAGCATATGTGACAAAAACTATCTATTATTCTCTCATAGTTTAGGATGAGAGGGCAATAGAGATTTTTCCCAATGGGGTGAAAAGAGAATGGTAACACGAGAAATTCCTGGGCATAAGCTATCGTAAAAACAGGAACAACTGGGGGTAAGCCTATGAACAGTTCCCAAAAAAGGCAAACTGCTATAATAGCAACCCTCTTCTTTAGCGCCTTGGTTGTTGTCTCAAGTGTTTATACGATGACACCTTTGACACAAGCATTAATGGAGAGCTTTCAAATTAGCAGTACCCAAGCAGCAGGAGCAGCAAGTATTTTTTCTCTTTTTTATGCTGTTGGTTTTTTAGTGTTCGGTCCAATTGGAAGCCGTTATGGTTATAAAAGTACGATGATGACAGGTTTGCTAATTCTCGGGATGATCTCAGGAGCAAGCGGGTTAGCTACGGATTACGAAGCATTGCTTTTATTTAGAGCATTTCAAGGTTTTTTTGCCGCTTCGTTTGCTCCAAATGCATTGACCTACGTTTTTCAAATCTTCGCCGAACGACAGCGTATTACCGCTATTAGCTTTATTAGTTTTGGTTATGTGACAGCAGGGATATTTGGTCAAGTCTTTGCAACGATGGTAGAACAATATTACGGGTGGCAAGCAATCTTTTTCTCGTTTGGCATTTTATATTTAGTTATCTGTATTGCCATGCTACTAGTTTTTCCTAAAGAGCAGGGGACAGACACTACCTTTCGCTTTAAGCAGTATCCTCGTTCGGTAGGACGCCTCTTTAAAAGAAAAATTCTCGTATACTGCTATGCTGTGACAAGCGTACTACTCCTATCATTTATCGGAATGTATACGATTCTTGGAGGTCACTTGCAAAACGCGCCATATTATATGTCCGATCAACAGCTTTTATATTTACGGTCAGCAGGGTTTATTGGAATGCTTCTTTCATTTGGTTCGGGTTATTTTGTCAGGAAATTTGGTGCTGCGGGAACGCTAAGAGGTAGTCTTTCCATGAGTATAGTTGGATTGGTGGGAATTGGTCTCCTTTCTGGGCCAATTATGATCACTATCATGAGTATTCTTTTTGTTGCCGGTATATCACTAACGTTTCCGGTTATTATGTTCCTAATCGGAAAATGGGGAGGTATGGAGAGAGCGACTGCTTCATCCCTATATGCCTTTATTCTGTTTATTGGGGCGACACTTGGCCCGTTGCTAGCTATGTTCTTTTTTCAGGAGTATGGCTTTACGGTTAGCTGTTTCATGCTGGCAGGTATTCTGTGTACTGGCTCCATTTTTTCATTATTAATTCGAGAAAAAGAAGAGGCCAGGACATGATGTACGTTTGTCCCAGCCTCCATGCAAAATATTATTGATCTTTGTGTTTCTCTTCGTATAATTTACAAATTTCCACGATAACAGTTGAAGCCTTTTCCATATTCTCTACAGAAATATATTCAAACTTGCCGTGGAAATTTTCCCCTCCAGTGAAGATGTTTGGAGTGGGTAATCCCATGTAGGAAAGCTGGGAACCGTCCGTACCACCACGGACAGGCTGTATAATCGGGGTTATTCCCAAGTTAGTCATAGCGTCCTGCGCTATGTCTACAATCTCCATCACGGGTTCAATTTTTTCGCGCATGTTGTAATATTGGTCTTTCAACTCTAGTTCGACACTTGCTTCACCGTATTTCTCTTTAATCTCTTCCGTGAACTTAACAAATGTCTCTTTCTTAGCTTCAAAGCTATTGCGATCAAAGTCACGAATAATGTAACTAACTTCCGTTTTTTCAACGTCACCGGAAACGGAAATTAAATGATAGAAACCTTCATATTTCTCCGTATACTCTGGCGCTTCTTGCTCAGGGAACTTGTTAATAAAAGAAGCCGCCATTTTCCCTGCATTAACCATTTTATCTTTCGCGGTACCTGGGTGCACGCTATTTCCGTAAAACGTGAGGTGTGCACCGGCCGCATTAAAGCTCTCGTACTGTAATTCCCCAAGCGGACCACCATCAATGGTATATGCATAATCTGCATCAAATCGCTCTACATCAAATTTATGTGGTCCTCTGCCGATTTCTTCGTCAGGTGTAAAGGCCACTCGAATCTTTCCGTGTTTTATTTCTGGGTTCTCAATTAAATGGTGCATAGCCGTCATAATCTCAGCAATCCCTGCTTTATTATCAGCTCCAAGTAATGTCGTTCCATCTGTTGTAATTAATGTATGTCCCTTATAGGCAGGAAGCTCTGGAAATTCCTCTGGCGTAAGTACAACATTCAACGCCTCATTTAATATCAAACTTTTTCCGTCGAAATTTTCGACAAGCTGAGGGTTAACATTTTTTCCTGTGAAGTCTGTTGCAGTATCTAGATGTGCTAGGAATCCGATTGTTGGAATATCCTTATCCGTGTTAGCGGGCAACGTTGCCATTACATAAGCATTATCATCAACCGTTACATCCATCATGCCAATTTCTCTTAATTCTTTTACTAGGAGGTTGGCTAATTCGAATTGTCCTTGAGTAGAAGGGGTTGCTTCATTTTGTTCATTAGACTGTGTATCCATTTTGGCGTAGGTAATAAAGCGATCTATCAATGCTTTCTTCAATGTATTCATCCCCTGTTTTAAAATTTAGATATATTGCTAGTATATCGTATCATGGGTTATCTGAACATTGAAAGAACTGCCGGCCAAACTTTCTTATTTTAAGAAACTGTTTATCCGGAGTTGGTTTCAATACATAGTTGCGTTAAAATTATTCTTAATCAGTTAAATGATTGCATTATAAATAATGACCCAATGGAGGGGTAAGGATGACCTATATTATTAGTGTATCTAGATTGAAGAATCGGTTGGAAAACAATAGAGACAATACAGTTATTGTGGACGTCCGCTTTCAATTGACAGATTCAGAAGCTGGTAGAAAGCAATATATAAAGGATCATCTTCCTGGGGCTGTGTATCTGGACTTGGAAAAAGATCTTTCCAGCAAGGCGGAGAAGCATGGTGGAAAGCATCCACTTCCTGATATGACTACTTTTGCGAGGAAAGTAGGGAATATTGGAATTGATCATAATACAACAGTTGTAATCTATGATCAGGCAAATGAAATGTTCGCAGCTAGGTTATGGTGGCTCTTACAGTGCCTAGGACACGAGAAGGCTTATGTGCTGGATGGTGGCTATGAAGAATGGCTTAGACAAGAAAATCCAGTAACAGACCAGATGCCAGTATTAGAACCTAAAAGATTTAGACCAATCTTACGAGATGAGCAGACTGCTAACATAGATGAAGTGAAAGAAAAACTAGAAAATGATACTGCGATCGTGATAGATTCCAGAGAAAGGGAGAGATACTTGGGGAATATTGAGCCCCTTTATCATAAAGCTGGTCACATACCCGGCGCCAAAAATTATTTTTGGAAGGACGTACTAAATAAAAAGGGAAGTTGGAAAAAGGATGAGGTATTAAGAGAACATTTTTCAGCCATTCCCAAAGATAAGGAAGTTATTGTCTCTTGTGGTTCAGGCATTTCGGCTTGTCCAAATATACTTGCATTAAAAATGGCAGGCTACGATAATGTAAAACTCTATCCAGGCAGCTTTAGTGACTGGATTTCTTATGAAGAAAATAAAATTGAGAAGAAGGAAGAGTAAAGATGGATAGAGAACGTTGCGGATGGGTCACAGAAGACCCGCTTTATGTTGCGTATCATGATGAAGAATGGGGAGTCCCAGTGGAAGATGATAGAAAACTGTTTGAAATGCTCTGCCTGGAAGGTGCGCAGGCTGGTTTAAGCTGGATTACCATCTTAAGAAGAAGAGAGAATTACAGAAAAGCATTTGATAATTTTCAACCAGAAGTAGTAAGCAAATATGACGAGAAGAAGATCGAACAATTGCTTTCTGATGAGGGAATAATTCGTAACAAGTTGAAAGTTCGTTCTGTTATAACGAATGCGCAAGCCTTTTTACGGGTCAAAGAGGAATTTGGCAGCTTCCAGTCTTATATCTGGCAGTTTGTCGGTGGAAAGCCAATTGTGAATCACTGGAAGTCGATAGAAGAGGTGCCTGCTGTAACGGAGGAATCAGAGCTGATGAGCAAGGATTTAAAACGTCGCGGATTCAAGTTTGTTGGTCCAACAATTTGCTATGCTTTTATGCAAGCGACGGGAATGGTCTGGGATCATACAGAATCATGCTTTTTGGTTCGAAATTAAATAGGACGAAATTTGAAAACACTACGTGTGCCGCAAACAAACATACGTAGTGTTTTCTTTTGTAGGTATAATGTTGGCGCCCAAATTCCATTATCTTTATCCCGGTGCAACGTCCGTAAAACTCCCACTTCAAAACATGAGGTGAAGCGTTGAGTTTTTAGAGGGGTAACGGTCGCTAGCACTCCGATTCGTTCAACTAACAATCAGTGGGGGTAGAACGAAAAAACCACTGGATGAAGTTTCACTTTATAGCTTAAAGATTTTTAATTCCTTATTTAATAGTTCGGCTAATTTGGCCAATTCATCTGCACTGTACGATACTTCCTCCATGGAACTGGAAGTTTGTTGTGCGGAAGCCGCAGCTTGTTCTACACCAGCAGCTGATTCCTCAGAGACGGAAGCAATTTCTTCAATAAGATTGTTCATCTCTTTACTGTTTTGGGAAATTTCCCGCAGGTTAGAAGAGATAAATGTAATTTTTTTAGTCATTTCGGAAACGGATTGATTAATCGAGTTGAAATTCCTACCTGTTTCTTCAATTTGTTTCGTACCTTCTTGAACTTCCTTATATCCTGAGTTAAGGGAGCCTACGACTTCTGTTGTCTCAGATTGGATGCTTTGTACAATGGTTGTTATTTCTCCAACAGAGGAAGCTACTTGTTCAGAAAGCTTTCTGACTTCATCTGCAACTACCGCAAAACCTCTTCCATGCTCCCCAGCTCTTGCCGCTTCAATGGCTGCATTTAATGAAAGAAGGTTTGTCTGATCAGCGATGTCTTTAATTACGAGTACAAGCTTAGAAATCTCATTGGATTGGTTATCAAGACCTTGTACTTTATCAACTGAAGTAGAAACAATGGTATCAATCTGCTTCATTTGTGCAACGGACTTATTCATTAGGGCCGTTCCTTCATTTGTTAATTCCAATACAGTACTGGAATTTTGTGCAGCCTCTTGTCCATTTTGCTCTGAGAGTTCTACTTTTTGTACAAAATCATTCATGCTTTCAGATAGGTCAGAAGCACTATTCGCCTGGGTTTCTGCACCAGTGGATAACTCTTCCATTGTTGTCGCAATCTGTGTATTTCCTTCACTAACTTCCTTAGAGGATATTGTCAGCACTTCACTTCTTGATGAAACGGAATTGGAAGCATCCGCTACTTTTAGTAATATACTGTGAATGTTCCCCTTCATTTTGTTAACCGCTGTTGCTAACTGGCCAATTTCGTCAGTACCATAGTAATCCATATCAGGGGTCTGGAGATTTCCATTTGCTACTTCGGAGGTTACGCCAACAATCTTTTTTAGGTTTTTAGTAATGATCCTGCTAATAATTATCATTAATGGAATGCCAATTATTGCTGCAAGAATAGTGGCAATGGCTAGGGTAATGGTACTGCCTTTAATACTCGATTCCGCATTTTGTACGGATTTATTTTGATCTTCATTAATAAGTGTAACTAATTCGTTTACATGATCAATGGTTTCTGTTCTTAACCGGGAGGTGAAATCACGCAGCGAATTTGCTATTAGCGATTGGTCATTCTCTACGGCTGGAACAATCTGTTCGGTAAATGCATCATCATTGGATTCATTCTTTTTGATAATTTCATCGAAATTACTGCGTTGTTCGTCGGTCACCATGGTTGGCTTGAGTTTATCGGCTAATGCTAAAAACTCTTCCTGATATTGAATAAATTGATCTTTATATTTATCGCTTTCAGTTAGCAAATAATCAGCTATCTGAACATCTTTAGCTTGAATTAAATAAGCCATGTCAGCCATATCGTTTACTCGTGAACTACTTTCCTTAATTTCGGTAATATCTTCCTGCCCTTTAGTCAATAGAAAAAATACCACACAAGCTGATGCTACAAATAAAAGCAATGTTAAAAAGAAAACAGTTATATATTTACGACCGATACTAACATTACGCCAAGCAAACCTTCTAAGAAGCTTGGAACGATTAATTTTCCTTTCTTTATTTTCTTTTATTTTCTTTGGTTTCGTTGCTTTTCTAAACTTCACGATTTTGCCCCCAATTTTTAGAAAAAAACATTTATTTTTAATATCGGCTAATTTTTCTAAGTCTTTAGTACTATTATAAATTTTTTGAAAAATAATTTTCAGATAGTTGCATTTGGCGATGTTTATCCTGTAAAATAGCAAATTGTGTGTTTAAGACATAAATAATAAGTAAGGTGATATAGATGATCTACTCAGCTTTTTTAGAAAAGGAAAAAGGCAAAGAAGAACTAAAGGAAGAATTGGATTCCTTGGAAATACAGTTACACCGGATGCAGAGTAATATGAAGGAGATTGCCAAAAAGTCAGAGATTATTAGCATAGACCAGGCAAATGAAGAACAGTGGGTTATTATTTATGCGGACAAAGGAAGAAAGCATTGCCAAGTCATGTTGCACGAATGTACAAAACCTTATCGGGGAGATTGGGATTCTGCAATACAGGCAGAATACCGTAGTGATTCAACCCTTCATATTGCAGATATTAAGGGAGTTAAGAATAAAGGTTTTGGTTCGGTCCTTATGAAGCATTTAAAAGAAATAGCCAGAGAAGAAAACATGCAATACATTACAGGTGATATTGTGGAGAGAGATTTTGACCATGTTAATAGACTAAAGCACTTTTATAGCAAACATCACTTCGATGTAAAAATAAATCATCAAGATTTTTCCGGAGAAATTATTTGGAATGAGAGGTAGTAACCAAACGACTGCCATAGCATAACTTGACGCTATAGGGTTTTATCGAGTAAGATTTAATCAGAATGAAAAAAGGAGGTGGGTTAGATGAATCGTACTGGAAGCATTTCTAAATTCAGAGAGTATCTTTGGATTTGTTATGCGCTTTTTTCCATCATTTTTATCCAAGGGACACGTATGCCCTTTTCGGAAGTAAAATAATGGAAAAAAACAGTAAGAGACATCTACCTGCTACGGATATAGTGGACGACAGGGAGCGGTTGCTCTTTGTCGTCCTTTTTTAATTGGCACACTATCCATTTGAAGGTTGTCTCTTCTATAGGAGGCAAAGCAAATGATTTTATGTAGTTTACGAAATGTTACCCAAATAATTGGTGCAAATACAATCTTTCAAGATATTAATTTGGAAATAAAGCAAGGCGAGCGAATAGGACTTATCGGAAGAAATGGCGAAGGGAAAACGAGTTTATTAAACCTAATTTCCAAGGAATCTGACCCAGCAATTGGTGTTATTTCTTGGAAAAAGGAGTTGCGGACAGGGCTCTTAAAGCAAATCGCAGTCACAGAAGAAGAGAAGCAAGTGCAGGCATTGTTGTATGACGTGTTTGAAAACTTAAACAAGATAAGAGAGAAAATGACGGAATTAGAGCAACGCATGGCAGCGGAAAAGGATCCTGCCAAACTGGAACGTCATATGGAGATCTATGGCACATTATTAGATAAATTCCAGCAAGACGGCGGATACGAAATGGACGCACAGGTTCGACAAGTTCTCAATGGATTGCAAATGACTGAACTGGAAAATAAGAAATGGCATCAGCTAAGTGGTGGAGAGAAGACCAAAGTTGGCTTGGCGCAATTATTATTAAAAGCCCCTGATCTTCTTTTACTTGATGAACCAACAAATCATCTAGATTTCCTGGCAATAGAATGGCTGACTTCTTTTATTAAGCATTATGAAGGTACAGTGATAATTGTCTCTCATGATCGTTATTTTCTTGATGAAACCGTCACTTCAATTTTGGAAATGGATCAAGGAGAGCTGATTAAATATCATACGAATTATACGGATTACGTAAAAGAAAGAGAAGCAAGACTGCTGCGTGAATTTCAACAATACGAAGACCAGCAGAAAAAGATTAAAAAAATGAAGGAAACGATTAAACGGCTTAAAGAGTGGGCAAATCAGGCAAACCCGCCTAATGATGGGCTACACAGGCGAGCCAAAAGTATGCAAAAAGCATTGGACCGACTGACAGTGGTAAAACGCCCCGTATTGGATCAGAAGAAGATCAATCTTGATTTCGAAATGGAGAGCCGCAGTGGGAAAGAAGTACTAAAGCTTGATAGCGTATCAAAGCGTTTCGGAAACCAACGTTTATATGAAGAGCTTTCCATGTTAGTCCGTTTCCAAGAGAGGATCGCCCTAATTGGGGAAAATGGAACGGGGAAGAGCACTTTGTTACACCTCATGCTTGGAACGGAGAATGCGGATCAAGGCATGGTCAAACAGGGAAGTAACCTTTCTATTGGCTACCTTTCCCAGCACATGCTTGAGATGGATGCAAATCTAACTGTTTTAGATGAGTTTCGGGAGCATGTGGCAGTTACGGAAGGAGAAGCAAGAAGAATCTTGGCGAGTTTCCTTTTTTATGGTCCGAATGTTTTTAAAAAGGTAAGGCAGCTTAGTGGTGGCGAAAAAATGAGGCTTCGTTTGGCAGAGCTTGTTTATCAAAAACATAACCTGCTTCTATTGGATGAACCGACCAACCATTTAGATATTGAATCAAAAGAAGTATTAGAAGAAGCTTTAGAGCAATTTGAGGGAACGATTATAACGGTTTCTCATGACCGCTATTTTCTGGATCGCTTATTTCCTGTGACTTATCTGCTTGCAGACCAAAAGCTTACGCGATTTGAAGGCAACTATACGTTTGCCAGAGGGAAATGGCTAGAAAAAAATGAATCGTAATGTAACTAAGAGGGTTTGTCAGTTTACTGGCAGGTCTTCTTTTTTAAAAAAATCTGTTTGCAATATTTATGTGTCTTATGTAATATATAATTAACTTATGGAATTTATATTTAACAAAGAGGGGTCTCCATGGTAAATAAAATAAAGTTAGCGAGAATGGAAAAGGGTTGGACTCAGGAGCAGCTAGCAAGCAGGGTGAAGGCGACAAGGCAGACTATAGGTTTAATAGAAAAGGGCGAATACAATCCAAGCCTTAAGCTATGTATCTCCATTTGTAAAGAACTTGGGAAGACATTGGATGAACTATTTTGGGAGGGGGTTTAATATGAGGTCATTTTTAAATTATCTACTACCTGATGATGAGTACAAACGGACTCGTATTCTTTATTTCCTTGCAGAAAGTGCGGTTATTCTGGCGGTAGGATTACTTATATTTACAGGGCTAAATAGTTATTGGTTTGAAATAGGGGAGCTCAATCTCACTTTTACATTATTTCTAATTTATATTTTCATTATCTTTTATGTGTATCTACGTTATATCTTTTCAGGTATTGAATTCACATCTGTATATAATAAAAAGCAATATAAGAGAGAACGGCAGCTAAGGGTTAAAACAGCATTCGCTTCAGGAGTTGTATTTTTCTTGGTGAATTTTTTTCTTAAAGGCATTCCAACTAATTTGGAAGAATGGCTGGATATAGTTGGACCTTCCGTTTTATTTATCGTGTTCTTTATTCTATTTGACTTTATTTCTCTCAAGCGCTCTTTTAAGAAAAATAAAGAATTAACGGATGATTAAATGTGTCTTGCCAAGCATAAGAATACGTGTTTTCTAAACAGTATGATAAAATAGGGACATTTCAATGGAAGGGATGTTGAACAATGCAGTATGTAACTTTAAATAATGGATTAAAAATGCCTCAGCTTGGATTTGGAGTTTGGCAGGTACCTGATGAGGAAGCAACCCCTGCTGTAGAAAAAGCAATTGAAGTTGGCTACCGTTCTATTGATACCGCGAAAGTGTATGCAAATGAGAACGGTGTCGGAAGTGCAATTGCAAACCAAAACGTACCACGCGAAGAACTGTTTATTACTACAAAGGTCTGGAACAGTGACCAAGGCTATGAAAATACGTTAAAGGCATTTGATGCGAGTTTAGAAAGATTGGGACTAGATTATGTTGACCTGTACTTAATTCATTGGCCAACACCGAAATTTGACGAATATGTGGAAACATATAAAGCACTAGAAAAATTGTATAAAGATGGTCGAGTAAAAGCTATTGGGGTGTGTAATTTCAATATCGATCATTTGCAACGTCTGTTGGATGAGTGTGAGGTCGTACCTGTCATTAACCAGGTTGAATGCCATCCTTATCTACAACAAGCTGAGTTGAAAGACTTCTGTGACAAGCACAATATTTATCTAGAAGCATGGAGCCCATTAATGCAAGGTGGCGAAGTATTAAAAGATAAAGTTGTGACAGATATTGCTGAAAAACACAGCAAAACCCCAGCACAAGTTATTTTACGCTGGCATTTACAATATAATAATGTTGTAATTCCTAAATCCGTTACACCATCTCGAATTGAAGAGAACTTTAATGTATTTGATTTTGAGTTGAGTGCACAAGATTTGGAAAACATCAAAGGGCTGGACCGCAACGAAAGAAAAGGTGCAGAACCAAGTGAAATGAACAAACGTTAATACAAACATAAGTAGAACCAGATGAAGCGCATCTGGTTCTTTTTTTTATTATTTGCAGGATTTTTTACTATAAAGGCGAAATAATAAGATGTGAGATATTTTTTCACACTAACATTAAAAATCGATAAGATGTAACGAGGCGTTTTATCCATTTTAGAAGGAGTGATGGTTTATGAGTGCAAATAAAATGAAGAAAGAGTTCAAAGCCAATAACTACAAAATGGAGGAACGTTCAAGTTAAATAGATTGTTCCTCTTTAAAACAGGAGGAAATGGATTGACGAATTTAGAGAAAATGGGATGGACCCAACCTATAGAAAAAGAAGAACACGACAAACTTGCTAGAGTGATAACAGTTCAAAAGAACAGCTACCGCCTTTCGGACGGTAATATGGAATTTTTGGCACAGGTGAGCGGGAAGTATTTGCATACTGCCTCTGGAACACTTGATTTTCCTGCCGTTGGTGACTGGGTGGTAGTAGAGAAGTTATATGATGAAGAAAAGGCAGTGATAAAAGAGCTTCTCCCTAGAACGAGTCAGTTTATACGGCAAGCAGCTGGCGAGCGAACGGAGGCTCAATTAGTAGCAGCTAACGTAGATACTGTATTTATAGTTAATGCGCTCGATCATGATTTTAATAGCAGACGGATTGAACGTTATATACTATCCACCTATGAAAGCGGTGCTACCCCTGTAATTGTTTTCTCTAAAAAGGATTCGTGTTCGGTGGAGAGACTGGAAGAAGTTATTTCCTCTACAGAAGAAATCGCGATAGGTGTCCCTATCATTTCTGTTAGCGGAAAAACAGGAGAAGGGCTGGATCAATTACTGTCTTATCTACCATCAGGCAAAACCGGAGCATTGCTAGGTTCCTCAGGGGTAGGGAAATCGACATTAATTAATACACTTTTAGGGAAAGAAATACAGGAAACAAGAGGAATTAGGGAAGACGATAGCAAGGGACGGCACACCACCACCCATAGGGAGATGTTTCGTATACCAAATGGAGCACTATTAATTGATACTCCTGGTATGAGAGAATTGCAACTATGGGAAGGCGAAGGAGCAATGGGCGCCACGTTTCAGGATGTGGAAGCCCTGGAGGAAGCGTGTCGGTTCAAAGATTGCCAACATGACACGGAACCTGGATGTCGGGTGAAAGAAGCAATGGATAATGGAGAATTATCTATAGACCGGTTTCAAAGCTATCTTAAACTGCAGCGAGAACTGGCATATGAAAAAAGAAAGCAGGACCAAAAGGCTTTAATGGAAGAAAAGAATAAATGGAAGCAGATTAGTAAAGATCAAAAAAAGAAATACCGAGCAAGATAAACAAACCCTCTTACAGTTGCAGCACTGTAAGAGGGTTTGTTTATCTCATGAAAAATGAAAGACACGTTTGACCAAATCTTCATATTCCTTAAAGTAAGTTGGAATATCTTTTTCGTCCAAGCCCACATACATTGCTTCACAAATGGACTCGTTGTACCATTTTTGTCTGTCTACGCCAGCGTTGAAATTTCTCCACGCAACTTCTGGTCCTAAATGTTTAATATCTTGTTCTTGTCCTAGTAAGTTATCTAATTTATCAGCCACAATCAAATATTTTACTTCCTTTGATCCGTTTCGAATAGTATCGATTGTATGCTGTTTTCTTTCCTCCCAAGATTTTGATTTATCTTCCGTATGGGCTGCAACAAGTTCGGCTACTTTGCTCCCAAAGTGATTCTCCATGTCCTGTATCTCGTATGGTGTATCTTCCACAACGTCATGCAAATATGCAGCGCAAATAAGCTCCTCACTGCATCCTGCTTTCTCTAATCGTTCTGCTACTCTAATCGGGTGTGTTACATACGGTGCATTAGAGTTTTTTCTTGTTTGTCCCTTGTGTGCCATTTCGGCAAATTTTTTTGCTCTTTCCCTCAATATCGTCGCCTCCTTAATACATAGGTTACTATGCCGTCTAATTCGCTTATCGCTATTGTATAGGTTTGTTCCCAAACAGTGCAATAATAAATCAGCCAGTAGGTCTTCTCTTTCATTTCGGAATAGAAACAAGTAAACTGGTTCTATAATAGAAATTATTGGTGTAGTTCTAGTTAAGGAGGCCATACATAGTGGAAGAAGGTATAAATAGAAGAAAAACAGAACACATCCGTCTTTGTTTGGATGACAATGTGGAAGGGGTTAATAAATCAACAGGGCTAGAAGGAATATCCTTTATACATAATGCTCTTCCTGAAATAAACTTTGCAGATATAGACTTGCAGACTTCCTTTTTAAATAAAGCCCTTAAGGCGCCATTCTTGGTGAGTTCCATGACAGGTGGGAGTGAGCTGGCTGCAAAAATCAATCAGAATCTTGCTATTGCTGCAGAAGAGAAGGGCTGGGCGGTAGCGTTAGGCTCGACAAGAGCGCTACTTGAGAGTGATGCACATAAAGAGTCATTCTTAATTAGGAAGCAGGCGCCTACTGTACCACTTATTGCAAATCTAGGTGCGGTTCAATTGAATTATGGCTATGGAGCAGATGAAGCAGAGCGGATTGTAGAGCTAACCGAAGCTGATTCCTTGGTGTTACATTTGAACAGTTTACAGGAAGCGGTTCAAGATGGCGGTGATTTGAATTTCGAAAACCTCCTACCTAAGATCGAGGCTGTTTGCAAGCAGCTCCCTGTACCGGTTGGTGCCAAGGAAGTTGGCTTCGGCATTGATGGAACAGTGGCAGAAAAACTTTATAATGCTGGAATTTCCTTTATTGATGTAGCAGGAGCCGGTGGGACATCCTGGAGCCAAGTGGAAAAACTACGCTCAGAAGATCCATTAAAGAAAGCAGCTGCAGAAGCATTTAATAATTGGGGATTACCTACAAAAGATTGTATTGTATCTGTTAAAAGTAGTAATGTAGCAGTCCCTGTCGTGGCAAGCGGCGGAATGAAGACAGGAGTCGATGCAGCGAAAGCTATTACGTTGGGCGCAGATGTAATCGGCTTTGCCAGACAGCTATTACAGGCAGCTACCGAGTCTGTAGAATCTGTTATCCGAACGATGGATCAAATTGAACTAGAGTTAAAAATGACGATGTTTGGTATCGGAACAAAATCTTTAAATGAATTAAAAAACACCGATCGCGTCATGGTGATGGGGAAATCATTACTAAATAAGACAGCTGGGGAATAATCCTCAGCTGTTTTTCTATTTAATAGCTTCTCGATGAGAGCCATAGGAGCTAATTGTTTGGCTGTGTGGGGATGACAAGCAAAAAGTGAAAGATATAAGAGATGAAAGTTCGACATCGAGGTGATATGTACAAAACAAAGAAGATCTCCAAACAAACAAAAAGCCCATCATCATTGTTGATGACGGGAGATAGGTAGATCTGATCTAGGCTTTTCTTAACCTAGCAACAAAAAGATATGGAATCCATACGATAGCAATGATAATTATAGAGGCGCCGAGAATCCCCGTGGTTATTTCCTCTGCAATAGTACCGTATTTTTCTGCGAACATAGAATGTATAAGGCAAATAATGAAACTCTCTACCCAGAACTTTGGCATAAGGGACTTTCTAAGATATTCTCTTTGAAAGTGAAAGTATAAGTAGGCGGAGATGATCAACAATATAAGGCCTGGAAGCACACCATCATCCGAAATAATGTGAGACTCCCCCAAATAGATAGAGATATAACTGCCGATAATTAGTAAGGGGTACACAAAGGTTGCTGCTCGAAGCCAAGCCCTAAAGTGAAACTTTTTGGTTTCTTGCTCTTTACGTGTCATTTCCTGATATTCTTCGTCAGAATTGTCTTCCTCTGGTAAGGTGGTGTCTTCCATTTGAGAGAACCATTCTTTGTTTAAAGAATCAGCTTGCTTCATCCAGTCGCCTTCAAAAGTAAAAGGTAATTGCTTCTCCCTCTTTACAATCGTTTGAAATCTTTCCTCATCTTCCATGTCGTACAGATTTAGGCTGGAATAAAGGAGAGGAATCTGATTTTCCTTCAATCCTTGTAGCCATGTATTAATAGCCGTTCCCATATAAAACGGCACAGTCAAAATTTGTTGCTGGCCGTTTTTCTCATAGACAATGTATAGAACAGGGGCAAGAGCCATACGTGGTACTTGCTCCGCGATGCGAGACTTTGTATAAGCATGGTTTTCCTTTAGTAAATAAATGGACACCACTACATATTGGATATGGTTAAAGTTAATGATGCCTTCGCTGTCTGTTCTATTGTCTTCGTTCCAGGTATGGTATGTAATTTGGTTTTTCCCCAAACGGTATGAGGAAAGATGGCGGTTTCGCCAAATCATTCTCTTTAAGACGCGCGTGAGTGCAATACATATCCAAATACCTAATGGAATAAGAATTATAAATAGTAATAGCCAGGTATTCATGTAAACAACGAATAATACAGGGCCTAAGGCAATAAATGTTAACCCTATCAAGAGACCGAGCGTGCTAAATAGGAATGCCGTCACCCACCAAAAAGGTTCCATCTGTCTTTGTTTATGTTCATGTAAGTATGATTCGTTATACATGTAAGCACCACTCCATCTAATGTTTAAATATTAGCTAGATATCTAATGAATTTCTGCTACAATTAGTAATTATAGCAAAAAAGAGATAATAGTGGGGGAAACAATGGCATTATATCCAGAAATGTTTTTATCAAAATGGCATTTAATTATAGTTTTTTTGACTGGCATCGTACTGTTTGGTTTAATTATCGGAGGATACTCGAAAAAAACCATCATCTCTTCTACTCTAAAGTGGCTAGTAGCCATTTATATCATTGTTACTGTTCCAATAGCTCTTTTCACTATGGATGCAAAGCATATCGAAGAAGAAATGGTTGCGGGGCTTGATGAGGTTTATCAAACAAATAAAGGAAAAGTCGAAAATGATCATTTAGTGGCATATGTCGGTTCATTTGAGGATGAAGACGGCGATTTTGAAGTCAAAATTTATGGCGGGAACTACGATGATTTAGAGGAGTTTTCCGGTAACGTAACAATTGTTATTTATGACGGAGAGGGCTCGCTGTTGAAAGAGGAGACGTATGAAGGAATTTCTTTAAAGCCTGGGGATAGAATTGAACTTGATGATTACTTTACAACAAATGAAGCACCAGCTAGATTTCAGTATGCTTTTGAATGATAGGTTTTGGATGCGTTAGGGAAAGGGTATGATACTTAAAAAGCAACTAGGAGGAAAAATAGATGCCCTGGACTATGAATGATTACCCGTCATCAATGAAAAACCTGCCAGATATAACCAAGAAAAAGGCAATAGATATTGCCAACTCTATGCTTGACGAAGGATATGAGGAAGGAAGAGCTATTCCAATAGCCATCGAGCAGGCAAAAGAGTGGCGAGATAACGCAAGTAAAAAAGAAGTTGAAGAGTATGAAGATAGTGGTAATCCAACGAAACGCTCTGAAGAGGGAAAGCGATATGATAATAACCCGGAACGTTTAGAAGAGGGTGAACATGTTTTGTCCCACGAAGATGGATGGGCTGTTTCATCAAGTAACGCGAAAAAACCAAGCGATGTATTCGATAACAAAGAGGATGCCATTAAGCGTGGGCGTGAAATCGCTAACAATAAAGGAACATCTTTAACCATTCATAAAGAGAATGGAGACGTACAAGAAAAACAAGACTATACAAATGAGTCGTAATCACTTCCCTTAGGAAGTGATTATTTTTTTACTCCTTTTCAAATACTAAGGGAAATGGCGAAGGAGGAATATCGTGGAGCAGAATGAAAGACCAAAAGAACACCATAAATTTATCCCTATGACTTCCATTACAAGTGGTGGGGGTATCCAGGTAAAAGAAGATGTATATTATTATACAGATCAAATAGTTAATATTGGGTTTATTGGGCATCCGAGTAGTGATAAGTGGGTGTTAGTCGATGCTGGCTTACCTAATGCAGCGCCGGAAATTAAATCAGTGGTGGTAGACAGATTTGGACGGAATAGTAAGCCTGCAGCAATAATCTTGACGCACGCTCATTTTGATCATGTAGGCGGCTTGTATGACCTTATACAGGAATGGGATGTCCCTGTTTATGCCCATGAGCTAGAACTCCCATATCTTCAAGGTGAAAAAGATTACCCTGAACCGGATACAAACGTGGAAGGTGGAATGCTCGCAAAAATGTCCTTCCTGTACCCACATGAGGGGATTGATTTAGGTTCATCTGTACAGCCTTTACCCTCAAATCAGCGGGTGCCTTTTCTAGATGACTGGAAATGGCTTCATACACCGGGCCATTCCCCTGGCCATGTATCCTTTTACCGGGAAAGTGATGGGCTATTATTTTCTGGGGATGCAGTGATTACAGTAAGGCAAGATTCTCTTCATAAGGTTCTCCTGCAACAGTCAGAGGTAAATGGTCCACCCAGGTATTTGACGACAGATTGGCAGGCAGCATGGGAGTCGGCGCGTATCTTGGCAGACCTAAAGCCAAGCGTTATGATTTCCGGGCATGGTTCGGCTATGGAAGGTGATAAACTTACAAAAGGGATGGAAAGACTTGTACGTGAATTTGAAAAAGTAGCTGTTCCTGATTTTGGTAAATATATAGACAAAGGAAGGCTTCATTAGATAGCCTTACTTCAAGACATTCTGACCTTCTGTAAAACAAGCACAATACTTCATTTGAAACAGGAAGCTATGCTACAATATTTACAGAAATGAGGTGGAATAAATGCAAATAGAAATTTGGTCAGACTTTGTATGTCCATTTTGTTATATAGGTAAACGTAGATTTGAAAAAGCACTAGAAGCATTTCCTCATAAAGAAGAAGTAAGTGTAATATACAAGAGCTATGAGCTTGATCCCAATGCAGAAGTAAACCCAGATAAAACGATTCATGAGCTACTTGCCGGAAAGTATAATATGCCGGTAGAAAGAGCGAAGCAAATGAATGAAGATATGGGGAAACAAGCAAAGGAATTAGGACTACAATATAACTTTGATGAAATGAAGCATACAAATACGTTCGATGCACATCGTGTTGCTAAATATGCAGCAGAACAAGGCAAGGGTAAAGAAATGACGGAACGACTACTATATGCCTATTTCACAGAATCTATGTTAATCAGCGATCACACGACGTTAATTGACCTAGCATCAGAAATTGGGCTTGATGAAGATGAGGTAACGACTTTACTAAAAGTAGATGATTATGCCATTCATGTCCGGGCAGATGAAGAACAAGCTCGTCAAATAGGCGTGGAAGGCGTTCCTTTCTTCGTATTTAATGAGAAGTATGCTGTTTCTGGTGCTCAGCCACCTGAGGTCTTTACAGAAGTCCTTGAAACAGTTTGGCAAGAAGAAAAAGAGAAGCCGGTACTAACATCATTAAATCCCAAACAGTCCAAAACGACGTACTGTACGGATGAGGGGTGTGAAACGGAATAACAAATAGGAAAGTCTATGGAGAATCTCCATAGACTTTTTTTGTACGTTCGAAGAGACGATGTAGCTAGAATTTTGAAGTGCCAAGTATAAGAAAAACGTAACATCCGCTAGAAGGTGGGGCGAATGCAAGTAATATATCCAAGAAGAATTAACTAGGAAAAAAGACAGAAATATGGAAAACCTCTCACAAAATATTGACGGGGTCTCATAATCTGTTATAATAAAAAACAGGCTAATTGATAATGAATATCATTATTGATTGTTGATAGGGAAACAATCAATACGGCATTAGACATAGAAAGAGAAGGTCATTATGAAAATACGTTATTACATCCTGATCCTTGGTGTGCTCTCCATAACCTCTGTATTTATCGGAGTATCGAATGTAACACCATTGGACTTATTCCATTTAACATCAGAGCAGGCTAACATACTGTTAGTCAGTCGACTACCAAGATTAATTAGTATTCTCATTGCCGGAATGAGCATGAGTATATGCGGGTTAATCATGCAACAACTCAGCAGAAATAAATTTGTTTCCCCAACAACAGCGGGTACGTTGGATTCTGCAAGGCTAGGCGTACTTGTATCGATGATGGTATTTGCATCAGCAAGCCCGTTACAAAAAATGCTAGTATCCTTTGTTTTTGCACTCTTGGGCACGTTTATATTTATGAAAATATTGGAGAAAATCAAGTTCAAGGATACGATTTTCATACCTTTAGTAGGTCTTATGTTTGGGAATATTATCAGTTCCGCGTCAACGTTTTTCGCCTACCGTCATGATCTTATTCAGAACATGTCCAGTTGGATGCAGGGTGACTTTTCGATGATAATGTCAGGGAATTATGAACTGATGTTTATTAGTATCCCTATCTTGATAATGGCTTTCTTATATGCGAATAAGTTTACCATTGCTGGAATGGGAGAAGACTTCTCTCGTAATCTTGGCCTTAACTATCGTCAGGTTGTAAATTTGGGGCTAGTAATTGTAGCTCTTGTAACGGCTTCTGTTGTATTGTCAGTTGGACTTATTCCATTTCTTGGGTTGATTGTTCCGAATATTGTTACCATTTATCAGGGCGATCATCTGAAGAAAAGTTTAATACATACAGCATTGCTTGGGGCGATATTTGTTTTAATGTGTGACATTATTGGCAGAATCATTATCTATCCGTATGAAATACCAATTAGCCTAACAGTTGGTGTTATTGGCAGTGCGATCTTTATTTACATGCTGCTAAGGAGAAGAAAATATGGGCTATAAAAAGAAAACAATCATACTTGCTGTTATCGCATTGGCTCTTGCATGTTTGTATATTTTTTACAATCTGACTGGAAATATAGGCTATATTTTACCTAGAAGAATCATTAAAGTAGTTACGATCATTATGACAGGCGGGGCTATTGCGTTCGCGACCACCCTTTTTATGACTGTTACCAATAATCGTATTCTAACACCTAGTGTGCTGGGGCTTGACTCTCTGTATATGTTGATTCAAACCATTATTATTTTTGTGCTTGGTTCGAGATCACTTGTGATGTTGAGTGGTGAGGTTAACTACCTCGTTTCAATTGGGATGATGGTAATATTTTCCCTTATTCTATATCAATGGTTATTTAAGAGTGAGGGGAGCAATATTTACTTTTTATTGCTAATCGGGATGATTCTAGGAACCTTCTTTGGTAGTTTAACATCCTTCATGCAGGTACTTATTGACCCAAATGAATTTTCGTTAGTACAGGACAGGATGTTTGCCAGTATTAATAACGTAAATACAGACCTCGTTTATTTATCAATTGTCATTCTGGTGTTGGTCGCACTCTATTTTGCCAGGCTTTATAAGTATCTAGATGTACTGGCACTTGGTAAGGATGACGCTATTAATCTTGGGGTACCTTACAACTATGTAGTAAAGCGGCTGTTAATCATTGTTGCGATACTTATTTCTGTTGCAACAGCGCTTATTGGACCAATTATGTTCCTAGGCCTACTTGTTGTCAATGTCGCATATGAATTCTTAAAAACATATCGACACTTTTACATTATTATCGGCTCTATGTTAATCAGTATTATTGCACTTCTTGGTGGGCAGTTCCTTGTAGAAAAAGTATTTGTGTTTGAGACGACTGTAAGTGTCATTATCAACTTTATTGGTGGAATTTACTTCATCTATCTTTTGTTAAAGGAGAATAAATCATGGTAACTATTAAAAATGTCTTCAAGTCATATAACGAAAAAAAAGTAATCGAAGATGTCTCTTTACATATCGAAAAAGGAAAAATAACTTCCTTTATCGGCCCAAATGGTGCTGGAAAGAGTACGCTTATTTCCATGATCAGTCGCTTGATTACAAGAGATAATGGGGATATCACCATTGATGGGAAAGACATACTCAAATCCAAAAACAATGAGCTGGCCAAAAAGATCTCAATTTTAAAACAGTCAAATGGCATCAATTTAAAATTAACAGTGAGAGAACTCGTTTCCTTTGGGCGCTTTCCATATTCGCAAGGAAAGCTTACGAAGGAAGATTGGATAAAGGTGGAAGAAGCGATTGATTACATGGAGTTGCGGGAAATGCAGCATAAGTTCCTAGATGAACTTAGTGGTGGCCAAAGGCAACGTGCCCATATTGCCATGGTAATTGCACAGGATACAGAATATATTCTGCTTGATGAACCACTAAATAATTTGGATATGCGACATTCTGTACAGATCATGAAAACCTTGCGTCGCCTTGTAGACGAATGGGGAAAGACAATTGTAATCGTGATACACGATATCAATTTTGCTTCCTGTTACTCGGATAATATTGTGGCATTAAAGGATGGAAAGATAGCAAAAACAGGCCGCACATGTGATGTGATTGATGAGTGTGTACTTAAAGAAATATATGATATGGACATTGATATTAAAAATATTGATGACCGCAGAATATGTGTCTATTTTTAAATGATTTCAGCACTGTTTAAAGAAAAGATAAAAAAACCCTTATAAAGGCGAACTGCACGGGAATGCAATGCCGATATAAAGGAATCAACGTACTTGTATTTTATATGAAACAGAGAAAATGGTAAATATATATGCTTACAAATTATAAGCCAGGGAATGAAGCCTGGATTAAAAACCAAATATTGAGGAGAATTTAATATGAAGAAGTTTACGATTATGTTTGTAATGGGACTTTTAGCGCTTGTTATGGCAGCTTGTGGAAATGACGCTAGTGGTGAAGGTAGTAATGGGGAGGAAGCGAGTTCTGAAAAGATCACGATTTCCCATGAATATGGAGATACTGAGGTCGTAAAGAATCCTGAGAAGGTTGTCGTATTTGACTTCGGTATTCTAGATACCCTTGATAAGCTAGACGTTGATGTAGCTGGTGTTGCACAAGGAAATATTCCTTCCTATCTTGAAAAGTACAATGGGGAGG
Organism: Oceanobacillus picturae; assembly: GCF_000612865.1. NCBI lineage: Bacteria > Bacillati > Bacillota > Bacilli > Caryophanales > Bacillaceae > Oceanobacillus > Oceanobacillus picturae. Next base: position 240,615 of record NZ_CCAX010000002.1, read on the forward strand.
AATACGAAAATATCGGAAGCTTAAAAGAGCCAGATTTCGAGAAAATCTCCGAAATCAATCCAGATGTAATTTTAATTTCAGGTCGTCAAGCAGCAGTATATGACCAGCTTGAAGAGATTGCTCCTACAATCTATTTAGGTGTAGATACAACGAATTACATGGAATCATTTAAAGATAACATGAATAAGGTTGGGGAACTTTTTGACAAACAGGAACAAGTAGAAGAAGAACTTGCAGCAATAGATGAGTCCATTGCTGGAATAAATGAAAAGGCTTCTTCAGCAGATGAAAAGGCACTCATTATTTTGGCTAATGATGACAAGATCAGTGCATACGGGCAAAATTCTCGTTTTGGTATTATTCATGACGTGTTTGGTGTGCCAGCAGTAGACGAGAGTATTGAAGCCTCTACACATGGTCAGAATGTTTCTTTTGAATACGTTGTGGAGCAAGACCCAGACCTATTGTATGTAGTGGACAGAGGCGCAGCAATTGGAGGAGATTCAGCTGCTAAGCAATTAGTAGAGAATGATCTTGTTAAAGGAACCAAAGCATATGAGAATGATAATATCGTTTATTTGGACCCTGATTACTGGTATCTATCTGGAGGCGGACTTGTGTCAGTGTCCGAAATGGTAAAACAAATCGAGTCCAGCCTAGAATAAAACTTTAATTAAAAGCTTGTAGAGAAACCGTGTGTTTTTCTGCAAGCTTTTTGCACGGCTTAAGAACTTTTACTAAATGTGGCAGAATGAAGGGAAAGGCGGTTCAGATTGTTACCGAAATGTTACGTTGGTTTGAAAACCCTGTCAAAATAGCTTTTTCAAGGGTTATCGCCTTTCCTGGCACTTGATAAGTGGTAGAAAAGTATGTTTGAATGAAGGAACAACATAATGAAATGAGGGAATTGTTAATGAAGAAGTTGATTTTGTTAGGTTTTGCACTAACTTTAGCTATAGTATTGGCAGCTTGTAATGATGATTCATCGAAAGAGTCCAAAGATAATGAACAAGAAGATAGTGCACAAACGGAAGAAAGTGCAGCAGGGGAAAATGAACAGGCGCAGCAATCAACGGAGATAACAGAAGAAGAAAAACTTGATCCAGAGAAAGCAGTAGTTTCTGTTAATGGTACGGAGGTAATGGGAGATAGCTATAATTCAGTATATAGCATGTTGAAAACCCAAATGGCCGGAAGTGGACAAGATGTTTCGGATACGGAAGTAGTCAAAGAACAAGCCGTTAATGTTCTAATCGAACAGCAATTGATTCGTCAAGAAGCAGAAACGCTAGGTTTAGAGGTGACGGATGAGGAAGTGCAATCCGAATTTGACACGATTAAGGAAGAGAATGGTGAGCAATTAACAGCAGTTCTTGATCAGTTTCAGTTGTCCGAAGATGACTTTAAAAGACAACTTGCTGATGACTTGATTACGAATAAATACGTGGAATCTGAGTTAGATATTAAAGTAACAGATGAAGAAGTCGAAGAGTATTACAACAAGTTGAAAGAACAAAGTGGCGATCAGGAAGTTGGTAAACTGGAAGATTTAGAGCCGACTATTAAAAATCAGATAACACAGCAAAAAACTGCAACTGAGCTACAGAGTAAAGTAGCTGAACTAAAAGAAGATGCAGAAGTAGAAACCTTAATCTAAATAACGATAGCCCTTTTCTTATAATGAAAGGAACGTTGGAGTATTCATTATAAAAAAGAAGCGAGATAAAAGTTGATTAAAAGAAATGCCGAATCATTACGTCAAAGCCTTTAGGCTAGTAATGATCCGGCATTTTTGCATCATTTGTAGTGTGAACTCGTCAATTAGCGAAGCATTTCCTGTAGCGCCGTTTAGGCATTCCTAAGTTGCCTCTATTATTATTTGGTCTAACTGATGGAAAAGCTGCTGCATCTCTTCATCCGTTCCAATTGTGATGCGTACGTAATTTTCAATGCGTGGCTTGTTGAAATACCGAATTAGGATGCCAGATACCTTAAGCCTCTCGTAGAGCTCTTCTGCAGGAATTGTTTCATGTGTAGTGAATATAAAGTTTGTCTGAGATGGCAGAACGGTAAACCCACGTTGATTCATTGCACTAATCGTCCATTCTCTTGTGGTTTTAACTTTCTCTGTCATGTCAGCATAATAATCGGTCGCTTGAAACGCCGCCTCCGCTCCCGCGATAGCAAGTCGATCCAAGGTATAAGAGTTAAAAGAATCCTTAATACGCGTAAGACCTGAAATCAAATCCTCATTTCCTAGTGCATATCCCACTCGAAGGCCGGCAAGCGACTTTGACTTAGACATGGTTTGAATGACCAAGATATTCTCGTAATCTTGAACAAGTCTCACTGCAGAGTCACTGGCAAAATCGATGTACGCTTCATCAATAATAACAACTTGATTCGGATTTTGTGCAGCAATTTCCTCAATAGAACCCAACTCCAGATAAATACTCGTCGGTGCGTTTGGGTTCGGAAAAATGACACCACCCTGCGATTGGAAAAAAGCTTCCTTAGGTATAGTAAAATCTGCTTGTAAGGGTACAGTCTCAAATGGAATATTAAACAGACGTGCATAGACAGGATAAAAGCTATAGGAAATATCCGGGAATCGGATTGTTTTATCTTGGTCAAAAAAGGCCATAAAGGAAAAAGCAAGTACTTCGTCTGATCCATTGCCGACAAAAACTTGTTCTTTCTTTAGTCCATGTAAGTCTGCAATTCGCTTTTTCAACTGACCCGCAGTAGGAGATGGATATAAGTTGAGACTGTTTGTAGCTTCCTGTTCAATTGCCCTTACCACGGCAGGGGAAGGGGGATAGGGATTTTCATTTGTATTCAGTTTAATGATCCCTGGCTGATTTAACTGTTCTCCAGGTACATAGGGCTCACAGCGGAGGGTGGCTTTGCTCCAAAACCTACTCATTTTGGTTGCCAGCCTTATTAATATGCCGTTTCATTAGCTCTTTTTTTATATCTGATACAGAAACATCAAGCAGCTCCATTAATACCAGTGTATGGTAGGTTAAATCTGCTATCTCCCAGGTAACCTCCTGTTTATCCGTGTTTTTAGCCCCAATGATAACTTCACTGGCTTCTTCGCCTATTTTCTTTAATATCTTATCAATTCCCTCATTAAATAGATAGGTTGTATATGCCCCTTCTACGGGATTATTCCGACGTTCCTTAATGTTATTAGTCAACATTGGGATAATCTCACTTGCAACTTCTTCTTTTTCGTAGAGTGTATTGTGAAAACACGTTTCCTCTCCAGTATGACAGGCAGGTCCAACCGGCGTTACGTGGATCAATAAGGCATCTGCATCACAATCAAATTTGATTTTCTTAATCTTTTGCTTGTTCCCTGAGGTTTCGCCTTTATTCCAAAGGGATTGGCGCTTCCTACTGTAAAACCACGTCTCACCAGTTTGGATGGTTTTCATAACGGCCTCTTCATTCATATAGGCCAATGTAAGTACTTTAGCATTTTCGGCATCTTGTACGATGGCAGGAATTAAGCCATTATTATCAAAGGAAAGTTTTTCTATCTCTACCTCCATGATTGTTCACTCCTAACGTTGATTGCTTTCGTCTGTAAATACTGTTTTAATTCTGGAATTGGGATCTCATTATAGTGAAATACAGAGGCGGCAAGGGCTGCGTCTGCATATCCTTCTTGGAGTACATCAGAGAAATGCTCCAATTTGCCAGCACCACCACTTGCGACGATTGGGATATTCACAGCTTCTGCAAGTTGCTTAATTAGATCAAGTTGATAGCCGTTTTTCTCTCCATCTGTATCAATAGCGTTAATTACAATTTCACCAGCCCCTAGCTCTTCACCGCGCTTTGCCCATTCGATTGCATCTAAGCCTATATTGTTGCGGCCACCTTTGGTAAACACCATCCATTTATTATCTGCTGTTTGCTTTGCATCAATGGATAGTACGATGCATTGAGACCCGAATTTCAAGGCAGATTGTTGAATAAGTTGTGGATTCACTACTGCTGAACTATTAACTGAAACCTTATCGGCACCTGAGCGAAGGATTTTGTGAATATCTTCGACTGTCCTTAACCCACCACCAACCGTAAAAGGGATCGCGATCTCCGCTGCTACTTTTTCTACGATGTCAGCAAGGATGTCTCGTTCTTCATTGGAGGCGGTTATATCATAAAACACGAGTTCATCTGCGCCGGCTTGATTATATCGTTGTGCAAGTTCGACTGGATCAGCTACATCCTGTATGTTTTGAAACTTTTTCCCTTTTACAACCCGTCCTTTATCTACATCCAAACAAGGGATTATCCTTTTAGCGAGCATTTGACTCATCCTTTACGATATCTTCAAAAGATAGTGTGCCGTCATACAAGGCCTTTCCGATTATAGCTCCATATAGTTGCAGATTTATTAGCTGTTGAATATCTTCTTTCGTTGTGACTCCACCTGAAGCAATTACATTCAGGTTTGTTGCCTGATTCATGGCTTCAAGTTCTTCCAGGTTAGGACCTTGAAGCATTCCATCTTTTAAAATGTCAGTGTATACAATGGTTTCGACGCCGATTTCTTCAAGCTCTTTAACCAAGTCAATGGCACGAATGGTGCTTGTTTCGGTCCAACCATTTGTTGCAACAAACCCGTTACGGGCATCAAGCGATACTGCTATTCGACCCTTGTACAGCTCTACTGCCTTCTGGAGAAAGGGACGATCTGAAATTGCTGCAGTTCCGATAATTACTCTTTCCACACCTGCTTCAACATACCTTTTTATTGTTTCCAGTGAGCGGATACCGCCACCGACTTGTACAGGAATGGGACTTATAGAAGCAATCTCTTCGATGAGCGATTGATTTGCAGATATACCTGATTTCGCTCCATCTAAATCAACGATATGGATAAAGTCCGCCCCTTGCTTTTCCCATTGACGGGCAACAATTAATGGGGAATCACTATATATTTTTTGTTGATTATAATCTCCTTGTGTAAGTCGTACACACTTTCCATCCTTGATATCTATAGCTGGAAATAATATCATCTGATCATCTCCCCGAAGTTTTTTAATAGCTGTAAACCAACCGCGCCACTTTTTTCTGGGTGGAACTGCATCCCTGTTATGTTTTTATCCTGAACGACTGCAGGAATAGTCCCTCCATACAAGGTACTTGCGACCAAAGATTGGTTCTCATAATCCGTGACAGCATAGGAATGGACAAAATAGGCGTATGCTTCTGGGTTAATACTCCGCAAAATAGCGTTGTTCCCATGCTGGTCTAATGTGTTCCAGCCAATATGAGGAACTTTTACATTTCCCGTTATTCGTGACACAGCACCTTTGAGTAGGCCAAGCCCTTCCCACCTTCCGTCTTCATAGCTCGTTTCATAGAATAATTGCATGCCTAGACAAATGCCGAGTAAAGGCTTGCCGTTTGCAGCCTCTTCCTTTAATATTTTTGCTAATCCTAGACTTCTAATGGCTTCCATTGCGTCATTAAAGGCACCAACTCCTGGGAGAATGATAGCTTTACTTTCCTGGACTACGTTAGATTCTGTAGTAACGACAGAGGAGAGGCCCACTTTATTTAATGCGAATTGCAGACTCTTTATATTGCCTGCACCATAATCAATTATCGCGATCATTACTTTTCGCTCCTTCTGTAAATAGCGTTGTGCACATTCTTTACATGTAATCTACTAAAGAGTCCCTTTTGTCGATGGAACACCTTTTATCCTGCTATTTTGTTGACTTGCTAAATCGAGGGCCCGACCTACGCCTTTAAAAATAGACTCAATGATATGGTGAGAGTTTTTTCCATACAACAGGTTAATATGGAGTGTCACTTTTGCATTGCTTGCAAAAGCTTGAAAGAACTCTTCTACTAACTCTGTATCAAAACTTCCAACCTTATCCTTTAATCCTTCTACGTGAAATACCAGATAGGACCGGCCACTTATATCAAGAGATATGCTAGATAATGCTTCATCCATAGGGCTAGAAACGGTGGCATATCGTGTTATTCCTTCTTTGCTTCCAAGTGCTTCTCGAAAGGCTTGACCTAGCGCGATGCCAATGTCCTCTACAGAATGGTGCTGGTCCACTTCCAAATCACCATCACATGTAATCTCTAAATCAAATAGCCCGTGCTTGCTTAATAGAATAAGCATATGGTCAAAAAAGCCAATCCCTGTCTGGATAGCGGAGTTCCCTTCTCCGTCGATTGAAAGGTCTAACGTTATGTCCGTTTCGGCTGTCTTTCGTGTAACATTACTTTTGCGCATTTTTCCCATCCCTTCTTTGATAAATTGCGTTGGCATGAGCAGTTAGCCCTTCTGTTTCCGCTAAGTGAATTATCGGTTCAGATGCTTTTAGTAAAGCCTCTTGTGAGTACTGGATGATACTTGATTTTTTCATAAAATCATAGACACCTAGAGGGGAGGAGAAGGCTGCCGTTCCACTCGTTGGCAAGGTATGATTGGGTCCTGCAAAATAGTCACCAAGCGGTTCTGGAGAATAATTGCCAAGGAAAATAGCTCCTGCATTTTTTACAAATGGCAATTTGTCAGAAGCATTCTCCATCATCAGTTCTAAATGCTCAGGTGCTATTTGGTTGATAAGGTCGAATGTTTCTTGTTCATTCTTTGTGATAATAATACGTCCAAAATCTTGTAAGGAAGCTTTTATAATGTCTTTTCTTTCTAACATTTCTAGTTGGATGTACATCTCATTTCTAACTTTTTCAGCTAACGTGGTACTGTTTGTAATGAAAAAGGTACGAGCACGCTCATCATGCTCGGCCTGTGAGAGCAGGTCTGCGGCAATATATGCTGTAGGGGCGGAACCATCTGCTGCTACACATATTTCGCTTGGTCCTGCAATCATGTCAATGGCTACATCACCAAATACCCACTTCTTTGCCCTGGCGACAAAAGCATTCCCAGGTCCTACGATTTTATCTACCTTAGAAACTGTCTCTGTACCATAAGCTAATGCGGCTATTGCTTGAGCGCCACCGATTTTGTATACAGTATCTACGCCCACTTCCCTTGCTGCTGTAAGCACATAAGGATTTACCTTTCCATCTTTCTGTGGTGGTGTCACAATAGCGATTTCCTCTACTTGAGCTAATTTTGCTGGAATCACGTTCATTAGTACAGAGGAAGGGTAGGCAGCCTTTCCACCAGGGATATAAATGCCAGCTCGACCTATGGGTGTAATCATTTGGCCGAGTGTTATGCCTGATGACTTATGAAAGAACCAAGACTTTTCGAGCTGCTTTTGATGGAATTCCTCAATGTTTTGTTTTGCTTGCCTCAAGGAATTTATAAAATTACCATCAACAAGTTCTGCTGCCTCTGTAAATTCCTCCTCTGATACGAGCAACTCTGTAAGCTTTACGCCATCAAATGCTTCGGTATAATCGTATAATGATTGGTCTCCTGTTTGTCTCACCTTTTGAATGATTTCTAGTACAGTTTTATCAAGGTTTTGATTATCTTGTTCCAAGGTAGTTGTGTTACGTTCTTCTTCAAGGTATGAGTCAGCCGTTATGATTCTCATATTCTTCCTCCAGTCCTACTGTAAGTCTCTTGATGAATAGCTGAATATCATTTGATTTTGTGGCGAAGCTCGCTTTATTCACAATCAGCCTTGTGCTAATATTTTCAACGTCCTCAAAGACTTCCAATCCATTTTCTTTTAACGTATTTCCTGTTTCCACAATGTCTACTATGACGTCAGCTAATCCGATTAGGGGAGCAAGCTCAACAGATCCATTTAGCTTGACAGTCTCCACATCCAATCCTTTTTTTTGAAAATGTTGTTCGGTGATGTTGGGATATTTTGAAGCCACTGTTAGGCGTTGCTTGGAAGGGGGAAAGTCACCTGCTCTTCCAGCGACAACAAATTTACACTGTCCTATTTTCAAATCTAGTAATTCATAGACATCTGCCTGTGATTCTAGAATGTTGTCTTTTCCTGCGATGCCAATGTCTGCCGCCCCTTTTTCAACATAAGTTGGGACATCAACGGCCTTAACAAAAATTAACTTTATCGAAGCATCCTCACTTAGAAAAACAAGCTTACGTGTATCTTCATGAAAGTCCTGAAACTGAATACCTATTTTCTTTAATAAATGAATCGTGCTATCGGCGGTTCTGCCCTTTGCTAGTGCGAGAGTTATGTTGGACATCTTACTTACCTCCGTTTTGCTTCAGAATGTCTAAAAGTGCTTGGTAGTTACGAAATGTTTGTGTGTCTTCTTCAGTTGTTATCGTATTTACAGATTCACTGAGAGTGATTTTTATGTCTATAGGCTTTTGGGTAACCGCAGATGATTCAGGAAAAATGCGAACGGTAAAACCATCCTCGCGTAGAAACTGTGCGGTTTGGAATGCTTCCTTCTGCTTGCTCTTTTCATAGGTCATGATAAGCTGTGGCACCATCGTTACTTCACTTATCTGGCCTTTTTGCACTAGCGCTTCCTGTAGTAAATCCACTTCCATAGCAAATCCAATAGCAGGCAGGTCAACACCGTATTGGTCTCCTAAATGATTGTAGCGACCTCCCATGAGAAGGGGGTGTCCGACCTGTTCAACAAATCCTTGGAAAATGATATCTGAGTAATAATTCATGTTGTTGATTAGTCCAAGATTTAAGACGATATGTTCTCCAACCTCGTAATCTTCTAATATATCCACAATCTCTGATAGGTTATTAAGATTTTTATGCATCTCTTCATTTAATAGCTTATCTGAAATCTGTTGCATGACTTCCCGCGGTGTCCCGTAGAGCATGGGAATAGCTTGCATGGCTTCGCGCAGATCTTCTGTTAAAGATAATTGTTCAAGAAATGGTACCATTTCTACAATGTTTTTTGACTGAATCAACGATTGTAGCTGTTCTATTTCCGAAGGGTTCAATCCTGCTGGAGCAATTAATGATTTAAAGAATCCAGCATGGCCTATTTCTATTTTAAAGTTGGAGAACCCTAATTCCTTTAAATTATGAATCGCAAGCATAATTACCTCGGCATCTGTTTCAGGCCGGTTATTACCCAAGCATTCGACCCCAGCCTGCGTACTTTCCTTTGTACCAGTACTGGCTGTACTTCTAAAAACATCTTGAATGTAAAAGTAACGCAACTCTTCTTCCGGCATCCCACCTTCGGCAACCATTCGCGTTATGGGAATGGTAACATCCGGCCTCATAACAAGAACCTTTCCGGAAGAATCAATAACCTTTACCATATCGTCTTTGTTTACAGTACCAGTAAGCTTTGAATAAAGATCATAGGATTCAAAAGTAGATGTCCTAATTTGTTCATATCCGTAAGTAGAAAAACGATTTTTAAATTGGGTGATCAAGGTTTCTCTTCGTTTAAATCCATCTGCATTATATTCCGCTTTCGCTGAACCAATTTGATAGGATGGCATGACAATACTCCTTTCTTTGTCTAACTCCGAGCGGCAAAAACTAGGCGACTTCCCTTAGCTCTTTAATACGTGCGCTCTACGTCTTCCTTGATAAATCAAAATATTTTATATCCTTTATCGCTTTATCGCTTTATCTTAGTAAAGTTATATAGTATTGTAAGTAGTATAGTTAGAAAAGTCAACCAAAAGGAGAAGATTTTAATGTTTGATTACCATATACACAGCAATTTCTCGGCTGATTGCTCTACGCCAATGGAGAAAACGATCGAATCTGCGATTAATAAGGGACTTAAGGAAATTTGTTTTACCGAGCATGTTGATTTCGACTACCCTGATCCAACTATTTCATTTGAGCTTGATCTCAATCAATATGAGAAAAAGCTAAAGGAAATGAAACAGAATTACGGGGAAAGCATTAGTATTAAGAAAGGTGTGGAAATTGGGGTCGAACCACATCTTCTTTCCCGCTATGAAGAACTTATTGCAGCGAACCGCTTTGACTTTATTATTTGTTCCATGCATACGTCTGAGCAAAAAGACCTTCATTCAGGGAGTTTCTTTGCTGGTAAAACGGTGGAAGAGGCATATCAGCTTTACTATGAAGAGTTGCTCGATTGTATAACCCATTTTCAGGACTATAACGTGTTGGGTCACATTGACTTGGTCAAAAGGTATACAGAGCAAAAGAGTAAGCTTGATTTTCACGATTTATTAGAACAAATTTTCAAGAGAATTATTGCAGACGGAAAAGGGATTGAATTAAACACATCAGGGTTTCGTTATGGGCTAAACAGTGGAATGCCAAGCACAGATATATTAAAACTTTATAAGGAGTGTGGGGGAGAAATCATTACTTTAGGCTCTGACTCTCATATGGAAACAACAGTTGCTTACGGATTTAGGGATGCTTTAGAGTTGCTCCAATCAATTGGCTTTTCCAATATTGCTACTTATTCCGATCAGAAGCCAACCTTTCACGCGATTGAAGAGATGTTTCAATAGAGGCGTTGTGTTAGAAAGAGTTACCAATAAGGACGCGAAATTCATCTAAATTACGAATAATTTGGTGTGTCAGGGACAGAAATAGGGCGAAAATGGTATACTTAAGGTACAACTGTGAAAGATGAGGGATACTCTTTGAACCGAAAAAATATTACAAGGCTAACTGTAGGCTTTATAGTCTTGTTGGGAATGATCTCATTGGGTTATCAATCTGAACGAAAGCCTGATATTAGTACAACCAAGCCAACGGTTTTTCTGCATGGCTATAAGGGGACCTTTAACTCGTTTGGCTTCATGCTTGATCGATTTGAGGACAAATATAACTGGGGAAATAGGGCGTTAATTTACTATGTTTCTGCCAATGGTGAAATCAGTACACGCAATTTAAGCAAAGGGAGATCAGAGCCGCCACTTGTCCAAGTTGTATTCGAAGATAATCGCGCAGGCTTTACTCAAAGTGCTGCCTGGTTTGCCTCTGTTCTAAAGCATATGAAGCAGCACTATTATGTGGAAAACGTTAATTTAGTTGGGCATTCCATGGGTGGTATAGTGTCACTTGAATTCTTGAAACAATATAATGATAAAGAACTATATCCGAAGGTTGATAAATTTGTGGCTATCGCTAGTCCATTTGATGGAATTTACAGCGAGGGCTATTTTCAAGTAAACCATGGTCCTGCCGCTACAGATCTTATACCTGGATCGGCTGCGCTGGAAATGTTGCGTGAACGGCCATTCCCTGAAGATATCAGTGTCTTAAGCATTGGGAGTACAGGGGATAAGGTAGCGGTGCCAGAAAGCCTTAAATCCTTGCGTCAGATCATCCCAAAGGAACAGCTTGAAGAGATTGTGATAGAGGATAAGAGTCTTGGGCATAGTGGATTGCATGAAAATCAACAGGTCGACCAACTTATCCATTCTTTTCTATGGAAAGATCGTGTTCAATAACTTAAAATGAAATAGGTGCTGCGGCATGCGGAATAACTTCAAAGGAATGATACAGATGATTAATCATCCCATATATGAAAAGCTAATAGAAATAACGAACAAGCAAAATGTCATGGTAGATGAATTGTTAAGTAACCATACGTATACGCGACTCGGTGGAAAAGCGGACATTCTTGTTACACCGGAAACATATGAAGAAGTGCAGGCTATCGTAAAGCTGGCTAACAGCGAAATGGTAGCTTTTACGTTGTTAGGAAACGGATCCAATCTAATTGTAAAAGATGGTGGCATCCGTGGGATAGTCATGAACCTAAAAAAACTCAGCTCAATTCAAACGACTTCAAACACCATTGTCGCAGGGAGTGGCGCAAGGATTATTGATGTATCAAGAGAAGCATTGGAGCGTCGGCTAAGCGGACTTGAATTTGCCTGTGGGATACCTGGTTCGGTTGGCGGTGCGCTGTTTATGAATGCTGGTGCTTACGGCGGGGAGATAAAAGATGTCCTTGTCAGTACAAAAGTGGTAGACCCGGAAGGTAATTTGCTGACACTGCCAGTAGGGGAATTAGAGATGGATTATCGCACAAGTAACATCCCAGAAAAGAAGTATATTGTACTTGAAGCAACCTTTGCACTTCAACAGGGCGAGTATGAACAAATTAAGGACGTTATGGACGATTTAACGTTTAAACGTGAGTCAAAACAGCCATTGGAATACCCGTCCTGTGGAAGTGTATTTAAGCGTCCCCCTGGCTATTTTGCAGGTAAGTTAATTCAAGATAGCGCTTTGCAAGGGAAACAGATTGGCGGGGCGCAAGTGTCCCTGAAGCATGCCGGCTTTATTGTAAATAAAGATGGAGCGACAGCAAGTGAATATATTGCTTTAATTCATCACGTGCAAGAGACAGTCGATGAAAAGTTTGGCGTTAAGCTAGAACGTGAAGTTAAAATTATCGGAGAAGATGCATAAGTAATAGGGCATCTTATTATTAAAAAAGCTTTGGACTGCTAAATAGCAGATTCCAAAGCTTTTTTACATGTTAAGAAATGTTTCGTACCAAATAATACTAACTAGAGTTAAGCTCTAAAGCGCTTAAGGAAGCTTTGTAGTCGCTCGTTACTGGAATGTTCAATAACTTCACTTGCTGTTCCTTGCTCTGCGATAACACCTTCATCAAGGAACAAGACCTTATCTGCAACATCTAGAGCAAAATCCATCTCATGTGTAACGAGGATCATGGCCATTTCTCCCTCTTTTGCAATATCCCGAATAACCTCGAGTACTTCTCCGACAAGTTCCGGATCCAAAGCAGAGGTTACCTCATCAAACAACATGACCTTCGGGCGCATAACTAAAGCACGGGCCATGGCAACTCGCTGTTTTTGTCCACCGGAAAGCTGGCTTGGATAATTATCTAATTTATCTCCAAGTCCAACTTTTTCAAGCATCTGGATAGAGTGTTGTTTCGCTGTCTGTTTATTTTCCTTCTTCACATGGATTGGTGCGGTCATACAGTTCTCTAAAATAGTCATGTGTGGAAAAAGGTTAAAATGCTGAAAAACCATGCCGATATCTCCGCGCACTTCACGCAAATGCTTTTCATTTGCGTCAACAAGCTGTCCATTCTTATCCATCTTCCATAGGTTTTTCCCGTCGACGATAATATCACCGGAAGTTGGTTTTTCCAATGTCATTAACATGCGGATAATGGTAGTTTTCCCTGAACCACTTGGTCCAATTACTGCCACTTTTTCAGCGGGCTTAATATCAAGATTAATCCCTTTTAATACTTCTACATCCCCAAAGGATTTGTGCACATCCTGAAATGTTACAATTGGCTCTGTCATTTAAGTTGTCGCTCCTTTACTACTATTTAAAGTTTCTTTTTTATCAAAACGTCGATTCATTCTTTTTTCTAGCTTACTTATTAGAATAGCAGAAGGATAGCTTAAAACTAAGAATAAAATCGCAACAATTGTTAAAGGCTCCAAATATGCCCAATATTGTGCGCCATAACTATTCGCCATATGAAGGATTCCTACTACGCCAATCGTGGAGGCAAGTGGAACTTCTTTAAACATAATAATTAAGTAGTTTCCAAGCATGGGAATGGTTGGAGGGATTGCCTGTGGCAAAATAACCTTTAACCACTTTTGCCTTGTAGAGAGATTTAGAGCTTGTGAAGCTTCCCACTGTCCCTTATCAACTCCTTCAATTCCGGATCGGTATACTTCTCCAATGTAAGTACTGAAGTGTAGTCCAAGGCCGAGTACAGCACTAGTAAATGGCGACAGAGTCATCCCCACGACAGGGACCATTGGCCATGCAAAGTAAATAAAGAATAATTGTACCAAAGGTGGGGTAGAACGAATGAATTCCATTACCCATGTCACAATCCAATTCAAAGGCTTAAACGGTATTCTTCGTAAAAAGGTCCACACAAAGCCGAATATGAGTGAAAATAAGTAGCAGGCAAATGTTAGTCCAACGGTAATGCCCAGTCCTTCCAATACAACAGGAAAGGCGTCAAAAAATATATCCCAACTCCAATTATCCATTAGCTAGCCACTCCTTTCTTGGAAATAACTTCTGCTTTGCGCGTTAGCCAGATAATTGGTAACGCTAGAATAAAGTAGAAGACTAAAAGAAGTAAGTACACGGTTGGAGCTTGTGACAAGTCATTACTTCGTAGAATGTTTCCGTAGTATAATATATCGTTCATTCCAATTAAGTACACTAAGGATGTTGCTTTTAGCATTTGAATTAAATAATTTCCGAACTCTGGTAACATCATGCGCACGGCCTGTGGTAAAATAATAAGCCGCATACGCTGAAAGCTAGACATGTTGAGTGCTGTTGCGGCTTCAGTCTGCCCCTTGGCAACAGAAAGAATAGATCCCCTTACAATTTCTGACATATAGGCACCATAATTCAGCGCAATGGCAACAACCCCAACAAGCCAATTACTGCCAAGCTGAATGTCAAAAAGCATGGGAACAGCATAGTAGAGCCAAAATAATTGAACGATTAGTGAGGTGCCACGAAATAATTCAATATAGAATCCGGTAGCCTTGCGAATGAATACATTAGAAGATAGACGGCAAAGACCTGCTATAAATGCCATCAGGTAACCTAAAATCGCAGAGGCGATAAGGACAGAGAGAGTTATATTAATCCCACGCATAAGGTATGGAAATATATCTGTAAATACACTAATTGGAATCACTCCTTTTCATAGTAGTCAACATAGAAAAACATAGGATCTGGCCCCCCTTGGCGGGAGGAAGACCCTATGGAGTCTCGTCATCTAGAAGATGTGAAACGCTCAGTTTATTCTTTGGACTGAATAAAGCAGTTTTAATTTTTTTGTTATGATTAGTAATTTTCTCCGCTACAAACTGATTCAGTTGTGATTTCTCCGGCTTCAGCCATATTGCTTTCCGGGTCAAACCCATTTGCTTCAAGCAACTCGGCAACAGTTCCATCTTCTTTCAGTTCTTTAAGTTTTTCATTATATGCATCCCTTAATTCGGTATTATCCTTAGAGAATGCAGCTGCGCCATAGCTTGGTACCCCTTCGATATCAGGCTGCTCGAAATTATCAACAAACTCAAGATCATCCCCAGCAGTTTCCACCGCCATGCGAAGTGTCATTTCTGTGGCCGTTGTAACATCAGCTCTATCCGCTTGGATGGCAGAAAAGGTTGCTGGAATATCATCGGCAGGAGTTACTTGATCATCACTGACCCCTACACTTTCAAGATAACCTACTTCTGTTGCACCAGACATTACAGATACTCGGATGTCCGGGTTGTCCGCGATGTCTTGGTAGCTTTGGATATTAAGTGGGTTTCCAGCCTGTACGACCAAGCCTTCACCATACACCATTTCCGGTTCACCAAAGGCTGCCTGTTCACAGCGGTCCGGTGTAATAGCCATTCCAGCTGTCACGACATCAAATTGATTTGCTTGCAGTCCAGGAATAAGAGAATCGAAATTAGAAAGCTGTGATTCCATGTTATCAATACCTAGTTCCGCAAATACAGCCTCTGCAATATCTACTGCTGCACCTTTTAGTTCACCATCTTCTTCATAAGCGTAGGGCTCTTCATTGGCAAAGCCAATTGTAACCGTTCCTGCTTCTTGTAATTCTTCCAGTTTTCCACCATTACTATCGCTGTCGCCACCATCGCCACTCGCACCTTCATCTTCTGAGCCACAGGCAGCCAGAGCGATTAATATTAAACCTAATAAACTAGTAAGTATAATTTTCTTCATATTGTTTCTATTGACCTCCTATTTTTTATTTTCCAAGCATGCTTTTCTTTTATTAAGCCATATATACAAGGTAACCATTCAAGGCGTGACTTTGCTCCTAGGAAAAACATCACCCCTTATATGTAAAAAAAATTACCGAGAATTGGCTGACTTAATGAAAAGCACTTATATAATTATGTTAAAGGTATTACAAGAACGTTTCAAACCCAGTATATTTTGATTATTTATAATTAACTGGCGTATAGTGCAAATAAGTAAGTTAGAGTGTCAGAGACAAAAACATACTAGTGTATTGTTCCGTATGCTTTCATTTTCCCAACATTTGGTTGAAACTGATGACGTTGATTTAAAAGGCTATTATAGACAACATAGTTAAGGACAAGGTACGATAGAAAGAGTGGAACGAGATTAAACAAAGGGGGAATACTTTTGAAAGTTGTGATAGTGGGAGCCGGAGCATTGGGTGGATATTTTGGGGCACGATTACACGAGGCAGGGGCAGAAGTAACCTTCTTGGTACGAGAAAAGAGAGCAGTCCAACTGAAGGAGCATGGCTTGCGAATTTCAAGCCAAAAAGGTGATTACACTATTAAAAATCCAAATGTAACGACCGATCCAAATAACATTCCTGAAGCAGACCTAGTATTAGCAGGCGTGAAAGGATATCACTTAGATGGTATCCTTGAGCCACTAAGAGTGCTCTCCAATAAAGGGGCTTATGTGCTTCCTGTATTAAATGGGATAGAACATATTGAACTTCTGCAAAAGCATTTGGGGAACAAAGCTGTACTCGGAGGCTTGTCGTTTATTATCGCAACATTGGATAATAGTGGACATGTGATCCATTCAAGTGACTTTCATGACCTTATTTTTGGTCCGCTATATACGGAGCAAACAGAAATATGCGAAAAACTCCAAGCTCTGTTTACTAAGGCGAATTTTCATGCTATAAATAGCGAGAATATCCTTGAGGAACTTTGGAAGAAATATTCATTTATCAATGCCTTTTCTGGTATTACTACGGCTACGAATCTTGCTATTGGAGAAATAAGAGAACAACCAAAGACGTTTCAGATTGCCAAAGAATTGCTGAAAGAAATGAAGCAGCTAGCAAATGCATATGGAGCAGAATTAAAAGATGAGCATATTGAAGAGGCGGAAAAGAAATTGATCACACTTCAGGCTGAAGCAACCTCCTCTATGCACCAAGACCGAAGAAAAGGCCTTCATCTTGAGCTAGAACATCTACATGGTGGCGCAATCCGGTTAGCTGAAAAGACAGGTATTAATCTGCCATACACAAAAGCTATTTACGGTATCATCAAGCCATTTGAAAAGGCGTAGAAATGGAGGGGGCAATTTGTCTACATTTACTATTGTTATTATTGTGATGGTCGCTGTAGTGGCAATTGTTTTGCTTTTATCGCTGTTTACCATTTCAAAAGGGTATGCATACAAACATGAAGTTGATCCATTACCTGGTGAGGATAGCAACAAAGAGGATAACCAAGAAGAAAAAGAAGAGGAGAAATGATAAAAATGAAATTTTCAACAATAGGTACAAGCTGGATAACAGAATCCTTTATAGCCGCAGCAAAACAGTCAGGATCTGCTGAACTACATGCTGTTTATTCTAGAACAGAGGAAAGTGCTAAAGCATTCGCGGAGAAAAACGGAGCGAAACAGTGGTTTTCTAATTTGGAAGCTATGCTACAGGACGAAGAATCCGACTTTATTTATATTGCTTCACCGAACAGAATGCATTATGAGCATATGATTATGTGTATGGAGAATGGTAAACATGTGTTTTGTGAAAAACCAATGGTCTTGAATGAATCACAGTGGAATCATGTACAGGAGACAGCAAAGGAAAAGGGCGTCTTTGTATTTGAAGGATTTCGTCATCTTTATTCCCCTAATTATAAGAAGTTAAAAGATCAGTTGGCTCAAGTTGGTCAGGTTCGCAGTGTGATGCTGCAATATGTACAGTATTCTTCTAAATATGATGCCTTTAAAGAAGGAAAAGCACCTAATGTGTTTTCCAAAGAGTTTGCTGGTGGCGCAATAATGGACCTAGGCGTTTACCCGCTAAGTTTGGCACTAGACTTGTTTGGCGAACCGAATAACATTAACTATTTTCCTGTCCTGCTGTCGAACGGAACGGATGGAAGTGGCACCCTTGTACTAAGCTATAACGAATTTGTTGTCACCATCCTCTGTTCAAAAATAGCCCAAGGGACTGCACCATCTGAAATTCATGGGGAAGATGGTGCCTTAAGAATGGATCATGTGGCACCAATCGAACAGCTGTCCTTTTATGATAGAAAAACAAAAGAGACAACAGAATTAGCTGAAAGGCAGGAGCAATTAGACATGATTTATGAAGCCCAAGCCTTCGTTAAGATGGTAAAGGAACAAAACCTTGAGGAACACGCGGCAGGACTAGAACGAAGCAGACAGGTTGCAAAATGGACGTCTGAAGCAAGAAAACAGCACAATATTCTATTTCCAGGAGAGTAATAAGGGACGATAAGTAAAAGGTCGAGCGATAAATCTAAAATCGCTCGACTTCTTATATTTTTATAAAGTTTAAAGGCGAACATAAATACCTTAGCCTTTTTTTGCACGTTAGAAAAGTATAAAATTTTAGCAAGGAAGCAATAACGACGCAGTTAAAATTTTGGAGTTCCAAGTATAAGAAAAAACATACTCATTCGCTAAAAGACGAGCGAATGTGAGTTTTTCAAATATCAAGTGGTTTTAATCTAGCTTCAATACGTTCCCTATCTTGTTCAAAATATGGGGGCAATGCCAGCGATTCGCCTAGGTGTTCTGGATCTTCGTCGGTTGTAAAGCCAGGACCGTCTGTAGCTAGTTCAAAAAGAATACCATTTGGCTCTCTGAAATAAAGAGATTTAAAGTAATAACGCTCCACTAATCCTGAGTTGGGAAGTCTGGCACTTTGCAAGCGTTCCTTCCAATACTGTAATTCCTCTTCGTTATCTACACGGAATGCCACATGATGGACACTCCCTCTTCCAGGTCGTTCTCTTGGGAGGTCGGGTCTTGTTTCCAAATGAACCTCAGCACCAGTGCCACCTTCGCCAGTTGAAAAGACACGTACATCCTGCTGACCTTGAACTAAGGAAGGGTAACGATCGATCTCCTTAAAGGAGAGAACCTCTGTTAGCACCTTTATGGTTGGATCTGGATCATTAACAGTGAGATGACTTGGCCCAAGTCCGATGATGGCATTTTCAACGGGAACTGGCCCCTTTTTCCATGGGGTACCACCTTTTACACCATTGTTTGTTTCATCTGATACTAACTTAAGCCTCTGGCCTTCTGGGTCTCGGAAAGAGACAATTTTTCGGCCACCCACAGTAATGATGTCATCATGGTCAACCTTATACTCGATGAAGCGTTGCTTCCAGTATTGTAGAGCATTGTCATCCTTAACACGTAGAGATGTTGCAGAGATACTGCTGACACCAGGGTAGGTCGTACCTGCACGTGGTATTTCAAAAAACGTCAAATCAGTGCCAGGGTTGCCTATCTCATCTGCATAAAATAAATGGTACACGGAAGTATCATCCTGGTTTACCGTCTTTTTAACAAGGCGCATTCCGAGCACTTCTGTATAAAAAGAGTAGTTGTCTGCTGCGTTTGCCGTTAATGCTGAGACGTGGTGGATACCTTTCAGTTCCATATGTTTTCCTCCTTCGATCAATTGTGTATGATATTTACTCGGAAAATAGTTTGAATTCAAGATAATTTTATTATAATCCTCACTGAATTAATTGTCTACTTCCTCGACTCCCTGTTCGGTCTTTGGTCTTAACCCGTTCTGAAGATCTCTTATTGAAAGGCCAAACGTCATTTGAAGGTGCGGATAATCCTGGAATTTCTCCCAATCCCCACCCCATTCAAAGCCGAGATCCTTTGCTATGTCTGCAACCTCGAACCAGTCAGAGTCACCGTTTCCATTTCCATCATAGTTAAGGTCCCAGATAAGGTTCCCATCCTGATCGGAGAGGGCATAATCAATGGCCAAGCCATAATTATGATAGGATTCTCCTCCTTGTGCGTGTGTAACAATGTTTCCCTCAGTCGTTCGCCCTTGTTCATAAAGAGCGTTCTGTTCATCATAGCTTCGAATGGTTTCCGTGATAATCAATTCTATACCTATATTCTCAGCCTCTTTCACTAGCTTGTTTTTATGCTCTTCAACGATAGGATGAAGCTGTGTTGGAATGGATGCATCCTTTCCTTTGTCATCATATTTTTTGTTTTGTTGGTTATATAATGTAAAAAGCAATACGAAGAATAGGATAATAATAAGCCACGTACTAAGTATGCTAGATGTCTGCCGCATGCTGTTATTCCCCTCAACCTATATTTCTAGTTCTTATCTTATTCTAACAAATAAAGAGGGCATTATGCTGTTGGAGAGGGAGGATTATGGAGCAAAATTCATGTTCTTTCTTTATGTTATTTACGTTATAATAAGGCCAATAAAGTGAAACTTCAATCAGTGGGGTTTTACGGACAGTTGCACCGGGATAAAGGAGGAATGCATATGTTAACCTTTATTGTTAGTTTACTGGGTTATATTTTCGGCTGTATCCACGGTTCCCAGGTGGTTAGCAGGATGAAGAAAGTCGATATAAAAAATAGTGGGGTTAAGAATGCTGGGGCTTCCAATACAACAATTTTACTTGGTTGGAAATACGGTATTCTTGTTGCATTAATTGATATTTTTAAAGCAACAGCAGCAATAATGCTAGCTTTATTTATCATAAGAGAGAGCGGTGTTAATGGGGATGCTCAGATTTTACTCGTTTATGTCACGGCACTCTTTGTAATTGTAGGGCATAACTATCCTATCACGATGAAATTTAGTGGAGGAAAAGGGACAGCCAGCCTTGTTGGGGGGCTACTGGCAATTGATTGGAAAATTGCCGTGATAGGAATTGCTATATTATTTCTATTTACCTTTACGACAGATTACCTTGTTGTTGGAGTACTGTTTATGTACCTGTCATTTCTAGTGACAACATACTTATTTTTCGGTGTGGAACCAACCATGATCGTCGTGTTCTTATCTTTGTTGAGTATTATGAAACATATGGAAAATTATAAACGTATATGGAGAAAAGAAGAGACGAAGCTTTCAAGTATGTTTCGTAAAAAATAATCACTGGAGGAACTTATGCTAGATATTATCATTTGGATCGCTATTAGCGTATTGTTTATACTAAGTTTTATAGGCATTATTTTCCCAATTGTCCCCTCTGTGCTTGTAATATGGGGTGGGTTTTTGCTTTATCATTTCGTGTTAAATAGCAACGAGCTTACTGCTGTTTTTTGGACGGTAATGATTGTTTTAACGGTTGTGCTTATCGTTTCAGATATTATTGCCAATAGTTATTTTGTGAAAAAATATGGTGGTAGTAAATGGGGAGAGCGGGGAGCGGCGATTGCAGTTATCATTGGATCGTTTATTATTCCACCGTTTGGTATCATTATCATCCCATTTGCTGCTGTGTTTATTATTGAAATGATTCAAAAGAGAACAGCACAGGAAGCACTGCTTGCATCTGTAGGATCCTTATTCGGCTTTTTAGGAGGAGCAGTAGCCAAAGTTGTAATACAGCTCGTTATGATTATCTGGTTTATAATCGTTGTGGTATTCTAAAGTAAGATAGAAAGGGTTTTTTTGATGAAACTACCAGCTAGAGTGATGACCATTGCCGGATCTGCTGCAGGAGGAAGTGCAGGGATTCAGGCAGATTTGAAAACATTTCAAGAATTAGATGCCTACGGAATGAGCGTACTTACAGCGATTGTTTCCAGGCATCCCCAGACAAAGAAAAATGTTCATCTCCAGACAATAGAGGCCATTGAAGCACAGTTTGCAACTGCTATCGAGCAAGTAGGTGTGGAAGGAGTAAAAATAGGGATGCTCTTTTCCGAGGAGATAATAGAGAGTGTGTCTGGATTAGTGAAACAAGCAGACATTAACTATTTAGTAGTTGATCCGGTAATGGTAGGAAAGATGAATTCGAAGCTACTTGAGGATAAGGCAATCCATGCACTCAAGGAAAAAATGATTCCAATGGCGACTATTATTACACCGAACGTACCAGAGGCATCTTTATTATTAGATGGAAGAAGGATTACGTCTGTGGGGGAACTAAAGCAGGCAGCGGTGGATCTTTATAATCTTGGTTGTCAAAATGTTCTTGTAAAAGGGGGGAGACTGGACGGTCCTGCCATTGATGTCCTATTCGACGGAAAGAATATGACATTGTTTGAGGCCCCGCGTATGGAAACCGCCAATACAAGTGGTGCTGGCTGTACTTATTCCGCAGCCATTACAGCATTTTTAACAAAAGGTTTTTCTGTTTATGAGTCTGTCAAAAAAGCAAAAAGTTTTGTTACGAGAGCGATTGAATATGGTTTTTCCTATACGGATATCGTTGGTCCGACTTACCATGCGGCCGAGAGGAAATATGGAGAAGCTAGCAAAATTAAAATCTATCATGTTAATCAGGGGGAAGCCAAATGAGTAAACGCGCTTTAATTAATGTAGATTACACATATGATTTCGTCGCAGAGGATGGGAAGTTAACATGCGGCAAACCGGGTCAAGCTATAGAGGATAACATCGTAAGCTTAACAGAAGAGTTTATTACGGTGGGAGATTATGTTGTGCTAGCAATTGACGCCCATCATGAAGGAGACGCATTACATCCTGAAGCCAAGCTTTTTCCGCCACATAATATTATAGGAACCTCTGGCAGGAATCTTTATGGAAGTTTAGCCAATCTTTATGAGCAATATAAGGATAAAGAGAATGTTTATTATCGTGATAAAACCCGATATAGCGCGTTTGCTGGGACTGATCTAGAATTAAAGCTGCGCGAACGCGGTATTGAGGAAGTACATATTATTGGAGTATGTACAGACATTTGTGTGTTGCATACAGCCGTGGATGCTTATAACAAAGGGTTCAAGATCGTAGTTCATAAGGATGCGGTCGCTAGCTTTAATCAAGCTGGCCATGAATGGGCGCTTGGTCATTTTGAAAATACGCTTGGAGCAAGTGTTATATAGAAAAGTTTGGCTCATATAGGAGGAAGAATAAAGATGGAATCATTATTTTTAGGGAAGCAGTTTAACTCTTTTAGGGTAAAGCAAGCCGCTCCCTCTGATGCGGTAGCAGTAACAGAATTACTAAAAGGTGTTGCCACTCGCTTGCAAGAGAATGGATTAAATCAATGGGAGTTCTTACTTGATGGTGGAGAAGATGCGGAGATTATTAATTCCATTAAACGCGGTGTTACCTATATCGTGACAGATGGTGAAAGACTTGTTGCTACTTTTAATCTCACAAATAAACAAAACGACTGGGATGCTCAACTTTGGGGAGCGAGAGAAGATAATGCTTATTACATTCATCGCCTTGCCGTACATAACCACTATACTGGAAGAGGGATAGGAAAAGATCTTCTGTTGTGGCTTGATGAAAATTTACAAGGGGAGGCGACGCTTCGACTCGACTGTATCGCGGATAACCCTGTTTTGAATGATTTTTATAAGCACGTAGGGTTCAAATATGTGGGACAGGGACATGCGGAAGGTGACTCTTTTTCCTTATATGAAAAAGAGACTCCCTCTCGAACATTAAACTCCTGAATGTGAAGGGGTGAGAAGAGAGCATCTTCTCACCTTGACTTTACAAGCATATCCCTTTATATTTAGGGATATATCGAAACGTTGACGAGGATTAGTATAATTTGTTTGTCTGTACAAGAGAGGGAATGGCGCTGTGAATTCCTACTGACACGAATTAGAACCTGCCTCCTGAGTTCGCCATTGGAAGGTTTAAACCGTAAAATGAGCGCGGGTCATGCCGTTATACATTTAAGTGTGCATCAGTAGTATGGATGCAAACAAGGGTGGTACCACCATAACCTCGGTCCCTTTTCGGATGGAGGATTTTTTGTGTTCAATATTTAAAATATCTTTATATAAAGAGGTGTTAGGCTTGGGTAAAAAGAACAAGCAGTTTGTGGAAAAAATAACAGCAATGGAAGATGATTTCGCGCAATGGTATACAGATGTTGTGAAGCAGGCAGATTTGGTTGATTATGGTCAAGTTCGCGGCACAATGATTATTAAACCATATGGTTACGCCATTTGGGAAAATGTGAGAGACGAGCTGGACAAAAAGTTTAAAGAGACTGGACATTCTAATGTCGCGTTCCCACTCTTTATTCCAGAAAGTCTGTTGCAAAAAGAAAAGGATCATGTAGAAGGATTTGCCCCAGAAGTAGCCTGGGTAACTCATGGTGGCGAGGAAAAACTACAAGAGCGTATCGCTGTCCGCCCAACTTCGGAAGTGCTTTTCTGTGATTATTACTCAAAAAATATTCATTCTTATCGAGATCTGCCAAAGCTTTATAATCAATGGACAAATGTGGTGCGTTGGGAAAAAACAACAAGACCATTCTTGCGTTCCTCTGAATTCCATTGGCAGGAAGGGCATACGGCGCATGCTACAGATGAGGATGCAGCGCAAGAAACAAATCGCATGCTTGAAGTATATGCTGATATGGCAGAAAAATATCTCGCCATCCCTGTACTAAAAGGACGTAAAACCGATAAAGAAAAGTTTGCAGGTGCTAATTACACGCTGACAATTGAAGCGCTGATGCATGATGGAAAAGCCCTGCAATCAGGTACATCACATCATTTCGGTTCTGGATTTGCAGAAGCTTTTGATATTACGTATTTAGATGAAAATGGGGAGAGCCAATTTGTACACCAAACATCTTGGGGACTATCCACTAGAATTATGGGAGCTTTGATCATGGTTCATGGTGACAATCGTGGGCTAGTTATCCCACCTAGAGTTGCACCAACACAGGCTATGATTGTTCCAATCGCTCAGCATAAAGAAGGCGTATTGGATAAAGCATACGATTTACGTGATCGCTTGAAGGATCTGGTACGTGTTGATATTGATGCAAGTGATAAAATGCCTGGCTGGAAATTTAATGAATATGAAATGAAGGGGATCCCTGTACGTATTGAAATGGGACCAAAAGATATTGAAAAAGAGCAAGTAGTACTTGCACGCAGAGATACAGGTGAAAAAGAATTTATTCCACTAAGTGAACTGGAAAGTCGCTTACCTGTATTGTTGGAAGAAATTCAACAGAACCTATATACAAAAGCACAAACGCATCGTGAAGAAAAAACGTCTATTGCTAAAACGATGGATGAATTTAAACAAGTGCTAGAAGAAAAACCAGGCTTCATTAAAGCAATGTGGTGCGGAGATGTTGCATGTGAAGAGAAAATAAAGGAAGAAACAACTGCCACTTCACGTTGTATTCCGTTTGACCAAGAAACAGTAGCAGATACTTGCGTATGCTGTGGGAAAGATGCTAAAGAATTGGTTTATTGGGCAAAAGCATATTAAAGAGAGTATGAGTTAACCTTTTAAAATTAATTTAAAAGTCGAATGAGTTCTAAAGCTGGTGCTAAGGCTTTGGATTATCATTCGACTTTTATTTTTAGGGTAGTTCCAATAATGCTTTCTCCATTTTCCTTTTCGTCGCTTCTAATTTGCATCTATCCTCAATATAATTTGCTTCATCTTCACTATAGAATTTCGCAAAGTTTTGTCCTTCATATCTTGGAACAACATGCATGTGAAAATGCGTAAGTTCGTCAAATGCCCCGCCATTTTGGCAGATAGTAATTCCGTCAGGTCGGTACAATTCTCTGATCACTTTAGAGACTTTTTTTGTAGCTTCAACTAAAGAAGCTGCAGTATGTTCATCCAGTTCATCAAAAAATCGAAAGTGAGCCTTAGGTAAAATTAAAACATGCCCCTCATTATAAGGACTGTGATCGAGAATACAGCATACATACGTATCCTCATAAACTATCGAAGTATCTTCTTTTTTATTTGCAACAGCCTAAACAATTCAATCCTATTCCTCCCCAACGCCCGTAGCCTTTTAGTACAGACTACGCATGTAATTATACCAAACTGTTAAATGAATCCTCTTCACTATACACCTTAAAGCAAGAAATCCATTAGAATATTCACTATATTCTTATTTTAAAAAATAGGTCTCTCAATCATTGTTTAACCCTGAAAACCTTTCTCTGTAAAGGTTTTCAATAAAATAAATATATTTTTTATAAAAAAACTATTGAATTTTTATACATTATCATGGTATAAATATACACATAGATTAATAAATATACAAAAAACATGCAGCGGGGGATAACCATGAAAGATGAATTGACTAAAGAACTTGATTATATAAAACAAGACTTACAGAAAATGAGTGATCATCTATATTATAACCCTGAGCTGGGTGATCAGGAATTCGAATCAATGAAACTACTAACAAACTATCTTGAGAAACAGGGCTTTCAAGTAGAAACTGGCTTAGTTGGAAGAACCACAGCATTTAAAGCTACATACGAAGGAGAAAAACCGGGGCCTAAAATAGCTTATTTAGCAGAGTATGATGCATTGCCTGGAGTCGGCCATGGCTGTGGACATAATTTAATCGGAACAATGAGTGTGGGAGCTGCAGTAATACTTAGTAAACAGATTGACCATATTGGCGGAAGCGTCGTTGTACTTGGAACACCTGCTGAGGAAACGAATGGCGCAAAAGTTCCAATGAGTGACGAGGGAATCTTTTCAGACATTGATGCAGCAATGATCGTACATCCAAGTGATCTGTCATACTCAAGTGGAGATTCCTTGGCAATGGACGCTATTCAGTTCGCGTATTCAGGAAAAGCTTCTCATGCAGCTGCTTCTCCTGAAAAGGGAATAAATGCTTTGGATAGTGTCATTCAACTATTTAACGGAATAAACGCTCTACGTGAGCATCTTACTTCCGATGTCCGAATACATGGCATCATTTCCGAGGGAGGACAGGCAGCAAATGTTGTACCCGATTCTGCTGTGGCCCAATTTTATGTAAGAGCGAAAGAAAGAGATTATTTAAATGAGGTTGTAGAAAAGGTTCATAACATCGCAAAAGGGGCAGCGCTCATGACAGGCGCCACTTTGGAGATTTCCAATTATGAACTAAGCTATGACAATATGATCACAAACAAAGCATTATCAGATGCATTCAACAAAAACTTACAGCAAGTTAGTGGAGGACCTGTTTTACCAGCAAAACAAAGCTATGGATCTATTGATATGGGGAATGTTAGTCAAGTTGTACCAGCAATTCACCCATATATCGGGTTTGGCGAAGAAGGGCTAACCGCCCATACGCAGGACTTCGCAGATAAAACAATAACAGAAGAGGGGCATCAAACCTTGGCTAATGGTGCACTATCACTAGCCTTTACAGGGTATGACCTCTTAACAGACAAAGCACTTTATCAATCGATGCAACAGGAATTTAAAGGGAAATAGGGGGAGAAAAAATGAAAAAGACAATTGGAATTATACTATTTATTATGCTAGTTGCAGGGGGACTTGCGGCTTGTGGGACATCAGATGAAGCTTCAGGAAGTTCGGAGCAAGACAAAAAAGTATTAAAAATGGCAACGTCGGCAGATTTTCCTCCATTTGAATCTCGCGATAACGAGGGGAACTTTGAAGGGTTTGATATAGATTTAGCGCATTTAATAGCAGAAGAACTAGGCTATGAATTGGATATTGAAGATATGAAATTTGATGGATTAATTGGTGCTTTGCAGGCAGATCGAGTAGATATGGTGATGTCAGGTATGAGTTCAACTGATGAACGGAAGAAAAATGTAGACTTCTCCACCCCATACCATCACTCTGGCGAAATGTTTGTTACAACATCCGATTCTGCAATTGAAAGTCTTGAAGATTTGGAAGGTAAAACAATTGGTGTTCAGCTTGGTACCATTCAAGAGGAAGGTGCAGAAACCCTTAGTGAGGAATATGGTTTTGAAGTGAAAAAGGTAGATGATGCAGGATTGATTATTCAGGAACTTAATTCCAACCGAATTGATGCTGGTTATATGGATAAGACGGTGGCAACTGGGTTTATAAAAGAGCAAGGACTCATTGGCTTTGATGATCCGACTACAAGCTCTCCAGGTATGGGAATTGCTTTTCCAAAAGGTAGTGAAATGGTAACAGAAGTGAATGAAGTACTTGAAAAGCTTGAAGATGAAGGAAAGATACAGGAGCTTGAAGAGAAATGGCTCTCTGACATGGAATAAAAATACAGCAGAGAATTGAGGTGTTAAGGCATGAATTTGGACTTCAGCCAAATTGTGCCTTATATTCCTTTTATACTAAAGGGAATCGGGGCTACATTAAAATTTGTAAGTATATCCATTATAATTGGGTTTGTACTTGGTACATTACTCGCATTATGTAAAATAACGAAAGTACCATTTTTAAAGGGATTTGCTGTGTTTTATACATCAGTGTTTCGTGGAACCCCACTTATTTTGCAATTAATGATTATTTATTTTGCTGTTCCACAGCTCACTGGATATGATATCTCGGCATTTTTATCAGCTGTACTTACATTTGGGTTAAATTCTGCAGCTTATATTTCAGAAATTATAAGAGGTGGTATCCAGGCGGTAGATCGGGGGCAAACAGAAGCAGCAGAAGCGTTAGGAGTTCCTTATAAGCCTATGATGCTAAATATCATTCTGCCACAAGCATTCAAAAATATCTTACCAGCCATGATGAACGAGTTTATAACCTTAACAAAAGAGTCCGCCCTCGTTTCCACAATCGGGTACTTGGATTTAATGCGGAGGGCGCAAATTGTGGGCTCCGATATTTACCGGAATTTTGAGCCACTAATTTTAGCTGGCCTTATTTACTGGGTAATGGTTTATATTCTTACGGTGGCAGGAAGTTTAGTGGAACGGAGGCTTCGTCAAAGTGATTAAAGCTGAAAAGATTACAAAAGTGTTTGGAAAGAATATGGTCCTTGAAGAGATATCCACTACTGTTCAACAAGGTGAAGTGGTAACCATTATTGGACCTTCAGGTTCTGGTAAATCAACATTTCTGCGTTGTTTAAATCTTTTAGAGGTTCCAACTTCAGGTGAGATATTTATGAATGGAAACGAGATCACATCTCCTAAAATTAATAAGCTGGAAGTTAGAAAAAATATTGGGATGGTATTTCAACACTTTCATCTTTTCCCACATATGACCGTGCTTGAGAACGTTATTTATGCACCACAAAAGGTAAAGGGCATAGACAAGTCAACGGCTGTGGAAAATGCGAAAAAGCTCTTAGCAAAGGTTGGGCTGACAGACAAAGAAAGCGCCTATCCGAATCACTTATCAGGTGGACAAAAACAACGGGTAGCAATTGCGAGAGCGTTGGCGATGGAACCGGAAGTAATGTTGTTTGATGAACCTACTTCAGCACTTGATCCTGAAATGGTGAAAGAAGTGCTTGATGTTATTAAAGATTTGGCTGATACAGGGATTACGATGGTGATCGTGACACACGAAATGAACTTCGCTAAAGAAGTAGCAGACCGTGTATTATTCTTAGACCAAGGAAAGTTAGTAGAGGAAGGAAAACCGAAAGACTTTTTCCATGATCCGAAGTCTTCCAGAGCAAGAGACTTTCTAGATAAAGTATTGTAAAAATCGTTTGATGTAAAATAGAGTAGTTAGGAAAAGCGAAAACCGCGTGGAATCGAAACTTTTAAACAGAGTATCGAGTCACGCGGCTTTTTTATTTTAACGCGTCTTGAATTGCTTTTTCGAGTTCTTCTGGTTTTGTTTGTGGTGCAAAACGATCTATAACCTGCCCATCTTTGCCAACTAAAAACTTAGTAAAATTCCACTTGATTTGTTTCGTTAGTAGACCTTTTGCTTCCTCTGTTAAATAGTTGAAAAGTGGATGTGCATTTTTCCCTTTAACATCAACTTTGCTGAACATTGGGAATGTAACCCCATAGTTTAACTGGCAAAATTCAGCAATCTCTTCATTTGATCCAGGATCCTGGCTGTTGAATTGATTGCATGGAAAACCTAGAATTTCAAGTCCTTGTTGATTGTACGTATCGTAAAGCTTTTGCAACCCCTCTAGCTGAGAAGTAAAGCCGCACTTGCTTGCTGTGTTAACGATTAAAAGAACTTTTCCTTCATATTCTGATAATAAAATTTCCTTGCCGTTAATTGTTTCAGCTTTGAATTCATATACACTCATAATAAGCAAGCCTCCTTAGTAAAAGAATAGCAATGGTATTGTAGCCTGTCCAAACAAACGCTTTTCTTCTACTTGGGACTTCGGAATTTAACTACATCGCTTTTGCTTCCTCGTTAAAATTTTATATTATTTCCACGAGAAAAAAGACGACCCATCTAGGCCGTCTTTTTTTGAATCATGATATTAAGCTTTTTGCTTAAGGGATTCGCCGATAGCAGTAAGTCTTTCTTCTACTTCTTGTTCGCTTAAGCCATGTTCTTCTACATACAAGTTTCGTGGGCTTACCCGACATTCATGAGTACAGCCGCGAATATATTTATGCTCATTTTCTTCAGAGCAGAGGATTTGTTGATTACATTCAGGATTTGCACAGTTTACGTAACGTTCGCATGGCTGTCCATCGAAATAATCTACGCCGACTACAACGTGTTCTTTCCGATTGATTGGTACTGAAATACGGTTATCGAAAACATAGCATTGTCCGTCCCATAGTTCTCCTTGCACTTCTGGATCTTTTCCGTAGCTTACGATGCCGCCGTGTAGTTGGCTTACATCTTCAAAGCCTTCCTCCAGCAACCATCCGGAGAATTTTTCACAACGGATTCCGCCTGTGCAATAGGTTAGTACTTTCTTGTCTTTAAATTGTTCTTTATTTTCCTTAATCCAATCCGGAAGCTCGCGAAATGTTTCAATTTCCGGTCGGATAGCACCGCGAAAATGTCCTAGATCATATTCATAATCATTTCGAGCATCGATTACCACGGTATCTTCCTCTTGCATTGCTTCAAAGAATTCCTTTGGTGAAAGGTAGTTACCTGTTGTTTCCAAAGGATTAATATCATCTTCAAGGCGAAGAGACACGATTTCCTCCCGTGGGCGTACATGCATTTTTTTGAAAGCATGTCCATCATGTTCATCAATTTTAAACACCATGTCAGCAAAGCGTGGATCATTGTGCATTGCTTCCATATATTTTTCTGTTTGTTCTACTGTACCTGATACCGTTCCATTTATCCCTTCCGCAGCTACAAGGATTCTTCCTTTTAGCTCAAGCTCTTTACAGAACTTTAGATGCTCAGTAGCGAAGGATTCAGGATCCTCGATTGGTACATACTGATAATAAAGTAATACTTGATAATTTAAATTCTCCATGTTGATTTACCACCTATCATTCATATTTGCAAGATATAAATGTTTGGTAGTCGATATTCTTATTTTTTATCTTGCAAGACATTATTTTATCATGTTTGAATTTCTTTTTCTAGTCCGTGACGGAGGTTAAGTGTATTACACCTTTTTACAAATTAATTTCATTATAAGATTCGCGTTTCTCACAGTAAGAAACGGGTAAATAAAGAAAGCTAGGTATCTTACATAATACGTACAATGGAGGTGGAAATAATGGCGATAGTACGTGTGGGATTGGTTTCTGCCCCCAATCTCCCGGCATATATAGCAGAAGAATTGTGTAAAGAATTGCCAGACTATTTTTCTAAAGAGATTGATAACGATACGAGCTGGGAAGTAGAGACGACAGTCGATACACTTGTCGGAGTTGCGGAAGAAACGAAGGAAGTGCTTGATAAAGCAAACAATATAAAAAAAGAACAAAACTGGGAGTATGTCATTTGTCTAACAGATCTCCCGATTTTCTTTAAGAAAAGGATAGTTGTGGGAAATGCCAATTTAGACCATAAGGTTGGACAGGTATCCATTCCTGCATTTGGAGTCATGCCGATGCATAAAAGAATTCGCGTGATCATGATTGAGTTGATGAAAGAACTATACCGCACTTCCGACGAACGCGTTTCGACGGAAGAGCACACACTAGAAAATGGAAAAGATGCTGCTAAAAATATAGGTAGACAGTTTTTCTTTTCTCGTGTGAGGAGATTAGTTGCATCACCGGAAGAACAGTTGGATTTTCGGTATGTGATCCGCTCTCGAGTGATCGGATATTTGCGTATAATGTGTGGCATGACGTTTGCCAACCGCC
This sequence comes from Oceanobacillus picturae, assembly GCF_000612865.1. Taxonomy (NCBI): domain Bacteria; kingdom Bacillati; phylum Bacillota; class Bacilli; order Caryophanales; family Bacillaceae; genus Oceanobacillus; species Oceanobacillus picturae. Next base: position 272,501 of record NZ_CCAX010000002.1, read on the forward strand.
CGTGGGACGCGTTGCTTTCGTTTAAAAAGATAACGATGCTATCTTTTGCATCAGGTGCCTATGTTTCCATTTTTCCAAACCCTTGGGTACTTAGTGTAGCTTACTCTCCTCTTAGACTAGTTTTCTTGTCTCTCTTATCGATATTAGGGATGGTAACATGGATTATTTTTTCCCATAACCTGTGGGAAAAACCATCACAACACGGTAAGAAGCGTTGGCGAGATTTATATAATCGTACGACATTTTTAACACTTACAAGTATTGTGTCTCTAAATTATCTTGTTTTATTTATTATGTTTCTTGCGGCTATGTCTCTTCTCGTTCCTCCGGAGTTATTCCAAATAAGGACTCAAGTTGAAGGTTCACCATCTTTTGTTTATTACCTGAAGCTAGTCTGGTTGGTCACTTCATTTGGAACACTCGCCGGAGCAATAGGAACTGGATTAGAGAGTGAGGAAAGGATTCGCAACGTTACCTACTCTTTTCGCCAACAGCAGCGTTATTATGAAATAGGTGAGGAAGAAAACGAAGGGGATAAGAATGAGGATTCTGAGCCTGAAAAGAGGTGCATCGAATGACAAAGAAAATTGTAGTTGGATTAATTGCGGCTCCAGAGCTACCTGCAGCTATCGGGAAAAAGTATATTGAAAAGATTCCTCATCATCTTCAGCAACAAATCGAAAAAGATGTTTCATGGGAAATGGAGTTTATTGTAGATCCGCTTACTGGAGCAGCGGAGACAGTAGGTGAAATATTAGAGAAAGCAATTGAAATAAAGAAAGCGGAGGGATGGGATTATGCGGTTTGTTTAACGGACCTCCCTCTATTTCACAATAAAAACATTGTGGGAGCAGATATTAGCCTGCACCATGCTGTTGCACAATTATCGATCCCTGTATTTGGCTGGCTGCCAACCAAGAAACGAATCGAGAAATCCATCATTCAAATTATTAGGGAGATTTATTATTATCAAGGCAATTCTAATAAAATTGATGAGATAGAGAAATCGGATCCTGAAGTTATACTGCAGAAGCAATTTCCGGTTAGCCGGGTAAAACGACTCAGCTCCGATGATGATCATGTAGGGAAAGAAGCGCGCTATATTGTATTCCCCAAAAAGCTAGGAATATTACGTTTGGTAATGGGGATGACACAAGCAAATCAACCGATGAGCATAATGCCTTCTTTTAAAAGAATCATTGCGGTGGCTTTTTCTACAGGTATTTTTGGTCTTATCTTTTCTACAATATGGGAACTAAGCTATCTTCTTAGCACATACAGACTATTGGGGTTAAATGCAGCGGCTATTGGGTTAATGGTATTCTGGATTATTACTGCCCATAATCTGTGGGAAAGCCCGGCCACGCGTACAGATGCAAAACTAAGACGCTTATATAATCAAACTACAGTCCTCACATTACTAATATCTGTGTTAAGTTATTATGCTGTACTATTCTTATTATTTCTTATTGCCATTGTTATTGTCATACCGCCGGACGTGTATGTGTTTTCCATAGATCTAGAAGAAGAGTTTACGTTTCTATACTTCCTTCGATTAGCTTGGATTGCAACTTCTATTTCTACAATTGTTGGGGCAATTGGCGCAAGTCTGGAGAATGAAGAACTGGTTCGTGATATAACGTATGGATACCGACAAAAAAGAAGGTATAATGAGATAAACTCAAAAAAATAGGGAAACGCTTACTATCAAGTCGCTGTGGGAATAAACAACCAGAAGTTTTTTTGAAAATAACATCTCTAATTACTTGCTTTTTAATCTAGAAAAGGTTAAAGTGGATAGTAGCAAAAGGAAATTGAAGTTTGAATAATACTTTACGATCTCTTTATCAAAGTGGTGTAAAAGTATTTATGATTCAATTACTTTGCACGATATTTTGTATAAGGAGGTCATTTTAATGACTGGTAAAGTAAAATGGTTTAACGCAGAAAAAGGCTTCGGTTTCATCGAGCGCGAAGACGGAGACGATGTATTCGTACATTTCTCAGCTATTCAATCAGAAGGTTTCAAAACTCTTGAAGAAGGTCAAGACGTTGAATTTGAAATCGTTGAAGGTAACCGCGGACCGCAAGCAGCTAACGTTGTTCGCCTATAATAGTTAATTACAAAAAGGTTTATCTCATCCGTGAGATAAACCTTTTTTTGTACCATAGAGTAATTGCTAAAGGAAGTTAAAGCAGCTAACGGACTATAGGAATGACCAAAAAGGGGGAAGAGCATGGAAAGTTTTAACTGGAAAGAAACGGCTGAAGTAGAATGGGATAGCCGGGCCGACTTTTGGCACGAACGTAGCAGGAATATGTGGGAAACAGGCAGCAGAAAGACTATTCTTCCTTTTATACAACGACATGTAAAAAAGGGAAGCAATATACTGGACGTTGGGTGTGGGGATGGATATGGCTCCTATTTGTTAAACAAGGCAGGCTATGGCGTAACGGGTGTCGACCTTTCCGTTGAAATGATCACACATGCTAAAAGGACGGCAATACAGCATGAAATCGTCTTTCAAAAAGCGGATGTAAATGATTTACCCTTCCCGACAAATTCATTTGATGCACTCATGGCCATTAATGTTTTAGAATGGACTGAGAATCCATTCCACGCATTAAAGGAAATGATTCGAGTTACAAAAGAGGGAGGATACCTTTGCGTTGGTATTTTAGGACCAACAGCTGGTCCGCGTGTGAACAGTTTTCCCAGGTTATATGGTGAAAACGCAATATGCAATACGATGATGCCATGGGAACTTAAAAAGCTGGCAATGCAGGAAAATCTTCAACATATTGAGGATATTGGAGTTTATAAAAAAGAAGTGAAACCAACCGAGGTAGAGCATATGCCACTGGATCTAAAACAAGCACTATCCTTCATGTGGGTCTATCTCTTTAAGAAGGCTGGAACCACTTAGTTGAGTTGTGAAGTTTAAGCAAATGTAAGGTAGTGTTTTTACTTTCCATTCGTAGATGATTGAGGACAATATAGCGTAGGCAAAACATGAAGACTCCTTGAAAATGCATTAAGCATTTTCTGCGTGCGATGAGTCGCTGACGAACCCTTACTTGTCCAGTGGGAACAGCGCGAGTCCGAAGACCCCGGAAGTTAGGGGAAGGAACAAAGGCTAAGAGCGCCACGTCCTGTGGCAACGCCTTCGTGACCAACATCCTGTTGGCCCGTGGCTGAGGCCGTGCCCACGGAAAGCGCAATGTTATGATGTAGCGAGAAATTCCAACTTGTCCTAGAAGTAAGGAGGATTACAATGGATAAAAAGGAAATGGAAGATCAAGTAATAAAAAGTTATCAAAGTGATGAAAAAATGATGATCTTAATTTATGCACAATGGTGTATCAATAATGATTTAGACCCCGAAGCATTATATGTTAAAGCCTATCCGAATCAGATACATAACCCATCCTTAGCGGAAGCAATGGAGCTTACGGTACCGAAAAAAGAGTCTGAAGAAATACCGACACACACGGTATTACAGGTGCTACAGTTGTTCGGCAATGACGACTTAGCTTTTATTGTCCAAAGTGAATTGGATTAGAAAAACGCACGTTCGCTCGCTTTTTAGCGAACGTGTACGTTTTTCTTATACTTGGAGCTTCAAAATTTAAACTACGTCGTTATTACTTCCTAGCTGAAATTTTATGCCTTCCTAACGTGTAAACAAAAGAGAGGACGGGACATAACAAAACGTTATAGTCAAAAGACGGAGGATAGCTAGAATAAGCGTAAGAAATATACGGAGACTCCTATGGGAGGAAGGCCTAGGTGAGACCCCGGAATGCGGAGCATCCGGAGGCTCACCAGCCGCCCATGGAAAGCGAAGTATACTTCTGAAGCGGTTATTCAAACGCCATTCTTTCTGATTTATCTTTTACGTAATTACTTTTGTCCCGTCCTCAATCTTTTACCTCTTATTGCTCGAATAGTTTTATAAGTGCCTGAGTACCACTATCATTTTCGCCTTTTTCTGCTAGCTCTTTGTAAAGTTTAAGTGAAAGAGCCAGCCCTGGTGTCTCCATGCCAAGCTCCTTAGCAGATTCTATTGCAAGGGTCATATCCTTGATAAAGTGTTTTACATAAAATCCCGGTGCATCATCGCCAGCAATCATTCTTGGTGCCAACTTTGATAAAGAGAAACTCCCTGCGGCACCCGTTGTAATGGTGTCAAGCACCCTAGATGGATCTAGACCGGCTTTTTTTGCATAGACAATCGCTTCACATACCCCGATCATGTTTGAAGCAATCGCAATTTGATTACTTAACTTTGTATGCTGTCCAGCACCTGCTTCACCCTGTAGAATAATATTTTCTCCCATTGCCTCCAATACAGGAAGTACTGTAGTAAATGCTTCTTCATCACCACCAGCCATAATGGCTAGCGCACCATTTTTAGCACCAATATCCCCACCGGATACAGGGGCATCTAATGCATGGATACCTTTTTCTTTTGCCCGATCGTAAATTTCTTTAGCTAATGCAGGTTTTGATGTTGTCATGTCAATTAGGTAGCTGCCAGGATTTGCATGTGCGAGCAATCCATCTTTGCCAAGATAAACCTCTTCAACATCCTGAGGATAGCCAACAATGGTGATGATAATATGGCTAGAGCTAGCAAGATCTTTTACAGAATCTGCCCACTCTGCGCCTTGTTCCAATAATGGTAGTGCTTTTTCTTTTGTCCGAGTGTAGACCGTTACGGGAAACCCATCTTGCATTAGATTTTCAACCATGCTGCTTCCCATAACTCCTGTTCCAATAAACCCAATTCGCTTTTCCTTAATATCCACTATTTCACGCCTCCTAATTGAATTTCATGTGCTTATTTGTCGTAAAACTTTATGTAGTTTCCAGCAGTGTTTCTCTTTAAAAAAAGTATAGCATAGAAAGGAGGCATACAATGTGTGTATACCTCCCTAATCCTTGTTAACTTTTGAATATAGTATCGATCTCTTTTATTTCTTCAGTGGTCAATTCCACATTAAGTGTCTGTAAGTTATTTAATACTTGATCAGCACGTTTTGCGCCAGGAATAACCACATCAATAGCATCCCGAGTTAAATACCATGCTAGCACGACATGTGCGACCTCGACATTTTTATTGGTAGCTATTTTACGTACCTTTTCCACCTTTTCTAAGTTACGAAGGAATGTTGCCCCTTGGAAGTTTGGAGCCTTAGCACGACCATCCTGAAAGGTAGTGTTTTTATCGTATTTCCCTGCAAGTAAACCTGAAGCAAACGGGAAATAAGGTACAAAGGAAATGTTGTTTTCTGTTGTATAAGGAAAATATTCGGTTTCTGCAGCTCTGTTCAGAAGATTATATTCTCCCTGAAGTACATCCACATAGCCGTCTTTATTAGCCTCTTTTAGTTGATCAAGAGAAAAATTAGATACACCTATTGCTTTTATTTTACCCTGATCCTTCAGTTCTTTTAATGCACCAACCGCTTCATCTTTAGGAGTTTCTTCATCTGGGAAGTGGATATAAAATAAATCGATATAATCTGTTTGAAGGCGTTTAAGACTATCTTCCACAGATTGCTTTAAAAAAGCGGGTGAATTGTCGAAAACGATATCCTTTCCAACAAATTTGTGCGCACCCTTGGTTGCAAGTACTACTTCCTGACGTTTACCCGTTTCTTTCATAACTTGCCCAACCAGTTCTTCTGAACGTTCTGGACCATAAATGAAAGCAGTATCCAAAAAGTTCATACCATTGTCAATGGCTGTTTTAACTAATTCTTTGCCTGCCTCTTCATCAAGATTTGGATAAATATTGTGTCCGCCAACAGCGTTTGTCCCTAAGCCAATTGGGTTAACTGTCAGCTCTGTTTGTCCTATTTTCGTCTTGTGTTCCATGGGAAATATCCTCTCCTTCTTAAGCGTTGTGAATTATCCTTTACGATAACCCCTGCATATAATAGTATAAGGAAAAAAGCAAAGGAAGGAAAAGAAATGAACTGGCATACAAAAGCATTTTCTGAACTAACGACTACAGAACTATATAAACTTTTGAAAGCAAGAACGGACGTATTTGTCGTCGAGCAAAATTGCGCCTATCCGGAATTAGATAATTTGGACCAGGAAAGCATGCACTTATATTTAGAAGAAAAAGGGGAAGTCGCTGCGCTGGTACGTATTATTCCTGCAGGTAACAAATACACAGAAGCCTCGATTGGAAGAGTAATGGTGGTCAACAAATTCCGTGGCAAAGGCTATGCGAGAAACGTGATGGAAAAAGCTTTGCAATTTATCACAGAAGAATGGAAAGAATCTAGGATTAAGATTCAGGCCCAAGAATATTTAAAAGCGTTTTACCAATCATTCGGGTTTAAGCAAATGACAGAGCCGTATTTGGATGATGGGATTTTACATATTGACATGATTTGGGAGTCGAAATAAAGAATCACCCTCGATTGTTTTGCACATAGTATACCTACATAGTTAAAGCAATTAGAGGAGGATCCATATGATCACCAAAGAGCAACTATTGCAATGTAAAGCAGACTTGGTGCAAAGGCAGAATGAACTGATAAATCATATACAGGATCATTTTGGTACAACACTTGAATTGGCGAAGGAATCGGTGAGTGAACTTTCCAATTATGATAACCACCCTGGTGATATGGGGACAGAACTTTTTGAAAGAGAAAAGGATATTGCCTTGAACGAGCATGCTGAAACAGAGCTTGAAGATATTAATAAGGCCTTGCATGCGATAGAGGAAGGGACATATGGCATATGTAGCCAATGTGGCGCAGATATTCCCTTTGAAAGGTTAGCGGCTCTGCCAACTGCTGACCGCTGTATGGAGCATGCCGGAAATAATGTAATCTTTGAAGAAGACCGTACTGTAGAAGAAGAGGTTTTTAGCCCAAACATTAACCCGGATGAAGAAACAGATGAAAACCAGGTCTCCTATGATGCGGAAGACAGTTGGCAGGAAGTAAGCAGATATGGCACTTCCGAAACAACTTCTGATTTTTATGGGGATCATGAGGATTATGATGAAATGTATCCGAACAGTGATGAACTTGTAGGTTCTGCAGAAAATGTAGAAGAGTTTCTCGCCGCAGATATTGATGGAAAATTTGAAGGGGTTACCTATAACCACAATCGTTATGAAAAGAATCTCGATTCAGTGGAAAGTGATAGTGATGATGAAACCATATAGTCCATACTTCCGTATTATTAATTAGAGGGAGTGGATAAGATGAGTGAACAAACGGGTTGTATTAAATGCGGGAGTACCGATGCAGATTCAAAAGAAGTTGCCATGACGGGGACTGGCCTATCCAAAATGTTTGATATGCAGCATAATCAATTTCTTGTTGTGTACTGTAAAAACTGCGGATACTCCGAATTTTATAATAAGAAAAGTTCATCTGGCAGTAATGTAATTGATTTATTTTTTGGATAGCAAAAAGCGGACCTTTTGGAAAGGTCCGCTTTTTTCATCTCATTTAGAACAAGCTGCCCATCATGCCACCAAGTAAGGTATCCACTATATTAGCTAAAAGGTAACCAGAGGCTAGTAAGGTTACAAAGTAAACACCGATTAGCAAGTAAATTCGATCGAATGCTGGAGCGGGTCGTTCAAGTAAGATAAGAGTTGGTACTAAAAGAATTGGCCCTATCAAACCAATTAGAAGAATGTTCCCCGAAAGAGGGATCTCCACAAGTGCTAGTAAAGAGCCTAAGACTGTTAAAACTAAAAATGGCACTGAATATGCCCCGGTCTTCGCTACAACATCTGTAAATGATAAGGATTGCCCGCCGATCTTCACACCAGCAAATGTAATGGCTGCTATAACACCGAACAAAACTAAAAACTGGATAAGTGGTAAAAGAAAGCTGTCAACAAAGGAAACCTGCATGAAATAAGATCCAATGCTACTTGAGATTATGTACGTTCCAAGGGAGATTAGCAGGGAAAAAATGACGATAGTTATAATACCTGAAATCAATTGGCTGCTTGCGACGTTCTTTCCTTCGCTAGGCTTTTTCAAAAGCTTTACAAAGAACGCCCCAAACTGCGAAGTCTCTCTTTTTACTGTCTCCATAAAATCATTCGATTGACTCTGGTTTTGCTGCTGTCCTGGTGTTAGTGGCTGGCTCGGTTCACCAATATTGCTTTCCTGTTCTAAGGTAGGATCAGTGTTTACAGGTTCCTGAGTAGCTGCGTTATTTTCCACAGGTAACGGCGCGCCACAATTCGTGCAAAACTTTCCTTCTTCTGTTTGCTGTCCACAATTTGGACAAATCATAAAATCACTCCTTCTTAATTATTTGGATACTTACATGCATTCGACAAAAAAGGTGTAAATCCTGTTTTTGTTGGAAATTATTAATACATCAATTCGAAGTAAACCGCTCGCAGATGATATTAGAAGAAATGTAAGCACCCTCTATAAGTATAATGCGAAAAAACAAAAAAAAGAAGGGAGGATAGTCCCCCCTTCTAAAGAATCTTACGTGACGTTTATTGTTCTGTTTCTCCTGCTTGCAAGGTAACCTCAGCAGTTTTTTGTTCTCCGTCACGATAGTACTCTATTTCAACTGTATCCCCAACTGCAGCGTCGGAGTACAGGAATTTTCTAAGCTCTAAAATAGAAGTGATTGAATTCCCATTAATTTGTGTGATGACATCAAATCTTTGTAGACCTGCTGTTTCTGCAGAGGATCCAGCTTGTACGTCTGCAATGACCATGCCACCATCTACTTTTTCAGGAAGCTCAATCTCACTCCGGAATTGGGCAGGCACCTGGCTTAAGGAAGCAGTGCTAATACCGATAAGTGGGCGTTCAATCTCCCCGTTTTGCTCTAATTGATCCATAATTGGTAGTGCTGTGTCCATTGGAATTGCAAAGCCAATTCCCTCTACCTCTTCACGAGCAATCTTCATGGAATTAATTCCAATTACTTCGCCATTTCCATTAACGAGTGCTCCACCACTATTACCAGGATTAATAGCAGCGTCAGTTTGGATTACTTCTGTTACCCAGTCTGCTTGTTGGTCCCCATTTGTATCCATGCTTACAGAACGATTTAGTCCACTGACAATTCCTTTGGTAATCGTGTTAGCGAATTCAATCCCTAAAGGGTTCCCGATGGCAACAACCGTTTCACCTACTGTAAGGTCCTCAGAGCTGCCGATACTTGCCACTGTATCGATTTTTTCTCCATCTACCTCAAGTACTGCTAAATCTGTTAAGGAATCCGTACCGAGTACTGTTGCATTAATGTGTTCTTCGTCATCTAACACAACTTCTACTTCTTCGGCGCCTTCCACAACATGTTGATTTGTAACAACATATGCTTTACCGTTTTCCTTTTTGTAGACAATCCCCGATCCAGTTCCGGCTTCTTGGCTATCTGTCCAAACGTTTTGTTGCTGCATATTGCTAACTCCAACTACAGCCTTGGCTGTTTCTTCAATGCTGGAAGAAAGGGTTGCGTCATCCGATGCTAGTGTTTGCACAATATCCGGAGTTGAGGAAGAGTTAGCGCCATCCCCTCCTGAAGCCGAAGAACTTGTATTTATTGGAATAATATTTGTCATAATAAGGGCAATGATTAGAGCAACAGATACAATCCCTCCTGATAAACCACCAAGTATGAAGTGTAGTCCGCTTTTGCTTTTGGTTGGTTTAACATTTTCAGACCGCTGTTCCGCTGGCGTTGATTCATGATGAACTGTATGCTGTTGTTGCATGAGGTAATTATCGTTTTCTGTCCCACTGTCTTGTTCCAGGTTCTGATCAGATATTTCCTGGCGCTCATTCCTTTCCTGTTCTCCTTGATGATTTGGATTATATTTGTCTTGGTCCATTGATTATCACCCTTTCGTTGATTTCGATCTATAAGTTGAGTATACCCACAGGTTTTGGGAAACATTTGGTATAAATGTGGTATAAATGTGTAAAAGTGATAGCTTGTTCAACGGTTAGGTCTTATGTAAAAATAGAAGTAATGACATTAAATCGAAAAGGTGAGCGTGTATGAACTATCATATAGGGGTTGTGGAAGATGATCCGAATATCCAAAATATTGTTACGGCATACTTGAAAAAAGAGGGCTTTGAAGTTTCACTGTCAGATTCTGCTGAGAAGGCATGGGAGATTTGGGAAGACCGTAAGCCTGATATGTGGATATTGGACATTATGCTCCCAGGAATGGATGGGTACGAGTTCTGTAAAAAAATCCGCAATGAAAGCGAAGTACCGATTATCATTATTTCTGCAAAAGATGATGAAATTGACAAAATTCTTGGTCTTGAGCTCGGTGGAGACGATTATTTAACAAAACCATTTAGCCCGAGAGAATTGATAGCGCGTATCAAGCGATTGTTTAAGCGTTCGGCACCGCGAATAAATGGAGGAAATGAAGACAAGGAAATTATCAAAACACATCATATGGAAATATATAAAAGTGAACGACGGATTTTTTATAATGGAAATGAGCTTGATGTCACAACGAAGGAATATGACATGCTAGTGTTTTTAACTGAAAATGTCAATCGGGCTTTTTCTAGAGAGGACCTGTTAGTAAGGGTCTGGGGAGATGATTATTTTGGTAGTGACAGAGCGGTAGATGATTTAATAAAACGAATACGAAAGAAACTACCAAATCTACCACTTGAAACGGTTTGGGGTTATGGATACCGATTGCGTGATGATGAGGAAACAGAATGAAACTGCAATCACAGCTAAATGCTGCCTTTACTGCCTTATTGCTCGTGATATTGGCTGTCACGGGGTATATCATTTATTCCCTTATTCTTGATATGTTGATTGAAGATGAACAAAGGCAATTAAAGCAAAACGGAGAGATACTAGCCGAATTAATTAACGAGTCCGGAGCGATCAGTAATGCGGGGCTCAGTAACTTTTTGAATGAGCAGAACCTCCAACTCATTATGTATAATGAAAATAACAATGTTATACCGTATTCAACCATTCCAAGTAAAATCGTTAAAGGCTTGTTTGAGAATAATGACTTTTCTGCCCGTGATGAAGCGCTGTGGGAATATAAAAATGCCCGGTATGTAACTTCTCGTATCATCATAACCCCTGAAAGCAATGGCGACCAGCTAATATTGCTTACACCGTTAGATGATTTGCAGGAAGTGCAACAGCAGTTTATCTTCCGACTGCTCATTGTTTTTCTCATTGGGGCAGCAGCTGCCATCCTTCTTAGTTATTTTTTAACCAATAAACTTGTTACACCACTTTCCCAACTAAAAAGACAGTTGAAAAAGGTGGAGAATAGACAGTTTGATGATATCAACCGAATTAAAGCAACAGGGGAAATTAAAGAAGTAGAGCAAAGTGTTTATGAAATGGCAAATGAATTGAAGCAATACATTAGGTCACAGCAAACATTCTTTCAAAATGCCAGCCATGAATTGAAAACACCGTTAATGACAATACAAGGATATGCAGAAGGTATCAGGGATGGGATCTTTGATGAAAATGATCAAGACAAAGGTCTTGAAGTCATGGTTACAGAGGTAAAAAGATTGAAGAAAATTATTAATGAGATGATCTTGCTTGCAAAGCTGGACAGTGATACGGAAGTATACAATAAAGATAAAGTGTTGGTAGACGATTTGATAGAGCAAGTTGTGGATCGTGCCTTACCGATTGTAAATGACAAAAAAGTACACTTAAAACAAGAGATAGAGGCAAATATTGTCCTTTATGCAGACGAGGAAAAACTCTTACGCGCTCTCTTGAACCTGGTATTTAATGCTATTCGTCATGCTAATTCGACCGTCTCCATACAAGTGAAGAAACAGGAAAGCAACACCCATATTTTAATAGAAGATGATGGTGAAGGGGTGGCTGAGGAATTAATGCCACATATTTTTCACCGGTTTGTAAAAGGTAAAACTGGGGAAACTGGATTAGGATTAGCAATTGCTAGAGCAATTATTGAACAATCAAATGGAAAAATAGCTGTCCATAAATCGGAACTGGGTGGAGCGAAATTTGAGATAATTTTTATCGGATAGGAAGTTAAGTTTTAATCAGACGCTCGACGCTTTTGTACATTTTTCGTTAATTTTTTGAAAAAACTTTAATATGCCTATGGTTTTATGGTATAATCGTATAGTTTGAATCACTCTAATTTAAAGAGGAGCGTACTTTTATGCAATTAAGAGAAGATATTCGTAATATTGCGATCATTGCCCACGTTGACCACGGAAAAACAACACTGGTTGATCAGTTACTGAAATACTCAGGAACTTTCCGTGAAAACGAACAAGTCAATGAAAGAGCAATGGACTCAGGAGATATTGAAAGAGAACGTGGAATTACTATCTTGGCGAAAAATACTGCGATTAAATATAAAGATACATCTATTAATATTTTAGATACACCTGGACACGCAGACTTCGGTGGAGAAGTAGAACGAATTATGAAAATGGTAGATGGTGTGGCACTCGTTGTAGATGCTTATGAAGGAACCATGCCACAAACTAGATTCGTACTGAAAAAGGCACTTGAGCAGAAGCTAACTCCGATCGTTGTGCTTAACAAGATCGATCGCCCAAATGCCCGTCCTTCAGAAGTGGTAGATGAAGTATTGGATCTATTCATTGAGCTTGGTGCAGATGATGAGCAGCTTGAATTCCCAGTTGTTTATGCTTCTGCATTAAATGGTACATCTGGTCTTGAACCAGAATCTCAAGAAGAAACAATGGATCCTGTTTTTACTACTATTTTAGACCATATTCCAGCACCTGCTGATACGAAAGACGAGCCTTTACAGTTCCAAGTAACATTGTTGGATTATAATGACTATGTTGGTCGAATTGGGGTTGGACGCGTCGTTCGTGGTACAATCAGCGTTGGTCAACAAGTGGTTGTCTTAAAAGAGGATGGCTCACAGAAGTCATTCCGTATTAGTAAGCTTTTCGGCTTTATTGGTCTAAAACGTATTGAAATCCAAGAAGCGATTGCAGGAGATATTGTTGCGATTGCTGGAATGGAAGATATCAATATCGGGGAAACCATTTGCCCACAGGATCATGTTGAAGCACTACCATGGCTACGAATTGATGAGCCAACATTGCAAATGACGTTCGTGGTAAACAATAGTCCATTTGCTGGACGTGAGGGTAAATATATTACGTCACGTAGAATTGAAGAGCGTCTATTGAAGCAATTGGAAACAGATGTTAGTCTACGTGTAGATCCAACAGATTCTCCGGATGCTTGGATTGTATCAGGTAGAGGAGAATTACATCTATCCATCTTGATAGAGAATATGCGTCGTGAAGGTTACGAGCTACAGCTTTCTAAACCACAGGTAATCATCAAAGAAATTGATGGTGTACGTTGTGAGCCTGTAGAGCGTGTGCAAGTAGATGTGCCAGAGGAATATACAGGCGCAATTATGGAATCACTTGGAGAGCGTAAAGGCGAAATGCTAGATATGGTAAACCATGGTACTGGCCAAGTCCGCCTTGAGTTCAAAGTGCCTTCTCGTGGATTGATTGGTTATGCTACAGAATTCATGACCCAGACACGCGGTTATGGTATCATCAACCATACGTTTGATTCGTACGAGCCAGTTATTAAAGGGCAAGTCGGTGGACGTCGTGAAGGTGTATTAGTTGGCCTGGAAAACGGAAAAGCCTCCACTTACGGTATTATGCAACTGGAAGATCGTGGTGTGATTTTCGTAGAACCTGGTACAGAAATATATGCTGGCATGATTGTCGGAGAACACAACCGTGAAAACGATCTGACTGTTAACATTACAAAAGAAAAGCACTTAACAAACGTACGTTCAGCAACGAAGGACCAAACTTCTACAATCAGGAAGACAAGAAAAATGTCTCTTGAGGAAGCAATTGAGTACTTGGCTGACGATGAATACTGTGAAGTAACACCAGAATCCATTCGTTTACGGAAAAAAATCCTTAATAAAAACGAACGTGAAAAGGCAGCAAAAAAATCAAAAACAATCTAATTTGAATAGGGAACCCATGGTAATAGTGGGGTCCCTATTTTTTGGTTGCGATTATTGGAATTTTCCGAACATTTATTTGTAATGTGCATTCAATCAACCAGAAGAGATGCTCAATCGATCGAAGGAGAGCGTCAATCAATCAGAAGAGATGCTCAATCGATTATAGAAGAGTTCCAATCAACAAGAAGAGCGTCTCAATCGATAATAGAAGAGTTCCAATCAACAAGAAGAGCGTCTCAATCAATCATAAAAGAGCCCCAATCAACCAGAATTGCGTGTTACCGGCTATGTAGCCTTGGATAGAATAGAATTTAACTGGTTTAGGATGAAGTAAGGAAGGCAACTAATAAAGGTAAAATAGAAAGGAGGCTCACCCTATGCGATTTACTGGAATTGCTATTTTGTGCACGTTTTTTGTAATACTTACTGCCTGTTCGAATGATGGGAGAAAACCCGAACCGATGGAGCCAGAGCAACCTGCTGAAGAAACATCAGGGGAGGCAGGAGAAAATGAAAATGCCGGTAATAAAGGGGAGAACATAGAACAAGTAGCCACAAACTTAGAAGCCCCATGGGCAATTGAAAAGCATGATGGAAATTTGTATGTTAGCGAGCGTCCTGGTGCCATTGTCACCATTACAAAGAGTGAGCAAACTCGAAAGCCTGTTGAGTTTGAAAGAGATCTTTCCCAACAGTCAGAGGCCGGATTGCTCGGTATCTCCATTCCGGAGGATTTTTCATCAAGTAAAATTGCATATGCCTATTATTCTTATGAGCAGGACGGAACTTATTACCAGCGTGTCATTGAACTTGAAGAAAGAGAAGAGACATGGCACGAAGTATCTACTATTCTTGATAGGATTCCCGGAGGGCAGGTGCATCAAGGAGGAAGGATAAAAATAGGGCCAGATGAAAAACTTTATGTTACAACAGGTGATGCGTCTGTTCCTGAAAATGCACAGGATGTAGAGAGTCTAGCGGGAAAAATTTTGCGGATAAATACTGATGGGAGTGTACCTGAAGACAATCCTTTTCAAGACTCTTATATTTATTCCTATGGGCACCGTAATCCGCAAGGGATGGCTTGGGATGAAGCTGGTTCCCTATACGCTACCGAACATGGATCCAATGCACATGATGAGATAAATTTAATTAAACCTGGAGAAAATTATGGATGGCCTGTAATACAAGGGGATGAAACTGAAAGAGAGATGGTAACACCCCTCGCTCATTCTGGTGAAGAGACATGGGCGCCATCTGGAATGACAAATTTGCACGGTAGTTTTTTCTTTGCGACCCTGAGTGGGCAAAGCTTAAAGCGGTTTAATCCTAAAAACGAGACAATCAGTACGGTTTTATCTGATTTTGGAAGAATAAGGGATGTGTACGCCGATGACGGTGGGCTATATTTTATTACAAATAACACAGATGGAAGAGGCTCGCCGTCTGAAGAAGATGACCAGCTAATTTTCCTAAAGCTTCCTTCAAATCAACTTCAAGAATCACAATAAAAATTTGGTTTACTGGAAGCTTGGCATATATGTATGTTATATAAAAGTATTCAAACAAACGTTTGGCCAACAGCTTGGATGCTTCCAACTGAGAAGCGATTTACAAAAAAGTACGGTACGACTAGGGAGAACTCCATCGGTGATTTCCTGGTAGTTTAATCACCCACTAATCCAGTTAGTTTAGGCTTCCATTTGAATCGGTTTATCTCGGTGTAACAGTCCGTAAAAGTAAAACAGTGATGTTTTAGTGGGAGTAAACGAACGCTAACACCCCGATTCGTTCCACTAACAAACAGTGGGGGAAAGAACGACCCTACCATTAAATGAAGTTTTACTTTATTAACTGCCGATTACTTGGGTAAGAAATATATGGATTGGTTTACGTATGAAGAGGGAAAACTGGAAATATAGGTGGTGATGTGATGATTCGCTCTATTAAACGATTTAAATTTATTTTTCAATTTAAGAAGTTTATTCCATTTCTTAGGGACTTTTTCCTAACTAATCAAGTGGGTAAGGGCAAGAAGCTCTTATATGCAGGAATAGGGCTTGGTTATATTTTATTTCCCTTCGATATTATTCCTGACTTTATCCTTGGGCTGGGCTTCATTGATGACATCACAGTAGTATTGTTTATCCTAGAGAGAATGGTGAAGTCTGCTCCAGCATCATTAAGAGAGAAGTATTCATTATAGAAAGACAAACCGATTTGATATCGGTGTGTCTTTTTGCTTCCACGTTAGGAATATATAAAATTTTAGCAAGGAAGCAGTGACAACGTAGTGAAAATTTTGAAGTTCCAAGTATAAGAAAAACTCACATTCGCTAAAGGACGAGCGAATGTGAGTTTTTCTAATTTATTTTCTTTTGAGTGGTAAGGTACTGCAGCGAAAGGAGCCTCCGGATTTGATGATTTCTGAGAAGGGAACTTCATGCACTTTGAATCCAGCTTCTCGTAATTGTTTATTGACCTGTCTATTCTCAGGAAGGCTGATGACTTGATTTCTGCCAATCGAGAGCACATTTGGACCCATATTAAATTGTTCTTCGTCTGACACTTCTATTAAGTGATATTTTTTTCGTAATCGTTTCCGGGAAATGGAGTCAACCGCCTTGGAATAAATTAAGGCTGTATCAGGGCTGACAATATTTAGAACACAGTCGAGATGAAGAATTTCATCATCTAATGTAATTGGCATCACGTTGTATGTCGGTAAGTGATCTTTTAGTGTATGAATTGCCTCATCAGAGGTGCGATTACTCCTCCCAACCCAAATATCCTGACCATCTACCAGAACGTCTCCTCCTTCAATAGAATCGGAGAATATATCCTTATAGCTGTACTGGTTTGTTTCCAGCCAATTTATGAGAACCTTTTTTTCGGGTTTGCGTAATGCTTCCTCCATTTTTGAAACATATAATGTATCACCAATGGTAAAGCCGATATCTCTTGTGAAAACCTGTTCGTTAAGATCTTGACTGGGATGGAGGCTGATTACTTCTATACCTGCTTTCTTTAACACATTGACAAATTGCTGGTGTTGTCTTAAAGCTCTAGACTGGTCAATGTTTTCTTTTAGAAAGTGGCGTTGTGTCTCATTAATAGCTTCTTTGATCTTCATGTGCTCTGGAGGTACTACGACCACCTTTTGCAGTTCATCATATTCACTATTACAGTTAATCATGTTAGTTTGTTCTTTTGCTGGTATACTTGTCATCATCTTTCATCCCCCGTTAAAAATCCTTTTTGCATTTCTTTTCCCTCTAGGCTATTTTATAAACCAGCTTAGCAAACTTAGAACTGGTATTTACATTCCAATTTTTATAATAAAGATAAAAAAAGAGACTGCGATTAGGCAGTCTCCTTCCATATTAAGGTTTTCTACTTTTCTTCTCGTCTGGGATATATTTGGTGAAATATGCTGCAAATAATAGGCATATAAAACAGAGCCCCCAGGAAACAATCCCATTCCACTGGACATCAATACGTAGTCCAATGAAGAGAATAATGGCACTAATACCAAGAAAGAAAGCAGTTAGATATCGTTTCACGCATAACACCCCTAGAGTTTAGGAAAATTATTACATACTATAGGTGCGTGTTCAAAAAGGAGGATAAAAAGGACCGAGGTCGGCTAAAATCGCAACGTCCTATTGCAACGCCGACACTAACACGTCCTATGCGTCGAAGTTCGAGGCGGCGCAGCTTTGAGTACCGGGCTCACATAGGATGTGTTGACTTCTGTTTTGTCCACAGGACGTGGACGATTTTAACAGAAGTTCAATGAATTCTTTTAATACGTGAGGAACGGAAAAGCAAGCCAACGAGCTTCCACAGGATGTGGTGATTTCGACGTTCGACACAGGACGTGTCGGAGTTTAGTCGAAGGTCATCAGTACCGATGTGTCATTTTTACTGGACTTTTTGAACAACCTCTATAGGTTCATTCTAATACTTAAACTTCTTGAAGGAAAGTGAATTTAAATTTTTACCCCGGTGCAACCGTCCGTAAGAAGTTTCACTTTATTGTCCGGCTATATCCCGTATTGTAAAGAATGCCCAAGATAGAGCCATAAACAGGAGATAATAAACGATTAACACAGTTATGGAAAAGCCGAGTGTCATGCCTTCCATGAAAGGCGTGCTCCCAGCAGTATATTGACTTAAGTCCGTGTTAGCAAATAAAATGAACTTCGCCCATGCTCGATCAGAGAAATATAACATAATTGGATTCGCTGCCATCATAAGGAATATGGCAACCCCAATGGCAAGAGCACTATTGCGGAATATTGTTGAGATTGCAAACGCAAAAGTAGCCATCATAACTAAGTTTACTAGCTTAAAGCCGTATGCCGGAACAATTTCGCTTAAAACGGAGACGTATGCAAGTCCATTTCCATCGTCTACTAGCATATGTGGATTGAATGAGCCGAACCCATAGAAAATTAAACCAATAATGTATGAGAATAGCAGCACAAACAGCAAGGTGAAAAAGGCAAACAGGATTACTGCAGCATATTTAGATAGCAAAGCCTTGGTCCTTGTAATCGGACGAATTAACAATAGTTTTATTGTTCCCCAACGGAATTCATTAGCAACAATCCCAGCTGCAATTATTATGGTGAGCAAACTAACAAGAGACAGTAGTAGTTGATTTTCTAATACAAATTGCATGGCGCCATAACCATCTGGCTGAATGTCATTTTCTAGATAATAATTATTTTCCGCAATTATATTAGAATTCATATCATAAAAAATACTGTCCTCTCCTGCGTCCTCCATTTCTTTTGTAAGTTCCTGGTTTTCTTCTTCTAAGGTTTCTCTCCAGTTATCGTCACTGTATTGCTTAGAACTCAATTCATCTATATTACTCAAAAAACCTACACCAATAATGATCCCGGCAAGGATTATGTACATTGCCCACGTGGATTTTCGTATATAGATCTTGAATAGTTCATTGTAAACAAGTTTAAAAAAATTATTCAATCGTATTCTCTCCAATCAAGTCAAAGAATTTATCCTCAAGGCTGGATTTTGACGAATTCACCTGATATACAGCTATTTCATGTTGGACAAAACTGCGGACAATCTCAGGTATTTTTTCTTTTTCAGTTTGGAAAAGAAGTGTCTCCCCCTCTGATTTAGCCTCAAGCGCATGATCTGTTTTTAATACATCAACTGCCTGCTTCATTGGCGATACTTGCATTTGTACCTGAATTATATCCTGAGTTTCAGCTGTATTCGTATCCTGTACAGTCTGGGTAGCGATCAGTTCTCCATTTTTAATAATCCCAATCCTGTCACACATTAACTCAATTTCAGAAAGTAAATGACTGGAAATAATGACTGCAACATTTTCTTCTGCTGCTAGGCGTCTTATGTACTGGCGAATCTCCCGAATTCCTGCTGGGTCTAACCCATTAGTAGGTTCGTCCAATATTAAAATGGAAGGGCTGTGAAGCAAGGCTTGTGCGATTCCTAAACGCTGACGCATACCAAGAGAGTATTTGCCAACTTTCTCTTTTATTGGTTTTTCAAGCCCGACCAGTTTAATTACTTCTTGTACACGTTCTTTTGAAATGCCTGGTATCATACGTGCATAGTGCATTAGGTTTTGCCAACCTGTCATAAATGGATACATTTCAGGGTTTTCTACAATAGCACCTACTTCACGAATGGCATTCTTGAAGTCATGCTTTATACTATTTCCAAGAATGAGAACATCCCCATGACTTAATTCCATTAAACCAACCATCATCCGGATGGTAGTTGTTTTTCCTGCACCGTTTGGTCCGATAAAGCCAAAAACTTCCCCTTTATAAATGGAGAAAGTTAGTCCTTTAATAATTTCTTTTTTGCCAATTGATTTTCTGACATCTTGTAACTCCATTGCTACATTTGACATCAAACCATCCCTCCTTCTGTTACATAGTAATACGAATTAACATAATGATAGTTTCACTTATTTTGTCAAAGATAAGTGAGGCTATTATGTTCTCATACATAAAAAACACCTTGCCTCACAGCAAGGTGTTTCGATATTATTTCTTTAAATTTGGATTTTCTCTTTTCGCTTCTTTCACGCGGGGCTTTCGGTAGCCGCCAGCCATATCTGCTTGCTTAAATTCTTTCGCATAACGCACTTCTTGTGCATCGGATAGCTGTTTGTCCTTTGTTGGTTGATACTGTGAATTTCGCATTCTAGCATCCTTTCGTCAGAAGTATTGTTATCAATAATCTGTTCCCCTGATAGGATAAAAGTAAACATACAATGATCCATTTTCTGTTTTTCTTCGTTTTATAGTGTAGAAGGCTTAGTTAATAATATAATTGGATTCACTATATGGTAAGCTTAAACTATTATAACTCACAGTGAAGGAGAATAGTATGCGAGAAGAAGATGTGGACCTATTTAATAGGGTGCAGGCACAAGATGAAGTGGCGCTGGAACAACTCTATGATCGTTATGAACGTATTTTATATTCGTTTTCGTTTCGTGTAACAAACAATAAGTTTCTTGCAGAAGAAGCCGTCCAAGACGTCTTTACTAAGATTTGGACGAAGCAACGAAATTTTGATGAAAAGAAGGGGAAGTTTTCGTCGTGGTTATTGACCATGACACGGAACACTTGTATCGATTTATTAAGAAAGAGAAAAGAAACGCCATATGAATTTGAGGAAAGAGATTCCATGCAATCAAAGGAACCTACACCTGAAGACCAGGTAGAATGGAAAGAGCGTGGCGAGGAAATGCAATCCGCTATCAAAGAACTGCCAAATGAGCAACAGGAAATTATAGAATTATTTTATTTTAAGGGGATGTCCCAATCGGCAATTTCCAAAACTTGTGATATACCATTAGGAACGGTGAAAGGTAGGGTCCGGTTATCGTTAAAGCATTTAAAAGGGATACTGACGAAGAAGAGAGAAAGGGGGGTTTATGAGGATGGCTAAGCAATGTGAACGACTAATTGATTATTTTAATAACCAATTAACAGAGAGAGAAAGAGAAGAGTTTGAACTACACCTTATAGAATGTGCATCTTGTCAGGAAGAGCTGGCAGAATTAGAAGAACTGACAATGGATCTCCCACTTGGAGTTGATATAGTAGAGCCTCCTGAGGGCATGAAAGCACGTGTGTTATCCAATGTAACGAACGGTAATTCGGATATGGAAGATGCTCAGTCATCTGATAAAACTCCCAAGGTGACGGATATAAAAGATAAGAAAGACATACCACCATTGAAAAAGAAGAAAAGCTGGTATAAACCGCTCATAGCTGCTACTCTAACGCTCTCCTTGGTGGGTAACGGAATGGCGTTAATCTACCTAAATCAAGAGGAGCCGGATAGTGCAGAGCCTTCAGAACCTTCAGAACCTGAACAAGAAGAAGTAACCCTTGATACGCTTAGTCAGAAGCATACATTGCAACCTTCAGAAGGGGTAAGTGCACAGGCAACCGCGCTTATGATAGAGCAAAATAACAATATTAACCTTGTTATTCAGGCTGAGGATTTGCCGCCACTTTCAGGAGAGGAAGCCTATCAGGTATGGGTACTGGAGGACGGTAAACCATATAGAGCCGGAACATTTGTTTCAAGTGAAGATGGCAGTGGTGCAGTTTCTTATGTAATGGATTATGGTGAAGAATATAATTTTGATACCATTGCTATTACAAAAGAACCAAATGCAAATAGTCAGCAGCCACAAGGGGATATTTTATTAAGCTCTCCATTATAAGGGAGATTAAAAGTTTAGCGCTACGTTTTTGAGTCTTGGGATGGGTAATGAAATAAGTATCCCAACACTTAGTGTTAGCACCAAATTATATATTTTTCACCGTCTGAAAAACCGGAATGTACAGGGCATTTCGGTTTTTTTTAATAAAATCTTAAAAAAGAGTGATCCAATTCAACTTTCTATTCGTTGGCTTAATAGAAAGAAAAAATCATCAAAGGAGTGGTTTCATGAATTGGAAAAAGGCATTAGTAGCTGCACCATTGAGTGCAACGTTAATTTTATCGGCTAACGGAGGGATCGTAAACGCAGAAACAGCAGACGAGCCAACAGTTGATACAGCTGCAGTGGACTTAAGGGCAGATTTAGGCCACTTATTAAGCGAGCATGCATTTCTTGCAATTGAAGCAATGCGGAATGGAGCGGCTGGGTCAGAGGACTTCGATGCATCTGTAGCGGCACTGTCTTCTAACACAGAAGATCTAACTGCTGCCATTACTTCCGTATATGGAGAGGAAGCAGGGAACGCGTTTAATGAAATGTGGAGCAGCCATATCGGTTACTTTGTGGATTACGTGAATGGTACTGCTGAGGAAGATGAAGAGAAGAAGCAAATGGCTTTAGATGAATTGTCTCAGTACAAGAAAGATTTCGCTCAATTTCTTGAAGATGCAACTGGGGAACGCCTTGAAGCAGATTCATTGGCCGAAGGTTTGCAAATGCATGTAGACCAGCTTATTGGAGCTTTTGATAGTTATGTAGCGGAAGATTATGAAACAGCGTATAAACATGAACGCGAAGCAATTGGGCACATGCATATGGTAGCGAAAGGACTTTCGAATGCAATTGCGGAACAATCTCCAGAGGATTTCAATGATACGAAGGCGGTAACCCCGGGAGGAGATCTTCGCGCAGACCTTGGACATCTACTATCTGAACATGCGGGTCTTGCAGTGATTGCGATGCAAAATGGTGTAGACGGAGCGCCGGATTTTGAAGCAGCCACAGAAGTGTTGACAGCAAACACAGAAGATCTTTCTGCTGCGATTACCTCCGTATATGGAGAAGAAGCTGGCCAGGCATTTGAAAAAATGTGGACAGAGCACATTGGCTATTTCGTTGACTATGTAAATGCTACGGCAGAAGAGGACGAAGCAGCAAAAGAAGAAGCAATGGACAACCTTGGTATGTATAAGGAAGAGTTCTCCGAGTTTATGGATAAAGCGACAGAAGGAAATGTACCAGCTGATGAATTAGCAAGTGGATTACAAATGCATGCAGATCAACTAATTGGTGCGTTTGATGCATATGCAGCAGGAAACTATGATGAGGCATTTAATCAAGCACGTGAGGCATATGGACATATGTATGGCGCTGCAAAATTATTATCTTCAGGTATCGTGATGCAGCATCCTGACGAATTCGCTGCTAATATGCCTTCAGATATGCCGAAAACTGGACTAGGAACTCCTGCAGATCATGCAAATATGACATGGGCTTGGGTTCTAGGATCTGTTGTAGTACTACTTGCAGGAATCGTAGCAATTAGAAAAATGAAGCCTGCCCAAAACAATAAATAAGGAAAAAGGAATGGAGGAGGAATAAATATGCGAAGACTACTTGTTGTCGCCCTTGCTATTTTGTTGGTTGGGTGTAGCCAAACACAAAACGAGGAAAGTTCTGTTCAATCGAATTCAGAAAGTGCCGATTCAGCAGAGTCTTCGCATCGTTCCCTTTCTGTTGATAATACAGAGGAAGCATCTGCACCTGAAGCTGAGTCGTCTCCGATCATTCAGGATAAAGAATACAACTTAAATCCTAAATCAATCACGATCGATGCAATTGATGTAGAGTCAGAGGTTGAGAGCGTAGGCTTATTAGAAAATGGTGAGATGGAAGTTCCTGAAGACTTTCGCAAAACCGGTTGGTTCGACCTTGGCACAAATCCAGGAGATCGAGGAAGTTCAGTAATAGCCGGTCATGTAGATGATAAAACTGGACCTGGTGTATTCTTTGATCTCAACAAGTTAAAAAAAGGCGACGAGGTAGAAGTCACGGGGGAAAGCGGAGAGAAACTAGTTTTTGAAGTCGTAGATAAACAGCGGTTTCCTAAAGAGGATGCTCCGATTAATGATATCTTTGGTTACACTTCGAGGAGAATGTTAAACCTCATTACCTGTATAGGGGAATTTGATTATTCTATTGGGGGAAGGCTGGAACGCCTTGTAGTGTATACAGAATTAAAATCAGAAGGATAAATCTTCTAACAGAAAGGGTTGACTGAGAAATTTTTGAGATCTCTCGGTCAACCCTTTTTTTACATTGCGCTCATCATTAGATCCAAATGCTTTGAAAAGAACTCTCCACTGCTTCTCTGTTTTAAAATGGGTTGGTCGCCCATTGTAAGGATTGTTTGATGAATATACGAGGATGTAATTTCAACTGGGACACCATGTATTCCGCTAGATCTTCTGGCTGCATATATTTTTCCTTGTTTTGTTCATCCAGTTTTTCACCAAAGGCAAGTTCTGTTGCGACCAGACTTGGATTTAAAGTAAAGACGCGAATATTATGTCGCCTTACCTCTTGCATTAAAGCCTCTGTCATCCCTTGGATAGCAAATTTAGAAGCACTATAGGAAGTAGAACCAGCTGTTGCCTTTAAGCCATTACTTGATGAAATGGTGATAATGTCTCCTTGATTTTTTTCTATCATGTCTGGTAACACCGCTCGTGTAACATGATAGGTCCCAAAGACATTGACTTCAAAAGTGTGTTTCCAGGTTTCCGGGTCCATTTCCAGGATGTTCCCATGGGCCCCAATCCCTGCATTGTTAAGGAGTATGTCAGCTGTGCCAAGCTCTCTTTGAAGCTTAGAAATAGCTAGATCCACTTCTTCCTGGTTTGAAATATCAGCAACAGCGATACTTGTTTTTACACCATGTAGTTGAGCCTTTTCTGCTACTTCTTGCAGTTTACTCTTTGTCCGTGCAATTAAACCAACATGGACTCCCTCACTTGCCAATTCGAGTGCTGTAGCCCTTCCGATACCGCTACCTGCACCTGTAATATAAGCTATTTTTCCTTTAATCACCTGTCCCACAAAAGATCATCCTTTCTTTGTTCTAGGTTAAGTATACGTGCTGTTTTAGCTAGATTCAAAAATTACCAATTAGCCTTACACGATATTTCAGATGGTTTTGAAAATTGGCTTTCATAGTTCGAGCAAGGAAGATATAATAATCGTATAAAGGATTGGAGGGAAAGGAATGAGAGAGGTTGTTATCGTGTCAGGGTGCCGAACTGCTGTAGGAAGAAGAAATGGCACACTTGCCCAAGTGAGATCCGATGAATTGGCAGCAGCTGTATTAAGTGAAGTGACTTCTAGAGCAAACCTTAGCAAGGATTTAATAGAGGATGTTATTTTAGGTTGTGTCACACAGGTCAAAGAGCAAGGAGGAAATATAGCCCGTACCGCTGCTTTGATGGCAGGATTTCCTATCCATGTACCTGGTGTTACGATTGATAGACAATGTGGTTCAAGTCAGCAGGCTGTGCACTTTGCTTCACAAGCGATTGCCTCAGGTGACATGGAAGTTGTGATTGCTGGTGGTGTAGAGAGTATGTCACGAGCGCCAATGTTTTCTAATATTGGAGAAACAAAGCCTAGTAGTAGTCTGACTGCTAACTATGACATTGTGAACCAGGGGATATCTGCAGAAAAAATTGCTGACCATTGGAACTTCACAAGAGAACAACTGGATTCCTTTTCTTTACAAAGTCATGAAAACGCTTTAAACGCAATGGAGTCAGGATATTTTAATAAGGAAATTTTACCTGTTGAAGTAGCAGGAAATAATGGGGATATAAATAAATTTAAAATAGATGAAGGCCCTCGAGCTGATTCAACAAGAGAAGCGTTAGCTAAGCTTAAACCAGTATTCAAGGATAATGGAAAAATAACTGCCGGGAATGCTAGCCAAATGAGCGATGGGGCAAGCGCTGTCTTGTTGATGTCCGCTGATAAGGCAAAGGAACTTGGAGTCAAAGCTAAAGCACGTATTATTGCCCGCACCGTTGTTGGATCTGACCCTACCTTTATGCTGACAGGGCCGATCGCTGCTACAGATAAAGTACTAAAGCGGGCGGGACTAACCATCAAGGACATGGATCGTTACGAAGTAAATGAGGCCTTTGCATCGGTGCCACTTGCCTGGTTGGAGGAAACGGGAGCAGATCCTGGAAAATTGAATGTGAATGGTGGGGCAATTGCGCTTGGCCACCCATTAGGAGCTACAGGAACAAAACTATTAGTCTCCTTAATGCATGAGCTGGAACGAGTGGAAGGAAGGTACGGATTGCTGGCTGTTTGTGAAGGTATGGGGATGGCGAATGCTACGATTATTGAGAGGCTACCATAAAGCCTAACAGGGCGTCGAGAAAATGAACAAACTAATCCTGCTAAAGGTAAACTAGAACAGGTACATTCATCGTCAATAACACAGCAAGCCAACTTTTCAAGCCACCCATTAACAAGTTACTTAATGTTACAAAATACGCTAAAAAATGCTAGATTTCCGTACAGCAGATTAGAAAAATAGTATACTAGTAAAGGAGGGATTTAATTTTAATAGAGGTGAATAAATGAAGTATAAAGTAATAAGCATTGTTCCTGCCATGCTTTTGATGTTATTAGTCCTAGTCAGTTGTGCTGGGCAGAATATAGAGTCGGTTCAAACAGCAGAAGATCATGTAGCTTATAATTCTGCTATTCAAAAAAAGCAAAATATAAAAATGGAGACAAGTATTACGGTAGCAGCAATTGGGGATATGCTGATCCATGCACCGGTATATCGGGATGCAAAGACGGAAGACGGTTATGATTTTACACCGATGCTTCACCAAGTAAAGCAATATTTACAAGCTCCTACAGTAACCATTGCAAACCAGGAAACGATGATCGGTGGGGAAGCACTTGGCCTGTCCACATACCCGCAATTTAACAGTCCGTTTGAGGTTGGCGATGCATTAAAGGCGGTTGGTGTCGATGCCGTAACGCTTGCCAATAATCATACACTGGATCGTGGAGAAGAAGCAATTCAGCGAGCAATAGCGCATTGGGAAACGATCGATATGATGTACACCGGTGCTTATAAAGATGAAGAAGATCAAAAGCATATTCGCGTGCAGGAAACCGAAGAAGGCATTTCCCTTGCTTACCTTTCTTATACTTATGGGACAAATGGTATACCCACGCCAGCGGGCAAGGATTATCTTGTTAACAGGATAGATAGGGAGAAGATTGCGGAAGATATAGCAGTAGCAAAGGAAAGGGCAGACGCTGTTATAGTAAGTCTTCATTTTGGTACAGAAAATGAACGTATGCCAAACGAGGAACAAAAGGAATTAGCACAGTACACTGCAGACCTTGGTGCAGATGTCATCATTGGCCACCACCCCCATGTATTACAGCCAGTAGAATGGCTAACGGGGGAGAATGGAAAGCGAACTTTGGTTGCCTATTCGCTGGGGAACTTCTTATCCTCTCAGCAGGAATATTACCAGCGAATTGGAGGAATGCTACAGTTTTCTATAAGGAAAACCAGTCAGGTTGATGAGGCTCAAGTCACAGTGGAAGAACCAGCATTCTTACCAACATTTATGAGCTATACCGATTTTAAGGATTACCAAGTATTGCCGATGTTCGATTTAACTAATAAGGAGCTTGCAGGGGCTTCGAATGCTTATGAAGCTATAAAAGCCCATCTTTCACAATGGATGCCAGAATTGCAGTTTATTGAAGAATAAAAACGAGACGGCCCCCTCTGAACGCTACATTATACGTTTGAGGGGGCTTATGTCTGTAAAAAATACGGGCGGGTTTGGAGGAGACCACCCCTGAAGTTAGCTACCAGTGCAACTTCAGGGGAGCTGCCTAACCGATCGGTTTTTACTTTGTACGAGCTCGTTTAAAAGTTTTGTTTTCTTCTCATAAGAAAAGAGAAAACATAGAATATCACACCCAAAATGGCTAAATAGTATGTTGGGATGCTAATTTCCTTACCAAATGATGGCATGAAAAAATGGATGACGACAATGAGACCGATAAAAGCAGTGCTAATAGCCCATACCTGTAAAAATTCCACCCAATTTTTTGTCTCCTTTTTGGAGAAGGTAGATTGCTTAATCCACTTTAAAATTGCCAAAATAAAAGCCCCGAGCAGTAGCAGGTCAATACCCAATATTACAAGTCCAGATCCGATGGAGAAAGTCGTTAGCGCACTACCAATATCAAAGAAATAATTGAGCGCAGTACCTAAAATTCCATAAGAGCCAGCAAAAAAGCCAAGAAATTGCAGGATGACCATCATGATTAAAGATGCCTGATTCTTCCGATTCTCCGTTGGAATTTCTTCTACAACCTCTTTGCAATACGCCTTAGGATCATCACCAAACACTTCTTCAGCTGTTTTTCCTTCCTCTTGTGCTTGTAAGAGATGCTCAAGCATTTCCAATAAGACTTCTTCTGTTTGCTGTTCAGATTTATTGCCGTTCAAACGGATATAAAGGAGCATGTCTTCATAATACTTTAAATTATGCTCTGTTAGTCTGGTGCGTTTTTCATTGTTTAGCTCAATAATTTCAGTTGCTTCCATCTGTTTTTCCCCCTTGCTCGATAATATTGTCGACAGGACCCTTAATTAATGTCCAATGATGCGTAAATAATTGTAATGCTTCCTGTCCTTTTTCTGTAAGCTTATAGTACTTTCGCTTGGGACCAGATTCCGATGCCCGCATTTCGCCAATGATGAGCTTTTCTTTTTGTAAACGAAGCAGTATTGGATAGATAGAGCCCTCACTTACATCAGACAGGCCAAATTGCTGGAGCTTAACAGATAGCTCATAGCCATAGGCTGGCTGTATGTTTATGATGGAAAGAATACAACCTTCTAGAATACCTTTTAATAATTGACTGCGTAATGACAATTTACCACCTACCTTGTATAACAATATAGAGGTTGAAATAATAGCTACCTTGTTTAACAAAGTAGCTTATCTTAAGTATAAAACTTTTTCTATAAATTGCAAGTCTTATTTGATATGATGATTTTATGTAGAAAATTGAAACGCAAAAGGGAGATTTAAAAATGGAGTGGAAAAACATATATCGAGGCATGATGATGGGAGCAAGTGATGTGATCCCAGGGGTAAGTGGGGGAACGATAGCCGTTCTACTTGGTATTTATGACAGATTAATTGCTGCAATTAATGGCTTGATGAGTAAAGACTGGAAAAAGCAGCTTGGCTTTTTAATACCGCTGGGGATAGGTGTAGCAGCTGCGATCTTACTGTTAGCAAAATTAATAGAGTGGTTGTTTGAACATTATCCAGGGCCAACACAGTTCTTTTTCCTAGGATTAATAATTGGGATTCTGCCTTATTTGTTTCATAAGGCGGAAGCAAAACAGAAGTTTAAAGGCAACCACATCTTACTGCTGCTAGTGGGTGTGGTTGTAGTTGGGTCTATGGTTTTCCTTAATGCCGGAGAGGCAGCAGTCATTACTACTATGGATACAAAAACGTATATTTTATTGTTCTTTTCTGGTTTTATCGCAAGCAGTGCGATGATTTTGCCGGGAATTAGTGGTTCCTTTATGCTCCTTATATTAGGTGTCTATCCAACAGTTATTGGAGCAATTAGCAATCTCCATTTCGATATTATCGCGGTAACAGGTTTGGGAATTGTTATTGGCCTAGTGTTTATGAGTAAAATTATTAATTACTTTCTTACTCATTTTCGGACAGGTACCTTTGCATTGATTATCGGGCTTGTTATAGGTTCGATCTTTGTAGTATTTCCAGGAGTACCTGCCACAACGCCTTTATTTCTCCTAAGTGTCGTGACATTTGCAGCTGGTCTTTTTGCAGCTTATATACTTGGAAGAGTGGAGTACAAAGACGAAAGCACACAATAGGACAAGTATCTTAAAACACGTTATACTGAGAGTATGTATTATGAAGGAGTGAAATATAATGGAGCATCTGGCAACAGAAGAACAATTTAATGAAATCATTCAAAGTGAAGAACCAGTCATTGTAAAGTTTTTTGCAGATTGGTGCCCAGATTGCAAACGAATGGACATGTTCATCGGAGACGTGATGGAGGAGTTCAATAATTATAAGTGGTATCAAGTTAACAGTGATGAAATAAAAGGTATTGCCCAACAATATGAAGTAATGGGTATTCCGAGTATTCTTATTTTCCAAAACGGAGAAAAAAAGGCCCATCAGCATAGTGCTTATACAAAATCACCAGAGTCTGTTACGGAGTTTTTGCATCAGCAATTAGGTTAGGCTAAAACGAAACGACCCGCAGTTTATACTGCTGGGTCGTTTTTTCTTCCTTAAAGTATTATTTTAAAGTAAACTGGATTTCTTTCTCACTGTGAAATAGAATTTTCCCGTTTTTTGCCTGGTACTGATGATTGAATATTGGTAGATGTAATGCTTTCTCTACATCTGTTTGATAAGGGGATGGAATTTCCAATTGAGTAAGCTCCTGTTCATTAACTAATGTCTTATCAGCTGGTATATTTGTACTCTCCCATTCGATTAAAAAGGGGAGTTTGGCAGCAGGCTCAGGGAAGAGCATTTCCCAAGAAAGCGCCGTTCCATCTGGCCTCGTTCTTCCTGCAGCAACTGGGCCATGATAGGGGATCGCATTCTTTCTAAAATTCGCTTCAAATTGTGCCATATCTTCGGTACGTAATGCATACTGGATTGGTTTTTCCTCGTTTTCCTCCAATGCTTTAACTACCTGCTTGATAAGTGGGTTGTTAGATTGAGAGGCGAGTTGCTTATCAAATAAACCGATCCATTCGATATAGCAGTTATTAGCAAAATAGCTGAGATAATTATGTGTTCCCCACTGTTCGTGTTCTCCTCCTTTTACTACGGTTATCCCGTGTTTTTCTCCAAAAATCTCTGCGGCATTCTTTGGATCATGGGCTGTAATGACAATATGGTCGATGGCTAACAAGGAAGCTCCTCCTTTTATATGTTTCTAATTTTCATAAATCTAGTATAATAGAAAAAACTTCATTTGTAAGGGAGAGGGACTTCTTGAATAAACATCCATTGCTTATTGATTTTCCACAGGAAATAACGACAGAAAGACTCCTAATCAGAATACCTCAGCCAGGGGATGGGCAGAGCGTTTTTGAAGCAATCCAAGCAAGCAAACCTGAGCTAAAAAAATGGTTACCGTTTGCTCAGGGGGAGCAGACTTTAGAGGAAACAGAAATTAATGTTAGAGAGGCGCATATTAATTTCCTCAAACGTGAAGACATGCGGATGCACATCTTTTTAAAGGACACCAATACGTTAATTGGATCAACTGGCTTCCATCGTCCGAACTGGGATATTCGGAAGTTTGAAATAGGTTACTGGTTAGACACGAGGTATTGCGGCAATGGATATATGACAGAGGCGGTAAGTGGCCTTACGGAATTTGCCTTTCAGGAGCTACAAGCTAATCGTATAGAAATACGCTGTGATGAACTAAATAAGCAGAGTAGTGCTGTTCCAGAGAGACTTCACTTTCAGTTGGAAGGAATATTAAAAAGTGAGGATAAAGCGGTGGATGGCGAAGAACTACGGAATACATGTATTTACGCTAAGACAAAATAAACAGAGGATATAACAGCCCTTTTTCTAGAATATAGACATTCCAACTTGAAAGCTGGTGAAAGCAATGATACAGCCTAAAATCTTAATTGTAGAAGATGAACAAAAGCTAAGCAGAGTGCTCCAGCTAGAGCTGGAGTATGAAGACTATGAAACAGGAATTGCTACGGACGGCAAGGAAGCGTTAGAAAAGATTGAGGAAGAGCGATGGGACTTGGTCTTACTTGATATCATGCTGCCAAAACTGAGCGGGTTAGAAGTATTACGAAAAGTGCGGAAGTCAGGAGAGACGATGCCGATTATTCTGTTAACAGCTAGAGATGAAGTGCATGATAAAGTTAGCGGTCTTGATATCGGTGCAAATGATTACATTACAAAACCCTTCCAGATTGAGGAATTGCTTGCCCGTATCCGAGTACATTTACGAACCACATTAAGCCAAAACAATAGCGGAGAGTTACTTAAAGTCGGCGATCTAACTGTGAATATGGGGAGCAGAGAAGTGAAGCGGCAGGGAATGAGTATTGATTTAACACCCCGAGAATTTGACTTACTTGTTTGTCTTCTGAAAAATAAAAACATCGTGTTAACAAGAGAGCAACTTATCGAGCAAGTATGGGGGTTTGATTACTATGGAGATACAAATGTAGTCGATGTTTATATTCGTTACCTTAGACAAAAAATAGATAAAGGTTATGATGAGGCTTATATCCAGACAGTTCGGGGCGTTGGCTATACAGTGAAGGATCGTTCCAAATGAAGCTTCGGACTAAAATCCAATTGTTTTCCAGTATTTTCATCCTTCTTCTTGTTTTACTTGTTAACACAGCGATCTATTTCCTTTTCTATAAGATTTCCACAGACAGCCAACTAGAACAATTAGCTGAACAAACCTCCACCATTATAGAGGCGGTAAACAATGATCCAGCTACTGCAACCAATGAATTTATGAAAGCATATTTACCTCAGAATGGGATGATACGAGTTATTGATCAACAGGGGACGCCATTTCTTACCGAGTTAAATGATACCTATACCTTTCGTGACCCTGTTTTTACGGAGGCGGAGAAACAGGAAATCGTATCACCTGAAGATGCCCCAGACGTCGCAGTGATTTCAAAGCCCATCATTTGGAGTAATGGAAGCCATGCAAATGAGGTCGTTACAATAGAGGTTTCTAGTCAGTTAGCCCCTCTGGAAGAGACAATGCAAACACTATTTTTTGTTTTAATGGCAGCTTCAATTATTATGCTTATCCCTATAATTATTGCTGGAAACGTACTCAGCAGGTTTTTATTGAAACCGATCAAGGCACTAATTTATGCAATGCGCGAGAATATGCAACAAACATCATGGAAAAAAATAAATGTGGAATCTCGTTCAAAGGATGAATTATACGAAATGGAAATGACCTTTAACGAAATGATTGATTTCCTAAAAGAATCCTATGAAAAACAGGAAGTCTTTGTCTCGGATGCTTCGCACGAATTAAAAACTCCAATTTCGATTGTGAAAAGCTATGCCCAATTATTAAAGCGGAGGGGAACCGGAGATCAGGAGCTTGTTAAGGAATCATTAGAAGCAATTGATTCTGAGGCAGATCGAATGCAAAAGCTAGTGGAGCAGATGCTTTCATTAGCTAAAAATAAGCAGGACAGGGAGAAAGAAAGCGTGAATCTAACTCCGCTTGTGGAACAGACTGTCCTAACCTTTCAAAAAGCTTATGATCGAGAAATCCAATTCAAACGGGAAAGTGATGAATGTATTGTTCAGGGACTACCTGATCAACTACAACAGGTTGTTTATATATTAATAGATAACGCTTTGAAGTATAGTCAAGGAGAGGTTGAAGTAGAGTTATCAGGTAGAGATACGGTAATCGAGCTTACAGTAAAGGATTACGGAAAAGGAATAAGCCAGAAGGATCAAAACCGGATATTTGATCGCTTTTACCGGGTAGATAAGGCGAGGAGCAGAGATACTGGTGGAACAGGACTAGGCCTGGCAATAGCAAAATCCATCACGGAGGCTCATCATGGAGAACTCACGGTTAGTAGTAAAGTAGGGGAAGGGACAAGTTTTTTACTTACCCTGCCACTTTCTCAGTGAATTCTAATCTAACTCACCAATTTTTCAAAGTATGAGCTATTACACTTCAAAGTAGTTGGGAGGAGAGTCCGATGAAAAAAAAGACTGTTATGATGACAGTTGGGCTTGTTGTGCTAGTGCTGATTGGGTTTGGGATTTTTCATTTCTTTGCCAGTTCTGCAAGCCCTGACTACTCAAAGAAAGACATAACGCAGGTGATTACGGCCCAATATCCTGGAAAAGTGAGTGAACCGCAGCTGAATGAAAAGGAAGGCTTTTATGAAGCTGTTGTAGATCATGAGGGAAATAAATATATAATTAAAGTTGATGCCAACACAGGCGAAGTAAAAGGACTAGAGTTGACGGAAAAGCGTATAGAAACTAATACAGACGCAAATAAAAGTACAGATACAGAGAAAGAAACTGGTAATGCAAACACGGAAGACGACATTGGCAGTGAAAAAGGCCAAGAAGACGATGAAGACGGAGATACGAAGCATACGGAAGAGGACGTGACCGTCAGTATGAGTAAAGCGAAGGAGATTGCATTAGAGCGTTTCCCGGGAAAAATTGATGAGGCTGAATTGGATGAAGATGATGGTAGGTATCTTTATGAAATCAAAATTATTAATGGAAACGAAGAAGCGGAATTAGAGATAGATGCTTTTACAGGGGAGATCCTCTATCAAAATATCGAAGTCGATGATGACTAATTTGTGAAAAGCTGCTGAGTGGCAGCTTTTTTTAATGGCTTTTTTAGACCCCAGGACGGGGCGTACTTAGTCGGCCTTCCTAAAAAACGTGTGCTTTTCGCTTTTGATTTTTTCTCATCAAATTCTAATGTTATCCACACTGTCTTTTCATTGGGGGCGGCTATTATATAAGTATTAACAAAAAGGAGGAATAAAGATGATGAATAAAAAATTAGGTTTAATAATCGGTTCAATGGTAGGTGCAACGGTCTTGGGGTTCGGCGTTTACCATTCAAGTGCAGACGCTAAAGATACGAAGTTAAACACAGATAGTATTCAACAAATGGTGTCGGAACA
This sequence comes from Oceanobacillus picturae, assembly GCF_000612865.1. Taxonomy (NCBI): domain Bacteria; kingdom Bacillati; phylum Bacillota; class Bacilli; order Caryophanales; family Bacillaceae; genus Oceanobacillus; species Oceanobacillus picturae. The sequence goes on from NZ_CCAX010000002.1 coordinate 307,082, forward strand.
ATATCCGGGAACTATTACAGAACTCGAGCTTGATAAAGAGGGAACAAAGAAAGTATATGAGGTTGAAGTGAGGGATGGGGATACGGAAACCGATCTTAAGCTCGATGCAGATACTGGAGAGGTATTAAAAGAAAAGTCAGAAGTGATAGACGCAGATGATGATTTTGATGACAATGAGAAAGAAAATACAGTGGCTAAGACAGATGACTTAATTAGCGAAAAGAAAGCTACAGACATTGCTAAAAAGGAATTTGATGGTGAAGTTCGCGAAGTAGAACTTGATGAAGATGATGGAAGAGCTGTATATGAATTAGAGCTAGTTAAAGATAAAAAGGAAGCAGATTTCGACATTGATGCTGTAACAGGTGAAATTCTTGAAATGGATATAGATACAGAAGATGATGATGACTAATATGAAAGGTGAAAAAGGCTGGGACATAACGTCCCAGCCTTTTTAAAACACGAACAATAATAAACTAACTACTTAATTACCGCTCTGGAAAATACTCCGCTTTCCGTGGGCACGGCCTTAGTCTCCTCAGAAGCAAAAATCGCTTCTTGCGGGGCCTTCGGACTCGTGCTGTTCCCACTGGAGTCTCCGCATTTTTCCTTCGCTAAAGCGTGATTCAAATATCGAAAAATCAGGGGTTATCCGGATATATTCGAACGTTTTCTGCAATACTCCGTTTGAATATCAGTTTTTTCTTGTTTAATTTTCTTATGTCCCAGCCTCTTTTGCTTTCTGCATTATAATTACTTCGCTTTCACTACAAAATTAGGGGTAGCGGTAGCTTTTACGGTTTTGTGTCGTTCAAAATAAGAACGAATAATTTCCACAGCATCTTTTTGGATTTCTTTTACCACAGGCTTTTCTTTAAACATATCATAATTACCCCCGCCAGTGGCTCGATAGTTATTAAGTACGACATGGTAGCTTTCGTCATAAGCTATTGGTTTGCCATGATAGGAGATGTCTTTAACTCTATTTCCTACAGGCTCATTTACTGAGATAGAGTACTGGATACCTTCCCACATATCATAGTTATAATGTTGTGGCTTAGGAGTTTCAAACGCAGGGTTAACAGCAATATCTCCATCAATTAGCGTGAAATACTCTGCACTCTTTTCTAAGGCCTTCTTTATGTCTTCTCCTGTAAGCTTAAGCACTACAAGCGTATTTGGATACATATAGTTAGATACGACATCCCGCATTGTGACAGAAGATGAAAAGCCTTTAGATGTATTATTAAGTAATGAAGTAACAGAGATATCAACCCCGCTTTCCTCCATTTGTACCTTTTGTATGAATTCAATGAAGGGGTGCTTGGAAATTCGCACTTGAAATGGATCATGAATTGTCATATCACCTTTAATAAAACCAATTGGTTCATCTAGCCAATTTTGAGTCGAAGCTTCCAAAGCCTCTATTGCTTGTAAAGCCTCGTTATCAGCAGGGACAGAGGTGAGATCACGAAGGTGGGCTTCTTTTTCTTTGATTATCCACTTTCCTGATGCGTTAGACAAGGAAAGGTTTATTTCTCCATATAAAGTGCCATTATTACCTGGCTGGATTACAAGAACATCATTAACTTTTCCAGTAAGCTTTCGGTGCTGATGACCAGTCAGCAGGACATCAATTCCCTCTATGTCACACATTCTATATCCTTGGTTTTCCCCTGTAAGGGCTTCTGTTTCATGTCCGGTCTCCAGATCACGTTCAAATCCTCCATGATAGGAAGCGATAAGGATATCTGGCTCTTCTGTTTGACGAATATAAGTTGTCCATTTTTTTAACGTTTCATAGGCATCTGCAAAATACAGTCCCTCTATATGCTCTGGTGATTCCCAGTTCGGGATGTAATGAGTAGTTACACCGGTAATAGCAACTTTAATGCCGTTCGGTAATGTTTTCATGATATAGGCAGGGCCATATTTCGGCTTATTTGTGACGGTATCGATGATATTAGCTGAGAGCCAAGGGAATTGAGATTGTTCCACAGCATCAGATAATACATCACTGCCAAAATTGAACTCGTGATTTCCAATTACTGCGCCATCAATTCCGATTTGGTTCATAATCGTGATCATTGGATTTTCAGTATGTCTATGCTGTTTAACATAATGGGTCATAAATGGTGTTCCCTGGATTAAATCGCCATTATCAAGCACGAGAACATAGTCTTTTTCCTTTCGTACCTGTTTAACAGCAGTGGCATACTTAGCTAACCCGCTGTCAGAATACTCATTAGTAGCGTATGAGATTGGCATGGCATTTCCATGCACGTCACTTGTATATAATAGTGTGAGTGAAGCTTCTTCGTGTTTTTTCAAAGTGGTGCATCCTTTCTACATAGAGTCATGGCTCCTAGTGATTAGTTTCCTGTGAGACATAAGGAAAGTCCCACAGGCTATACCTGCGGGACATGACATACGTATCACCCTTTATTATACGATTTTACGACGTATACGGGCAGATATAAAGTCGATGATTGTAACAACAATAATTATAGCGAGAAGAATTAGACCCATTTCATTCCAATTACGGTTATTCGCGGCGAAAATAATCATTGTACCAATACCGCCAGCACCTACGATACCGAGGATGGAAGAGGCGCGGATGTCAACTTCAAAACGGTAAATCGCATAGGAAAGGAATTCCGGTATGATCTGTGGAATGACCGCATAGAAAAGTATTTGAATCTTATTCGCTCCGTTCGCTTCCATTGCTTCGACAACTTTCATATCAATTGATTCAATGACTTCTGAGTAGAGCTTACCGAGCATACCTGTTGAACCAATTGCGATAGCTAAAACCCCAGCAAATGCGTTGGGTCCTACGGCTACTACAAACAGAATAGCTAGAATAATGTCAGGAAAAGCACGTACTGCTGACAAGATCCATTTTCCTATCGTGGTAAGAATTCGGCTTCTTGTCATGTTATGTGCAGCTAAGAAGCCCAATGGTATAGCAAGGATTGCAGCCATTAAAGAACCGGCAAACGCAATTAAAACAGTTTCCAGTATGCTTAAGGAAACTTCAGCTGTTGCCGACCAATCCGGACTAAATAGGTTTGGAATAACACGTGCAAAATTGTCTTGAATTCGAGCTATTGCTCTTGCCCAATCAATGTCAATCCCAAGAAAGGTCCATACGTAGATTGCCACAATAATCGCCGCTATAAGGATGGTTTTAATTTTTTTAAACAGGGATCTTTCCGGCTTTGGAGGTAGTGTATAAGTTTCCATTAAATTAATGCCTCCCTTAGCTTGTTGCTGATATATTCAATGACAATAACCACAACGAAAATCAAAATAATAATGGCCATCGCGTTTTGATAGTTATAGAAACCGAGCTGCTGATCGAGAACTAGTCCGATACCTCCCGCTCCTACAAGTCCAAGAACGACAGAGGCACGTATGTTTATTTCAAAAACATAAAGCACAAATGATGTGAATTGCGGAAGCACCTGTGGAACCAGTCCAAAGAAAATAACTTGTAAGACGTTACCTCCTGAAGCCCGCATTGCTTCTAATGGATTCATATCGACAGATTCAATTGTCTCACTAATAAGCTTAGCCAAAATACCTAATGAGAAAATGAAAAGTGCTAAAATCCCAGGTAATACTCCAATACCAAACAATCCAACGAAAATTACTGCTAAGACGAGATCAGGTATCGTACGTAAAATATTCATCAACGTTCTTGTTGCATAATATAGTGGTTTAAATGTAGTAATGTTTTGGGCAGACATAAGGGCTAAAGGAACGGTTAAAATCGCAGCACAAGTTGTCGCGACGATTGCCATTTGGATCGTTTGTGCCATTGGTTCCCAAATAGCGGGGATAACACTTAAATTAGGTGGGAAAAACTTCCCTATAACTGTAAACATATTGCCAAGTGAGTCTCCAAAACCGCCAACCATTTCACGCTGCGTCCAAAACATACTGAAAAAGTAAAAGCCCAAAATTACGATGAAAATAATGGAAACTTGTGCTTTTGTCTTAACAGGATACAATGAAGGTGTTTTACCTTTCACTACATCCTTTGATTGGTTGGTCACGATTCATCCGCCCCCCCACGCAAGTCATCCTCACGTATCGAACGGCCATAAATTTCTTCAAAGGTCTTTTCATTCACTTCAGAAACTGGTCCATCAAATACTACTTCGCCTGCACGCATTCCAATAATGCGGTCTGCATATTCCATTGCCATATCGATGAAATGAAGGTTTACGATAGTTGTGATGTTATCCTCTTTGTTAATCTTTTTTAAATAGGACATTACCTGATGCGATGTTGGTGGATCCAAAGAAGCCACAGGTTCATCTGCTAGTATATAGCCTGGTTTTTGTGTGAGTACACGAGCTATACTGACGCGCTGCTGTTGACCACCACTTAGTTCGTCAGCGCGATTGTAAATTTTCTCTGAAATATTCACCCGCTGTAGACTCTCGTAGGCAAGTCCAACATCTTCTTTTTTATAAAGGTTTAGAATTGAACGCAATGTTCCTGTATGTCCAAGACGTCCTGCAAGTACATTTTTTAACACATTACTACGTTTTACTAGATTATAGTTTTGAAAGATCATGCCTACTTTTGTACGCAGTTTACGCAATTCTCCACTTCGGTAGGATAGAATATCTTCATCATCAACTAATAGCGAGCCTTTAGTTGGGGTGACAAGACGGTTAATACTACGGATAAAGGTTGACTTACCAGCACCTGATAAGCCTACTATAACGACAAATTCTCCATCATTAATGGTTACATTAACATTTTTTAGTCCTTCTGTACCGTTAGGGTAAACAAGGCCGACATCCTTAAATTGAATCATTATATGTACTTCCTCCATTACAGCTTTAGTTTTTCTGAAAACTAGGAAAAAAGGGAGAGATTAAGCTCCCCCTTTTCCAATTCAGTTATGTTTATTAACTTTTAAAGCTCGATATTATCTTTGAATTCCTGGTATGTTTCTTTAACTACTTCATATTCTTCGTCTGAAGCTTCATCAATCGCATCCCAATTGTAGACATCGTTCATAATTTTAATCATTTCTTCATCATCGTTAAATGACATAAAAGCTTCTTTAATTTTTTGAACAAGCTCATCATCTAAATTTTTCGTTACAGAAATGGTATCGTTCGGAATTTCATCTGTGTAATCAAGAACAGTCAACTTATCCATCACATCAGGATATTCTTCTTCAAGCTCTGTACGCACATCATCAAATGTTGTCGCTACGTCTGCCTCGCCATTATATACAGCAAGGGCTGAGTTATCATGGCCACCTGATTGTACTGTACCGCTGAAGAATCCACTTTCAAGTTCTGGAGCTGAAGCGTAATCAAATTCTTTCATTAACTGGCTTGCTGGGAATAAGTAGCCAGATGTAGAACTCTTATCACCGTATGCCCAAACTTTTCCTTCAAGATCAGCAAGTGACTCTATACCAGAATCTGATCTAACAAGATATTGTGCTTTATATGTACCAGAACCGTATCTAATAGATTTTAAGATTACTTCAACATCATATTGCTCATTTGCAAGAACATATCCAAAAGCAGGGATAAAACCGATTTGTACTTGGTTTGCACCCATTGCTTCAACTAGTGCATTGTAGTTCGTCATTACTTGTCCTTTTACTTCAATTCCCAATTCTTCACCTAAACGATCTGCTAGAGGTTCTACAGTATCAGCGATTGTGTCAGAATCCTGTGAAGGAACAAATCCCATTACAAGTGTATCTGGGGTATCCCCACTGCTCTCGTTGCTGTCTTCGCTACTCTCGCTGCTGTTATCACCTTCCGCATTGCTTGAGTCTGAATCATCAGAGCTTCCGCATGCTGCTAAGAATAGTGCAAGTGCCAGCACAAGTAATAGACTATAAAGTTTTTTCATCTTGACCCTCCTGTTATTTCTTAATATATCTTACTATTATATTAAATACCAAATAGGTCGAAAATGCTAGACTATTTTTATAATTTTACGTAATTTTTACAAAGTAATTGTAGAATAGTAATAGATAATAAAACACTAGTTTTCTATATTGCGACAAAGATGAGGTTTCTTTTGACTTGAAGAAGGAAATAAATACAATAACGTACAAGAGGAGTTGATCGTCATGCCGAGATTCAACAAGGCATTGTTACTATATAATGGAAATGCGGGCAAAGGAGATATAGAACAAAAGCTTAGAGATACACTTCCCATTCTCTCGCGAGGTATTAAAGAGCTCATCGTCTTGCAAACAGCCTCTATAGAAGAAGTTACAGAAACATGCAAAACATATTCTGATCAAGTTGATTTACTCATTATTTTAGGAGGGGATGGTACGTTACATTGCTGTATTAATGCCCTTGCCCCACTTCCTAATAGACCAATCGTTGCTGTGTTGCCTGGTGGAACATCTAATGACTTTAGTAGAATGCTTCAATTACCGCAAAATTTAGCAAGTGCCGCGGAAGCTATAGTAGATGGAACGGTTGTAGATATGGATGTAGCCCAATCAGATGATACATATTTCTTAAACTTTTGGGGAATTGGGATGGTTGCAGAGACGTCCAAAAATATTGATGAACAACAGAAAAAGTCACTAGGGGTTCTCAGTTATTTTATGAGTACGCTTAAAACAGTTAGTAAATCGGAACAATTTACGTACAAAATTAAAGTGGAAGGGGAAGTTTATGAAGGAGAGGCAGTCGGGATTCTCGTACTCAACGGCACTTTTATAGGAACGCGCCAACTTCCCATTTTAACGATTGACCCTACTGATGGCCTTTTGGATGTCCTTATTATTAAAAACTCCAGCCTTGCGTCCTTTAGGGAGCTTCTTTCTATGAACAACGCCGAATTAAATAAGGAAGCACTACAAGAATTAACACATTTCCAGGCAAATGAAATAAAGGTTAGCACAGGGTCTGCAAAAGAGATAGATATGGATGGAGAAATCTCTACGAAAACGCCGGCCACCATCCGTGTTCTCCCTAAGCATATCCAGATGATTCAGGCCAAGGAGTAAAAACTATTTAAAAAACTTTCTATTTTAGCCGATCAATATAATAAGAAAATGATAATGGGTAAATTAGAAAGTGGGAATCATTGGTGCACACATCACAACAATTAAATGAAAAGAAACAAGACCCTTCCTTAAAGCTCTTTGTCGTATTGGCAAAGTCTTATCGGTCAGTAATGGAGCAGGTAGAGAAAGATATTCAGTCAAGGGGTTTAAATCTAACAGATTTTGCTGTTCTAGAGCTTTTATACCATAAAGGAGAGCAGCCTCTCCAAAAAATTGGCGAAAAAATTCTTTTAACAAGTGGAAGTATTACATATGTTGTAAACAAATTAGAAAGGAAGGGATATTTAAAACGAAAACCTAATCCTGCTGACAGACGGGTAACGTTTGCTGTCATTGAAGAAAAGGGTACGGAATTATTAAGTAGGATCTTCCCAGGCCATTGGGACAAAATTAAAGAACTTATGTCTGTCTTAGATGAAGACGAAAAAGTATTCGCAATTAACATTTTAAAAAAGCTCGGGAAAAATGAGATGGAATAGATTATTAGTCGAAGCAAAACATCCTAATATATGTTTTGCTTCTTTTTATTTAGGATACATACATTACATGACTTTACAAGGAGGCATTATAAATGCGTGTATTAGTTATCGGAGCAAATGGTAATGTAGGGAAAAACATCGTAAAAAATATAAAGAATACAAAAGAGCTTGAACCGGTCGCTATGATACGAAAAGAAGAACAGATCGAATACTTTAATGATATAGGTGTTGAAACAGTTTTAGCTGATCTGGAAAGTAATTTTGAAAAAGCCTTTAACAAAATAGATGCAGTCATTTTTGCTGCAGGTTCTGGGCCAAATACAGGTCCTGATAAAACCATTATTATTGATCAGGAAGGAGCAATCGAAGCTGCAGATCTTGCAATGAAGAACGGTGTAGAGCGCTTTGTTCTTCTAAGTTCCATGGGAGCTGATCAGCCAAAAGAAGCTTCCAAGGGGAAATTTTATCTGTACGCAAAACACCGTGCAGATGAATATCTGAAATCCACAAATCTTAATTATACAATTGTTAGGCCAGGTGCATTAACAGACGACCCTGGAGAAGGGAAAGTGAACCTTCAGGAAAGTGGAACAGAATTCGGTGAGGTTCCGCGTGAAGATGTTGCAGCCGTAATTGTACACCTGTTAACTAAAGAAGGAGCAAATGGAAAAGTATATGAAGTTGTGAGTGGCAACACGGAAGTAGCCAACGTATTATAATAAGCCGATTGTAATCAGTACCCGCCACTTTTAAATGGAGTGGTGGGTTTTTTATCCTAAAAACAGCCTAGAACCTCAGTATCCTTTTGGCCTCTTTCGCATAATAAACGCAAAAAAAGACATCCTAATTCGCTGAATGTTACATTAATGTTACAAAGAGGTTTCGATTTTAATGAAACGGGTATAGGAAAAAGGAATTACTTAAATACTTGCGGAGGTATCATCATGAGTAAAAACAATGTATGGGTCTATATAAGTGAAGATAATAAAGATTGTGAGCGGGTATTAAACCTTTTGGATAAGAAGAATGTTCCCTATGAGGTGAAAAATGTTACAAAACACCCGGAAAACAAGAAGGAGATGCAAAAGCATGGCATTTATGGCACTCCTGCGACGTTTATCGGGGACGAAAATAATTTAATACTTGGATACCAAGAAGAAAAGCTAAATCTCATGTTAGGAGTGCTGGATAAAAACTATCTGTTGAACACAGATGCTGATCCTGATGCATAATATATACCAGTCAACATGAAAGGGAGGTATGTAAAGATGTATCATCGGCCTTATGATCAGTATAATAATTACTATCATCCCAGCTTTAATAATGGAATAAATGAACAATCATACCAACCACCACAACAACCATCCTATTCTATTCCACCAACTAACGCAGCATACCAACCAAACCAGTTCCAAACCCCGTATGATTTTTTTTCGAAACCGCAGCAACCAGTAAACTGGCCGGAGTATATGCAACTAAATTATCCAGTAAACACGCAGCAATCATCTAACATAGCAACAGGGAGCAATATAAACGGGCTTCCCCAAAAAGGAGAAACGCAACTAGACCTTGATAAAGTACTGTCTACAGTTGGCCAAATTGCTAATACTTATCACCAAGTATCCCCGATTGTAAAACAGTTTGGAAGTGTAATGAAGCTTTTTAGGTAGCCAGTATAAAAATGTCCTTCCTCTAAATTGATCGTTGGAAAATAAATGAACAGAAGGAACTATTAAAATTCGTTTTATAAAAAAAACGGTAATACTTTGTATTATTAAGGGTAAAAGAAGGGTAGATGCGGAAAAAAGAGGAGAATTTTTATGATAGGATGTTTAGTCATACATGGATATACTGGGGGACCTTATGAAGTAGAGCCATTAGTAAATTACTTGCATGAACATACCGATTGGCATATCGAAGTGCCAACACTGCCAGGGCATGGAAGGCAACTTGATTTAAAAGGAAAATCTCACAAGAACTGGATAAGCGCAGCAGAAGAAGCACTAAAGGGATTAATGGAAAAGTACGAACGTATTTACGTCATCGGGTTTTCAATGGGTGGCATGATTTCTGCTTACCTGGCTGCTAAGTATAAAGTAGACAAGCTTGTCCTACTTGCCCCTGCAGGGAAATATTTGTCTTTCAAGCAAATCGCCGTGGATGCAGGTGGATTTGTCGCAGATGGTGTAAGAGGAAAGTTGGGGAGTAATAAGTTATATAACCACTACCGTAACAAATTAGGACGGGTTCCGTTTAAAGCAAACTTGGAGTTCTTGAAATTAGTTAAGTTTACCAGAGGTTACTTAAAAAAAGTTGAATCCGAAGTCCTAATTGCCCAAGGTCAGATGGATGGGATGGTTCCATATAAAACCGCTTATTATCTAGATAAAGAAATCACCTCAGAAAGGAAAGAGGTAGTGTTTTTTGAACGCTCCCGACACCTTATTTGTCTAGGAGACGATAGAGAGACCCTGAATGGTATGGTACTTCAGTTTTTAACCAAATAGAAAACAACGAAAAACGAGACAGTCATCTGCCTCGTTTATTATTTTCAATCTTATTTATCCTTAAAGAAGGAAATAACCAACGCTCCTTCACCACCATATGTGGAAATAAGTGGGCCAGCTTCTGTCAAATAAGCATCTTGAAATGGATGAGCATTTCGAATATCCTCTAACACACTCTTTGCGCGACTTTCAGCTTTGCAATGTGTCATCGAAATAACCTTGTTCTCCACCGTTTTAGTATACTCCCCGATTTGCTCAATAAATCGACGAATCGATTTTTTGTCACCACGGACTTTCTCTGAAACTTCAATGGATCCTTCTTCACTTGCTTTCATTAATAATTTTATATTAAGCGTTTTAGCAATGGTTCCTTTTACTTTATCCAGCCTTCCACCTAACACCAAATTATCTAAGGTTTTTAATATAAATAGGGTAGTAGTTTGTTCTACTCGTTCTTCCAGATGACTTGTTAACTCTGAAAAGCTATAGCCTTCCTTAAGCTTTACTTTCGCTTCATGTAATAGTAAAGAGATACCGCAGGAGGCAGTCTTCGTATTTATTACTTCTATTTTTCGCTGTGGTTCTTCTTCGAGCAGTAAATCTTTACCAGCAACTGCATTATCATAGGTACTGCTTAGACCTTTGGAGAGGCTTAGCATTAATATGGGCTGTTCTGGGTCGACTTGCTTATATGCCTCATAAAAGTCATGTGGACTAGGTGCGGCTGAGCGTGGAAGCTCATGGTCTTCCTTAATTTTTCTATAAAAATCATTAATATCCAATTCTGTGCCCGTTTTATATTGTCCATCTGAAAAGTGTAAATAAAGGGGAACAATGATTAGGTCCAGGTTGTCATGGAGGCGTTGTGGAATATCCGCTCCCCCGTCAGTCATTAATTGAACGTTCATGAGATCACCCGTTTCTTAAAAGTAAGGTACTGCAATTATAGCAGTTGGTTCCTATGATTTATACTCACATAAGAGGTTATTTACGCTCTTTTTGTGCGATTGTCACAGAAGATTTCCTTGACGTACTTAATATAAATAGAAATAAACCAAAGATAACAATAGTCCCTCCTAGTAACTGGGAGCCTGTCACCTTTTCATTAAGTAATAAATAGGCCAAAATAGTAGCTCCCACTGGCTCAAACACAATGCCCATTGAGATAGTAGAGGTGCTTAACCACTTTAATGCCCAATTAAATAGGGTATGGCCGAAGAAGGTCGGTACAATGGCCAAGGCAAGAAATAACCCCCAGTGGTTGGCCGGGTATCCGAAAAAGGGGTTCTGAACCGCGAGATTATAAAGTAACAGTGTTATGGAGCTAGCCCCATAAACGAGAAAGGTATAAGTCATTAAGGAAACGTTTCTTCTCACGCGTTGCCCAAATAAAAAGTATACCGTTACCGTGATAGCCCCTAATAATGCGAGAATATCGCCAAGCAAAGCCATGCCACTTATTTGAAAATCACCCCAGCTAATAATGAAACTTCCAAGCAGGGCGATGAGCATACTGATAACCGCTCCTGGAGAAAATCTTTCTTTAAAAAAGAAATAGGTCCCGAGAAAAGCAAATATGGGCTGTAACGTCACTAGCACTACTGAGCTTGCAACAGAGGTATAGTTAAGCGACTCAAACCACAAAATAAAATGGAGAGCGAGGAAGATGCCTGCCAGTATGGAAAAGATCCAATCACGCTTTTCGACAAGTCGAAATTCATCTCGGTACTTTAATAAAACGACAGGACTCATAATTAAGACGGCAAACAAAAGGCGATAGTTTGCAATAATTGCAGCGGGGGCTTGATCTGCCAATTTAACCAAAACAGCTGATGTCGAAACAGAAATGACACCGATTACAACGGCGGCATATGGATTGAATGGGGGAAGACGCATCTTAACCCTCCCTATCTTATTAAGAATACTTTTAAGGCAAGCTTTTCTTTATGTTCTAATTATTCTACCACGGACCTTGTAAAAAATCACATCTGCAAATTAGTATCATAATAAATAATGTGTTATGATTGTATTTGCATGAGTTTTCGAGTGAGGCCTCTTACCAGAAATTGGTGATGCCTTTTTTGTACTTTAGGGAAAGTATAAAAATAATGATACTTTTAAATCGAATTTAAAATATAATGTGAGAAATTTCCTTCATATAGCCGTCGCAGTGAGAATGGAACGTTTGCTGTTTTAAACACACGGGTAGATTATTTTCAAACTAAAGTATAAGAAAAATCCAAGGCCTCTTTGACGAATAAATTTTTAAACAAAAAGGAGTAGAGGAATAGGTGACAACATTTAATGAAATAGGCATTTCCAGTCCTATCATGAAAGCATTAGAAAAAATGGGTTTTGAAGAAGCAACTCCAATACAGGCGGAGACCATTCCACTTGCAATGCAAGGGAACGATGTAATTGGACAAGCCCAAACTGGTACAGGTAAAACAGCAGCGTTTGGTATTCCAATGATCGAGAAAATTGATTCCAAACAACGTAAAATCCAAGGCCTAGTTGTAGCGCCAACGCGTGAATTGGCTATCCAGGTAGCAGAGGAACTAAATCGTCTTAGTAAATTTAAAAAAGTACGCGCATTAGCTATTTATGGCGGGTCTCCTATGGATAGACAAATTCGTGCGCTTAAAGACGGTCCGCAAATCGTTGTTGCGACTCCAGGTAGACTGCTTGACCATATGAGAAGAAAAACAATCCGTATTAATATGGTACAGACTGCTATTTTGGATGAAGCAGATGAAATGCTTAACATGGGCTTCATTGATGATATACGTGATATTTTGAAAGGTATACCTGAAGAAAGACAAACATTGCTTTTCTCAGCTACAATGCCGAAAGAAATACGTGATATTGCAACAAACTTAATGAACGATCCAAAAGAAGTTAAAGTAAAAGCTAAAGAAATGACTGTAGAGAACATTGATCAATTCTTTATCGAAATACCTGAGAAATTTAAGTTCGATACACTAAACAATCATTTAGATATCAACGCACCTGAGTTAGCTATTGTGTTTAGTCGTACAAAAAAACGCGTGGACGAAATCACAGAAGGATTACAGGCAAGAGGTTATCGTGCTGAGGGAATCCATGGTGACTTAACACAAGGTAAACGTATGTCCGTATTGAACAAGTTCAAAGGTGGACGTGTTGATGTACTTGTTGCAACAGATGTAGCCGCTCGTGGACTAGATATCTCTGGTGTTACCCATGTATATAACTTTGATATTCCACAGGATCCTGAAAGCTATGTTCACAGGATTGGGCGTACAGGGCGTGCCGGTAGAACAGGTGAAGCTATCTCCTTCATTACACCGAGAGAGATGTCACACCTGCAATTGATTGAAAAAGTTACGAAAAGCAAAATGAAACGTCTAACTCCACCGACAAATCATGATGCTCAAAAGGGTCAACAACAGGTTACTGTTGAAAACATCTTAAAGACAATTGAAGAAAAAGACTTGAAAACATATCATGAAGCAGCTAACACGTTGTTACAAGAACATGATTCTATTTCTGTTGTCGCTGCAGCACTGAAGCTTATGACGAAGGAAAGACGCGATACACCAGTACGTATTTCATCCGTCGCTCCTATCAGTGTCAAAAAAGCTCAGAATTCTAATGATCGTCGTTCGAATAACAAGCGTTTTTACGGGAAACGCAACCAAGGTGGCGGTGGCCGCAACCAAGGTGGAAGAAACAACCGTAAAGGAAACTTCCAAAAACGTAGAAATCGCGACTAAGTAACAAAAGCGAAAAGCGCACTTTTTAAGGAAGGCCGACTAAGTACGCCCCTTCCTAGGGCAACGTCAGCATGACCCGGATCCTCCGGGCCCACGTACGAACTGCGCCTGGCCATGCCAGGTGGCTCCATGTTGTCACGCAAAGTGACGGTTTTAATGGAGCATTCCTCGTAGGAGATAAAGGAATCACGATGAGGAACGAATCGATGATGACTTATTGTACGGAGGTGAGGGAAGTTGCGCTAGTCGCTGTGTGTTTTGAGCTAGACGAACAAAAGCGAAAAGCGCTTTTTGATTGAAGAGCTGAAAAAAGGTTACATCCTATTTATAAGGGTGTAACCTTTTTAGTTCATTGATTAAAGTATTCGACTTAGCAAACCAAGTAGTGCGAGTACAACAATGACAATCCAGAACGCATTTTTTTTCATGTTCGAAGGGACGCGCTTTTTCTTCCATCTGTTTGGATCAAACTGTACCCCATCATCGTCACGATAACGACGCTGCCACGGTGAGTATGGCTTCGTTTTTCGAAGGACAAGCGGTGCGATTACAAACCCTCCGATAAATCCAAATATATGGGCATATACATTAATGTTAGGTCGGAGAAACGTCATTATTAAGCCAATTACAATGATAACTGTAATCATTTGAGAACTTTGGTAGTCCAGTAAATGCTTGCGGAAAAATCTCATGAAAATATAGATTCCAAACAACCCAAAGACAGCTCCTGAGGCGCCAACGTGTGTATAAATCGCATGTCCAAAAATAAAGCTAGCAATATTGGCGACAATCCCAGCCCCAACGTATGCAAGGACAAACTTGGTCTTGCCAAGCATTTGTTCTAGCGCAGGTCCAAATAAGACGAGAGAAAACGAGTTGAACAACATATGCATTAAACCAGCATGGAAAAACATTGGTGTGATAAGTCTCCAATACTCGCCCTGAGCAATATGGTAGTTACTTCCTGCCCCGAGTTGATAAAGGGTGTTACCGATTGGCAACATAAGAAAATCTTGAATTAACCATAATACGATATGAATAATTATGATAGTAGAAACGACAGGGTAGAATTTGATGAATTCTGTTACACTTCGTTCATTTCGTATAAACATGACGTCCTCCTTATTTATAATTAAAACGTTAGGCAACTTCGCAGGTAGGGTATTATTATAGTGTAGTAATATATAAACGATCATATGACCATTAATAGCGTACTAAAATACTGGATGAATGTGCAACAATAAGGCTTTTATAGGTGAAAGGAAAGAAAGCAGATGATTAAAGGCATTGGAATAGATCTAATTGAACTAGACAGGATAGCAGAAAGCTTGCATAAAGGTGACCGGCTTGCAAAAAGGGTGTTAACCGATAAGGAACTGGACATTTTTTATTCCCTTCCAACTGATACAAGAAGGGTTGAATTTCTTGCTGGTAGATTTGCAGCCAAGGAGGCTTTTGCAAAAGCAACGGGCGCAGGTATCGGCAAATTAAGCTTCCATGATATGGAGGTACTACCCCAACAAAGTGGTGCTCCTTCCTTTCATGCACCTGGATATAGCCATGATAAAATATTTATTTCGATTACACATAGCAGGGATTATGCCGCCGCTCAGATAGTGATCGAAGCGGATAACGACATGCATAATTGATAAGGTTGTCTCATATATTTTAGTGCGGGTAGGAGGGAACAGTTTTGTATATTGTCACCGCAAAAGAAATGTACGATATTGACCAGTTTTCGATGGACAGGGCAGAGATGAATGGCAGCATGTTAATGGAAAACGCAGGTAGAGAAATAGCCCAGAGATTAAGTGCCATGATTAATTTTGAGCAGGCCTTATGCATCTTGGTTGGCTCAGGTAATAATGGCGGGGATGGTTTCGTTATTGCCAGAACATTGCTGAATATGGGGTATAAAGTTACCGTACTTCAGGTGGTAGAGGATAAGAAAATTGTAGGACATGCAGCATACCATAAACGTCTCTTTTTGAAATGTGACGGCATCGTGAAGCAACCGAACAAGATTAACGACCTTCTGGAAGGGCTGGATAAAGAAGACGTTATCGTGGATGCCATGGTCGGCATTGGAGTGGATGGCGATTTACGAGAGCCACTGCACTCGCTCGTTAATCAAATTAACCAATTGGACAATCTAGTAGTATCAGTAGATATTCCATCAGGTTTACCAGCAGATGAGGGAGTAGCAGATTTTACTGCTGTACAAGCTGATCATACCTTTGTGATAGGCGCCATGAAGCAATCGGCCTTTATTCAACATACGGCTCCGAGTTACGGAAAGTGGGAATGTATCTCCATCGGTTTTCCACAAGCGGCCTTTAAACAATTGGAAATGGAACGGAAAGTATGGACAGAAGCGGCATTCCAACGTACCTTTCCTGGACGAAGTGAGTATGACCATAAAGGGGATCATGGCAAAGGCTTGGTTATCGGGGGTTCCTCGAACATGCCTGGAGCATTAGGTCTTACCACGCGTGCAGCACTGCGTTCGGGAGCAGGGCTGGTAACAGCAGCTACCACGGATAGCGTAATTCAACGTATTGCTTCCTTTTGTCCAGAAGCTACTTTCGTTACAGTTCCGGAGATTAATGGCCATCTTAAATATGGAAATGATATAGACTATGAGGGATTTGATGCAGTGGCAATAGGCATTGGTATGGGACGCGAAGACGCTTCTCGTCCTATAATTAGACATGCAGCAACTGCAAAAATACCACTCATCATTGATGGAGATGGACTGACCCATTTAAAGGCCGACCTTGGGGTGCTTGATGAGAGAGAAGAGCCCGTTATCCTGACACCACATCCAGGGGAAATGGCAATGCTTCTTGATATATCTGTAAAGGATGTATTGATGCGACCTTTTCATTACGCTAAAAGGTTTGCGACTGATCATGGCGTCTACGTTGTTCTTAAAGGAGCCTTTACGATTATTACCGACCCTAATGGAAAACAGGCAGTGAATACCACCGGGAACGCCGGACTTGCAAAAGGTGGGAGTGGAGACGTCCTGACGGGAATCATATTAGCGATGATCATGCAGAAACAGTCTATATTTGAAGCGCTTTGCAATGCCTGTTTTGTGCATGGAAAAGCCGCGGATTTATTAATTCAAGAGTCGCACTCTCAGCATGACCTGCTTGCTTCCGATGTTATCGAAGGAGTTTCACTGGTATATCGTACATGCTTATAGTTTTGTGTGACAATGTTCCCTAATGTTTCTACTGAGACAAGGGAGATATGATGTCAATGAAAAGAATGCTAGGTATTTTAATTGTTATGGCAGGATTTGTATTTTTACTGGCAGCCTGTGGGGAAAAGACCCAGGAGGATGTACTTGCTGATTTAGAAGAAACGATGAAGGAAATGGAAGGTTATAAGGCAAATGCCGAAATGAGTATGAATACAGGGCAGGAAGATCAAAAGTTTGCAATTGATATTTGGCATAAAAAAGACGACTTGTTCAGAGTAGCGTTAACGAACGATATGGACGAAAAAGGCAGTCAGGTCATTTTAAAAAATAAAGATGGTGTATTCGTACTAACTCCAGCTTTAAAGAAAAACTTTAAATTTCAATCCGATTGGCCAGAAAACAGTAGTCAGCCATATTTATATCAATCACTTGTAAATGATATCAAAAAAGACAAAGAGGCAGAATTTGAATCAACAGACACTCACTATGTTTTTAAAACAAAAACGAACTATCAAAGCAATAACAATCTTCCATTTCAGGAAATCCATTTTGATAAAAAGTCTCTAACACCAGTAGAGGTTAAAGTACTAGATAAAGATAAAAATGCACTGGTTGTAGTGAAATTCTCCAGTTTCGAAAAAGATGCTAGCTTTAAAGAAGATGACTTTAGCATGGAAAAGAATATGGCTAGCAACGCAACAGAGGACGAAGCGGTTTCTGGAGAGGTAGAGGACAATGCCCTAACAGTATCTTTACCGACATTTATGGCTGGAGCGGAACTGGAGCAGAAAAAGGAGATCGATTTAGAAGATGGTAAACGTGCTATTCTAACTTTCTCTGGCGACAAGAATTTTACGCTTGTACAAGAAAAACGAAATGTTGTCCCAACAATGACCTCTCCTCAGGAAGTGAAGGGGGACATCATCAATCTAGGTCACACTGTGGCGGGCTTGTCAGAAAAAACATTGGAATGGTCCTATAATGGTGTGGATTACATCCTGGCTAGTGATGAGCTAACGAAAGAAGAACTAATTCAAGTGGCACAATCCGTACAAGGTCAAGAAGTGAAATAGAATGAGATTCACAGAAGCAGACTCGTCAACAGGAGAGGGGGTCTGCTTTTTTCTTTGTTCATTGATTAGCTCCGTGTGCGTAGTGATCTAATGAAAGGAAGCTTGCAGATTCGAAGTATTAGTTTGAGCGGAAGATGGCACATCATAGAGGTGATGACGTGCAAAGCGAGAGAGAAACCAAATCATAAAGTCCATCATCCTCGCTCCCATCTCTCTCATCCACGCAGGTCAACTCCTGGCCTGCCAAGCAACTTTAATCCACCTTACAATAATAGTCCCTCCAAACTTTTCTTATCGTTGACAGGTATGGGAGGAAAGGAAATAATAGAAGGAGACTTTTTACTAGAAGTATGTAAGGGAGGATTTTCAGTTGACTCGGGCTAGAATCAGACCCACTTGGGCAGAAATAGATTTAGACGCTATTACACATAATATTAAAGCAATGCACGAACGACTGCCTAAAAAAACGAAAATAGTTGCAGTGGTTAAGGCGAATGGGTACGGGCATGGCAGTATACAAGTTGCTAAAAAGGCTCTTGACTCAGGTGCCACATCATTGGCGGTAGCCCTGCTCGAGGAGGCGTTAGAGCTAAGAGAGGCTGGTATTAATGCTCCTATTCTTGTGATGGGATGGGTCCCACCGGAAGCTGCGCCAATTGCTGCAAAGCATCATATTACCCTGACATTCTTTCAAAAGGATTGGTTGGACCAAGTTAGCAGGATGGAGTTTGATGAAAGATTGCAGCTACATCTAAAGCTTGATACTGGAATGGGAAGAATAGGGATACGTTCAAGTGAGGCATTACGCGAGATATTATATGCATTAAATGACAAACCAAGCATATATTTAACAGGAGTGTACACTCATTTTGCAACAGCCGACGGAACGAACCTAACCTATTTTCATAAGCAAAAAGAACAATTTGAGAGAATGCTCTCCGAACTGAAGGAACAGTGGTCAGGCGAGGTAACTGTTCATATTGGGAACAGTGCAAGTGCAATTCGTTTACCAGGGGACATGTATGACTTTGTCCGTTATGGTATATCTATGTATGGTCTGTACCCGTCCCAGCCAGTTAAGGAAGAGCAGGCAATAAACCTGAAGCAGGCGTTCTCGCTCCACAGCAGGTTGGCTCATGTAAAGCAAATTGAAGCTGGAGATGCAATAAGTTATGGTTTGACGTACAAGGCTGAAAAGGCGGAATGGATTGGGACGATACCAATTGGGTATGGAGATGGCTGGATCCGTAAACTTCAAGGTTTTTCTGTGCTTGTAGATGGAAAGAGGATGCCTATTGTCGGTAGAATTTGTATGGATCAAACAATGGTTCGACTGGATCAGGAATATCCTGTGGGGACCAAAGTAACGTTGCTTGGATCCCAGAATGGCTCATTTATTAACATTGATGAAGCGGCAGCCTATGTAGATACCATTAGTTACGAGATTCCCTGTTTACTTAATGAGAGAATTCCACGCATTTACAAAGGCGGGTAAAAACGTCCATCCAAAGCTTTATACCACATTTTTATAATATTAAACGACAAAACAAGCGAATTTAGTTAATTTTTTTCAAGAACCCTTTGCAAACGCCCAGATTCAATGATATTATTAAAAAGAATTTGATTATGTTCGTTCAACAGTTGGCGGAGGTGCATGGTTTTGTCAGAGAGTTTACAAGAAGTCTTGGTAAAGATACCTAAAAACCTGTTAAATGAGGTGGATGGATTAATGAAACATGAAAATAGTGATTTGAGCGATTTCATCTGTCAGGCAACAAGAAACTTTTTAGAGCATAAGAGAGATGAACACATTCAGCAATTTCATGAAACAATGCAACGAGGCTATGAAGAAATGGGCCGCATTAATCTAACAATTGCTTCGGAAGCTTTTCAAGCTGAAGAGGAGGCTGAAAACACCTTAGAGCGCTCTGTGATCGGGGTGTAAACGTTGATCGTTCAAAGAGGCGAAGTATACTTCGCTGACTTATCCCCTGTGGTTGGATCAGAGCAGGGAGGCGTCCGCCCAGTATTGATCCTACAAAATGATATTGGAAATCGGTTTAGTCCAACTGTAATTGTTGCTGCAATTACAGCACAAATTCAGAAAGCCAAGTTGCCAACACACGTTGAGATCAACGCTAAGCGCTACGGATTTGACCGCAATTCTGTCATATTGCTAGAACAAATACGTACGCTAGATAAGCAGCGGCTTACGGATAAAATAACAAAGCTCGACAACGAAATGATGAAAAAAATTGATCAGGCATTAGAAATTAGCCTCGGTTTAAAAGATATGTACGGCCAATAGAAATACCCTTGTTTAATGTGACAAGGGTATTTTTTAATGGGGAAAAATAGATAAGCATACATAGACTACAGATTAACCAAGCACATTAGCTCGCAACCAATCACCACAAGCCCGCAATTAACCAACCAAGTCCGATCCAAACGAAGGGTTATGGCTTAATAGAATGGAATTGGTTGTGTTACAATAAAACAGAAAAAGTATTGATGTAAGATATTTTGATATATTTATACAAAAATCGCATGAATATAACAGGACTGGCTTAAGATAAAAAGAAAATGGGGGGAAAAGGATGGATCAGAAATTTAAACAATCGGCAATTGAAAACAGTGATTCAATTGTACAAATGTGGATGGAAGAAATTAATTCAATAAAAGATGGCAACTATACTGCCAGCATATCGGATGAACTATTTGAAAGTACAAACAGAGAATTTGTAAATGTCATCTTTACGAGTATTAAAAGCGAAGGCTCAACCAAGGTTGTGGAAGACTTTTCTGAAAAAATTATTAACCTTGGCTGGCCCCTTAGTTACATAACGGATGGGTTACAGGTTTTTCGTAGGGTGACAATTGATTATATCTTGGGACAGTCTGAACAAATAGATTCTTCTTATATTTCAGATGTGATTAAAAGTGTGGACGCATGGGTGGAGCCGATTATTCGTCAACTGGTGAACGAGTACTCAGGAAGCTGGGAGCATATCGTTTCCTTGCAAAGAGTAGCCCTACAAGAGTTATCTGCACCGCTTATTCCAGTAATGGACAGAATTACAGTGATGCCATTAATCGGTACAATTGATACAGAACGTGCGAAACTCATCATGGAGAACCTTCTTGAAGGTGTCATTAAGCATAACTCTGAGGTAGTACTAATTGATATTACGGGTGTTCCAGTTGTAGATACCATGGTGGCGCACCATATCATTCAAGCTGCTGAAGCTGTCCGACTTATTGGGTCAACCTGTATTCTTGTGGGAATCAGACCGGAAATTGCCCAGACGATTGTAAATCTCGGTATCGATTTAGGGAAATTCCCAACGAAAAGCTCGTTGAAAAAAGGTTTTACTAAAGCGTTAGAAATCACGGGAAGAGAAGTTATTGAGCATGAAAGAACAGAAGAGAATGTAGAAAAGCTTATCGATTCTTTAAAAGGGGAGTAAAATCATGCGTATACCGATTTTGAAATTGCATAATTATCTGCTCATTTCTATTCAAACTGAAATTGATGACAATACCGCAATTCAGTTTCAAGAAGACCTATTAAGCAAAATTCACCAAAGTGGAGCAACCGGAGTGGTGATCGACCTAACATCGGTTGACATCATAGACTCCTTTATTGCGAAAGTACTGGGCGATGTTGTGACGATGTCAGACCTAATGGGGGCGAAAGTAGTTCTTACAGGAATTCAGCCAGCGGTTGCCATGACGCTAATTGATTTAGGTATTCATTTGAAAAATGTCCCAACGGCACTGGACTTGGAACAAGGTTTAATTAAACTCTACCAGGAACTGGGGGAATAACGAATGAATCCCCAATCTTGTGTAAATATACAAAAAGAGTGGGATATTGTTGGGGCAAGGCAACTCGGCAGGGATATAGCCAGAAAAATTGGCTTTGGGACTGTTGATCAGGCAAGAATTGCTACGGCAATATCAGAATTAGCTCGAAATATATACTTATATGCCGAAACTGGGCAAATTTGTTTTGAAGTAATTGATAATATTGACCATAGAGGTATCACCATGGTGGCAATTGATAACGGGCCTGGAATTGATGATGTCAGCAAGGTAATGGAAGACGGTTATTCCACTTCGGGTGGATTAGGAGCAGGCCTTCCAGGTGTTAAACGATTAATGGATGAATTTGATCTACAGTCTGAAGCAGGTAAGGGTACAAGAATAAAAGCTGTAAAATGGGTAAGATAAGATTTTAGTGAAGCAAACAGAATGGAAGGAATATTTCTTCTGCGAGAAACTGAGGTGTGTGCAGCGTATGTGGTACACACTTCTTCTCATTATTCTGCAGTAATTACACGAGAGGGGGGATTTAATGGGCGATATGATAAAGGTTGACGCAGCTAATTATAAGGATCTCATGAAACATTATATTGAAACACAAGATGAGCAATCTCTATACGGTGTAGAGCAGGTGAGTAAAGAGTTTATTAAAAATAATATTCTCCCTGAAGAGATTGTCAACCTTCATATACAGGCGTTGGCAGAGCTATACCCTAATATGCTTGAAGACTTCCAGCATTCGATGGACTTTCTTCTTGAGGCAATGATCGCCTATGGAATGGCACATCAAGAATATCAAACACTAAGAGAGAAACAAAATGAACTTAAATCTGAGATTTCGGTAGCTGCAAGTATGCAGAAAACATTGCTGGGTACAACAAAGCCGACTATTGAAGGGCTTGACATTGGTGTAATCAGTGTTCCAGCCCATCAGATGAATGGGGATTATCACCACTTTGTAAAAGGGAAAGATGGTTCACTTGGTATTGCGGTTGCTGATGTAATCGGAAAAGGAATTCCGGCTGCCCTTTGTATGTCGATGATTAAGTACTCTATGGATAGTTATCCAGAAGAATCGATGACACCAAAGGCTATTCTGAAGAACCTTAATCGGGTAGTGGAACGAAATGTGGACCCGAGTATGTTTATCACCATGTTTTATGCTCAGTATCTTCCTGCAGAAAATTTATTGCAGTATTCGTCTGCTGGTCATGAGCCTGGTTTTTATTATAATGCTGCTACCGATTCCTTCACCGAAATTGAATCGAAAGGGCTTGTGCTTGGGGTATCACCAGCAACAGAGTATAACCAGTATGAATTGAAAGTGAATCAGGGAGATATGGTTATCCTCTTGACGGATGGCGTAACGGAATGCAGAGATGGCGAAAGATTTATCGAAAGCGAAGAGATACTTGATGTGATAAAACAATATTCCCATTTACCTTCCCAGGAAATGGTTACACAAGTATATAAGCACTTTGAGAAACTTCAAGAATTTGAGTTAAGGGATGATTTTACCCTACTTATTTTAAAAAGAGAAGTTTAATTTTCTAGAAAAAGGGTAAATAAAGTGTAATGTAATAAATTAAGGCTGGGATGGTAATCTTCTGAGGTTAATCATCCATACATAACCAGGCCGATTTCTAGGAGGAGCTTATGAATTTAGTTATCGATGTAGTCGAAGAAAGTAATAAATCAGTTGTGAACCTTTCAGGAGAAATTGATGCATATACAGCACCGAATCTAAAGGAATCGCTTCTACCATTAACCCAAAAAGAGGGAAATACAGTAGAAGTAGACCTTGGGAATGTAAATTACATGGATAGTACAGGCTTAGGTGTCTTTATTAGTGCACTAAAATCAACCAAAGAGAATGGTAGCGAAATGAAGCTCGTTAATATACAGGACCGTGTGTTACGCTTGTTCAAAATTACGGGGTTAGATGAGATTATGGATTTAAATTCAACAATTCGGGGTGTGACGGAGTAATGGAGAGATTTGACTTTATAGAGATGAAGGTTCCTGCGAAGCCAGAGTATGTAGGTGTGATTCGTTTAAGTATTTCAGGTATAGCGAATCGGATGGGTTTTTCCTATGAGGATATTGAAGATCTGAAGATAGCCATATCTGAAGCAATCACAAACGCAGTAACACATGCTTACCACGAAAATGACGAAGGGGAAGTAACCGTAGGCTTTGCAGTCTATGAGGACCGCCTTGAAGTAATGGTTGCCGATCACGGTGGTAGCTTTGATCTGAATGAAATAAAAGATGGTATTGGCCCATACAAAAACACAGAGTCCGTGGAAAACCTTCGTGAAGGTGGTTTCGGTCTGTTTCTAATAAATACATTAATGGACAAAGTTCAGATTAACAATAACTACGGTGTTATTATTCTGATGACAAAGTATCTAAACGAAACAGAGGTGGACTTAGATGACGACCAAATCTCAACCACACAATAGCGGACGAGATGAGGTTTACCAATGGATAGAGTACCTGCAAAAAGAGCCAAAAGATGAAGTGATTCAGGAAAAAATTGTTTTAACCTATAGAGATCTTGTGGAGTCTATTGCAAGAAAGTATTCTAAAAACAGCACGATTCACGAAGACTTGGTACAAGTAGGTATGATAGGTTTGTTAGCTGCTGTTAGAAGATATGATCCAACCTTTGGTAAATCATTTGAGTCTTTTGCTATCCCCACCATAATTGGTGAAATCAAGCGTTTTATACGAGATAAAACTTGGAGTGTCCATGTGCCGAGAAGAATTAAGGAACTCGGACCAAAGATAAGAAAAGCGGTCGATGAACTTACTACAAATACTCAGAAATCGCCTTCAGTAAAGGAAATAGCTGACTATCTTGAGGTCTCCGAAGAGGATATCCTTGAAACGATGGAAATGGGTAAGAGCTATAAAGCTCTCTCAGTAGACCGTAAAATTGAAGCAGATTCAGATGGAAGTACAGTAGCCATTCTTGATTTAGTTGGAAATGAAGAAAGTGGATACAATAACATTGACCAAAAGATGCTACTGGAAAAAATTATGCCTATTCTATCTGAAAGAGAACAACAAATTCTACAATGTACGTATTTTGATAACATGAGCCAAAAGGAAACTGGCGAATTATTGGGAATCTCCCAGATGCATGTCTCCCGCCTTCAGCGACGCTCTTTACGAAAATTAAGAGAAGCAATCCAGGCTGAGAGCACGGAGGTCTTCGATTGAGCGAAAATATAGTGGATGTATCCGTCTTCCAAAAAGCAAAAAAAGGGAAATATCATTGTGGTGATAGCTACTTTTATAAGGAAACGGAAAAAGAGTTTGTATGTGCGATTGCAGATGGTTTGGGAAGTGGTGAGTTTGCTAAGGAGTCATCACAAGTTGTAATTGATATCATTCGAGACAATAGTTCCACTAGAATAGAGAACTTAATTGAAAAGTGTAATGAACAGCTACAGGGGAAACGTGGGGTCGTGCTTGGCGTTTTGAAAATTGATTTCATGTCAGGAACATATTCCTTTTCCTCAATAGGTAACATATGTATTATGACTATTTCGGATGATAAAAAACGGAAGCGAAACATACCGAATGCTGGTTATTTGGCTGGGTATCATCGTCCGTTTAAGGTGGTTCAGGAAACGTTGGATAATAAAATGAACTTTGTTATGTTTTCTGATGGAGTTAGTGATAAAGAACTATCTAAGAAGTATTTAACGAATCAGGATGTCACGACAATCACAAAGACTTTTGAATATATTAGTGAACCGGACAGAGATGATGATACAACTTTGATCGCAATTCGATATGATGCAGATAAAAGGAAGGCAGGCGAGTAAAACAACTGTCTTCCTTTTTCAATTTCCTTAAAAATACATATATAAAATTTCTTGTTCATTATGAAATCGGTACGGAATTTGGTAAACTAGAAATGGTGTGAAGGAGGAGTAACATTGGCTGAAACATATAATCAAGACCTTATTCAATGGGTCTCAAAAGAAGCAAACGTTAATACAACAATTGTAAACAAAGTAATTTCGTTATTAGGCGAAGGGAATACCGTACCGTTTATCGCACGGTATCGAAAAGAGATTACAGGCGGTTTAGACGAGGTACAAATTAAAACTGTTCAAGATAAATGGACGTATGCTGTAAACCTTTCAGATCGAAAAGAGGAAGTACTACGAATAATCGAAGAACAGGGTAAGCTTACAGAAGAACTTCGTAAAGAAATTACACAAGCAACACAATTACAACGTGTAGAAGATCTTTACAGACCATACAAACAAAAAAGAAGAACGAAGGCTACGATAGCGAAGGAAAAAGGGCTTGAACCACTCGCAATTGCTATCTGGAAGCAAGAAAATATGGACGCCTTAAAAGAAGCCGACCAATATATTTCGGAAGAGAATGATGTACATACAGTAGATGATGTGCTGGCAGGTGTGAATGATATTGTGGCTGAATGGATTTCAGATGACCCAGAATACCGTGACCACCTCCGTGAGGAAACTTTCAAGCGGGGCACCGTTTCATCAAAAGTAAAAAATGCCGAGTTGGATGAAAAACAAGTCTTCCAGATGTATTACGATTACAATGAAGCGGTGAGGTCCATGGTGTCACACCGTATTCTTGCACTGAATCGTGGTGAAAAAGAAGGGATTTTAAAGGTAGCAATTGAAACGCCGATAGAGGGGATCACTCGTTACCTTCAGGAGCAAGTTATTCATCGTTCTACAATAGGCGAGGTTAAAGAGGTACTTGAACGTGCTATTGATGATAGCTACAAGCGTCTAATCCAGCCGTCAATTGAAAGGGAAATTCGCAATGCTTTATCAGAAAAAGCAGAGGATCAAGCCATTGATGTATTTTCTAAAAACCTAAAAAATCTATTGCTACAGCCACCTTTAAAAGGGAAAACCATTCTTGGAGTGGATCCAGCTTTTCGTACTGGTTGTAAGCTAGCAATTGTGGATGAAACAGGCAAGGTGCATGAGGTTAGTGTCATGTACCCGACAGCACCTAAAAATGATGTTGAGGGTGCAGAGAAACTCATGCTCTCGTTTATTAAAAAATATCCAATTGAACTCATTGCGATCGGAAATGGGACAGCTTCACGAGAGACGGAGCAATTTGTTGCAAATGTAATTTCAGATAATCAACTGGATATTCCATATATCATTGTGAACGAAGCGGGCGCAAGTGTATATTCAGCGTCTGAACTTGCCAGAGAAGAATTCCCTGATTTACAGGTAGAAGAGAGAAGTGCTGCTTCTATAGCGAGACGTGTACAGGACCCATTGGCAGAGCTTGTTAAAATTGATCCAAAGTCTATTGGTGTTGGCCAATATCAACATGATGTTAGCCAGAAATCCTTGAACGAGTCATTATCGTTTGTTGTGGAGACAGCAGTAAACCAAGTTGGTGTAAATGTGAATACCGCATCCGCGTCTCTTTTGCAATATGTAGCAGGTCTTAGTAAGACAGTTGCTAATAACATCGTCAAACAGCGTAACGAGCAAGGGAAATTTGTAAATCGCAAACAGCTTAAAAAAATTCCGAGGCTTGGTGCTAAAACCTATGAGCAAGGAATAGGATTCCTGCGTATAGTCGATGGCGACCACCCGCTCGATCGTACACCAATCCACCCGGAAAGTTACCCTCAAGTAGAAGAACTATTAAAATTGGTAGACAGCAGCATGGAAGATATCGGTACAGAGCAGCTTCGTACCAAACTTGCTAATGTAGACAATACTGCTATTGCCGAGCAATTAGGGATTGGAAAGCCAACCCTAGTGGATATTATGAATGCCTTAAGCAGACCGGAACGTGACCCACGAGACGATTTTCCACAGCCATTACTTAAGAAAAATGTCCTTTCGTTAGAGGATCTGAAACCGGGAATGGAAATGCAAGGAACAGTCCGTAACGTTGTAGATTTTGGAGTGTTTGTTGATATTGGTGTGAAACAGGATGGCCTAGTCCATATCTCAAAAATGGCAAACAAGTTTGTCAAACACCCAATGGATATCGCTTCTGTTGGAGATGTGGTTACGGTTTGGGTAGAGCAAGTAGATAGTGATAAAGGTAGGATTGCCTTAACTATGATAGAAGGATGAGAAAAAGCCGGATAACTCTTTGGAGAGTCATCCGGCTTTTTTGTGTGTAGTAGGCTAATGAAAGAGTAATACGTACTCTTTTCAGGTAATTAACGTACGCTTTCTGGAACAGCTAGTCCAAGGCCTTGTGCGATTCTTTCGCCCCATTCAGGATCAGCTTTATAGAAATGCTCAATTTGACGCAACTTAATTTCTTCTTTTTCTACAGGTTCCATGTGACCAACAAATGCTTTGATAAGACGATCTTTTTCGTCAGCACTCATTAAGCGGTAAAGATCGCCTGCCTGAGTGTAATGATCTTCACTATCATAAGGTACACTGTCAGCTTGCCCGTGTACTTCAAATGGAGTAGTTTTAGCTGTAATATCTTCGGCAGGACCGTTTTGACTGTTTGGTTGGTAATTAGGTGTGCTTCCACCATTACCGTTTACACTCATAAAGCCATCGCGTTGATAGTTGTTTACTTCATTTTTTGGACGGTTAATTGGAATTTGATGATGGTTACCACCAAGACGGTAACGATGTGCATCAGAATATCCGAATAAGCGACCTTGAAGCATTTTATCAGGTGAAGCTTCAATTCCTGGTACAAATTGACCCGGAGAGAATGCAGCCTGTTCTACTTCTGCAAAGTAGTTTTCAGGATTGCGATTTAATACCATGCGGCCAACTTCGATACGTGGGTAATCTTTCTTAGACCAAACCTTTGTAACATCGAATGGATCCCATTTATAATCTTTGGCATCTTCTTCAGGCATGATCTGTACATATAATTTCCAAGCAGGGAAATCTTCATTTTTAATTGCGTTAAAGAGATCTTCTGTATGGTAATCAGGGTTTTCTCCAGCGAGTTTATCAGCAAGGTCAACATCTAAGCCTTTTACACCTTGTTCACTAATGAAGTGGTATTTTACCCAGAAAACTTCTCCTTGAGCATTTACCCATTTAAATGTATGACTACCATACCCGTTCATATGACGTAGTGTAGCAGGAAGACCTCTATCACCATGTAGGTACGTAATTTGATGTAATGATTCTGGTGATAAAGACCAGAAGTCCCACACCATATTTGGATCTTTTAGATGTGTTTGTGGATGACGCTTTTGTGTATGGATAAAGTCAGGAAACTTAATCGCATCGCGAATGAAGAAAACAGGTGTATTGTTACCTACTAAATCATAGTTCCCTTCTTCTGTGTAAAATTTAACTGCAAAGCCACGCGGGTCACGGACGGTATCCGCTGAGCCAAGTTCCCCTGCAACAGTAGAAAAACGAATAAACATATCTGTGCGTTTTCCTGCTTCACTTAGGAAATCTGCTTTTGTATATTTAGAAATTTCATCATTTGTCACTTCAAAGTAGCCATGTGCTCCAGCGCCCTTAGCGTGAACGACACGCTCAGGTATACGTTCTCTATTAAAATGTGCAAGTTTCTCAAGTAAATGGAAATCTTGGAGTAAAGTTGGTCCATTATGACCAGCTGTTACTGAATTCTGATTGTCGCCAACGGGAGCCCCGGCAGCAGTAGTAATACGGTTATTATTATTACTCAATGTTTATTCCCCTCTCTAAACTAAAATTAGACTTTCTACGTTTTATTATAATATAAACCAGATAAAAATCAATATTTAATTAAAATTATTTTAAATAACAACTGTAAAACGCGCTTTACACTTATTTAACCATCTTTAATATGTTAAAATAAGATTAGTGTGTAATAGAGAATGAGATGAAGGAAATGAAAATGATGACAGAATATGAACTATATAAATTAGTAGAAGAATTATCTAGAAAGTTCTTTAATCGTACGTTTCTGGATGATGTTTGCTTTAATAGTAGATTGCGTACAACAGGAGGGCGATACATTCCGGCGAAGAGGGTGATAGAGTTGAACCCTAAATATCTCGAGGCAGATATGGAAGAGTTTGAGGGGATTATAAAACATGAACTTTGTCACTACTTTCTTCATATAGATGGAAAAGGATATAAACATGGAGATGCAGAATTTAAACAGTTGTTGAAAGAAACTGGATCTCCTAGGTATTGTAGTCCCTTGCCTACTCAAAAACTAGAATATAATTATCTATATATATGTAAAGAATGTAAGCAGGTGTATAAAAGAAGAAGAAGGGTAAATTTAAAGAAGTATCGTTGTGGTAAGTGCAGAGGGGCTTTGCAACAAGTGGATATAAATAAGTAATAAAGCTATGTAAAAAAATTCACGTAGGATATTGACGAATGATGTCATCCATGGTAAATTAAATAAGCTAATAAATTACATAACAACACATCAAAAAAATGTTTCAAAAAAGTGTTGACTTCAAATTACAAATGTTGTATGATATTAATCGTTGCGAAAAACGCAATTGACATTATTCCACAGTAGCTCAGTGGTAGAGCTATCGGCTGTTAACCGATCGGTCGTAGGTTCGAATCCTACCTGTGGAGCCATTGGAGAGCTGTCCGAGTGGCCGAAGGAGCACGATTGGAAATCGTGTAGGCCGTTACCGCGGCCTCGAGGGTTCGAATCCCTCGCTCTCCGCCACTATTATAATAAATAATCTGGCCCGTTGGTCAAGCGGTTAAGACACCGCCCTTTCACGGCGGTAACACGGGTTCGAATCCCGTACGTGGAGCTGACGGATACTAATAGATCGAGGACTTAACTAACATTTTCTTGATGTCGTTGTTACTCTTATTTAGTTTTCAAGGTACAAGTACACCTAAAGATTCGGTTTCAAACCGAGGTCTGGTAGTAATAGCGGAGAGGTCACACCTGTTCTCATGCCGAACACAGAAGTTAAGTTCTCCAGCGCCGATGGTAGTTGGGGCTTTGCCCCTGCAAGAGTAGGACGCCGCCAGGCCCTAAGATATATTTCTACTATTCAATAGAGGTAACCATAAAAATTGAATATTTTACTCACATCGCGGGGTGGAGCAGTCTGGTAGCTCGTTGGGCTCATAACCCAAAGGTCGTAGGTTCAAATCCTGCCCCCGCAACCAAATTTATTTTAAAGTGAAACAAATATAAACATTTTGGTCCGGTAGTTCAGTTGGTTAGAATGCCTGCCTGTCACGCAGGAGGTCGCGGGTTCGAGTCCCGTCCGGACCGCCATACTTATAAAACTTCGTACACATGAACTCATTAAGAGCATCATGTGTTTTTTAATGTTTTAATAATAAATAAATATATTGTTAACGATAGATAGAGACTCTAATAAAAATACCTACTATTCTTTTTCAATTCCCTCTTTTTTTGCTATCATTAGGATTGTATATTAGTTGGGAAATGGTGATAAAAGTTGGATGAATTCTCTTTTATAAATTCAATTAAACAGATTAGTTATAAACAGCCATCCTTAGTAAAAGGAATTGGCGACGATGCTGCTGTATTTAGAAGTGAAAAGGATATCGTAACGGCAGTCGATACTTTTGTAGAAGGAATACACTTCAGTAGAGAGACTATGTCTCCATTTCAAACAGGTTATAGAGCCCTTGCTGCAAACATTAGTGATTTAGCAGCAATGGGAGCAAGGCCAGCATTTTATCTTGTTTCTGTAGTAATTTCTAAAACATGGACTTTAAAAGAAGTAGAAGAAATCTTTTCCGGAATGAAAGAATTAGCAAGATATGATCATATGGATCTTATTGGTGGGGATACAGTATCTGGTTCAGAGCTGTCTATTTCTATTACAGTTATTGGCTTAGTAGAGAAGGGCATGGCTCGATTTCGTCACACAGCTCAACCAGGAGACCATGTTTTTGTAACAGGAACACTAGGAGATGCACGAGCTGGATTGCATATTTTAACAGATAAAACCAGTTCTTATATCAATTCATCTTACTTTGTAAAAAGGCACCAAATGCCATCTCCCCGATCCACTTTTGCTGTTTCTCTAGCAGGCATTGACCGGATCACGTTAAATGATGTAAGTGACGGAATAGGAAATGAGGCAAATGAAATTGCCGAAGCCTCCGATGTTACGATTACGTTATATGATGAGACCATTCCTGTAAGCGACGACTTCCAACAGTTCCCACCATCCTTTCAGCAAGAATGGAAGTACTTTGGTGGGGAAGACTTTGAGCTTTTAGGAACAGTAGCTGAAGAAAACTGGGATGCTCTAGCAAGAATTGCGAATGATACAGGTACCCAGTTAACTAAAATAGGTTTTGTATCAGAAGCGGAAAAAGAGCCTTCTGTTTACGTAATAAAAGATAATAGAAAAACGCGTTTAGATAAAAATGGTTATACACATCTAAAGTAGGTGAATCAATGGAAACACACCAAATAAAGGTTCATACAGAAGTAGAAACAAGACAGGTTGCAGCACAATTAGCCGTCCTATTAAAACCAGGAGATGTGGTTACATTAGAAGGCGAATTAGGTGCTGGAAAAACGACGTTTACGAAAGGCCTAGCAAACGGGCTTGGTGTTAAGCGGCATGTAAGTAGCCCAACATTCACCATTATTAAAGAATATCAGGGTGAACTTCCCCTATATCATATGGACGTATATCGACTGGAAAACTCTGAAGAAGATATTGGGTTTGATGAATATTTTAACGGTGATGGGATCTGTGTGGTAGAATGGGCGCAATTTATCAATGAATTCTTACCTGAAGAGAGATTGGAAATTGAAATTCAATACGCAGGTGAGGAAAGTAGAACGATACAATTTAAAGCATATGGTACGCACTTCGAAGGGATATTACGAGATCTGTAATTAGCATTTAAAGAACCTTCGAGTACTGAAAACATGAGGAGTAACGTGAATGAATATACTTGCAATTGATACTTCTAATCAAGTGTTGGGGATCGCCATCGTAAAGGATAATAAACCTATTGGAGAAATGAAAACGAATTTAGCCAAGAATCATTCCGTGCGCTTAATGCCTGCTATAGATCAGCTTATGAGGGATGTCTCCATAACGCCTGATGAGCTTGATCAAATCGTTGTGGCTAAGGGGCCTGGTTCGTATACTGGTGTACGCATTGGTCTCGCAACAGCGAAATCTATGGCTTGGGCATTAGAAATTCCAGTAATAGGTGTTTCTAGCTTGGAAGTCTTGGCATATCAAGGAAGATTCTTTAATGGTTATATCTGTCCCTTCTTTGATGCGCGACGCGGATTAGTCTATTCAGCAGTCTATGAATGGAAAAATGGGCAGCCTGAAGTCGTATACAAGGAAGAAAATCTTTTAATGGCGGATTTGCTAGAAAGTCTTGCGAAAGAAGATAAACCCGTATTATTTTTAAGTCCGGATATCGATATTTACATGGAAGCAATCAACACACAGCTTGGGAAGCAGGCTGTGATACCAGAGTTAGCCTACCAAGTAGCAGATGCCAGCCATTTAGTGTTAGCTGGAACAAGAAAGCAGGCAGAGCCAACTCATGCACTGACTCCAAATTATCTTCGTCTTGCTGAAGCGGAGGCAAAGTGGTTAAAGCAACAGAAGGAACAGCAGAATAATGAGTGAGATAACGATACGAAAAATGGAGATAGCTGACGTCGATCAAGTCATGGAAGTTGAAAGAGTATCTTTTACCACGCCATGGACTACGGATATCTTTTACCAGGAAATTGTTGATAATCAATATGCCTATTATTATGTGATAGAATGGAATGGAAGGATTGTCGGGTATGTGGGTACTTGGGTTGTCTTGGAGGATGCTCAAGTAACGAATATTGCGATTATGCCAGAATTAAGAGGTAACAAACTTGGAGAAAAGCTATTTCAATATATGCTTTTACAAGTTAAGCTAATAGGGGCGACACGTCTTTCGCTTGAAGTACGTGAATCGAATATTCCCGCACAAAAATTATATCGCAAATTTGGGTTGGTACCTGGTGGAATAAGAAAAAATTATTATACAGACAATCAGGAAGATGCCATCGTTATGTGGGTGAATATATTATGAAAAATGATACGATTATATTAGGAATAGAAACCAGCTGTGATGAAACAGCAGTTGCTATCGTGAAAAATGGAACTACGATTGTCTCCAATGTGGTAGCATCACAAATTGAAAGCCATAAACGCTTTGGCGGTGTGGTTCCAGAAATCGCTTCAAGACACCATGTGGAACAAATGACACTCGTGCTTGAAGAGGCCTTTACACAAGCAAAGCTCACATGGGATGAAATAGATGCAATTGCCGTGACGGAAGGCCCGGGTCTTGTTGGTGCCTTACTGATCGGAGTAAACACGGCAAAGGCTGTGGCTTTTGCTAAACAAAAGCCACTCGTCGGTGTTCACCATATTGCTGGTCATATTTATGCAAATCGTCTGGAGACGGAATTCCAATTTCCGCTATTAGCTCTTATCGTGTCAGGGGGGCACACGGAGCTAGTACTGATGAAAGAACATGGTAGCTATGAAGTCATCGGTGAAACGAGGGACGATGCGGCAGGAGAAGCTTATGATAAGGTTGCTAGAATGTTAAGTTTACCGTACCCTGGCGGACCACAAATAGATCGACTTGCAGCAGAAGGGGAAGCCAACATTAATTTCCCTCGAGCTTGGCTTGAAGAAGGTAGCTATGACTTTAGCTTTAGTGGCTTGAAGTCATCAGTGATTAACACAATTCACAATGCAAGCCAGCGTGGAGAGGAATTAAAGAGTCAAGATATTGCTGCTAGCTTTCAATCAAGTGTAGTAGACGTACTTGTTTCCAAGACATTGCGTGCTGCAAAAGAATATAAAGTAAAACAAGTAATAGTAGCAGGTGGTGTGGCAGCGAATAGTGGTTTACGTAATGCGTTGAAAGATGCCTTTGCGGATACGGAAGTCCCGCTACTCATTCCTCCTTTAAAGCTTTGTACCGATAATGCAGCCATGATTGCGGCAGCAGGCACGATCGCTTATGAACAAGGGAAAAGGGCTTCTTGGGATTTAAATGCTAACCCATCTCTTATATTAGAATAAAAAGTATCCACAGTTATGCACAAGACTGTGGGTAACCTATGAAGAAAACGGTTTACAAAGGTGTTATCTGGGGATAAAAATAGTGGATAACTTATAACTTGTTTGTGGATAATGTGCATAACTGTGTTGACAACCTTTGTTTTCGCACTTATGAAGAAATAGAACCTGTGGATATGTTAAGAAGATTTAAATCAATCGTTTGATTAAGCAAAATGGAAATTTGGTGAATGGAAGATGTCCAAAAAACAATCCTTTTATATACAGAATGACCTTATTACATTGTTTATCTTATTTGTTTCGGTGAGTCTGCTTGCAGTATACAATGCACAGCAATTGGAGCAATACGATGAAAACTTTGTATTGAAACAGATAGTCTGGTTCACGATTGGTATTTGTATTATTGCAGCAATACAGTATTTTGATCTGGATCAATTGTATAAGGCAAGTATTTTCATATACCTAACTGGCCTTTTAGTACTTGCGATTCTCCTTGTTAGTCCTGAAAGTATTGCCAAACCCGTAAATGGGGCAAAAAGTTGGTTTACCTTGCCTGGTTTATCCTTACAGCCAGGAGAATTTGCAAAAATGACAACAGTGTTATACACAGCCGCAGTAATTAGTAAGCACAAGGAAAAGTACGCTGCGAGCAATCTCAAAAGTGATTTTTTATTGTTGTTTAAAATTCTTGGTTTAACAGCACTTCCAGTCATGCTGATTATGCTGCAACCTGACTTTGGAACAGCAATGGTATATTTATTTGTCTGTGGAATGTTGATCATTTTGTCAGGTATTAGCTGGAAAATTATCGGTTCTCTTATTTTGGGGATATCTTCTTTAATTGGGGTTGTGCTTGGATTTATCGTAAGATTCCCGGACATAGCAAAAGAAATAGTCGGAAGTAGTAATGCATATCAGATTGACCGAATTATGACGTGGTTTAATCCAGATCAGCAATCACCAGATGCGACCTTCAACTTTGACCGGGCTCATATGGCACTTGGTTCTGGACAGTTATTTGGTAAAGGAATTGGTAGTTTGCAGGTTGCCACACCAGAAGCACAGACGGATTTCATCTTTTCCGTCATAGGAGAAAGCTTTGGGTTTATTGGTAGTGCATTGGTCATTTTTCTTTACTTTATGTTGCTATATAAACTAGTTACGCTTGGGTTAAGTATGTTTAAACATTCTCCTTTTGGTTCATATGTTTGTTTTGGATTTATGAGCATTCTACTTGTCCACGTCTTCCAAAATGTTGGAATGAATTTGGGGATAATGCCGATCACAGGGATCCCGCTCCTGTTGATAAGTTATGGTGGTAGTTCTGTGTTATCCACAATGATCGGATTAGGGCTTGTGTACAGAGTGGCTGTAGAGCATTCCATACAGAATGATTATCTTTTCAAATAGAACAAAACCCGCATGATTGCATGCGGGTTTTGTTATGTTTAACTATTACGCTTCTTCTTGTAAGGCTGTCCATTCTTCCATAAATCCTTCTACTTTTTGTTTTAGATTGCTTGTTTCTTCTGTTAGAGCGAGTGCCTTCTCATGGTCTTGATATACTTCAGGCCCTGTCATTTTTTCTTCTAGCTTTTCAATCTCTAACTCATATTGCTCAATAATCGTTTCTAATTCTTGAATCCGCCGTTCTTTCTTTCGTCGCTGACTTTGAAGCTGTTTCTCCATTTTGAAGTCACGTTTACGCTGGTCGGCTTTTTTAAATACTTCTTCTGTTTGCTGTAGTCTTTTGAGCTCGGCTTCTTCTTCTTTCTTCTCGATATAATAGTCATAATCGCCCAAATATATGGTGATACCATCCCGCTGCATTTCGGCTACCTGATCCGTAATTTTATTTATGAAATATCGGTCATGCGATACAAAAACAATGGTACCCGGAAAATCGAGAAGAGCTGCCTCAAGTACCTCTTTACTGTCTATATCGAGATGGTTTGTCGGTTCATCTAGGATGAGCAAATTAGCTTTCTGCATCATTAGCTTAGCTAGGGCAAGCCGTGCCTTTTCTCCACCACTAAGAGCACTTACAGGCTTCAACACATCATCCCCAGAAAAAAGGAAATTTCCAAGAATCGTGCGGATATCTTTTTCATTTTCGGTCGGATATTCATCCCACAATTCTAATAGTACAGTCTTGGAAGAAGTAAGATTGGCCTGTTCCTGATCATAATAACCAATTTGCACATTTGTTCCGATTTGAATGTTGCCACCGTTAGGGGTGAGTTTGCCCATGATGGCCTTTAGTAACGTCGTTTTACCGACCCCGTTTGGTCCGACCAAGGCAATTCTTTCGCCTCTATTCACATGAAGTTTAACGTCTTCAAAGATGTTTTCGGTTGCATCACCATAACCAAAAGCAAGCTGATCTATTTTTAATACATCATTCCCACTGCGTCGGTTAATTTGGAAAGAAAACGAAGCGGAGGATTCATCGCCTTGAGGCCTATCCAATCTTTCTATTTTCTCCAGTTGCTTTCTTCTGCTTTGTGCTCGTTTCGTGGTAGAAGCTCGTACAATATTTCGCTGCACGAAGTCTTCAAGCTTTTTGATTTCAGACTGTTGTTTCTCAAATTCCTTTAAGTCCTTCTCATAATCCAAGGCCTTTTGATCAAGGAATTTACTATAGCTTCCATGGTACTTCTTTGTTCTGTGTCGAGAGATTTCGTAAACAATCGATACTGTTTTGTCCAAGAAGTATCTATCATGGGAGACAATTACAACTGCCCCTGGGTAGCTGACTAAATAGTTTTCAAGCCATCCAAGTGTATCAATATCTAAATGGTTTGTCGGCTCATCTAGAATAAGGAGTTGTGGTTTGGTGAGCAATAGCTTACCTAAAGCAAGGCGTGTTTTTTGGCCACCACTCAGCTCTGTAATCGGTGTACTATAATCATAATCTTGAAAATGTAGCCCTGTCAGAACTGCTTTAATATCCGCTTCATAGGTATATCCACCACTTTGTTGATACACCTGCTGTAATTGATCATAATCATGTAGTAATTTTTGATAAGCGGTTTCAGTTAAACTTGCTGTATCCGCCATTTGGTTTTCAAGCTTGCGAATTTCTTCTTCCTTGCTTACTAGTTCAGAAAACACACCTAGCATCTCATCCCATATAGTTAGGTTGGAGTCGAGAGCAGTATGCTGGGAAAGATAACCAAGGCTCAAATCCTTTGGTTTAAAAAGTTCCCCGCTATCATATGTTAATTCACCGGCCATGATCTTTAAAAGCGTGGATTTACCAGCACCATTTCTACCTACTAGCGCGATTCTGTCGTTCTCTTTTACTTCTAATTTTATATTTGATAGTATTTCATCCGCTCCGAAGGCTTTTGAAATGCCATTAACCTGCATAAGTATCATCTCTGTCACCTCATCTCTCTTAGTTTACCTTACCTAGACACATCAGTAAAATACAAGATGCTGTAAAAAATTTCATAATGAATTGTGAAAAGAATCACGACTTATTATGAAGTTTCTGCTAAAATAGAGGGAGAGAGAAATGAAAAATAGACCAATTTTACCATAAAACATAGCATTTTTAGCAGAGTGGGCAATGCCTTGCTCTGTGAAAGATAGTTTTAATACATAATTACTGTACCGAAAGAAGGAATAACGATGGATCAAAATAAAATACCACAAGCGACTGCTAAACGATTGCCATTATATTACCGCTTTCTTAATAACTTAAATCACCAAGGTAAAAAACGTGTCTCTTCCAAGGAACTAAGTGAAGCAGTAAAAGTAGATTCCGCCACGATACGCAGAGACTTCTCCTACTTTGGTGCGCTTGGTAAGAAGGGGTATGGATACAATGTTGAATATTTGCTTGGTTTCTTCAGGAAAACCTTGGACCAAGACGAGTTAACCGATGTTGCCTTAATTGGTGTTGGTAATCTTGGTACCGCATTCTTGCATTATAACTTTATGAAAAATAATAATATAAAGATCCAAATGGCATTTGATGCAGATGAAAACAAGGTTGGCTCTACTATTGGTGGGGTTCCTATTTATCACATTAAGGATATGGAAGAAAAGCTTAATGGGATTAAGGTCGCCATTTTGACCATTCCAGCGAGTGAAGCAGACGGGATCACAGATCGGCTTGTTGAGCATGGCATCACGGGTATACTCAACTTCACCCCAGCCAGAATATCGGTACCTAGCCATATTCGTGTTCACCACATTGATCTCGCAGTAGAACTGCAAGCATTAGTGTATTTCCTAAAACATTATCCACTTGTATCGGAAGAGATAGAAGAAATAGAAGAATAAAGTCATGTTGGCAAAGCCCTTCGATTTTGAAGGGCTTTTTACTTTGTCTGACTAGGGAGTTTGGCAGATGAATAGAAAAAGAGAAGATCAGGGCTGTTCTAATCAATCAGAAGAGCGATTTAATCGATGACAAGAGCGTTGCAATCAACGAGAAGAGCGATCTAATCGATGACATGATCGTCGCAATCAACGAGAAGAGCGATCCAATCGATTAGAGGAGCGTCGCAATCAACGAAAATAGCGATCCAATCGATTAGAGGATCTTCGCAATCAACCAGAAGTACCTTCCAATCAACCAGAAGAGCCTCCCAATCAATCAAACACCGCTTCCAATCCAGCATGCACTCCCACACCTTGTATTAAACAAACTACATTTTTAAAAAAATAGTCAAAAATACCTGTTTTATCAGAAAATTATTTAGGGAATAAGACATCTGTCTATTCACTTAGTAATGAGGTATGATTATGACTGGTTTGCTGTTGCAGGATAACTTAACTTTAGGAGGTAAGGAAATATGAAAAAATTTATAGTTCTTATAACAGTACTTATTATTGCTTTATTCCTTAGTGCGTGCTCTGAGTCAACGAGCAGTGAAGAACCAAGTGATGAGAAAGAAAAAGAAGAAGAAACAGAAGCGGCGGAAGAGCCAGAGGAAGAGGCTGTTCCGGAAGATGATGAATTGTTTGAGGTGCTAGAGGTGAATATTCAGTCTATGATGGATCAAGACATAGATGCCCATATGGAAACCATACATAGCGAATCCCCTGCCTACAACAGTACAAAAGACTTATTAGACCAGGTATCTGCTTACACATTGGATATGCAGTTGTCTGACCTAGCTGTTGAAGAGAAATCGGAAGAAGAAGCACGAGTCGCTTATACACAGACTTCCATGAAAGTAGATGGACCAGAATACCAGAATAACCTTACGAAGGGTGTTCATACATTGAAACCTGAGGACGGGGTATGGAAGATTTATGGATCAGAAGTAAAAGAAACCATTCCACTCGATGAAAACGGTGAAGAGATAGAAGAAGGAGCAGCTGAAGATGTTGCGATGGAAGGGCAGTATGCTGATTTGATCACTTCATTGGAAATGCCTTTTGATAGCGAAAAATGGGTGCTTGGCAATTATAATGAAGCCCAAGGAGAAGGAATTGCAGAATTTCTTATTAATGGTGAAACGTTTGAGAATTATACAGAGCTATTAACGGTTCACGTTTTCCCAGATGCAGCGGCTAATGGCGGTATTACCACGTTTGTTGAAGCGATGGAAACGAATTTAACGAGTATGATAGACGGAGAACTGGAATTTAATCGGCTGGAAGAAACGGATCAGGAGGTTATCTACGAGTTTAGTGTAACGGACGATAGCACACAATATGATCAGGAAGAAGTAGCGCGTGCCTTTAGTAAAGATGGCCACCTTTATGTTATTCGTTACACGACGATGGAAAAAATGATTGAGAATAAAGAGGATTGGTTAGATAAACTAAAGAACGTAAAATAAATCGCAACCATACAAAAGGAGCAGCATTCTACATGCTACTCCTTTTTATTCTTTTTAATGCGAAAATGTAAACTGATTAATCGTATACTTACACCAAATTCAAGGGTGGCAAACAGCGCCAGAACCATTGTGGTGATATTCCAAATTGTGTCCTGTGCGCTAAGAATGGCAATGTAGATAAAAAACACTCCCATTACAAAGTAAATGGCGGCCATTGTTTTTGGTGAAATTTTCATGGGTAAACCTCCAACGTGGTAATCTTTCACCTAGAATCCAAAGATAATCGCTTGCAAGTCCTGTAATTGCTTTTGCATTCTCTCGATATCTTCTGGTGTCAGATTGTATTGCAGCAGGACAACAATTGAGTTCATTGCTGCATGTACAAAGATAGGAACTAATATGCGCTTCGTTTTTACATAAAGAAAAGCAAACACAAGACCCATTGAACCGTACACTAGAATATGCTGTGGCTCTCCGTGGATGATACCGAAAATGAAGGCGGAAATTAATGCTGCGATAAAAAAGTTTGTTCTCATGTAAAGTTGCCCAAAAATAATCTTTCGAAAGATTATTTCTTCGAGTACTGGTGCGATAATTGCTGGGACTAGGAGAAATAAAGGAGTAGCCCGAGCGATATTCATAATATTTTGCGTGTTCTCGGATCCTGGGTCAATTCCAAAGATTTGCATTTCCAGCATAGCTGCAATTCCTTGGGAGAAGTAGGCCATAAACACACCAATTATCGACCAGGCCACCGCAACTCCAACACGAGAAGCTTCGTGGCTTCGTGTCATTTGCATGTCTTTTCTTAAAAGCAACAGTACAACGATTAAACCTAGTATAAAGCTAATAATTGCCCAATAGGTGACTGCCTGATACCTTGTAATTTCAAATGTAACAAGCAAAAGCGGGGCCATCAGGATCCCTGAGAACTGCATAATGATGTAAGAGATAATGACCCACCAATAACGTTTTGGCAAAATACAACGACTCCTTTAGCGAACATGTAGTGTTATTTATAATATATGTGCGTATTTAATGGACTAGTAGAATATTATTTGCATTCATTAAGTATTCTATCATAAATTAGTACGAGGTTATAACAGAAGCACTTCTCCCGATATAAACAAAAAATCTTAAATTCGTGAGTTCAATGCTTGCATTTTTTTAACAATTTATTTATCATATTAATTGGAATTAGCACTCGGTTATGTAGAGTGCTAACACAAAAAAACATATTTAGAATTAAGGAGGCTTTCTACATGATTAAACCACTAGGAGATCGTGTTGTCATCGAGCTTGTTGAACAGGAAGAAAAAACTGCAAGCGGTATCGTACTTCCAGATTCTGCAAAAGAAAAACCACAAGAAGGTAAGGTTGTTGCTGTAGGTTCTGGTCGCGTAACAGAAAATGGAGAAAAAGTCGCGCTAGAAGTAGCAGAAGGCGACCGTATCATTTTCTCAAAGTTTGCCGGTACAGAAGTTAAATATGAAGGCACAGAATACTTAATTCTTCGCGAAAACGACATTTTAGCTGTAGTTAGCTAAGCGGGCCGTATAAGTACATTCACATAATTCATATGTATTGAAAATAGATAATAATCAAGGAGGGCTTTATCAATGGCTAAAGAAATTAAATTTAGTGAAGACGCACGTCGCGCGATGCTTCGTGGTGTTGATACATTAGCAGATGCTGTAAAAGTTACTTTAGGACCAAAAGGGCGTAACGTCGTTCTAGATAAAAAATTTGGTTCTCCACTAATCACAAATGATGGTGTAACGATCGCAAAAGAAATTGAATTAGAAGATCAGTTCGAAAACATGGGTGCACAGCTTGTTTCTGAAGTAGCTTCTAAAACAAATGACGTTGCTGGTGATGGTACGACTACTGCAACAGTTCTTGCACAAGCAATGATCCGTGAAGGACTTAAAAACGTAGCATCTGGTGCTAACCCAGTAGGCGTTCGTCGCGGTATTGAAAAAGCAGTAGAAGTAGCTGTTAACGAACTAAAAGCTATCTCTAATCCAATCGAAAGCAAAGAATCCATTGCACAGGTTGCTGCTATTTCTTCTGGAAACGAAGAAGTAGGAAACCTAATTGCAGAAGCTATGGAGCGCGTTGGTAACGATGGTGTTATCACAATTGAAGAATCTAAAGGATTCAACACAGAGCTTGAAG
Organism: Oceanobacillus picturae; assembly: GCF_000612865.1. NCBI lineage: Bacteria > Bacillati > Bacillota > Bacilli > Caryophanales > Bacillaceae > Oceanobacillus > Oceanobacillus picturae. Next base: position 350,040 of record NZ_CCAX010000002.1, read on the forward strand.
TAGTAGAAGGTATGCAATTTGACCGTGGATATGCTTCTCCATACATGGTTACAGACCAAGATAAAATGGAAGCAGTTCTCGAAGATCCATATATCTTAATCACAGATAAGAAAATCGGCAACATTCAAGAAGTATTACCAGTACTTGAGCAAGTTGTTCAACAAGGTAAGCCACTTCTATTGATTGCTGAAGATGTTGAAGGCGAAGCACTTGCTACATTAGTAGTAAACAAACTACGTGGAACATTCAATGCTGTAGCTGTAAAAGCTCCAGGATTCGGTGACCGTCGTAAAGCAATGCTTGAAGACATCGCAACACTTACTGGCGCAGAAGTGATCACAGAAGATCTAGGTCTAGACCTTAAGAGTGCTACAATTGAGCAATTAGGTCGCGCTTCTAAAGTTGTTGTAACAAAAGAAAACACTACAGTGGTAGAAGGTTCAGGTAACCCTGAAGCAATCTCTTCCCGTGTAGCACAAATCCGTGCACAAGCTGAAGAGTCTACTTCTGAGTTCGATAAAGAAAAATTACAAGAACGTCTAGCTAAATTAGCTGGCGGTGTAGCAGTAATCAAAGTTGGTGCTGCAACAGAAACAGAATTAAAAGAGCGTAAACTACGCATTGAAGATGCATTAAACTCTACACGTGCAGCAGTTGAAGAAGGTATTGTTGCAGGTGGTGGTACTGCACTTGTAAATATCTACAACAAAGTAAGTGAATTAAGCCTTGAAGGAGACGAAGCTACTGGTGCTAACATCGTACGTCGTGCTATGGAAGAGCCAGTTCGTCAAATCGCTCACAACGCTGGACTAGAAGGTTCTATCATCGTAGAACGTCTTAAAGGCGAAAAAGTTGGCGTTGGTTACAATGCAGCAACAGGAGAATGGGTAAACATGGTAGATGCAGGTATCGTAGATCCTACTAAAGTAACTCGTTCAGCATTGCAAAATGCAGCATCTGTAGCAGCAATGTTCCTAACTACCGAAGCTGTTGTCGCTGACAAACCAGAAGAAAACGGCGGCGCTGCTGGTGGCGGAATGCCAGACATGGGCGGCATGGGTGGCATGGGCGGCATGATGTAAGTTTTATCTTATAATCCTTATACAGAAGGATTTAAGAGACTTATACACCACCCAGAACTCGATAAAGTCACAACAAAGTCACACTTATTTTTTATTGATGTTATAAAGGGCGTTTTCGTACAAAGTTTTAACTTTGTCGAAAGCGCCCTTTTTCATGTTATTTATGCATGCGTATATATCCCTTCATAGCGAACTATTTCCATAATAGTCTTTTTATATTATTAAAGAATCGTACTAGAGGCAGAAAAAAACCGGACATTTTTGTCCGGTTTCTAACTCTTAGCAATACTGCCCTGTTACTTTTACTCCTACTTCTACTACTCTCTATTAAAAAGATCAGAAAGATTTTTGGTAGCATTATTCGTTTCTTGCACTAGATGCGTAAGTTGTTCCTTATTTTCTGTTTGCAACTGAATACTTGCGGATATCTCTTCCAGAGAAGCGGAGGTTTGTTCTAAAACAGAAGCAAACTCGTTTACGGATGCTTCAATGTTTCGAGTATCTTGGTCAATATTTCCCGTTACAGATGTGAAACTTTGGATTTCTTGTTGAAGTTGATTAATGGAGTCTTGGATCGATTGGAAAATAGATCTATTCCGTATGGTTTCTTCAATATTTTCATCCATTCTACTTGATACAACATTCATTTGTTTTTGCGTTTCCTGATTGTTGTCATGCACTTGATTTAACATGGTGGAAATTTGCTCTGTAGTTTGTTTCGACCCTTCTGCTAGTTTACGAATTTCATCCGCAACAACGGAAAAACCTCTACCTGCTTCTCCGGCTCTGGCTGCTTCAATAGAGGCATTTAGAGCAAGGAGGTTGGTTTGATCGGAAATTCCTTGTATGGCCTCAATTGCTGTTAACGAGGACTCAATATTTTTACTTAATTGATTCATATCTTTCTTCAAGATTTCAATGAATTCCTTGAAGTCTTGCATATTATTATTTAGCACTGCTGACTGAGTACTGCCTTCATCAATTCGTCCAGTTATATTACTCGTAAAACGATTCGTTTCTTGTACCCGTTTATTCATGGACACAACTTGCTTTGCAGTGCTTTCCATTGCAGTCATAATATCATTGATTGAATTTCCTTGTGATTGGGTTCCGGCAACAATTTCTTGTATTGAGATATTTACTTCTTCGATTGTTTGTTTTTCTAAATCGGACTGTGACTTTACTTGTTCCATGTTGTCTGCAATAACGCTTGAATTATCTTCAATAACGATCCGTTGCTGCGTTTCTTTGTGTAACTGTTCTTCAGCCTCAGCCTTCATACTACCAAGATCTTTCTCCAATCTGCCCATAACTTTCGTTTGGAAGACAAGAACGAGTACAGATAGAGAAAACAAGAATAGATAGGTGGTAAGATCAGAAGAATAAATAGCTCCATTAATAGAAAAGGCGAAAAGTAATAAACTAACCGCTAAAGCAGTTCCGATAATAAAAATTGCTAAATTCATATAAAAGGCGGAACTAATTAGTAGGAAATAGAGTAGAGATAGGTTATTTTCAGATGGGCTGATAAAAATAATACTCCCTAAAATAGCTGCTAATCCGATGATCGCGAGATACCCGATTTGCTTCGTTAATTTTTTTGTTTTGAGCAAATAGGCAATGGTACCACATAAAATAAGCCCACCAATTGCGATCGCTAATATGAGTTCAAGCGGTTTATTCATGCCTATTTCTACTACTACACCTAAAACTACTGTTATGATCAACATGATTAAAATAATTCTATTTTTCCTTTGTAATGTTTTCAGTTGTAATTCATCAATCGTCATGAACATTCACTCCTTCAGTCTGTAAAAAATTTCATTTATTATATCGGGATAGTAATGAAAAATATAAATATATGATTCCTTAACTAAGGGAAAAAAATAGAACACTAGCATAGACTAGTGTTCTGCTTGTAGAGTTATATGTTTTTACAGTAACTCTTTGAAATAGGAAAGGTTTTCTTCAAAGTTTGGAATAACCTTTTCGGTTTCAGCTTTCTTCACTAAACGTACTAGTAGATCATTAAATGGCGTGTCGATATCGGTTTCTTTGCCTTTGGATGAGACGACCCCATTAATATAGTCTATCTCAGTTTTTCGTTGCTTTTCGAGGTCTTGTAACATACTTGCTTTGAGTAAGGCTTGTGGTCCAAATGCTTTCTTTGCAAAACCGATTGCTTGGGCTAGATTGATTTTGTTTTCCTCCAGTTTAAAGATAGCTAAATTAAATCCAGCAAGTTCTTCAAATTCAACACCTGATGCGATCCCAACTTTAAGTGTTTCATCTGCTAACATTACGGCGCTTGTTACAGCATCTTCATTATTAAGAACATCTCCATATGTACAACCTAAAGCAGTAGACAATCCACTCATAGCAACATTGACTAAGAGTTTTGCCCACTTCGTTCCTACAAGATTAGTAGAGATCGTTGTATTACCTACTAAATCAAGAACTTCTTTTATTTTGTTAATGCGCTCGGTAATGGTTCCATCTAATTCACCGATTTGAAAAGCGTTTGCTTTGAATGCATCAACAGCTGTTGTTAATTCGGATACACCAGGTTTAACCCATGTTGCTCCAAACTCAACGGACCCACCGATCACTTTATCCTTGCCTAAAATAGCAGCAAGCGACTCTTCCGGGACACCATTCTGTAAGGAAAGAATGGTACTATCCTCACTTAAATAAGGTTGAAGATTAGATAGAACTTCCCCATTATATAGTTGCTTCGTTAATAAAAGGACTAAATCATAAGTTCCTTCCATTTGTTCTGGAGTAATTGCTTTTACTCCAATAGTTTCCGTAACGGTTCCTGTAATTGTTGCACCAGATCGATTTAAAGCATCAACATGTTCTTTGTTGACATCAATAAGTTCAACAGTTTCGTTCCTTTTTGAAAGATAGGCTCCGATAATAGTGCCTAGGGAACCAGCTCCCATAATTGCTATTCTCATTAAATCCCTCCTCTAAGCTGTAATAGCATTATAAAGTATACTCTATATCCAAATTTAATGCATATATATTGAATATCAACTAAACATTTCCATTTTATAGCCGATATAAGATAGTAGAAGAGATTGCAAATATGATAGTAAGGGGATTGGGATGGGACAACAAGATACTTATAATACACAAAGGGTTCATAAGGTTAATTTATTTTTATTGACTTCAATAGTGTTACTTTTAGTTATACCGATTGTATTTTCCAGAGGTTTTAGTGATAGTGTAGGTATCGTGGTTGCGGGTACATTGGTTGTTATTCTCTCTTTAATTAATTATTACGTACCACTACCTCCATATGTAAAAGGTTTAATCTTCGCTTTATTACCGTTTTTAGTTACAATCGCTCTATTTTATTCGGATGGTTTTGCATTAAATAAGCACTATATTATATTATTGTCTATTGCAATGATTGCACTTTATTTTAATGAAAAACTTATACTTATCTTTGCTGTTTTTGTTAATGTAGCGATAATTGCCACGTACTTGATGGTACCCGAAGAAATATTCGGTATCGATCATAACTTTAAAGGTTTTATTACGGTAATTGCTTTAATTAATGGGATTTTGGTTGCTTTGTACTTGTTAACCAAATGGGGAAGAGAATTAATTGATGCATCGTATCAGAAGGAAATGGAAGCACAGCATTTAACAAAGCAATTAAAAGAAACGCTTCAGAAAATAGAAAAAAATACGAACACACTAGATGATAACATCGATCATTTAAATAACAATATTACAACAATCTATGATTCTAGTCATCTGATCAAAGAATCAGTTGAGCAAATGGCGACTGGAATACAAGAAGAGGCTAATAGCATTAGTTCAGTTAGTGAATCAATGGGGGATTCGGTAGATCGAGCGAATAAATCCATTTCCATATCACAAGCTATTGTGGACAAATCGGATACTATGAATAAAAAGGTTCAAGAAGGCTGGGAGAAATTTAATCAAGTAAACAGTTACATGTCGACTGTAAATACTGCCATAAGTACCACTGCTACTACAGTAAATGATTTACAAACGAGCTTAGAAACAGTTAATTCCCTCTTACAAGGAATTAAGGACATTGCGGAGCAAACGAATCTATTAGCATTAAATGCTGCTATTGAATCTGCGCGTGCTGGTGAGCATGGAAAAGGTTTTGCAGTCGTAGCAGATGAGGTGCGTAAGTTAGCAGAACAAAGCGCAAATATAACATTAGATATTGAAAATGTAACCCAAGATTTATTCCAAAAATCTAAAAGTGCACAAGAGAAGTCGAACAAAGGGGAAACAGCTTTTACGGAAGGACAGAAAGTATTAGATGAGATTGCTTCTTATTTCAAAGAAATAAAAGATTCCTTCCAATACACAAATGATGAGCTATCGATGGGAATGAATGAAATTCAATCATCAACGAACAATTTCAAAGATATACAATTGCAAATTGAAACAATAGCAAACATTGCAGAAGAGAATACTTCTTCTACACAAGAAATAGCTGCAACACTTGAAAGTGAACATCAATTGATTTCAGATATCAATACAGCAATTGCAGAAATCAATAAGCTAAGTAGCGAACTAAAGAAAATAATTACGACGAATTAAATAAAAAACAGGGGGGACGGCATGCTCTTATTTTAAAAAGCAAAGCTGTCCCTTTGGATATGTGGAAATAAAAGAAGATAAAGCGTAGGCTATGGAAGCGTTAAAAACATTTATAGATAAGTGGAAGAAATCCTATTCAAAGAATACTCAATCCTTAACAATAACCAGGATCTTTTTCACGTATTGTGACATTGCCACGTTTTACTCCGATTGCTTATTATATGGCACTCTCCCAAACCATTTATAACGACGAGTTGAAATAAAACGGTACGCAGGATCACCGATAATTTGAACGAACGGTAGATAGAGTAATAAAGCGAAAGGGGTAGTGGCTGGAAGTAAAGAAAGAATTTTACGGACGGAATTAAAACCTGTCAGAACCCGTTTGTCTTTTGTATACATATAGATTTCGTCATACATATTTTTATAGTTATTGACTCTCTCTTTTATTGATTCACTTACTTCCTGAACAGGGTACCAGAAAATGGTGTCATTCCAGTCTAGTCTTTTCAGTACCGCCTTCACTGTACGGCATAAAGGGCATTCAGCATCGAAAAATACAACATGTTTATTCAAACGTTGTTTCTCCCTTCTGTTTAATATGTTTTTTCTAGTTTTAATTTTAGTACAGAGATTATTAAAAATTCCTAGTTTCACTGAATCTATCTCCCATTAATAATACCTTTACTTTAATTCCCCCATCATATCATAATCCTCTTTTTTCTAGAGTAAATAACGTTCTGTCTGCTTGTGGTTTATTACAATCTGTTGATTTGTATATTCCCCTGATGACTCCTTCTTAATTACATTTCATTTTTCTGAGTAAACGTTTTAACTTTCCCCCATGATAAAAGTGTCTATAACGTCGTTTTAATTTATATACGATTCAAGGGGGTGCTTTTTCCTCTTTTTTTATTCATTTAGGTCTCACCAATTTCCTCGGTTTTTTTAATAATTTTACTCAGGAAGTAGGTGGTGGAATAACTGAATAGGTTGGCGCACAGTCTTTTCTTATTATTCAAGGTGGCGAGCGGCATGATGTAAGTCATGCAACACCATCCGATTAGGTTATAATAACTAGAACTTGACACACAATAACTTAAAATGTATTATTTTACGCTGTGGCTAAATTATAGATGTAAAACTAAACCTTACATACAACTGATTAAAGGTTGAAGTTTAGATCAGCTATGTAATTTTTTTATGGAATTGAAAGGAGCAGATTTTGAAAAATATAGAGAAACAAAATCAAAGTATAGATAAACCGGTGCTATTTCTGAGTGGAGGGGCATTACTTGCCTTTGTTATTTTAGCATTAATAAATAAAGAAATGGTTACGGATGTAGTTAATACAATGTTTAATTGGTCAGTAACTTATTTTGGATCCATTTATCAAGTTCTAATGGTTGGAACTGTATTAATTGCCTTAATTCTTGGTTTCTCCAAGTTTGGTAAGATACGTCTAGGAAAGCTAGAAAAACCAGAGATTGGAACTTTTAAATGGATTTCCATTATTATGTGTACGCTACTCGCAGCAGGTGGCGTTTTCTGGGCAGCTGCCGAGCCATTAAGTCACTTTTTAACTGTTCCTCCACATTTCTCTGGGGTTGAGCCAGGAACGAGTGAGGCAGTAGTACCAGCACTTACAACAAGTTTTGTCGATTGGGGCTTTGTTTCCTGGGCAATCCTGGGTACATTAGGAACGATTGTGCTAATGTATTCCCATTATCATAGAAATGCACCATTAAAGCCTCGGTCCCTACTTTATCCGATTTTTGGGGATAAAATTATGAAGAATAGTGCACTTGGAACATTTGTTGATGCCTTTTCGATTGTATCTGTAGCAGCCGGTACAATTGGTCCAATTGGGTTTCTCGGTTTGCAAGCTGGTTATGGATTAAATGCTTTGTTTGGTATTCCAAATAATTTACTCATGCAGTGTCTTATTGTTGCAGTAATTGTTCTTGCAGCTGGCACTTCCGCTGCTACAGGGATTCATAAGGGTATTCAAATTTTAAGTAGCTATAATATTATTCTTGCAGTTGTTTTAATGATCGGTGTTCTTATTCTGGGACCAGCATTATTTATTTTCGATTCATATGTACAATCATTTGGTTTGTATGTACAGGAATTTCTCAAGTTAAACACTTTCCGAGGTGATGGAGCTTGGCTTGGAATATGGACCATTTTTTTCTTTGCTTGGTTTATCGGATATGGACCGATGATGGCTATGTTTGTAAGTCGTATATCTCGTGGCCGAACAATTCGTGAGCTAGTAACTGCTGTTGCAGTAATCGCTCCAGTGGTCACAACATTTTGGTTTACCGTTGTTGGGGGAACAGGAATCTTTTCGGAAATGAAAAACCCTGGCTCTGTCTCTGATGCTTTAAATAGTGCTGGACCTCCAGCAGCAATGATTGCAATTGCAGAACAACTGCCCTTCGGTACAATTTTCGGTTTCTTGTTTCTCTTGGCAACTATCGTTTTTGTACTAACGACAACAGATTCCATGTCATTAACCATATCGATGGCAATTACTGGTCATGGAGATCCAGCAAAATATTTACGTGTAGTTTGGGCAATTCTCATGGGGCTTGTCGCTACGGTTCTTATTACGCTTGGAGAAGATAGTGTTGGGTCATTACAATCATTCATTGTGGTTACTGCTGTTCCGGTTTCTTTACTCATGTTAACTACATTTTGGACAGCGCCATTAGTAAGCCGTGAACTAGCTAGAGAACAAAAGATTGATGAAAAGCAACAATATACGAAGTAATACAAAAGGCGCTAACTTCCAAGTTAGCGCCTTTTGTTTTTCACATTTGAAATGTCATTAGTGTTTTGCTATAAACATTTGACTTAGAATGTAGAAAAATAAGGAATGAGGAAATTCCCCTCATCTATTAGACTGTTAAATCGTTCTTAGTCCAGAGTCTTAACTATCGAGCCTTTATTATTATGGTGTATGCATACAAAAAGATATCCAAGGGTACACCTTTATTAAAAAAGGGTGACATATATGGCTTTCAACTATGATTTGGACTTCGATAATATAGATTTTCGCAAGAATCCCGAACTGTACAGGGTTGGTAGGGGAGAACAAGGTGTGCTGCTGGTGGAGCCTTATAAGAGTGAAATATTAAAGCATTGGCGGTTCAAAACACCTGAGATTGCGAAAGAGTCCTCCGATAAAATCTATCAAATGTTTCTTGATTATAAGGATAAAGAAGATTTAATCGGTATGGATATGGCAAGGAAATTTCTTCAAATGGGGTATACACGAGCCCGCCGGTACACGAATTACAAAGGCGGGAAGAAATATGATGACAACGGCAAGATTAACAAGAGACAAATTGACCCAGAGAAGGCGGAATCGGCCGCCATTTTTCAGCGGAAATGGAAGATAGCGCGAGAGGACAAGGATTATCTAAAATTAAAAAAAGAACACCAGAAGAAATATGGGTAAAGGGAAGAGCATTTGTTTCAACGTCCCCCTAGACAAGCTACACAAGTTAGACAGATAGATATAAGCTATGCCCTAAGGGGGCTCAATTACTAAACTCAATCAAGTTGAACCTTCATCAATTTTTGATACATCTACTCCTCCAATATTGAAAACACATGCCTCAGGTCTCCAATAATATCTTCCGCTTCTTCAATCCCCACTGAAAATCGTAACAACCGATCACAAATACCTCGACGTGTTCGTTCTTCAACTGGAATGTCAGCGTGAGTTTGTGTGGCGGGATAGGTTATAAAGCTTTCGATTCCTCCTAGACTTTCGGCGAAGGTGATTAACTGCAGATTTTCCAAAAATGCTCCAATCCATTTACTTTCTTTTAAGCGAAAAGAAAGCATCCCCCCATAACCAGGGTAAAGTACATCCGTTACCGACGGTTCATTTGCTAAATACGCAGCAACTTTCTTTGCATTTTCCTCATGTTGTCTCATTCTTAAAGCAAGGGTTTTTAAACCCCTGATCAATAACCATGAATCAAAAGGAGACAAGATAGCGCCAGAAGCATTATGTAACGCGGACAATTTTTCACAAATCGTAGTTCCGTTTGCAACAACCAAGCCAGCTAGTACGTCGTTGTGTCCGCCAATGTATTTGGTTGCACTGTGGATAACAATGTCAGCACCCAATTCCAGTGGACGTTGTAGATAAGGAGTTAAGAACGTATTATCTACTATTAATAAGAGGTTGTGTTTCTTGGCAAGAGTCGCATATTGTTGAATATCAATTTTCTGCATTAATGGGTTTGTTGGCGTTTCGATAAATAACGCCTTGGTATTCTCTGTAACTACTTGTTCCGTTTCATCATAATTGTTAAATGCGACATAAGTAGTTCGGATATTATAGGTATGGGCATAATGCTGAAGTAAACGATAGGTTCCTCCATATAGATCCTCTGGCGCAATAATCTCATCTCCTGAGCGGAAAAGGGATAAGACTAGTTGAATGGCAGCCATTCCCGAACTGCAGGCATACCCGCTATCTCCTGCTTCCAAGTTTGCAATCCCTTCCTCAAGAATGGATCGAGTTGGATTTTTTGTCCTGGTGTAGTCGTACCCAGTGGTCATGTTAAGCCCTTGGTGTTGGTAAGCTGTTGATAAATAAATTGGCGGGTTTACGGCACCAGTTTTTTTGTCGCTATGATTACCCAGCTGCACCAGTTGTGTCTCGATGTGTCTTTTTGTCATGTAATCGATCCTTTCAGCAAATAAATGAAGGACTTTTAGCAAGGGAAAAAGATCCTTATAACGCGTTTACGCTTTGCTCATACTGAACTTAGCCTAAATGTAAAAGGGAGAGGAATTGTTACATTCCTCTTCTTGAAGTTTTTATCGCAGTGCAACCGTCCGTAAGACTCCCACTTCAAAACATATAGTAAAACGGAGATGTTTAAGCGGGAGTAAACGGACGCTAACAACCCGATTCGTTCAACTAACAATCAGTGGGAGAAGAATGAAAACCCCCCACTGATTGAAGTTTCACTTTACCCCCAAATCTCTTTCCCGATCTCAACAATAAATTTTAATTTATTCCACTGGTCTTCTTCCGTTAATTTATTGCCGTGGTGGGTTGAGGCGAATCCACATTGTGTGCTTAAGCATAGTTGATCGAGCGGAACATATTGGGATGCCTCCTTAATCCGAGCTTTAATTGCTTCTTTGTCCTCTAGCTCCCCATTTTTCGATGTGATCACACCAAGAATAACCTGGGCTCCGCCAGCAGGGATATGTTTTAGCGGTTTGAAATCACCGGAACGCTCATCATCATATTCCAAGAAGAATCCATCCACTTTCTCTTTGGCAAACAAAGTAGATGCGATTAAGTCGTAACTCCCTTCGAATGCCCAATTGGAACGATAGTTTCCACGACATAAGTGTGTCGTCACAACTAAATCATCTGGTTTTCCATCCAATACCTCATTAACAACGCGTAATGCCAAATTAATTAGTCTTTCCCTTGAATATTTGCCCTCGTTAAACGGAATATCCGGTGATGAAAGGCCAGCAATATAAACATCATCGAACTGTAGATAGCGAACCCCAGCTTCATAAAAAGCGTGTAATGCATCACGGTATGTTTGAATAACATCATTGGCATATTCATCAATGTCAGGGTAAATGTCTTCGTTAATTATCCCTTGATTGAAGAGTTGATTAGGGCTAGGGATTGTTTGTTTGGCAACTGCACGCCCAGCAACAATTTCGTTAAATTCAATGAAATCTTGAATGAAAGGGTGATCGGGATTAAAGGAAACCTTCCCTGTATTTCGGACATTATATCTTTCTGTCTCCTCATTTCCATTAAAAACATAGCCTACGTCTGGAACATATCCTTCTATCCCATTTAGATGCTCTAAGAAATCAGTGTGCCAGAATCTGCGTCTAAACTCACCATCTGTCACTGCATTCAAGCCAATTTCAATCTGCTTATCGACAATACGCTTAATTTCCTTGGTTTCGACCTCACGCAATTGTGTTGCAGAAATTTTTCCTTCTTTAAATTCCTTTCTTGCTTGATGAATGCTTTTCGGTCTTAATAAACTTCCTACTTGATCCGCTTTAAAAGGAGCTTTTGTTAAGGTAATTGACATGTTAAATCCCTACTTTCGTTTTATTTTTTATAAATCCAATCAATTAAACTAGTAATAAACGAATCTATTTTATGTAACCAACAAAAAACCCCCTTCTTAACAAATAAGAAGAGGGTTGGATACGTAATAATTTTCTCTTCTTATCTCCAAGCTTAACGCTTCTGGAATTAGCACAGTACAAATGTCTGTTGCTGAGGTTTCAATGGGCCAGTCCCTCCACCTCTCTGGATAAGAAAAATCATATGAAATTTTTTGATTAGTCAATATACTACAGCGGTATTATCAAAATGTCAAGAAGGTTTTAAGATATTTATAAATAAAGGCATTCCAAAAATAGCTTGAACACTTCATCATTCGGGTACCTACTAAAGTAGTGGGTTACATAACTCTAAGCTTCAACATAGAACTTATACAAATAGGAGGATATTGATGGCGGATAATGGTAATCAGGAATCGTCAAATCAGACAAGTAATACGCAAGAGATTCCAGAAAGACAATTTTTATTTCCTACTCAGATTATGCAATCGTTTAGTGATAAAGGAAAAGAACACCTTGATACAAATACACCTTCTCGATTCGTCCTCTCTTTAAAGGCAGGGTCGTTTATGACCTTTGGTGCTGTTTTTTCTATACTGCTTGCCATCGGTGTTGATGCGAAAGGGCTGACTTATATTCTGCAGGGTCTCGGTTTTACAGCAGGATATCTTATGGTATTTATGTCACAATCTGTATTGTTTACTGAAGTAAACGTCCTTTTACCAACATCGTATTTACAAAGGTCATATTGGCAAAAACATAAATTTGTGAAATTTTGGGCTGTGGCCTATATTGGAAACCTTGTAGGTGCGTTGTTTGTTGCTCTATTAGTCATTATGTCGAACTCCTTGACACCTGAATTCTCAAAAGAGATTGAAACACTACTGTCTCACAAAATGAAATTTGTCGAAAATGGCTGGGTAGGCTGGTTTCAAGTAGTGTTGTCAGGAATTCTTGCCAATTGGCTTATTGGCATGGCAACATTCTTAACAACCGCGGCTAGAGACGTGGTCGGAAAAATCTTTGGCACAGCTCTACCTGTCATTTTGTTTGTCGCCGGTAATTTCCAACACAGTGCGGCAAATATGGGCTATTTCAGTTTAGGAATCTTTACATCTGACAACTATGCTTGGCACGAATATATATTACTTAATTTGATCCCTGCAAGTATTGGAAATATCATAGGCGGGGCCATATTCATTTCACTATTGTTCTTATATGCTTTTCGGAAAGAAATGCAAAATTAAAGATTACTAGGTACTGCTTTTTAATCTATCCACCGACAAGGAAACAAATGCCCTATTAAGTAGCATAATTGCGATAAAAACCCCTTTATGGTTATGATTACCAAAAGGGGTTTTGAGTTGATAATAATTATTATCCGAATTCCATAAATGCATTTTGAATAAGAGGTAGGTTTTATTGGGAAATCAAATGAAGCGATGTAAAAACAATTCAAGAGGACGACATCCATAAAGGTAATCTCGTCCTAATCCACTACAATTACCCGGTGGAATGATTATGTAAAAGATAAAAAAGAACTTTATGCTAGTTTTGAAGGGAAAGAGTACTTTATTACATATTATCCATATGGAGAAAATCAGCAGATTGAGTTACCCGTGGATCATGAGTATATGATTACAGGAGATAACATGAATGGGGTAATCGTAACGGTGACTATGTAGAATACAAGAGCAGAATAACAATGAAGACAGCTTGTGGGCTGGTGTGAACTCCGTATTAAACCGGAGTCATACCAGCTATTTTTTATTTTCCTTTCAGTCCTTCTCTATCTTTCTCCAAAGGAAAGGCATTATTTTAGAAGTAATTTTATAGATTGTTAATTGAATTCAACGTCTATTAAATAAAAATTCACTTGACATCTTACTGACATTTAACTGGTTTAACATTGCAAATGTACCAGGAAGGAGTCAGGAAGATGTTAGTAGGAAGACAGGAATTAAAACATGCTATTTCGCTTGCAGAATACCAGGTGTTAAGAAAAAAATTGGCTCACTTTATGAGGAGCGATCCACATGCCGGGCCAAATGGAAAGTATATGATTCGCTCTACTTACTTTGATAACTTTGACAATAAAGTTTTGCAGGAAAAAAAGGAAGGTTATTTAAATCGGGATAAATATCGCGTGAGGATATATGGCAAGTGTGATGAGGTCATTAATCTGGAAAGAAAAAGTAAAAGGAATAATCTTACCTTTAAATCAAAATGCCAGATCACAAAGCGTGAATTCGAGAAAATTAGAAAGTCAGAAATTGCCTGGATGGAAGAAGACGATCGTTCACTAATAAGAGATTTGTTTTTTGAAATGCAGTACTATCAATTAAAGCCTAGGACAGTTGTTGATTATATCCGTGAGCCATATGTATACCCATATGGGAATGTCCGGGTCACATTCGATTTGAAAATACAGACAAGCATGCAAAACACCAACATGTTCGCTAGCAATTTACCGATGGTGGATGTATTAGAAGCAGATATCGTCATTCTCGAAGTGAAGTATGATAACTATTTACCAGATGTAATTAAACACTTGCTTCAGTTATCAGATACAAGACAAGAAGCATATTCAAAATACCAATTAAGCAGAATGTATGGCTAAGAAGAGGAGAGAAAAAAATGTTATTTACAGTTGCTTCAACCAATTTTTCAGATATATTTAAATCTAGTTTTATAGAGAATACCGCATCTTTTTCTATTACCGATTCATTATTAGGGTTAGGTATGGCGTTCATAATCGGGTTGTTTATTTACGCTATCTACAAGAAAACATTTAAAGGAGTAATTTATTCACACACCTTTAATATATCGCTCGTGATAATGACGATGGCGACAGCACTTGTAATTATGGGGATTAGTCAAAATGTCCTGTTATCACTCGGTATGGTTGGTGCCTTATCCATTGTGCGTTTCCGAACACCAATCAAAGATCCAATGGATTTAGTGTTCTTATTCTGGTCTGTTATTGCCGGGATCCTTAGCGGAGCAGGTTTTATTTTATTAGCAGCAATAGGTACGGTATCCATCGGATTCGTAATTGTATTATTCTCAAATAAGATTAGAGTCGAAAATCCATACTTATTAGTTGTGAAGTTCGATAAAGATAATATTGGCGAGAAAGTAGAGCAGATTATTAGTAGTAAAGTGAAGAAATATGTTCTGAAATCAAAATCAATCATGCAAGGTGATGAAGTAGAAGTAACCTATGAAATACGTGTAAAAGAAAACGATGCACAAATAACATCGACTGTTTCCCAAATTGATGGTGTCCGTTCAGCAGTGATGCTGAGCTATGATGGTAATTTCACTGCGTAATAGAGGAGGGATCTCATGAGAAGAGGGTTAATTAAAGGAAGGGTTATCCTTCCTTTTCTTATAGGAATGGCTATTATGATTACAGGCTGTAGCAAATCGAATGAAAATGTAGCAATAGTAGAGTCTGTGCAATCACTAGTTAGTTATGATACAGAGGATACGTATACCGAATGGGATGAGCAGGATGCCACAACCATAACTTTTAATGAACAATCCATTGACATAGAAGATAATAATAGTGTCCTAATTAATAACAATACGGTAGAAATTCACACCTCTGGAACTTATGTTTTAGAAGGAAGTTCGACAGACAGCCAGGTTATCGTGGATGCTGAAGATGAAGGGACCGTTCGTTTAATTCTTAACGGTGTTTCATTAGAATCTACATCAACTGCTCCGATCTTTATCAAACAGGCTGATAAAGCCGTGATTTCTGTTGAGGAAGGGACGAGCAACACGATTACAGATCCATCCGAATATGTATATGAAGAAGAGACAGATGAACCAAAAGCGGCTATATACAGTAAGGATGACTTAACAATTAATGGGACAGGAACTTTAATTGTGAATGGTAATTATAAGGATGGTATTACAGGGAAAGACGACCTGAAAATAATAGAAGCTACCATCGAGGTTACAGCAGAGGATGATGGTATCGTAGGGCGTGATTTGTTTGCAATGAATGATGTATTCATTACGATTGATGCTGGTGGGGATGGAGTGAAAAGTTCTAATGATACAGATGAAAATAAAGCCAATATGGTACTGGAAAGTGGCTCCTTAACCATTGATGCTGGAAGCGATGGTATACAATCGGAAAATACTGTAACCATTGTGGACGGTGAATATACTATTACTGCCGGAGGAGGCAGCCCGGAAACGATAGAGCCAACTACCGAGTTTGGAGGAGGATTTGGTGGTCAGGGGCAAGGAACAATGCCTAATGGCCAGGAGTTTTCAGAAGGGAACATGCCACAGGGAAAACCAGATTTCGCTGAAGGAGAGGAGCCGCCAGAACAAGGAGAGATGGGCGGATTCGAAAACAGACAACCACCTGAGCAAGCACAAGAAAGGGAACAAGAGCAAGATAACACAGAAGAAACGGAAGAAACAGAAGAAGACGATACAACAAGCACAAAAGGGATTAAAGCAGAGAACAAACTAGATATTGTTGGGGGAAGCCTTACAATAGATGCAAATGACGACACACTGCACAGTAATAACGATATGGTAGTTGCAGGTGGTGAAATCACGTTGTCTACCGGTGATGATGCACTTCATGCAGATAATGAGATGGCCATAAGCGATGGTTCCATTCAAGTTGATAAGAGTTATGAAGGGATTGAAGGAAAATCGATAACCGTATCAGGTGGGGACATCCACGTTACCGCAGAAGATGATGGTATAAATGTAAATGGTGGAACAGACCAAATGGCAATGCAAAGGTTTGGGGAAAGTCAAACAGAAAGTGCAGAGGAAAGTGTTGAACAAGAGTCTGATGAAGGGAAATTGCTTATAGAAGGTGGCTCTATTTATATCGATGCAAATGGAGATGGCTTGGATTCAAATACTTCCGCTGTCATGACAGGCGGCACTGTACTCGTATATGGTCCGACGAATAGTGGAAACGGGGCATTGGATTATGATCAATCCTTTGAAATGGAAGGCGGAACACTGATTGCTGCTGGGAGTAGCGGAATGGCAGAAGGTGTTTCCGAGAGCTCTAAGCAATCAACATTTATGATGACTTTCCCTGAGACGCTGGAAGCCGGTACTACTGTGTATGTTGAGGATAGTAATGGAGACGCGGTAGCTGCGGTTGCACCAGAAAAAGCTTTCCAATCAATCGTAATCAGTTCACCAGATCTAAAGCAGGATGAATCCTATACGATTTATACAAATGGGGAGCTCTCTGGTGATGAAGTAGATGGTTTTTATCAAAATGTAACCAATGAAGGTGGAACAAAAGTACTTGAATTCTCTTTAACGAGTACGATGTTGTATTTGAATGAATCAGGTGAAACAGAACAATCTAGTGGTATGTTTGGTGGTGGACAACGAGGGCAAGGTGGAAGCTAAATACAGTTGTCATTTCAGTAAAGAAGAAGCGCTTCTCTAGACAGGAGGCGCTTCTTCTAAATGAATATGCAAGGAAATTCCTAATATAACTAGTGGAGATTGATCATAAAACGTAGGTGATGTAGGGCTGGCTTTCTATGGTAAAATAGCCTTAGGAGAGATGGGAAAATGAGTAGAGTGTTAATCGTAGAGGATGAAATTGCCATCAGTAAAGTGCTAAATGTCTATTTACAAAAAGCAGGTTTTGACACAAAGGTTATCATGGAAGGAAATCAAGCCCTTCCTGCTTTTCAAGAGTGGCATCCGGACTTAGTGTTATTAGATGTTATGCTCCCGGGAATAGATGGGTGGCAAATTTTAAAGGAAATAAGAGAGAAAAGTAAATGCCCTGTTATCATGTTAACTGCCTTAGGTGATGTTAACTATCGGTTAGACGGGCTTAATGGCGGGGCAGACGATTATATTACAAAACCATTTATTGGAGATGAAGTTATTGCTAGAGTAAATGCAGTGTTACGTAGATCTCATAGTGAGAATCAGCAATTTAGAACTTTTGGTGCACTGCAGATTGATCATGAGGCACATCGTGTACTTCTTTATCAAGAAGAAATTGAATTGACACCACGTGATTTAGCCTTACTATTATTTTTATCCGAACACCCTAACAAAACGTTTACTAGAGATCAATTGATCGAACAAGTATGGGGATGGGATTATGAAGGAAGCGATCGGGCTGTTGATTTATCGATCAAACGTTTAAGAAAATCACTTAAAAATTGGCCTTTAGAAGAAGGAGAAATAAAAACGCTCAGAGGGGTGGGGTACCAGTTCCGTGTTCACGAAAAATAAAAAAGTATCCTTGCAACGGTATTGGACAACACGCTACCTCATTACACTTGTGGCAGGACTTGCAATTATTGCGATTATATCGGCAATGTGGATCCGTCATACAACATTGGATAATCGCCTAAATATAATGGAATTCATGGCAGAAGAAACAGCTAATCGGATAGTTCATATGACAGATGATACGATACCACCTGAATTTGAGATACATCGTCTTTTAACAGATCAAGGTAAATTTATGAATATAGAAAGCAATCCGATTATCTATGTAACAGATCCTAATGGGATGATTATTAGTAGTAATTTACCTCCAAAGTCCGATGACCAAGGAATCAATTCATCTATTTTGGAAAATGAAGAGACCATTCAAACGATCACTTCTAATGATGAGGAACAAACCGAATTTTATGTTATAAAAAAAGCGATTGAAATAGACGAAGAGACATTTGGTTATGTCTTCTATGTGGAATCAAAGTCAAATCTACTGAAAGTACATCAAGAGTATGGACAATTAATGATCTTGATAGGAAGTCTTCTTGTAATAGGCTGGATTGCGATTTCTTTTATCACGGGCCGGTTAGCCAAACCGATAAAAGAAGTAGCAGCAGCTGCAAAGCAAATAGAAGAAGGGAATTACGATGTCCATTTTTCATCCCGTCCGAAAGAGGAAGAAGTTCATGAATTAATAACCTCCTTTCAACAAATGTCTGGAAAGTTAGAACATCTGGAAGCTCTTAGAACAGAACTTTTAGCAGGAGTGTCTCATGAATTGAAAACACCTGTCACTTCCATTAGTGGACTGTTACGGGCAATTGATGATGGTGTGGTTGATGGAGATGAAGCAAAAGAATTCTTGCAGCTTTCCATTGGGGAATCTGAAAAGATGAAAAAAATGGTCGAAGATCTGTTAGCTTTTAATAAATTCGCTGCAAATGCAGTACCGGTTACACTCGACACCTATTTAATTAATGAACTGGTTATGGATGCTCTAAATTTATGGGAAAAGACGAACAAACAAGAAGGGCTACAGCTGGATGTTTCGTTACTAAAAGATGATCAAATGGTGGATGTGGATCCGATACGTATTCAGCAAATTATGATGAACCTTCTAAATAATGCGTACCAAGCAATAGGGGAAGAAGGTACGATAACGGTGCAGTTGCAGACAAGACATGACAAGGTAATGATCGACGTGAATGATTCCGGTGTGGGAATTCCAGTTGAGGAACAGTCCTTTATATTTGAGCGGTTTTATCGAGGGGAAAA
Source organism: Oceanobacillus picturae (assembly GCF_000612865.1). Classification (NCBI taxonomy): domain Bacteria; kingdom Bacillati; phylum Bacillota; class Bacilli; order Caryophanales; family Bacillaceae; genus Oceanobacillus; species Oceanobacillus picturae. Next base: position 369,386 of record NZ_CCAX010000002.1, read on the forward strand.
TAAAAAATATAAAGTTGGCGGTTTAGGACTAGGACTACCTTTTAGTAAGATGATAGCAAACGTATTGAACGGGAATCTTACGCTAGTTGAAAGTGATCATTCTGGCACTACTTTTCGAATTGAATTACCGATTTCAGATCAAGACGGTGTTGACTAATAGGCTATCGGTGTCTTTATATGAGCGGGTCTGTGTATAGTGAGAACTACTTCCGAGTTAGAGGGGAGTAGTTTTTTTATGAGATAACTTCAAGATTTAATCGATACTCAAGGCGAGACGTACGGGAATTATGTAATTAACAGGAGTTTTTCACCCTATGGCGAATACGATTAGTAATAAGAACTTTTTTAAGCTCATGAATTCTTGGTCGTCGTCATTAAAACAAGAAATAACTATGAGAAAGGTGGCAAAATACCATGGATTTTCTCGTAAGTATACTAGTTTTACTCATTACTGGAGGGTTATTTGTATCGCTCCTAATGTTATTTATTAAAATAATTATTAAATGGGCGAAAAAACAATAATAATTCTTTTTGTACTAACCTATAGGTAATATTTTCTTTTTTTTGTATAAGAGCCTCATTAGACGCAGGGCTGTTTATTAATAGCTGTGGGGGGCTTCCGTCACTAGCTTAATACCATTAAAATAATCAAGCTTCAACGGTGCTGAAATATAGTAAGTAAGAAGATAATGTAATGATAGACTCAAACGTAAATAGGGAGTGGTAGCGTGAATGTAATGATTACTATTTTTGAAGACGATACATATACCGATTATGCCTTTGAAAAAGAGTTGAGATTAGAACTTAAGAAAATTGGCCGTGATATTATCACGCTTGAGAGTAATAAAACAAAAGAAAGAATTGGTTTTAAAAAGAAAGATATGAGAGTGGTAAATGTGAAAATTGATGGGGAAAAGATAGAAGATCCAGATCAATTTAACGACACAATTTCAAAAGCAGTTGTCCAAGCAACAGAAAATTTGTCACTTGAATTATATGGACTGGTATAAATCTAGATAAACTGCTCGGAAGCCTTCTATTTTTAGCGATCAAAAAAATAAACCGTTTATTTTTTTCTGTGCAGGAAAAATAAGAAGAGAGTCACATAGAATGAAAGGAGGTATATGTTGTTAAATGAATATGAAACATTTTACTTTCGAAGGGACCTAACATATCTGACCTATTTATTGCTAAAAAGCAATGAAAGTAAGAGGGCGAAGCAAATTCGAAGTGAAATTGAGTTCGTAAGAGGGATACTAAGTAAAGCTAGCTGATGACAAAAAATCTTCTAATTAAATCTGTAATCAAAGCATTTTATGTAACAAGAAACCGAACGAGCATTCGAATCTAGAATATTCGAAGCCGTTCGGTTTTTAAACGATTTGCGGACATTCCTAATCGCCATAAAATTTTCAATACATAAATCTCTTTTGCATCCCAATAAATTGTGAACAAGCATAAGTAAAGAAAGGTAATATTCCGTACTTATCAATTGATAAGTGAAGGCCTATTGTGTTATAAAATAAGAGTCAAAACGAAAAAAAGGAGACTCTAATATGTTGGATTGGATTTTAAAGCGGTCTAAGCTCTTTATACTTTTTATTGTATTGTTTGTAATAGTAGGCGTGTTTACTTTCTTTCAACTACCACAGCGGGAAATTCCTGAAACGACGGTGAACGTGGGTACAATTAACACCGTCTACCCTGGTGCTACGGTAAACACAGTAGAGCGGTCGATTACAAACCCAATTGAAGACGCACTACGATCAGTAGATGGTATTGCCGAATTAAACTCGACTTCTTCAGCCGGATTTTCTAATGTAGTGGTAGAAGTAGAAGAGGGAGCGAGTAGAGATGACGTATTTGCAGACATAAATCAAGCTGTTTCCAGTGCATCAACGTCCTTTCCGGATGAGGCACTTGAACCAGAAATAAACGAATCGACGTCACAATCACCTATTGTCTCCTACCATCTCACGAGTGATACACGTGACAACTTGCTTTCCTTAGGAAATGAATTGAACAATTGGAAAGATGAAGTAGAAGCATTACCCGGGGTTGCAGGTGTAACCATCAAAGGATTACCTGAGGAACAAATCCTGATTAGCGTAAAGCAGGAGGAGTTGAAGGAAGCAGGACTTAATCCGGGTGACTTGCAAACTGCCATTAATAATGAGTATTCTCCAACACCTTTAGGTAAGCAAGATATGGAGGAGGAAGTGGTTCAGCTTTCGGTAGATAACTATGATTCCCTGGAGCAGATGGAAGAAGTATACGTTGGGAAAAATCCAGAGGGAGATTCTGTTTACTTAGAAGACATTGCAGATGTGGAGGTTAGTTCAAAAGAGCTTGAAGATCTGATCACCTTTGAAGGGAAGCCTTCTATATCTTTCACAGCTTACGTGAAAAAAGGCGAGGATATCCCCACTGTTGATGAACGAGTAGCTACCAAAGTGGATGAGCTTGCAGAAGGTCTTCCTTCTACTGTACAACTTGAGTCATATTATTCGCAGGCATCCATTGTAACGAACATTTTTGATGGATTATTCCAATCACTTGCCATTTCAGTATTAGCCGTTATTGTTGCAGCAGCTCTTGGACTATCTGCTTCTGGTGCATTGGTAGTAGCACTTGCTGTACCAATATCTGTTCTGACTGGATTAATTCCATTACAATTCACAAGCGTTGATCTTAATCAAATTTCTGTTATCGGAATTATTATCGCGCTAGGTATTATCGTGGATGATTCCATTGTTATTAATGACAATATCCAACGCAGGTACAAACTTGGGGACAAAGGATTAATGGGAGCGGTCAATGGTGTGAAAGAGATTTGGGTCTCCATCGTAACTTCTTCTCTTGCCATTGTATTTACTTTCCTGCCACTTATTTTTCTATCCGGAGGAAACGGTGCATTTATCCGCGCCTTACCAACAGTGTTGATATCAACCATTATTGCATCAACGTTAGTAGCACTTGTCTTTGTGCCGATTTTCCGTTATTTATTTAACCGTCGATCGAATAAACCGATGTCAGACGCACCAGGTATTGCTGGCAAACCTTTAAACAAGCTTGCAGACTTGTATGCCGATAAGCTTTTAAACAAGTTTTCTAAGAAGCCACTTATTGTTTCTGTTATTGGGCTTATTTTTACAACCGCAATATTCGGGTTAGTCTTCTTAACGCCATTTGAATTCTTCCCACCAGCAGATAAGGAAGAAGTAACGGTAGACATTACCCTACCAATCGGCACACCTCTTGAAGAGACGCACGATGTGCTTCAAGACATGGAAGAAAGATTACAAACAGATGATGGTGTATATGAAACAAGTGTCTTTACAGGCACAGGAACTCCTGGACTCTTTAATAGTTCACTATCGAGGACTGGTGAGAATACTGGTCAGATTGTAGCCAGAGTAGACCGGGAAAATCAAACAACGCAAGGGCTAATTGATGACTGGACAGACAAACTTCGTAGTGAATACCCTGACGCTGAGATATTTATGGATACCATTCAGCAGGGCCCACCAGTCGGAGCTCCTGTCACCGTTACAGTGAGCGGTCCTGAGATGGAGCAATTAATTGAACTGAGGGATGACCTAACGAAAGACATTGAAGGATTAGATACTGATATTGTAGTAGATGATGTAGGTGAATTTGAACCATCAATAGAATATGTACCGAACCGCGAGGCGCTTGAAGAGAATGGCATTAGCATCAATCAAGTTAGTCAGCAAATACGACTAGCAACAGAGGGAATTCCGCTTAGCTCGTTTGATGATGGTGTGGTTAAACGAGATATGAAGATCTTACTTGATGGCGAGGATACGATTGATCTTTCTAAGCTAGAAGTTCCTGCTGCCTCGACGAATGGTCCACCAGAACTTATTTCGCTGGATGAGCTTGTGACCCCAGAAGAGGGAGAGAAACTGCAAATCATACCGCACATTGATGGGGAACGCTCCATTACGCTGCGGGCCTTTCCGGAAAATGAGGAGAATTATGAAGCAAACGTAAGTGAAATTGTAGAAAAACAAAGGGAGCAGCTTAATGATTCTAATTATAGTATTACATTAGGTGGAGAAAACGAAGCACAAAGTGATTTCTTTATGGAAATTACTGTACTCTTTATTATCGTGCTTTTCCTAGTGTACCTATTAATCGCGTTTCAATTTAACTCCCTTTCGTTGCCATTTCTTGTTCTTGTCGCAGTATACCTGGCAATATCGGGCGCCATCCTGGGCCTATTTGTTACCCAAACACCAATTAGTTTCCTAGGTGTGATGGGAATGGTATCCCTCACGGGTATTGTGGTGAGAAACTCGATTGTGTTAATCGAATTTATTGAACAATCCTTGAAAAAAGGAATGGATGTAAAAGAAGCAGTGATTGAGTCTGGACGTGTACGACTACGACCAATTCTGTTAACCGCTATTACGTCAATTGTTGCATTAATTCCAGTAGCTGTAAGTGGAGATGCTCTTTTTACACCACTTGCCGTAACAATTATATCTGGTATTCTCTTCTCGGCGATCTTAACCTTGATTATGGTACCAATGCTTTACCTCGTGTTCTATCGTTTTAGAAGAAAGAAAACAGACAGCGACATGGTATAAAATAGCTGAAAGCATGCTGCAAGACTTAAAGAAAGGGCCAATAGGGTCCTTTCTTTTTTAAATGGAGTTTACTTAATATAACGCTATAATACAAAACTAGTAGTCCCCTTGTTTCCCGCCTTATAAGTCTGTTATTCTGAAAAGAATACATAAGATATTAGGGGGAAATAGGTTGTACAAATCTTTTGTAGCTATAGGGATTATGGCTACTATAACGTTAGCAGGTTGTGACTTAAATCAGCAGGAAAACATAAAAAAGGTTTCAATGGCTGAAGTTAGCCAGCAGGAAGAATTGAAGAAAGAAGAAATAGTTCTCGATAAAGATGAAGTAAGCGATAAAGCAGAATCCGCTGGTTCTGACTCTGAGGATAAAGACCAAAATGTCAAAGAAAAGGCGGAAAATACAACGAGTGCGAACAAATCAGAAACCGACGAACCTGAAAAACCGGAAACTGAAGAAGAGGTTAAAAGTGAAAAGGCAGAAGAAACGAATCCTGCAGAAAAGACGGAGGCAGAGGGGTCAGTAGCTACAGAGAAAGAAACGGAAAAGCCAGCTGATACGTTTAATCACTATCCAAGAGGGCAATTTGCGGTGGATGGCAATCCGGGTCAGACAGTGGAAAATGCGACTGGTGTTTTTACAATTGAAAAAGCAACAGAAGCAGGAAATGTGAAGGTCGGGCCTATAAACATACAAATTAACAATGTCAGTCTTGTCAGTGGAGAAGTAACAGAAGAGTCGATAGCTGGTGTTTCAGGTGAAGAGGTGTGGTTTTTGCAAGTGGACGCCGTTTTGCAGAACACAAGTGACCTTCCCATTCGTTTCTTTTTTGCAAGCACCACAATGGATATGAATGGTCACCAGTTAACCGCTCATGATATGTTTAGTGGCAGGACAGACGGAGATTACACCAGTACGACACCAAAGAATGCCACGTTGGTATACATGTTAAATGGAGACCACCCACCTTCAGAACAAATTAACAATGTAACAATCGATATAACCTCATCTCCTATAAATATAGAAACAGAAGAAAGCGTTGGGGCTGGAACGTCGATTGATGTTTCGTTTTAAGAAGTAGGAGTAATTTTAAGAAGCAAAACCACTACACTTCAAGTCAGGTAGTGGTTTTGTGTTATTATTTAATCATTTTGTCTTCGTGTAACACTTCTTCCATGTAATCTTTTCCCCATTCATACATTGCATCCAAAATAGGCATTAGTCTAGTTCCATACTCTGTTAGCGAGTATTCTACTTTTGGCGGTACAACAGGGTAGACTTCCCGGTGTATAATATAATGCGCTTCAAGTTCGCGTAGTTGATTCGTCAACATTCGTTGGGTGATCCCAGGCATAAGGGTTTTTAACTCACCAAAACGTTTCGTTCCTTTTTTTCCTAAATGCCAAATGATTAGCATTTTCCATTTACCACCTATGACAGAAAGAGTTAATTCCTTTTCACAGTTAAAGGTTTTTTCAGCGAAATTAGGCAAGTTTATCAATCCCTTTCTTTTTATTTAAATGGAGTTGGACAGTATACTTTTTTACACTATCTGTAATGAAAGTGCGTACTTCCCAATTCATTTTATAGAAAGTATAATCCTTTTTAAGCAGCTGAGTAAATCAATTCGTTTTTGAGCATCCTATTCTTGCTGTGAAATATTATGATGTAAAGGGGATATAAAAAGATGAAATTACAGTTAGCGCTAGATCTAGTAAACATACCAGAAGCGATTGAACTTGTATCTGAAGTTCAAGATTCTATTGATATTGTAGAAATTGGAACACCTATTATTAACAAATTTGGCCATGAGGCTGTTCGTAAAATAAAAGAAGCTTATCCAAGCTTAACAGTGCTTGCTGATGTGAAAATTATGGACGCAGCTGGTTATGAAGTAGAGCAAGCTTCGAACGCTGGTGCCGATATTGTTACGATCCTTGGTGCAGCAGAAGATAGCTCTATTCGTGGAGCGGTGGAAGCAGCAAAAGAAGCAGGAAAAGAAATCCTTGTAGACATGATTGCAGTGAAAGATATCGAAACGCGTGCTAAAGAGCTTGACCAGCTTGGTGCAGATTATATCTGTGTCCACACTGGGTATGACCTGCAAGCTGAAGGCAAAGATTCTTTTGAGGATCTACGTACGATTAAAGGTGTTGTTAAAAATGCGAAAACAGCGATTGCTGGTGGGATTAAGCTTGAGACACTTCCGGAAGTAGTTAAAGCTCAGCCAGACCTTGTTATTGTAGGTGGCGGTATCACTTCAAAAGAAGATAAAAAAGCGGCAGCAGCCGAAATTAAAGAACTAATTAACAAAGGGTAATGGAAGATGAATACGACGCAATACTTTGAAGAGATTATCCGTGAACTAGAAAGTACAACGCAATCTATCTCAGAAGAAGAGTCTGAGAAATTAGTCGAGGCTATCGTTGCAGCTAATAAAGTGTTTGTAGCTGGCGCAGGACGCTCTGGTTTTATGGGGAAATCATTTGTCATGCGCATGATGCACATGGGAATTGATGCCTATGCAGTTGGCGAAACGGTTACCGCGAATCTGCAAGAAGGTGACTTGCTAATTGTAGGAACGGGGTCTGGTGAAACAAAAACATTGGTACCCATTGTGGAAAAAACCAAAAGCTTAGGTGGTAAAGTAGCAGCCGTAACGTTATCACCACAGTCAACGATTGGACGGCTTGCTGATCTTACGGTTGTTCTTCCAGGTGCACCGAAAGATCAGGAAGATGGCCAATATGAAACCATCCAACCGATGGGATCTCTCTTTGAACAAACCTCCTTACTCTTTTATGATGCTGTAATTCTGCGTTTTATGGAGAAGAAAGAGCTTAACTCGAAACAGATGTATGGAAAGCATGCTAACTTAGAATAGAAATTAATACAAGAAGCTGTACCCTAAATGTTGGGTACAGCTTCTTTAAGGTTTGTCGACTAAATCAAAATCAGCAAGGTCCTGTTATTTTTTGCCATTACATTGCCTCCTGGTTTGTTTCACCTTCTTTAACATCTTCATCTAATTTACGAATGCCAAAGCCATTCGTATAAGGGGCTAGAAAACCATATAAAGCAGAAAACACAATGCCACCTAGGTTGAAAATTGCCCATGGGAGAAATTCAAAGTTTCCTACACCAAGCGTTGTAGCCATGAATACACCCGAGACGGTCCAGGGCATGAGAGCTTCCGTAATGGTAACTGAATCCTCCATGCTTCTAGATAGGTTTGTTGGGTGGAGATTCCGTTTTTTATATACGTCGCCATAAATGTCGTTTATCAAGAAATACGTCACAAGGGCGTTTGATGTACAATTAATAACCGCAAAACCTGTAATTAAGGAGGCGAAAATAACGCTTCCAATGGATTTCAGGTACGTAATAACTTTTTCAAGGATAACGTTAAGTGCTTGTGAAACTTCCAATGCAGATGCGAAAAAGAAGGCACAGAAAACGAAGAATGTCGCATTATACATCGAGTAGAGTCCACCACGGTTTAATAGTTCCTGAATATCTTCTGAAATAAGGTCTGGTGAAACTGCAAGCATTTCTATATTGAACCCTTCTACAGCTGCAGTGAACAAATTAGCAACACTGGCACTTTGGAAAAAAAGTGCGATGAGCATAGCTGTTATAGCCGAACAAAATAGAACGATCAATGGGTTCTTCTTCATAAGTGATCCTGTAATCACGATGACTGCTGGAAGCAACACGACGGGATTAAGGACGAATAGCTCATTAATTCCTGTCAGCATTTCATCTATACTGTTTAACTGACCAGGTGATGAGTCTATTTGAAGTCCAACAAAATAAAAAACAATGATAGCAACAATAGATGAGGGAACAGAGGTGTATAGCATATGTTTAATGTGTTCATATAAATTGGAACCTGCAGCAAGTGAACTCATATTGGTTGTATCCGATAAAGGAGAAAGCTTATCTCCGAAATACGCACCGGAAACGACAGCACCTGCAGTAACCGCTAATGAAAGATCCATTGTTTGGGCAATACTCATAAGTGCAACACCAATGGTCCCGGCAGCGCCCCAGGAAGTTCCCGTACAGGTGGAGACGATGGCCGTAACCAAAAATGCTAGTACATATAGATAAGCAGGATCAATGATTTCCAGCCCGTAATAAACGAAGAACGGGATAGTTCCTGAAATCATCCAGGTTCCAATAAGCAGACCAATACTGAATAAAATTAAAATAGCTGGCAAAGCAGTCTTGATTTTTTCTCCCATCACGGTAATGATTTTTTCCCATTTATGACCGTATAACCCAGCAAATATTGCGAATACGACACCTGCGAAAATAAGCATCAACTCAGCTTGAAATTTCAGCACACCAATCCCGATAATAAAAATTGCGAGTGCGAGGACAATAGGAACCATGGACATCCCGACGGTAGGCCGTCTCACTTCATTTTGACTCATTTTAAATCTCTCCCTTTAGTAAGATTTAATCGTTTGCACGGCTTGAAATCCTTTTTCTAAGTCAGCGATTAATAAATCAGGCCCTTCTAGTCCAATTGAAAGCCGAACTAGTCCGGGGCTTATTCCTTGTGCTTCGAGATTAGAAGCATTATCACGTTTTATTGGTGCATTAATTAAACTCTCGTACCCTCCCCAGCTAACGCCAATTTTGAAAACCTTCATTTGATTGATGAATAAGGCAACTTTTTCAAAAGCACCTTCTTTCAATTCAAAGCTTAATAGTCCAGAAAAACCGGTCATTTGCTCTTTTACGATAGGATTGTCTGTTTGTAAACTCGGGTGGTGTATAGAAGTGATCTCCTCCTTTGTCTTTAAATAGTTAATCATTTGCAGCGTATTATATTCATGTTGTTTCATTCTTATAGGTAAGGTCCGTAAGCCTCTTAGAATTAAAGAAGCATCATGTGGAGACATAACCGATCCATTGAGTTGAAATCCATATTTAGATATTTGATCGATTAATTCTTCGTCCCCTATCACTGCTCCGCCTACTACGTCACTGTGCCCACCGATGTATTTCGTTAAGGAATGGATAGAAAGGTCAAAACCTAACGTTAAAGGTTTTTGGAAAATGGGAGTGGACCATGTGTTATCAATTGCTGTAATAATCCCATGCTGCTTTGCAATAGTGGAAATACTTTTCAGATCGATTACTTTCATTGTCATCGTGCCTGGGCTCTCCACGTAAATTAACTTGGTATTTGGTTGAACGTCGGCTTCCACTTCTTCACCTGTAAAACTATGTTCAATACCAAAACGGTTAAGATGCTCTACTAGTTCCTGTGTCGGTCCGTAGATCGTGTTTACGAATAACACATGATCGCCTTTTTGAAGGAGAGAGAGGAATACTGAGCTGATGGCTCCCATCCCCGAACCGAAGCATTTACACCTCTCCCCACGCTCAAGCATGGCTAGTTTTCTCTCGAGAATTTCAGTTGTCGGATTGACTCCGCGTGTGTATACGTAATTCTCTCTTTCAGCTGATTGCGCTTTTGTAAACGCTTCAAAAGTTTCGAACGCAAATAAGCTGGTTTGATAAATGGGAGGGGAGACCGCCCCGTGGTGCTTTTCAGGTGTGTCAAAAGAGTGTGTGCATATTTGTTCATCTGTGTATGACAAGTTGTATGAACCCCTTCCTAAGTTGATGAAATTATACCGGTGTAACGCCGAAAACTCCCACTGATTGAAGTTTCACTTTATCGTATCATACTTTCAACCTGTATGAAAGGTTGGATTTTTCGGATAATTAATAATTGAGAAGTTTTTTATGATAAAGTAGAGGAAGAGTATAGTAGCTATACAATGAGCGGTGTTGAGGTGAAAAATGGAAGCAATTAAAAAGAAACGATTATCGGAAATTGGTGCAAAAGAGATTAAAAGGTATATAAAAAGAGAGAAACTTAAAAGTGGGGATAAACTACCGTCCATAGCTGAATTGGTAGGAATTCTTCAAATTGGAAGGTCGTCGTTAAGAGAAGCTCTACAACTATTGGAAACCCAAGGAGCTATTGAGGTTTTAAACGGTAAAGGAACTTTCATTAAAGATATGAAGCCCTTCCAAATTCAACTATCCTTTGAAGTAGAGAATGAAAAGAATTTTCTGCTGGAAGTGCTTGAGGTACGAGAGGCGTTGGAAGGAAAGGCTGTCCAATTAGCTGTACACGCAGCGAATGAAGAAGACATTAAAAGAATGCAGGTCCATTTAAAAAGCTATGTTCAATTTATTAAGGAAGAAAAAAGAGACGAAGCAAACCAAGCTGATGCAAGCTTTCACCAAGCAATTTATCGTGCATCTAAAAACACCATGCTGGAAAGCATGATCGACTCAGTCTGGGAAACCTGCCATAAGTTTTGGAATGGGCCTTTTGGAAAAGAGGATATTTTCGACGAAAGCTACCCCCACCATGAAACGTTACTTCAAGCAATTAGAGAGCGGGATACAGATAAAGCAGGAATTGCGTTCGAGAAAATCATGAAATCAGTAAGAGACTCGATTTTGGAGATTCGTGCTTAAACGGTGCTTCAGTTTAGTCTAAGAACATATTCTATTAAGGAACAATGGTGATAGAAGAAAGACTATCGAAATTGATTGGATAGTCTTTCTACTTTAATAATTATGAGATGTGCGGTATCTATTACCAAATCCGATATCTTTTTTAAGAATGTAGATATGGAAGAAGTATTCACCTAAAGCCATAACGATGGCTGCGATAACAGCTGCTAATGCCATTGAACCTACAGAAAGACTTGTAAAAGCCATTCCTAAAAGCCAAATTATCACAAAGGCCATGCCGAGGTCTGCCATTGTTGCCATCATATTTGATGTCTTAGGTAGGATAAATACGTCTCCTAACAGATAGGAAAGTATGCCGAGAATTAGGGTAATAAGTAGTACATTACCAAACGAAATTCCAAACCCAACTCCTAAAACTAAATAGAGGACAACGAGAGACATTACACCTTTTATTGCTAGTGCTTTACCATGTTGCATCATAATTCCTCCTTCGCTTAGTTGGTTTTTCAAAGTGTTTACGTTTATTACATTTTATCCTCGTTTGGAGGAGTGTTGTGCATATAGGATGGTGCTGGATTAAGCACCGGCTTCTCACCATGTGAAACTGGATTGCTTACATATTCAAAGTTTGCTGCACCGTCTGGAGCTTGTTTACCAACAAAGTCTAATTTTTCACTGTCATTTCCTTCAGAGAAGTTAATTAGCTGATGAGAAAATTCTGTTGCTTCCCAGTCTGCTGGTACAGTACTAGGGACGATAACGCCTTCTTTTGCTTCAAGTTCTTTAATGGCTGCAATCCACTGATTTTGGTGCATTGTATCACGTGCTAAAAGGAAAGAAAGTAATTCTTTAACACCGCGGTCATCTGTCATTTCATAAAGTCTAGCAACTTGAAGTCTACCTTGTGATTCTGCATTTAAGTTTGCGCGCATGTCTGCAAGTAAATTTCCGCTGGAAACAATATATCCTGCATTCCAAGGTACGCCTACACTATTTTCTGGTGCTGCGCCGATTCCAGATACGATTGCGTGATGCGGGTTCATATCCCCCATAACTGCACCGATAACTGGATCTTTTGCTGCTTCCTCCTGTGCTTGTACTGGAGCTTTGTCTAATAGTCTAGCAACCATCGTTGCTAACATTTCAACATGTCCAATTTCTTCCGTACCAGTATCCAAAATCAAATCCTTATATTGTTCGTTTCCTCTAGTATTCCATCCTTGGAAGAGATATTGCATGGCTACTGACATTTCACCATATTGACCACCTATAACTTCCTGTAGTTTTTTAGCAAATACGGGATCTGGGCGGTCTGGCTTAGCATCAAACTGAAGTTCCTTTTTATGGTTAAACATGAAATATTCTCCTCTCTGTTGTTGTTCCCTACTCCATTCTCTATTAGAAAATTTTAAACCAATCAAATATGAAAACCTGACTATTTAGTAGTGAAAAGCGTAGAATAAAGCTCTGTTGGAAGGGAAACTAGAGGTGGTTTTTACTAATTGTAAAAAAGAGGAGACCTAATCTAAAAAGGTCTCCTCCCAACGTTAACGTCGATGTTGTATGAGGTCAATTGTTCCTAAGACCACATGGGCTAATCCGAAGCCGAAAATGGTGTTTGCCAACATGTCATTGGCGTTCTTTTGCTTTTTTAGAATGTAGCCTGTTGTTGTCACAGCAGTTCCTAGTGTGGTTGGAATGAAGCCTTCGCGAATTTCCATTCAATCTCCCCCTACATCGAGTTATGGCACATGATGTACCAGTAAGTAGTATCACCATTTAAGGAAATAGGATGCTTGCTAAAAAAACAGCTCAACCGTTATGATTAGAAAGATGTTGATAGAAAATAGAACGGCTGACCGGAAGTAATGATAGGACTTTTATTTAATAGTTTTTTGCAAGCAAAGTTTAAGGGAAAAGAAAGTGGTGTAAAGATGAACGCGTATATTTGGTTAACGATGGCTATTCTATTTGAAGTTTTTGGGAGTTCCATGCTTAAGGTTTCCAATGGATTTAAGAGGTTAATTCCAGCGATAGGGGTAATTGTCGGAATGGGATTTGCTTTTTATTGTTTATCCATTGCCTTAAAAACACTTCCTCTTGGTAACGCCTATGCTATATGGGCTGGTCTTGGCACGGCTTTAATTACCTTAGTAGGAGTTGTTTTTTGGAAAGAGAAGATGAATTTAAAAAAGGTTGCGGGCATTATATGTATCATTACAGGCGTCGTCTTACTTAGGCTCGCTAATCCAGGCCACTAGAATAGAGGAGATAAATAATGAAAAAGGGTTACATTGCTTTATCCATTGCGATTATTAGTGAGGTATTCGGTACGACGATGATTAAATTATCTAACGGATTTACAGAAATGCTTCCCCTAATTGGAGTTGTGGTAGGGTTTGCTTCAGCATTTTACTTTTTATCTGTCTCTCTTAAAGAACTCCCTCTGAGTTTAGCTTACGCCATTTGGTCCGGAGTAGGTACAGCATTAACAGCTATACTTGGTATTGCAATTTGGCAGGATCCTTTTAATGCGATTACCTTTGTAGGGCTGCTTCTAATTGTTGGTGGAGTCGTTTTAATGAACGCTTCAACAGGGAAAGAACAAGAAACAGAACCTTCTCACTAGTACTCGACGGAAATAATAAACACTACGAAGGGAGAAGTTAAAATGGGAAAAGATATTCTAAAAAATGACTGGGCTCCATTGCTTCAAGACGAATTCTCAAAAGAATATTACCAAGCGCTGCGAACATTTTTGAAAGAGGAGTATGCAAAGCACACCGTTTATCCAAAGAAGGAAGACATTTTTAATGCACTTCATTTCACTCCGTATGAAAAAGTAAAAGTAGTCATCCTAGGACAGGATCCATATCATGGCCCTACCCAGGCACATGGCTTAAGTTTTTCTGTAAATCCACAGGTAAGTGTTCCACCATCTTTGCGAAACATTTTTAAAGAGCTGCAGGATGATTTAGATGTCCCTATACCAAATCATGGGTGTTTGATCGATTGGGCAGAACAGGGAGTATTGCTCCTAAATAATGTCTTAACGGTTCGGAAGGGACAAGCACATTCACATAGAGGTATGGGCTGGGAGCAGTTTACAAATCAGGTGATCGAGAAGTTGAATAATAAAGAGACCCCAGTAGTATACATTCTGTGGGGATCAGCGGCTCAAAAAAAAGAGGCTCTAATTGATACAAATAAGCATTATATAATAAAAGGGCCTCATCCAAGTCCATTGTCTGCTTATCGTGGTTTTTTTGGAAGTAAACCTTTTTCTCGGACAAACGAGATACTAAAGAAGCAAGGATTAAAAGGAATTGATTGGTCATTGGAAAAAATATAATATAGCGGGAAAGGGCTGTTTAAAAACAGCTCCTTTTTAATATTAACTAAAAAGCAAAGGTGTTATAGAAGACCTTCTTGTTCATATAAAAAGTCATATGGGATATCAATAAAAATAAATACATCCTCTGACATAGGGAAGGAGTACGTTCTTATACGTTCATCACGTTCAATGTCTGTATATAGGTCAGAAAGTATGCCTTTTTTCTCTATGTTCATGCGGACAATGTTTTCAAAAAAGTAAGGGCGCCAGCTCCAGTTCTTTTGTCTTCCTTCATAATGTAGTTTCCACTCGCCATCACTATTTTTCTCTGCGTTGGAGGAAAGTTGATATCCAGCTTGATTACATATGTAAACACGGAATGTAATAGGATCACAGTCATTAGCAATGGTAAGTATTGTTTTATCATAATGGTCTTCCGTGTTTAACTTTTTCAGGCTTTTACTTAGTTGATTGTTTATTGATTCAGTCAAATCAAGCTGAGCTTTCATCTTTTTCTGTTCAAATGTGATGAAATGGTTAAAATCTTTTTTTATTTTCTCCTTACAACAATCTGTCGCTACAAATTCAGGCAACTCTTTTGCGAAGTAAATTCCTTGGTAGTAACGCCCGCCATTTCTCCAAGCATAATTTAATTGTTGGAATGTTTCTATGCCTTTAAACAGCAGTGTAGCACCTATTTTCCTTGAGAACATAGAGAGTAAATGGTGCACATCTTGGTAGAGATGTGGTAATGCATCATTTTCTAGAAAAGAGGTATCTACTTTTAAGATATTTGGTTTAATCATCGCCAAGCGTTCCAAATTTCCATTTTGGTTCCCTGCATCATCAATTGCCAGGCGTATGCCAAGTGTTTGAATATAGGCTAGTAGGTGTTTGTAAGAGTCAATGTGTTTGATCACATAATCTGCAGATAGTTCTAGAACGAGCCTGTTTAAATTTAAACCTCGTTCTGCGTATGATTGCAATAGATTTAGTAATGTTTCTCCATTATCATTTAATAATAATTTTGCATTATAATTTATAAATAAAAGCGTTGATTGTTCAGTATCGAAAAAGAGGTCTAAGGCTTTTTGTTGGATAATCGTGTTCAATTCCAAACGAAATTCACTCGGAATGGAATCATCCTTAAAAAACCAATCTAGACTGAGTTTTTCAGAATCTTCGTAGTAGGGTTTTAACTCGTAGCCAATAATTAATTGATTTTCGGCACTAATAATCGGCGAAAAATATGGAACAACTTGCTCTTGATTCATCATGATATCTAAAGGGTCCAAATCGATCACCTCCATCTCTGGTTATATGTATTATAGCATGAGAGAAGGAGGATTTCTTTAATTTCAATTAGGGTAGCTTCACATTTGAATTGCTAAAAGATCTGTTCCTAGATGCTTCATTAAACTTCCTCCCATATTCTCTTTTCAAGGAGCGTTTAAAATCCTCATACTCCATATTGGTTTCTCACTCCCTACCACTTCATAGTAGTAATCTTAATAGTATATTTTGATTGGCCAAGTAGTGGGTGGGGAGGAATAACAGGGACTAACTAAATAGGGAAAGAGCATATAAAAAGGATAGAAGTCTCCCTTTCCAGAAGACTTCTATCCTTATTTCTTAGCTTTTTCTAGTTTTAAAAATTGCATGCGCTCATTAAAAAGGGTGGGATAGGATAAATATCCTAGCATAATACTTGTCACAACGGCTGTCGTTAGGAGTAGAAAAAGAATCAGTAATTGAAATAAAACGGCCTGTAAAGGGTCTGCTCCAGCTATTATTTGCCCGCTCATCATACCAGGGAGCTGCACAAGACCAATAGTTTTCTGACTCTCAATTGTTGGGATGGTGCTCGCTTGAATTGATGTGATTAATTGCCTATGGACTGCTTGCTTCGGCGTTCCACCAAGGGAAAGAATAAGCTCAGTATCTTTTGATTTTGACTCCACCTCTGATATAAAACGATTTAGAAACAATATGGAGAGCACCATGGAGTTCCCGATAACCATACCACTAATTGGAATGATGTACTGGGCAGTGGCAGGTGTTATGCTTAGCCCTATTAGAATTCCTTGGGTTAGTATCTCAACTGTAAGAAAGGTGAGAATGAGTTTCCATGTAATCCCTTTGATTTGTACGCCTTTTTTTCTAGCGTTTTGTGTTGCTGCAGCTATCATAAGAATAATCATGAGGAGGATATAGATAAGGTGTTCCGATTCGAATACAAATTGCAGAACATAACCTACAGCGAGAAGCTGAATAATAGATCGTACTGTAGCAATCAGTGTATCTTTTTCAAGTCCCAAATTTAATGTCTTGGACAATACAAGAGGGATGATAACAAAAATTAATGTAATAGCCAGAGATAGATAGCTCATGAATGGTCTCCTTTCAAAAAGAGCCTGACTTCGTGATTTTCAGGATTGTCTAAAAGAGAGCTTTCTCCGGACTCAATAAGCTGTCCATTTATTAGCACCCACGTATAATCCCCGATTGTTCGCGCTTGTTGAAGGTTGTGTGTAATCCATACAATGGTCGTACCATAATTCTTATTAATCCTTACAATTAACGCTTCAATATCTTGTTGGGAAACTCTATCTAGAGAAGAAGTAATTTCATCTAGAAGTAATATAGAAGGGCGATTTACAAGCGTTCTAGCAATCGATAGCTTTTGCCTCTGTCCTCCTGATAGGTCGTTTGTACTCTGGTTAGAAATAGTAATCGGAAGACCTACGAGCTGCAGTAATTCTTGCGCCTTTTCCTCTGAAAGATCCTTTCCCTGTAAAGTTAGGGGCATAGCAAGGTTTTCATATACTGTTCCGTCAATCATGGTTGCATCTTGCAAGGCGAAACCAACCATTCTTCTTAACTCAACAGGTGGATAGGAAGCAATTTCTTTTCCTGCGATTAGTATGTCACCTGTATCTGCTGAATGTAGCCCATTGCATAATTTGAATAGGGTGGATTTACCAGCTCCTGATGGCCCTACAAGCGTGGTGATTTTCCCTTCATAAAAAGTCCCGGTAAGATTCTGTATGATGGTTTTTCCTTTAACAGAAAAGGTAACATTATTCCATTGAACTGCTGCATTTAATGATGGCATTTTTTCACTTCCTTTTCGCGCAAATGTGCTGCACTTTTCCTATTATGAGAATATCCATAGCGTAACATGTATGAGTAAAAGAAAAAACTTCCACTATTTATTAGTAGCGGAAGTTCTTATATCCCCTATATCAGTTCTCATAAAACGCTTCACGGGTCCTTATCTCCTGTTGCTTTTAGGGTCAAATGCATCTCTAAGCCCATCACCAATAAAGTTAATGGCAAGCACGGTTAAAAGGATAGCTAACCCAGGTGGAATCCAAGCTTCTGGATGATCACGTAAAATACGTATATTCTGTGCTTCTGAAATCATATTCCCCCAAGTAGGAGTAGGTTGCGGAATGCCCATTCCAATAAAGCTTAATCCTGATTCTACTATAATCATCGTCGCCATTAAGAGCGTAGCATTTACAATAATTGGCCCAATGGCATTTGGAATAAAATGTTTGAAAATAATCCGCAGGTCATTCGCCCCAATTGCCCTTGCACCAAGAATGAATTCCTGCTCCCGTAATGACAGGAAAGTCCCCCGCACAATTCTCGTTAAGGTCGGCCAGGCCGTTATGGCAATTACTGTTACAAAAATACCTACTGTTACTTTTTCAAGGATGGCAATAATAGTAAGAGCTAAAACGAGAAATGGTAATGCTAATACCAGATCGGCGGCACGCATTATCATATTATCTACTTTTCCACCGTAGTAACCTGCTACTGCTCCAGTAACGACACCGATTATAAGGGTGAATAACATAGCTGAAAACCCAACTGTAAGTGAAATCCTCGCACCATAAATTAGGCGTGCAAAATTATCTCTACCTGAGCCATCTGTGCCGAGTATATGATCTGCAGAAGGTGGTTTCTCAATAAGCATAAGATCCCCTTTTGTAGGATCATGTTCTGTTAAGATAGGGGCAAATAAAGCTGCCAAAATAAAAATAACTAAGACCACAATACCTGCAAGAGCCAACTTATTTTTTAAAAATCGTTTCCTTGCCAATGTAAAGGGACTCTGATTGTGTTTCTGAGTTAATGAAACTTGTATGTCTTCCGTAGAGTTTGCTTTCACATCATATCACCTCAATCATAGCGGATCCTAGGATCGACAATACTGTAAAAAATATCTGCCAGCAGGTTGCCTATAAGAATGGCTACACCTAATAGGAGTGTGATCGACATAATAACAGGATAGTCTCTATTTGTAATAGAGTTTATAAACAAGGTTCCAAGCCCAGGATAGCTGAAAACTTGTTCTGTTATGATGGCACCACTTAGTAATGCACCAAATTCAAATCCCATTAACGTGATGATTGGAATAATAGCATTTCGTAAGGTGTGCTTGTACAACACATTACGATCATTCATCCCTTTGGCTTTTGCTGTTCGAATATAATCACTACCAAGTACATCAAGTACTTCTGATCGCATATATCGCATATAGGTTGCGGTCCCTGCAAGTCCAAGGGTTATTCCTGGAAGTACCATGTGATGGATTCGGTTTAGGAACTCAGAAAAGCCCGTAATGTGTAAGTTAGAAATGGTTCCTTGCGCTGGAAACCAACCCAATTTAATGGCAAACACATAAATGGCAATTAGACCAAAGAAAAAGTTAGGAATAGCCAGCCCTAAAAACCCGAAAGTGGTAGCACTATAATCAAGAGGGGAGTAGGGGTTTTTTGCCGAATAGATCCCAATTGGTATGGCTACAACTAAGGTGATGACGAGAGCGAACAAACCTAAATAGACGGTATTAACAATTCTTTCACTAATAAGACTTTGAACATCACGACCTTTATAGTACATTGATTCTCCAAAATCCCCTCTTGCCATGGAAGTTGCCCAGCGGAAATATTGGACAGGAATAGGGTCGTTTAATCCGAGTGCTTCTCGCTGCTCATTAAATACTTCAGGATCAACAGTTGGATCAAGAATCTTACCGGTAAAAGGATCACCCGGCGCTGCTTTGGCTAGGGCAAACACAATGATGGACAGCATGATAAGCATCGGTATAAAAACAAGTATTCTTCTAATGATATATTTATGCATAATATCCCCCCCTATGAAGGAGGAGAGTATGCTAAGGCGCATACTCTCTACTTTATTTTAGTTCGCGTCATTAACCCACCACAGGTGAGCATCTTGATACATGGTGTAAGGTAATGGCTCTACACCCTGCAAACGTTTATTGTAAGCCCATAAACTATTTTGTGCGTATAATAGCAGTGCAGGAAGATCTTCAGAAAAGACGGTCTGCCATTCGGAATATACTTCTGCACGATAATCCTGTTCAAACGCTTCTGGTGCTTTTAATGCTTTTTGCATAAGTTCTTCTGATTCTGGGTTATTCCATCTTGAGTAGTTGTAAGCTGCCTTTGTAGCCCATAAACCAGATGGATCAGGGTCAGCACTTCCAAGACTCCAGCCCAATAAATATAAATCCCAATCGGTGTTATCATTTGTTAATTCTTCTACGTAAGCAGTCATTTCTTTAGGCTGACGTAAGTTAACATTAATTCCAGCTTCTTCAAGCTGTTGCTCAATTAATGGTGCAGATTTTTCACGAAGTTCGTTTCCTGTCGGATAGTCCATATTGAGTACCCATTCGTTGCCATCAGGGTCTTCTCTGAATCCATCTCCATCTGCGTCCACATAACCAAGTTCATCTAACATTGATCCAGCCTTGTCAGGATCATACGTGTAATTGGTTGCGGCAGCATCATCATAAGCCCAGAATTGTGTTGCGATTGGAGAATTAATTGGCTGCCCACGTCCGTATAGAAGCCCTTCTACAAGACCTTGACGATTTACCGCATAGGAAATGGCCTGCCTTACTTTTGGATCAGCTAATTTTTCGTTTGGTACCCAATTGTCTGGTTCTAGTGCACCTGATTCTACGTCTTCACCTGTACGATGATTATGTTTAAAGCCAAGGAGTTGATAACCAAAATCGGGTTGTTCAATGATTTCAATATTTCCAAAACCTTGTACGGTCTCAAAGTCAGCTGGCGGTATGCCATTTGGATCGGCAATGAAGTCTACCTCGCCCGATTCAAGTAAGCCAGTCATAACCGATTGTGCGACTACTTTCCATACAATGCTCTCTAAGTATGGAGTTCCTTGCCAATAATCTTCATGTCTCTCCAAAATATACTGTTCTCTTTCTACCATTTCCGTAAATTTAAATGCTCCTGTACCAATAATCGCACCAGCATCACGAGACTCCGCAGCTTCTGGCATTTCGGCTACTGGAATATCTTTGAAAATATGCTCTGGGATAATTGGGAAGCTCGCATAATACAGTGGATTAATATTTGGCTCTTCAAAATGGAATGTTACGGTATAGTCATCCTCTGCTACTACGCCTTCAAACGTATCTGCCTCGCCTGAACTGTATGCAGTATAGCCAAGTAATGGAAGGACGTAAGCAGTTCTTATCCCACCTGCTGAAACATAATCAGGATCGGACATGGATTTGTAAGTGAAAACAACGTCTTCAGCCGTGAACTCTTCTCCGTCATGCCATTTCACACCTTCTTCAAGCTTTAAAGTCAGGGACGTTTGGTCTTCGTTTGTTTCCCATTCTTTTGCTAAGCTTGGAATAAATTCAAGACTCTCATTCTGGGATACGAGGCTATCATGTGTAAAACTTAATATGTTAGCTTCATATGCTTCCTCGTAAAAAATAGGATTAAACATACCTGCTGGTGCAGAATACATTGCCCCAGTCAATGTTCCGCCTTCTTGCGGACCACTCTCGGCTTCTTCTTCCTTACCTTCTTCACCATCATCTGTATTTTCTGTTGTATCCTCAGTCTCTGCGCCTTCTTCATCGCCATCATCATTACAAGCAACTAACAAGAAACCCATCATGCATAAAAAGACTAGCAGAATCAATAATCTCCTAAACGTTCTATTCATCCTAAAATCCCCCTTTATTCAAAGAAATGATTAAACCAATAATCATCCACACCCTCCTTTTCGATAGTTTTATATGAAAAAAGGCAACATAAAGGAAATAATGGCCTTTTTTGCATGTGAGGATAGCTTAAGATTTCTTCTGAAGAGACTCCCACAAAATTCCTTACTTTAAAGACGTGCGATTTGAATCTTGCATTACTTTGTTCCTAACTTTGATGAACGTTACCTAAACCATCCACCATGTTATCCATGGTGTAAATGGCAGGATACCTCGTGTCCTGTCCCAACAGCAGTTAATGATGGTATTTCCTTTTCACACCGCTCATGTGCAAACGGACATCTCGTCCGGAAGGCGCATCCGGAAGGGGGGTTAGCGGGACTCGGTATGTCTCCTTTTAGCTTTATGGTAGGTTCATCTTCCTTCTTCTTGGTAAGGGTTGGAATAGAAGACAGTAATGCCTGTGTATAAGGATGGGCAGGTTCCTGAAATAGTTTAGAGGTTGGCGCTATCTCGACAATTTTTCCTAAGTACATCACGGCAACGCGGTCACTAATATGCTTCACAACACTAAGGTCATGGGCGATAAACAAATACGTAAGTCCGAGCTCTTCCTGTAAATCCTTCATAAGATTTAGTACTTGTGCCTGAATGGATATGTCTAAGGCAGAGACTGGTTCATCGCAAACAACAAATTCGGGATTAGTGATAAGTGCCCTGGCTATACTAATTCGTTGCCTTTGGCCACCGGAAAATTCATGCGGGTACTTTAAGCGGTCTTCAGCACGCAGCCCAACTTTTTCGATGAATTCTATCGCCTTTGCTTGCCTTTCTATTTTTGATAAAGAAGTTTGAACAAGTAAAGGCTCTTCTACCAATTCAGCTACACTCATCTTGGAATTTAGAGAGCCAAATGGATCTTGGAAGACCATTTGCATATTGCGTCGATAGGGACGAAATTGATTTCTTTTCATGCTTGTGATATTTGCATCTTTATAAAGTATGGTTCCTTCCGTAGCCTCGAGCAGTTTGAGAATAACCCTGCCAAGTGTTGATTTACCGGATCCTGATTCCCCTACAATACCAAGGGTTTCGCCTTGATTGATGGTTAAGGATATGTCATCTACTGCTTTCAACTGGCCAACCGTTCGTTTAAATACGCCACCCTTAATTGGAAAGTATTTTTTAATATGCTGAACATTAAGGACAGGCGTTTCTTCTTTTGTTTCATTTTTTACAGTCATTCCTTCACCTCCGAGGGATAAAGATGACAACGAACATGATGTTCCGAATCACTTGTAGACAAGCGAGGATTGTGTGAATGGCATTTTTCCATTACATGTGGACAGCGTGTAGAAAAGCGACAGCCTGAAGGAAAATCATAAGCTGGCGGAACGGTCCCCTTGATCGTACCAAGTCGGTTTACGTCTTTATCCACCATGGGAAGGCTATCCAATAGACCTTGTGTATATGGATGTTTTGGTGATTCAAGTAATACATCAACAGTAGCCTCCTCTACAATCTGACCACCATACATCACCATCACCCGATCAGCATATTGGGAAACCACGCCAACATCGTGGGTGATTAAGAGAAGCGCCATTTGAAATCTTTCTTTCATTTCGTTCATTAAATCAAGGATTTGTGCCTGAATCGTAACGTCAAGGGCAGTGGTCGGCTCATCGGCTATTAATAACATAGGGTCACAAGAAATGGCCATTGCAATCATCACCCGCTGTCGCATTCCTCCTGAGAGCTGGTGTGGGAACTCCTTCATTATTTCTTCAGCTCTTGATAGACCAACTAGCTTTAATAAATGGACAGCATGCTGATGAGCTTCTTGCCGACTCATGTTTTTATGCTTTCGAACAATCTCAGTGATTTGGTTTCCAATTGTAAACACGGGATTAAGTGCCGTCATTGGCTCTTGAAAGATCATCGCTATATCATTACCACGGATTTTTGTCATCTGCTTGGCGTTATAATTGGTAATGTCCTTTCCATTAAGTGTGATTTTTCCGCCTTCAATTCGACCTGGTTTATTAATTAATTGCATAATCGAAAGAGCACTTATGCTTTTGCCACTTCCCGATTCGCCAACTAGCGCGACAGTCTCTCCAGGGGAAATCTTGAAAGAAATATCATCCACTGCCTTAGCGGTTTTTCCTTCTTCTAGGTGAAAATATGTCTTTAAATTATCCACTTGCAGCACAGCTTGCTGTGTCATGTTAACACCCCAATCTTCAATTAATAGAAGAAAAATATGATGGCTTTTTTAAAATAGAATGATTCGTATAAAATATGAGATGAACTTGTATAATATTCTATTTTTGTGAGAGAAAAGCATTAGGATGGGACAAAAGGGTTACGACAAAAAGAAAACTCCCGAGCAAATTTATCCTCAAGAGTTTGTTAGGTTGAATCTGTTCGATTGTGGTAAATAAATTTCAATAAAACCCATCTGATTAATCCTCCTACAGCTAGTCCAACTGGTAGAGAAAGGATTGGGAGCCACATAGGGCCGATTAAATAGCCGGAGATTTTGAGCACCGGTGAAAATATAAGACCAAGTGTTACAAAGTATGCGGAAAAGACGAGCGGTAAATAGGCGAAGGCTTTTTTACCACCACCAGCATCTTTATAAGCGTCCCATATACCGAAGAAGTAGAGACAGGGATAAAACATCAGCCAAAGATAATTTGTCTGTTCAATAGCCTCTTCGATTTTAAAATGAAAGCTTAAGATGATAATTCGGTTAAAGTTTCCCAAAACATTAATGAGAAATTCCAACCCAACAAGGGTAAGACCTTTCACGTACTTTTTGTTTAACAACTGTCCGAAACCTGGTAAGGCAATACTCCATAAAACGGCCTCTAGTTTTTTGCTTTTTTCCTTGAGATTCGTCTCCATAGACACACCTATTTCGCTAGTTCTTTTCTGTCAGCTGCAATAGGAGGCTGTTCCATCCAACCTTTTTCGATATAAATATTGGCAGAGTCATTTGCGTACTTAGAGATTTCGGCAATTAATCGGGTATATTGTAAAGCTAAATCATGTCGTGGACTAGTAGATATTGAAACACCATATTCTCCAATGCTTGAATTAATGAGGTTAGTAACCACATACATCATCAACTTATCAGAGAACGGCGCAGTAGTAGATGTCGTGACCTCTGACGTTAATAAGGGTGAACCTTGGGGAAGATTATCTACATGCAGCAATTTAGTAAAAACAGAAAGGTGCTTTTCGGAGATATCCCTTCCTTTCTCAAAGAAACGTCTTAATTCTTTGGAAGGAGAAACTTGGCTAAATCCGGTGATCAGCGCATGTCCAAGTGCATTTCTTTTTGAATGAAAAAGAAGGTTACTTATTTCGATGCCAAGTAATGGCCTGCGTTCGCCAAACCAACCCGATAGAAAGCTATCATTTTTAACAAATTCTACTTGTTGAGGAATTGGGATTACAGGATTTTTTGAAGAAAGACCTTTTTCTTTTAAGAGCGCTTTTGTTTTAATATGAAGTTCTTTTGTTGATTTTAAGCATTCGGAAAAAAATTGAATAACATCATTCCTGTCTGATCCTGCCAAAGCCATGCTATACATGCTTAAAGATATGATAGTCATATTTAATATATATTCGAGATATAACGCATCAGAAAATAACCTTGGCGCGTCTGATCTAACGTCTTCTTTTGTAAATCCCTGAGGAATAGGGTAATCTTCCGCATTAAAAAGTGCAATAACCTCATTATTTTTTTGTTCGGCAACTAATTTGGATTCTTCCAGTATTTCCTTAATATCTTGATCCTCAATATGTGTTAGAAAATGTGTTAACCCACATATTGCAAGTGTATTGCTTTGATAGGCAGTCCATAAGTGGGACACTTCTGAGGCTGTTAGGTGACTGTTTGTGTGTTTTTCTTCCACGTTACTCTCTCCCATTCTGAATTAAATCGTTTCTATCGACCATCCTTGGCGGCTCTTCAAACCAATCGTTATGAATCATTAGTTTTATACCTTCTTCTGCATAAAAGGCTATTTCACCACTATGTTTTGCATAAAGAGTCGTAATGTCTCTTCTGGCACTAGTCGCAATGCTCATTCCATAAAACGCAACTCCTTGGGTAATCATGCCAATTGTATAGAATAACATGAGCTTATCGGAAAATGGACTCACATGAGAGGATTCGGTTACATAGCTATCAGAGCCCATCGGAACGGGAATGTAGCTTTTCTCTAAGTAGTTCGAAAAACTGGATACATGCTTTTGGGCTATGTTATTTCCTTTTAATAAGTATGCTTTTATTTCTTTTGATTCAACAACCTGAGCAAACCCTAATATCGTTGCTGCACCAAGTGCATTACGTTCAATATTTGCGTAAAACTGGGCAATTTCACTAGCAAGTAAAGGGCGCTTATCCCCAAACCAACCGTTTAAGAAGCTATCTTTTTTTACAAAGTGCACTGTATCAGACGTAGGAATGTTAGGTGGTGAGACGTAGACACCTTTTTGTTGAGCAATTGTAATGGCTTGCATATGCACTGAGTTCGCTCTCCTAAAAGTTTCCGTATAAAAGTTGTATATGTCTTCAAGAGCTTTGTGAAATACCATTAGCACAGTGTGTCATTACAAGAATGTGCAAATTTATGGCAAAGTATAACGTATACGTATCGGAGTATAATCGCGGTGCTGTTAAGTTGATATCCTTTTCCGAAAAACCCTTTGGAACAGGATTTGTACTCTCTGTAAGTAATTGACTAGTAGTTTCTAACGCAAAGGTTGATAATTCATAAGCATTATTCAGTAAACCACGAATATTCTCATCCTCTACATTTTCTTTAAAATAAGCCAACATCGCATTGGTAGATGAGGCGTTCATATACGATGCCCACAAGTTGGCAATTTCCGAGGCGGTAGCTTTTATTTGTTTATCCATGCAATAGCCCTCCTTCATTCAGCTAAGCATAGTTTGGCATTCAATAGGTGTTTTATACGTGTCTTTAAATAAGAAAAACATGTTCTGTATAAAAACCTTCCTTTACGGGAAAAAAAAGGAAAGGTCAAGTTAGCCTATGGGGGTGAATGTATGGGCCGGAATTTTTTCAGAAGACGCAAGTTAAAACAAGAGTCTGTTGAAGGAGAAGACTTTTCAACAGAAATCGGAGTAGATCTTGAAAAGAATTTGCAAGATCTACAGACTTTGATTGGAAGTCCGGAGGATCTAGTGATACACAGGTTGAATCTAGGGTTTAATGTGAAGGCTGCAGTAGCCTTTATTAGCGGGTTAAGTAACAAGGAAGCCATACATAATGACTTAATTAAAAATTTGTTGCGAAATAGAGAGAAGGAAGCTGGCAGTGACACGCCAGATGAACTGATCAAACAGTTAAAGCTTGACTTGATTAGTATTGGTAGTGTAGAGCAAACAAATTCCTTAGATAAATTAACAATTGACTTATTGTCAGGCAAATCGGTCGTCTATGTAGACGGAACAGCGGAGGCCCTTCTGATGGGCACAGAAAAGTGGGAAACGCGATCAATTGATGAGCCCATTTCAGAATCTCTTATTAGGGGGCCAAGAGAAGGCTTTGTAGAAAATCTACAAACAAATATGATGCTTATACGCCGACATATTCGCGATCCGAACCTTCGTTTTGATACAAGTGAAGTCGGTAGAAGGTCGAAGAAAAAGCTTGTGGTCTGCTATGTGGACGGTATTGTAAACCCTGATATGGTCAAAGAAGTAGACCGGCGCCTCTCTTCTATTGATATGGACAGTGCAATGGAATCAGGATATATCGAGCAATGGATAGAGGATAGTTATTTGTCTCCCTTTCCTCAATTGGATAATACCGAGCGTCCTGATAAAGTAGCATCCGCTGTACTACAAGGAAAAGTGGGTATTCTTTTAGACGGTAGTCCATTTGCTTTAATTGCTCCAATAACGATTGCGAATGCATTTAAGTCACCAGAAGATTACTATGACCGCTGGTTAATTGGTACATTCTTAAGAATCATTCGCTATATCGGAGCATTTATTACCATGTTCCTTCCTGCACTCTATATTGCTCTAGTTTCCTATCATCAAGGGATGATTCCTTCGCAACTAGCATTTTCGATTGCGGCAACCCGAGAAGGGGTTCCGTTTCCGGCATTTGTGGAGGCCATTATTATGGGGTTAACAATGGAACTGTTGCGTGAAGCAGGAGCTCGACTACCAAGGACGATTGGACAAACAATTGGTATCGTTGGCGGACTTGTAATCGGTGAGGCGGCAGTGAGTGCTGGGATTGTTAGCCCAATTATGGTCATCGTCGTGGCCCTTACAGCTGTAGCATCGTTTACGATACCTCTATATAGTGTGGCAATTTCCTTTCGCCTCCTCCGTTTTGGATTTATGTTTGCGGCCGCCGTCCTAGGGCTGTATGGAATCGTACTTGTTTACATCATGATAAATATACACATCGTAAACTTAAAAAGCATGGGTGTCCCCTATTCCACACCATTCGCCCCAAGCTTTATCAAGGACTGGAAGGACCTGGTGTTGCGTGGGCCTATTCCAATGATGAATGAACGACCTAGAAATCTTAAACCAAAGGATACAACGTCAGGGAATTTAAGGAGGTAAACTTAGGTGGGTGATTTTAAATATGGGGATGAAACAATTAGTTCGCGAGAGATTATGATCGCATTACCCGCTGTAACCGTTGGGGTCGGAATTCTTTCTTTACCACGTGAAATAGCTCTCCTCACAATTGGTGCGGATGGGTGGATCGCTCTCTTGGTAGCTGGTATCATGATCACACTTATTGTATGGATGACCTCTAAGCTAGCAGCTAGTTATCCAGGAGAAACATTTCTATCCTATTCTTCAAAGTTAGTTACAAAGCCTGTATCCATTTTGTTTAGCCTTATTCTTGTTATGCAAAGTTTACTTTTGAGTGCCTATGTAATCAGGGTCATTGCAGAGATTGCGAAAGCGTACTTATTCGATCGGACTCCTTTGGAGGTAATTTCACTCACCTTCCTTCTAGTCGTAGTGTATGCGGTGTCTGGTTCCCGGGCAGGTTTATTTCGTTTAAATATGTTATTTTTCCCCATTATCGTGCTGATCACCTTCATATTGTCACTGTTTTCTTTTGGCTGGTTTGAAATGGATAACTTATTTCCCATTTTTGAAACAGGCGTAAGGGATCAAATAAAAGCATCGGAAATAAGTGGTTTGGCATTTGTCGGTTTTAACATCCTTTTCTTTTATATAACCCTTGTGAAAGACACAAAAAAGGTACCAAAGGCGTCCGTTTATGGAATGCTTATGGTTATTGGCTTGTACCTGCTTATCTTCTTTATCAATTTAGGCGTGTTTGGAAACGCGGTTACGGGAAATTTAGTATATCCATTAATTGAACTGGCAAAAGAAATAGAAATACCGGGAGGGTTTTTTGAACGATTCGACTCCTTCTTTTTTGTTATTTGGATCATGTCTATTTTTAATACAACCACTATGTCGGTTGATGTTAGTATTTATGCCTTACAGCCTTTCATCAAGCTTAAAAAACAAACATTACTCTTTTGCATGGCTCCCCTCATTTATATAGTGGGAATGATACCAGAAGGGTCTATAGAAGTTGCGAAGTTGGGAACATTTATTGGCTATTTTGGGATTATCTCTTCTTCAAGCATTACATTAATACTATTCACTATCTCCAAAATCAGACGAGGGAGGAAAAAGGAGGATGCTACTAAATAAAAAAGTGCTTGTTTGCCTTATTTCTTCTACTATTTTCCTTGCTGGTTGCTGGGATAGAATAGATATAGAAGAACGTGGGTTTATTGTTGGCACAGCTATCGACTTAGTTAATCAGAAAACGGAAACTGAGTATGAAGTGATGATGACAAACCAGTTCGTTATCCCCTCTGGTATAGGAATGTTGATGCAAGGAAGCGGAGGGCAACCGGCGTTTATGAATGTCTCAGAAAAAGGTACAAGCGTTTTTAGAACAAACCGGAAGTTTTCTCGGATAAATAGCCAAGTGCCTTTCTATCAACATCTAAAAGTCCTTGTAGTATCCGAAGAGGTCCTTACACAACCACATTTGTTTTCCAATATTATGGATTTTTTTATTCGTGATCACGCCCTACGGAGATCTATTCGCTTATTGGTAGCCCACGAAGGTGCAAAGGAAATATTGAACTCGACCCCAGAAAATACCGATGTTCCGGCCATGTATCTTGACGATTTGATGGAAAATGTTGATAGAAATACGAACACGATCAAACCGATACATATTGGGGAAATTCAAGAATTAATCTTAAACGAGCAGAGTTATGTACTCCCTGCCGTAAAAAAGGAAGGTCCCTTAGCAGAATATGGAAACGTAGTGGTTATGGATGGAAAAAGTAACCAAATGGTTGGTTCGCTTAATGAGGAGGAAACAAGTGGTTTAGGATTTATAAATGGCCACACAGAAGGTGGCGTCTTGGAAGTACAGGTTGATGAAAGCTCATTGGTGGTTGAAATTACAAAGATAAATCAAAAAATGAAAATCACCAATACGCAACGAGATAATGTAGAAGTGGAAATCTCCATTTTAATTGACGGAAATATTGCGGAACATTATGGTACGGAAAGTGTATTAGATGAAAAGTATGTAAAGAAGGCCGAAGCCTCAGCAGAAAAAAAGGTAAAAGAATTTACTGCAAAAACGATTGAAAAAGTGCAAAAAGATCTCCAGGTGGACGTGCTGGGAATCGGTAAAAAACTTTATCAATCCCACTATGATTTCTGGCAGGAAGTAAAAGAAGACTGGGAACAGGGAGAAAGCTACTTTTCAAGTGCTGTTATAAAAGTCAATACCGAAGTGCGAATAGATAGGATAGGCTCGGCTGATCGAGTGAAAATGCAGGAGGAGTGAGGGATTGTTGCAAACTTTTTTAGACAGAATTCCTAGTTTGGCGGTTTTCTTATATGCTACATTGGCTTTTGTCATACCACTCTCCACATACCTATTAAACAAAAAACTTCATGACCTTGGTGACCCTGAATGGAAAAAACTAAATGATAAAAAAGGCAGATAGTAGGCTTCGATAGGGAAATGATACAATGAGTTAAGAAGTTTGTTTTTGGAGGAGAGATAAGAATGAATATTGACGAATTCAAGAAAATGGATGGCGTTGAAATGGCTGAAAGAATTCAGCGTAAAGAAATAAAACCAAGTGAACTCTTAGAACATAGTTTTTATCAAGTAGAAAAGCTGAACCCTGATTTAAATGCTGTTATTTCTTCCAGAAAGGAAAAGGCTTTTTCAGAGGCGGATGGTTTTTATTCTGCTGCACAACCTTTCGCAGGAGTCCCCGTTTTACTTAAAGAAACACAACGATTAGCTGGGGAGAAATCTACTTCCGCTTCCAGGCTGCTACAAGACAGTGTTGCGAAAGAAGACGCTAACTTTGTAAGCGAATTTCGTAATGCAGGTTTCCAATTTATTGGTCATACAAATATACCAGAGTTCGCATTGAAAAACATTACAGAGTCTTCCGTGCACGGGCCTGTTAAGAATCCTTGGAATCTCGAGCATTCACCTGGAGGTTCCAGTGGCGGAGCGGCAGCGGCTGTAGCTGCAGGAATTGTGCCAATCGCCGGTGCAAGTGACGGAGGTGGCTCCATTAGAATACCTGCTTCGTTTACAGGGTTATTTGGTCTCAAGCCAACAAGAGGCCGCACCCCTGTAGGGCCGGGAGTAGGGAGACAATGGCAGGGAGCGGCAATTGATTTTGTTCTCACTCGAAGTGTAAGAGACAGCGCAGTAATGCTTGATGTTTTACAAACAGTGCAACCAGAAGCTGCCTTTCAAACACCGTTGTATCCTAAAAAATACAAAGACGTACTGGAAAAGCCTTTGGACAAGAAGCTACGAATCGCATTCTCTACAGTGTCACCTGTAGGCACTCCCGTTTCAACAGAAGCAGAGCAGGCTGTATTACAAACAGTAAAGTGGCTTGAGGCGGAAGGACATATTGTAGAAGAACAGACTCCAGATATTGATGGTGTTCAACTGATGCAAAATTATTATGTAATGAATGCAGGTGAGATGGCTTCCGTTATGGCACAACTGGAAAAAATACAGCAGAGGGAGCTATCAGAACTAGACATGGAATTGGAGGCATGGATGCTTTATCAAGCAGGAAAGCATGTGACTGCAGCTGAGTATGCCACAAGTATAGCTTCATGGGATGTTGCTGCCGCCGAGGCTGCAATTTTTCACGAAACATTTGATTTCTATATAACCCCAACAACAGCGTTTGCTGCACCTCTTGTAGGGGAGTTAACAGCAACGGAAAAAGATGCAGAGGTAATGCGAGATCAAATGAGACAAGCTGAGCGGGTAAAACGGCTGGAGCTCATTTATGAGATGTTTCTACCAAGCTTAACGTATAGCCCTTATACTCAACTGGCAAATCTTACAGGTCAACCAGCAATGTCCGTCCCTGTTCATTTTACAGAGAATGGACTGCCACTTGGTGTACAAGTTATGGCTGGTAAAGGGGAAGAACACCGTTTATTACAACTTGCAAGCTTACTAGAAAACGCCTCTCCGCTGTGGAAAGGGATGGAGCATAACCCTTACTTTAACTAGTATTTAATGATCTCTTTTCAAGTGTTAATCTTGCGACTATTGCTAGTATTACTTTTATTTTATTAACGGTTTCAAATTAGTGACTTAGCCTTTATAATGTTACCTGCACACCGAAGATTCGGTGGTATTTTCAGAATATTACTCATATGGAAAAAGGAGAGGGATATATGGGGAAGACAAAAAAAGGCTTATTCCAAAAGTCACTAGATGGGATAGAGTTTCTTGGTAATAAACTACCACATCCCGTCACATTATTCGCAATATTAGCACTTTTGGTGTTAGTGCTATCTGCGGCGCT
The DNA here is from genome assembly GCF_000612865.1 of Oceanobacillus picturae. NCBI lineage: Bacteria > Bacillati > Bacillota > Bacilli > Caryophanales > Bacillaceae > Oceanobacillus > Oceanobacillus picturae. The sequence continues at coordinate 401,812 of NZ_CCAX010000002.1, forward strand.
TTCTCAATTGGGGATTAGTGTAGAGCACCCCGGAGAAGAAGGTGAAATGGTTGAAATAACCAACCTGCTTAATGCGGAAGGTATTCAGTACATTTTCTCAAGTATGACAGATAACTTCATTGGTTTTGCGCCACTAGGTGTTGTGCTTGTAACAATGCTCGGTATTGGAGTTGCTGAACGTACAGGCTTAATCAGTGCGATGCTACGTGGTTTTGTACTATCTGTACCGAACCGTTTCATTACACTAGGTCTTGTGTTCGCAGGGATTATGTCCAGTGTAGCTTCTGACGCAGGTTACGTAGTATTGCCGCCACTAGGTGCTTTAATCTTTGCTGCGCTAGGGAGACATCCATTAGCCGGACTTGCTGCTGCGTTTGCTGGTGTTTCAGCAGGTTTTAGTGCTAATCTATTACTTTCTGGTACGGATGTTATGCTAGGTGAGCTAACGATTGCAGCCGCGTCTATTGTTGATCCTGCTTATGCGGAAACAATGAATATCGCAATGAACTATGCCTTTATTGCCGTTTCCGTTTTTGTACTTACATTGATTGGTACATGGGTAACAGAGAAAATTGTGGAACCACGTCTTGGAAGCTACAAGCAAGAAAAAGGTAACGAAGAAACAGAAGAAAACCTTGATGGATTAAAACAGGTCGAGAAAAAAGGTTTAATCTGGGCAGGGGTATCCTTAGTGATTGGCTTGGGTCTGACTGCATTGCTTATTCTTCCAGAAAACGCTCCAATGCGGGGGACAGAAGGTTCAACGATGGATCAGATCGTCCAATCACCGTTTATGAGCTCGCTTGTTCCAATTATAGCGATCCTTTTCTTAATTCCAGGGCTTGTATATGGAGTAGTAACAAAAGTGATTCGTAATGATAAAGATGTGGCAGGGCAAATGTCTGACACAATGGCATCAATGGGAATGTTTATTGTACTAGCCTTTACAGCAGGTCAATTTGTTGCATATTTTAATGAATCCAATATGGGGCTTGTGCTTGGTGTATACGGGGCAGAATTTCTAGACAGCGTTAACCTGACAGGAATTCCACTCATCTTAATATTTATTTTAATTACCGCCTTTATCAACCTATTTATAGGGAGTGCTTCAGCAAAATGGGCCATGATGGCACCGGTATTTGTACCAATCATGATGCAATTGGGTTATTCTCCTGAACTAACTCAAATGGCTTATCGTGTAGCTGATTCCACAACAAATATTATTTCACCTTTAATGACTTACTTCGCAATTATCATTGCATTCGCCCAGAAGTATGATAAGAAGATGGGTATCGGTACTTTAATTTCTACCATGATTCCGTACTCTATTTTCTTCCTCGTGGGGTGGACAATCATGCTTATCATTTGGATGTTGTTTGGTATCCCATTAGGACCAGGTGGACCACTTGAATATCCTAACTAATTAAATAGAATGACTGAAAAAAGCCGAGCGCTTATGGAGAAATTCACCATATTGTGCTCGGCTTTTTCTATGTGTTGGGCCCGGAGGATCCGGGTCATTTCGACGTTGACCCATGACGGGTTGTTGTTTAGTCGGCGTTCCATATGCTGGCGCTCCGCTTTTCTATTTCTAGCTACGAGCGCCAGAAACTAGGTGACTTCGCTAATCGCCTTGCGATAAGGCATCATCGGCTCGCAAACTCACCGTGATTTCTTTATCTCAGTTGATTCACTCCAGCCACTACGTTTCTAAGCAGGCGCTCTTCGCTTTTCTATTTTGTTTGATTTATTCCATACGAGGATAAATGGAAAGGAGAAAAGGAAAGGAGGAACTTGCGTGACGGCAGAGGTAGCAATTATGAATAAGTTAGGGATGTCTCTAGCGGCTGACAGTGCAATTACGAGTGGGAGAGATGGTGTGCAAAAGGTTTATAATTCGGCTAATAAGCTGTTCTCTATTTCAAGCGATCATTCTGTTGGATTCATGGTATATGGGGCCGCATCTTTTATGGAGGTACCATGGGATGTCATTATCAAATCATACCGTGATTATGTTGGAGATGAAAAACTTCGTTATTTATCTTCCTACATGGAAGACTTTATCGCATTCATTAAGCAAGATGAAAGGTTTAATGTAAAAGAAATGGAAGAAGTCATCATATATCGTACGTATTCTGATACGCTTAAGCGGTTAATAAAAAAAGTAGAAGAAGAGCTGGAAGAAGAAAGGCAGCAGGACAAAAAGGTTACGGACAAAGATGCCACAAGGTTATTGAACAATCAAATTGATAAAGTACGCAAAGAATTTGAAGAAAAAGAAGAAGTCTTTATAGAAATGGAACCTGCTACATTTAAGCAAGAATTTCATGAGGTGATTCAAGAGATTAACGATGAATTCATCTCATACACCATCCCAGAGAACATCAAAGAGAAACTCTCTATGTTAGCTTTTGACGTCGTACGAAAAGATTATTTTAGTTTAGGAAGTACTGGACTTGTGATCGCAGGATTTGGAGAAGAAGAAATTTTCCCGCAGTTATTAAATTATCGATTAGAAGGCTTCGTTTTTGGTCAATTAAAGTATAAGAAAATACTGGAGAAAAAAATTAGCTACTCAAATAGTAAGGATAGTGGGACTGCTGCAATTACCCCATTTGCACAAAGAGAAATGGTTGATTCCTTTATGGGTGGAATCGAACCAAACATGGAGGATGCCATATTAGGTATAGTGCATAAAGTTATCTCAACCTATCACCAACAACTAGAAGACCATTTGCAACTCTCGCTAACAAAAGAACAAGTTAGTAAAATGGAAAAAATGGGTAATGACGTATATGACTCCATAGAAGACGCTGTGGATGAATACAGACAATCCAACTATATTACCCCTTTATTAGGGATTGTTCGTTCCCTTCCTAAGGAGGAACTAGCTGACATGGCAGAGGCGTTGGTTAACTTAACTTCATTTAAACGGCGAGTTTCCAGAGCAACTGAGTCAGTAGGCCCCCCGGTGGATGTGGCAGTCATTACAAAGGGAGACGGTTTTGTCTGGGTTAAACGGAAGAATTATATCGATCCTGTCTTAAATAATTAGCGCAATGTGCAGTTAAAATCTTAGGAAGGAGTTGTAGAGGCCATGTTCCTACGCAGTAAATCGGATAACGAAGGATATTTTAACATCCCACAGAGTGATCGACAGGATTTCCGACTGGAAGATAGAGAGAAGGAAGAGAAGAACAATGCAGCAGAAAAAGCTATAGAAAATATTAAGAAAAAAATTGAGAAACCCTAATATGGCAGGGTTAAAATTATACAATAGAAAAAAATATATTAAAGATGTTTAATTAACATCATACGTGGAATTACAACAACTGTAGGCGAAGACAAAAGCCAAAAATACTTGAGAGGAGATGTTAAGCATGGCTAAGAACAATAACGGAAAAATGTCTCGCGAACAAGCAGGACAAAAAGGTGGAAATAAAACAGCAAGAAATCACGATCAAGAATTTTACGAAGAGATCGGACAAAAAGGCGGAGAGACTACGGCCAAGAACCATGATCAAGAATTTTATGAAGACATTGGTCAAAAAGGTGGAAAAGCAACATCTCGTAACCATGATCAAGAATTCTACGAAGAAATTGGTTCAAAGGGCGGAAAAGAAAGAGCTCGCCAAAACGACAACAATAACAATAGCTAAAAGTTGGACAAGTCTTTAGAAAGCACATGGTTAAAAAAGCTAGATTGACTACACTTTTTATCTGAAATTGAGAGGAGATGTTCATAATGGCTAAGAACAACAATGAAAAAATGTCTCTAGAACAAGCAGGACAAAAAGGTGGAAACAAAACAGCAAGAAATCATGACAAAGAATTCTATCAAGATATCGGAGAAAAAGGCGGAGAAACAACCTCCAAAAATCATGATAAAGAATTCTACCAAGATATTGGACAAAAAGGCGGAGAGACAACCTCTAAAAATCATGACCAAGAATTCTATGAAGAGATTGGTCAAAAAGGTGGAAACTCTCGCGCCAACAACAATAATCAACAACGCAACAATAACAACAACAATTCTTAATGTCAATAGATAAGTAAAAGAGAGAGAGGAGCATCGTGCTTCTCTCTCTTTTACTTTTTATACATATGTTTAAGGAGAAAAGGAAAACGATCGTAGTCGGTATGACACACCTACAGAAAACTCCCATTCCTGTGTATGTGAATCTATGAAAGTGTATATAATAGGGAGGTAATGTCATGTAAGATATCTTTTCTTCATAGGTCTTTTTTAGTATAGTTATAGTATATATCGTATTGATTATTACGTTATGTATATTATCATATTACGGATGAGTCAGAGAGGGGTTCATAATTGATGCAGGAAACGTATGTTTATAACCAACGAATAGGAGATGTACTCGATAATATAAGAAAGGTTATGATAGGGAAAGAGGAAGCTGCAACGTTAAGTCTAGTAGCCTTACTAGCACAAGGCCATGTTCTACTAGAGGATGTTCCGGGCGTAGGCAAAACGATGTTGGTGCGTACCTTGGCAAAATCCCTGGATTGTGATTTTCGTAGAATCCAGTTTACTCCAGACCTACTACCCTCAGATGTAACAGGCATCTCTATTTATAACCCAAAAGAACTTGAATTTGAGTTTCGTGGTGGACCAATACTTGGCAACATTATTTTAGCAGATGAAATAAACCGTACCTCTCCAAAGACACAGTCATCACTCCTTGAAGCAATGGAAGAAAAAAACGTTACCGTTGATGGGAATACCATTGCTCTACAACAGCCTTTCTTTGTTATGGCAACACAGAACCCTATTGAATATGAAGGAACCTATCCTTTACCTGAAGCCCAGTTGGACCGCTTTATTTTAAAGCTTAAAATGGGTTACCCGACCTTCGCAGAAGAACTAGAAATGCTGGAACGAACTGCCGGAGACCATCCTATTGACTCTATAGGCGCGGTTATGTCTCGTGAAGAGTTAGTTCATATTCAGGAAGAGGTTAAACAAGTTTATATAGATAAAAACGTACAGCACTATATTCTTAACCTTGTTTCAAGTACAAGGGCAAATGCAGCAATATACCTAGGCGTAAGCCCACGTGGCTCGATTGCATTGATGCGTGCTTCTAAGGCGTATGCCTATATCCACGGAAGAAGTTACGTTATTCCCGATGATGTGAAATATCTTGCACCGTACGTACTTGCCCATCGCGTTATTTTAACTTCAGAAGCAAAATACGATGGCACCACAAGTGAGCAAATATTGGAATCTATCGTGCAAAACGTGCATATCCCGATTCGGAAGGAATTTACTTAATGAAGGAAAACCTTAAGTTCATCGGAAATTTTGCGTTTATACTTTTTCTAGTGGTTTCGCTTTTTGCATATGCAATGTTTCAGGGTGGGTTTGTGAGCTGGTTTTTGTTTTATGCTTTTTTGCCATTTGGCATTTACCATATCGGCCTGCTCCTTTACCCGATGCGAAACTGGAAGGTGTCGAGGAGCTTATCCCGTCACGTCATACAAGCAGGGGATGGGGTAGACGTCACCATCCATGTGAAACGTCCCTTTCCTTTTCCGCTATATTATTGCATTTGCGAGGAAGTTTTTCCGACCTCGCTTCATCGGATCGATAGCCGCAAAGAAAAGTTCCATTTCATGAAGAACCCTGAGAAGCTATTAAGTAAACGAGAGATTAAGAGGATTGTGTTTCCATATTTTAAAAGAGAATTTACATTAACCTATTCTATGAAACAAATCCCACGCGGGGAACATCCGCTTCGCGATATCCGAATACGAACAGGTGATGTGTTTGGAATGGTGAAAAAAGAAGTCGTCTTTTCGGTTGAAGAACAGTTAATAGCTTACCCGAACGCAAGACCAGTGAAGATGGAAAAACAAATTAGTAGTTATGGTCAAGGGTCTGTCTCTTCCCAATCCTTACATTTGAAAAATACAAATGTGGCAACAGGGGTTAGAGAATACATGCCTGGTGATAAATTTTCCTGGATTGACTGGAAACAGACTGCTAAGAAAAATACGATGATTACCAAGGAATTTGAACAGGAAAAAAGTACGGAGATTTTACTCGTACTAGATAGCTGTTTTTACGATGACGAAAACCATATCAGCTATGAAGCTCTGTTGGAATTGGCGGTTTCACTTATGGATGAATTGTATAAACAAGGGACAGAAGTAGGCTTACTTACTATTGGGGAAGAAACTGTACACGTTCCTGTGCACAATGAACCAACAAAAAAAGAGTTAGTGCGTCAACACTTGACCAGACTCCAACCAGAGGGAAGCAAGCCTTTTCCTCTAAAATTAAAGGAAGAGCTAATTAAGCTGGACAGCGGAAGTATTGTTATATTGCTTACAAGTCATATTGATGAGGCTTTTGGTGATACGGTCAAAAAAATGAAGCAACGAATGAAGCGCGTCGTTGTTTTATATGTACCAACCACTGGAAATATTTCAGAAACAGAGCGGCATGCAATAGAAAAGTATCGTTTTGAAGGGATCTCTTTCTGTGTGTTATCTGCGTCTGCACTAGCAACGAATCCTCTAGAGGTGAGCCATATATGAGAAAAACTACAGAGCAAAAATCATTTTTCTACATGTTTCTTCTGTACCTTTGTGGTTTCTTTCTATTTTTAGAATGGCTCTATCCACTTGGGGATATTACAGATACAACTGGGCTAAGCATATTTGTTTTTTATGCTGTATTTTGCTTTTTGATCTCAATATTCCAGATTAGATGGTGGGTTTCCTTTCTATTAAAAGGACTTGGCATGCTAGTTGCGTTAAATTTGTTGTTTGCAGGTCCAGGCTTCCTGTCACCAGAGTGGTTTTCCCTCGTATTACAGGATGTCGCACATAACCTAACAGCACTTTTCGGGCGTGAGTGGTATGCACTTACCCCCTTATTTCGTAGCGGACTTTTCCTCCTGTTAATTTGGCTGATGAGCTACTTGTTGCATTATTGGTTTGTTGTAATGAAGCGCGTCCTTTTATTTGTGCTATTAACCTTTGTATATTTAACCGTACTCGATACGTTTACCATTTATGATGGTGGTATGGCTATTGTTCGCATATTTTTCCTATCGTTTATCGCATTAGGGATGGCGAATCTCATGAAAGAACTAAACAGCGAGTCGCTACGGCTTCAAAAGATGAGGAAAAATCCTATTTGGATACTTCCTTTGATTTCCATGGTCCTTTTTTCCACATTAGTTGGATTTGCTGCACCAAAGTTTTCCCCGCAATGGCCAGATCCGGTGCCTTTTATTAAAAGTACAGCAGAAAATGCTGGAAATTTTGAAGGCGGGGTCCAAAAGGTTGGATACGGAGAAGATGACTCACAACTAGGTGGATCCTTTGTGCAGGATTATACACCAGTTTTCGAAGCGGTTGCCGAGGATGACCATTATTGGCATATTGAGAGCAAGGATGTATATACTGGGAAAGGTTGGGAGACCTCTGCACCTCCCGATTATAATCAGCTCGATGATTTCAATTGGGAGCTAACACGTACCTTCCTGCCAAGTGTAGAAACTGAAGCACGGGAGGCCCATGTGGAGTTCATGGGCGAGTCCTCCATTAATAAATTAGTTCATCCATATGGAATTTACAGCGCAAGCACACTCTCAGAAGCTGATTTCTTTTATGATGTGGTGAGTAATTCCATTCAAACAAGAATTAATAATGAGGTAGTTAGCCTTGACAACTATACGATTACTTATGAGCAGCCAACATTTTCGTTAACGGATTTAAGGGAAGCTGGAAATAATGATCCTTTCCTTGATGATAAATATACGCGACTCCCCGACATTCCTGACAGGGTAGGGGAGTTAGCAGAAGAAATCACTGATGCTTTTGATACAAGGTATGAGAAAGTAAAAGCGGTTGAACAGTATTTCGGTACAAATGGTTATGCCTATCAAACAACGGACGTTCCTATTCCTGAGGAAGACGAGGATTATGTAGATCAATTTCTATTTGAATCAAAGGTCGGGTACTGTGATAATTACTCGACTTCTATGGTCGTTTTATTGCGTTCACTGGATATACCTGCAAGATGGGCAAAAGGATTTACTAGTGGTGAAGTGAAGAATTTCAACATTGGTCGAAACGGTGACCAAGACCTATACGAAGTAACAAATGCAAATGCCCACTCTTGGGTAGAGGTTTACTTCCCTGAAATCGGATGGGTTCCTTTTGAACCAACACAAGGTTTTTCCAATCCTACTGACTTTCAGACAGAAATGAATAACAATGACGAGCTTGATCAAGAGACTGCACCTGAAACTCCTGAACAACAAGAAGAACAAGAACAGCCAGAACAGGATGTAGAAGAAGAGGACGAAACAGCAGCAAGTGCGTCGAATGACAACGATAATTCTTTCTTCCAATTCAATTGGATATTCTTCACTGTAGTAGCCGTTGTACTTGGTATACTGTTAATCCTTGGCTATCGAAAGAGATTTCGTTGGCAAGCAAAGCTAGTTGCAACAAAATTAGATAGAACAGATGGGCCACAAGGATTCCAGGATGCTTATCATTTTCTAATTAAACTATTAAACCATCACGGCGTACAAAAACAACCAGATCAGACGTTAAGAGAGTATGCACAACAGGTAGATAATGCCTATCATACAGACGACATGAAAAAGTTAACCTCCCGTTATGAGCAAATGCTGTACCAAAAAGAGTACAGTCATGTTCAAGGACGTGATTTGACGCAATTATGGAAAGATTTAATAAAACGAATATTAGGTTGACCTGTCTGTTGAAGGTTAGTAGAATAAGGGAGTATTAAACGAATTTGAATAAATATATGCCTTTCGTATATCCTCGATAATATGGATCGAAAGTTTCTACCGGAGTACCGTAAATGCTCTGACTATGAAGGCAGAATTTCTATAGGTACGTGTACAAAAAGCCTGGGATTTCTGCCTTTTTGCAGCTTTTTTTAGCTGTGGGAAGCTGGAGGTCTGGGCTTTTTCTATTAATGAATGCCTCTATTACCGAGTTCTAAAATATTGCTAAAGATAGGAGACAGCAAATGGAAAACAATGAAATGATTCTAGTTCTTGATTTTGGGAGCCAGTACAACCAACTAATTACGAGAAGAATTCGGGAGATTGGCGTTTATAGTGAACTGCATTCTCATAAGCTGACAGCAGAAGAGATTAAACGCATGAACCCGAAAGGAATTATTCTATCCGGTGGACCACACAGTGTCTATGATGAAAATAGCTTCCGCTGTGATCAAGGGATTTTTGATCTCGATATTCCAATCCTCGGTATTTGTTATGGAATGCAATTAATGGCATTGCATTACGGAGGAAAAGTCGAGAAGGCTAAAAATAGGGAATACGGAAAAGCGCTTATAGATATAAAAGATCAGCCAGTTCTTTTTCAAGATACACCAGAGAAGCAAACAGTTTGGATGAGTCATGGTGATAAAGTAATCGAAGTACCAGAAACCTTCCAGACGGATGCAACGAGCCCGTCAACTCCTATTGCTGCGATGAGCCAACCATCTAAGAAACGCTATGGTGTACAATACCATCCAGAAGTGCGTAACTCAGAGTATGGTAATCATTTATTAAAACAGTTCGTCTATGAAGTATGTAAGAGTGAGGGAGACTGGTCGATAGAAAACTTCATTGAAATGGAGATAGAGAAAATCCAGGAGAAAGTTGGAGACAGTAATGTTTTATGTGCATTGAGCGGCGGAGTGGATTCTTCCGTTGTGGCAGCATTAATTCATAAAGCAATTGGTGATCAGCTTACTTGTATTTTCGTTGACCATGGTCTACTTCGTAAAAATGAAGCGGATGATGTGATGAAAGTATTCGCGGATGATTTCAATATGAATATTATCAAAGTAGATGCGAAAGATAGATTCCTATCTAAGCTAAAAGGTGTAGATGATCCAGAGAAAAAACGGAAAATCATCGGCAACGAATTCATCTATGTATTTGATGATGAAGCAGCGAAATTAGAAAATATGGATTTCCTAGCACAGGGAACCCTTTATACAGATATTATTGAAAGTGGTACAGAGACTGCTCAAACCATTAAGTCCCATCACAATGTTGGCGGATTGCCTGAAAATATGCAATTTGAATTAATTGAGCCGTTGAATACACTATTTAAGGATGAAGTACGCGAGTTAGGTTCCCAGTTAGGGATTCCTGATCGTATTGTTTGGCGTCAGCCATTCCCAGGACCGGGACTTGCTATTCGAGTTTTAGGCGAAGTAACAGAGGATAAACTGAAAATTGTCCGTGAATCTGACGCAATCCTTCGTGAGGAAATTGCTGCTGCAGGCCTTGACCGTGATATTTGGCAATACTTTACCGTGCTTCCTAACATTATGAGTGTTGGCGTAATGGGTGATGCCCGGACTTATGATCACACGATAGGTATTCGTGCCGTGACTTCAATCGATGGCATGACTTCCGATTGGGCAAGAATTCCGTGGGATGTACTAGAGAGAGTCTCAACACGCCTGGTCAATGATGTTGAGCACATCAACAGAGTAGTGTATGACGTAACGAGCAAGCCACCTGCTACAATTGAGTGGGAGTAGTAAAATGAAAAAAGCCTTAGAACCCTTCTTTTTTGAGGTCTCTAAGGCTTATCTTTAATGATATCAATTTGAAACTAGTAATAATAATTTTTTATCAAACATAACGCTGAAAACATGAGTGACAATAGCCTAAATCAAGAACTAAGACGTTGTTACTTCAGCGTTTCTAGGCCCTTAGTTTGCGTTCGGTACTCTATTTGATACCGAACGACTAAATTAAACTAGTTATTTCATCTAATACTTCAATCAATTTTTCCATATCATTTTCTATAATACTGAATATATCATTAAAATTTTGCTGAGTTTGAAATTCTACCATACTAATAAAAAAATCATTTGTCATCTCCATCTGAGCATTATCTTCGGAAAACCTATAGTGATATATATTACTTCTTAAATTATTATCCAGAAAAATACGGTGGGAATCCATAAGCATATTATCTATGATTTCTTTAGTTATATTATTAAACGGAAACTTATTTTTTTTGATAAGAAATTCTATTGTTTTTACAGATTGATAATATACTATCATTTCTATTCTAAACCTTAAAGAGTGATCCCTTTCTATAATTCGAGGTATTATTTTTAACGAAAAAGATAGTTGGCACTTCAAATTAAAAAGATATAATGTAGAATTCTTATCGTCAGAATTCATAAAAATATTTCTTTTTGCTTCATTTAAAAAAATAAAATCTTTTTCTGAAAAATTACTATCAATAATATTCACCTTACATTTTTCAGAATCAATTTTTGGCAATAAATTTCCCTCTATTTGTGAAGTAAAGGTCTTAATGTAAGAAGATTGAATCTCACTAAAATCTCTAATAATTGGACCTAATCTATTATCAGTAATATCATCATTAGTTATCTTTCTAAACATGTCTTGATAAATTGATAATTGACTTGTATTTGCAAAAGCCACTCCCTTATAATAATAAACACCCAAATCTGGTTGACCGAATATTGAGACATATCCTTTTTGTAATATATTATAATCTTTCGTTAGTGCATTATTAAAACTTAAGAGTTGTTTATCAATTATCTTAATAGCATTTGAAATTTTTTTATCTGTTAATAGTTTAATGCTTGCTCTATTCTGAGACATCAATTTAGTAAAACTTACTTCATCAATTAACCCTAAGCTTTCCGAAAGCTTGGAATTCTCTTCACTAAACAAATTATCAATCCCATCACACAATAGCGATAGAAAAGGCGAGATAGACATTGCAATTAAACTTTGAGATTTTACTGGTAAATTGAGTATTCTATATATCATTTTCTTAGATTCATATAATTCATATAAAAGTTGTCTTCTAGAAATATCTAACAGGTTCATTATAGTAGCCCCCATTCTTTAATACATTGTATCATTATATATTATGTCTTTCGTTTTATATGTTGATATCCATTCCATCTAGCTGCATTTTCATCAGAAATTTTTATGTTAATCCTTCCTCTTAAACCATCTTCAACTGATGCTGCGATAATCTGTTCGCATTTTAGACAACTTGATTTGTCTCCAAATATAAAAAACTGACATCTTTGTCAGGCATTAGCTTGTTTATCTATAAAACTTCTGTAATACCAGCCATAATATATTCAGCACACGGTAGGGCAATAGCACTTCCAATTGCTTTGTATCTAGCATAATCACTTTATCGCTTCGTCTTTGTAGCCAAGGGCTGTCCATCTCTCTGGTAAATACATTAAACGTTCACATTTTAATGGAGTAAGTTGTCGGATATAGCCTTCTTTTTCTTCATCTTCATTCCAGAAAGAAAAGTTATTGACTGATTCCGCTATCAAAATGGAGAAAGAATCGTTGGTTTTTCCAAAGCTTCCTAGGAACCCTTTTTCAATTTTTTCTTTATCCGTACTTCGCATTCTTCTTTCTTGAAAGGGTCGGACGATGGGTATTTTCCCCCTTGCTTTTTGAGTAGATATTCTACTGGTAATAGGGGGAGAGCCTCCTCTTTCCTTAAGACGTAAAAAACGATTGCAGACTTTTAAATAGTATTTCTGTGGCACGTGTTCCTCCAAGATCTGCCACGAGAAAGATACGTCTTATTCTTTGAGGAAGTGTGGGCTTTCCCCAATATCGGGCATCCAGCACGCGCCAGCACATATAAACATCATTCCCTCGGACCATTCCTGCTTTTGCCCAGACTCCAGAAGTAGGCATTGGTATTTCGGTTTTTGTGAACGACTCCAGCACGGCTTTAAAATCCAACCTGTATTTGATGAAAAAGCTCCCACGACGTTTTCCCAAACAGCGATAACTGGATATGTTCCATTCGTTGCACACCTCATTTCGTCAATAATTCGAATTGCATGGTAAAATAAACTGGATTGACTTCCCGTAAGACCTTCTCGTTTCCCTATATTTAATAAATCTTGGCAAGGTGAACCAAAAGTAATGATGTGAACAGGCGGTATTTTTCCGCCGTCTATTTTTGTGATATCTCCGAGATGTAGCATATTAGGGAAATGGTGTTTTGCAGTTAAATTTTTCCATGAAAAAACACTTCAAGTGAAGTGTCTTAATACAGTGATGTCACATTATTAAACTCATTTTTACTTTTTATATTTATAAAACTATTGAAATTAGTCACTAATGACTATGAATCTAAAACTTATTTAACTAATAGTTCTATATCTCAATAGATAATGTTGTATATTTCTTTGGTAAATTATGCTCTGCAGCATTTATAAGGTCCAATAATCGTTGGAGTTCAGAAATTAAGTCTACTCGATCCGAATGATCAATAACTAAGTGAAGTATTTCTTTAAAACCATTTACATTGTCAAATGAGCGATTACCTTTGTAGTTTACTCTAGTCAAACGTTTTTCCGAAAAGTAAATACGGTTAGTTTCAACAACTTTTTCTAAATCTACTTCGTCTGATAGTTCCTTAATAAATTGGGGATAAACTTCTGCAATTGCAGTAAAGAAAACCCCCGCAGATTCCCAATTAATTGGTTCAATTAGTAAGAAAATATCAGCAATTCTTTCTTTATTATGGTCTAATATTGTGCATACTAACTCTTTATTTTTTTCTCCATAATAAGTGATTGCTTCAGCACCAAACAAAATATCACTAGAATTTTCACTAAATAAGCGTACTTCTTTTCCTGATGTAATGAATTCAATAACCGATCTTTCACTAACTGTCACATAAGGAGCATTTAGACGGTTAAATTCAGCTCTATGATTGAATAGTAAATCATCAATTTCTTTTGGTCTGTAATATGATAAGAATTTGAGCAGTAAGAGATCTTCTCGCTGTGTTCCCCATAGCCCTTTAAGCTGTGTTTCTATATGTTCTAAATTTATTTCATTTATGGTAGTTTCAACATTATCAGCATCAACTTTCTCAAGATCTTCCAAAAGTTCCATTAAACTTCTCCATTCTTTAGGTTTACTCTGATTAAATGCTCTTACGATATCATCATAGTTAATTTTACTTGCAAACTGTTGTAACCACTGCTGTTCTATCTCGTTCAGATCTCTTCTTTCAAAAAGAGTTCTGCCAAAGAAAACATAGAAGAAATTGTTATCAATTTGTTCTAAAGTTTTTGACACTGAAACGTGAAAAGCATTTGTTATTTTGTCAAAAATTAGTGGAAGAAACTCTTCTACTAAATTTATATTCCCTACACAAATAGTGGTACAAAGATCAGAAGTAGCCCATATTTCTTCATTATTAGATGATTTAACCATTCTCTTTAAATAAACTATAGGAAGCTTAGAAATAAAATCAATTCGCCACTCTTCATCCATATTTAGAAGAAGTCTATCTATGAAATGGCTCAATGGGAAACAATCGTTAATTGTTAAAGTAGGTACTAGTTCAAAAAAATGGCTTAAATTTAATTCTGAAATGAACTTTTTTTGTGCTAACTTATCGTGATTATACATGTTGTTGAACATACGTCCACTTGCGTATAGAGTAGTAAGATTAACATTTTCAACCATACTAATGAGTTTCTGTCTTTCTTCATTTAATAGATACTTATAACCAAATTCTTTATTATATCTATCAATTTTATCTAATAATAGTAAGGCATCTCTTTTGCCTTCTGGAGTTATTTCATTAAGACAACAGGTAACTAATTTTTTACTGAATTCATTAGAATATAATGGAAAATTTATATCATAATGACTTGGAGAAGTTAAGTCTGAAAACCATAAAATTCCCTGTGGATTAGGTAATGAATTTAGGGAGTCATCTTGAATAAACTTAACTATATACTCTCGTTCTTCTCGATTTCCACTCGTATAGTATAAGCGAACTATTTCACTAGCTAATTGTAGATGGATAGTTCTTACATCTTCCCCATCCCGTATAATACAGTCTTCGGTTTCTAAAAAATGCAATTCACTATCTAAATCAAAGTCAGAATCTATAAAAGAAGTTATAGATCGATATAGCCAGTTATAATCAACAGCTTTATCTAACTGAAGAATTTGTTTAATTGCTATTAATGCCAATATATGATCACTTCTGTTATGTTCCTTAATAATTGAGAACTTTTCTTTTAACCTTTTCCATCCCCCGGAAAGGTTATAATTAAAAAGCCAAGGAGTATCTTCTTTTGCTGCGTTCTCAACTAATCTATCAAATGAAATATCGAAATAATAATTACCAATGGTAATATTGTCATGATATTTATTAAGAATTGGAGTCAATATTTCAGAATGTCTTAAATAATGTTCCTTGATTGCTAAGACTGAGTCAGTTTTTGATATTGTTACACTTTCTCTTGCAAATTTATCTTCTATTCTTGTTCTATTAATAATTATCTTTCGTTTTTCACTAGAAGATGTTATTAACCGTTCAATAAAAGACATTGAAAATTGCTGGGCATCGTCGATAATATAGATTGTTTGATAATTAGTCGGTGGAAAAAGTTTAGATATGTTTTTTTCATCAATAGGATGGATAAGTTGAAATACTTCCCAATTTTTTTTCTGAAAATCATAACCAATTTGATATGCAGTAATTGATTTCCCACAACCTGGTTCGGCTTGAACTAAAGTATAGTTTGTCTGTTCAAGTCTTTTAAGAGCTATATTAATTTGAGGGAGTCTAGCACTAGATTCCACATCAGAAGCCAGTAGTCTGTATCCAAGTAGTGCTCGTTCCATTCCGTTTTGACTTGTGTAATCTACTCTTTTCCAAATATTACTTTTCTCCGTAATTAAATTGTCTACAAGATTTTGAGTTGCCTCACTGGCTTCTAAATCAATCTGATTACCTGGAGAAATTCTGAAAAATAAATGCTGGTTCTCTTGAGGATTAATCAACTCATCAACGATTGTCTGGTCACTTTCAGAATATCCTAAGATTAAATAATTATAAATTTCATCTCCCAATACATCATTAATTTGTTGGTGATTCTTTTGACTTACATGACCTGTTTGATGTGGTAAAATCCACTCTGTAGACAAATCTTTGACGTCTCCATGAGGTTTTATTAAATGTGTAAATTCACCATTTATTTCTGTCCCATATAGTTTAGTCCATGATAATTCGAGTAAGTCATCCCAGTTTAAAGAAATCACTAACTTAATGTAGCCTGAATGAATTAACCTACATATATTTTCATGAACTTCTGAAACTCGTTCATGGTGTTTAGATGTAAGTTGTTTGAATTGCTCTTTAAAGCTTTTAATTGCGGCAGGATATTTAGATATATATTTAAATGTTTCCATAAGCATATCAGTATCATTTCCGATAATATCTCTCGCCCTAAGATCTGTATGTGCACCAAAATCCTCTTTTATTTCAGGATGGTTGTCGACTATCCTCCACATTAGCATTGGGAATTGTGCATATAATGGCATTCCAGCTTTTAACGAGGCACCTGCGCCCATTATTAGAACACCATTATAAACTTTTAATGATGCAATTAAGTCACTCATTTCATTTTTCATTAAGTTTCTCTCCTAATAGCCTGAGCTTAGTATTATTTAAATTATATCAACGGCCTTATTTACAAACAAGAAGAGTAATATTATATTTTGTATGTTAAAAACCATATAAAACAAAGAACACCCCAAGATGAAGTGTCCTTTGTAAGAGATATCAATTTTAGAGATAACTTAGAAAAATGATTGCATATATTGCATCAAAATTTCATTTTTTATTTGACTTTGCTAAATGATAATGTTTTATATTCCTTAAAAAGCCTTTAAAATCAACGATATTGTTCCATACTCCGAACCCTTAAAGTTGAGTGGGAGTAGACTCTTAAAATAGAACGATTAGACTTTTCAACAACAAGACCCCCTTTCTTCACATTAATTGTGAAAAAAGGAGGCCTTTTAAAATAAAAAATCCCTCCTTCATGCGAAGAGACAGTAAACTTACTGCCAAAATTCGACAATTTTCTTCACTTTTCTTTGTCAAAAACCGATATTATATAAGATAAATCATGTAAAAGTAAAAAAGGAGTTTAACTATGAACAGCAGTTTACAGGCAGTCGTTAACATTGCCCCTATTATTAAAGATACCCTCGGCCCAACCGCCGCAATGGGGATCATAGATACTGAAAAATTTGTGTACTTCGAACCATCAACCATGATTAAACTTGATGTAGCAGTGGGAACGCCCGCAATTCCTGATATTGAGCAATATGCTCGTGCTATAAAAGGAGAAAAAATTAGTGATGCCACAATGGATCCGGCGATTTTTGGTGTTCCTGTTGTGACAGATATTCTTCCAATCAAAGAGGATGATGGAGAGATCGTTGGGCTATTATCCATAAGCCGAACTCTAGAGCATCAAGTCCGTCTAGATAAAGAAATAGAAAGCATTAGCCAGGTAATTGACAGTCTTCAAGGAAAAGTCCAAAACGTTGCAGCACAAGCCGAAGAATTATCGGCAACAAGTAATGATATTAATGAACAGGCAACCAAAGCAAATGATAATTCAAAACACATAGGGGAAGTAGTTCAGTTGATTGAACAAATTTCCAATCAGACAAACCTGCTTGGTTTAAATGCCGCAATTGAAGCGGCACGTTCAGGAGAAGCGGGAAAAGGCTTCGGGGTGGTTGCCGATGAAATTCGTAAGCTATCTGACAACACAAAAGGAGCTGTCAAAACGATCGGCAAATCTTTAAGTGAGATCCGCACTAGCATTGAAAATCTTACATTAAGTATTAATGAGGTATCTTCATCTTCAGAAGAGCAGTCTAAAATTATGGTGGAGTTCATGGACGATATTCAAAACCTGGATAATAAAAGCAAAAAAATCGTGAGCTCTATGAAAAAGATTACAAATCAAAATTAAGGAGAATGAAACACATGCATCCAACACTTAAAGCGATGGTAACTACTGCTCCTTTATTAAAGGAAATACTCGGTGAAAATACGATTATTGCAGTAACAGATAAAGAAAATTACATATACTTTTCTCCTTCTAAAAGCTATGACATAGGAGTTAAAGTTGGGGATTTTGCCATGAAAGAAGAAAATCAGGCGCTTATAAAGGCGATAGCTGGAGAAAAAACAAATGAGTATATTCCAAAAGAATATGTTGGTGTTGCTATACAAAGCTCGTCCTCTCCACTAACAGATGAACACGGTGAAATTATCGGAGCATTAATGATTAGCACGACGCTTCAAGAAGAGGAAGAAGTAGGAGATGAATTACTGGAGCTTCGCGGGATCATTAACAGTCTGCAAGGAAAAGTAGAGCATGTAGCTACACAAGCTGACAAGTTGTCCGCAACAAGCGCAGATATTAACAATCAAGCCACTATTGCTACAGCAAATTCAGAAGAAATTAGTAAAGTTGTCCAATTGATTGAAAATATTTCCGCAGAAACAAATCTGTTAGGTTTGAATGCATCTATTGAAGCTGCTCGATCGGGGGAAGCAGGCCTTGGCTTCGGTGTTGTAGCAGATGAGATACGTAAACTTTCAGATGGTACGAAAGAAGCCGTCGGTACAATAGGGAAATCTTTATCCGAAATACAGGACAGCATCAGTAACCTTAAACATAGCATCGAAGAGATTTCAATTTCTACGGATGAGCAGTCCACTGTGATGACCGAATTCACCGAGGATATTAGCAAACTTGATAAACAAAGTGAAGAAATTACGCAGTATGTGAAAGAAATTATGCAATAGTGGTGTTTCTAGGTTAACTGAAGCAAATGACTCAAGTGCTGAAAAACTATTGTTAAAGAAAAAAGAGATTCCAGTTATCAATTAAGAATGATAACTGGAATCTTTTTTAGGTTTTCATGCCGTTTACACAGTTGGCTGTTCCCTGAAATTTTAAAACTGCGTGACTAATATGGAGGTTTAGTTGTTGTTTGAATAGGCACATTATAAAATTCTGATTTTAATAAAATTTAACCCGTTAAGTTCTTGACAGAGTAGTTAAGATAGTGATACTATTCAAAACGTAATCATTACGATTTGAATAAGAGAATGGGAGAGGGAAAATGAAAAGATTACTTACTAGTTTATCAATCTTATTGTTTATTAGTATCTACTTAACAGCATGTCAAGGTACGGAAGATGCGGAAGTTAATGCAACAGAGGAAGAAGAACAAGAAGTACATACAGAGGAGAAACATGACCATGAGCAAGATGAAGAAGAAAATTTGGAAGCGCCAGTAGGTGTTGAAATCGAAGGTGTTGCTGATCATTACCATACAGGAGATACAATTGAGCTAACTGCAGTATTGGAAGAAGCTTCGGACTTGAATCACTGGCACTGGTTCAGTAGAGAAAGCGAAGGTGAATGGGAAGTTATTTCAGGGCAAGAATCGGAGGCTTTCACGGGTGAAGCAACAGTAAATGGTTTAGAAATTAAAGCTGTTCTATACAATGATGACCACGAACCTAGTGTTCAATCCGAACCAGTTGAAGTCGTTATTGATGATCATCATGGACATGATGAAGAAAGTCAACAAATATATAAAGGTTATTTTGAGGATAGTCAAGTAGAAGATCGTGAATTATCTGATTGGGAAGGAGACTGGCAATCGGTTTACCCATATCTTCTGTCTGGAGATTTAGATGAAGTGTTTGAACATAAAGCAGAGGATGGAGATAT
The DNA here is from genome assembly GCF_000612865.1 of Oceanobacillus picturae. NCBI lineage: Bacteria > Bacillati > Bacillota > Bacilli > Caryophanales > Bacillaceae > Oceanobacillus > Oceanobacillus picturae. The sequence continues at coordinate 421,466 of NZ_CCAX010000002.1, forward strand.
GACAGAGGAAGAATACAAGGAATACTACACCATTGGATATGAAACCGATACGGAGCGAATCATTATTGAGGATGGCAACGTTACATTTTTCGAAAATGGGGATGAATATTCAGGCGAATACAAGTCAGATGGGTACGAAATTCTTACCTATGAAGCAGGTAATAGAGGTGTTCGATTTATATTTGAATTAGTTGATGGGACAGATGAAATGCCGCAGTACATTCAATTTAGTGACCATGATATATTCCCAGTAGATTCACATCATTTTCATTTATATTGGGGAGATGATCGTGAAGCACTTCTAGAGGAAGTTACGAATTGGCCGACGTATTATCCTTCTGAATTAGACAAGGATGGGATTGTTCGGGAAATGCTAGCACATTAATTATTTAATTGGTGTGATATACCTCAGTAAACCTCTAATGGAAGGTTAGATAACAGCTGAATTTAAAGAAGACAATATTTTTTTAGCTTATAAATCGTAATGATTACGCATAAAGCAATATTAGGAGAATGAGTAATGAAGAGAAATTGGCTAGTTATCATTTTATTTAGTTTAATCTTGAGTGTCACTCTTTTGGGATGTAATCAAAATGAGAATGCAAGTACTACGAATGGCGAGTTATCTGTTGTAACATCATTTTATCCAATGTATGAATTTACGCAACAAGTAGCAGGGGATCGAGCAGATGTATCACTAATGGTTTCTGCGGGAGAAGATGCCCATCATTATGAACCAAGTGCACAAGACGTAGCAGGTGTTAGTAAAGCAGATGTCTTTGTATATAGCAGCGAAGAAATGGAACATTGGGTGGAGAGTTTATTAAACACAGTAGAAAATGATAACCTTGTGATCGCTCGTACAGCTGATGGTGTGGATTTAGTTGATACGGAAAGTTCAGATCATGCTCATGCGGGAGAACAAAATCAAGAATCTAATGGAAATATGACCATTCAAGGTGTTGCAGACCATTATCATACTGGTGACATGATCGAATTAACAGCTGAACTTGATGAGGACGTAGAATATGATCACTGGCACTGGTATAAAAAGGAACATGCAGATGCGGAATGGGAAGCTGTTCCAAACCAGGGAGGATCTGAATTCGAATATGAGGCTTCAGGAGAAAGTTTTAAGCTCCGAGCAGTTCTTTTCGATGATTCCCATAATGAATATGCAGCATCAGAATCAATAGAAATTGTGATAGATGATCATAATGGACATCATCACGAAAATGACGAAGAAGACACACATGATCACGATCAAGCTGATAGTGAAGAATCTAGTCAAGGTAATGAACATGAAAGTGTTCAATCGGTTGAAATTGTTGGATTGGCGGATCACTATCATACAGGAGATGTTGTGACGCTTGAAGCAGAGCTTTCAGAAGATGTGAACTATGATCATTGGCATTGGTATATACGTGAAAATGAAGCTGAGGAATGGGAAGCATTATCTGATCAAGGAACGAGTCACTTTGAGTACAAAACAACAGGAGAAAGTTTTGAAGTAAGAGCAGTACTTTTTGATGACGATCATAATACGTATGCGGAATCGGAGCCATTGTCCATTGTTATTGATGATCATGAGTCTCATGACCCACATATTTGGTTAGACCCAGTATTGGCACAAGAGCAAGTTAATATCATTCGTGATGCATTAATTGAAGCAGACCCAGATGGAAAAGATATTTATGAAAAAAATGCAGAAGCTTTTAATGAAGAGCTGCAAACATTAGATCAAGAATATCAGGATGTGCTTAAGGATGTTGAAAATCGTGCCTTTGTAGTGCAACACCAAGCGTTTGGATACCTTGCACAGCGGTATAATTTAGAGCAAATCGCGATTGGTGGATTATCCACAGAAGTAGAGCCAAGCCCATCGCGAATTAGTGAAATCGCAGACCTAGTGGAGGAACATAATGTTCCAGTAATTTATTATCAACAGGGAGCTAATTCAGCAATTGCCGAAACTGTCGCTACTGAAACAGGGACAGAGACTGCAGCATTATCTGATTTAGAAGTATTGTCGCAAGAATTACAAGATGAGGATTTAGGATACGTGGAGGCCATGCGTCAGAACTTAAAATCTTTACAGTTAAGTATTAAATAACGGAAAAACTAAGATCTTATTGGGGATAAAGTGAAACTTCAGTCAGTGGGGTTCTTCTTCATACTGAAAGGTAAGATTTTTCACTTCAACATAATGCACCATTAAGCGACCTTTCTTTACATATTTTTTATTTATCCCGGAGCAACCGTCCGTAAAACTTATTAGAGAATATTTCATTTGAAGTGGATGCGTCAGATTTTGTGATGTTAACGGGGGAAAATGGCGCAGCAAAAACGACACTACTGCGCAATACTCTAGGTTTACTTAAACCATCAAAAGGAAGTGTCCAGATTTCACCTAAAAACCGTTTTGGGGAAAAACTCGTTATCGGATATGTTTCCCAGCAAGTTGCATCCTTCAATGCTGGATTTCCGAGTACAGTACTGGAACTCGTCCAATCTGGCCGTTATCAAAGAGGTAAATGGTTTAAAAAGCTAGATAAAGATGACAGGGAGCATGTTCGACGCTCCCTTAATTCAGTTGGAATGTGGGAGATGCGTCACAAAAAAATAGGGGAGTTATCTGGTGGCCAAAAGCAAAGGATTTCTCTTGCTCGTGTGTTTGCAACAGACCCTGATTTATTTGTATTGGATGAACCTACCACAGGAATGGATACGAATTCTCGAGAAGAATTTTATAAATTACTTAAGCACAATAGTAGTGAACATGGGAAGGGAATTTTAATGGTTACCCACGACCATCAAGAGATTAGACATTACGCTGACAAGCATATTGAGCTAGTGAGGAAGGAGGACTCACCTTGGAGATGTTTTTCCATGGATTCATGCAAAGAGCTTTCCAAGCCTCATTCTTAATATCATTCATTGCACCTATATTAGGGTTGTTTTTAATTTTACGTAGACAGTCTTTGATGGCAGATACCTTATCACATGTATCCTTAGCAGGTGTGGCACTAGGCTTGTTGATTGGTGTCAACCCGACGTTTACCAATATTTTAGTGGTGTCCGTGATTGCCATAGTGTTAGAATATTTGCGTGTAGTTTATCGCACGTATTCGGAAATCTCTATCGCAATTTTAATGTCGGGCGGGATGGCATTAGCATTAGTACTGATGGGATTAAATGACGGCGGGGCGACGTTAAGTATGAACCAATTTTTATTTGGCTCCATTGTTACCATTAGTGAACAGCAAGTATGGATGTTATTTGTCCTTACGATTATGATTGGGCTCTTATATTTAACTTTTCGCAAACCATTGTATATCTTAACATTTGATGAAGAAACAGCCTTCACAGCCGGTTTACCGATTAAAACGATGTCTGTGTTGTTTAATATCTTAACAGGGATCACGATTGCGGTGACGATGCCTATCGTTGGAGCCTTACTGGTTTCAGCAATTATTGTGCTACCTGCAGCTATCTCGATGCGCTTAAGTAATCGTTTTAATGGGGTAATTTTAATTGGAATAGTACTTGCTTTAATAGGGATGTTTAGTGGTCTAGTCGTTTCTTACAAAGTAGGTACACCGCCAGGAGCTTCTATTACATTAATCCTACTTATCGTTTTTGTTGTAACTACACTTGTGGAAAAAATTTCACTCTACATAAAAATAGAGAGGCTATTTAAAAGAAACGATATTTTATAAGCATTAACTAGTTAGCGTTCTAAAAAATCATGTTTTTTGCCAAATGAGTGGAAGATCTTATAAAAGAGACCATCACACTAGTTGAGCGTAAACTGCAAATATAGATATGTATAGGGCTTGCGAAAGCGAACAATAGACTTTTAATCAAAGTTATTGTTCGCTTTTGGTTGACTTAGAGCAAATGACCTAGTATGATAAGAATGAATTTAATAGAGATGCGTATAATTTCGGGAATAGGGCCCAAAGTTTCTACCGGATCACCGTAAATGATCTGACTACGCAGAAAAGCAATCGTTTGTGGACGGCGGGATAAAACTCGCTTTTCTATACGTTCGTCTTTTCTGCTAGAGGAAACGCGCCTGGTCATGGATCATGCGCGTTTTTCTATTCCTAAATATGATTGATGTAAAGAGGAGGAAGAGGCGTGAAAAAGTATTTTCGCTTTGAAGAATTAGGAACAAATTATAGAACAGAGTTTATGGCTGGATTAACCACTTTCCTAGCTATGGCTTATATCTTATTTGTAAATCCATCGACTTTATCATTAGAAGGAGTCGATCAGTTACCGGATGGGGTAACAAGAATGGATCAAGGTGCTATTTTTGCGGCAACAGCAATTGCGGCTGCCGTTGGTACATTGTTTATGGGGATCATAGCAAGATATCCTATCGCTTTAGCACCAGGAATGGGTTTAAATGCATTCTTCGCGTACACGGTTGTTTTAGGATATGGAATCCCTTGGGAAACAGCTCTTGCAGGGGTTTTAGCTTCAGGACTTATCTTTATTGTATTAACGTTGACAGGAATAAGAGAGAAAATCATTAATGCCATCCCAGCGAACTTAAAAATGGCTGTGGGAGCGGGGATTGGATTATTTATCGCGTTTGTTGGTTTCCAAAATGCCAACATTATTGTCGGCGATGATGCGACCCTGTTAGCGCTTGGAGATCTGACTTCTCCAACCGTGATGCTTGCTGTGTTCGGTGTTATTATTTCCGTGATTTTATTAACTTTAGGATTTAAAGGCGGTATTTTTTATGGAATGGTGATTACTGCCATTGTCGGTATGATCTTTGGATTAATTTCTCCACCACAAGGGCTAGGAGGAGTTGTTGGCGAAGTACCGAGTCTTGCGCCGACTTTTGGACAAGCCTTTTCGCATTTTGGAGAGATTTTTACGATTGAAATGCTTGTAGTTATTCTAACTTTTCTATTCGTTGATTTCTTTGATACGGCGGGTACCCTTGTTGCAGTGGCTACCCAGGCCGGATTGATGAAGGATAATAAGCTACCTCGTGCTGGTAAAGCGTTGTTTGCTGATTCAGCTGCAACAGTTGTCGGTGCTTCACTTGGTACATCAACGACTACATCTTATGTAGAATCTACTGCTGGTGTAGGTGCTGGTGGGCGTTCTGGATTTACTGCTGTAGTAGCGGCTGGATTTTTCCTTTTGGCATTATTCTTTTCACCACTATTAAGTATTGTAACGTCGGAAGTAACCGCACCTGCTTTAATCATTGTTGGTGTATTAATGGCATCTTCCTTAAAGAGTATTGAATGGGATCAGTTTGAAATTGCTGTACCTGCCTTTTTAACTGTCGTCACAATGCCACTGACATACAGCATTGCGACAGGGATTGCGATTGGATTTATCTTCTATCCGATAACCATGCTATTAAAAGGACGTGCTAAAGAGATACACCCTATTATGTATTTACTGTTCGTCATTTTCATCCTGTACTTTATTTTCTTGAATTAGTTACGAAATGGCTGCAAAAGAAAAAATCACATTCGCTATACACGAGCGAATGTGATTTTTTTACGTCTACTTATTGATCACGTTGATGCACATATGCTTCTTTACCGAAAGGAAGTAGGTGATAGAGTGTAATGAGTATGGTTCCCGTGGTAGCAAGGAGACCCATTCCATAGTATAAGGTTTCACCGCCAAGGGAATCGATAATAGATCCCCCCACCAGTGAACCGATAATCCCTGATACCCCAAAGAAAGTGGCAAAAAACACAAGGTGTCCGGTTGATTGTAGTAGTTTTGGAATCAATCTGGAAACATAATTGAATGCTGCTAAATAGAATACCCCAAAGGTTAAACCATGCATGAATTGTAGCCCAATAATATGGATCGGGTTATCAACGGAAGCGTAAATAAACCACCTTACACTGTAAATGGCACCCGCAATAATGATAAACACTAGCGGATGGTATTTACGGAACCAAATGCCCGCTGTTGCAAAGACCAGAGCCTCTGTAAGAACTCCAGTAAACCAGGCAAACCCAACGAGTCCTTCACTTCCGCCAAGCTGCGAAATATAAAGGCCGATATAACTATCATTCGCCCGGTGTGTAATCGTTAGAAACATAATAAGTAACAAGAAAATAACAAAGGACTTGTTTTTAATAATGGCACTAACGTCTCTTAACTGAACCGGTTCGGAATCAACTTTTACATCGGTCAACCCAAAGGACACGACTAAAGCAAGCACTCCGAAGCATAGGAATGGGATGATCATATATTCTATTCCCACTCTTGTAAGTACTTCGCCAATAATCAGAGAAGAAGTAGCAAAACCAACTGAACCCCACCAGCGAATAGCACCGAAAGAAACGCCAAAATGCTCTGCACGACGTTGAGCTAGGCTGTCTCCTAAAGCTCCAATCGGGGTAACAAAGAAATAGAAAATGGCCCCCATAAGAATAATGGCGAGTAAGGTGTTCATCTGGAAAAAGATAACGCTAGTTACAAGCAGCCCCATGATACAAATCTGAATAATCCGTTTGACTGTTTTGTATTTATCACTCATATATCCCCAAAATGGCTGCGCGAAGATAGATGCAAGTGGCCCCACTGCAAGCACCCAACCAATTTCAGTACCGTTTAGCCCTTTATATTTTAAATATAAAGGCAAGTAACTCAGAATAATCGTGTTTGTAGCATGAAAACTAAACAAAAGCATTTTTAAAGGTGTTAAAGAATCGCGACTGAACAAGAAATCCGCTCCTAATCTATAAATATATAAAGTAAAACTTTAATCAGTGGGCGTTTTTGTTCTTCCCCCACTAATTGTTAGTTGCACCGAGATAAAGGCTATTATACTATTCTCACGTGAAGCGCGATAGAGTATTTAGGGAATAAGCTTGTTCTATCTTCGGAATTTGCAAACACCTCTCGATTAATCCCAAGTCTTTTCAATGAATTCATCTCTCCCGGATTTTGCGCGATCTTCCTTATATTCTTGCTCATTCTTTTTATAAAAGTCTTGGTGATATTCCTCTGCAGGGTAGAATGTTGCGGCAGGAAGTATCTCGGTTACGATCGGTTTTTTAAAGCGACCGCTCTGTGCAAGTTCTTCTTTGGATAGTGCTGCTTCTTTTTGCTGCTCTTCATCACTGTAAAAGATGGCAGCACGATAGGAATCTCCACGATCCTGGAACTGTCCACCATCATCGGTGGGATCAATCTGGCGCCAATATAACTCTAGTATTTCGCTATAGGAAATCACTTCAGGATTGTAAGAGATTTCAACTGCTTCATAGTGACCAGTGTCGCCCGCTTTAACTTGTTCATAAGTCGGATTCTCGACATGCCCACCCGTATAACCCGAGATGACTTGCTGCACACCATCCCACTGGTCAAAAGGTTTCACCATACACCAGAAACATCCACCTGCAAAAATAGCTTTCTTGTATTGAGACATTTTACATTCCTCCAGTTCGTCTATGTTATACTCTATTGAATGACCCCCACTTAACGAACGTTTGAAGTGGGGGATTCCTAAGAACACCTTCGTAACCGAAAGTTATGTTATTAGGCTATCCCTGCGTCCCCGCAGTTAGAAGTCGTAACGCTTCGTTTTTAAGATTCAAGCTTGCGTTCTTATCTCGGTCATGATGTGCGCCGCAATAGGGACAAACCCATTGACGCAACCCGAGATTTTTAACGGCTTTATTTTGATAGCCACAATTCGGTGTGGAGCATAGCTGACTGGACGGAAAATTTCTGGCAACGGTTATCACGTGCTTTCCATACCAAGTCGCTTTGTATTCTAGCATCTGTCGAAACTGTGACCAGCTCACTTCGCTAATGGCTTTTGCCAATTTATGATTTTTCAGCATGTTGGACACCTGCAAGTCTTCGATCCCGATAATGTCGTGGTTTTTGACAATAGCAGTAGAAATTTTATGCAGGTAGTCCTTCCGTGCATTGCTGATACGCTCATGGAGACGCGCCACTTTCCGTTTTTGTCTTTGATAGTTCTTGGCGTCTTGTAAGGCTCGTTTTTGCTTTACCGCCAGCTCTTTACGTCGTGATAGAATACGCTGTTCTTTTGCCAATCGGGACGCTAATGTACGAAAATGTTTCAGATTCTTATATACTGTTCCATCCGAAAGAACGGCAAAATCTTTGAGACCAACGTCGATTCCAACAGTAGAACCTGTTTTGGTTAACGGTTGTACCTCCGTTTCAGCTAAAACCGAAACAAAATATTTTCCACTCGGATTGCGCCTTATCGTAGCACTCAAGATACGTCCGTCAATTTCCCGGCTCTTGGCGAATCTGACAAGACCTAATTTGGGCAATTTGAGTTTGTTTCCCACTACTGCTATATTATGATTGGTACACTTTGTTGTATAAAACTGAACAGGATTTTTCTTGGACTTAAAGCGCGGAGCTTTATTTTGTTTTTTAAAAAAGCGCTTATACGAATCAGCCAAGTGTTTAAGCGCTGACTGCACGGCTATGCTATCCACTTCTTGGAGCCACCCCAATTGTTTTTTGAGTTGTGTAAGCTGGGCGGAACAAGCCTTGTATGTCAAGCCATTTCCCGTCTTCGTGTAAGCTTCATTCCATTGATGCAGAAAATGATTGAACACAAAACGGGAGCAACCAATCGTCTTCGTAATGAAGACTTCTTGAAATGCATTTGGATAGATTCGGAACTTATAGGCTTTGTGAATGTACATATTTTTCACAACTTTCTTACAGAAATGTTATACCTATTATATCAGAAAATAACCGTGCGCACATCCGTTCGCATTATAATTAATACAGGAAAACCAGACAATTCATCTCCACCCTAGCTAGGCTTGAGGATGGAGTCTTCTTGTCCAAAACCAATAAATTATTATTTCCTCGTAGAATAAAGATACTATACCATAGATAAAGCGGGTGACATAATGGAGGAACCTTATGTACATAAAATATTTATTAGGGATAAGCACAGGTTTGCGCCACATCCTGAGATAAAGACCTTTGTTGGGAAAACAGGGTTGGACGGAAATAAAGTAACAGATAATCCAGACAAAGCTATTTTTTGCTACCCAATCCAGCATTACACCTATTGGAATGACATATTAGATCCGCCATTCTCCGACTTTGGAGAACTGGGAGAAGATATGGCTGTATTAGAAATGGGAGAGCAATCTGTTTGCATTGGCGATAGCTATGCCGTTGGAGATACGGTGCTTCAAGTATCACAACCTAAGTCGGACACGCGCTTCCTGGATAAAGAAATGGCTATGAAAATGCTGAAAACCGGAAAAACAGGATGGTATTTCCGAGTTTTAAAAGAAGGATATATGCAAGCTGGCTCTGATTTAACATTGTTGGCACGTCCTTATCCGAATTGGACAATTGCTGCTTGTAATGAAGTAATGCATTTATACAAAGATGACCTGCGCTTAACAAATGACCTGGCACATTGTGAATTACTAGCAGATAGCTGGAGAAAGATCCTGTTAAAACGTTTGGGTGGAAGGGCAATTTTATAGTATAAGAAAAACGTTAAAAGACGAGCGAATGCGAGTTTTTCTAATAAGGGGGATGTGTTCATGCTACCTTTTAAGGAAGAATATAAAGATGAGATTTTTGAAACCGTTTTCGAAAATGCGTATCATTGTCTAGTTGTTGTAAATAGTGAGGGGCTGATTACTTATTTAAACAACAGCTACTGTCATTTTCTTGACGTAACGAAGGAAGAAGCTATTGGTGCACATGTTACAGAGATCATCGAAAATACAAGAATGCACATTGTTGCGAGGAGTGGTGAGGAAGAAATAGCTGACCTGCAATATATTCGGGGAAACCATATGATAGCGAATAGAATTCCAGTACGCTCGGAAGGAAAAGTGGTCGGGGCAGTTGGTACCGTGCTTTACCGTGATACAGAAGAATGGCTAAACATGAATAGTCATATAAAGGATCTTTTACTGGAACTAGAACATTATCGCAAACAAGTACGGGATCAATATGGTAATACATACTCCCTTCATGACATAGTCGGGAGCTCTCCAAAGCTGAATGCAATTAAGACTAAAATAAAAAAAGTAGCGCCAGGCGATGTTTCTATCCTGCTTACAGGAGAGAGCGGCACAGGGAAGGAACTGTTTGCGCATAGTATTCATCATTTAAGCGAACGCAATAAGAAAGCCTTAATTAAGGTGAACTGTGCGGCAATTCCTGAGAATTTATTGGAGTCGGAGCTTTTTGGTTATGAGGAAGGGGCATTTACGGATGCGAGAAAGGGAGGCAAATTAGGAAAATTCCAATTGGCAGATGGAGGTACATTATTTTTGGATGAGATTGGGGATATGCCTTTAGGAGCACAGGTGAAAATTCTCCGTGCCCTACAAGAAGGAGAGGTAGAAGCAATTGGAGCAACGAAACCGAAAAAGGTTGATGTACGAATTATCGCTGCTACAAACCAATCTTTGGAAAAAATGATAGAAGAGAATCGATTTCGCGAAGATTTATTCTATCGTTTAAATGTCATCCAACTACAAATCCCCTCGCTCAGGGAAAGAAAAGAAGATATAAGAATTTTATCTAAGTTTATTTTAGATAAAGTGACTAAACGTTCGGGTAAGCGGGTGATGGATTTTTCCTTTGAAGTTTGGGAGTGTTTTATGCACTATCAGTGGCCAGGAAATATAAGGGAACTTGAGAATGTGATTGAATCAGCTGTTCATTTAACGAGCAAGGAAACGATTGGAACGGATGATTTACCTGCTCATTTGCTGAGTGAAGCTCCACATAACCATCCAACCGATGATTTGAAGGTAATTCTTGAAAAAACAGAAAAACAAGCAATCCAAAATGCTTTAAAGAAATGTAATGGAGATAAGATACAAGCAGCAAAGATGCTTAACGTAGGAAAGTCTAGCTTTTACGAAAAGATAAAAAAATATGGGCTTAATTAAATTCCATAATATCGGAATCCTTTCCGGTAACGTGGAATTTTTATTTTTGTTTATTTATGTAAAGAATTTCATAATGTGAGCAATAACTTTTTTCCATGAATCTGGAACAGTGCTTTAAGTTGAAAAGGAAAAAGACCATAACGGCGGGCTTTTTATCGTTAATAAAAGTTGGCACGCTTTTTGCTTATATAGGATGAAGGGAGTGTCATGACATGAAAAAGGTGTATAAATCTTTTCGAGAGGCAGTAACGGAGATTAAAGATGGCTCCACGATAATGGTTGGCGGATTTGGACTTGTTGGAATCCCAGAAAACCTGATACTAGCATTAGTAGAATCCAAAGTAAAGCACCTGACTATTATCTCAAATAATTGTGGTGTGGACGATTGGGGGCTTGGTTTATTACTTAAAAATAACCAGATTAACAAAATGATCGGTTCCTATGTTGGGGAAAACAAAGAATTCGAGCGACAGGTTTTATCAGGGGAACTAGAAGTCGAACTCATTCCTCAGGGAACATTAGCGGAGAGGATTCGTGCAGTTGGTGCAGGGATACCAGCGTTCTACACCCCTGCTGGCGTTGGCACACCAATTGCTGAAGGCCAAGAAGTTCGCAGCTTTGAGGGACGTGATTACATGCTTCAAACAGCACTGAAAGCAGACTTCAGTCTTGTCCGAGCAGCATTTGGAGATAGAAGTGGAAACCTAATCTATAACAAAACCGCACGTAATTTTAATCCTATGATGGCTGCGGCAGGAAAAAGGACGACCGCAGAGGTGGAACAATTCGTTGAGGCGGAATTCCTCGATCCGGAGCAAGTGCATACTCCTGGAATTTATGTTGACGGATTAATTGAAGGAAAGCAGGAAAAGAGAATAGAACGCTTAACCGTTAAACAAGAAGCATAATGACTTATATCTGGGAGGTAGTAAAGGATGTTAAAACAAATCGATAAGGGTTTGGTTAGAGAGACAATTGCGAAAAGAGCTGAACAAGAAATTGTAAGCGGTTACTACGTAAACCTTGGAATTGGGATGCCTACTATAGTTGCTAATTTCATTCAACAGGATAAGGAGGTAGTTCTTCAATCAGAAAATGGGTTATTGGGAATAGGGGTGTCTCCTTTGAAGGAAGAGGTTGATCCCGAGTTAATTAACGCTGGGAAGGAAACAGTAACTGCTTCTTCGGGTGCTTCCTTTTTTAATAGTGCCGAATCATTCGCCATGATTCGTGGAGGGCATTTGGACCTTGCAATTCTTGGCGGGATGGAAGTATCCGAAAATGGAGATCTAGCCAATTGGATGATCCCTGGCAAGATGATCAAGGGGATGGGTGGCGCGATGGATATCGTGCATGGTGCAAGAAAAATCGTGGTTGTGATGGAGCATGTGAACAGAGAAGGCGCATCCAAAATAGTAAAACAATGTCAACTACCATTGACAGGGAAAAGGGTGGTAAGCCGCATTATAACAGAGCGTGCCGTCATTGATGTGGAAAAGGATGGCCTTGTGTTGATGGAGGTTGCGAAAGGGTGGACTGTAGAAGAAGTTATTGAATCAACGAATGTAACCTTACGTATTTCAGATGAACTGAAAGTGGCCACATATTAAACAGTAGGGAGGAATTAAAAAATGGTAGAAAACAAAGTGGTGTATATAACCGGGGCAGCAAGTGGAATTGGGTATGAGATTGGCGTGGAGTTCGCAAAGCATGGAGCAAAAGTAGCCTTCACAGATGTGAATGAAGAAAAGATAAACGAGGTTACCGATGAATTAAAAAGTCAGGGATATGATTGCATTGGGCTGAAATGTGATGTAACAAAAGAAGAGGAATTGCAAAGCACCATCGACAAAACTGTGGAGCAATATGGCAGATTGGATATTCTCATTAACAATGCGGGGTTACAGCATGTTGCGGCATTGGAGGAATTTTCAACAGAGAAGTTTGAGTTTATTACCAAAGTGATGCTTGTTGGACCTTTTATGGCAACAAAGCACGTATTTCCTATCATGAAAAAGCAAAAGTCAGGGCGAATTATAAATATGGCTTCCATTAATGGCCTTATTGGCTTCTCAGGTAAAGCTGCATACAACAGTGCAAAACATGGTGTTATTGGGCTAACCAAAGTAGCCGCTTTAGAAGGTGCAGCAGATGGAATAACAGTAAATGCCATGTGTCCGGGATATGTAGACACACCACTTGTCCGTGGGCAATTTAAAGATTTAGCGAAGAACCGGAATGTACCATTAGAAAAAGTCCTGGAAGAAGTTTTATATCCATTGGTTCCTCAAAAACGGTTGTTGGAAGTTAAGGAAATCTCCGACTATGCTATGTTTTTGGCAAGTGATAAGGCAAAAGGAATAACAGGGCAAGCGGTCGTCCTCGACGGTGGCTACACAGCTCAATAATGATAGGTGGATAGAGGCTTTGGGGTAGCCTTTTTATGTAATGATTAAGGGCAGTCTATTTGTAATTTTAAGTCTTAAAAATTAGAAACGGGTGGAGGAGAAGTTTTATGTTAGGAATTATACTGGGACTTATTGTTTTAATGGCTTTAGCATATCTTGGCTGGTCTATTATTTGGGTAGCGCCAATTGCAGCAGGGGTAGTAGCGTTAACTGGTGGTCTCGATCTATTAGACGCATATAAGGATACGTATATGGGAGGTTTTGTTGACTTTGCGAAGGCTTGGTTTCCGGTTTTCATGTTAGGTGCAATATTTGGTAAGCTTATGGAAAACACAGGTATGGCAAAGTCAGTGGCAGTAGCGTTGACAAAAATTATCGGAACCAAGCGGGCAATCCTCGGAGTATTGGTATCTGCTGCAGTTTTAACATATGGTGGCGTTAGTTTATTTGTTGTAGTATTTGCGGTTTTTCCACTTGCTTTAACGTTATTTCGGGAGGCTAACATTAGTAGGAGGCTAATCCCGGCTACCGTAGCGCTTGGTGCCTTCACATTCACCATGACAGCCGTCCCTGGAACTCCGCAAATTCAAAATTTGATCCCAATGGATTATTTTAAGACCGATCCAATGGCTGCACCAATAATGGGGATTATTGGCACAATTGTGATGGCTGGAGGCGGGTACTTTTATCTAAGTTGGAGAGAAAAGAAACTAACCAATAACGGGGAGATCTTTACGGAACCTAAAGATAAAAACATGACAGATGAAGAAGGGAACACACCAAACTTTTTCCTTTCTCTACTACCACTTATATCCGTGCTCGTCACCTTAAATGTATTTAAATGGGACATTGTATTAGCTCTTCTGACAGGTATTGTACTAATTATGCTGCTTAATCTCCACAAATTTAAAAGTTTTGTTAAAGCAATTAATGGTGGAGCGGTGGGCTCTGTTACTGCGATTATAAACACAAGCGCGGCTGTCGGCTTTGGAACTGTGGTAAAGGTTGTCCCAGGGTTTGATAAGCTCACGGAAATGCTGATGGGAATAAAGGGGAATCCATTAATTTCTGAGGCGGTAGCAGTTAATATCCTCGCAGGTGCTACTGGTTCAGCATCTGGAGGAATGGGAATAGCACTCGAGGCATTGGGTTCAAAATACTATGATATTGCCATGAATAGCGCCATCTCACCCGAGGCATTCCACAGAATTGCATCCCTGTCCTCAGGTGGTTTAGATGCACTACCTCATAACGGTGCCGTCTTAACGCTTTTAACGATAACAGGTTTATCACATAAAGATAGCTATAAAGATATCTTTGTTGTCGCTGTATTGATACCAGTAATCTCTGTTGCAGTTGCTATTGTATTTGCTTCAATAGGAATTTTTTAGAAAAAAGGGAAGTGTACATTTTTGTACATTTCCCTTTTTACATTATTAATAGGAAGTATATTTCAGTTCTTAAAAAAAGATTGGCTTTAACAAATTTCTAAGTATTGCCTTGATGTCTTATGAATAACACCACTACTCTTTATTCATCCTCCAATAACCTAACATTTACTCTTCGTTTATTGCTTGTTTCAGAAATGAGTCGGTGTAAACGAATATAGACGAGCCCATTGCGATAGGTTGCGGTTATTTTATCGGAACGTACTGGAAAAGGGAGTGAAATTTGCCGTTCAAAGGCGCCCTGCAGAATTTCTTCCTTTATAACTTGCCCGCCACCAAATTCAAGATCAATGACTCCTCTTAGTTCTAGCGTAGCCATGTCAGCATATATATCAATCTTCTCCAAATCATGTAACCCAGGAATATTTAAAACACAGAAAAGCTCATGTTCTGTTTGGTAAAGGTTAATTTGTGGAATGTTAGGTTTAATGATACCTTCAAATTCATCCCAAAAATTATCACCAAAAAATTGATCCATGTTTTTTTTCCAATCACCCATCTGTTTAAAAGGGTCCATTATTTCACCTCGCCATACACTTTTTCTGTATCATATGCCCAGAATAAAATGGGGTGCAGATAAAGTGAAACTTCAACTAGTGGGGTGCCCCACTGATTGTTAGTTGAACAAATCGGTAAAAAATGGTACTGAACTAACCTGATCATTTCATATCATCTAGAAATCATGTATTCTAGATGATATGAAATAGATATATTTTTGTTGTACATTAGGAAGTTTAAAATTTCAGCAAGGAAGCAAAGTCGACGCAGTTGAAATTTTAAGGTGCCAAGTATAAGAAAAACGTACACATTCTCTAAAGGGACAGCGAATGCGAGTTTTTCTAATAGGAACTTAGATTTAGGAGGTTTTTATATTGTCAAATAGTGCACTTATGATGGTCGCTATTATTTTAGTGATCAATATTGTGTATGTCTCGTTATCTACGGTCAGGATGATACTTACGCTTAAGGGAAGAAGATATATTGCTGCTTTTGTAAGCATGTTTGAAATTGTTATATATGTACTCGGTCTAGGGCTAGTACTTGATAACTTAGATGCAATCCAGAATTTAATTGCCTATGCAATTGGTTTTGGGATCGGGGTAGTGGTCGGATCGAAAATTGAAGAAAAACTGGCCCTTGGTTACATTACAGTCAACGTAATTTCCTCGAACCCAGATATTGAATTTACTAGGAAGCTAAGAGACAAAGGCTACGGTGTTACGAGCTGGTTTGCCTATGGGATGGATGGCGACCGTCTATCCATGCAAATCCTAACACCAAGAAAATACGAATTACGTTTGTATGAGACCATTAAAGAAATTGATCCAAAAGCATTTATTATTGCTTATGAACCAAAGCAAATTCATGGTGGTTTCTGGGTGAAGCAAGTACGTAAAAGTCGGCTGGCCAACCCTAAAAAAGCTGCCGAAGCAGCAAGAACTGGCGGGCCGATTGTACCACCAGTACAGGCCAAACCAACTCCACCTAAAAATACACCAAACAACAACGAGTGAGCCTAATACTGGCTCACTTTTTTATGATCCAGTGTAGTGAGATCCCTAAACTGATTGATAGAGGAGCGGAAGTGATTGATAGGAAAGGAGAAGAGGTTGATAGGAGGGCCGAAGTGATTGATAGGAGGGCCGAAGTGATTGATAGGAGGGCCGAAGTGATTGATAGGACAGCCAAACTGGTCGATAGGGGCTCCGAACTGATTGATAAAATCGCCAAACTAGTCGATAGAAACTCCCCCTCTCCTGATACAAAGACCTTGCCCCCCCATACTCGAATTCAATCATCATGATGAACAAAAGCCCAGCTCGCGGAATAGGCTGATTGCATGCATGGAAAAGTTGAAGGAGGATGAACATGACTTATTACCCGAACCAAGGCATCGATCCAGAGGAGCTGCCGACACAATTTCCACCACAGCATCAACCACAACAGCCTGGGATTGAATCGTTAATGACGCCAAGACCAATTATTGAAAATCCAGGTTACAGAGGGTCTGGAAAATTAGAGAATAAGGTAGCAATTATTACAGGTGGGGACAGTGGAATTGGCGCAGCAACTGCTATCGCTTTTGCTAAAGAAGGGGCAGATATTGTTATTGCCTATTATTATGCTTATGAAGATGGGGATGCCTATCGTACGAAACAGCGAATCGAAGAGTTGGGCAGGACCTGCATACCTATCGTTGGGGATTTGCGAGAAGAGGATCACTGCAGGCATGTGGTGGAAGAGACAATGCGTTACTTTGGCAAGATTAACGTCCTTGTGAACAACCATGGAGTCCAATTTCCTCAACCAGGATTGGAAGATATAACACAGGAACAGATGAAAGCAACTTTTGAAACGAACATTTATGCCTTCTTTTATTTAACAAAAGCAGCTCTTCCTTTTCTTGAAAGTGGCAGCGCAATAGTTAATACCTCCTCTATTACCTCATATGAGGGGCAAGAGCAACTGATTGATTACTCTGCGACGAAAGGGGCAATTGTAGCCTTTACCCGTTCGCTTTCCCAAAATATTGTAGGAAAAGGAATCCGTGTAAATGCCGTCGCACCAGGGCCGATTTGGACGCCGCTCATTCCAGCGAGCTTCTCTGCTGAGTATATCGCAACTAAATTTGGCAAGGATGTTCCAATGAAACGTGCCGGTCAGCCATTCGAGCTTGCTCCTGCGTATGTCTACTTAGCCTCTGATGATTCTTCCTATGTAACTGGCCAGGTGATCCACGTAAATGGCGGCGCGCCAGTAAGTTCCTAGAAATTGTGGCGATATAAATCATATTAAAATAATAATTTCCGTAACAACAATTACGCTTAGTTGCTTCTATGCATTATTCTATGAATACCAATCTACTTGATAGCTTCAACCTTAATCAAAAACCGAACATTAACTAAAATTAACAAACCAACGTTCGAAAACTATATTGACACACCACGTAGGATTTTGTTATGCTAAATGCAACAATTAAATACGGAACCTCATATATTTCTGAAGATATGGTTTGGAAGTCTCTACCCGGCGCCGTAAATGCTGGACTATGAGGGGAGATGAATCGTTACAAGCGTAATGATCTGTTTTCATGTATCAAAGGGGTAAGTCTATTCATCTTCTCTCAAATCGAGGGATAAGAATGGACTTTTTTTATTTCACGTTAGGAAAGTATAAAATTTCAGCTAGGAAGCAATGTCGACGTAGTTAAAATTTTGAAGTCCCAAGTATAAGAAAAACTTATACATTCTCTAGAAGACGAGCGAATGCGAGTTTTTCTAACATATAAGTCAGAGAAAGAGGGTTTTTATATGGCAATGGTTGGTGTAATCATGGGAAGTATCTCAGACTGGGAAACATTAAAGCATACATGTGACGTGTTGGAGGAGTTACAAATTCCTTACGAAAAGGACGTCATATCTGCACATCGTTCGCCTGATGAAATGTTTCGTTATGCAAAAGAGGCACGGAATAAAGGGTTAAAGGTTATTATTGCAGGAGCTGGTGGTGCTGCTCATCTTCCGGGGATGGTTGCATCGCAAACGACTCTTCCAGTAATCGGAATCCCTGTTGAATCGAAGGCTTTGAATGGATTGGATTCCTTACTTTCTATTGTCCAAATGCCCGGTGGTGTCCCAACCGCAACAGTAGCGATTGGGAAAGCAGGTGCGACGAATGCAGGTATTTTGGCAGCACAAATAATTGGAACTGTTGATGACTATGTGGCTGCAAAGCTTGATACCTACCGAGAAAAAATGCATGATAAAGTATTGGAAATGAGGGATGAACTTGCAAAATATTAAACAGATCCTTCCTCCCCAAACCATTGGAATAATCGGCGGCGGACAGCTGGGCAGAATGATGGCCATTGCGGCACGCTATATGGGATACCAAATTATCGTCCTTGACCCTAAACCAAACTGCCCAACTGCACAGGTGGCAGATGAACAGATTACAGCGGCTTATGATGATATGGACGCAGTAAAGCTGCTTGCAGAAAAAACAGATGTGATTACATATGAATTTGAAAATGTAGATTTAGAAGCGGCAGTTTATTTGCAAGAGCATGGGAAGCTTCCACAGGGTTCCTTGGCACTGGAAATTACTCAAAACCGCGAAAAAGAAAAACAAATGATGAGAGCAGCAGACTTGAATGTACCAGCATTTGCCATCGTAACGGACGGTGCCACTTGTAAAGCTGCTTTGGAGAATATTTCCTTACCAGCCGTGATAAAAACATGCAGTGGTGGCTATGATGGAAAAGGACAGTTAAAAATTAACACAACAGAGGACATCGACCAAGTGGCTGACTTTGCTACAAAACATGGGCACTGTATTATCGAACAATGGATAACATTTGATAAGGAAATTTCTGTGGTATTTACTAGATCACAGTCTGGAGAAATGACGACATTTCCAATTGCCGAGAACGAACATCGCGACCATATTTTATATAAAACAACTGTTCCAGCAAGGGTTAATGAGACAGTTGAAAAAAAGGCGTATGAGGCAGTAATCGCATTGGCAGAAAAAATGGAGATTGTCGGTACCTTTGCAGTCGAAATGTTTGTTAAGGAAAATGCCATTTATTTAAATGAGATGGCGCCACGACCGCATAACTCAGGACATTATACCATTGAAGCATGCACGATTTCCCAGTTTGGCCAACATATTCGAGCAATTTGTGGATTGCCACTTACACCAGTTAGCTTGCACCAGCCGGCAGTGATGGTTAATATTCTTGGTGAGGAACTGGATCAGATCCAGCAGGCGATGACCCGGAGTGGGGCTGGATTTGTTCATTTATATGGAAAAGACGAAGCCAAAACGAAGCGAAAAATGGGGCATGTCACCTTCATTGCAGAAACAATCGCAGAAATAGAAGAAACCTTACAACAATTTGAGGAGGCAAAACGATGATTGAACGTTACACCAGAGAAGAAATGGGTTCCATTTGGACAGAGGAAAATAAATTTAAGGCATGGCTTGAAGTAGAGATCCTTGCGTGTGAAGCATGGAGTGAACTAGGTGTTATTCCAGCTGAGGATGTGAAGAAGCTCCGCGAAAATGCCTCTTTCGACATGGAGCGTATTTACGAAATTGAACAGGAGACAAGGCATGATGTGGTTGCCTTTACAAGAGCTGTATCGGAAACACTTGGCGAGGAACGGAAATGGGTCCATTATGGCCTAACCTCTACAGATGTGGTAGATACGGCACTTTCCTATTTAATTAAACAAGCGAATGAAATTCTACGCAAAGATTTAACAGCGTTTGTGGAGATTTTGAAAAACAAAGCATTAGAGCACAAGCATACCGTTATGATGGGGCGCACACATGGTGTACATGCTGAACCTACGACATTCGGATTGAAGTTAGCCCTATGGTATGAGGAGATGAAACGTAACCTAGAACGTTTTGAAGCAGCTGCTAAAGGAGTCGAGTTTGGAAAGCTTTCTGGAGCAGTTGGAACATACGCCAACATTGATCCTTTTGTGGAAACATATGTATGCGAAAAGCTGGGCCTCTCTCCAGCACCTGTTTCAACCCAAACATTGCAAAGGGACCGACATGCAGCATACGTATCGGCACTGGCACTCGTGGCGACGTCTATTGAAAAATTCGCTACTGAAATCCGCGGCTTACAAAAAACGGAGACCCGTGAAGTGGAGGAGTTCTTTGCCAAGGGACAAAAAGGTTCATCTGCTATGCCTCATAAACGAAACCCAATTGGATCAGAGAATATGACAGGGATGGCACGCGTTATTCGTGGCTATATGATGACAGCCTATGAAAATGTATCGCTATGGCATGAACGTGATATCTCGCACTCCTCTGCAGAGCGTGTCATTTTACCAGATGCCACGATTGCACTTAATTACATGCTGAATCGTTTTTCCAGGATTGTAAAGAACTTAACAGTATTTCCAGAGAACATGAAGCGGAATATAGATCGTACGTATGGCGTTATTTTCTCGCAGCGTGTGTTATTAACCCTGATCGATAAAGGCATGGCCAGAGAGGCTGCCTATGATATTGTGCAACCAAAGGCAATGCAAGCATGGGAGACTGCGACACCTTTCAGACAGCTAATTGAGCAAGATGAGCAGATTACAAGCAAATTAAGCAATGAAGAAATCGATGAATGCTTCGACTACACGTATCACTTGAAAAATGTAGATCACATCTTTACCAAAATTGGCTTAACAAGAGGTGAATAAATTGAAAAGCTCCTTGCTGTATGAAGGAAAGGCAAAAAAGATTTATCAAGCCGAAGGAAGGAATGGGCAGCTCGTGCTGTCCTACAAAAATGACGCCACTGCATTTAATGGAGAAAAGAAAGCTACTTTTACTGGGAAGGGCAGATTAAACAATGAAATTTCTGCCCGGATCTTTCCTTTTCTACATGATCAGGGAATTGAAACACATTTTATTGAACGCCTAAATGAGACGGAACAACTTGTGCAGCAAACAGAAATCATTCCACTAGAGGTAGTGGTGCGAAATCTAGCAACAGGAAGTATTACCAAAAGACTTGGTATTAAGGAAAAAACTATTTTTGATCCACCGATCTTGGAACTGTTCTATAAAGACGATGACCTTGGTGACCCACTTATTAATGAAGAACATGCCCTGTTTCTAAGTGACGTCACCCCATCTGAATTACAAGAAATTAAACGCAAAGCGTTGGAGATTAACAAGCAGCTAACAAAGCTATTCGCAGCAATCGATATTACATTGGTAGATTTCAAGTTAGAGTTTGGTAGATTAGCAAGCGGATGTATCATCCTTGCTGACGAGATTTCTCCAGACACGTGCAGGCTGTGGGATATCACAACAGAGGAAAAACTAGATAAGGATGTTTTTCGTCAAGGTACAGGAGATTTACTGGAAGTCTATGAAGAGATCTTAAAACGACTGGAGGCAAATCAATGAAAAACGTTATCGTGAATGTAACCTTGAAATCAGGTGTGTTAGATCCGCAAGGGAAAGCAATTCAAGAATCACTAAATTCGCTTGGCTACAAGGAAGTTCAGCAGGCGAGGGTAGGTAAATCAATTGAACTGCAGGTTGAGGAAGGCCCTGATTTAGAAGAGCGTGTCAAAGAGATGTGTGATAAGTTATTGGCAAACCCGGTAATCGAAGAATACAGCTTTGTGGTGGAGGAGGCCGTTCGCTCGTGAAATTCGCGGTAATTGTTTTTCCTGGTTCCAACTGTGATCGTGATATGTACCATGCTGTAAAGGAAGTACTTAAAGAGGAGGCAGATTTGGTCTGGTATCAATCTGCTAATCTCGAAGACTATGAGGCTATTCTTTTGCCTGGTGGGTTCTCATACGGAGACTACCTTCGTTCAGGTGCCGTTGCTGCAACCTCTGAGATTATGCAACAAATTAAAGCACATGCCTCAAAAGGAAAGCCTGTACTTGGGGTATGCAATGGATTTCAAATCCTATTGGAGGCAGGCCTTTTACCAGGCGCTATGCAGCGTAATAAAAATCTTGCCTTCATGTGTCATCAGGAGCCGTTAGTAGTCGAAAACAACGAGACACTATTTACGTCCCTTTATGAGCAAGGTGAGGTTGTGCAATTCCCAATTGCCCATGGGGAAGGGAATTATTTCTGCGATGAAGAGACATTAGAAAAATTAAAGGCAAATAAGCAAATCGTTTTTACATATCGAAACAATCCGAACGGCTCTGTAGCAGATATCGCTGGGATTAGGAATGAGGAAGGCAATGTCCTTGGCATGATGCCACATCCTGAGCGTGCTGTTGAAGCATTATTAGGCAGTGCCGATGGCGTGAAGTTATTTCAATCCGTAGTAAAAAATTGGAGGGAATCCTATGTTGCAAACACATGATATACATCCAGAGCAGATCGAACGCGACAAGCTGTATCAAGAAATGGGTTTAAGTGACAAGGAATACGACCTCGTGAAAGATATCTTAAAGCGTCGCCCTAATTTTACCGAAACAGGGATATTCTCTGTAATGTGGTCTGAGCATTGTAGCTATAAAACCTCCAAGCCATTGTTAAAGAAGTTTCCTGTTAAAGGGCCACATGTAATTCAAGGACCTGGAGAAGGTGCTGGAATTATTGATATTGGGGACAATCAAGCTGTTGTATTTAAAATCGAAAGCCATAATCATCCGTCAGCAGTAGAGCCATATCAAGGAGCTGCTACAGGTGTCGGGGGGATTATTCGTGATGTGTTTTCCATGGGCGCACGTCCTATTGCGCTAATGAACTCTCTTAGATTTGGAAACTTAACAACAGATCGTGTGAAGTACCTATTTACAGAGGTAGTGAATGGAATTGCCGGTTACGGAAACTGTGTAGGGGTTCCGACAGTAGGCGGAGAAGTTCAATTTGATGAAAGTTATGAAGGCAATCCATTAGTAAATGCCATGTGTGTAGGATTAATCAATCATGATGAGATCCAAAAAGGGATTGCAGCTGGAATTGGCAATACAGTACTCTATGCTGGCGCACCTACAGGTCGTGATGGAATTCACGGGGCAACATTTGCTTCTGACGATCTTGGTGAAGATGCTGCCAAGGATCGACCAGCAGTACAGGTTGGCGATCCATTTATGGAAAAATTATTAATTGAGGCATGTCTCGAAGTTATTCATTCTGATGCGCTTGTTGGCATGCAGGATATGGGGGCTGCTGGACTTACTTCATCTGCTAGTGAAATGGCGAGTAAAGCAGGAACGGGAATGGAAATGAATTTAGACAATGTACCACAGCGTGAGCAGAACATGAATGCTTATGAAATGATGCTTTCTGAATCACAGGAAAGAATGCTCATGGTTGTTAAAAAAGGCCGAGAGCAGGAAATTATCGATGTGTTTGAAAAGTACGGTCTCCAAGCTGTCGCAGTAGGCCAAGTAATTGAAGAAAAAGTTTTCCGTATTAAACAGCACGGAGAAGTAATGGCAGACATACCAGTGGATGCTTTAGCTGATGAAGCACCTGTCTACCATATGCCATCAGAGGAAGCGGATTATTACAAGGATTTTCAGAATAGTGGCACACCTGAGGTAGTTGTAGAAGACCATGCCGGCATGCTGAAACAGCTGTTGCAGCAGCCTACGCTAGCTAGCAAGGAATGGGTCTATGACCAATATGATTCCATGGTCCAGACGAATACAGTGGTCACACCTGGGTCTGACTCAGCAGTTGTTCGGATTAAAGGAACAAACAAGGCACTGGCAATCACAACCGACTGTAATTCACGCTACATTTATTTGGATCCTGAGGTCGGCGGAAAAATTGCCGTAGCAGAAGCGGCACGTAATATTGTTTGCTCTGGAGCAAGGCCACTCGGCTTAACCGATGGATTGAACTTTGGTAACCCAACGAATCCGCAAACCTTCTGGCAAATGGAAAAAAGTGTCGATGGCATGAGCGAAGCATGTACCGCCCTTCGTACACCTGTCATAAGTGGCAATGTCTCCTTATACAATCAATCACAAGGAAAGTCGATTTTCCCAACGCCTATCGTTGGTATGGTTGGATTGCATGAGTCGTTAGAACATATTACACCAAGCCACTTTCAAGCAGCTGGCGATGTCATTTATGTTATTGGCGAAACGGCTCCGGAATTTGGCGGCAGTGAGTTGCAAAATGTCGTGCACGGTAAATACGAAGGAATAGCACCAGAAATTGACCTAGAGGTAGAAGCCAAAAGGCAGCAACAAATTCTTCAAGCAATACAAGCTGGCTTAGTAGAATCCGCACATGACGTTTCTGAAGGCGGTCTATCAGTAGGATTGGCTGAGAGTGTATTTAATGGAGCGGGACTGGGAGTGGACGCAACATTTTCTGGCGATGCAACGGCAATCCTTTTCAGTGAAACTCAATCACGTTTTATTATTTCAGTAAAAGAAGAGAAGAAAGCACAATTCGAAAAAACAGTCGAAGATGCAACACAGGTTGGAATCGTAACAGAGGATGCAACTTTCCGAATTCAGATTAATGGTGCGCAAGTCATTGAGGAAAAAACAGAAGAGCTACACCAACTTTGGAAGGGAGCTATTCCATGCTTGCTGAAATCAAAGGCATAAACGAGGAATGTGGCGTATTTGGAATTTGGGGTCATGAAAAGGCAGCTGAGCTTACTTATTATGGATTGCACTCCATGCAGCATCGTGGCCAGGAAGGCGCAGGAATTGTATCCAGCGATGGTGTCGAACTAAAGCCATACAAAGGACTTGGATTAGTTAATGATGTATTTAAGCACGCAGATTTCGATGAGCTATCCGGAAAAGTAGCAGTGGGTCATGTACGTTATTCTACCCAAGGTGGAAAAGTAATTGAGAACGTCCAACCATTACTGTTTCGCGCTCAAGCGGGCAGCATGGCGCTTGCACATAACGGAAACATTATGAACGCTCATAAATTGCGGGGTGAGCTAGAGGAAGAAGGCAGCATTTTTCAAACGTCTTCTGATACAGAAGTACTTGCACATTTAATTAAACGCAGTGGCAACGAAATTTCCGAAAAAACGATCGCAAATGCCCTTAATAAGGTCGTCGGTGCTTATGCCTACATTATTTTGAAGGAAGATAAAATGTTTGTAGCACTTGATCCGAGCGGGATTCGTCCATTGTCCATTGGGAAATTAGGGGAGGCCTATGTAGTTGCTTCAGAAACCTGTGCGTTTGACCAAATAGGGGCAACCTTTGAACGGGAAGTGTTACCAGGTGAGCTTATTACCATTAGTGATGAAGGATTAAGCTCCACCCGATTTGCCATGCGCGAGCAACGCAAGATGTGTGCAATGGAGTATGTCTATCTCTCCAGACCTGATAGTGATGTGAATTTAGTTAATATCCATGCCTCTCGGAAAAGGATGGGTATTGAACTTGCTAAAGAAGCACCTACAGAAGCAGACATGGTAATTGGGGTACCTGACTCCAGCATATCAGCAGCAATTGGTTATGCAGAACAAAGTGGCTTACCTTACGAAATGGGAATTATTAAAAATCGCTATGTTGGCCGTACCTTTATTCAGCCCTCCCAAGAGTTACGTGAACTTGGGGTGAAGATGAAGCTTTCTCCTGTCCGTGGAATTGTGGAAGGAAAGCGGATTGTCATGATTGATGATTCGATTGTGAGAGGCACGACAAGCCGAAGAATTGTGCAAATGCTCAAGAAAGCTGGAGCAAAAGAGGTTCATGTGCGCATTGCTTCCCCATCGATTCAGCATCCATGCTATTACGGGATTGATATGTCGACACGGAAAGAATTGATCGCTGCTAATTATACGCTTGAGGGAATTTGTGAACAGATCGGTGCTGACAGTATAGCTTATTTGTCTGAAGCAGGTCTTGAAAAGGCAATCGTGAAAGACAAAACATTAAACCAAGGCATTTGTACTGCCTGCATGACCGGTAAATACCCAGTGAAAGAAGATGGACAAAAAGAGGTTGTGTTTACAAGCTGTTAAGGAAGACAAAAAAGGAGTGGCCAAACCATGTCAGAAGTATACAAAAATGCCGGAGTAGATGTGGAAAAGGGATATGAGGCAGTAGAAAGAATGCAAAAGCATATAGCAAAAACGACTCGTCCAGAAGTACTTGGGGGAATTGGTTCATTCGCTGGTTTGTTTGAACTGACATCTTTTCAATTTAAAGAACCAGTTATGGTTTCCGGTACAGATGGTGTTGGCACGAAACTTAAGCTTGCCTTTGACCTAAACAGACATGATTCTGTTGGAATAGACCTTGTTGCGATGTGTGTGAATGATATTGTTGCTCAAGGTGCTCAGCCGCTTTTCTTTTTAGATTACATTGCATGTGGCAAAAACGACCCCGAAATGATTGAGCAAATCGTCGCAGGGATCTCCCAAGGTTGTGTGGATTCAGGTGCAGCACTAATTGGTGGTGAAACAGCGGAGATGCCTGGCATGTATGATCCATCGGAATACGATCTTGCAGGATTTGTGGTAGGGATTGCGGAAAAAGATAAACTGGTTACAGGTGAAGCGATTGCGGAAGGGGATTTCGTTATCGGGCTCCCATCAAGCGGCATTCACTCAAATGGGTATTCGCTCGTTCGCCAAATCGTAGCTGATCTGGATTTGGAGGAAAGCTACGATTTGCAGAAACCACTTGGTGAGGTGCTGTTAACACCGACAAAAATTTACGCCAAAACTGTTACAAAGGTAGTTGAAAAGTATACGGTCAAAGGAATATCCCATATAACGGGTGGTGGTTTTTATGAAAATCTTCCACGCATGTTGCCAAACGGACTCGGCGTCCAGATTGACTCCAATAGCTGGGATGTACCTGAAATTTTCTCCTTTTTGCAAAAACAGGGGAATATTGCAAAAGAGGAAATGTACGGTGTCTTTAATATGGGAATAGGTATGGCGCTTGTTGTAAATCGTGAAGATGCGGAGCGGGTTATAGCAGAACTTCTCCAAAATGGCGAAGAAGCTTCGATAATCGGAACCGTTGTGCCAAATGAAGGAGTGCACTTTAGCTCATGAAGAAAACCAAAGCCGCTGTGTTCGCATCAGGAACAGGGAGCAACTTTCAGGCGATAATGGAAGCCGATGATCTGCCAATTGAAGTTGCCTTGCTCGTTTGTGATAAGCCTGGTGCCACAGTAATAAAAAAGGGAGAGCAATTTGATGTACCGGTCCTTAATTTTGAACCTAAAGCATATGCGTCGAAAGCTATCTATGAGCAAAAGCTAATTGAGGAGTTAGATAAGGCTGGTGTCGAGTGGATTTTCCTTGCAGGCTATATGCGCATTGTGGGAACAGATCTTCTTGGAGCTTTTGAAGGAAGAATAGTCAACATCCATCCGTCATTACTCCCGGCATTTCCGGGCAAGAATGCGATTGGACAAGCGCATCAGGCAGGAGTCGATACGACAGGGGTAACAGTCCATTTTATCGATGAAGGCATTGACACGGGGCCAATTATTGCCCAGGAATCCGTTGAACTTTTCCCGGAGGATACGGAAGAGATGCTCAAGAAACGTATCCAACAAGTAGAACACAATCTTTACCCTGCCGTCATCCGCCAGCTGTTAGACCAAAATACATAAAGTAAAACTTCAATCAGTGGGAGTTTTCGTTCTTCCCTCACTGATTGTTAGTTGAACGAATCGGGGTGTTAGCGTCCGTTTACTCCCACTTAAAACTTCACGGTTTCACTTCATGTTTGAAGTGGGAGTTTTACGGACGGTTGCACCGGGATAATATAACCAAAATGAAATGAGGGGAAAAAATGAAGAAACAAGCTTTAATCAGTGTTTCCGATAAAACAAACATCACCACATTTGCTCAAGGGCTCGTTGACCTTGATTACGACATCCTATCAACTGGAGGAACGTTAAAGGCATTAAAAGAAGCAGACATTCCTGCGAAAGCAGTGGATGAAGTAACTGGATTTCCAGAAATTTTGGGTGGGCGTGTGAAAACATTACATCCCTTTATTCATGGTGGACTACTGGCAAAACGCTCTAATGCAGATCATATGAATCAGTTAGAAGAAAACAACATTGCGCCAATTGATATGGTTGTTGTAAACCTATATCCTTTCAAACAAACGTTACAAAAAGAAGGCGTATCAGGTGACGAAATTATTGAGAACATTGATATTGGTGGTCCAACAATGCTTCGGGCAGCGGCTAAGAATTTTGCAGACGTTGCAGTGGTTGTAAATCCTTCTGACTATGAAACAGTAATTGAAGGGCTACGTGCAGATTCTTTTGGGAAAGCAGAGCGTAAAAAACTAGCAGCTAAAGTTTTCCAGCACACAGCAAATTATGATGCGATGATTGCGCGTTATTTTTCTGAAGAAACGGAAGAAGCTTTTCCTGAAACATATACTGTTACATATGAGAAGGTACAATCCCTTCGTTATGGAGAAAACCCGCACCAGCAGGCGGCATTTTACCAAAACCCGCTTCACAAAGGGTGGAGCCTTGCTGCTGCAACACAATTACACGGCAAGGAACTTTCCTTTAACAATATTCAGGATGCCAATGCAGCACTTGAAATCCTGTCTGAATACAAAGAGCCTACTGCTGTTGCAGTAAAACATATGAACCCATGTGGAATTGGCGTTTCAGATAACCTGTCGTCTGCATTTGCAAAAGCATATGAAGCAGATCCTATTTCCATTTTTGGTGGCATTGTCGCAGTAAATAGCGAAGTAGACGCGGAGACCGCTAAACAGCTGAGCGAAATCTTCCTTGAGATTGTAATTGCACCAGGCTTTACGGACGAAGCAATGGAAATATTGACACAGAAGAAAAACATCCGCCTACTTGATCTTCCGATGCAAGATGGGGATAGCGGCTACCACAAGCTGACAACAGTAAAAGGTGGAATGCTTGTACAAGACAATGATGCTGGGGAAGTGGCAAAAGACGCATTAACATTCCCTACAAAACGTCAGCCGAGCGACAAAGAACTTACAAATTTAATGTTTGCATGGAAAGCTGTTAAGCATGTGAAATCAAACGCGATCGTTTTAGCAAAAGACAACCAGACAGTTGGGGTTGGTGCTGGTCAGATGAATCGGATCGGTTCCGCTCAAATTGCAATCACACAAGCTGGTGACAAGGCTAACGGAGCAGTACTCGCATCGGATGCATTTTTCCCAATGCGAGATACGGTGGAAGCAGCCGTAGCAGCAGGCGTAACAGCAATTATTCAACCAGGTGGCTCAAAGCGTGACCAGGACTCCATCGATGTATGTGATGAGCATGGCATTGCCATGGTTTATACAGGAATGCGCCATTTCAAACATTAAGGAAGGGATGCGAAGGGATGAATATTCTCGTAATCGGCCGCGGTGGACGCGAGCACAGCATTGTGATGAAGCTTGCGGAAAGTGAGCGTATTTCTACAATTTATGCTGCTCCCGGCAATGCTGGAATGCAGCAGGCAGAGTGTGTCGGAATTGACGAAATGGACATCGAGGCACTTGTTGCGTTTGCTAAAGAAGAGCAGATTGATCTAACGATAGTTGGACCGGAAAACCCACTGAATGAAGAGATTGCTAACCGTTTTATCGAAGCTGGCCTGCAGGTGTTTGCACCACAAAAAGCTGCAGCATTGCTTGAGGGTAGTAAAAGCTTTGCCAAAGAATTTATGAACAAATATGCTGTGCCAACAGCGGCTTATGCTACATTCACCTCAGCCGACAAGGCAAAAGAGTATATTGAAAAACAAGGCGCCCCCATTGTGGTCAAAGCGGACGGATTGGCAGCTGGTAAAGGGGTTATCGTAGCTGAAACGAAAGAGCAAGCATTGGCTGCGGTGGACGAAATCCTAGTAGAGAAAGCTTTCTCGGATGCCGGGGCAAAAATTGTGGTGGAAGAGTTTTTATCCGGAAAAGAATTTTCTTTAATGGCATTTGTTCATGAACATAATGTTTATCCAATGGTACCGGCTCGTGACCATAAGCGCGCATTTGATAATGACGAAGGACCAAACACAGGCGGGATGGGTGCTTTTTCACCAGTTCCTGATGTTACCGAAGATCATCTTGATTTTGCAATGAAAGAAATCCTGCAAAAAACGGCTGATGGCATGATGGAAGAAGACCGACCTTTTACAGGCATTCTTTACGCTGGGCTGATGATGACAGAAGACGGCCCAAAGGTCATTGAATTTAATACCCGATTCGGTGACCCGGAAACGCAGGTCGTTTTACCACTGCTGAAAAATGATTTAGACCAAGTGATCCTTGATGTAATGGATGGCAAAGATCCTGAACTGGAGTGGGATGACAGTGCATGTGTTGGGGTAGTTCTGGCCTCTCAAGGATATCCAGGCTCCTATGCCAAGGGAGTAGAGACTCCGGAATTGAATGAAGCGGATACGTATATCGTACACGCAGGTACTAAACTGGTGGATGGCAACCTTGTATCTGACGGCGGTCGAGTGCTGCTTGTCGGGGCTAAAGAAAATAGTTTTGAATTGGCTCGTGAGAAGGTGTATGAAGCCCTCAACCAAGTCGAGAATGGTAAGGAATATTTTTATAGAACGGATATAGGGAAATAGGGAAAAGCTTGAGGGCATCTAGGTGTCCTCGAAGCTTTTTTGGTAATTTTAACATTTGCATGGTTAATCTGTAGAAAATATTACGTCACCTAAATGTTTAGGTTCCTTATTTGTAACTCTCATTTCAACTGCTGGAACTGCCTCAATAGAAAGAAATGAATCCTCAAGTTCTAATACAACAGCAGATAGAATTACCCTATTACTATAAATAGATCCGTATCCAATTACTTCTTTTATTAGATTATGCTCAATGGAAAAACTCGAACTACTTATAATATGTTTTTGATATGTATGTCGTTGATGTGGATCTTCTAGTTCATATTCAAGTGGTTCTGGTGTTTCTTGTTCCTCAGATAGCAAATAATCGTCCCCTGCGTCGTCCTCAGTCCAGCCTATTTTCCAGTATTTTTTGTCGGTGTTTTTCCGAATGTATAATATTGGTTCAGTTACGTGAAGGATAATTTCTTTATTATAAAGGGTTGTATGAAACAAGTTTGCAAAAATTCCTTCTAGTAAGTAACCTTTGGCGTTCATCAGTCTCTCCCATACTTGTTCCAACCAGACTACCCCTTTCTTAGCCTCCGTTAAATCTATAAGGATGTATTAATAAAGCGTTCCATCAGCTCTGTTTCTTCTTTTAATAATCGTGAAAGAAATAATAGTTGAGGGAACGGTTGTAATATTAATTTTGTATCTATCTCTGGAGTTAAAATAGATATTCCATGTAGCTTTTGATACCTATGTAAAGACAGTCTTTTTTGGCAGAGAAGTTGTACGTTCTCTGGGGAGAGTAATAATAACCCTTTTGATTCAGAAGATGGTGTTGGCCTAGTTGAAGTAGTAGAAAGGTACATTACTGTGTAAGCCGATTTTTCATTGCCTTTAATAAGGATTGGGGCAATTGGTTCGTTTACTGTAACTTTATTTGGTACTCCATTCCACTTGCTAAGGTAAAATGTTGTATCTGAATGAAAGGGAGTAATATTGATCTGCGATTCTTCGTAAACCTCACGTTTTGCTGTATCCAACGCTGTTTCATTATCTTCTCTATGTCCTCCCAATCTGACTATCCCAAGTTTGTAACCATCTTTGGTTGGTCCGACTTGAAATACAAATAAACCTTTATATAAAACATAAGCTCCAGATGTTCGTATATCATTAGGAATAAGGATAATACTCCCTCCTTTTTGCTTAACTCTCTACCCATTATTTTAATAACTGCTTAACTTTATTTTCGTCTTCCGAAAATTCTAGTACAATTTCTCTTAGTTCATCTTCGTTTTGAACATTACTAAATTCTTTGCCATACCACTCTTGTAGATTATCTTTCGTGATAGTATATTCACTTATATCTGAATTAAAGGTTATCCACTCAACGTTTTGTACTAATGTAAATAAAAATGTAGCATTGTATATTACTGTTTCTCTGTATTCTTCTGGAGAGTCTGTCCAATCGTAGTTTAGGATAATGCCATATGGTTCTTCATTTGTTTTAAGTTCAAAACCGTTTAAATGCTTAGAACCTGGTAATTGATTGGCAATGTTTCCTACTGCGCTATTATCACCAACAAATGAATCCTTAAATTTAAAAATATTTTCATTTGCATCTGCATCATTTGAATTACACCCACTCAATAAAAACAATACTGATAGAGATATGTACAAAAACGCAATTACTTTTCTCATTTATTTTCCTCCTTTCTTTTACTACACGAATGATACATTCTAAAAGAGTTTCGTTATCTTCTATCTTGTCACCAACACCATCCATGTTTCCTTGTGTTTCTTTTATCATAAACAGACTTGCTATTTCTTTTAATCTCAAATTAGGACACCTCTCTAGGAATTATATTGCGATACAATGATCTTTTAATTTGGACTCACCTTAAGTTCAACAACTGGTGTCTTCGTGCTTAAATCGTCCCATCACAATAGTATTATAGTAATTACCATCAGACAGAAATTTGTCCTTTTTTAAAAAACCTTCCACTTCAAAACCATATTTTTTATACAGAGTTATGGCTTTATCATTTGTTTCAAGCACATGTAAAGTCATCTTTTTAATATCATTCGAGTCAGCCCAACGAACTGACTCTCCTAAGAGATTTTTTCCTATACCGTAACCCCAGTAGTCTCTTAATACACAGACTCCGAATTCTACCTTATGAGAAGTTCTTTTTAATTTGATTCCTTCACACCTGGAAAATCCTACAATCTTCTCATTAACTTCTACAACTAAAAATAGGTTACTGGCACTCCTTGTATCCTCTGAAATAATTTGTTTAAAGCCTATTGCATCTATGTAAGCTTCGCCTGTTTCTCTATCCAAATTCTCTGTTTCCCCATCAATCTGGAGTCGCAGTTCAGACAAGCTTTTAGCATCCTTTTCTTGAGCAGACCTTACAGTGTAACGTAAATTTTTAACATGAAACTTTTTTGGTTCTTGCGTCATCTGGACTCCTTCTTAGAATTATTTGTTTAAAAATCTGGTCTTTCTTTCTTCCATAGAGCTTCTAAGTTCAGTTATCTTCTCCCAAATTACAATCAACTGAATCAATAAGATAGGAGCAACATAAGGTTTACAATTCATTAATAAAACTAACCGAAATATTGGAGGATTAACTGATAAATTGCTATGCAAAACCCTAAAATACTTGCTTTCAATTTTGCAGGGTGGCTTCTTTTGTTAAGAAACAAGTATAGGATAACGGCTATAAAGCCTAAGGGGGTCCATAGTTCAAATATACCCTCTTCAGTAACTTGAGAATAAATTGGAGTAATGTAAGTGCTAATTAGAAAGTAAAAAAACACTCTAGAACGTTTGGATTCTAATTGTTTACTCCACCTTACTAATAAGAAAATGACGATGATAGCAATAACCGTAATGTGGAGAGGGGGTAAAACAATAGCAGAATTTCCAAAATCAAATACCATTTTGATTAGCCACCTTAAGTTTCTAAGCACATACCCATTAATCAAATTACTAAGTTGTTAGATGAAGAGCATATTATTAGATGTTTTTAACTATATTTTACCATATTGTATTACCACTTTTAGATTTTTCTCAATATAATTATAAGATTACGACGATGTCATGGATCCATTTAAATAGTGCTAGTGATACCACAGCACCCAAAAGTGAAACCACAGCACCGCAAAGTGAAACCACAACACCCAAAAGTGAAACCACAGCACCCAAAAGTGAAACCATAGTACCACAAAGTGAAACCACAACACCCAAAAGTGAAACCACAGCACCCGAAAGTGAAACCACAACACCACAAAGTGAAACCATAGCCCCACCCGACGCACCACACCAAATCAATTCACAAAATGGACATACCAATTTAACGGTAACTTTACAGTGTTAAAGTGTTATGTATGGTAAAATAAAGAAAAAGAAGTATTGGAGCGTTGTCTATGTTAGAGAATGGTTATTACTGGAGAAACCGTGAACTGAGAAAGCATGTCAGCGTGATTGATGGATTGGATAAGCCTGACCTGCTTTTAACGAATGCTGTTTATTTAAATGCGTATACGAAAGAGTGGATCTCAGCAAACATTTGGATTGTTGATGATCGCATTGTCTATGTAGGGGAAAAGCTTCCTGCTAATACGGAGGATATAGAAACAATGGATTGTGCAGGGAAGTATCTTGTTCCAGGATATATCGAGCCACATGCCCACCCGTTCCAATTATATAACCCTGAACAGCTCGCGAATCATGTAGCAAAAACAGGAACTACAACACTAGTAAATGATAACATTTTATGGTTATTGTTATTGAAGAAAAAGAAAGCGTTTTCTTTATTAAATGAACTACAAAAGCATCCTGTCTCCATGTATTGGTGGGCACGCTTTGATGCGCAAACCGAATTGAAAGATGATACACAACTTTTTAATACACAGGAGATCCTTTCATGGATAAAGCACCCAGCTGTTGTTCAGGGGGGAGAGCTGACCTCATGGCCTGATTTACTAGCAGGGGACGATCGGCTTCTGCATTGGATACAGGAAACAAAACGACAAGGCAAGCCAGTAGAAGGGCATTTGCCTGGAGCGTCTGAAAAAACATTAACAAAGATGAAGCTATTGGGTGTAAATGCAGATCATGAATCCATGACAGGTGAGGACGTTATTAGTAGGTTGCGCCTTGGTTATCAGGTAGGACTACGCTATTCATCTATTCGACCAGATTTGCCGAAGTTGCTTGAGGAACTGCTGGCTATGAATCTAAAAAGCTATGACAATCTTACAATGACCACGGATGGAGCTACGCCAGGATTCTATGAAGACGGCATGATGAACGTATGTATTGAGATTGCGATAGAAAAAGGCGTTCCAATTGAGGAAGCTTATATGATGGCAAGCTATAATGCAGCAAAACATCTTAGCTTAGAGGAACAACTTGGAAGCATTGCACCAGGTCGAATTGCCAATATCAATATTCTTTCAGATAAGGATAATCCGCACCCTGAAAGTGTTTTGGCTAAAGGACAGTGGATTGTAAAAGATCATAGCCCAAAAGAGATTTCCAATGTAGTGAATTGGGAAGAATATGGGATAGGGAAACTAACCTATGATTGGGAGCTTACAGAAAATGAATTGCAGTTTTCTGTGCCTATCGGACTTGATATGGTGAATGATGTCATTATAAAACCGTATGCGATTGATACAGACATTGCAACAGAACAGTTACCAGAAACGAAGAAGGATGCTTTCCTACTCCTACTAGATCGTAAAGGGAAATGGCGCGTCAATACGACCATACGTGGTTTCACAGATCGTCTTGGCGGTATGGCAAGCTCTTATTCTACGACAGGTGACTTCATCTTTATTGGAAAAAGTAAAGCCGATATTATCTTAGCAGGCAATCGATTAAAGGAATTAGGTGGAGGAATTGTCATCGTCCATGATGGGGAAATTTTACTGGAAATCCCACTCACACTATCGGGCACTATGTATGATGGAAATATGCGGGACTTAATAGAGAAGGAAAAGCAGCTTAAAACGATATTAGTAGAATATGGTTATCCTTTTTCAGACCCGGTTTACTCGATATTTTTCTTATCTTCAACACACCTTCCTCACATTCGGATAACACAACAGGGGATTGTGGACGTGAAGAAAAAAGCAGTGCTATTCCCAGCGACCATGTGTTAGCGTATAATGGAGTAAAATCTATGTTAACAAGGGTGTTGTGAGAAAATGAAGAAAATCGTATGGATGCTGCTCTTCGCATTCATCTTGTTGGTTGGTTGCTCCGAGAAACAAGAAGCGGAGAACAATGAAACGAAGGATATAGATATGCAGGAGAAGACAGACCAACCGGATGTGTCGGAGTCGGAAGAAATCGTAGCTCCTTTGACAGGAGTGGCAATAGACGAACCTACTAATAATCGCATTGTCGGTGTGATGGTGAATAATCATTCCAAAGCAAGGCCGCAAACCGGATTGTCTAAAGCAGATCTTGTGTTTGAAATATTAGCTGAGGGACAGATAACACGTTTTCTTGCTATGTTTCAAAGTGAAATGCCGGATGTTGTTGGCCCTGTAAGAAGTGCACGGGAATATTATTTTAATTTGGCCAATGACTATAACGCGCTTTATGTTTATCACGGGGCAGCAAATTTTGTTAATGATATGATTATGAACAGAGGAATTGAACATTTAAATGGATCCCTATATGATAATGATGGAAACTTGTTCAAGCGAGAATCATTCCGTAATGCGCCACACAATTCCTATTTACAGCTTGGGGCTGTATATGACGTGGCCAAAAGTAAAGGCTATGAGACCACTGCTGATATTGAGCCGCTTACTTTTGTGAAAAGCGATAAAGAGATTGCTGGTGACCCAGCCCAGCATGTAGAAATTGTTTATTCCGATCAACCAATGGAAATTGTCGAATATGACTATAGTGCAAGCGATGAAGTGTACACACGCTATAATGACCGTGAACAAACAGTAGAACTGAACACAGAAGAGCCTATACAGGCAGCAAATGTATTTATAGTGGAAACCCCACATGAAGTGATTGATGATGCTGGACGGAGGGCCGTCGACATGGAATCGGGCGGAAATGCATACCTTTTGCAAAAAGGAAAAGTACAACAATTGCAATGGGAGAATAGAGAAGGAAGAATTGTTCCTGTAAAGGATGGAGATATAGTGGGCTTTGTCCCAGGGAAAACTTGGATCAATGTTATTCCTACCAATCCTGGATTAACCGAGTCCGTCAACATAACTAATTAGAAGCAGGAGGGCTTGTTTGTGCAAATAGATAAACTACGAGGAGAACAGCTCGATCAATTGTTCGATGCAATTCTTACACTAAAGGACCGGGAAGAGTGCTACCGCTTTTTTGATGATATTGCGACTATGTCGGAGATCCATGCCATCTCCCAACGGCTACAAGTGGCAAAAATGCTAACGGAAGGCCGTACCTACACGGTAATTGAACAGGAAACCAATGCTTCGACTGCAACCATATCGCGTGTGCGTAGATGTATTAATTATGGTAGCGAAGGATATAAGATGGTTTTAGACCGACTTACCGATGAAGAGAAGTAACAAACAAAGAGATGCTGGGTCATAGCCCAACATCTCTTTGTTTATACTAAAGAATATAAAAACACAGAAGGTTACATCGCTATACATGGGAGGACATCATGGAAATAAAAAATAATAAATGGAAAGCGATAGGATTTTGTTTAGCTCTGATTTTCTTCATCTCGTTGGTGGGGTGTTCCCAGAATACAGACAACAGCGTGGAACACGAAAAACCAACAGAGCAAGGCAATAAGGGTGATGGTAAGGAAGACGAAGGCAAAAGCAGTGCCCAAGATAATGCTACAGAAGAAGACGAAATGGACTCCGAAGAATCCTCTGTAGATGCTTTAAAAGAAGCAGTTCAAGATAAGATTTCTTCTATGACAATGGAAGAAAAAGTTGGCCAGATGCTTATGATTGGGTTTGAAGGTACCCAAGTGAATGATCAAACGAGGAATTTCATGCAAGAAAATCATATCGGCGGAGTCATTTTGTTTGAAAGGAACATTACCGACTCAAAACAATTATTAAATTTGAACAGGGAACTAAAGGAATTGAACGCAGATTCTCAGGATATCCCTCTTTTTATTTCCGTAGACGAAGAAGGTGGGGTTGTATCAAGAATGCCCCCCAAAATAGTAAATTTACCAGACAGTAAAGAGATTGGTGATCTTAATAATACAGAGCTTGCATACCAAGTTGGGGAAGCGATTGGAGAAAGGGTAAACGCATTCGGGTTTAATGTAACTATGGCCCCTGTTATGGATGTTAATAGTAACCCAGATAACCCTATTATCGGAAAGAGATCTTTTGGTGATAACAAGGAGATTGTTTCGGATATGGGCGTTGAAGAGATGAAGGGTATCCAATCAAAAGGCATCATTCCCGTCATCAAACATTTTCCGGGCCACGGAGATACAGATATGGATTCCCACTTGGACTTACCTGTAGTGCATAATAGTTTGGAAAGCATCCGAGAAATGGAATTAGTGCCATTCCAAAAAGCTATTGATCACCAAGCTGATATGACGATGGTTGCACATATACTGTTACCCGAGATAGATAATGAATATCCCTCTTCCTTATCTAAGAATGTGGTCACCACTATGTTAAGAGAAGAATTGCGCTTTAACGGAGTAGCTATAACCGACGATATGACAATGGGAGCCATTTTAGAAAACTATGATATAGGGGATGCTACCGTAAAAGCGGTTCAAGCGGGAAATGATATTGTTTTAGTATGCCATGGTGATGAAAATAAATTGAAAGCTGTTCATAGTTTAACCAAGGCTGTGGAAAGTGGAACTATTAAGGAAGAAAGAATCAATGAGAGTGTGGAGAGAATTTTACTCCTAAAAGAAAAATACAACCTTTCCAGTACTTCTCCAAGCAATATAGAGCTGGATAAAATCAATCAGTCATCTGAAGAAATAATTCGTAAGCTTGAAGAAAATGAATAGTATTTTAAGGGTAATCCATCTAGACCTAACTTGTATTTTGTGACAATCTATGGCAGAGTAAGAATGTAATGTTGTTAATTGAATAGTACGTTTCGATGTAGGGGGACCAGTGTTGCTGGTTGAGATCATATCCGTAAGATATAGACCCTTGGAACCTGATCTGGCTTAAACCAGCGTAGGGAACATATAGAAGTGAATGTGACGATATATGCGCCTGGGTGAGCCCTGAGCGCATTTTTTTGTGCATGAAAACAATATGTTCCTCCAAACAACAGCATTATGTGTCATAACAAAAAAAGGAGGAAGGAAGAATGAAAAAGCTTTTACTTAGTATGGTTGTCTTGTTCACCTTGATCATTGCAGGCTGTAATCAAGAGGCAACAGGAAATGAGCAAGAGGACAGCAGTTTAAAGAAAGTGACAATGGTGCTCGACTGGACACCGAATACGAACCACACAGGATTATATGTTGCCCAAGCAGAAGGGTATTTTGAAGAACAAGGTTTGGATGTAGAGATCACCTTGCCAGGTGAATCAGGGGCAGACCAGGTGGTGGCATCCGGAAAGGCAGAATTTGGGATAGGGGCACAAGAAGCTGTGACCGAAGCACGTATTCAGGACATCCCAATTGTTTCACTTGCTGCAATTATTCAGCATAATACATCTGGTTTTGCTTCCCCTGCGGATAAAGAAATTACGTCGCCTGCTGATTACGCCGGAAAAACATATGGTGGCTGGGGTGCACCTGTAGAGAAGGCAGTAATTGCTTCATTGATGAAACAGGAAGATGCCAGCGCAGAGGATGTCACTATTATAAACATGGGAAATACTGACTTTTTCACGGCTGTCGAAAGAGATGTTGATTTTGCCTGGATCTATTATGGATGGACTGGAGTGGAAGCAGAGCTCCGCGATGTTGAATTGAATATGCAATATTTAACCGATTATAGTGACAAGCTAGATTACTATACGCCGGTTATCACCACGAATGAAAGGCTGATAGAATCCGATCCAGAAACGATCCAATCATTTATGAAGGCAGTGACGAAGGGGTACGAGTATGCAATCGAGAAACCTGATAAAGCAGCTGATATCTTAATAGAGGCAGTGCCTGACTTAGACCCAGAATTAGTGAAAGCAAGTCAGGAATGGATTTCCCCGAAATATCAAGATGATGCTACTCAGTGGGGAGTACAAGACGAGAAGGTTTGGCAGAATTACGGAGATTGGATGTATGAGAATGGACTATTGGAAAAAGAACTAGATGCCAACAGTGCCTATACAAATGAATTTTTACCAGAAAAATAGAATTGGAGTGTGAGGAATAAATGGCAAATGCGTTAGTAAGTATACAAATTATCCCGAAAACTAAAAACGGCGAAGATAGTATTCCATATGTTGATGCGGCTATTGATGTAATTGAACAGTCAGGTGTTAAGTATCAGGTGAATCCGCTTGAGACCACAATGGAAGGGGAACTAACAGCATTATTTTCCATCATCGGAAAAATGAATGAAAAAATGGCCAGCCTTGGATGTCCGAGCATAATTTCTCAAGTGAAGGTTTTTTACAAACCAGATGGAACATCGATGGACGTGTTAACGGAAAAATACCGCTAAGAATGGAGGTGGAGTGGTTGGGACAATAGTACTTACGTAAAAGATAAATCCGAAAGAATGACCTTTGAAGAACCGCTTCAGAAATATACTCCGCTTTCCATGGGCGGCTGGTGAGCCTCCGGATGCTACGCATTCCGGGGTCTCACCTAGGCCTTCCTCCCATAGGACAAGGAAGACTTCGACAGCATTGCATCGCACGCAGAAAATCGTTTTTTGATTTTCAAGGAGTCTTCGTATATTTCTTACGCTTATTCTAGCTATCATCCGTCATTTGATTAAAACTTTTTGTTCTGTCCCGACCTCTTACAAAAATGAAGAAAATAGTAGCACAAGGATGGCGTCCTGTGTTGGTCGTTATCCTTTTACTTGTTTTGTGGGAAGCTAGCAGCCGTTTGTTTGTTATTCCAGCCTGGTTACTGCCATCCCCATTCACCATAATGGAAGAAGGGTTAAGCAGCTGGTCTAATTATGCACATCATCTTGTCTCAACCACAAAGCTATCAATAGTAGGATTTGTAATTGGTACAAGTATAGGATTGCTTATTGCTGTCTTATTACATTTGATGCCCCGTGTACGTCAGGCGTTTTATCCATTGCTTATCCTATCCCAGAATATCCCGATTATTGTGCTGGCGCCATTGTTAATTATATGGTTTGGATTTGGCGTCTTACCGAAATTATTTATCATTACCCTTGTTTGTTTCTTCCCGGTTGCGGTAGCGGCCTTGGATGGATTCCGCCAAACAAATGCCGAAATGAAGCATTATATGTACATGGCAGGCGCATCAAAACGGCAGGTTTTTTCGAAGCTTGAATTGCCACATGCGTTGCCAGCTGTGTTTTCTGGATTAAAAATATCTGCTACTTACAGTGTAATGGGAGCAGTTATTTCCGAATGGTTAGGTGCCAACAAGGGCATCGGAGTATATATGACATTGGCACAGTCCTCTTTTAGAACAGACCGGGTATTTGTAGCGATATTTTTCATCATGTTATTATGTTTGCTATTTTTTAGTTTCATTATTGCATTGGAAAAGTTTTTCATTAAAGGACGAGCCGGTCAGGAGGCGAAATCATGAGTGAACTTAAAGTAAGCAAAGTATCCAAGTCATTCGGGGAGAAAAAAGTGCTTCAGTCTGTTTCCTTTTCAGTAAGAGAAGGTGAATTTGTATCCTTGCTCGGGCCTTCTGGAAGTGGGAAGAGTACACTGTTTCATTTAATTGGAGGCTTGTATACACCGGATGAGGGCGAATTATATTTAGGTGGAGAAAACATTAACGGAAAACGTGGGAAAATCAGCTATACACCACAAAGCCCTTCTTTGTTTCCATGGCGTACAGTGCTCGATAATGTCGTTCTCGGTGAAGAGTTACATGCAAAGCCTAATAAAGAAAGGGCAAGCGCCATGCTGGAGAGGGCAGGTCTTGCAGATTATGTGAATGCCTACCCCCATCAATTGTCAGGTGGGATGCGACAGCGTGCTGCTTATGTAAGATCCTTGCTCAGCCCACAGCCTTTCATTTGTCTGGACGAACCATTCTCTGCCCTAGATGAATTTACAAGACTCGACATGCAAAAATGGCTGCTGTCCATTTGGGAAGAAAACCGTAAATCCGTTTTATTTGTAACCCACAATATAGAGGAAGCCATTTTCTTATCTGATCGAGTATTAGTGCTATCCAGCAACCCCGCTACAGTAAAGCGGGAGTTTACAATTCCTTTCGAGCGCCCCCGTCGAGAAGAGCTCGTTCTGACGGAAGAATTTTTGGATTGGAAAAAACAAATTTACCATGAGTTGCGGAGTGAAGCATAATGCGAGCTGTTATCGATGCCCATATTCATTTGGATATGTATACCAAACAAGAGCAGCAAAGGATATTGCAAGATTTAGATGATGCGAATGTGGAGGCGCTGATTTGTGTGTCGAACCACTTGCAGTCTGCTCAAAGGCTGTTAGAGTTAGGGAAAGAGGACAGGCGGGTAAAGCCGGCCATAGGTTACCATCCCGAGCAAGAACTGCCAACAGAGGAAGAACAGGCCGCTCTATGGGAATTAATCGATCAAGCACAACATAGATTCGTGGCAATCGGCGAGGTTGGCTTACCGTATTATATGCGAAAGGAAAATCCTGCATTTGACCTGAGCGCCTACATTAATCTTTTGGAGCGGTTTATCAGAAAAGCCGCCCAACTTAATAAGCCTATTGTGCTGCATGCTGTGTATGAGGATGCACCTGTTGTTTGTGATCTACTGGAAAAATATCAGGTGAAAAAGGCGCACTTTCACTGGTTTAAGGGAGATAAGCAAACAGTGAAGCGAATGATTAAAAATGGCTATTATATTTCCATAACACCTGA
This sequence comes from Oceanobacillus picturae, assembly GCF_000612865.1. Classification (NCBI taxonomy): domain Bacteria; kingdom Bacillati; phylum Bacillota; class Bacilli; order Caryophanales; family Bacillaceae; genus Oceanobacillus; species Oceanobacillus picturae. The sequence goes on from NZ_CCAX010000002.1 coordinate 464,285, forward strand.
TTGCATGTATGAAGCGGAAATTCAGCAATTGATTTCTGCTTATCCATTAGAGCAAATAATGGTGGAGACGGACGGGCCATGGCCGTTTGAAGGAGAATTTCAAGGCAGTCTGACTCATCCTTACATGCTCCATCGCATCGTGGAAAAAATAGCCTATTTAAAAAAGATCAATGAAGGGCAAGTTTATCGTCAGTTATATAGGAATACAAAGGAATTTTATAACCTCACAGATTAGTGTGAAGCGTGAGGCTCTCGCGTGGCGTTTTCATAAAGTCGCGTGGGCTGTCACGAAAGTTGCGTGCGGCCCTCGCAAAGTCGCGTGAGGCTGTCACGAATTCACGTGTCACTCTCACGAAGTCGCGTGCCGCTCTCGCGAAGTCGCGTGTTGCCCTCACAAAGTCGCGTGTCGCCTTCGTAAAGAGACGCAACTCCCACCAAAACAGACGCACCAATCCAGTAAAGAGACGCAACTCTCCCCCCAAAAGAGACGCACCAATCCAGCAAAAAGACGCAGCTCCCATCAAAACAGACGCACCGCTCCAACAAAGAGACGCACCGCTCCAACAAAGAGACGCAGCCCCCATCAAAAGAGACGCAGCCCCCACCAAAACAGACGCACCGATCCAGCAAAGAGGCGCAGCCCCCATCAAAAGAGACGCACCGATCCAGCAAAGAGACGCAGCTCCCATCAAAATAGACGCACCGCTCCAACAAAGAGACGCACCAATCCAGCAAAAAGACGCAGCCCCCACCAAAACAGACGCACCGCTCCAGCAAAGAGACGCCAACACCCATCCAAAACCCAGCCTCATCACACCACCACGACACCTTCTAAAAAATTTCACCCTTATCCCTAAATTCCGCTAGGTTTTTTTGGTATAATAAAGTAATGGATTAAGTTAATGGAGGATTAACAATTTGTATACTACAATGAACGAATGGAAGCATATATTTAAACTCGACCCTGCCAAGGAAATCTCGGATGAACATTTAGAAATGATTTGTGAATCAGGAACGGACGCTGTGATTGTTGGTGGAACAGATGACATCACATTGGACGGGGTACTTGATTTGCTTGCCCGTGTCCGCAGATATACGGTCCCATGTATTTTAGAAATTTCCTCAATGGACGCGATCACCCCAGGATTTGATTATTACTATATCCCTATGGTTCTGAATTCAAAAGAGAAGAAATGGATGATGGATATCCAGCATCAAGCGATTAAAGAGTTTGTCGACATGATGGAATATAGTGAGATTTTGTTTGAAGGATATTGCATTTTGAATGAGGAAGCCAAGGCTTTTACCCATACAAACAGTTACTTGCCGGATGAAGAAGATGTCATTGCATATGCATATATGGCGGAAAAAGTCTTCCACTTACCGGTTTTTTATATGGAGTACAGCGGCAAATATGGCGATCCCGAGCTTGTGAAAAAAGTGAAGCAACAGCTTGATGAAACGAAGCTTTTTTACGGTGGAGGAATTGAGACGGTGCAACAGGCACGAGACATGAAAGAGAATGCTGATGTGATTATTGTCGGCAATATTATATATACAGACATCAAAAAAGCAATAAAAACAGTAAAAGCAATAAAAGATAATTGAGTTAGGCGGTGGAAGTATGAGTCAGACGATGGATGACTTATTAAAAGGATTAAATAAAGAACAGCAAGAGGCAGTGAAACATACAGAAGGTCCCTTGCTAATCATGGCAGGTGCGGGGAGTGGTAAAACCCGCGTGCTTACACATCGAATTGCTTACCTACTTGGTGAGAAAGAAGTAGCAGCTCGCAATGTGCTTGCGATTACCTTTACCAACAAAGCTGCAAGAGAGATGAAGGATCGTGTCCGCAAACTAGTTGGCCCGGAAAGTGAGTATATGTGGGTATCCACATTCCACTCTATGTGTGTACGTATTCTCCGCAGAGACATCGATCGGATCGGCTATAACCGTAATTTTAGTATTTTGGACAGTGGGGACCAGCTATCTGTAATCAAACAGATTCTAAAAAACCTGAACATTGATCCAAAGAAATTTGATCCCCGCGCGATGCTGGGACAAATTAGTGCAGCTAAGAACGAACTAATAACTGCAGCTGAATACAATAAGAATGTTGGTAATTTCTTTGATCGACAAGTCGGACAAATTTATGAATCATATGAAAAGATACTGAAAAAGAATCAATCTCTAGATTTTGATGACTTGATCATGCAGACGATTCATTTATTCAAACGTGTTCCTGAAGTCTTGGAATATTATCAACGCAGATTTCAATACATTCATGTCGATGAGTACCAAGATACAAACCATGCGCAATATTTCCTCGTTAAGCAACTTGCGAGTCGGTTCCAAAACCTTTGTGTAGTGGGGGATTCCGATCAGTCGATTTATCGCTGGCGTGGCGCAGATATTTCAAACATCTTATCCTTTGAAAAGGACTATCCAACATCACGGACCGTTTTCTTAGAGCAAAATTACCGTTCGACTAAATCAATTTTATCTGCTGCTAATAAAGTGATTGAAAACAACTCTGGCCGAAAGCCAAAGAATCTTTGGACGGAAAATCCAGACGGGAAAAACATACACTACTTCCAAGGTGCAACAGAGCAGGAAGAAGCCCTATTTATTACAGATAAAATTCAAGAGCTGACCCGTCGCGAAGGTTTCTCGCCGGGGGATGTGGCAATTTTATATCGTACCAATGCACAGTCTCGTGCGGTCGAGGATACGTTAATGAAATCCAATATTTCCTATCAAATGGTTGGAGGCACAAAGTTCTACGAGCGAAAAGAAATTAAAGATATGGTCGCCTATTTGCGCCTTATTACAAATCCTGATGATGATTTGAGCTTTGAGCGGGTAGTAAATGTACCGAAGCGGGGCATTGGAAAAACATCTATCGACCGTTTGCGTGAGCACGCTGCTACGCATGATATCTCCTTTAACGAAGCGGTAAAAGAGGTAGATTTCACCGGGGTTTCCAAGAAGGCAGCCAATGCTTTAGCGCAGTTTGGCCAGCTCATCCAATCGCTTTCCCAGCAACAGGAATTTCTAACGGCTACAGATATGGTTGAAGCAGTCCTCGAACGGACAGGCTATGAAGAAATGCTGAAAAACGAGCGTACCATTGAGTCACAAAGCCGCCTGGAAAACTTAGAAGAATTTATGACAGTAACAAAAGACTTTGAAGCAACTGCAGAAGATAAAACATTGGTCGCGTTTCTTACAGATCTTGCTCTAATTGCAGATATTGATCGTGTTGATGAGGAAGATCCGGATAATGAGGAAAAGATAACCTTAATGACCTTGCATGCGGCCAAAGGATTAGAATTCCCTGTCGTCTTCTTGATAGGGATGGAGGAAAATGTCTTCCCACATAGTCGTTCCATGTTTGATAACGATGAGATGGAAGAAGAGCGCAGACTCGCCTATGTAGGGATTACGAGAGCTGAACAGCAGCTTTATCTGACACATGCAAAAATGCGTACCTTATATGGTCGTACGAACATGAACCCAATTAGCCGTTTCATCGGTGAAATACCGGAAGAATTAATTGAAGGCATTGAGCAAGCGAAGTCGTCTATGTTTGGTAGCCCTCTCGGCCAACCAAAAGATAAGCCTGCACCATTAAAACGGAAAGCGGAGCGCATGCAGAAAACAACGGGTGCCGAAAGCGAAACATGGGGACCAGGAGACAAAGCAAATCACAAAAAATGGGGGACTGGGACTGTCGTTAAAGTTCAAGGTGAAGGCGAAGCAATGGAACTGGATATTGCTTTTCCTGCACCAACTGGAATTAAGCGAGTCCTAGCTAAATTTGCCCCAATTACGAAACAATAGGAGGTGCTTGGATGGATCAACAGCAAGCACAGAAAGAAATTGAAGCATTACGAGAAGTATTAAATCAATATGGTTATGAGTATTATGTGTTGGATAAACCGAGTGTTCCAGATGTGGAGTATGATCAAAAACTCCAGGAATTACGCAAACTAGAAGAAGAATTTCCTGAACTTGTTACCAAGGATTCGCCTACTCAAAGGGTAGGCGGAGAACCACTGGAAGCTTTTCAAAAGGTAGAACATAAAGTGCCGATGCTCAGCCTCGGAAATGCATTTAATGAACAAGATTTGCGCGACTTTGCTAAGAGAGCAGCGCAGGGAACAGATGAGCCTGTCAGCTTTGTCTGTGAACTGAAAATTGATGGACTCGCCATTTCCCTTACTTATGAGAATGGAAAGTTCATCCTTGGCGCTACGCGTGGAGATGGGTCAATAGGTGAAAATATCACAAGCAATTTAAGAACGATCCGGAGCATTCCTTTAACGATAAAGGAAAAAGAAAATCTGGAAGTACGTGGAGAAGCCTATATGCCCCATAAATCATTCCTAGCTTTGAATGAAGCAAGGGAAGAGAAAGAGGAAGAGCCATTCGCCAACCCACGCAATGCGGCAGCAGGATCACTAAGACAATTAGATCCAAAAATTGCTGCTAAGCGTAACCTTGATATCTTTTTGTATGGTGTTGGGGAGTGGAATAACAGTAACCTGACAAGTCATAGTGATAGACTCGAAGCGCTAAGCAAACTTGGATTTAAAACAAATCCTGAATGGAGAAAATGCGAAACCATTGAGGAAGTGCTCGAGTATGTTGAATACTGGACAAACGAGCGTCCCAATTTGAATTATGAAATAGACGGGATTGTCGTGAAGGTTGATAATCTTGATCAGCAAGAAGAGCTTGGTTATACAGCAAAAAGCCCTCGATGGGCCATTGCGTATAAATTCCCGGCAGAAGAAGCTGTAACGAGGTTAACAGACATAGAATTGAGTGTAGGACGAACAGGTGTAGTAACACCTACCGCCATCCTGGAGGCTGTTAAAGTAGCTGGTACTACTGTGAAAAGAGCTTCCTTGCATAACGAAGACCTGATCCGTGAACAGGATATTCGTATAGGAGATACGGTGGTAATCAAAAAAGCTGGCGATATTATTCCCAAAGTAGTGCGTGTACTTACTGAAAAGCGTACAGGTGAGGAAGAAGAATTTCACATGCCAACAGAATGTCCAGCATGCGGAAGTGAGTTAGTGCGACTGGAAGAGGAAGTGGCCTTGCGCTGCATTAACCCCAATTGCCCTGCTCAACTGAAGGAAGGGCTCATTCATTTTGTCTCCCGCAATGCGATGAACATTGATGGACTTGGAGAAAAGGTAATCATCCAGCTTTTCCAAGAAAACTTAGTAAAAACCATCGCGGATATCTACCGCTTAAAACGTGAAGAATTACTTGAACTCGAACGAATGGGCGAGAAGTCTGTTGACAATTTGCTTCAGGCAATTGAGGTATCAAAGGATAATTCACTTGAAAAGCTATTATTCGGTCTTGGGATACGATTTGTTGGTTCTAAAGCAGCCAAAACGCTTGCTACAGAATTTGAAACAATGAAGAATATTCAACAAGCAAGCTATGAAGATTTGATCGCTGTAGACGAAATTGGCGATAAAATGGCTGATTCGATCGTTCAATATTTCCAAGAGGAAAAGGTAATTACTCTACTCGACGAGCTTCGAGAGCTTGGTATTAATATGGAGTATAACGGGCCGAAACGTCCAGAGGCAGATGAAGATTCGATATTTGCAGGAAAAACGGTAGTTCTTACTGGGAAAATGGAAAAATTCACTCGGACGGAAGCAAAAGAACAAATTGAGGCAAAAGGCGGATCGGTAACAGGAAGTGTTAGTAAAAAAACGGATATTCTAATCGCCGGTGAAGATGCTGGGTCGAAGTATGACAAAGCACAGAAGCTTGGCATCACAATATGGGATGAGCAGGAATTAGAGACTGCTCTTGAGAAATAGGGGAGTGTAAGGAAATGAAAAAATGGACCATATGTCTGCTGGGCGCACTTCTACTTATTACGGCATGTTCACCGGATACCAATGAAGAAGTCGTGCAAGAAGAGGATACGCAACAAGAAACATCGATTGTACCGAGCTACCAGCTTTCAGATGAAAACTATAAAATGATACTTCCATACGAGCCTAGCAAGGCAAGGGGCGTTATTGTAAACCAGGTAGCAAACCGTATGGATATTGATGAAATGGAAGAAGGATTGCGGAGGCACTCCAAAGAAGTGTATGATCCGAGCAAGTACTTCTTTCAAGAAGGACAGTATTTAGATGAAGATACAGTTTATGATTGGTTAGGCAGGGAATTGACCGAAAGTCAATTAGAAGAAGCTGTAGCAGATAGAATAGACTATTTAGAGGAAAATAAAATGACGGTAAATGAGGAGAATATCCGCCGTGATTTCCAATTAGGTTTAAACCCACCAATTGAAAATGAAAATAGTAAAGAGGATCAGGAAGCCAATCCTAGATATCTTTCCCATATTCTAGAACAAAACTTTTTGACAAAGAATGAAGATAATACCGTTAATTTAAAGGGGATTTCTATCGGACTTGCAATGAAATCGGTCTATCGTTATCAAACGGAAACAGGTGGTCCATATTACTATAAAGATATTTCCAATAGTGAGATGATGAAGCAGGCCACAGCCATTGCAGAGAAAGTAGTCAATCGTATCCGTAATATGGAAGGGCTTGAAAATGTTCCGATCATGCTAGCAGTATACAGCGAGCAGGAACATAGCTCCCCAATTCCAGGGAATTATGTCGCAAAAATGAATGTAGCCGGTGGAGAAACATCGTTGAGCGATTGGGATAACATAGATGAGCAACATATTTTATTCCCATCAGATGAAGGTAAGAAAGAATACTTTGATGATCATGAATTAGTAACCAGCTTTGGTAATGAGATTGCTAATTACTTTCCTAACTATGTAGGTATTATAGGAGAAGGCTTCTATATAAATGATGAATTAAAGAAGCTGACAATTGAGATTCCTATTGAGTTTTACGGAAAAGCCGAGGTAATAGGGTTTAGTCAATATGCGTATGGGCTTGTGCAGGATATGTTTGAGGATTATTATGATCTCGAGTTGATGATCACCTCAAGCGATAAAGTAGAAAGTACCATCTATCGTGAGGCTGGATCCGATACACCAACCGTTCGTATTTTCCATTAAGAAAAAAGATTCGTTGAAGTCTGACAATAAATGGGGTAAAATAAGGGGTGGACATGCGCCACTCCTTATTTTTTGTGTTTTTTTAATAGATTTTTTGTGAAAACGCAATCAATAGGTAGAATAGGATAATTTTTAGGAGGTTTTAATATGGTAGTACCTTACAAACATGAACCTTTTACAGATTTCACCGTAGAAGAAAACAGACAGCAGATGCTTGAGGCTTTAAAAAAGGTGGAAGCCGATCTAGGTAAAGAATATCCACTAGTAATTGGCGGAGAGCGTATTACAACAGATGACAAGATTGTATCTGTTAATCCAGCCAACAGAGAAGAAGTAATTGGATATGTGTCCAAAGCAAATAAAGAGCTTGCTGAGAAAGCAATGCAAACTGCTGATAAAACATTTGAAACATGGAGAAAATCTGATCCTAAACTCCGTGCAGATATTCTTTTCCGTGCAGCGGCTATAGTTCGTCGCCGTAAGCATGAATTTACTGCACATCTAGTAAAAGAAGGCGGAAAGCCATGGAAAGAAGCTGACGCTGATACTGCAGAAGCTATTGACTTCATGGAATATTATGGCCGTCAAATGCTAGAATTAAAAGATGGCGTGAAAATTAATAGCCGTCCTATAGAATTTAACCAATATAATTATATTCCACTTGGTGTGGGTGTCGTAATTTCCCCGTGGAACTTCCTATTCGCTATCATGGCAGGAACAACTGTTGCTGCGATGGTAACTGGAAACACGGTATTATTAAAACCGGCAAGTGCTACACCAGTAATCGCTTATAAATTAATGGAAGTATTAGAAGAGGCTGGCTTGCCAGCTGGTGTGATTAACTTTATTCCTGGTCCAGGAAGTGAAGTCGGTGACTATCTTGTTGATCACCCACGTACACGTTTTGTCAGCTTCACGGGCTCCCGAGATGTTGGTACACGTATTTTTGAACGTGCTGCCAAAGTGCAAGATGGCCAAAAATGGCTAAAACGTACCATTATTGAAATGGGTGGAAAAGATACGATTGTAGTAGATAAAGAGGCAGACCTTGAGCTTGCCGCACAATCTATCGTGCAATCAGCATTTGGCTTCTCTGGCCAAAAATGTTCTGCATGTTCTCGCGCCGTTATTCATCAGGATGTCTACGATGAGGTAAAAGATCGTGTCGCTTCTCTAACTAAAGAACTTTCTGCTGGAGATCCATATGATAACTCACACTTTATGGGACCTGTTATCGATCAGGGAGCATATGATAAAATTCTAGATTACATTGAAATTGGTAAAAAAGAAGGCGAGCTACTTGTCGGGGGAACTGGCGATGATAGCAAGGGATGGTTCGTTAATCCTACTGTATTCGCAGATCTTAAACCAAATGCACGCATCATGCAGGAAGAAATCTTTGGACCTGTAGTTGGTTTAACAAAGGCAAAGGATTTTGATGAAGCAATCGAAATTGCTAACAATACAGATTATGGCTTAACAGGTGCTGTTATCACAAATAACCGTGAGCATCAAGAACAAGCCCGTCAGGATTTCCATGTGGGAAACCTTTACTTTAACCGTGGATGTACAGCAGCAATTGTTGGTTATCAGCCATTTGGTGGATTTAACATGTCCGGTACAGACTCCAAAGCAGGTGGGCCTGATTACCTAATTCACCACATGCAAGGAAAAACCACATCCGAAATGTTTTAATTATAAGAAAATAGTCACATGAACTCGATTAACCCCCTTTCTAGCAAAAAAATGCTCAGAAAGGGGGTTAATTTTCCTCTCTCAGGAAAATAGGAAAGTTTTAAGGTCGATAATCGCTATAAACACCTATATATTTTCCCAATATGAATTATCTGAAATTATGTTATAATTAGACTACAGAAGACATTAAATATTAGTAGAGGATAGGGTGGGGTGAATTGATAGAAATAGGATCCTTTATCAAGCTGCAACGAACTAAACAAGAGATGACACAGGGAGATTTGGCTAAAGGTATCGTATCATTATCCTATTTATCAAAAATTGAAAACTTGAAAACAGAGGCAAGTCCTGAAATCATTCAAATGCTCTGTACACGCCTGGGGATTCAAATTGATAACTCACTCGATGCCACGATCCAGGAAAAATGCAAGAAATGGTACAGCATGCTTTTTGAAGTGAATGATAAGAAGGATATCATCGCTACATACAACGAGATACAGAATTTAATGGATACCAACCTTACCGAAAGCCTACTTCTATTCGAGATCCACAAGATTAGATACTATCTGATTCTAGGAGATTTCGACGAAGCATTAATAAAGATTAACGAACTAAATGAAATCTCAGGGACATTTGATAACTTGCATTTGTTTTATTGGTATAAGTTTAGAGGAAACTATTGTTCCATATTGACTGACTTTAGTACAGCAATTTATTTCTACAAGCTAGCAGAAGAGAAATTAAACAAAATAGAAATGGAAGAACATGAGATAGCAGATCTTCAATATACTATTGGTGTAACACATAGTAAGTTAAGAAATACATTAGAAGCTATTGATTATTCTAACCTGGCTTTGGAAGTATTTATGAAGCAATATAATTTTATCCGCTGTGCTCAATGTCACATCATTTTAGGAATCTCCTATAGGAGAATTCGAATGTATGATAAAGCGATAAAGAATTTAAACTTAGCGCTTCATTTAGGCCAACTTAGTAACAATAACCAAATCATATTACTAACACATCAAAACTTAGGTCATCTTTACTCAACAAGAGGTGATTCTAACGAGTCTATTAAACATTTTCAAGAGGTAATTCAGGACGATACAGCCCAAACGATTGATAATTTAAACTCTGTAGCTTCTTTAGTGAGAGAGTATTATAATGTTCAAGATTATGAAAATGCTAAAAAATTTGTTGAGCAAGGGCGAGAGTTAATTAGACAAGATAGTGATAGAGAGCCTTATAGCAAGCATTATTATTATGTGATTAACACATACAACTATTTGCTAAACGATGAATTTGAAAAATTTGAGAAGTTTGTAATTCAGGATTTCATCCCGTATTTAAATAAGCAAAAGGATTTTGCTACGCTGAGTATATATTCCGAATTACTTGCTAATCATTATGAGAAGTTTGGTAAGTATAAAAAAGCTTCAAAATATTATCAAGTGGCTAATTTTGCCTACAAGCAAATTACTAATATATAAAGACATGAAAGGAGGATATAATTATGAAGAAATTAATTTCTGGAATTTTAATTGGTGCCGTCCTTTTCTCCGGTTTTATGTTCACACAGCAAGAAGACACTGCAGTTGGCGAAAGAGAGCCAAGCGTACTTTCAATTCAACAATCAAACTTATTTTAAGCTAATGTGATAATTAGTCAGTAATTTATACCCTATTATAAATATGATGATTTGCCCGGGATAGTGTGGAAACTATGCTGGGTTTTTTTTGTTCATTTACTCCAAGCGCCAACAGTCAAATCTATAAAAATAGCGAAATTTACCTGTTGAATTCCTGTTTATAACAAAAAAACTAAAAAAAATTTGGTTACAATAAATAGCGCGCATACTAAAGAATACTGTCGGTATAGCCTAAATAACTAACTAAACCTTTATTAATTCGTTCAAACCATAGTAAATAAAGATTAAAACGATTATATGAATGTATACGATGTTTGGTTCTTAATGAAAGTGTATGGATAAGTTGAAACGAGGTACTGGTCCGCTTGAAATGAGCAAAAATATATGAAACCATAGTCTTTGTGTTTTGTTTCGTCGAAAGACAAATGAATGAAGTACGGAAACGAAAGGGGAGCAATACATGGAATACGCAATAACTGGGGCAACATGGTTTTGGTTGTTTGTGCCAATGCCAGTTGTACTTTTAGCATCCGTTATTACAATGTTTACAGAGAGGGGAAAGTAAAACGTGGGTCTAACAACACTAATAACATTTATCGTATATCTACTAGGAATGCTTGTAATTGGACTAATCATGTACCGCATGACAAATAATCTATCGGATTATGTATTAGGCGGTCGTAATCTTGGACCTGGGGTTGCTGCCTTAAGTGCAGGTGCTTCAGATATGAGTGGTTGGTTGTTACTAGGTTTACCAGGAGCAATTTATGCATCTGGAATGTCAGAGGCTTGGATGGCAATCGGGCTTGCTGTCGGAGCGTATTTAAACTGGCAATTTGTCGCTAAACGTTTACGCATTTATACAGAGGTAGCAAATAACTCTATTACAATACCGGACTTTTTAGAAAATCGTTTTAAAGATAAGTCACATATTCTTCGTGTTATCTCCGCATTGGTAATACTACTATTTTTCACATTCTATACATCTTCAGGTATGGTGGCAGGTGCGAAGCTATTTGAGGCCTCCTTTGGTCTTAGCTATGATTCTGCACTTTGGATAGGAACAATTGTGGTAGTTTCCTATACATTGCTTGGAGGGTTTCTAGCAGTAGCATGGACGGATTTCTTCCAAGGGATTCTCATGTTCCTAGCACTTATCGTAGTGCCGATTGTAGCACTGAATCAAATGGGTGGTTGGTCAGATGCAGTTCAAGCTGTGGGCGAAATTGATCCAAGTCATCTGAACATGGTTCAAGGTGTCGGCATAATGGCGATAATTTCCTCACTAGCATGGGGATTAGGATATTTTGGTCAACCACATATTATTGTTCGTTTTATGGCATTACGCTCACCAAAAGACGTTCCAAAAGCAAAGTTTATTGGAACAACATGGATGATTCTTGGATTATATGGTTCGATCTTCACCGGTTTTGTCGGACTTGCATTTATTAGTACCCAAGACGTATCGGTGCTAAGCAACTTAGGAATTCAAGTCACAACAGAAAATGGATTACAGGTGCTTGCAGATCCAGAAAAAATCTTCATCGCCTTTTCACAAATCCTTTTCCATCCTGTAGTGGCTGGTGTTCTCCTTGCGGCAATACTATCAGCGATTATGAGTACAATTGACTCGCAGTTGCTTGTTTCATCATCTGCTGTGGCAGAAGACTTTTATAAGGCTATCTTCCGCAAGAAAGCAAGTGGAAAAGAACTCGTATGGATTGGTAGAGTTGCAACTATAATCATCGCGCTGATTGCTGCACTCATTGCCATGAACCCGGAAAGTTCTGTACTAGAACTTGTAAGTTATGCTTGGGCAGGTTTTGGAGCAGCCTTTGGACCGATTATTCTCTTATCCTTATTGTGGAAGGGAATTACGCGAAATGGTGCGCTTGCTGGTATTTTAGTAGGTGCCATAACGGTTATTGTATGGGGAGAGCTTCTCTCAGGAGGATTATTCGATCTATACGAAATCGTGCCAGGGTTTATCCTAAACGTAATCGTAACTGTCATAGTCAGCCTATTTGGTTCCAACAAACCAGAAGTTGTTGAGGAATTTGATAAAACAGCTACCTTAATGAAGGAATAAGTTTAAAAGGGCCGTCTCTTTTCTATAATGAAAAGATGGCCCTTTTAAATTTGATTAACAGTTGATCCACTACAACAGCTAAGATTTTAAGAGTGCTCTACATTTTTGATGTCATCTAGCTCCGAGCACCAAAAACTAGGCAGCTTCGCGAACCGCCCTACAATAAAGAAGACTTGCCGACTGGCTTCAGCCAGAGGCATAGTCGCACTTATACCCGGTGGGTGAAAGTCATCATCGGTTCGTTCCTCACCGTGATTCCTTTATCTCAGTTGATTCACTCCAGCCGCTACGTGGGCCCGGAGGATCCGGGTCATGCCGACGTTGACCCAGGACGGGTCGTTTTTAGTCGGCGTTCCCTAATAGGTGCTCTACACTTTTGATGTCAATATTTGATTATGGGTGGTTGGTTCTGCTATTATCAATAGTGTTATACTTAGAATGAAGACAGGTATGTACTTACAGGTTTTACACGAAGATGTAAATAATGAATAACATTATAAATAGGAAGAGGGAGGGCTAGTTCATGGCAGATATCTCTAAGGATCAAGTAAAACATGTTGCGCATTTGGCAAGGCTTGCCGTAACAGATGAAGAAGTGGACAAGTTTACGGAACAGTTAAGCTCTATTATCACGTATGCTGAACAATTAAATGAATTGGATACAGACGGGGTAGAACCGACGACACACGTACTGGACTTGAAAAATGTATTGCGTAAGGATGAGCCAAAGGAATGGATTACACAGGAAGAAGCATTGAAGAACGCTCCTGATAAAAAAGATGGCCATTACCGTGTACCATCAATCTTGGAGTAGGGAGGGAAATACATGTCATTATTTGATTACACTATAAAAGAGTTAGAACAAAAGCTACATAATAAGGAAATAACCATTGAAGAGCTTGTTGATACGTCGTATAAACGAATTAATGAGGTAGACAGTGAAGTACATGCCTTTTTAACATTAAATGAAGAGGCGGCTCGCAAACAGGCGAAAGAACTAGATGAAGCAGAGGACAAGTCTGCAGCTCTATTCGGTATGCCAAGCGGAATTAAAGATAATATCGTTACAAAGGCATTACGCACTACGTGTGCAAGCCAATTCCTCGACAATTTTGACGACCCTTTATACAACGCAACTGTCGTTGAAAAGCTAAATAACGAAAAGACGATTACAATTGGAAAACTAAATATGGATGAGTTTGCAATGGGTTCATCCAATGAGAATTCCAGCTATGACCCTACACGAAATCCTTGGAACACGGATTACGTACCAGGTGGTTCTAGTGGTGGATCAGCCGCTGCAGTAGCAGCAGGGGAAGTATTATTTTCACTTGGTTCTGATACTGGTGGTTCTATTCGACAGCCTGCAGCATTCTGTGGTGTGGTTGGATTAAAACCAACTTATGGCCGTGTATCTCGCTTTGGATTGGTTGCATTTGCTTCTTCGCTTGATCAAATTGGACCAATTACGCGTACAGTAGAAGACAGTGCACGCGTATTAGAAGTTATTGCTGGTCATGACCCAATGGATTCTACCAGTGCGAATGTTGAAGTGCCAGCATATACAGAAGCACTTACGAATGACGTAAAAGGCTTGAAAATTGCGGTTCCAGAAGAATATCTAAGTGAAGGTGTAACACCCGAAGTACGCGATTCTGTGATGGAAGCACTGAAAGTATATGAAAGCTTAGGAGCTACATGGGAAAAGGTTTCCTTGCCACATTCGAAGTATGCGGTAGCTACCTATTATCTGATTTCGTCTTCTGAGGCTTCTGCTAACCTTGCTCGCTTTGACGGAGTTCGTTATGGGGTACGTTCAGAAAATGCGGACAACATGATTGATATGTTCAAAAAATCCCGTAGTGAAGGATTTGGGGATGAAGTAAAACGCCGTATCATGCTTGGGACGTTTGCGCTTAGCTCTGGATATTATGATGCGTATTATAAAAAGGCTCAAAAAGTACGTACGTTAATTAAAAATGATTTTGATAAAATCTTTGAAGACTACGATGTTGTTATTGGCCCAACTACACCGACACCGGCATTTAAAGTCGGCGAAAAAGTGGACGATCCTTTAACAATGTATGCGAATGATATCTTAACCATCCCAGTAAACCTTGCTGGAGTACCGGGTATTTCTGTGCCATGTGGTTTCTCTGAACAGGGCTTACCGATTGGCCTGCAAATCATTGGGAAACATTTTGATGAAAGTACGGTCTTCCGTGCTGCCCATGCATTTGAAAAAGCAACAGATCATCATACAAAGCGACCTCAGCTGGGAGGTGCCAAATAATGAACTTTGAAACGATAATTGGCTTAGAGGTGCACGTTGAACTAAAAACAGATTCAAAAATTTTTAGCCCAAGTACAAATGAGTTTGGAACAAATCCAAATACGAATGTGAACCCGATTGACCTCGGGTATCCAGGTGTTCTTCCGGTTCTAAACGAACAGGCAGTAAATTTCGCGATGAAGGCTGCAATGGCGCTAAACTGTGAGATTGCCACAGATACGAAATTTGACCGAAAAAACTACTTCTATCCAGATAATCCAAAAGCATATCAGATCTCTCAATTTGATAAGCCAATTGGCGAAAATGGCTGGATTGAGATTGAAGTAAACGGCAAGAAAAAACGTATCGGAATTACTCGTTTGCATTTAGAAGAAGATGCTGGAAAACTAACGCACGGCGATGATGGCTATTCCTATGTTGACTTTAACCGTCAAGGGACTCCACTTGTTGAGATCGTATCAGAACCTGACATGCGATCACCTGAAGAGGCGTATGCTTACCTTGAGAAGCTAAAAAGCATCATTCAGTACACAGGCGTATCTGATGTAAAAATGGAAGAAGGCTCCCTTCGTTGTGATGCCAACATTTCCTTACGTCCAATTGGGCAAGAGCAATTCGGAACAAAAGCAGAATTGAAAAACTTAAACTCCTTCAGCTATGTACAAAAAGGGTTAGAGTTTGAAGAGAAACGCCAGGAGAAGGAACTTCTTACTGGAGGGGAAATCCTGCAGGAAACACGTCGTTATGACGAAAAAACAAAAGAAACTATTCTTATGCGTGTAAAAGAAGGTTCTGATGATTATCGTTACTTCCCAGAGCCAGACCTTGTACCTCTTTACATTGATGAGGCATGGAAAGAACGCATCCGCAATGAGATCCCTGAGCTACCGGACGCGAGAAAAGCACGTTATATAGCGGAACTAGGACTCTCAGAATACGATGCTTCTGTCTTAACTAGTTCGAAGCAAATGGCTGACTTCTTTGAAGAAGCGGTTAACAGTGGCGCAGATATGAAGCAAGTGTCTAACTGGTTGATGGGCGAAGTATCTGCCTATATGAATAAGCACTATAAGGAATTAGGCGATTTGGCTATAACGCCAGAGGCATTAGCTAAAATGATTAACTTAATCGAAGATGGCACCATTTCATCAAAAATTGCGAAGAAAGTGTTTGCTGAACTAGTTGAAAATGGTGGAGATCCGGAGCAAGTTGTAAAAGATAAAGGGCTTGTGCAAATTTCTGATGAAGGACAATTACGTGAAATTATTTCCAATGTGCTTGCAGATAACGAACAATCGATTATCGATTACAAAAATGGGAAAGATAAAGCAGTTAAATTCCTTGTTGGTCAGGTTATGAAAGCAACTAAAGGACAGGCAAACCCACCAATGGTAAATAAAATTTTGCAAGAAGAACTAGACAAAAAATAGATCCAAACAACTATTGGACTGCCACCAAGTGTTTTATATTTCTTGATGGTAGTCCAAATTTTTATCAAGACCCCTTTTCAAATCGTGAGAAAAGGTCTATGATATTGGTTGGACTAAAAAACAAAAAAATAGTGACCATTATATATAGCAATGGCCCTGCACATATGTAGCAATGGGGGGAAAAGAAATGAAGAAAGCGAGAATCATTTACAATCCAACTTCCGGAAGAGAGGCTTTCAAAAAAGAATTGCCTTATGTCCTAGAGAAGCTGGAGACGGCCGGTTATGAAACATCCGCACATGCAACAACGTGTGAAGGTGATGCGATTGAGGCAGCAAGGGCAGCTGTTGAGCGGGGATATGAATTAGTTGTGGCAGCCGGTGGTGATGGCACAATTAACGAAGTGATCAATGGTATAGCAGAAGAAGACCATCGTCCGAAGCTGGGTATCATACCAGTTGGTACGACAAATGACTTTGCTAGAGCCTTAAATATTCCTAGGGATATAAAAAAAGCAGCTGATATTATCGTGAACGGCAGAACCAAGTTCTTGGATATTGGAAAAGTAAATGATTATTTCTTTATGAACATTGCCGGTGGCGGGAAGCTGACAGAATTAACATATGAAGTACCAAGTAAACTAAAAACGATGCTCGGCCAACTTGCATATTATATGAAGGGTATTGAAATGCTACCATCTCTTAAGCCTACAAGGGTAAAAATTGAGTATGATGGCACGGTTATTGATGAAGACATTATGCTCTTCCTCGTAGCCAATACAAATTCTGTCGGTGGCTTTGAAAAGCTAGCACCAGTCGCTAGCATGGATGACGGTTATTTCGACCTTCTTATATTAAAAAAGGCAAACCTAGCAGAATTTATCCGGATTGCAACACTCGCACTTCGTGGAGCACATCTAGAAGATAAGCATGTCATTTATACAAAAGCAAAGCATATTAAGGTAAGTACAGAAGAAAAAATGCAGCTGAACATTGATGGAGAGTTTGGGGGATTACTTCCAGGAGAGTTCATCAACCTACAGCAGCATATCGAATTCTACGTGCCAGATGATTTTACAACTGAGTGATGAATGTGAAAAGAAGATTACGCTATGAGTAGTCTTCTTTTTAGTTAGAGCTTTTTCGGGACAGAATGAAAATGTGATTCCAGTAGAAGATATGATAAGATAAGAACCACATACTATGAACGTAAAGGAAGATAGAAATGGGAAAACAGGCAGTACCTGTAAAGAAAAATGAAACAATAACCCTAACCTTTGAGGACCTTACACATGAAGGTAATGGTGTAGGCAAGGTGGACGGCTATCCCTTGTTTGTACCATATGGCCTGCCAGGTGAAGAAGCGACAGTCAAGGTTGTAAAAGCAAATAAAAACTTCGGTTTCGGCAAGTTACTAGATGTAAAACAATCAAGTGATCAACGAGTAGAGCCACCGTGTAATGTATATTATCAATGTGGTGGCTGTCAGCTACAGCACATGAGCTATGACCTGCAATTGCAAATGAAGCAAAACCAAGTGAAAAGTGTCATGCGTAAAATAGCTCATCTTGACCATGTGCCAGTTCATCCAACCCTCGGAATGGAAGACCCTTGGCGCTACCGTAACAAAGTACAAATGCCAGTTGGCGAGCATGATGGTGAATTAATTACTGGTTTTTATCGCAAGCGGAGCCATGACATTATTTCAGAAATGGAAACCTGCGTTATCCAGGACGAGTTAAATGATCGTTCCGTCCATGCCGTACGGAGAATAGCAAATCGGTTAGGTATTAAAGCATATGATGAAAAAGCAGACCGTGGTGTTCTGCGCCATATTATGGTCCGAACTGGTAGAGAAACCAATGAAACAATGATCGTACTCATTACCAGAACTGACAAACTCCCACACCAAGAGGAGTTAATTCGTGAGCTAACGGAAACATTCCCTCATGTTAAATCCATCGTTCATAACGTCAACAATAAACGTACGAATGTGATCCTAGGGAGAAAGACAAAGGTTATTTGGGGAGAAGAATACATTTACGATACGATCGGAGATATTAAGTTCGCCATTTCAGCAAAATCGTTCTATCAAGTTAACCCACCTCAAACAAAGGTGCTTTATGACAAAGCATTAGAATTCGCTAAAATTGGAGCGGACGATACAGTAGTGGATGCCTATTGTGGGATTGGAACGATCTCTTTATTCTTAGCACAGCAAGCCAAAAAAGTATACGGCGTTGAAGTAGTGCCAGAAGCGATTAGTGATGCCAAAATGAACGCTAAGCTTAATGGTGTCACCAATGCGGAATTTGTTGTTGGAGAAGCGGAAAAAGTCATGCCTTGGTGGAAAGCACAAGGACTACGCCCAGACGTTATCGTTGTCGACCCACCACGCAAAGGCTGTGAAGTTGATTTCCTACAAGCCATGGTTGAGATGGAACCAAAGCGAATTGTCTATGTGTCATGTAACCCATCTACATTAGCGAGGGACTTGAGAATCTTGGAAGATGGCGGTTATGAAACAAAAGAGGTTCAACCTGTTGATATGTTCCCTCAGACGGCGCATGTGGAGTGCGTGACAGTCTTGGAGAAGAAAGTGTGAAATTAAAATAGTAATCTCTCAATCAAAATAAACATTTCCGATTCAGACCCCGATTTCGTGAAAATAAACATTTCCGATTTCAGGGTCTTTTTCATGTTCATCCCTTGTCTTTTCTCGATTTCTAGTGTTTCCATTACGCAACATTATCGGAAAACTTTATTCCAAATACGGAAAAAATGGTGAAAAAACAGGTGAAAAAGAGGCCGAAAACGTCCATTTTTGAACCAAAAAACGTCCAAAATGGGGGTTCCGTAGCAAAACTTTATTTTAACTCGAACGGTGGAATGCGGGTTGGAGGGGTGGGATTTGAGGGATGTTTAATATTTTTGTACATAGTAGAGAAAAGAAATTTAGGCTAGTTTGTAATATTTCATCCATGTTTAGGAATATGGGAGAAAAGAGGAAAGGAAACATATAATGTTGAGGCACAATGGAATTTGGTTAAGTGTGTTACTGAAGAAAAAGTAATAATGGTAACAGTTGTGATTTTATATCCCTGTTACTTTCCATTTCCCTCTGCTAAAAAGTCGGTACCTACTGCTTTATAGTTATCCGGAGCGGAAGAAAGAGCAGGCAGACCGTTATGTAATCAATCCTGTTTCAATAAATAACAATATTAAATTCAGGCTGGATCCAATAGCGATTCAGTCCGTTTCTTTTCGTCCAATATTCCTTCAATCCCTTATTAATAGTGGCCTCAGAAGGTGTTAAAATTCTTTCAGTTGCTATCCTAACTGTATCAATCCAACAGGGTTTTTTTATCTTTCCTCGTCATATTCTTCTGTCTATCATGTCCTACAATTACTATAGTTACCTTCTTCTTTCCTTGATTATCCTTGATTATACGTACCAACTATGTCCGAATATTCACTGCTATACAGATAGGTCTATTCTAGTTATTTTCAGGTATTTTAGAGAGGAACTTTATAACATAATTGAATACAGAGAAAGGAAGAGAAAAAAGGTTAGTATAATTTTCTACTTTATATAGTAAAAATTTCTGTATTTAAGTATTATAGATACTAATTAGTATTTAGTAGTAAAATTAGTTTTATAGTACTTATATCAATAAATTAGGGGGATGAATATGGGGAATCTTTTTTCGTGCCATATTGATGAGGGTATTTTAGAAAAATTCAACCTTGCATTAATGTTAAATAAGAAAGAAACAACGAAAGTGATTGAAAGGTACATGGTGCAGTATATATCGACTAGTTTCTCAAAGACATCACAAGAATATAAACATTGATTTCGAATGATTCTAAGGAAACAGAAGTTATAAATTAGGATTATGGAAAGGCAAAAATTAGAATACCAAGATGGGCTAAATAAAGGTCTCAGAACAACCACAAGATTGTAAGAGCATTTTACCAAGTGGAAGGAGAATTAGGCTTGGTTCCGTTGGTAGAGCTAGAAAGAAAATGTGGTGATGGGGCAAATCATCCTGATACATTCGTAAGGGAATTCCGTAGTAATTTTACTCAGATGAAAATTGATTCACCAAAATCACATGGTAAAGTGTTTGAGATAGAGAATGGAAATGTTGTGAATTGGGAATATGTGAAGGGTACCTTAGAGACATACAAGGACTATTTTTGTAGGTGATTGAAAAGTGATATAACAAAAGATTTCTGTATATATAGAAATAACCATTATTGTAAAATAGTTCGGATGGGGAGAATTTTTGATATATTCAATTGTAATGGGGGATATGAATGTTAGATAAAATAAAGGACATTAACCATGCTCTAAGAAATAAAAGTTACTTATCAGCACTTGCACTATCTTTAACTTTGCCTGACATTTGTGGGAAAATTGAATACCCACATTTTAAACATAAGAATGGAAAACGGGATGTAGGAAAACAATATGCGACATGGTTTGAAAATTGGGTAGACCAATTTTTTGCAGATAACACAGGTTGGATAAAAGATTACACTAAAGCTAAAAATCCTTATTTCACAGGTAGAATGTGCTATTCTTTGCGTTGTTCTTTCTTACACGATGGAAACTCGGATATAGGGAGTTGGGGCGATAAAGAAGATGCAGAGTTTTACTATTCATATGATTTTGAATTAGCATTAGGTGAGGCAGATTCAATTGGTTTATCTTGGGTAAACCAAGCTAGTAATAACTCGAAAATAACGAAAACAAAAACTGTTAGGGTTAATATTGATAAATTATGTAAATCTATTTGTCAGGCAGCAGAAAATTATTATCAAGAAAAAGATCCTATTCTATTCAAAGACCACAAAATTAACTTCCTTGATTTTACTTCTTTCCAAACTAGGTAAGCAACAATAGATATAATTAAAAGAGTAGAGTTTGTTCAACTAACGAGTATTTATTTTCTATAAGAAGTCACGATTAATCATTGTAAAATTTAATTAGAAGTATTAATGTCCTATAAAAATAGAGGTAAACATAAAATTTAGGACTGATGCACATTATTTTAAAAGTATATAGAATAGATGCACATACAAATAGTAGTTTATGGAGGAAAAACAATGAGCGATGACAACAACCTAGCACCTAACGATGTTACTTTTAACCAATACAAAGGCTGGTTTGAAAAATACAGAAGAAATAACGACACTCGTGAAATAAACTTTCAAAACGAAGTAATTAAAAGGTTCATAAGGGGTATTTGCACTGACCTTGATGTTGAAAGTTGTGATACAAAGCTAACAACCACTAGACATGACTACTTGCAGTATTGTGGTACATATATAAGTAATGGTAAAGAAAAACCATCTACTCCTGACTTGGTAATAACTAAGGAATGGAATTGGTTTAACAGGGAGTATAATCTTGACTATCGTGCAGTTGTAGAGGTGAAATCACCTTTTGGGAAGGGATCTATTTATTCTAAGGGTTACATTAATTACTCTTCAGATTTAAAATGCGAATTAAAACGTCATTTATCTGCTAAAGTAAATGAAAAAGTGATCTTAACTGATGTATTAAAATGGGAATTCTACATAAGAAGTGAAGATGGTATTGACTTAAAACCGATTCGAACTATTGAATTGTATGATTTAACCGATGGAAGAGGTCACTGGGAGTGGAAGAAGGATGAACAAGTTATGGAAGAACTCAAGGAGTTTTTAAAAGAATTTCTAAATTTTAATATATGATTAAGGATATAACAATTTTAAACATTGAGAGCCATTGGAATTTAGAATAGAATGTTTATATGTTAGGGAGTTATAGTTTAATCGATAATCTCTTGTTGATTAGAATTAGAGTTTTATACAATTATGTTAATAAGTGGGATAGTAGAATCAATATAGGGTGCAATTTATAAATTAAAAATAATTTCATAGGAAGAGGTAATAGTTTTGGTCAATAACTCAAAAAAGAAACTTCAATTTAAAGGAATCTCCTTTTCCTTATTCGGGGTTCAAGTGGGGTGGGAACTTACTTCAAAAAATGTTCTAAAGGCAGATGATAAGATTGATGATGATGTTGGATTATTTGAGGAGCACAAATTCAGAGACAAGATAAGAAATTGCTTAAAAGAATTGTACATATTGCGTAATAACTTATCTAATTTTTACTGGACATTTAATAATTTAGAACAGCTCTTATCTGCAAAATACAATGATGAAGAGAATTTAGAGTTTCATTTCATAAACGAATGCTACATTAGAGCATTGGAGGTTTACAATAATATTGCTGGAATTTTAATGGGCAGTGAATACTTTTTGTTTGTTAAAAATGAAGAAAGAAAGCAAATCCTTGAATCATTTGATTATGTTATGCTACAGCAAATACTGATAGAGCATGATGATGAATATGAAATTCCAGTTGATGAACAAAGGGAGATCGTTGAAGATCTAATATCTATATATAGAAATATTGATAATCAAATTGATTATTTTAGTTCCATGTTACTCGAAGGAGATAATGTTACCGCTCAATCACTGAAACTATGAAAATTTGCTCTATCTCGGCCCCAAATTTCGGCATAGTAACCTTCTAGATGAAATTCGGGTCTTTTTTTAATGAAATCCATGTCAAGAAAGTTAATTCATCTTTATGTCTAATTAACTTAATCTTGTTAACTAATTCTACAGAGTTTGGATTTCTCATGAATTTGCCCTTGTTTTTCCAACAGAACTGTGCGAGTAATAATTCGTACGCATTCTCACTTACACAGTTAACCTTACACTCCCAAGGGTCTTAAATGAATATTACATTCTAACCCAAAAGGTTGTACTGGTATTTTTCACGGCGAACCTCTGGTTTCTTTAATTCCAAACGGAAAGAGCCCCATCTTAATTCAATATCGGTTCAATACCTTTCAAATCTTTTTCAGTATGAGGTAATAGTTTATTATCATTCCATCAGTATTTAATCCAGTTGTAATTTCACTATAAATCCATAGGGTTCCTTTACGTGTGAAGAAGACGTTATAATAGATTAAGCTATATATGAGTTAGGAATACCTATGTTTTTATTAAATATAAAAGTAAGGAAATAAAAAAGTAAGACGTCTATATCTATTTGTAGCCTTATTTATACTTTTTGTATTATTTGGGTGTTCGTCTAATTATCAGACTATTGACTCTAATGATGGCATTAAACTAATAAATAAAAATCCCCTCAAAACTGATGAATCTACACAGAAAGAAAACTCAGTGTGGATTTATACGGACACTTTACCTTATACAGGTGAAAAAGATAATTATCCTTTTATAACTTTATTTAAGAGAACTAGTTTTTGGCACGGATAAAAACACGTTTTATTTAATTGATGAATAAAACGTAAAATTCTATTATAAAAAATCTATTGCTAAGGAGAGGTATAAAAGTGAAAAAGTTCGATTTGAATATCGAGAAGGTATTAGAACACTGGACCATCCCTCACGCATTAAGAGAAATTATCGCAAACGCATTGGATGAATCAATTCTAACTAATACTAAGGAACCACTTATATTTAAAGACAAAGACAATAAATGGCATATTAAAGATTTTGGAAGAGGTCTTAAATATGAACATCTCACCCAAAATGAGAATAAAGAAAAAATAGAGAACCCAGATAAAGTTATTGGAAAGTTCGGGGTAGGTTTAAAAGATGCGATGGCAACATTCGATCGAAGAAAAATTAAAATTCTCATTCAATCAAAATATAGTGATATTACAATAAAGAAGGTTTCTAAGGGGGACTTTGATGATGTGGTAACACTACATGCCATCGTTAACGAACCAACTCAATCCAATATGATGGGAACCGAATTTACTTTTACTGGTCTGAAAGATGTTGATATTGAAAAAGCTAAAGATTTCTTCTTGCTATATTCTGGTGAAAGGTCGATTGAAGAAACAAAGTACGGGGAACTGATTGAAAACAAAAAAAATCGTTCAAGAATTTATGTAAACGGAATTTGTGTAGCGGAAGAAGACAATTTACTTTTTTCTTATAACATCACTTCCACAACTAAGAAACTTCGCCAGTCCTTAAATAGAGAGCGTACTAATGTAGGCAGAAGTGCTTATTCGGATAGAGTAAAGTCAATTCTCTTAGAATGTGCCAGTCCAGAGTTTGCTGGAAAATTGGTGAATGATTTGCAAAGAATTCAAGCAGGAAATGCTCACGATGAATTACAATGGGTCGATGTTCAGCTTCATGCCTGCAAGATATTAAGTAGTCAGGAAAAAGTAATGTTCTTAACTGCTTACGATTTAATGGATGGTGGTAAATACCTAAGTTATGCCAAAGAAGAAGGACTACGTATTATAACTGTTCCCGATTCACTAGCCAACAAACTCGAAACAAGCAAGGATTTGAACGGTAATAACTTTAGAAACCTGGAAACTTATGCTTTAGAATGGAATGAACAATTCGAATTTGCCATTGTGAATGTAAACCAATTAACGACTAAAGAGAGAGAAGTTTTTAATTACAAGGATACCATAGTGGGGTGGTTCCCAAAAAGGAATAACCCTGTTAAGGATATTGTGATTTCTGAAACAATGCGGCCGGACAACTATACTGGGTCTGATGCACTCGGACTGTGGGAACCCTCTTCGAATCGGATTATCATTAAACGAAATCAACTTAAAAATTTACAATCGTATGCAGGCACACTTATACATGAGTTGGTTCACGCCCATACAAATACTGACGATAACAGCATAGAATTTGAAAGTGAATTAACAGAGATGCTCGGGAAGTTATCCATTCTAATTCTAAAAAGTTCAAAACCTAAAAGTATGCTAAGAAGATTATTAAACAAATAGAAGATGTGACTTAAAAGGAAGATATCCAAGGAATTCATGTGTCCCTGTTACTTTCCATTTTTCAATGCTAAATATTTGGTATCCTAACGGTAAAGGAACGGGACTGTGCAGTGGTCTACATAGATATTAATGTCACTGTCTAAAGATAATACAATAATACTAATTTTTTAAGGGAGAGTAATTTTAATGTCATTTAAAAATGATCATCCAGATTATATTAATTATCAAAGTGAAGAGTATTTTATGAATAAAATTCCCAGAGAGTTTATTAATGCTTTTCTCGGTTTTATTAATCGTGAATTAAGAAAAGATGAAACATTATCCAAAAAGGAGATAGTTAACACAATTGGAGACTTTGTACCAACCGCACCCACTACTAATTGGGGTGATCCCTTTTTGCAAGTTGATTTAGAAAACAACCTCAATGCTTTATTTAGAAAAAAAAATCTCCATAGATTTATGGATTGTGTTGGAAACCTTGTTACGGAATTTAGGTTTGATATAGAGGATCTAAATGAGTTATTGGAAGAAAATAAAATTGGCTACTATCTTGAAAATGACCCCTTTGGGTGTGTTTGGGAAGTAAGAGAAGATACTTATAGTTATTCCGAAGAAATTGAATCAGCAATAGAAACAGTTTCAAGTGAATTTAAAAATGTGACGGATCATTTAACCCAAGCAAAAGAACAATTAAATGACCCACATAACCTAAGAGATCGTAAAGACGCCCTAAGAGATTCAGCTTCCGCCATGGAATCCCTTTTAAAATATATTAGTGGGATTAACGACTTTGATAAAGCGGTAAAATACATAAGGACTAATTATTCAGAACAAATCCCTAGAAACGCTATTCAGGACGCTAAGACTATTTGGGATCGGATACACCAATTTACGCCCGATGTGAGACATGGTGCAAATATAACTTCTGAATTATCACAAGCAGAAGCACTTTATTGGATAGATAGAATAATGGCTTTAATTAAGTTCTTATCCAGGGAACTAGAAGAATGAACAACAATAAAGACAATTCAACTAGAGGTGTATACTATGTAGGATAAAGGGAGTTAAATCTAAAGTAAGTGTTAAATAAATTCCAGTTCCTTCTGAATTTAACTTCTATTTAATAAATTTTTTATCTACTGTATCTCCCTGCTAAATTCCTCTTCCTCACGCTAAAAATTCGGTACCCACTGCTTTATAGTTGGTATTCAAACGGCAAAAGTGCAGCGGGAAGACAGATATGTATTCAATGGTTATTCAATCGGTTTTTCAATAACAAATCAATATATTATCGGGACGGGTCCACTAGCAATTAGTCCCTCTTTATTTTTTCCAAAAACGGAAAAATCCAATTAATCCCTCAAGTTACTGTGTTCGATGGGTATCCAATCTCTTTCTTCCGAGATGAAACTTAGTTGGTATATCAGAGGGGAGAGTATAGAGAGAAGAACGGGCTAAGCATTATATATTCGGAAGAATTTTTCACTCCTCCACCAATCAGTTTTTTTCATCTCAAGTCAATAAAATTTAATCTGGATTCTATAGTGATCTAGATTTTTTTCTTTTGCTCAATATCTCTTGGCTTCTTAAAAATCACGTTCCAAGTCGAAAGTTTGCCGGTGCTATTCACCACGGATCTTCGATTTTCTTATTTCCAAAATCGGAAAAAACCCTATCTTATATCCTTGACTCCTATAGTAATTTGCTATAATTTATTATTAAGAGTGCTCGTTAAGAGCAAGCAAGTGGCTGGATACTTTCTTATAAGTGTCTGGCCTTTTATTTTTTTGTTGTTCTTTGAAGAAACTTTGAGAAGGTAGCAGTTTTGGTTTCAGCCTAGATTTTTATTGGGATTTTGTTTTGAACAACAAGTGGAAAGCTATCCGATACGTTTCAAGAAGGTTGTAGCGAAAAAATGTTAGAAAGTAGGAAACTATATGGTTTTCTCCGTGTTAGTAGCACGGAATACTCTTATTTTGATTATAGCATTTAAAATAGTAAGCTCCTGAATTTTTATAGCGTAAGAAGTTTACTTGTTTTGTAACAACCTTCGCATTTCAGCTTGGACTTGCTGGTATTCTTTCTCACTCTTATTATGATAAAAACTTGCTAGATTTTCTTGGAATTTTTGTTGCAGTGCAACATTTGCTTCAGAGTTCTCTTTTAGCTTTATTACCAATTGTTCTCCGAGTGTCATTCATCTTCCTCCTTGAGTTTGTCTTTAACCAGTTATATATACCGAATGATCAAGATTGTAATTTTCTCATCGCTTCAACAGCAATTAAGTGTCTCTTTAAACCTTATTAAGGAATTCGAGGGGCTGGTCTTGGCGAGTGGCAAATTTAGACTTCTTTCCGATTTCAAATCCACACCTTTGTATATTCTATTTTACTCGATTCTTTATTATAATGCTCTTAATAACAGTATACACGTATTAATATGCTTGAAAAAGGTAGAATCCTCGTATTGATACCCCCTTTAATGCATAGGGACAACACTTTTTTCTTCAAAAATGTTGAGTGCTTGTTAGAAATAGTAACTACCTATATTGCTATGGATTAGTCTATTGAAGTTATAGAGGTAAAATAGAAAAAACTTAATTTCTGAAAGTAAAAGTGTGAAATTACGAAAAGGTTTTCGGACTTTGGTAGACGTTGGCTAGCTAGGGAAGATAATGTAAGGAGAAAAACCCTCACCCAAAAGCTAGGATTAATCGCCTCTTTTTCATTAAAGGGGTTTCAAGAGTTATCTTTGTAGTATAATTATTGAAAAGGCTTACAGACGATAAAGGGAGTAGCTTAATGGATATTGAAAAAGATCCTAATCGGGATATTGAGCAAACTAAAAAACGGACAAAATGGGGTTGTCTTAGTTGGGCAGCTATATTATTATTCGGGCCCATTATTATTTTCATTGGTATATTTTCCTTTGAAATGTTTATTAAAGAGAAAACCCTTGTAATTAGTCATTCTCCAAACGATATCAATACTATTGAAGTTGTTGAGAAAGGGCAACCTGCTTGGTTTGGACCATCCCTGGTAAAAGTTAAGTACGATAGCAAACATATTGAGCGAAGTGTTAAAAATGATGGGAAAATACTTCGAGAATCAAATTTTGCAATTCAATGGGAAAATGATAACGAAGCTACGATTACTATATATGGCGAGGAACAATATTCAGATGTAATTAAATTTAATGCTAAAGAATCATTCCCTTTCCAGGGAAGTGAAGGCTCGGAAAGGGAACTAGGTTCTTTTACATTTATGACAAGTGAATCACCAAACCTTATAAATGTTATCGAACTCAGAGAGGTAAGTAAATCTAAAGACACATCTAGATACTCAACGGTCCAAATATTTTATGGAGAACGAGGGAGTGTTTTAGAAAAGTATAAAGAACATATCCCAAGTGATACGTATACAACTGATAACTTTAGGGTTTATTGGAAAAACGACGAACAAGTGAAAGTTGCAGTCATTAGAGAAAAAGATAGCGGAGAAACCTATATAGAAGATACCATAGAGATTGACTTATCAAAATAAAACTGTGAAATGAAAGTTCCTTCTTTCTGCACTACAGGGTGCTTTACTTTGATATATAAACAAAGAGGACCTTTAATATACACCATTCTGTAGTTAAATTAAATTCCATTGCACTCTGAATTAGGCGATGAATAAGATGTCCGAAGGTCAAACCAATGCACCTAAACGAAAATATGCCTGGATGGATAAGTGGGCCAAAATGACAGGTGAAAGGGCAAAAATTGATGCAAAAGCAAATGGAACATATATCATATATGAAAAAGATGGAGAACTTGTAAAAGAGTATCCTAATGACAGAGTTCTTCCTTTAGATGAAGAAGGTGAGTCTTAATGCACAAACATACCCCCGAAATGTATATGTTTGCAGGAAATAATGGGAGTGGTAAGAGTACTTTACGGAGTTTAATTATAGATAAAGTAGGAATACCAATTAATATAGACCCAGATGCGATAGCTCTAAGATTAGACCCAGGAAACCCTGAAGCCAAGAGGATTACTGCCGGAAGAGAAGTAATAAGGACGGTAAATGAATATCTCAAACAAGGGAAGAATTTCTCAATTGAAACGACGTTCTCTGGAAATAATGCCATTAGACAGATAAAAAAAGCAAAAAAGTTAGGATATGTAGTAACTTTGATTTATGTAGTCCTTCGTAAAGTTGACCAAAACATTAAACGTGTGGCGATGAGAGTGGAAAATGGTGGTCACCCTATACCTACTGAGGATATTGTAAGAAGAAATGTAACTTCTTTCAGAACCTTTATGAGTATGCTTATATGGTAGATAATGTAATTCTAATCGATAACAGTACAGTTGAGGGAAAACTTATTATGGAGATAAGTAACGGTAAGATAACATTTAACTCAGTTAATCAACCGAAATGGGTTAATCCCATACATGAACAATTTAGGCTTAGAGGTTGATAGTAAAGTAATGAGGATGAAAGGATATTTATTTAATAACTAACTGTACTAACGGGTGCATTACTTCAAGAAAGATAGTTACACCTTATTAGACTAACGTGGCAGGTTAGTGGAATAAGGAATGATAGAATATTTATAGCTAAATTACACATTAGGACGTGATTAAAACGGATAAAAGGTTATTGGAAGTATATGAAGAATGGCAAGATAAATTAGATAAGGACGAGTGGTATTTCAGTAATTCTTTTGAATCAATTACTAAGGAAATGACTTCGGAAGAAGCATTTAACTATATTCCCAATGTCATTGAGATATTATTTCGGTTAGACGATGACTATTTGGTATGGGAAACCCTTTATTTCTTAATTGAACTTTATGGCATTGCAGATACCACTCAGATACACCCATCCCTCGAAAGTAATTGGTCTGTATTAACAACCCATATTAAGAAATTTAACGATTCCTATGCTACTCCTTTTAAAGAGCTTAAAAATCACCTTAGAATAAGAAAATGAGATATAACCTTGTTGAACTAATGGGTGCAATAGTTTAATAAAGTTATCCTAATAGGACCATCTTTTTTTATGATGTGAAGAATCACATTTTATTTTTGTAATATTATGTTAGTGTTTAAGTAGCAGTTATTACGCTAGTTAAATTAAAGAGGGAGTTTAAATTATGAATAAAAGAAATTTCTTTATTTTATTAACAGTGATTTTAATCGCAGTGTTTATAGCTGCTTGCGGGAATTCACCTGAACAGAATAATGCAAATAGCAATAGTAAAGGTAAGGCTACTGAGGAAAAAAATAAAAATAGAGAAGAAACAAGTAACGGTAACGAAAATTCTTCTAACGATAATGAAGAAGAATTAGTTGAAAGTAATAATAAAGATACAGCCACAGCTAATCATTCTGAACAAGTTGAAAACAAAGTTGATGATTCAAGTGGTAGTGAAGAAAATGATCCATTGTCCAATTATTCGGCAAAGGAAATTGAATATGCTCGTGTTTGGTTGGAAGTAGTGGACAATAAAGGTATAGACACACTCAAGGTTAGTCATATTTCAGAAGGTGAATCAGTTGGTCAATACGAAGACAAAAGTGTTAAGTATCCAGAAAATGTAGTACATTTGTTTACGGATTTTCTAGCAGGTGGAAATGTATTTTATAGTAGTAACGGAGACGGAAGCATTAATTTGTATGACGTTCCTACTCGTTGGCCTACTCCTGAACAATTAAAAGAAGAAAGGAATCAAACAATGAAAGAGTACACTCAAAGTATTATTGATAATCCTAAGAAAGTTGTAATTGATCCGGGGGATGACGAAGAAGTTCAAAATGTTATTGAAAAAATAGAAATTATAGATTAAACGATCGGGTGCATTACTTGAACAGTGGTTTGATGGTTCTTCTGGTGTGTTAAAGTTGGAAAGTAATATTACAATCTATGAAACAGAGTCTCAATAATTTAGCCCCAATAAACACTTTATTTCACGCCTATAAAGTCTGACCACTGATTGTATCAATATATGGATGCCCGTGACGGCGATGGTATGGTAGGTGAGTAAGTTACTAGAACTTTGAGGCAAATTATAAACAAAAGGAGATTTGCTTTTTAGACGTTTTATAATAATTTGCGAATGAGTGTCTGTGCAGGGATAACTGAAGCTAATGACCAGATAGGACTACAGAATTTACCATATGAAACATAATAATGTATATAAGGTGATTTTTTTTCCGTTTTAAAAGCAATCATTTGTCATTGGTCTTTCTAAACAAATTCCAAATTCCGAAGGGACCGGCTTTCAGCTGCCTTAATCGTTTTAACAATAAATGATTGTCTCTTCTTAACTTTTTCAGGGCATTGGATGAGCCGGTTTCAGCCAATGGTAAATTAAGACTCTTTCTTCTTAAATCATTCGTTTTCTTCATTCTCTCTTTCACCACCTATAGATTGACGTTAGCAATTATTCTTATTTAATACCCAAAGGACCATTCTCTAATCTAGTTAAATGTCTGATCAATGTTTCATTACCTCTTCTGAACTTAATTGTAGAAGGGAACTCTGTTATAGAATCATCTCTTTGTTATATATTAAGAAAATAATAAGATATTATCAATAATTATTTTCAAATTTTGGAATTCTAATCTTTCTTTACAAATCAGCTCCTTCTCTGTATAGGAGGCTAAGATGATTAAGAAACAAACAGCATAGCGAATTAGTTTTTTTCTGCTATGCAATATTTGTGTATACACTTTGTCATGAATAAATGGTAAGATTTTTTTGGGTAATACCCACACTTTTCTCGCTAAAAACTCTGATTCTATAATATTTAGATTTAAATGTGTTAACACTTTTAGACCATATAGATTGTGTTAACACCCCTCTGTAAAACCTCTAATATCCATCGGTTTTCAACATCTCATCATCTATATAATCCGTTGCCAGTAGTTTTTCGATTTCCTTTTCTGTGGCATCTGTGTCTGCTTTAGACTTTAAATAACCTAATTCTGCCATGTGTACCAAGTATTTCTTTCAGAAAGCCATAACATTGTCATTCTCTTATCTTGATTATCGCACTGTCCTAATTTATAATCAAAATAATAAATAGTGAAGTAGGGAATCTTATGAACAGTAAAAATTTAAATGTTATTACATATATATTGGCTCGCTTTCCAAATTTGAGGAAAGTGGGCCTTTTTTATTGACTATAGTCAATGGAAAGGGATGGAGGAGTAATGGTACAGGGAAACCGTAAACAACAACTAATGAGAAGAGAAAAGGTGCCAACAACGGAGGCAAAGGAAAGGGCCGAAAAATGGTTATTTGATAATGAAACTTTACGGGTTTTTGTTGATGCTTCTGAATTGAATTACCAAGGGATTTTTGGATTAGGAGTATGTTTTGTTGGACAAGGAAAAACGCTTGTTAAATCTAAAAAGCATTATAACTTGCCTCTAAAAACCAACAGTGTATATGCAGAAATAGTAGCAATTGATTATGCACTTGATCTTCTAAAAAAGGTTATGTGTTATCGTTTCGATCAACCTTTAAAAGTAGTCATCTACAGCGATTGCATTGGGATAAGTAGCTTAGAGAGCAAACCAGAATTAACTAGACAGCCTGCCATTAATGAACTTGCAGAACAAATAAAGAAGAAATATCAATTTAACTCTATCACAGAACTGGAGATATCATATATGGATAAAGGGTTAAAACGTTATAACCCATATTATCGAGCAGCTCATAATGCTTCAAGAAAATTATTTGGAAAATCCAAATAAAAGAATTTTAAGGGTTAAGTTTTAAGTGATTGTCAATTTGTATGCAGATGCTGAGATGGCAGCTATCCTACTCAAAACATTGCTTACTTAAACTATCTTAGTAAATCGAAATAGTGAAAGGTGATGAATAGGAAAATGATTGAGAACAAAAGAAACCCACAGAGAATTAGAAGAATAATGGACTTACTCGAAACTATATGGAAATCGTATCCAGACATGCGTTTTTTTCAACTTATAGATATGCTGCAACATAAATATTCTACAGATAATAATAAATTTGGAAAGCGTGAAGCAATGGAAAAAGACTCTAAGGGGTATGAAAACCTTGTCTCCTTTATAGACCTATTTTATCTGGAAGATGACATTGTTGAAGAGTTTTTACGTGAGTATATAAATGATGATAGGCCAAAAGATTTTAAAGACCCTTTTTGAAGATACTATGGTCAAATGATACGAGAAAACCTATTGAATATGTAAAAAAGCATGATGTCAACCAGGATATAAATGGAGCCAGTTTGCTTTATTGGGCAGTGTTTTTGAATAAAGTATTAATGGTAAAAAAGTTACTAGAACTTGGAGAGGATCCAAGCAAACAAGATTTAAACGGAAGGAGTCCTTTAGAAATTGCGGCTTACTATAACTATTTTGTTACATGCAGGGAACTTCTTAAATACGGGGCTAAAATCAGTGAAAATGCTGTGCGGAGAGCTGTTGTTGGTTGGAACGAGAAATCCCAAAAGGGAATTGTTAAGTTGTTTCAGGAGTGGGAAAAATAGGTGAATCAATTTACCTTGAAATAAGTACTACGATGGGAGGGGAATGAGGCTTATGAATGAGAGAACAGAAAATATAGGTGAGTTAAGAAGAGCATATGAGTTGTTAAAACGAATATATGAAAACAGTTACATAATTAGTAAACATATGAAACTTGAGATTGAAGAATTAATGACACCACAGTGGTTAAAGGAAATTGATGAAGATAACGAGCTATAAAAAGCGATAATAGCATTAGCGACAAAGTATGGATAGGGAATGTTAATCATGGGGATTATTTTATTACTTTATTAATATATCATAGATTCTTATAGCAATTTTATTTATTGTTATAGGTCTAACCACTGGTTAATGGAATAAACCATATCGAATCCAACTACTATAAAAGGTAACAAAAAGTGACAGGCATTGGGTTAATCCAATATATCAAGGAGGAGATATGAATATGAATAACGACGGAAGGAAACATGAATTAGTGAATCAGGCTATAGAGGATTTTGGAGGTTTATTGCAGGATTATCGTCGTAAATACTTCCTTACATTGGAAGACATGGCTTCTTTGGTTGGTTGTTCCGCCAGTTATATTCATAGAATTGAACACGGCAAGCGAAATCCTGAGATTGATTTTCGTATTAAGGTTTTAACTATGGGAATGAACTGGTCGACAGAACGGGTTTATCTATTTTTAGAAGAAGTCATCTATAGGGAGCAAAAGAGAAAAGCAGAATAGAATACAATGGGAAATGCTACTGATGGGGAACTACTATTCTCCCCCTAATTTAGTAGCATTTTTACTTTACAGGATTGGTATAACAAGTCACTAAAAAACGAGATATTATCAGAACTATTTGTAAAAACAGGATTACCGAAACATAACCCTATATAAGTTATGTTGTAAAATAAGGTTTCGATTCTTGGTTGAAAACCTTTCTCCATTAATAAGAAAATAACATATGTGATTTAGGTAGGCGACGGCTTTCTTACAATAGATTAAAAGAAAACTTATTTACAACAACTCTATCTTTGGTTAGAAGATAAAAGAGTTAAAAAGAAAGAAGGGAACCCCTTCTGATTAAAAACAACGATATCTCTAACCATAATAGTTTAATAAGATATTAGTCTTTTATGGTAAGATTATAGTATAAGGCTATTAGAATGAATGAACAGTGTGAGACTATTATAGAGAGTGAGTCCTAAAATGAAAAAGAAAATAAACTATTTAATCTTATTTTTAACGATCATCTTTATGGTTGGTTGTACTAATGTAGAGGATACGTCCAATACAGATGTAGGAACAGATTCACAAGAAGTAACAACAGTTGAAACAAATAATAATACTGAAAAAGAAGAAACTGTCACTACGGTTGTTGATGAACCTGCGAAAGAGGAAAAGGAAGAATCTAGTAAAGAAGTAGTGGAGGAAAAAGAAACACCAACCCAAACAGCTAAGGAATTGTTCGCAGGGTACAAACTGATTGAAGTGGATGGTGGAGATTTATCTGGTTCTCGTCAATCTAAGGTCGTCGTTGATATTGGTTATGGGGAACGTGAATATTGGGCATTTACGAATGAGCATGGACAGCTCATCCGTGTTATTGCTGAAGAAATCATTCTACAAGATGATAACAATGAACCTGTTTTATCGTCTGGCCGATACTATTCTGACGAGGCAAAAGTTCCTGGAGTGGAAAGTGACGTTTTAGATGAAGGACATATCATTGCTGATTCTCTCGGAGGGGTATCGAATGCTTATAACATTACCCCACAGGATAGTACACTCAACCGACACGGTGATCAAGCCTATTTGGAAAAGACAATTCGCAAAGCTGGTGGAGCTACAAATTTTGAAGCAATTATAACCTATCCGAATACAGAAACACAGATTCCTTCCAGTTATCAGTATGTTTATACGATTAATGGCACCGAAATTGTTGATACATTTGATAATGTGAACCCCGATGAAGTCAACGAATCACTAGGTTTAACTGATAGCGAGTCTTCCAATTCAAGTAGTTCAAACACAGATGATGATCTTTCTAGTGTGGATGCAAACGGTAATGGAAGGGTGACGATTAAAGAAGCAAAAGATGCAGGGTTTAGTATGCCAATAACCAGTGATCATTGGTTAAATTTAGATATTAATTCATAGGATAGTTAGTCTAATATGAGGGCTGGTTATCCATTTTTATTTACATAATTTATTGGATAAATAAAGGTTGAAAATATTGTATTAATAGTTTAATATGAAACCATAAACAAGAACATTTGTTTGTATTGCTGGAGGACGTAGCCTCGGTGCGAGGACCTTAAAGAAACAACAATAACGGTAAACATTATAAGTAGCAGCACTATCGTAAATTTCAATTGGTTGGAGATGCTTTTATGAAGGTAGAACAAATATTGATTGGGAATAGAAAAGTATATCTGCTTATTGATTCAAATGGAACGCCAGTTAAACCCGTTGCGAAGTATATGAAATTTCACTATAACAAGGAGAGTAGTAGCAATACTTTACAGACTTATTGTACAGCTTTGAAATATTACTTTACATACTTAGAACAAACAGAAATTGATTATCAGCAAGTTAGCTTTCAAATAATATCTGACTTCGTTGCTTGGCTCAGAAATCCATATGAAAGCAATAAAGTAGTACCTCAAAAAGAAGTTAAGGCTAAACGCAGTGAAAGAACAGTAAACACTTACCTTACGGTAGTGACATCATTTTATGATTATCTATACAGAGAAGAATTAGTTGAATCAAATGTTGTTGAAAAGTTGATGAAGAAGATGTTTCAAGGTGCCAGTGGAAATGGATATAAGGATTTTTTATATCATGTAAATAAAGAAAAACCACGTTTCAAAAATGTGCTTAAATTAGACGAACCTAAAGTAAGAGTGAGGATATTTACAAAGGAGCAAGTTAATGAAATCTATAAATCTACTACTAATCTTAGGGATAGGTTTCTAGTAAGATTGCTTTTTGAAACTGGCTTACGTATAGGTGAAGTTCTTTCCTTATTTCTTGAGGATTTTCAATTTGATGCCATACAAAGGAAGCACAAAATCCAACTAACAGATAGAGGGGAGTTACCAAACGGGGGAAAATTGAAGACTGGAGAACGAAAGATTGACATCTCTCAAGGACTAATGGACTTGTATGATGATTACTTATACGAAGTGCTAGATGAATATAATCCTAACCATAACTTTGTATTTGTGAAGATTTGGGGTAAGAACGTTGGAGAACCTTTAACTTATTCTGATGTTTATGCCACTTTTAAGGAGATAGAAAGAAAAATAGGCCTATATATTACTCCGCATTTATTCCGACATACCCATGGAACCATATTTTATCTTCAAACAAAGAACATAAAGGCTGTACAAGAACGTCTAGGTCATGCACAAATACAAACAACCATTGACCTATATGTTCACCCTTCCGAAGATGATATTCGTAAGGAATGGGAAAAAGCCTCTCATGCCTTTGAAATTAGGCGAGGCGTGGAGAACAAATAGGAAGCGTTTCAAACAGGTTTACTGACGAAGTAGCACCTTTTTAGAGCGATATTAGTATTTTAGGAGGGCAAATATTGGATAATATCATACAGAGTAATTCAATCCTTAAAAGCGAATATTGGGACTTAATCACTTCCACTCTTTCCTCTTACGAGGTTAAAGAAATTTCCAACGATGGAAAAGTAACAAAAAGAGTTGTGAATGATGATTACTTTTTAGTCAATGATATTTGGAATATACACGAGATTGGTAAAATCCCTAATTTTGAAGAGCAATATAACAAGAGAAAAGGAATAGTAAATAACATTTACTTCAACTGCGAAAATCCAAACGTCAACATGGAGATTAAGTTTGTTTACTACAATCAAATTTTTTCAGACCGTTGGGGAATAAGGACTATATTTAAAAGTATCTCAGGCTCGTTAAAAAAACTGGCTGAGTATTTAAACGAAAAGCACCCAAATCTCACTTCCCTTCTTGATTTAGACATCAATAAAGAGCAAAAACTTTGGACCTTTTGGTTGAATGGTAAAGGAGAAAAGACGAGTTACATCAAGAAGTGGAGAGGGAAAGAAATCGTAGCCCGTACGGAAATAGATGGCTTTTTAGCACGGATTTATAATACACTTTTTCAATTAACAGACACCCGTGATGAATGGGAGAAGGACCGATGGGATATACGGGTGCTGTATAAAAAATATGGGATAGGATTCAATGAATCAACAAGTGGTTATCACATTGATTTTTCAAATATAGAGAATAAAAATTTCCGTAAAATATTTAAAGAATATTTAAAAGGTCGTCTAATCAGCGGCAAAAACTTCACCTGGGGTACAGCTCGAAGTTATGGAACATACACTATTCCTTTTTTAAACTCAATTTCAAAACAAAATCCAAAATGGAACGATTTTAAAGAACTTGAAAGAAAACATATAGAAAAGTACATAGAAGAGTTAAATGAATATATAAAGACCAAATTAAATAAGAAAAATTCCAATCCTAAAAAATATGTTCGTCAAGCATTAAAGTGTGTTCGTGCCTTCATAAGAGATCTTCAAATTTTAGAGAAGTTCGAGGATTTTGCACCTGAAGAAATGGTGTTTCGTCTAATATATCCTGAAGACTTTCCTAATCTCCCTAAAAAATCATTGGATGATATTGATTACATACCTGACTATGTATTGGAACAACTGTTTAATAATCTAAATGACCTTCATCCAGATGTACAGCCAATTGTCTGGATTGCTTTCAAAACAGGGCTTCGCATAAGCGATACATTGGGATTAACGCAGGATTGTTTAGGTAAAATAAATGGAAAGTCAAATCTTACAACAGATATTGAAAAGACGTATGTAATAGGTCATAAAATCCCCATTGATGATCATCTAGCGGATATAATTGCAGTTTTAATTGACCGTTCCAAGCAAAACAGCAATGATGATAACAATCCTGAAAGATACCTTTTTGTTCGCTACCGAGGTCCTCGTAAGGGAAGACCCTTTAGTCAGAATTTTGTTCGAGAAGAACTAAACAAATTAGCGTTAAAAAAGAATATAACAGATGAATCAGGAAATTTATTTCACTTCAAAAATCACCAGTTCCGACATACTTATGGAGTAAAAATGATAAATGGTGGAGCTGATATTATAACGGTGCAGGAGTTATTAGCCCACGCATCACCCGAAATGACCATTCTATATGCTCGTCTATTAGATGATACGAAACGTAAAGAATTTGAGAAAGTTGTGAGACAAGGTGTATTTGCCTTTGACTTAAATGGGGAAATTCATCAGGTCTCCGAAAAGGAACAAATCCCTAAAGACATTCTTGATATGTTGTGGAAAGATGAGAAGTTAAATGCCTTAGATAACCCTTATGGGACCTGTCGAGCAAGGGTCAATGGGAATTGCCCATTGGCAGCAGAACCACCTTGTCTCACTGCGAACGATGGAAAACCTTGTTTTGATTTAGCGGTAGGTATGACAAGTTTTGATGTTAAAAAGTACGAACTTCTTATAGAAACTACCACAAAGTGGATTGAAGCATCTAAAGAGTATGGTCGTGAAGATATGGTTAAGGCAAACGAAAAAAACTTGGAAAGGTACCAAAATATTTACGAAACAATCAAAGAAGGTAATGTTATTTTTGGTCGATTTGACCGCATGAAGAGACAATTAGAACGTAAGAAAAAGAAAGGTGTTAGACATGGCTAGTTTTGATCGTGAGGAGCAATTAAGGCGGCTACATGAAAAGAGAAAGCAAGAAACTAAAGATAAGGTTGAAAAAGCTATTAAACGCCTTATAAAGAGTTCTAAGGCAATTAACTTTAATAGCGTAGCGAAAGAAGCTGGAGTGAGCAAAGCAACGCTGTATAACCATTCAGCTCTTAAAGAGCGTATCAATTTCTTACGAAATCAACAAGAAGAAAAGTTTGTAGATTCAAGGATAAAACGGGATGAAAATAATCAAAACGCTGTAATAGCTTCACTTAAAAGAAGGATTGAAAAACTGGAGAAAAAGAATAAAGAACTTGAACTAGAAAATAAGCAATTAAGTGAAAATGAAAAAGAAAAGCTGGCTAACTATTTTGAGAGTATATAATCCTTATTCAACTAACGGGGCAGTTATGTTTAAGATGCTTTAAAATTTGGTTAAGCTCTCTAAAAAGATTGGTTTCTAACATTAGAAACCAATCTTTTTTATTGTAATATTAATATATAATAATCAAACAATCATTTGACTATTTGCTTATGTTGGGATATATTATACTCATCAAACAAACAGTCATTTGAATAAGGAGGGTAATTATGATGAAAGATATGTGTGAAGTTACCTGTATTCACGAAGATAAAGTAAACAGGGCTAAAAAAGACCTTGCTAAACAGAATCCTATGGATGTAGCGAAAGTTTTCAAGGCTCTGTCAGATGATACAAGGGTTAAAATTGCTTACGTTTTATCTTTAGAGGGAGAGTTATGTGTTTGTGATGTAGCGAATATTATTGAATCTTCAACGGCTACGGCATCCCATCATTTAAGATTATTGAAAAACCTAGGTATAGCAACATACCGTAAAGAAGGAAAATTAGTCTATTATTCACTAGATGATGAGCATGTTAAACAGCTCGTAGAAAAAGCCTTCGAGCATCAGAAGGAGGCTACGAAAGTTGGATAATACAGCAAAAACCTTAATAGAAGATAAAAATGTTTATCGTGTGGAGGGTTTCTCCTGTGCAAACTGTGCAGGGAAATTCGAAAAAAATGTAAAACAACTACCAGGAGTACAGGATGCTAAAGTCAATTTTGGAGCTTCTAAAATTGATGTATTTGGAAATGCAACCGTTGAAGAACTAGAAGAGGCTGGTGCTTTCGAGAATCTTAAAGTGGTACCAGAGAAAGCAAGAAGACGGGTCGAACCTGTGGTAATTGAAGATAAAAATGTTTATCGTGTTGAGGGATTTTCCTGTGCAAACTGTGCTGGAAAGTTTGAAAAAAATGTAAAACAACTATCAGGAGTTCAGGATGCAAAAGTAAACTTTGGAGCTTCTAAAATTGATGTTTTCGGAAATACAAGCCTTGAAGAGCTTGAAAAAGCAGGTGCTTTCGAGAATCTTAAAGTATTTCCTGAAAAACTGGCGAATCAAACGACAAAAGAGACCAGAGAGGACAACAAGGTTCAAAAAGAAGAGAAAATACCATTTTATAAAAAACATAGTACATTACTGTTTGCCACATTACTAATTGCTTTTGGTTACCTTTCTCACTTTGTAAATGGAGAAGATAACCTCGTAACTTCCATGTTATTTGTAGGTTCAATTGTAATTGGCGGATATTCACTATTTAAAGTTGGTTTTCAAAATTTGATACGCTTTGATTTCGACATGAAAACCCTGATGACAGTTGCCGTTATTGGAGCTGCCATCATCGGTGAATGGGCAGAGGCGTCCATTGTTGTCATTCTGTTTGCAATCAGTGAAGCTCTTGAACGTTTCTCTATGGACAGAGCAAGACAGTCCATTCGTTCATTGATGGATATTGCCCCAAAAGAAGCACTTGTTAGACGAAATGGTCAGGAAATAATGATCCATGTAGATGATATTGTTGTAGGCGATATTATGATTGTCAAACCAGGGCAAAAAATTGCCATGGATGGGCTAGTTGTTAATGGCTTGTCGGCTGTCAATCAGGCAGCTATAACAGGAGAATCAGTCCCTGTTTCCAAAACGGTAGATGATGAAGTATTTGCAGGTACGCTTAACGAAGAGGGATTACTTGAAGTAAAAATCACCAAATATGTAGAAGATACAACCATTGCCAAAATTATTCATCTTGTTGAAGAAGCACAAGGGGAGCGTGCTCCAGCCCAAGCATTCGTAGATAAGTTTGCAAAATATTACACTCCGATCATTATGGTTATTGCAGCCTTGGTTGCAGTCGTTCCACCTTTATTCTTTGGTGGAGGTTGGGATACATGGGTTTACCAAGGATTAGCAGTACTTGTAGTTGGGTGTCCTTGTGCATTAGTAATTTCTACTCCAATTTCGATTGTTTCGGCAATTGGAAATGCTGCTAAAAAAGGTGTGTTGATTAAAGGCGGTGCCTATTTGGAGGAATTGGGAGCCATCAAGGCAATCGCATTTGATAAAACAGGAACACTGACAAAAGGTGTACCAGTGGTAACAGATTTTAAAGTATTAAATAATCAAGTGGAAGAAAAAGAGCTATTTTCCATTATTACAGCTTTAGAATATCGTTCACAACATCCACTTGCTTCAGCAATTATGCAGAGGGCTGAGCAAGATAATATTCCTTATTCGAATGTGCAAGTGGAAGACTTCACTTCGATTACTGGGCGAGGTATAAAAGGGGTTGTAAACGGAACAACTTATTATATTGGTAGTCCCAGACTTTTTAAGGAATTAAATGTTTCCGATTTTAGCCTTGAGTTTGAAAACAATGTGAAAATCCTACAAAATCAAGGAAAAACAGCCATGATCATTGGAACGGAACAAACAATCCTCGGTGTAATTGCGGTTGCAGATGAAGTACGTGAGACAAGCAAAAATGTGATTCAAAAACTTCACCAGTTAGGAATTAAGCAAACAATAATGCTAACTGGTGATAATCAAGGTACCGCAAATGCAATTGGTGCACATGTAGGCGTATCTGATATTCAATCCGAACTGATGCCACAGGATAAATTAGATTTTATTAAAAAAATGCAATCGGAGCATGGTAACGTAGCTATGATTGGCGATGGCGTTAATGATGCTCCTGCACTTGCTGCATCCACTGTCGGAATAGCAATGGGCGGGGCTGGTACAGATACTGCAATCGAAACAGCTGATATAGCCTTAATGGGAGACGATTTAAGCAAACTTCCATTTGCAGTAAGACTCAGTCGAAAAACGCTAAATATCATCAAAGCTAACATCACTTTTGCTATTGGAATTAAATTAATTGCTTTACTATTGGTTATTCCAGGCTGGTTAACGCTTTGGATTGCTATTCTTTCAGATATGGGAGCTACTATTTTGGTAGCATTAAATAGTTTACGACTGATGAGAGTGAAGGATAAATAGGTACTATATGTGTGAAATTTACGGAAGGGCTTTTCAATTTGAAGAAAAGTCCTACCCTAAAATATTGGAGATGGAAAAATGATCGCAACGATACTGACGGCTGCTGCGGTATATGTAGCAACAGGAATTGATTATCTCGTCATATTAATTCTTTTGTTTTCGCAAGTAAAAAAAGGTCAGGTAAAACATATTTGGATAGGACAATATATAGGGACTGCAATTGTGATAGGAGCAAGTCTTTTAGTTGCACAGGGGGTTGTGAATTTAATTCCGCAGCAATGGGTTATTGGACTACTTGGACTTTTACCACTTTACTTAGGTGTGAAAATATGGATTAAAGGAGAAGAGGATCAAGATGAAAGTAGTATTTTATCCTTATTCTCCTCTGAAAAATTTAATAAACTATTTTTGACGATGACTTTCATCGTATTGGCTTCCAGTGCGGATGACTTTTCCATTTATATACCGTACTTCACGACCTTAAATATGTCTGAAATCTTTATTGCTTCTATTGTCTTTTTAATTATGGTTGGAGTTTTGTGCTATGTCAGTTACCGTCTAGCTTCATTCGATTTTGTATCGGAAACAATTGAAAAATATGAACGTTGGATTGTACCAATTGTATTCATAGGGTTAGGGATTTATATATTGTTTGAAAATGGAACATTTAATGCTTTATTCTCATTCCTATTTTAACAAACGGGTGCTTATCTTAAAAGATAAGCATTTTTTCTTCTTGAATTTATTAAAGACAGAATTGTTGAATAGAACTCTTAAAGTGCTTGAGTATAAATAGTAATTAAATTACGATTGATATATGAGCATGTATTCATATATTAATCATAAAGTATTGGAGAGACGAAAAATGTATGACACAATTGTAATTGGTGCTGGTCAAGCTGGTCTTTCGATAGGCTACTATCTAAAAGAATATAATCATAACTATATTATTTTAGATAAAGGGAGCGAAGTGGGAGAAATCTGGAAAAAGAGATACGATTCTTTAATTTTATTTACCCCTCGAATTTATAACTCTTTACCTGGAATGTCTTTTGAAGGAGATAAACAAGGTTTTCCTACTAAAGATGAAGTTGTTACTTATCTAAAAAATTATGTCGAGAGATATGAGATACCAATTCATTTTCATACAGAAGTTGTAAGCGTCTCTAAGTTGAATGGTAACTTCTTAATAAAAACAAATCAAGGTGAATATCAAGCAAAAAATATTGTTATTGCAACTGGTCCTTTCCAAACACCTAAAATCCCATTATTTTCAAAAGAGATACCATCTACTATTAATCAAATTCACTCATCACAGTATAAAAATTCAAGTCAATTGTTGGATGGGAATGCGTTAGTAATAGGGGGAGGTAATAGTGGAGCACAGATAGCTGTGGAATTGTCTAAGGAAAGGGATACTTACTTAGCAGTTAGTAAAAATCTTAGTTACTTACCATTAGTTTTAATGAGAAAGAGTATTTTTTTTTGGTTTGATAAATTAGGAATATTGAAGGCAAACAGTAATTCGAGACTTGGAAGAATAATTCAAAAGAAAGGAGACCCCATATTTGGCTTTGAATTAAAACGGGCAATTAAAGAAAATGAAGTGAAAGTTAAGAAAAGGGTTATTGGTGTAAACAAAAATAAGATTAAATTTGAAGATAATACAATGATTAAAGTATCCAATATTATATGGGCAACAGGATTTGA
The DNA here is from genome assembly GCF_000612865.1 of Oceanobacillus picturae. Taxonomy (NCBI): domain Bacteria; kingdom Bacillati; phylum Bacillota; class Bacilli; order Caryophanales; family Bacillaceae; genus Oceanobacillus; species Oceanobacillus picturae. Next base: position 508,710 of record NZ_CCAX010000002.1, read on the forward strand.
AACCGAATTTCCTTGGTTACAAATAGATGGGGTTCTGGATAACGAAGGCAAAGTAATACATAGTAGAGGAGTATCAAAAATTCAAGGGTTATATTTCATTGGTTTACCATGGCAATATCGACGTGGATCTGCTTTATTACAAGGTGTAGGATATGATGCAAAACATATTGTTAAAAAAATAGAAGAAAGGTTATATTAACGAACTGGTGCTTTAGTTGAAGAATGAAATAAAATTGGACCATACATATTAGATATACCTAATATGTATGGTCCTTTTAATTTCAACTGTTTCACTTGCCTAACCTAAATATAACATTGGCTATATCAATATATGGATGATCGTGATGGTGATGGTATGGTAGGTGAGTAAGTAAGTCACTAAATGTACCCAATTACTTTGTGAGCTTCCAAATGCTAAATCTCTTTTGGTAGAATTAGTCTAATATAAAGGAGGTTGTTTTAATGGTAGACTATAATAATTATTGTAGCGTCCTCTTCTTTTTTGAAAATGAAGAAGGAAAAGGTATTATAATGAACTATGAGAGATCTCAATCTGTTGACGATAATACGTTGACTGAAGAAGCGAAAAACAATGCAAAAGATATGATAAAGAAAAAATTAAATGGTGCTAATGAATTAGTAGCAATAGCGATTGCAAGAAGTGAAATGCAGCATAAAGACATTATGAATAAAGCGAAAAATGGTTTTAGATAAACAAGGTGATCAGAATTAGATCTCCTTTTTCTTTTGGAAAAATATAATAGTATTGTTGGAATATTATGTTAGTATTGAAATAGAAATATTGTGCTAAGGGCAGGTTGGTTGAATAAGCAAATTCTATAAAAATACAATTTTTAGAGGTGTAGCTATGAGTGAAAAAGTGGAGATTGATGAAAACTTAATAAAACTCAAGGAAAACAATTATGATCTAACTGAATTAACATCTACAGAACTTGAAATCTTACTAAAATATTCTCCTGAAATCATAAAAGCAATTATTAATATGGGAGAAGTAGGCTCGAAATCTCAAGAAAAAGTATATAGTACAATTGACAAAGCAATAGAGATTTTTTCTAACCAACTAAAAGACTCAAGTTTAAGTGAAGAAGCAAGAGACAAACTCAATGACCGTATTGAGCGTATGGTTGAAAAATCTTATCAAAAAGATACTGAATTTAAAAGATGGATGGTTGCCTCAGTCTGGGTAGGAGTAGGTGGAGCAGCTTTAACATTAGCAAAAAACCCTGAAATGAGAAAGGCGGCATTAAAGTTAATATCCAAAGATAAACCAATCTAATATTAAGTCTGGATTGAATTTATTATTTCTACTAATTAAACAGCGACAATAGATGCAAACAAAGAGGGATAAAAGGGTGGAAAATTTAAAAGGCTATGCGACATATCATATTTTTAACACACTACAGGCTCAGTTAATTCGTGATATTAGAATTGATGAGAAATTCTATTTCGATTCTAGAGAAGATCCTAGTTTTATGAATTGGGTTGATAAGGATGGCTATGGTACTACTTCATATCAAATTCAACCAGAAAATAATGATATAGAAAATATGTTATTAAACAATTTTAAAAGAGCCAATGAGTTAATCATTTATGCCCAAAATGAGGATATGGCAGAGGATATTAGAAATCTGGTACATGGTGGAAGACTTCTAGGCTACCCTTCCTTATATGATCATCCGAGTATTGAATACATAATGGATTTAGAACACGACTTCGTTTTTTATGAAAGATATAAGCAAAATTCTATTTGTGAGAATATGGTATTTGCCTGTTTAGTGGCGATAAGGGCATGGGAAAGTCAAAACCTTATTTATTGTATAGAAAAGTATAGATTTAGTCTACAACTAGATTCGTTTTCGCCTCATTCGGCTTCTCCAAAACATGGTCAAGTTTTTTTCATTGGAGAAAGAGGACACTCTTATCATGTTACCGCAGCTTATGCTTTTTTAAGTGCTTACTCTATTATAGAAGAGTTGGGACTTGAAATACGGTCAAGCTCTAAAAAACCACGCTTTTTAAATAGTGGTGATTGGAATCCTGTTGTTAAGGAAGATGTATTACAAAGACTTTCTAAAGTAGGAATTTCCTCAACCGATACTATGACTTGGTTAATAAGAGGTAAACCAAGTCAATTGTATAATAGCATCAAACCTAAACTAGGGTTTGACTCAAAGTGGAATGATGGAGAAGAGGTACATGATCCAGAAATGTACATATTTGATGCAATTCATTATTGCAGTTATATTAGGAATTTTTTTGTTGCACACAAATTTGATGAGGTTATTCGCTACATTAACCCATATGACATTCATAATGTTCAAATGTTAGCTAGAAGGTTGATACTAGGAAAATTAGGACTTTGGAAATTTGATGAAGAAAACCCTGAAAAATATATAATAAGTTAAATAAATAAACCATGTTCAAGATGGTAGTAGTAGTGATATTGCTAAGTTGTACAACAGACGGTATAAAAGAATATTCAACAATCGGGTACATTACTTCAAGAAGGATAAATGTAAATCAAGAATTCTTATCTACTGAGTCAAAGGGGATGTCGAAATGGGCTTATTCAGTAAGTTGTTTGGGAAAAAGAGAGCGGAAAGGCATCATGACATACAGAATCATAATGAAGCGATGAACGAATTACGAAAGCCGATAAAAACGATAACCAGCACGAATAATGGTAGTGGTATGGGACTATCTTTGAGTATTTCATCTGATAAAAGCAACGGTATCTCTATCTCTACGTCACCTGTTGGTGTTTCAACTGAAAGTACTGCAACCGACTTTTATGTGTATGAATGGTTCATTAAGGATACAGGAGAGGTGTTCTATGTCGGGAAAGGACGTGGCAACCGGTATAAAGAGTACCATGTACGAGCCTATGAAGCAGAAAAAATCCGTAAAATGTACGAAACTGATGTCCGTTTTGTAAAAAAGGATTTAACCGAAGAAGAGGCAATAGAGTTAGAATCTCAAGAAATGACACGAATACTAAATGAAACCAATGATAGATTAACCAATCAAATTGTTCCTTTAATGACAAAAAGAGGGAATGGATATGATCGGGGTCCAGGTACACCTAAGTTACAATTTGAAACAGCTCCGTACCTTTATCCAAGTGAGATTGAAGAGCATTACTTTGGAACGAAGCCTAGAGCTTTTGATGAGGTGGAGTACAACAACTTAAAGGCGGTTGTATCCATTGATCGAAACATGCGAGATGAAATTGACATCATCTACGATGGAAATTTAGAGAAGTACCAAAGTGAAACCAAAGCCTTATTGGAAGCCAATGGAAATAAGATATTAAAAAGTAAATATGCAAAATCCGTTACTGCTTGGGTATATATTGGAGATGATTATGTAACGAATTATGAGTCTGACCAGGAACAAGCATTAGAGAAATTAGGGAGAAATGTACCTACCTATCACTTAATAGATGTTTGGAAGTTGTTGCGAGAAAAGTATGGCGAAGTGGACATAGAATCTAAAGAAGAAATAGTTATTGATCCAATACATAATAGAGTTTCACTAAAAGACATAAAGAATCTTAACGACTGGTCTAAAGGATTTGATGAAGGGAAACCGTATTGGGATAAAGGAGATCGAGAGAGAAAAGACGGAAACCTAGAAAAAGCAATTGAGTTATTCGATAAAGCACGATATAACGGGTATAACGCACCAGCATTATATAATTCATATGCGATGTCCTATCGAAAACTAAAAGACTACGATAATGAAATTGCTATCCTAGATGAAGCAATGGAACGATTGCGATTAGAAGAAAATAAGGGTATTCGGATTTTATGGTGGAAAAGGGCTTATAAATCACCCTTCTCCAAATTCTTAATAAGTGTGGAAAAATCGACACCAAAGTTGTCTGTAATGTCGTGATCATTCACTTCATACCAATTGAAAGTATCGTATAACATAGCTTTATTGAAAGCACTTGAATTAAATCGTGGCTTACGCTTTTTATGGAGCTTCTCATTGAAAAGGATTTTGGCTCGTAAGGCATCAAACGAGTAACCTCTACCCATTCGCTCTACCTGCCTAATAATGCTGTTAATTGACTCCGTATAAGCATTAGTGAGCCTTTTATCAAAGTAGTTGAATATTTCGACATGCCAGTTGTCTACGGCTCTCACGAGGTCTTTATATGCGTCTTTAGAGTTGCTGGACATACAACGGTGTCTCCATTGACTATAACGAAGATGACCTTCATCTGGATCAGGAGTATCCCATATCCAGTAAAACTCTTCTTTGAGTTCATAGGCTTCTTTTAAAGCAGGAAGATTACCTAACCAAGTATCTAAGAGGAATGATTCACGTTCATTTAGATCGTGTTTACGCTTTAGAAGGATAAACCTTTCACGCATAAGGGTACGTCTTTCTTTTTGGCTCATATGGGCTTTCAAAGACTTTCTGACGTTATCTAAGGCTTGATTAGCCATTCTAACTACATGAAACTTATCTACGACAACTTTAGCGTGTGGAAGGATAGTGTTCACTGCGTCTTTGTAGGGCTTCCACATATCCATTGTGACGTACTCAATGTAAGTCCTGTCACTGATTTCTGAAAGACGTTGGATGACTGTTTCCTTGTTACGGTTAGGCTTGATGTCATAAATAGTCCTGCGTTCAATATTAGTCAATACAAGCCGAGGTCTACGGATAATATGTATCTCGTCTATCCCAAGCCACTTAGGAGTTTCAAACTGGTATTCACGTTCTTTGAGTGCCACATAGTCCTTAAAAACGTTCCTAATGGTTTTCTCGTCAACACCAACGCTTTCTGCGACTTCTACAAAGGTCTTAGACATGGATTGCTCTTGAATGGACTTTAAAAGCCTTTTGGTCATACTACGCTTTTCATCTACAGATATTAGGCGTTCCCAGAAGGTAGATCCGCATTCACGACACTTGTATCGTCTACGGTTCAATTGTAAGCCCACTCGCTTTAAACGAATGGGCAAATCCATAATTAGTTGATTTCTTGAACTGTGTTTGTACAACTTGTCAAAACCACATTCAGGACAACGTTCAGGTGGTCCGACTGCTTCAACTTTAAACATCATATCGGTTTCATTTTCTTGTGGCGGTTCTATTGTTTTAATGTCTGGTAGGGATAATAAGTCTGACATATTATTCATCCTTTATTACTCTGCGGTGTTAAGGTATCAATTATAGATTTGATGTCGAAATCATCAGTGTTAAATTATTTTTGTGACCACAAATGCACTTAGAAAATCCCTTAAAGCATTAGCTGGTTCACTTGAATAGGGAGTTGTAAAAAAGTTCCCTTAGCCTGCACAACAAGATAATTTCGAAATATCTTTATCGAACGTAAGTGCAGCTAATTTTAGCCCTTCAGCCATTGTTAAATATGGTGCTAGGGTTTCTGTTAAATCTTCTATCGTTAAGCCAAATTTAACAGCTAATGATGCTGCATAGATGACATCTCCTGCATTCTCAGATACAATATGAACCCCTAATACTTTTAGTGTTTCTGCATCTGCTACTAGTTTAAATACACCGGTTGTTTCACGGTTTACAATTGCTCTTGGAACAGCATCTAAAGGTAATACAGATGTCTTCACATCATACCCTTTCTCTTTTGCTTGTTCTTCTGTTAAACCAACCGTTGCAACCGTCGGATTCGTAAACGTAACAGCAGGAACTACCGATAAATCTATTTTTTTGTTTAATCCACCAATAGCATTATCAGTAATAATTCCACCTTCATAGGCTGCTACATATACAAATTGTGGTCCTAAAGTCACATCTCCTGCTGCATAAATCTTTTCATTACTTGTTTGACCAAAATCATTGATCAGGATTTCATTATTTTTTCCAGTTTCAACACCTGCTGCACTTAAATTTAAAGAATCCGTATTTGGTTTTCTTCCAGTGGCAACAAGTAACTGATCTGATTCAATGACTTCTCTACTGCCATTTACTGTTACGTAAACCCTTTTTATCTCTCCACTTTGTTCAACACGCTCAAAAGTTGCCCCTTTGACAAGGTTTATACCCTGTTCAATTAACGCTTTTTCAACTGACTCTGAAATCTCAGGATCATACTCCTTTAAAAGTCGCTCACTTCTTTGCATAAGCGTTATTTCTGAACCTAAATGATGAAATAGTTGTCCAAGCTCCATTCCAATGTATCCTGAACCAATTACAGTTAATCGTTTTGGTATTTTCTTTAACTCAAGAAGTGTTGTACTAGTTAAATAGTCCATTTTTTCAAGTCCTGAAATTTGGGGCAACGAAGGCGATGCACCTGTTGCAATTAAAAAGCGTTTTGCAGATAACTTTGCCCCATTGACCTCAACCGTACTAGCATCAACGAATTTTGCTTCACCTTTAATTAAATCAAAATTATATTCATCAATTAAATCCATATATTTTTGATTCCGAAGTTCGCTCACCAATTTATCCTTTTGCGTGATTAAACTAGCTAAATCCACTTCTCCAGCGGATGTTTGTAAACCTATAAACGGATTGTCTTTTGATAAATGATTGATTTCCCCTGCCCTAAGAAGAGTTTTTGACGGAACACAGCCAATATTCACACAGGTTCCCCCAACCGTTCCACGCTCAATCATTCCAACTTTTGCACCGTATTCTATAGCTTTAATTGCCGAAGAAAAGGCAGCAGCACCAGAACCAATAATAAGAAGGTCATAATTGTCTTCATTAATTAACGCCACGTTTTCTAGTGATGATACTTCTTCAATTTCTCCGGCTTGGTAATTTGCTTCATCAATCGCCTTTATTGCACTTTCAACCTCAATATCATCGGGCAGTTCAAATACTGCTTCACCACGACGATAACTAGACTCAATATTTTTAGCACCTATCTTTTCAAGTGCTGATTCTACGTGTTTTTCACAACCCGTACAAGTCATTCCTGAAATGTTTACCTTAAATTTATTCATAAAAAAGCTCCTTTCGTTAATTAATCTCTCATGTTAATGTTTCTATTATTGGACACGAATGTAATTGCTTTTCATCTGGACATCGTTGTTTTAAGTCGTCTAACATAGTTTCAATTCGTTTTAAATCCTCTATTTGTTTTTGCACTTCCTTTTGTTTTTTAGAAACAAATTCGAACATATCTTGACAACGAACTTCATCTTTATCTACAACACCAAGTAATTTATAAATCTCGCTTAAAGAAAAACCAAGTTCCTGTATTCGTTTAATAAACCCAACACGCTTAACGTCATCATATGAATATATCCGATAACCAGCTTCCGTTCGGTGAGGTTCTTGTAATAAATTTTTTCGCTCGTAATATCTGATCGTTTCTTTATTAACTCCACATTTATCTGCAAACTCACTAATGCGATAAATCATCTTATTTCACCCCATGAATATTATAAACCGTGTACCATAGTACACGGTCAAGTAAATTGGACTATTTTATTTTTTTCCCAAAGTATCACTCGTATGTGATTGATACTTTTATATAATACTATTGATTATCCTAACATCCCACCAGAAAATCCGATTTAAACACCAGTTGTTTTTAAACTATTAAGAAAGTAATTCCACTATATATTCCGAAGACCCGAAAATAATAATGTGACTACCATCCTCAAATTTAAGGAGCGACGTGATAAAGCACTTGCTTTAAAAAGCTCGAATCGCTAAAGGGATTATCTATTGGCCAATGAGTCGAACAGTTCATTGTTAAGATAAAAAGAATATTGAGATGACATACCAAATAAAATAACAGTCAAACATAGTGTGATAATAGAAAAAGGAGCTAGTGATGATTAGCTCCTTTTCTTTGTGATTGCTACTATAATTCTATTGATTGTAAAATTACCGGATACCCCCGTTTGCTCTTAAAATACTCACCCTATGCTATCTTTGCCACAACGGGATATGTCTAAGAAGTAACTAATGATTTGTGATGCTCATTGTCCATACATTTAATCAGGAATGCAGCGTATTGCTCAAGCATTTCGTATTCTGATAAAGATAATGTATGATTATGGGCGACCTTGTTTCGGATTGGGTAAAGTTGATAAAGTTTTGTGTATAGTTCCGAGGGTATGTTTTTGAAGGCGTTTGGATAATTTCTAAAGTAGCTTTCGTATTCGCTAAACAGGAGACTTTCAAATGCTTTTGAAGGTGGGCGTTTTAGTACTTTTCTTGGAGCATAGTGGTGCCAATGGATTCCGTAGCATTCTTCCATTTTTTCCTTTATGTAGATCCGCATGGAGTTTTCTAGCTCATATAATAATCCGTATGCTGTTTGCATTAATTTAACATCTTGTTCTGTAATCAATAAGCTACACCTCTTTACATATTTAAATAGTAGTTTTAATTGATTTAATGATACATTATTTTATCTATTCTGACAATAACAGGATTACCGAAACATAACCCTATATAAGTAATATAAAAAATCAGCTTTGGTGTTTTAATAAGTAAAAGAGTCCCTATGACTGGAATAGTCAATAGGTAGGACTGCAAGTATGTTTTCGAGAAAGGTAACTGTCTCGAGTCTATAGGATGTTAGAAAAAATCAAGATATAGCAAGGATTTGGATGAAATTTCTGCATAACTGCAAGATTGAACGAAGGAAATATCCAAAGTTTATCTAAAACTGCACGAAATAGCGGAACATTGATCCAAAGTTTGGAGGAAAGATAGAAATAAAGCGGAAAGTTTGGCCAAAGGTTTAAATAAAACTGCAAGATTGAACGAAGGAAGTATCCAAAGTTTATTAAAAACTGCCTGAAGTAACGGAAAACTGATCCAAAGTTTGTGACTAACAGAGGCAATGTAATTTCAAGAAAGTTTTGATCCTTCCAAGAGTTAACACTTATGAGGTTAGACCTAGCTGGAGTCACGTCTCCTCTCTAAGTTCCAACTAATCATGTTACTCGAACCTGCTAAGACATTAAAAAATATATAAAACCTTTATTGGAAAGTAGTATATGGGATAGTAACACTGTAATTATTTCCATGGGAGGTTTATTGTTGTGAGTTTAGCAGTTCAGGAATTTCAAAAACAAGATTCAGAGTCCAAACGTGCCATTGACAAATATTATGAGAGTCATAAAGAAGAATTGCTGAAGTACCCCAATTTAGTACCAACTTTTGATTTTAAAACGAAAAAAGTATATTGTGTCTACAAACCAAGAAGTGTAGATAACCTATTGAAGATGATGATAAATTTACGAAAGGAGGAAGTAGATAGAAATCTCAAGAAATTTGGTTATTGGGAGAGAAGACATTATGTCTATCGACAATTAAACTTAAAAGAAAGTAAAAAATCGAAAAAGGTATGCTCCTCAAAACAATCTAATCCTCGAATTAATGAATTTACGGAATTAGCTAAATTTTTCAGCTTCGCTTTTGATGTTAATGCAGGTGTCTTCGTTCATTTGTTAAATAAGGAAACCGGTGACACCTACTATCAACCCACAGAATCCCTAAAAGATAGTATAAAGTTATCCACGATCTTACAATCCCCACGCTTTAATCGTAACATTGACTTAATGTATTCCCTCTCAACTTTCAAAACGATGAAGAGTGCTACAGATGAAAATGTATATTCCATTCCTCTGATACAAATTGATGTTGATTATCGCAAAATTAAACAATATAAGAAAATGACACCTCAACAAGTATGGCAAATAATTCTTGAAGAAGAAGTTGGAAAAACGATTCCACATCCCTCAGCTATCGAATATGGTCATCAACTAAGGCTGCTATATAAGATTAAGGACCTATACATTAAAAAGGGCTCTGAAGCATCCAAAAATATTGCTAGGAGAATTTCGAAGGTGTTTGCTAATCGGTTATCTGAATATGGTGCGGAATATCAACCAATCACATCACATGGACGAATTTTAGGCAGCATAAATAGCAAGGATGGTAGCACTATTAAAATGAAAGTATTTGGCCATGATTTTACTATTGAAGGCATAAAGGAGGAGTGGTTAGATCCATTACCAAGTTGGTACTTAGAATGGAAATCCAAGCAAAAGAAAAAAGGCAAAATCATTCATCTTCACAATACCCTCACGCTTAACAAAAAAAGATTAAGAGACTTCTTCCGGATTGTCGATTATTTTGATGGTGATTTAGACGGTAGAAGGTTCCTATGTTTCATGGTCCGATCCCACGCTCTATTAGCTGGATATTCACCAGATGAAGCAAAAGACATGATGTTCGAACTAAATGAACGTTTCAAAACCCCATTAAAAAAATCCTCCATCGACCAAGATACTCGGAACGTAGAACGAAAGCAGTATGCCCCTAAAAATCAAACAATTTTAGAGCATCTTAGCATTCCACCACAAATGGAAGAAAAGTTACAATTACAAACAATTATAAGTGCTGGCGAGAAAAAGAGAAGGAACCGAGTGAAGAAAGCAAGCCAGTACAGAGAAGAAGTATATGGCAACCTCCATATTAGCAAACGCATACTGATAGAGGAGGAAAAGCAAAAAATAATAAACCTCCTGTCCCAGGGTGTTGTAAAAAAAGACATTTGTATTAGGCTAAGCATCCAACCTAAGACACTACAAAGAAGAATAAGAGAGTTGAAAAAAGAAGGTAGACTATAATGACCTTCTTTTTTTAATTGATATTGTAAGCCCTAATTTAGATTTTATATTTTAGGGGCACTATTCATTCTTCCAACAGTGGACATTTTTCTCCTCTTATATGGGAGTACTTAGGCGGGACAGTGCCACCGCATAGAAGAATAAGGCATATACTAAGTAAGCCGAACTCAGTCAATTATATAAGGCACTGAGAAATAGGCTAACTTCATCGCCCAGCAACACCTGTACGTTATTTCTCTTTTATCAAGGTACTAATGCTCTAACACAGGGTTCAAAGGATTTCGTGGTACTTAATTGATAACATAGTCTAAATTTCCCACCTTATTATTTGGGTGAATATTTGGTAGTATAATAGAGGTAGGTTATATAAATTGGTTTTTACATAAAGGAGTTTCACATGATGATAAATTTTCAAGAAAAAGTTTCTTTTATATGGTCTATAGCAGAGTTGCTTAGAGGCCCATATAAGCCCGAAGATTACGGGAAAGTAGTTTTACCAATGGCTGTATTAAGACGTTTTGACAGCGTGTTGGATAGCACTAAAGAAGAGGTGCTAAATCAGTATGAGCAATTTAAGGATATCCCAGAAGAGTCAAGAGATGAAATACTTAACAGAGTGGCAAAACAAAGATTTAGTAATGTAAGTAAATATGACTTCTCTAAATTGCTAAGTGATGCAGATAACATAGCTGATAACTTGCGAGATTATATAAATGGGTTTTCTAAGACAGCAAGAGACATCATCGAGTATTTCGATTTTGATAAGCAGATAGATAAGATGGAGCGTAACGATTTGCTATACCTTGTTGTAAAACGGTTTAGTGAGATAGACTTACATCCAAGTGTCGTATCTAATGTAGAAATGGGATACATATTTGAAGAGTTAATTCGTCGTTTCAGTGAGCATGCAGAGGCTGGTGATCACTACACTCCTCGTGAGGTCGTACGTTTGATGGTAAATCTATTATTTTTAGATGATGAAGATATTTTAACGAAGCAAGGGATAACACAAACATTATATGATTCATGTGCAGGTACAGGTGGTATGGGCTCAGTTGCTCAAGAATACCTAAAGGAATTAAATCCAACAGCAGAGTTAGAATTTTTTGCTCAAGAATTCAATGAGGAATCTTATGCTATTAGTAAGGCTGATGTTTTAATTAAGGGAGAGGAAGCCAAGAATATTCGTTTTGGGAATACTTTATCAAATGATGCCTTTTCTGAAATGACCTTTGATTATCTAATAACTAATCCACCTTATGGAGTGGAATGGAAGCCAGCAGAAAAAGCGGTGAAGACTGAATATGAGGAAAAGGGTTATAACGGAAGGTTTGGAGCAGGCCTGCCTCGTATAAGTGATGGACAACTTCTTTTCTTGCAGCATCTTGTATCCAAAATGAAACCAGTCACGGAAGATAATCCAAAAGGATCCCGTCTTGCCATTATCATGAATGGGTCTCCTTTATTTACTGGAGATGCGGGTAGTGGGGAATCTGAAATACGGAGATATTTAATCGAGAACGATCTGGTTGAAGGAATTGTTGCTATGCCAACTGACCTATTTTACAATACTGGGATTTCAACGTATGTATGGATACTAACTAATAACAAAAGTTCACTTCGTAAAGGGAAAATCCAACTTGTAAATGCCGTAGATTTTTATCAAAAGATGAGAAAGAGTTTAGGTAGCAAACGTAAGGAACTATCTGAGGAGCACATTGCTGAAATAATTAGATTATATGGTGATTTTAAAGAAGGAAAACAGGTGAAGATCTTTGATAATGAAGACTTTGGTTACCAAAAGATAACAGTAGAAAGACCGTTGCGTTTAAACTTCAAGATTAATGAGGAAAGAGTAGAAGAGTTAGATAATCAAACTGCTTTTGCAAACTTAGCTAAGTCCAAGAAAAAGGGTGAAGCAGGATTAGAGGCTATAGAGTTAGGAAAACAACAGCAAAGAAATTTAGTGAATGCTTTACTATCAATGAAATCAGATGAGACATATATGAATAAAGAAGTGTTCACGAAGAAGCTGAAGAAGAAATTTAAAGAAAACGATATAAAGGTCGGTGCCCCCTTATTTAAAGCTATTCTAGCTGCATTGTCTGAGAAAGACGAGACTGCCGATATTTGTTTGGATAGTAAGGGAAATCCTGAGCCAGATGCTGATTTACGTGATACAGAAATTGTGCCATTGAAAGAATCTATTCATGACTACTTTGAAAGAGAAGTAAAACCACATGTTTCAGATGCTAGGATTGATGAATCTAAGACAAAGGTAGGATATGAAGTTCCATTTACACGTCATTTTTATGAATATAAGGAATTGAGAAGTTCGGAAGAGATAAACGAGGAAATAAAAGAGTTGGAAGAGAGTATTTTGGAGAAGTTGAAGAAGGTGATGGAGTAATGGAATCAAACTTACCACAATATGAAGCATACAAAACATTAAGAAATCCGATTTTAAATAATATCCCTTCTCATTGGATTTTTACAAAATTAAGATATGTAACAAAAATACTAACAGATTATACAGCGAATGGTTCATTCAAAAGTTTGGCGGAGAATGTAACATATTTAGATTCACCCAATTATGCTAGATTGATCCGTTTGACTGATTTAAGAACGGATTTAAAAAACAATAACGGAGTGTATGTAAATGAAGACTCATATAGGTTTTTAAGAAAGTCTAGTTTACATGGTGGTGAATTTTTAATTGCGAATGTAGGGGCATATTCTGGGCTTGTAGTACAAATGCCGGATGTTGATTACCGAGCTACGTTGGGTCCAAATATGATGATGGCTAAGTTTGATAATTCAAAAGTGGAAAATAAGTTTATGATTTACGTTGCAAATAGTGAATATGTTCAATCACAATTTTCATTAAAGGCTAATGCTTCTAGTGCACAACCGAAACTAAACAAAGAAGACTTTAGAAATATCTATTTTGCAATGCCCCCACTAGAAGAGCAATCGGAAATTTCGTTATTTCTTAATGACAAAACTTCTGAAATTGACTCACTAATCGCCAACAAAGAAAAGCTCATTGAATTACTTGAGGAAAAACGTCAAGCAATTATTACCGAAGCGGTGACAAAAGGATTAAATCCTGATGTAAAAATGAAGGATTCGGGTGTTGAGTGGATTGGGGAGATACCTGAGTATTGGGAAGTAAAGAAAATGAAGTATTTAGTCTCTTTAAGAAATCATAAGGTAGTTGATGATGAGAAATTACCTTATGTTGGTTTGGAGAATATCGAATCAAAAACAGGAAAATACAAACCGATTATTGATTTAGAAGAAGTAAGTGTAGAAGGCACATCAAACATATTTTATTCTGGTGATGTCCTATTTGGAAAGCTAAGGCCATACTTAGCTAAATGCTATGTTCCTTATTTTGATGGTAAGAGTACAACTGAACTACTTGTACTAAACGTAAATCAAAACTTAATATCAAATGAATACTTGCAATTTGTATTGCTATCAGATAGATATATTCAAATAATTAATTCTTCTACATACGGTGCTAAGATGCCAAGAACAAATTGGGAATTTGTCTCAACATTGTCTGTACCTTTACCTGATTTAAGAGTGCAACTAGAAATCGTTAGTAGTATAAAAGATAAACTTCAAGCTGTTGATGAATTAAGAGAGAAACTTAAATCTCAAAATGAAAAATTAAAAGAATACCGTCAATCTCTAATTTATGAAGTAGTTACAGGAAAGATTGACATTAGAGAACATATATAAAAATATGGAGGTGAGAAGGTGAGCATTGACTATTCTGAAAAAGGTTTTGAAGCTAATATAGAAGCTAATCTGATTAATTCAGGTTATATTCAAAGAACCGTTTCTGGTCAATCCTTAGAGGATTTTAGAAAGTACGCAATTGATGTGGGGACTTTTTTTGAGTTTCTGGAGAATTCCCAACCGAAATCACTCGAACGTTTACGAAAAGCCTATAAAGACCAATACAAAAAGAAAATCTTAGACCGAGTGCACAAGGAACTGGATAAACGTGGAATGATAGACTGCTTGAGGCATGGGATAAAGGATTATGGCGTAAACCTAAAACTGGCATACAACAAGCCTGTCAGCGATATGAATCAAATGCTAATAGATCTCTATGAGAAAAACATCTTTACGGTTAGTAGACAAGTATTCTACAGTAGTAAAAAAAATAATAGCATTGATATGATGCTCTCTCTTAATGGTTTACCCATAGTTGTTCTGGAGTTGAAAAATCAACTAACTAATCAAACGGTAGAAGATTCCAAGAGTCAGTTTAGAAAAGATCGGGATCCTAGAGAGTTGTTATTCCAGTTCAAGAAACGATCCATTGTTTACTTTGCTGTAGATACTGATGAGGTTTACATGACAACACAACTGAATAGAGATAAAACGTTCTTTTTGCCCTTTAATAGAGGAAATGATGGAGGAAAAGGCAATCCAGTTGTCTATAATGACTACCGTACTTCGTACTTATGGAATGATATTCTTCAAAAAGATAGCTTACTAGATATTCTCTTTCGATTCGTCTATGTAAACCAAGAAGACATATTGGATTCTACTGGAGAAATTATAGATAAAAGAGAAACGGTTATCTTCCCTCGCTACCATCAGTTGGATGCAGTAAGAAAAATAGAGCTAGATGTGAAAGAAAAAGGGGTCGGCCAAAACTACTTGATACAACATAGTGCGGGTAGTGGTAAGACCAATAGTATTTCTTGGTTAGCTCATCGTCTTGCTAAACTCCATGATGAAGAAGCTAATGCCATGTTTACGAGCGTAATTGTTATTACGGACAGAAGAGTATTAGATAAGCAGCTACAAGATGCCGTCTATCAATTAGAGCATAAAGCGGGAATGGTAGAGAAAATAGATAAAGATTCTGCACAATTAGCTAATGCTATTGCTGGAGGAACTAGGGTGATTATCACTACGTTACAGAAGTTCCCATTTATTATAGAAAAGTTAGGGGAGTTTTCTGCTGGTAAGTATGGAATAGTAATAGATGAAGCTCATTCATCCCAGGGCGGAAAGGCTTCGACAGCAATGACTAACATCTTATCGGATAAATCGCTAGAAGATGCTTTTGAGGCCGACAGATTAGCAGAAGAAAATATGGAAGACGTAGACGAGAAAATTGCAGAAACTATCGCAAAAAGTGGGAAACAGGCTAACATCTCTTTCTTTGCTTTTACTGCTACACCAAAACCGAAAACGATTGAACGGTTTGGAACCTATGATAAGGATGGAATGCCACATGCTTTCCACGTCTACTCTATGCGACAAGCAATTGAAGAAGGTTTCATTTTAGATGTATTAAAGAATTATACAACGTATAAAACCTTTTATAAAGTGGCCAAAAGTATTGAAGATGATCCAGAGGTTTCTAGTAAAAAGGCAACAAAGCAAATAGCGAAGTATGTATCTTTACATCCACATAACGTAGCTCAGAAAACGGAAATTATTGTGGAACATTTCCGACAAGTAACTAGACATAAGATTGGCGGGCGTGCTAAAGCTATGGTAGTTACAGGTAGTCGTCTTCACGCTGTTAGATACAAGCAAGCATTTGATAAGTATATCAAAGCAAAAGGCTATGGTGATTTAAACACTTTAGTAGCATTTTCAGGAACAGTTGAGGATAAAGGTGTACCCTATACAGAACCAGAGATGAACGGATTTGGAGAAAAAGAATTACCAGATAAGTTTCATACTGATGATTATCAAGTTTTATTGGTTGCAGAGAAATACCAAACTGGTTTTGATGAACCGTTACTTCACTCTATGTATGTTGATAAGCCACTAGATGGGATAAAGGCTGTACAGACACTTTCTAGGCTAAACAGAACTTGTAAGGGTAAGAATGATACCTTCGTACTTGATTTTGTAAATGAGGCAGAAGATATACAAAAGGCATTTCAACCATATTATGAAATCACGGGATTAGAAAGCACAACAGATCCCAACTTGCTCTATGATTTAGAAAGAGAATTAGATGCTTGTCAGGTGTACACAAAGGAAGAAATCGAAGAGGTTTGTAAATTAGAATTTAGTGAAAAAAGGAAAACAAGTAAGACACAGGAGAAGTTGAATTCTATCCTGGATAAAGCGGTGAATCGTTATAATAAAGAACTATCAAAAGAACAGCAAGAAGATTTTAAAGGAGCTACTACCAAATTTGTTCGGACATATTCTTTTATCTTGCAGATAGGTCCATTTGCAGACATTGATCTTCACAAGTTATATGTCTATCTAAATTATCTGTTAAGAAAGCTACCTAAAAATGTTTCTGACGGTGTGTATCTGGCTGATGATGTTGCACTGCAATACTATCGAAATGAAAAAGTATTTGAAGGTAACATATCACTTAATCCTGATGGAGAAACTAAATTAAAGCCTGCAAGTCATGGAAAAGGGCAATCAGGAGATGAGGAAAAAGAAAGGCTCTCTTCGATTATTGACCGATTGAATGAACGATTTGGTACTGAGTTTTCGGAAACAGATAAATTATCCCGAGAACAGATAAAAGAAGATATGATTAATAATGAGGACTTAGCTCAAAAGGCACAGAGTAATACAAGGGAGAATTTTAAGTTTTCCTATGAAAAAGCATTTTTGGATTTTGTTATTTCAAGAATGTCGCAAAATGAAAAATTCTTTATGAAGATGTTAGAAAACGGCGAATTTAGATCGTTTATTATGGATGATATGTTTGAAGAAGTTTACGATGGCTTAAATGAGCGGACAGTTTCATAAGTTAATACAGTGATGAACCACATAATAAAAAGGGACCCTTCGTTTGGGGTCCTTTATGTTTGTGTGAAGAATTAGAAGAGGTCCATAATGATCTCCTTATCTTGCTCATCAATAAATTTTTTAGCTTCTTGAGCACCTGTATTATCAATATGTAATCCGTCTTCTTTCATTCTCTTTGCTACATATTCATATATTTGCTCTAAATCTGAGGTATCTTGTTTTTCCTTGTCATTTCGAATCAATTCCCGAATATAGGCACTTAATCCAATTGACTTTCTTTTGTTCTCAATGTACTGAATCAACTCAGAGTCTTTAGAGAGAATGCTAATGGTATATCTAGCATTAGGCATATTTGACCTCGAGAATTTTGAGGAAAGAGAGGCAATTGCTGTAGAGGGGATTGTCGATAATGACTGCATGGGGAAATAGCTGCTTAATGTACCTTCTTAGAGTAATGGATCCACCTCCTACAAAGTGGATTTCCGACATATTGAAAGTATATCCACGACTCTTGGCGAATTGAACGATTTGTTGCAGGTGATCGTACTTTAGTTCTTCAATAAATACCTTACTATCTTCAAAAATTTCTCCTTTACTCGCAAAGTATCCACTTCTCAATACGTGTTCAAGGTCATCAGAGGAAACAGAAAGTCCATAGCGTTCATTGATAGCTTTTCCGATTTTGCCGAGAAGGATTTTGACACCTAAATCTGATGAAATCATTGTGTTTACCATAGGTTGCACGCCTTTAAACTGGCAATATGTACAGTTTAAACCTCCTACATCTATCACTGTTGTATATCCTTTTCTGTATTTTTCAGGTTTGGCGTACACTTCACCCATACCTTCAAATGCGATGGTAACATCCGATAAGTCAATTGAGAATGCTTTTCCATTTACGATTAAGTGGATTGTTCGATTTTCATTTTCAATCATAGATTTGAAATTCTCTTTTTGAATCTTATCTTTGTAGGCGGAAATTGGTACATTGATGGCCAAGCGGATATCAACGTAACTTGGAGCATTTGCCTTTAGGAGAAGGTTGGTAATAGCTGTGTAAATGGCTACTTTATGGATGAGTGAGTTTTTGGTTAAGTTGAAATCAGAGTAACTTTCAGAGACCATTTCTCCTAGAAGAAATTCATCTCCCTTGTACTCGACTAGATAGGAGTTCGGTTGAATTTCTACTCCGAATCTTTTAACTTGTTGCATTCTCGTTGGAAAAGTTGTTGTGTAAGTTCTACCTTTCCATTTTGCTAGGCCCTTGCTATTTGCTTTGCCGCAATCTACGGCAATTAAAATCTGTTCTTTCATGTAAAACCACTTCCTTTTATTTAATAGATTTAACAGTTCATACTATGCACTTTAGTCATAAATATAAGTAAAATTCATAATAGTAGGGTTCTAGCAAGTGTGATAATTTCATAAGTTTCTTAAATAATGCTAGAACATGGTTGAACCTAATAAACTATTTATTATAGAAGCGAGGCAGTACAATAGAAGTATAAAGAAGAAAAAAATTAATACTTTATAAAGAAAAAGGAGTGAAAGAAAATTGAATAAAAAAGTAGAAGAAATACAAAACTGGTATCGAAATGAAAGAGAACTATCTAACTACAGCATCATGGACATTGGTGATAAACTTAAGAATCTAGCAGAGAAAGGATTAATTTGGGTTCTTAAAGATGTAGATATAACTGAGTCCGAGGAGATTGTGGTTGACTACTACTTGCATAAATATAGAGCTGTTCAAATTTACGATAATCTCCAACACCTCTTCCCAATCCCCCCTTCGAATGATGAGTGTGCAAGTACTCCATCAAAATCATCAAAAAAAGTCACCCCTCTACAAAACCAGCAGCATACCCTTGAAGTAAGAGATGTAAAACAATTTAATGGCTATCAGAAAGCGAAGGAATTAGAAGAACGAATCATTGAACTATGTAAGAACTTTCCTTCATTCGAGTTTGATCATATTGTTAATCAAATTGAGAGGAGTGCAGAATCAATTAAAAAAAGAATACAAATAGGTGAGCAAATCTATATTCGAGAGAAGTTTAACCAATACAGTATAGCGATAGGATCTGCAAAAGAAACTTCTGCATGGCTCCAGGTCTCATTGGGCCAAAAGTATATCACTAAAAACCAATTCGAGGAATTGGATAACATGGTTAATCAAGTGATAGGTATTCTTACAAAAAACTTATCCAATATTAAAGAAAAAGAGGGAAAAGGATTAGATTTGCCAAGCCCATACACACCTAATGTGAAAAACTTTGGAGCGTATGATAATGCTTTGATGTTGGTAGAAAGTATATATAAAGTAACAAGAGAAAAAGCGTTTTGGAAGGAAAGGTATCTTATGAGCAAAATGAGGAAGCAAGCTACTTCATGTGTTGCTAATATTGCCGAAGCACACCAATTATATATTCCAAAGAAATTTCGTTTTTTTAATGATTCTCTGAAATCACTAAGTGGGCTTGAAAGTTCTTTAGAAACCTCGGTAAGCAAAGGCATGATTTCAGAGCAACACTTAGAAAAGATTGATGAGTTGAAAAATTCTATACGAAACGTGCTAACAACAAAAATGTCAAAGATTAGCGATGAGAAAGCAAGTTAACTTTTAGAAAGGATAAGGAGAAATAAATTGATACTCTCTATCCTTTCTTGATAAGTCAAATATACGTTTTAATTTTTATTCTACAAGACCGTATAATGTTGTTTATTTCAGTATGCCAGTTGATAGTATTAATAAGTTTATTTTAATTTAGCTTTAGTCTTTTTTATTTCATCTATTTTTTCTTTTTCTTTATATTCTAAAATATGCAAGTTCATAATTTCCTGAATATTGGAAGGGATACTGTCAAATATCAATTCATTTTTCGTAGTAAAGCCAGTTGGGGAAAGTTTATTATAATCCTCCCTCTTTTCTTGGCTACTAAATTCCCTTTTAAGTTTGTGTAGAAGGGCGAGTGGACATCGGAAATGTTTGTCGTTTAAGTCCTTTTCATGTATAAGGGTTGTAAATTTGCTAAGAATTTGGTCTATCTTATAAATTTGGTGAATTTTCTTTTCAAAAACACTATCTTCTATTCTCACTCCATAAATCACAGCTTTTTCTTTTAACTTTAATTCTTTAGGGAAGTAGTTTAAATCATATTCGGACAAATAATCAACGAAGCGTTTCTCATAATACTCATTATTATTTACAATGCAATATCCATTTTCTTTCATTGCTAAATTTATATCAAAAACATTTTCAAGACGGTAGTTGTCAACATAGGCCCAGGAACCCCACCTGAATAATCTACCAACGGGTTCAACTGGTTTGAGGTGTATTGATAATTTTTTTTTTATGGATTCCGTAGTTACTAATGAAGTTTTATCCTTCAAGTCTGTATAAATCTTTGTATCTAGGACATTTTCTACATCACTTAAACGCACGCAATTATGAAATTCATTATCTGAAAAATATATTGCAGAAGTTGGAATATTTTCTATACTGTTTAGAGGAAATGATGAAACAAGGATAGATTTTGGGATAAACTGCTCATTCCATTTCTTTAAGAATTCTAATTTACGTTTAACACAATATCTTTCAATGGAATAAACTGGGAGTGATTCTTTTTCACTATAACCAGACAAATCTACTGTATTTCCCACATAATCCAACTCAACTTCTATTTCATGAGGTATGTTCAAATTCGAAGTTTTTATAAACATCCATTTATTTATCTCTCTATAATTCAATGAGGGTTCTGAAATAACTTCCCTTTCACGTTTTTTCATATTAGAAATTTCATTTATATTAGCATCTAACTCTGAATCGAGATTAAACACAATTTCTTCATCATTATTACTCAAGTCATACTTTACACCCTCAACAACAAAGGAAAGTTCCATTTCTTCTATTAATATTTTTGAAGATGTGCTTATCCATTTTTCTAAAAAAGTCGATAAATTAGCTAATAGCTCTTCTTTAGTCAATTCCCTAGAAGATATCAGCCTCATAACGATCACCACCCTAATTAATTTACTAACTAAGCATAAAGGGAAAAGATGGCTTAGGGTATAAGTAAATAATTGTAAAACAAGAATATGATGGTATTTTAAGGAGGATTTCGTTCTATCTACATAACTTAGGGTTATTAATGTAATAGGGGGGGATTTTAATAAAAGTATAGGTTAAGAGGAGGTAGGTATATTTTTTATAGCTACCTCTTAAAGAACTACTTATATGCGTCTTGTCTAAACATTTCCTAATGAGAATTGGTTTTTTAGTTTATCCATGTGCTCTTGAATGGGTGAAACAACACCTAACGGTTGTTTGTTCATATCTACTTTAACATAAGCATTGTAACTTCTATCGACATGCGAAGGGGTATTCCTATTATTATTTATCTGTATTTGGTAAAAACGATTATAGTCTCTAATAAACCTAATTCGTTCAAGGTTCTGGTATATTTCCTCATATACATGAACAACTGGTTCAATATTTAGATCATTGTATCTAGCCATCCAAAAGCACTGACCATCAAAAAAGATAAAATGAATATAATTCCTTACTTCTATTGGAAGAGTGTCATAAGCAATTAAAGAATCAAAGTTTATATTAAAAATATTGTCCTTTGATGTCTTTAGTTCTATTAAATGCCAGATGCCATTAAGGTCGGCAATAACATCTCCTACCTTACGAATAAAGTTTTCGTTATGAATGTGAAGTGTAAACTTTTGAATTAACGTTTTATAAAAAGGGTTGCGGTTAATTGCAACATTCCATATTTCATCAAGTTCCTCTTTAATGTCAGTCGACTGATTCCTTAATAAGTCTCTCAAAGCGGACATTTCTGAGTCCACAGGATAAAGTGGTGCTTTAAAAAAATAGTGGTTGTTATTAATTAGGTATTGCAAGACTTTATCATGATAAATGGATCGTTCAAAGCTCATAAGTAAAATCTCCTATTATTTTTTATAATTCTATTCTAATACAAATACTAGAACTATATTTTAGATTCGGACGCTAAGATAGAGAAATAATTTAGTTAGAAATCCTGATACACTAGCTTAGCAACGGTTATCTACAATTTCCTATACTAAGTGATAAGAATCTAAACAATGTAGAAAACTGTGGGGTACTGGTCGATATTCAATAAATTCTGTTATAGCACTAAAACCATGAAAACCACCAATTATTATAAAAAAACATCACTAAAAAATCTAAAAGATGTACATTAATACGATTAACCAAAACTCTGAGATTGGAGTCACAAAACTATAATTTATGACAATGGATAAGAGAGTGTTAGTTCTGTATTGTTTCAGGCTGCACACATATATACTGAAACAGCAAAATACAAATGTTTATTCTGGAGGGTTTAGTGTAAAGGATGATGATTAGAGATATTGGAATAAATAGAAAATAAATTCAAGGAAATATAGTTAGTTACTGAAGCTATTGATATTTGTTTACAAAACCTTGTTCTGTAAACAAAGGAATGCCGTTAAATCAGCATTCCTTTGTTTATTGAACATGTATTGAATACTGAATGTTACTCATTCATTCGATCCATTATATTTAGTAAACATTTAATGAGGTTGGATAGGAGAGGAATACTAAGGGGAGGACTCAGCACAATATTTTACTTTCTTTCAAAAGTTCCTTCCTAAAATTAGGAATTATTATATAAATTCCTTCACTTACTTATCCATGTAATCTCTGATAAATGGTGATTCAATTCTCTGTAAACCTCCCATGTGTGCTGGTAGGGGCAACTCTTTAGCAAATTTGGAATACTTAATCCATGGGAGTTTAATTTTTTTTGTTACTCTATTATTTGTAATACTTATTAGCTGACCATCACTTTCAGTTGAATTGAAGAATTGGACTTCTCGTTCTAAGTCACTAACCTTGGGAGTATTTCTATTTCTTAGATATATTTTTCTAATATAATCTTCTTTAATTCTTTCACTGAAAAACACATTATTGTAAGCGTTTAAATAAAACAGTTCATTTAGATAATCTACTTCTCGAGCTTTATTTAGAAATAGAGTATGATTTACTTTATCTGGAATGTCATATATCAGACTATCATATAAAAGTAAACACTTTTCAGACGAAATAGGAAAAAACAATTGTAATCCCCTAGTGGCATAACCAGACCCTCTTCCATGATAATTTCTTTGAATATAGAAGTTGTTATAGCGGATTAATGGATTATCTGATGTGATGAACTTCCTAGAAGTCTTATGAACAATTATGACAGGTTGCAGATCTAAGACTAACGGAGTACTACTTAATGCAATTCCAATGGTTTGATTTGCAGGATGATTTAGTTTGACGGAGAATTTATCTAACTCTATCTCATTAAAATCTGGGTGTTCTTCTAACATTACTTTAGCAATGGTGTCGGCAAAGTGGTCTGCTGAATCAGCACTTTTTAAATTTCTTCCCTCAGTAACTAACAGAAAAGCTATCAAATGTTCATACTCTTCAAATTCAGTTTCGAAATCCGGAATAGTATTTGTATCAATTATTCTTTTTATAATTTTAGCTGCTCTTCTTTCGATCTCTATATCTAAAAACTCCTCTACTACTGCATCGTCACCGTAGAAATTATTCCTTTGACACATATTCTTTACTGAAGCATTTTTGATATATTTTGAGTTTGTTATATTAAATGTGCTTATAGAGTTATCATTTTGAGAAAAATTTCTTAGATAAAACTTTGGTACATAGTGTTGTCTACGCTTTTTCATCACAATTCAATCTCCCTTCTATAAAAAAATTATATCATATAAGGACTAGTTGGCTTGTTTATTAAAAGTAGAAATTAAAGATTATAATATTTTATCTTGTCATAGTCTTTCGAGTTTAAATAAAAGTTATTTATTGCCTAGAGGCTCTTGAGCATTCTTCAATCACCGTATACAATGATTTTGTAAGGTAGATTGGAGGTGAAATGATGAAGGTGGTGGAACCGATACGAGACTTGAAACAACTTGAGGCAGTAAAAGGTTATCTTAGAGGGAAGAACAAAAGAGACTACTTACTCTTTATGGTTGGAATATCCTCAGCTTTGCGAATTAGTGATATTCTGAAGTTGAAAGTAAAACATGTTTGGAGCCGGAAAAAAGTCGAAAGTTTCATTGAACTTAATGAAAAGAAAACAGGAAAATACAAAAGATTTCCTATAACTTCTAACCTATCAAAAGCTATAAATGAGTATATGAAAGAATTCCCTGATAAGGAACCAGAGGATTTCCTCTTTGCTAGTAGGAAGGGATTGAATAAACCAATATCAAGGCAATATGCAGCTACTATGTTGAATGAAGCATGTGATATGGTTGGCATCGCTGAAAGATTTGGAACACATGGGCTCCGAAAAACATGGGGTTTTTTTGCCTTTAAGAAAGGAATATCACTAGACTATATATGTATAGCATTAAATCATAGTTCTGTAGCCGAGACCAAAAGATACCTTGGTATATTACAAGATGATCTCGATAATTTGTACTTAGAGGTGAATTTATAAAAGTGTGCAAACCTAATTTAATAGAAATTAAAGTATTTGACTATTGATAATCAGTTCAAAAAAAACGAACTCGATTGCCAATAGTCATTTTTATTTTCAAATAAGCAGGAGGTCTTTTATGGGTGCAAATAATTGGTCAAAGGAAAAACTAAATAGGTATCTAAAAGAAGGGAGAGGTCAGGGAGTTGGAAAAGATTATCTTCCATGGAACTATACCTACAATTACAGTTCCAAAGGTAGAGTTTCCAGAATTTCTGGACTTAAAACCAGACGTATACATCACCTTCATTCTGATAATCAATATAGAGCTTTTCTATTATTCGAATTTAATTCAAATGTTATTGACATAAGAGAATCTTTCCCACTATTAGATGTCGAAGAAGTAATTGATGATAAAGAGGATTTGCGGTTTGATAAGTTCATTGATAGAGAGACTAAAGAACCTTATGTGTTAACTACGAACTTTCTCTTGACTGTAAAAAATAATAATGGTGAGGAGAGAGAAGTAGCAAGAACCATAAAAAATACGACCGAACTTAAAAGAAAAATAACATTTGATAAGCTGGAGATCGAAAGAAGGTATTGGCAGCAAAAAAAAATTGATTGGAAGGTAATTACTGAGAAACAGCTTCCCAGACAGTTAGCAAAAAATATTGAATGGATAAGAGAAACGCTGTTGGTGGGTAGTGAAGGGGAGTTGGATAAAGATAAACTCTCTGTAACAATTCTGAGATTTCTTTTGGAAAATGATGAACTTCCCTTAAAAGAGGTGGTAAAGATATTTGATAAAACGGAGGGATTACAGAAAGGAGCGGGGCTATTTCTCTTTCGCTATTTGATAGCAAAGAAGGAGATAGTAGTTGAATTGACACAAAAGATAGATTTAGAGTCAAAAGTCAAAAACTTGCTGCTATAAGGTGGTTGATTTTGTTGGAGCTGAAGGAGAACTTGTTATTACAGTATCATGATGGAAGAACAATACGGATTGTATTTTGTGAACGACTTTCTTCTATTATATATGCAATTGATATGAATAAAGTTAGATGGCCATTTCTCATTAGAGAAGATGAATTAATTTCTGATTATAATAACGAAGAAATAACTATTTTAGAAAATGACCCATACACACGTTATGTTGTTGAAGAAGAACTAAGTAATGCAGAGAAGGAAAGAAGGGGGAAAGCCTGGGAGATAGTGAAATTTGTACTTGAACAAGTAGATACAGAGGTTTTGATATTCAGAAGCAGGTATCGAGAAAAAGCCATTAAATTAGCAGTAGAACAATATAAAATCAATTATTCAACCGTAAAAAGTTACCTTGTACGGTATTGGAAAGGTGGTAAGATTCGAAATGGATTACTTCCTGCATTTAACTTATGTGGCTCTATGGGTAAGGAAAGAAAAAATGGTGACAAAAAGCGGGGAAGACCTAGAAAATCTGGAAGTAAACAAGGGATAAATATTGATGACAAAATTAAGAGATATTTCCAAACAGGGTTAAATCGCTATTACTACAATGGAAGGCAGAATTCGCTAAAAGTGACTTATGAACTGATATTAAAGGATTTTTTTACAGAAACGAAGGTTGATATAAATGGTAATAAAGTACCCGTGATTAAGGAGCCTTCAAGTATTCCTACCTACCATCAATTCTTTTATTGGTTTAAGAAGTTAAATAATCCAAAAAAGGAATTGATTAATAGAAAAGGAGCAAGGAACTATTTCCAAAACCATCGTGCTATCATTGGAAATTCAACACAAGATGCTGGATTAGGTCCAGGAACACTTTGGCAAATAGACTCTACACAGTTTGATATTTATCTGGTTTCATCCGTAGATCGTAACTTGATTGTTGGCAGACCAACTTTAATATGCGTAATAGATGTATTTTCCAGACTGATAGTTGGGGTTAATGTCACTTTTGAGTCATTTAATTCGTACACAGGCACTATGGTTGCCCTTGCAAATAGCATGTTACCCAAGAGTGATTTTTGTAAACAGTTTGGTATCACACTGGATAAAGATGAGTGGGATGTGGCTTGTGTGCCGCAAAGGATTTTTGCTGACAGGGGTGAACTAAACGGTAAACAGATTGAGGATGCTATTGGAGGATTAGGTATTTCGATACAGAACGCCCCTCCGTACAGAGCTGACTACAAAGGAATTATTGAACAGGCATTTGCACAATTAAACATAAAGGTTAAACCATTTGCTGATGGGGTTGTAAAGAATGGGAAGAACACAATAGAGAGGGGAGACGAAGATTATAGACTTAAAGCTAATCTGACAATAGACGAATTCACACGAATTGTTATCAAATGTGTTCTATTCCATAACAATCATCATGTCTTGAGTGAATATGTATTGGATGAAATGATGATTAGTGAAGAAGTTGAAAAAATACCCGTTAAGATATGGGAATACGGTGTGAACAATATGAAAGGGCAATTACGAGTATTACCTGAACAAACAGTAAAGATGCACTTACTTCCGACTGATATAGGAACCATTACTTCACGGGGGGTTAGATTTAAGAAAATGTTGTACGCTTCGGATTACTCATTGAAAAATAATTGGTTTCAGACAGCAAGAATTAATGGTAGCAAAAAAGTAAAGATTTGGTATGATCCGAGGGACCTTTCATATGTTTATACAATTAATGAGGATGGGGAGTTTCACAA
The DNA here is from genome assembly GCF_000612865.1 of Oceanobacillus picturae. Taxonomy (NCBI): domain Bacteria; kingdom Bacillati; phylum Bacillota; class Bacilli; order Caryophanales; family Bacillaceae; genus Oceanobacillus; species Oceanobacillus picturae. The sequence continues at coordinate 536,310 of NZ_CCAX010000002.1, forward strand.
GTTGAATCTACTTGAACATTTGACTAAGTATGAAAATAAAGGAATTGATGAAATAGAACAGATAATAAAGCATGAACAAACTATGGATAACAAAAGTAAGGAACAAGAATTGCAGGAAAAGATGAAGTTGTATGACGATATTCAAACAATTGTTGGACAAGGAAAAAGGAATACAGAAGCAGAAAAAGATGATTATTTAAGCAAAACCCAACGTTTGAGAGGTATAAGGGAGAACCAACGGGAAGAAAGGGAATTACAACGGGAATTGAATATACAGAAGGTAGAGGCAGGGGAAACATTGATGGAATCAGTTGAAAAACAGGGACATACAGAGGATGAACTTGATTTGTTTAGAGTTATACAAGAGCTAGATTGGGATGATGATAATGAGTAACTCTATATTTCTACCAAATGGAATGGAGGCTATTCAGGCAGAGTATAAGGAATTCCCGTTGGAAGAGTTTAATCAAAACCCGTTGATTCAAGCACTACCACCATTATTGGATAAAGCAGCAATCATTAGAAAGCTCATGGTTAAACCAATCTATAATGATGAAGAAAAACATGCTGAAAGTATTTATCGAATACACATGATAAACCGATTGTTTCAGCTATATACTCCTCTTCCGGTGCACATAGATGTGTGGAATATGATTCATACATTGATTCTACAAGGTTATTTGGCTAGGAACCCTTTTGATAAGAACTATAAAAAGTATATTAATGACTCTGGAAAAGAAATTATTAATCGTTCATATGAAATAAATAGTAGACAAAATTTCAGAACCACTTCTTCTTGCGGGACATTTATCGGTTTTTCTGGCATGGGTAAGACAACAACAATTAATAGAGTTCTAAGCGATATTCCACAAGTGATTATTCATAATGAGTATAAAGGAATCCATTTCAACCAAATCCAACTTGTTTGGCTGAAGTTAGAGGCACCGAGTAATTCAAGCCTCAAAGCGTTGTGCCTACAATTTTTCATGAAAGTTGATGAATTGCTAGGGACTAATAATTATAAGAAGTATGTTTCGAGAAATATGTCTGTAGATAGCATGTTACCTTTAATCAGTCAGGTAGCACACAATATAGGACTCGGTCTCCTTGTTATTGATGAAACACAGAATATAAAAAAACGTGGTGCTGAGCCAGTCATGAACTTCTTTGTCTATTTGATAAATACAGGAATTAATCTTTGTTTAATCGGTACCCCAGGTGCTTACGACTTATTTGGTAAGGAATTACGTATGACAAGGCGTTTAACAGGAAACGCTGAAATCATCTATAACAATATGGAATATGGTAATGAGTTTACATTCTTGTTAGAGTCTATATGGCAATATCAATGGACAAGGAATCTCGTATCCTATAATGAAGAATTCGGGAAGGTAATCTATGAAGAAACGCAGGGTATATCGGATTTGGTTGTAAAGCTATTTGTATATTCACAACAACAGGCTATAGAAAGTGGAAAAGAAGAACTGTCTATTGATCTAATAAAGAAAGTAGCAAAGGAAAAGTTTAGGTTGCTTCAACCAATGTTAAATGCTATTCGCTCTGGAAACCCTCATAAAATTGCAAAATACGAAGATATTAGGAAGATTGAATTAGACGAGACGGGTATAAGAAAAAGTAAAGAATTGAAAAAAGAAGTACCAGTTAGAAAAAAGGGGGAAGATAAGGCTAAAGCAACTAAACTGGTTGGGGAACCTAAGAGAAAGAAAAAACGTGGGAAATATAAGGAAGATGATTTACGCTATTTGCTTCAGCAGGGAAAGGAAGAAAAGTCTCCTTATCAAATTCTCCTTGAGAATGATTATATTGAGGACACTTCAAAGTGGATTGAGGTGATACAATGATAAACTTTCTCCCACAATTACACGAGAATGAACTTTTTTATTCTGTAGTTGCACGTTATCGGAGAATGTGTGGAATGGTGAGTAAAAGAGCTTTGATAGAAGATCTATTTGGAAGGTACGTTGTAGTATCTTCCTCTTATTTTCCCCAATATATTGATTCATTTATAAAATGCCTACCACCAACTTCTAAAATAACTTCCAAAGAGATTATTGTGAATCATACTTTATTTTCATTTTATACATCATTCCTAGCAAAGGATAAAACGAGTCTAATTTACGAAATAATGGGAAAATGTTCAAATGGATCTAAAATAAACATTGAAAAACTAATAGGATTTGGTGGAAGCAAAGTACGAAAACCAAGCTACTTAAAGTATTGTCCACTATGTTTTAAGGAAGATATGCATACATTAGGTGAGAGTTATTGGCGTACCAATCACCAAATAATTGGATCCTATTATTGTTCCAAACACCATGTTCTTTTAAAAGAGGGTACTGTATTAAGTACTGGAAGTGGTATTGAATTTATATGTGCAGATGAACAGGTTTGCAATGAAGAATTACTAGAAGATAATTATTCGGATACTATTAAATTATTAAACCTCCGTTACACTCATAATGCTGAACAATTATTGAATGTTAACTTTGCTAGGAAAAAGTTAACATACATTAAGGATTTTTACATTGATAGGTTAAGGGAAAGAAGGTTAGCTTCTAAAAATGGAAATTTGTATATGGAGGACATTCAAGAACGGTTCCTAAATTTTTACTCTAAACGGTATTTAGAAATGATGCAGAGCAATATTGAGCCTGAAAGTCCATCTAATTGGCTCCGATTGTTTGTAAGAAGCAACAAAAAGAATAGAAGCCCCTTGCGACATTTATTATTCCTACAGTTCTTAGGAATAAAAATGGATAGCCTCTTTCAGAATAAGAGGGTAGTAGGAAGAATATCGGTTTCAGTCCAATATAATCCAAGTTTTGATATTCAAAAAAGAAGAGAGCTTTGGTTGCAATTAATTACGGAAAACCCCGGTGCAAACAGAAGCCAACTGAAAGAGAAGGGAAAAGGACTACATACTTGGATTTATAGATATGACAGAGATTGGTATGACAAAGTAACTCCAAAGGCTGCTTTAGGAAATGAAAAAGCAGAGACTATTGATTGGGAGAAGAGAGATAAAGAATGCTTGAGGCTTGCTAAGGAAGCTGTTGAAATTATTATGAGAAAAGAAGGTAAACCAACGAGAGTAACCCCGTCCAACATTAGGAAAACATTGGGGTTTGGCTCATGGTTTCATAATGGAAAGCTAGCAGAAACCCAACAATACTTGAAACAGGTAAAAGAGGAAATAGATGATTACAGGATTAGGAAGATTAAGTGGGCAGTTAATGAAATGATAAGTAACGGTAATAAATTGACTCCATATAAAGTTCAGCTTTATGCAGGATTTGGTGGGAATAATAAATTGGTGAGGAAACTAATACTAAAAGAATTAGAGAAGATATAAAAGAAAGCTACTGGCTAAATAGTAGCTTTCTTCTTTGTCTAATCAGATATTTATCAATTATTCACTTTAATAATCTTAAAAGAAGTGAGTTTCTCCATAATAAACTATTAAATTCACTCTCATGTTCAATGATTATTAACAATTTTTCTAGCCAAAAATGAAAAGTCTGTCTATCTATCTCCTTGGCATTATAACGCTTTATTAAGGATTCAATATCTTCTAAGGTTTCGATATTTTTTTTGCTTAACATGTAGTACCCTTTTTTCTTATAAAGTAATTCATCTACTGTTTTCTCTATTTCAACTAGAGTCACATTATAGTTGCTATGGAGTATACATAGTTTAATAATAGATTTAATTTCTAATAAAGCATCATTTTTTGCTGAATCATGGAGTGAAATAAAAGAATATATTAATAACTGATAAACCACAAATATTACTCCAAGGTTTGACAAAAATTGAAAAGTTAAAACATGTTCCTTCCAAGAAAAGGATAAACCATTTTCGAGTCCTGAATATAAAGCAGTTACGGCTACTAAAAATATAATAACCTCTACTAAATAAATAATTGCTTGAGTAATTGATTTTTTCAACATTTCCTCACCCCTTACTTACTCCTGCTGATTTTTTTCATAAAATTAATGGCGATTTATTTGTTTTCAAAAAACCACTGGAGGGAGTTTCAAAAGAGCTTCTGCACATTTATACAGATTTTTTTATCATAAGATTAATTCGATTGCTTTTTTGTTGCAATATTGGAATCTTTGATACTCCCCTCTCTTTGTTGAATCAACAATCAATTCCCTTCTTTCTGCAACCTTCAGTTGATTTAGATACTCCCATGATAGTGTACGTGTAATTCTTTTAGTTGGTATAGGGGTAGTAGGACCATGCCAATAGACTGTGTCATACCCCCAATTTAAACCTTCTGTAGTTACAACAAGGAAAACATCTGCTGCATCACAAAAATCTTGAACTTTGAAATAACATTAATTGTCTGTCAATGACTTTTTTCTGAATCTATACAATCGTTTTCTGCTCGTTCTTTTACCCAGTTTGTTACTAGTTTTAATAGATTCCATTTTATAATAGCTCCTTAATCTCATAAATTTCAATAATACTTATAGAATTCACTTAAAATTGTAACAGACTTAATCATTTAAGAAGTACCAATTAAACCCATTTGTTTGCTACAATAAAACTAAAATACAGTCATCAAAGGTGACATGAGGAGGGGATGAAAGCGTAGGAAAAAATTTGTTGAAATTTCTTCAAGATAAGAAATAATTTATTATACCGATCTATGGATGGAAATATAATTGGACAATGGAGCAGTGTAAACAGTTATGGGACAATATAGTCCGTGCTTCTATGATGAAGAAGTTAAAAGGCATTTTGTAGGTTTAGTTGTTTACAAAAAAAAGGGGCTATATTAAATATCATCATTACCTCAATTACTTGTCATTGATGGCCAACAATTTTTGGTTAACTATTTAATGGAAATCAACTTGAAATTGTAGACGACATCTTAAATTATGTTTCTAAGAATCCATATCAAGAAAGGTATAGTGAAGCCCAGTTTTGCTGACTATCATGAACATTTGGTACATCTCTATTTTAATAATTGAAGTAAGGGGAATCTTGAATTTATTTTAAGTTGGGTGGAGCGATTAAGGTCTGAAGATATCAAGGCAAAGATAAAAGTAAGATTAATTGACGGGCGATTAGTTTTAGAAGTAATAAAAGATTATGTAGCAGGACATAATTCAGAAAGTTAATTTGAATTAAAGAGGATATTCGCCGATTACTTAAAGAGTTCACATGGGGTTTTCGCAACAAAGACAGAACGTTAAGCATCTTAGAACAAACGGGATATAAAAGGCACTACATAAAAGTTGAAGAATTAATAAAGTTAGCGGATGAAACTGTGATTGCAGTTAGTACTCAATGGGGAATTGGAAACATCTACAATTTTATTGAACGAGCAAGTGAGTTAGGAGTTAAAGTAGAAAGAGAAAAATAAATCCAAATAATAAGATCATAAAAATGGGAGAAGTGCTTCACTTTTTTCCTGAAGACAAAAGCTAAAAGAATTTGTTTATCCTTATCGATTCCCAGTCAACCTACGGGTTAGTAAAGTACGGCCAATCACTATGGTTCAAGAAAAGAGTGTTCATGAAATCTAATGAACATATACAAAATCTGTTAGAGGAGGAGAATAAAATGCAATACAGGTTTATTACAATACTACATAATATGAAGTTAGCTAGTATAAAAAATAAAGGTATGAGAATATTTCCTGGTGCCCGAATTTCGAATGGTTCTCAAATACAATCTGAAACATTATACACAGAATCATCGCTACAAACCATAGGAGCACTCTCTATCAATGAGTTTGAAGACAGTGTTTATATTTATATTGATGGTAAGTTTGACGGAGGTAATGAAGAATATTTAGATAGGAAAGCAGGAAGGCATACTTTTTTCTTACTACGTCAAGTGCAAAACTTTATTCACAATTTATGGGAGATAAAAGATAATAATGTTTATGTAAGAGATGGATTCCTAATAGCATACAGTACGCAATTCGAGAACGGTTCAGCTACTTATAAAGCATCTCTATCAGAAATATTTTCTTTTGCAAGTGGCGAACAGCGAGAATCATTATTCTCTGATAAAGAAATCCAGCAAGCGGCTTATAATTTTCAGCCCCATACAATTGAGGATTATGATGAAGATAGTTTTGGCGGGAAAATACCTAGTTCAGATCACTTTTTCAAAACCCATGGTACAAATAGAATGGTTAGAGCATTTTATTTCACAATCGGTGCTAGAAGAAGTGCAATATTGCCAATGAAAATAGTCCATTATTGTAATGCTTTAGAATGTTTATTTACTATAGGTACATCAGAAGTGAGTCATAAAATTGCAGAGAGAGTTGCGATTATACTTGGAACTAGTCAGGCATCAAAGAAAAACATATTTAGTCTTATAAAAAAAGCCTACGGTTTTAGATCTAAGTTAGTGCATGGGCAGTATTTAAAAGTAACCGAAGAATCTTTAGTTTACATATCGGAAGGATTAGATAATATTCTTAGAGAGCTCATGTCGGAAATCATGAGGTTTTCTCCAAAAATGATCAAGAGGTGGAGGATTTCTTCTTAGATTTATTATTTAATACTACTGATTGATATTTTTTTTGGTATTCTTAATCTTTTTCTTCTCTCTAAAACTCTTCTATCTACTATGTGAAATTAAAATAGTAATCTCTCAATCAAAATAAACATTTCCGATTCAGACCCCGATTTCGTGAAAATAAACATTTCCGATTTCAGGGTCTTTTTCATGTTCATCCCTTGTCTTTTCTCGATTTCTAGTGTTTCCATTACGCAACATTATCGGAAAACTTTATTCCAAATACGGAAAAAATGGTGAAAAAACAGGTGAAAAAGAGGCCGAAAACGTCCATTTTTGAACCAAAAAACGTCCAAAATGGGGGTTCCGTAGCAAAACTTTATTTTAACTCGAACGGTGGAATGCGGGTTGGAGGGGTGGGATTTGAGGGATGTTTAATATTTTTGTACAGAAAGTGTTGTCTAACTAAAATAAACACCTGACAATGAAAATAAACATTTGATATTTCGACCCTGATTTCGTAAAAATAGACATTTGCGAATTCGGGGTCTGTTTCGTTCAATTCCTTGCCCTGCCAGTCTTATTTCGATTCTATTCTTTCTTCCATTCTCAAAAAATGTTATTTAAATCTTGATAAAAGGTAAAAATGATTTTTTTTAAAATTATAAGTTAAATGTAGGAGTTCCTAAGTAAAACTCTATTTTAACTAAATCCTGGGCTTCGGGTGGAAGAGGAGGCGATATCAGGTGTTCGGTAGAATTATATAGCAGAAGAGAAAAATAAAATCCTTTGGGGAGTGATTTTTATTGGATACATATAATAGACGAAGAACAAGCCCCTTTGAATTAAGTCAGCCTTATATAGAAGAAAATAAAAAGGACTGTTCTGATTTAATAGGTCAGCCCTTTATTAAGGAGAAATTCTTTTATTCAAAGGGAGTTAATTCATTCTCGGTTACCCATTTATGATTTTCCACTTTTTCTCCGGTTTCCGTATCTGTATAGCTTATCATGTAGACAGTAGTACTTTTTGCAGAATCAATGGTAGCAGTAGCTCCTTCCATGCCTTCCATATGATCTGCCTCAAGAACAACTTCTTCTCCTTGCTCATTTGGTTGTTCTTTTGCATTCTCGATTTCTTCATGGATAACCCACTTATGGTCTTCTACCTTTTCTTCTCCAGAAGTTGGCGTATAGGTAACAATATAAACAGTCGTGTCATAAGCACCATGAATAGTTGCTATAGCTCCATCCATGCCACCCATATGATTGGCCTGAATTACTGCTTTGCTACCTACTGGGTATGTTGGATCTTCAGCATTTGCTAATCCTTCTGGGACTTTACCTGAGCTTGAGTGATCCATATCTCCGTGTGGATTAGATTCAGTTTCCATATCTTTATCATTTGTGCTGAATTCCGCTTCTGTGTCTGTACTTTCATCTCTACTTGTTTCCTTATTATCACCAGTACATGCAGCTAAAATAAAAATAGAGACTAAAGAAATGAATCCTATCATTAACTTTTTAATTGTCATATAAAGACTCCTTTCACAATGCTGTGCTTAAAACTTTACCTATAAAATGTGCAAAAAATATGCAGACTTAATTACATCTTCATAAAAATCCATTTTTCATAGAACAAAGGTAGTAACTAATGCAAAGTATAACTTTATAGTTGAAAAAACTTTTTATATAGAAGTTGGAAATATTGCACTTTCTTCATGGATATAAATCAATCTGTCCAATGTTAATTATGATAATTTCTTGGATGGGATTATTAGTTAGTGGGTATTTATCTCATCTTAAGCTATGTTAATGGAGGTCGAAAAAAGAATCATTAGGAATTTTAAAATAAAGAATAGCAAGGCGAAATAGATTAAATAGAGTATGAACGACTGAAATCCAATTTTAACTAAAAAAATAATTTGCATAAAAAATGGATACTTTTATTGTATTCTATTATAAACTTCACTTATTTAGGCATTTTTATGAGGGTAAGATTTCCCATGGCATTTTGTCCAACGATGTTTGTACAGGTATCCATGACATAATGCAGTCGTTATGATCACATCATATATTGTTATATTACATTCTGTTTTTTGAAATTGGGACATCCCCTCCATTTTGTTGATAATATTTTGGACTTGGTATTTTGGTGTAAGAGGAATAATCTTATAGAAAAGCAAAAAAATAAGTGATATTACTCAAAAAATCAAAGGCGGGTTTACTCCTTCTTTGTATTGTGGATACAATAACTTATTGGTTGTAGTGAGGTCAATTATGTTTAATAAAATATCTTTAAAAATAGGTTTCTTGTTTTTCATGTTTATTTTAATCATTGAGTCTATTCTATTTTTTATATTGTACACTAATTTAGTTGATGACCGGATTGAAGAAATAATGGATAGCTTATTAGCACGTGGTAATACTCATAGTGCTGTCTTAGAAGATGACTTCAGCAGTCCAACATTAGAGCATGTAGGGCTCATGGAGTCTGCTTCCGATTTCGCTGTTATCATCACTGACCCAACAGGAAGCATCATTATAAACTCTGATCCAGTCAATCAAGAAATGAGAGAGATAATTGAGCATAATGATTATGAAGATATTCCAACAGAGGGCAAAATCGTTGAAGAAAAATGGAAAGAGAAAGAATATATAGTAGCAGATAGCCCAATTACTATTAAGGGTAAGCATCAGGGGCACGTCTTTATGTTTGCACATACAAATGGTGTGAAAAAAGTTGTCGATCATTTAAGTGATCAATTTCTGATTGTTGGCATAATAACTGTATTTCTGACTATTGTTACGATTTTTATTCTTTCTAGATTCATCACTCTTCCATTGATTAAAATAAAAGAAGCGACGGAACAATTAAATAATGGTAATAAAAAAGTTGAGCTAAATTTAGGAAGAAAAGACGAACTTGGAGAGTTATCAAATTCTATCAGAACATTGTCTCAAGACTTGGACCGTTTAAGAAATGATAGAAATGAATTTTTAGCAAGTGTATCTCACGAACTTAGGACGCCGTTGACCTATATTAAAGGTTATGCGGATATAATTAGTCGCTCTGATATTAATGAGGAAAACAGAAGAGAGTATATAGGTATTATTCGTGAAGAAACAGAACAACTGAATAGTCTTATAAAGAATTTGTTTGAATTAGCCAAGATTGACAAAAACAATTTTGTTATTTACCCTGAAAAGGTTTTTTTAGAAGAGTTAATTGATACACTTGCGAATCGTATTAAACCCGCCTTGGCAGAAAAAAATATAACATTTTCAGTATACTGCCCGAAGAATGTAGTAGCATACGTCGATTCGGAAAGATTTCAGCAGGTTTTGCTAAATATATTAGATAATGCCGCAAATCACTCATTTGAAGGCGGGAACGTTAAATTAGAGGTAAATGAGACAAATCAAGACATCCATATTATTATTACGGATAATGGGGAAGGGATTGCACAAGAAGACCTACCAAAAATATTCGATCGTTTATACAGGGTTGAAAAATCGAGGTCACGAAAAAGTGGTGGTTCAGGTTTAGGATTAGCAATCGTTAAGGAAATTATAGAATCACATGAGGGAAAATTGGAAGTACGAAGTGAATTAGGGAAGGGTACAAGTGTAATAATTTCGTTAAGGAGAGTCAACAAAGATGAATAAAGTACTATTAGTAGATGATGAGAAACGCATGTTGGACTTATTAGATTTGTATTTGCAACCTTATAATTATGAGTGTATAAAAGCTCTTGGCGCGGATGAAGCCCTAATTTTTTTAGAAGAAGAATTATTTGATATTGTATTGCTTGATATAATGATGCCCAAAATGGATGGATGGGATCTATGTAAAAAAATCAGGCAAATTTCTGATGTTCCAATTATTATGGTAACTGCCCGTGAACAAAAAGAGGATATTGTTAGGGGTTTGAAATTAGGCGCAGATGATTATATAACCAAACCATTTAATGAAGATGAATTATTAGCCAGAATGGAAGCATTATTACGTAGAAGAAATCCAAATAATTCAATTGAAGTGAATGGGTTAATTTGGAATGAAACGCAGTATGAATTTTCCTATCAAAATAAACCAATTAGGTTAACCCCAAAGGAATTTGCCATGATTGGGTATTTGGTGAAAAATCCAAATCAAGTCTTTGAAAGGGAACAATTAATTGACTTAATTTGGGGATTTGAATCGGAAACAGGAGGAAGAACGATTGACTCCCATGTACGAAATATAAGAGAAAAAATCCGGCAGGCAGGATTTCCTATCGATGAACATTTTATAACCGTTTGGGGTTTAGGTTATAAATGGATTAACGCTCCCATCAATTGATTTCTAAATTGGATAAAGAGGTGTTCTTTCTTTTAAGGCCCCCTGCTCTTTTTGCTATTAATTTGCAACGCCTTCTTGATAATGAATTAATAACGTTTTTTAAAGTTACTCTAGGGATAATAAAACTATCAAAATAGGATGGTTCTTAATTAAGAGATTAAAATTACCATACTGGGGTATAGTATTATATAGTGTATTATTGAAAAATAGAGTACAAAATAAATACATATTAAAAAGGGAGAGATATATAAATGGGTGAAAATAAAACCGAAAATCAAAAGTACAATCTTAGTGAGCACAATCACCACCATGAACATGGCGGGCATGAAAGTCATGGGAATCACAATAATCATCATGGTAGTCACAGAGGTAATGGACATCATGATCATGGAGACATGGTTAATGATTTTAAAAAACGCTTTTTTATTTCATTAATTATTACTATTCCAATTCTCGCACTTTCACCGATGATTCAGGATTTTATTGGCGTAGATTGGCGTTTTACCGGTGATATGTACATTTTATTTGGTTTATCCTCTATTCTATTTTTCTATGGTGGCTTGCCGTTTATAACTGGGGCTGTAAGTGAGTTAAAGGAAAAGAATCCTGGAATGATGACGTTAATTGCGTTAGCTATAACCATTGCATATGGCTATAGTACTCTTGTTGTATTTGGTTGGGAAGGTCATCAGTTATTTTGGGAATTAGCAACACTGGTTGACATTATGTTATTAGGTCATTGGATTGAAATGCGTTCAGTAATGGGGGCCTCCAATGCACTTGAACAGCTTGTAAAACTAATGCCGAATGAGGCGCACAGATTTGACGATAATGATCAAATTCAAGATATCCCGTTATCGGATTTGAAAAACAATGATCGAGTGCTTGTAAAACCTGGTGAGAAGATTCCTGTTGATGGAAGAATCGTAAATGGGGAATCAGCAGTTGACGAATCCATGCTAACAGGGGAATCTATTCCCGTTGAAAAGAATAAAGGCGATGAAGTAATCGGCGGATCAATTAATAAAGAAGGTTCACTAACGATTCAAGTTGAAAATACTGATGAAGATTCATATTTATCACAGGTTATCACAATGGTTAAAGAAGCTCAAGAATCAAAATCCAAAACACAAGATCTAACAAATCGTGCTGCAAAATGGTTGTTTTACCTTGCTTTAATAGCTGGATTTGCTACTCTATTTATTTGGTTATTACTTGGTTATTCATTTGATATAGCAATAGAACGCATGGTAACAGTGATGGTAATAACATGTCCACATGCACTTGGGCTAGCAGCTCCACTTGTTATTGCAGTTTCTACTGCAATTTCTGCAAAAAAAGGGCTATTAATCCGAGATCGTGCAAATTTTGAAGAGGCACGAAAACTAAATGCTGTTGTATTTGATAAAACCGGAACCTTAACTAAAGGGGAATTTGGTGTGACAGACATCATACCTATTGATGGGTATAGTGAAGAGGAAATCTTGAAATTTGCAGCTGGTATAGAGCAAAACTCCGAGCATCCAATAGCAACTGGTATAGTAAAAGCAACAGAAGAGAAAGGGATTCATATAGGAAAGATTACAGACTTTGAATCCATCACAGGTAAAGGCATTCAAGGAAAAGTAGATGGAAAAAAAGTAAATGTTGTTAGTCCAGGTTTTGTGAACAGTAATAATTTGACATACAACGAAAAATTATTTAATAAAATGTCAGAAGAAGGGAAAACGGTTGTATTTGTCCTTCTTGCGGATGAGCTAATTGGCATGATTGCACTTGCAGACATGGTTCGGGATACAGCAAAGGAAGCAATTGCAATACTAAAAGAGAATGGAATCCATTCAATTATGCTTACAGGTGACAATAGAAAAGTGGCAAATTGGGTTGCCGAGCAATTGAGTATAGATGAAGTTTATGCTGAAGTGTTACCAGATGATAAGGCCAATCAGGTGAAAAGGATTCAAGAAAAGGGGTGGAAGGTTGCAATGACAGGGGATGGAGTCAATGATGCTCCTGCACTTGCAACAGCAGACTTAGGTATTGCAATCGGAGCGGGAACGGATGTAGCGATGGAGACTGCAGACGTTGTTCTTGTTAGAAGCAATCCAAATGATGTAGTCGACTTGATGGAGTTATCAAGGAAGACATATCGTAAAATGGTTCAAAATTTATGGTGGGCAACTGGTTATAATATATTTGCAATTCCACTTGCTGCCGGTGTTCTAGCCCCAGTTGGAATTGTTTTAAGTCCCGCAGTAGGTGCTGTACTGATGAGTTTAAGTACAATTATTGTTGCCATTAATGCAAGGTTGTTGAAAGCATAAAATCAACACTTAAAGTAAGTATAAACCAATAAACCCTAGGATTTGTTCTATTGTAATAGTTCTAGGGTTTTTAATCGTGAGACAAGTAGTGTTTATATCTGTTTGTAGAATAGTTAAGTTATATGTATTAACACAAAAGAACTTAATAATAAGAGTTAAGAATATTATTCTGTTTTAACTAAGCTCTATAGTTTTTACTTTTGAGTAAAATAACTGATTCGTCAATAGATATATAAATATGAAATACTTCGCCCTTTTTTAGATATAATGTTTTCATTAATTCTTCTGGAATTCGAATGGATCCCTTGTTAGAAATTATCATTATGTTTTCTAATGTTTGGCCTATTAGTTTCTGAATTAACAGCTCTTTTGAATTACTAGTTAAACCAACTATAACCTCATCCCCTGCCGTTAATGAAAGTGTATCTCTGATAATAATTGGAATTGTTATAGATTGGGTTCTATTTAAGATACAAAATAAACCTGTATCAGTTAGCTTATCAGGAAAAGTACCTATTTCATACATATTCTAACACCCCATCGTTTTAAAAAATAATAACTAGAAAATGTTAAGAAATTATGAAGAAATTGAAAATGTGTAAAGAGAAAGAATATTATAAATAAACCTTGATTAAACCCGATTCTAATAGCCCGTTTTCCTATGTTACAAAAAGAAAACAATTAGAAAATAACACTATGTTAACTGCATTGTTGTTATACAGGTATTCTCCCCTTCAAACGTCGAAATCTCAGATTCTGCTAGTTTTCCATCATATTGAATCTTTACATTATATGTTTTGTTACTAGGCAACCAAAAATCAATAAAACCATTTTTAAACGATGTCATGGTTTCATCAACAAGCACATTACCATCCTCATCTTCAATGTATACATCGAATACTGTTTCTGATAATTCTCCTTGGCAGCCAGTTAAGTTATGATTAGTACAAGGATGTGTTGTCTCAACAAATGGTGCAATGGAAACAAAAAATATATCATCAGGAAGTTCATATGTAGTCTCTTTATTATTACTATCCGTTACGATAAGGTCGTTTGAAGTAATGGAAGCTTTCACACCCTCAGAATTTCCTCCACTGTAATCTTGGACAATTTTCTTGATATCTTGTGTTTCTTCTTCGCCTGATGTACTCTTGGTTACGTTACATGCTACAACAATTAAAATTAGTAATAAACCAGTCACTCCCAATAAACTTTTTTTCATATATCGTCTACTCCTTTTCTAGTGAATCAGTTAAATTAAGTATATTTTGAAGTATGAGTTAAGGTAATACTCATTATGCAAGTTTTTTACATTGCTTAAGAAACAAATTATTATATCTAAATATATGACTATGTTTTCTTATTCATTTTATTTGCCAATAAAGAATGTTATTAATAGGAAACGGAAAAGAAAAGCCTAATACATGCCAAAATTGATATTTGTTGCAGCGAGTGACCTGTAGTTCGTCCCAAGGAGAATGCCAGGTATAAAAGTAACCTCCTGTCGATATTGAGTGTAAAAGTACTTAGAATTGGAAAGGTTAAACCTATTCCTCCCAAAAGTAAAACCTCTTGACATGTCGCTCTCTATTTTTAGGGAAGTTTGTGCATAAACTGTCAAGATTTATTGAAAATTTCATGAAATATTAAACGCTCTTTCATAAATTACTGAATTATACTGCAATGAAAATCTAAGAAAGTGGAATAAAGTAGTGTATTTTAATTTCTTAATGAGGCGGCTATTATTTAATTAACAAATGCTTTGATGAAAAATAGCTCATTAGCAATTCTTTTATTTTCTGCCTTAAAGGACTCTATTGCATTTTCATAGTGGCGATATGTTTCAACTGAACCATTTCATCTATCCAGCGCACTGGAACTTTTTATTCTCTATAGTTCTTGCTAAAAGAGAAGTCGCATGTTAAATTTATAATGATCGTTCAATATAAAAGGGAGTGGTTATACTTGAAAAAGTCACAAAAAAGAGAAGCTATATTGAATGAGGCAGAGAAATTATTTTATCAACATGGTTTTCATGCTATTGGGGTGAAAGCTATATTGGCACAAGCTGAAGTGGCACCAATGACGATGTACTATCATTTCACTTCAAAGGAAGAAGTGATTAAAGAAATATTGGTACGTAGAGAAAATCAATACTTTGAATTATTGGCGGATAAAACCAATAAAAGTGATTGTATTCACTCTTACATAGAGTCCCTGCTTCACGCTCATTTGGATTGGATAGAAGCAGAAGGCACTAATGGTTGTTTGTTCTTACGGGCAAAGCAGGAGTATGAAGGTGTAAATGAGGAAATTACTTCGATAACTAGAGAACATAAAAAAACACTGCTAAACAGGATAGAAAATGATTTAAAGGCATTTCGTGTTCCTGGATCACTAGGTATCCAGTTATCTATTATATTAGAGGGGTTAACATCAATAGCCCAAATTCAGGATTTAGAGGAAGTGAAAGAAGCCGCAATGAATTTAAGGAATAGTATAAGGGTTTCTGATAAATAAACTTTAATATTTAGTGGGAGACAAATGTTGTAAATCGTATTATTACTTTGTTCCCTATTTTTTTGGGTTGTTATTATAATGATCGTTATATATAAAAAGGAGTGAACAATATGAATGAAAAGAAACTAATAGTAGTGGGGTTACCAATGATTGCCGTGACATATGGCTTGTCTCGATTTAGTTATGGTCTAATGCTTCCATACATTAACGATACACTTAAAATGGATCAATATACCAGTGGTGTCATTTCGTCTTTATCATACATCGCTTACTGTATCGCAATCGTATTAGCAATGGGATTTTCTAATAAGGTTACCTCCAAGTTTATAGTGGTCACAGCTGGGTTAACATCGATTATTGGTTTGGCGATTATCTCTAGCTCGCCTAATGCAGGCGTACTAGGCCTAGGTATATTTTTGGCAGGATTAAGTACGGGTTTTTCATCGCCACCATACGCTAATATTATTGATCAAAATGTAGAACCAAAATTACAGAATCAGACTAATTCTTGGATTAACTCTGGTACGAGTATAGGTACTGCTTTTACAGGGCTAATTGCTATCATAATGGCAGATAGTTGGAGAGAAACGTATTTTATATTTATGATCATTGCTATATTTGTATTGATCTCTAATTACAAAGTGCTTCCAAAAAACCAACCTCTAGCAGGAAAAGAAGCAGGTCGTTTTGTAAAAGAAGAGTGGAAAAGCGCCACACCTTTAATCCTAGCTTCTTTATTATTAGGAATTTCCTGTTCGGCCTATTGGACGTTTTCAAGAGATTTTATGTTAAATAACGACAGTGTACCTGGATACCTTGGAGAGTGGCTGTGGGTAATTATAGGACTTGCAGGTTTAGTAGGAGGAGCTGCTGGGGCGTTTATAAATAAGTTTGGGTTAATGCCTGCATATAAGATTTCTGTAATAGCACTCTCAACCTCGTCTCTACTACTCGGGGCATTTGCAGATCATATTGTAACAGGATTTTTATCTCCCTCCCTTTTTGGTAGCTCGTATATATTTATGACAGGTGTTTTAATCGTGTGGGGAATTTCCTTGTTTAAGTCCAATCCATCATTTGGCCTAGGAGTACCCTTCTTAATACTAGCACTGGGTCAGGCAATAGGGGCCGTTTTCTCCGGAATGATCGCAGGTATAATGGGGTATCAAACTCTTTTTATAGGGGCTTCTATCATAGGTTATATATCGTTAGTATTTAAACAAAAAAATTAATTTCGTAGTCTGTATAATAAAGGAAGCGCAGTTTAATTCAAGATGACATAATTAAACTAATTTAGTTTTTTAAGGAGATATATAGTTTTGGATGAAAAAATTATTAGATTCTATGAATTCGGTAGTCCTAAAGATGTATTGAATGTTGAATATAAAAGCATTAAACCACCTAAAAAAGATGAAGTCCTTGTTCGAATGTTAGCACGTCCTATCAATCCTTCTGACTTAATCCCGATTAGAGGAGCATATTCTCATCGAATTATACTACCAACTATTCCTGGTTATGAAGGAGTTGGAGTTGTAGAAGATGTGGGTTCTCTTGTTTCTCCTAATCTTATTGGTAAACGTGTTTTGCCTATACGTGGGGAAGGAACTTGGCAAGAATTCGTTAGGACTAAAGCAGAATTTGCAGTTCCTATACCAGATTCTATTGATGATTTCACGGCAGCACAGATGTATATCAATCCAATTACAGCATGGGTGACTTGCACGGAAGTTTTAAAATTACAGCCAAATGATATTTTATTGGTTAATGCATGTGGTTCTGCTATTGGTTGCATTTTTGCTCAATTATCGAAGATTTTAGGATTTAAATTAATTGCAATAACTAGAAATGGCAACTATACAGAGGATTTACTTAATCTAGGTGCGTCTTATGTTATAGACACCTCTATTGTTCCACTCTATAAAACAGTTATGGAATTAACAAGTGGAATTGGTGCAGATGCTGCTATTGATTCTATTGGAGGTTCATCTGGTAACGAATTAGCTTTTTGTATCCGCCCCAACGGCAATTTTTTAACCATCGGCCTTTTATCCGGGATACAAGTAAACTGGGCAGATATTGTAAATAAAGCCAAAGTTAATGCTAATATGTTTCATTTGCGGAATTGGAATAAAGATGCCTCCCTAAACAAATGGCAGGAGACCTTTAGTCATTTGATAAAGTTAATAGGTGAGGGAAAATTACAACTTAGTAGCATAGATTCTAAGTATGACTTATTGAGTATAAAAACAGCTATTAATGTGGTTGAAACTAAAAAGACTAAAGGGAAAGTGTTTTTAACAAGCTACTGAGTTAATTCTTATTCAATTAACAGAGTGGATTTGTAACAAAGTTAATAAACTCCTTCGTAAAATGAATATGTATTAGTAGAAGTATTTCACTCTGTTTAAAACTTCTTTAACTAATCATCAATATTTTCTTCTACAAATCCATACACATATTCATCGATTTCAGTCGCTGTGTTTATACTAATCAAAAACTTCATTACATTGAATGGGAAGGAATAGCCAGGAGACATCCCATCATATACATAGGTCACCGCACGAAAAGAAGTTCTGAGTCCTAGTTCTTGTTTCAACTCATTAATAACGTCCACTTTATCTTTAAATGTATCTACTACTTTATTTAAAGCCATATCGAAATCTAATGTTTCAATTTTTCCTGTACTATATTTCCATTGTGTATGACCATATTGTCTTTTTGAATTAGCCCATTCTCCGACTTTCTGAGTATTGGTTGGAGAGATTCCTAACTTATTTGTTACAGTTTGTAAGGAAAAGTCCCAATCTGGTTCATAATCAATAGAATCTAAATAAATGTCTTTTGTAAAATCCAGATAAACTTCAACTAATGTATTTTTACTCAGATATATTCCTCCTTTTCTTGTAAGTATTTATAATAATCATACTATATATCTAGCTTAATTAATATTCCGTAGAAGAAATAAACATTTCAACCAGATTGATAAAAGGTACCGAAACATGGTATAAATATAGAAGGAGCAGGGACATTTTCTGCTTTTTTTATTTTGTGAGATTAAAGTTTGACTTGTTATTCCGTAATGAGAGGATTTGAATATATATGAAAGAGAATTTCTGGCGTGATTTACCACGGCCGTTTTTTATATTAGCACCAATGGAAGATGTGACAGATGTAGTTTTTCGTCATGTAATAAGTGAAGCTGGAAGACCTGATGTATTTTTTACTGAGTTCACTAATTCTGAAAGCTATTGTCATCCAGAAGGAAAGCAAAGTGTTCGTGGGCGTTTGACCTTTACAGAGGATGAACAACCGATTGTTGCGCACATTTGGGGAGATAAGCCTGAATACTTCCGCCAAATGAGTATAGGGATGGCAGAACTAGGATTTAAAGGCCTAGATATCAATATGGGCTGCCCTGTAGCAAATGTGGCTGGGAACGGAAAGGGAAGTGGCCTTATTCGTCGTCCGGAATTGGCAGCAGAGCTGATCCAGGCTGCCAAAGCGGGTGGATTACCTGTAAGTGTAAAAACACGACTAGGTTACACACAGGTAGATGAATGGCATGATTGGTTGAGACATCTCCTAGAACAAGACATAGTGAACCTATCCATTCACCTGCGTACAAGAAAAGAAATGAGTAAGGTAGATGCTCATTGGGAGTTAATCCCAGAAATCAAGAAACTTCGTGATGAGGTAGCACCAGATACACTACTGACAATTAATGGGGATATCCCAGATCGTCAAACTGGTATGGAACTTGTTGAGAAATACGGTGTTGACGGGGTCATGATTGGACGCGGTGTCTTCACAAATCCATTTGCCTTTGAAAAAGAGCCGAAAGAGCATAGTAGTGAAGAGTACCTTGATCTCTTAAGAATGCAGCTGGATCTTCATGATAAATATGCCAAAATAGAACCAAGGCCGATGAAGCCTTTGCGCCGCTTCTTTAAGATTTATGTGCGAGGATTCAGAGGGGCTAGTGAGTTGAGAAATCAACTGATGAGCACAGAAACAACAGAGGAAGTACGCGCATTGCTTGATAGCTTCGGGGAGCAAAATGCTGAAGAGTCTGTGGAACAGGGAAGCGTTAATTAATTTGACAACCATAAGAAAAATATATATAAAGCAGTTAATTGGCTGGTGTGTAGTGGTAATAAACCGCTCACTTCAGCCAATTTTTCTATTTTTGTGCTTTTACTGATTTTTTACGTTTTAGTCTGGTTTTTTCAACACTAGTAAACTGACGAATAAGCGTGTACATTTCCTCATGTAAGGGGATCTTTAGTAACAATTATGGGCAATATAAATGTACTCTTTCTTGTAATTTTTTTGAAATTATTTCTGGCAATTCCCTAATCTTAATATCGTCACCTAAGAAAAGTATCCAATTTGTTATTCCGTCCACCTCGTCAGTTCTATAGACGTCTACAAAAGTTTTTAGAATGGCTGCAGATTGGTAAGGATCAACGTAGGAAATGGTTATTTTAAAGGGATGGTACTTTTTAAACTGGTTAATCGCTTTTGGACCAAGTTCAAGAATGATATTGACTTCTTCATCCTGCTCACTTAGCTTTTCTACTATCTCTTGCTCACTTAATGCTTTTTTTGACGAGTAGTTTTTGACATCTGTTAGATGGTTAATTGAGATAATTCGTTTCTTTTCTTCTTTTAAGTCAAATCCTTCAAGAAACCAATTGCCATTTTCTTGATAAAGGTGAAGAAGGAATATTGGGTACGACTTCGTTACGTTATCTTCTTGGATCGTGATCAGGAAATATCTATCCAAAAGCAAGGTTAGGAAAAGTTTTTCTAATATAGGGTCTGGAATATCTGAAAGTTCAAGTATGTCGGGGTTGTGAGGATTGGTCCCTTCAAAAAGCAAGATTTTATTTAAAAAGATAAGGTCATCTTGCTGGTTTTCTGAGATAAGGCTTAGTAATTTTTCAGCTATAGACTGGCGGCTTTTCAGATAGGGAAGTTGTTGATTTCTTGTAGCTAAAAAGGCAATAAAAAGTGCTTTGACTTCATTGTCGGTAAAACGTACCTCAGGCAGTAGAGAATTGTGCATGACAGCGTAGCCCCCATCCCTTCCAACTTCCGAAACCAGAGGCATCCCCATAGATTCAATTTCTCTAATATCTCTAATTGCTGTTGAACGGGAAATACTAAATTCATGCATAATTTCAGAAACTGTAAAGTGAGCCCGATTGTTAATATACCGCATGATCAAATTAATTCGTTCAATTTTTTTCATAGAGGTCTCCTTAACAGTATCACTTTTTGACACAGTTTATTGTTATTATATACACATCAAGTGATGTTAACAAATCGTTTGATAAATTTATTAGAAGGCAGGTTTTGAATATGGCAGATTATATCCTTGAAGAAAAAGATGGCTTTACAGTAATAGGGTTGGGAACAGAGTTAAAAAGCCATTACACCGACTTTTCTGGATTAAGTAAAGAAAAGGCAGACTTTTGGCAGGAAGTTAGCCAAGATGGAAAACTTGAAACATTAAAAAGCATGGCGAAAAATGATTACATTTTTGCAGTGAACGAAGCGGTTAATAACAAGATGATGCATTATGCCGGCGTTTTGGCAGAAGCATCAGCGGCACCTGAAGAAGCGAGAGTGATCCAATTTCCTAAGGGAGAATATTTAGTTGTGAAAGGAGAAGGTGAAACAGCTGAAGAACTAAACAATAAAGTTTCTGCTATTGCCTTCGGCGAAGTTTTACCAGAAGCAAAAGACATTGCCTATGTTGGTGGGCCAAATACAACAGTAGAGATGGGCCGGAAAAACGGCTTGGTTTTTGGAGAAATGTGGATCCCAGTAGTTAGAAAATAAGAGATTAATGACATACCTATTTAAAGAAAAGTTAATACTTCTGATAAAGCAGTGCGATTATAATTTTGTTAAATCTGCACTGCTTTTTTATTTGGAATCATTTAAGCCCAACAAATTTCAATTGAGTTTATGTAGGGTTTATAAACTTACAGCTTATCTGAAGTTCTTGCAATTCGTTTACTAGCTCCTTTCTATTTTTTATTGAGATTTATTTTTTCCTCCACCCAAACTAACGACTTTATTTAATCTTCAATAAACCCATTTCCAGTTATATTTATGTTGCAAATGCATCATAAATAGGTTAAATTTAATTTGTGTATACTTTGTTGTATTTGCAATAAAATTGTTTTGAAGGAGCATTCTTATGAAAGAGATTCTACGCGAAATTGGCATGATAGCAAGGGCATTAGATTCTATAAGTAATATAGAATTTAAAGAATACGACCTTACCAAAGGGCAGTATTTGTATATTGTCCGCATTTGTGAAAATCCAGGAATCATTCAAGAGAAGTTAGCGGAACTGATAAAAGTGGATCGAACTACAGCAGCGCGGGCTATAAAAAAACTTGAAATTAATGGTTTTATTGAAAAGAAAATTGATTACCATAATAAAAAAAACAAGAAACTTTTCCCTACGAATAAAGGACAAAGCGTTTACCCTTATATAAAAAGAGAGAATGATTATTCGAATAACGTAGCATTAGGTGGATTTTCGGAGGATGAGGAGGAAACCATGTTCCATCTTCTTCAAAGAATGAGAAAAAATATAGAAAAAGACTGGGAATCTGTTAAAAAAGGAAACAAGAGAAATTATTAATAAAGGAGTGACATATTTAAATGACTGTGAAATTAACTAAATGCAACCTTGAAGATTTAAAAATGCTCCAAGAAATAAGTATTGAAACATTTAAAAACACATTCGAAGCCCAAAATTCACCTGAAAATATGAAAGCTTATCAGGAAAAAGCTTTTAATTCTCAACAGTTGGAAATGGAATTGGCCAATATCTATTCAGAATTCTTCTTTGTTTATTACAATAATGAAGTTGTCGGTTACCTAAAAATCAATACAAACGATGCTCAGTCTGAAGAGATGGGTGATAATTCACTTGAAATTGAAAGAATTTATATAAAGAACGAATATCAAAAACATGGCCTGGGTAAATATCTGATAAATAAATCCATAGAAATTGCAATAGAGCATAGTAAAAAGGAAATTTGGTTAGGGGTATGGGAAAAGAACGAAAATGCTATTGCTTTCTATAAGAAAATGGGGTTTGTTCAAACTGGATCGCACTCTTTTTATATGGGTGATGAAGAGCAAACAGACATCATAATGGTCAAAGCTTTTATTTAATTTCTATGTTAATAAGTATTCTAAAGTTATCCTACTTTGGTTTATACATGATATATAAGATTATCGTTTAAAATATTAAGGAGTAAAACATTATACTAATATTTGAAGTGAACGTCCTTTTAAGAAGTCCAGATAATAAAACTGAAGAATATGAAACCATCTATTTTTTTCAGTAAAACAAATAGATGGTTTTGCACTTAAATGATCATGTACTTTCCTTCGGCCAACTCCTGTCATCTGCTTGAACCATACCTCGTAACTTTTTTCTCTTGTTCTTAAGTTGAGCTAAGCAACTTTCAAACTCCTCATCAGTGACTGTAGGTAAATTTGCGGAACGAAGCATAGTTATATCTGGTGCTGGTGGAACATTGTCTGCTGGATTGATAAACGCTGCATGAAGCGTACCTAAATAGCTTTGAACACTTGAGCGTGCTTCTTTAATCCAAACTTTATTGAGTTGATACTGTTTAGGGACCCCGAAAGTATATAAGGTTAAAGCTTCGTCGAATATGGCCACAGCCACGGAAGAAGCTTGTTCGTCCTTTTCACTGTGAAAGTAGTGAAGGATTGGATATGCTTTATGTTGCTGGGTTAGAGTAGTTAGCTGTGATGCATGTTCCTTTAAGAATAAATCGATACTATGAAAGTCCGTTCCATCCCATCCTTGCTTAACGAGAGTCTCTGCATTTTCAGCTTGACCTGTTACACTATCTGCAAAGGAGCGTTTCTGTGTTACGGCTCCAACAACAGACAGGACATAAGATACGCCAAAGGTAACAAATAGCATCCCACTCCCAGTTGCAATCGATGTAGCAATTTGCCAGAAACCTTCTTTAGGAATGAAATCTCCTATTCCCAATGTAAACAGTGTAAACCCAGTAAAGTAAATTCTATCTGACCAGGATATAGGCCCCCTATTCTGTGTATCTATGAGAGATGCTTCTTCCGCTGCAAAAAACAATGTCCATCCCGTCCATATTAATAAAACCCACATAAGTAACGTCATTGTTAGGATGAGCGGGCCAGATAGGCTCAAAAGCTTTGACTTCTCTCCACTTATTTTGTGCAGGCCCTTCCAGCAAATCGTGGTTAGCGTTTTAGAAAGCGGGCCTGCTGCGCCATCCACCCATAATGCTGTCCAAAAGATGTCAATGAAGGTCACGATCAGAATAATAGCTCCTATAATAAGAAAAGTTGTATTCAACGAATTTATCCCTCCCTTTGAAAACAAACTGCGATTAGCATGACTGGCTGTACAATTTCGAGTGCAACCAATTATATACAGAAAGGCCTCTTTATAAAAATCAATCAGTGAATTTTTTACCCCTCTTGATTAAAAATAAACGTTATATACTCTATCCTATTGTTTGTAATTGAATTCATATATTAAATCAGTTTTTCTTTCCATTGAAAATAAGTAAACAATAGTATAAAATGTTTACTATAATTGAGATATTTATAGGTGGTGTTTGCAAATTAATGCGGAAGAACGCTTTTGGAATGCAACGGTAGAGGAAATGACTAATGGGTATGTTTACGACGACTTGAATGATGCGTATGTTTGCCTTCTTTGCAACGAAGGTTTTGAAGATGGAATCATTTATCCACTTGATGGCACTTTGTATGAAGCCAAAAAAGCCGTTAAACGACACATAGAGGATGTCCATACTTCAGTATTTGATTATTTAATACACTTAGATAAAAAGTACACAGGATTAACCGAACAACAAAGAGAAATTCTTGATTATTTTATGAAAGGATTTAGTGATAAAGAAATCGTAGAAGCGCAAGGTGGGGGAAGTCCTTCAACCATTCGTAATCACAGATTTAAACTGAAAGAAAAGGAAAAGCAAGCAAAGGTATTTCTTACACTAATGAATTTACTGCATAAGAGCTCGGACAAAAAGAATGATGATAAGTTTATACATTTTCACAAGGGGGCAAAAATGGTGGATGATCGTTATGCAATCACAGAGGAAGAGAAGGAAAAAGTGTTATCAACCTATTTTAAACAAGGCTTAGATGGCCAATTAGATACATTCCCTAGTAAGGAAAAACGAAAGGTCATTGTCCTACAAAACATTATGACTCGATTTAAGGTAGATAAAGTTTACACAGAAAAAGAAATAAATGAAATACTAAAATCCATATACAGTGACTATGTAACAATAAGGAGATACCTTATCGAGTATGGGTTTATGAATCGAAGTAGAGATTGTACGGAGTATTGGGTGAAGGGATAAATTCCATTCTATAGGAATGCAATAGCAAAAGAAGGGTGATCTGATCCAGGGGATTGGCCTTCTTTTGTTATTGCAAAGGATATTCCTGCATAGCTGTAGAAAAGAATAATAGAAGTGCTAAGCTTGTGTTGGAATATCTATCATTTAATCAGCATAATTTCACATCAAGCAATAGCGAAAATGATCGTCTTTGCCTTGTTTATTTATAGGGAAAGGTTGAAGGAGGGCTATATATGAATTTTAATCTCAAAGAAGCAATTGAGGTTTTAGAAAGAACGCCAAAGACATTAGAAAGCTTATTGGTTGGCTTATCAGACGAATGGTTGCAATGCAACGAAGGGGAAGGAACATGGAATTCAACCCAGGTGGTTGAGCATTTAATTGAGTGTGAGAAAAGCAATTGGATCCCAAGAATAAAAACTATTCTGGAGGAGAGGGGAAATACGGGAAATAGAGTATTCCCACCATTTGATCGAGATGCACATCTAACCAATCCTTCGCAGAGCTCTATAAGTGAAAAGCTGGAGGAGTTTAAACGTCTGCGAGGACAAAATATTGCGTTTGTTAGGGCAGAGATTACCGGTGATTCCCAGTTTGAGTTAACAGGAGAACATCCCTCATTTGGAAAAGTGAAACTGAGAGAATTACTCTCCACATGGGTGGTTCATGATTTAACACATGTATCTCAAATAGTGAGAGTGATGTCAGAAAGGTATAGAGAGGATGTCGGGCCTTGGGTAGAATATTTAAGTGTGCTCAAAGGCTGAAGGTTATTCATCTTTTTAAAGAAGATGCTAACATAAAAAATACGAAGCATACCATTTTTGTAGGGGTCCTGTTTATATTTTTACTGACAGGGTGCTTTGGGGAAGATTATGATGTTGGTGTGCCAATTGCTCATTTGCAAACTGGTTCAAAAATTAATCTACAATTAACAGAAGCAAATGTTAGCTGGCGTTCATCGAGTGGAGAAGTAGATGAAACAATCGATAATATCGAAGAATTTGGATCAGCACAAGATGAAATTAGGGTTTCTCCAAATCAAAAAGCCTCCTTGGAATTTAAAGAGAACGAAGAAAATGGTGGAGATATTTGGACGGATCCAACGATAAAAGCCTCCTTATGGAAAAATGGAAAGCAAACGAACATTAATTTAAAAGATAATAGAGAATTTCATTTCCCAACAAGTGAAGGGAATTATGTATTAGAGATTAACTTTATTGATTCGGCTAATAAGGCTCAATACATAGCAAATATTGTTATTGATAAAACAAGCCAGCAGAATGAAGTAACTGGAGGAAAGCTTCCGAACTTTACATTTATGGCAATGCCTACTGTTAAAAAAATCAATTCAGATGGTCTGGTATTTGATAATAGTTATGACGAAGTATGTTGGAATAATTGTAGTGACGATAGCACATATAAATACTCGGAGATCCATTCTGGCGATGTGGAACTAGGCGATAAGTTATTAATTGAATGGAGCGAAATGGAACCCCATCCTACTGAAGTAAATTTACATCAAATTGATACCAAGGATTATAAAGTAATAGAAAAGGTTGAAATAGACACGAACACTGCTTCTATAGAGATTGGAGTGGGGGAAGAGAATAGCAATGCACAGTATGCTATAGAATTTTTGTGGAAAGAAGGAAACGAGATTATCGGAAAAAGTATGTTGAACTTTAGATTGGAATGATTACTGCCTATAACTACTGAATATTTATGTTTGGGATAAAAGCTTAGAGTCTCGGATTGTGACAAGGTTATTTACAAAGAAGATAATTTAGAATAACTCACTAAATTTATGCTGGATTCAAATAGGATCCGGTTTTTTATTTCCGTCTATAACATTTTCAACTGCATCTAAAGGTGAAAATACTAAATAGATTATTTTGAATATATGGTAAAATATACTTGGTAAAAATACAATTGTTAAAAGGACAAGAAGGAGTGATTGCAGTTAGCATTTTTGAAAAATATAAAACGTTTAAAGTTGAAGATATACAAGGGTACTCGCCTCAAATAGGACATCTGGTATTAATGATGAGTTATGCTAGGTATACAACGTTAAAAGCGGTAGAAGGATTAACTGTTGAGCAATTGGATTTTTTGCCACATCAGAATGGCAATTCAATTGGTGCTTTATTGCTGCATATGGCTGCGGTTGAATTTGGATTTCAAGTTGAGTTCTTTGACAATAGAAAGCCAAATGAGCGAGAGACGGATGAATGGGGAGCTGCTTATGAACTTGGTAAATTAGGCAGAGGGCAGATTAAAGGTAACCCCTTAAAATTCTATATCAAAAAATTGGAAGATGTTCGTAGTAGAACGTTGGAAGAGTTTAAAAGCAAACAAGATGAGTGGTTATATGAAGAGGCACCTTGGGGCGGTGTGTCTGCCAATAATTATTTTATATGGTTCCATACCTTTGAAGATGAATTAAATCATAGGGGCCAGATTCGGATATTAAGGAACACGCTACCTTCTAATCTTTAATGGTAAATATAATTGAATAGTGATAGTGCGAAATAAATTGGTTAGGAGGTGTCTGGAATTAATATAAATTATACTTTTAATATAATAACGATTATAACAGTGGTTTTAGCATGGAGCGTCATTGCCTTTTTTACATATCGTATTTATAAGAAGCAAATGGTAAAACCAAAGATATGGAAGATTTTAATTGTTACCGTGGTTGGGCTTTTCTCATTCTCTATTAATTGGAAGATGTTTAACGCATTAATAGAGTTTGCGGTCCTGCCACTCGGTGTATGGATATTGTATTTATTTCTGAGAAGAAAGAATGGGCGGTGGCAGGTTTATCGTCCTTATGCCTGGTTAGGATTTTTTGCGAATTATCTATTCTTGGCATCTACTTTACTTGCGTTACCAATCCACGAAGTTATTTATCCAAAAGATGATCCAACTACATATATAGCAAACCTTGATGACGCGTCTCTGATAACGATCCACCCATCAGGGAAGGAGGCTTCAATAGATAAAGAAACTCTATTAAATCAACTCCCAACCTTAGATCAAGAAGACGTTGATAGTATCCAATGGTACGAAGATACAGTCATAGATATTGACTTAAATGAAATAAATGAACGTTTTCCCTATCAGCTCATTGGAACTTCACCTAAATGGGGAAGTGGTCTTCTTTCTATGATCTATATTGAAGCGGATGGAAAAGGCATATTACTTTCAACAACGAATGAACAACTTTATTTTCGCGCCGAAAAATCGGTTATAGAGGAGGTGGAGCAAAAGTAATGAAAAAAAGACTTTGGCTTATCGTAATTGGTATTCTAACTCTTGCAGTGCTTGCAATTATATATTGGTTTTATTTTTCTAAGCCTACTTCTTTTCCAACGAATGAACGACTAATCGAAGAAATGAATAACAGTTTTCCTAGTGCGGCAGCAAGCGAGATCCAAGAGACGATTTCTGTTGATGACAACAACGTGCTTGTACCTTTTATTTCCAAAAACGATGATTACAGTTTGAGCTATTGGGTGTGGAAAAGACATAAATGGAGAATTGCCTCCATTGATACGACAGGAACACCAATGCTTTGGAAAGTCGATAGAAATCACCCTTCTTCCTATAGGGTAGTATGGAATATCCATCCCGAAGATCAATTGAGCTATGCAGCGTTTTATTTACGGAAGGATAGAGGATACCATATTATTAAAGGGATAGAACATTACGAACCAGGAGTACAAATGATGAAGGAAGTCTCCTTTGAAGAGAAATCATACGGCATGTTCCAACTACCAGAGGAATGGGCGGCCTTTATGGATTCACTTTCAGAATTTGGAACAGCTAAACAAGAGGATACATTTTATTATCGTTTTTCCCCCGAACAGTATATGTCTATAGGATGGATTCCATATGATCAACAGAATCACGAAGCCTATCCAGATCGTTCTGTAAACGGGAGCGGATTTTCAAATGAAAATGTGTATTTGGACTACATAAGGATATTGGATGAAAGCGAGATTGAAACTGTGGAGTAATTCTAATTTCGTAAATGAATACATCAAACAGGCTTTCCGATGAATAAGATCTTAAAAAACGAAAGTTATATAAAGGTATAAAAGGCTTTTATCATGTAATGTAAGGGGGAGAACATTTAAATGGATACTCTTAAAACTGGGTATGGTTTAGATACTAATGGTTTTATTATAAGTGATGTGAGTAGAGACAAGATTGATAATGTTTATATGCCATCCATCCAAGAATCAGTTGAGCGTCTTAGAAAAATGTTTCCTCACCAGCTACACAGTGTCTATGTTTACGGCAGTGTAGCCAGGGGGGAAGCAATTCTAAAAGAGTCAGATTTGGATCTTATTGCTATGTTTGTTAAAAAGTTAAGCTCCGATGAGTTGGTTGAGTTAAAGAAACTTGCAAAAGTTCTTTCTCAAAAGTATCAAGATCTGGTTCGTGATGTAGGCATCGCTATTGCCGATTATGACTATACGATGGATCCTTCAAGTTACTTTGAAAATGCCTTTCTTAAGGAAATAAGTGTTTGCGTTTACGGGGAGGATGTAGGAGATCATTTTGGACCATATAAGCTTACAGCCGAAATACCCATCTCCTTCAACGGGGATATTGGTGATTCCTTAAAACGCGCGTTAAATAAATTAGAAGCACCATCGACCCAAGACTTTAACATAACTTCACAAGGCTTCGCACGAAAACTAATCCGAACATATTATTCGATGGTAATGGTTCGTTCTCAAATCTGGACTACTAGACTTCAACAACAAGCTCAAGTTTTCCTCAAATACTTCCCAGATAAGGATCCTATTGTTCAGACACTATTGAATTGGTTAAGTGAACCACCAACTAATCGTAAATATGTATATGCGTTGTTCAAGAAAGAGGGAGAGTGGGCCCGTGATAATTTTGCAAAGGAAGTAATAAAATCTTCTTATTCTAAAGAGTAGTAATTATTCATTGCCTCTAATTTAATTTTAAAAGGTAGGCTGTTATTTGGTTTTCTGTAATTGTAAAAACGTTTAAGCTCTTATGGTAATATTAAGCTAAAAACACTGGAGGACCAGGACTTAATGGATAAGGTTGCCGAGTTTATTCGCATCACAAAAAAATTAAATGAAATGGATATTATTCCACTGTTAATGGGCTCTGTTGGATTAGAAGTTGTAACAGGTGAAGACTGGGACGCCCAGGACTTAGATATCCATGTACCAGGAGATGAAAGAGGATGGGAGGCTCCGCCTAAACTATCAATACATAATTGGGAAAAGATTGTTGAAATAATGATTTCAATAGGCTACACCTTAGTTGACTTACATGAGCATGAATTCTCAAATGGAGAGCTGTCAGTTGAATTTGGTATTATGGACACATTACCAGAGTTTGCAGGGGTGCCTTTAGAGGATTTAGAGATCCATCAAGAAGGGGATATTAAGTATTATTTATTAACTAAAAGTCAATACTTAGCCGTTTATGAGGCGTCCTCCCTGGATAGTTACCGGGCAGATCAGAATAATAATAAAGACCTTAGAAAGATTGATTTTTTAAAAGGTGTGATAGATAAATAAGGAGGGAATAAATATGGCTCAGAGTAATAAGAAGGAACTATCGCAAGAACAACGTGAAACATTATTAAATGCATTGAAAGCACGTTTTGAAAAAAACATGCATCGTCATGAAGAGCTGCAATGGGAAAAGGTACAAGCAAAGCTGGAAGGAAGCTATGAAAAACTATGGTCACTGAATGAAATGGAAAGAACAGAAGGAGAGCCAGATGTAGTCCATTATGATGGTGAGAAGGATGAGTATATTTTTTACGATTGTTCAAAGGAAAGCCCTAAAGGTCGCAGAAGTGTTTGCTTTGACCGGAAAGCCTTAGAGTCAAGAAAAAAACATAAGCCAGAAAATAACGCGATAGATATGGCGGCAGATATGGGTATTGAAATGCTAACGGAAAAACAATATAGAGCATTACAAGAACTTGAGGAATTTGACAAGAAAACATCAACCTGGGTGGCAACTCCAGCTGATATTAGAGAGCTTGGCGGAGCTCTTTTTTGTGACCGTCGCTTTGGGCACGTCTTCCTGTATCATAATGGAGCGGAATCCTATTATGGTTCCAGAGGGTTTCGTGGATCGTTAAGGATTTAATTAAAAGATATATATGGAAAACAAAATCTAGTCAGGAGAGTTTTTATGCCTAATTTAACGTATTTACGAAAGAAGTCTCCCTTCTTCAAGCGTGTGAAGGGCATAGCCCAACGGTAAGTAGGGGATGAATTTCGTTTGGGAGATAGCCCAAAAGCATTCTCTTCTAGCTCTTTGCTTAACATGTTATGATCAGTCGTATAAAGTATAAGAACTAATATAACAATGAAATTAGACAGCAATAATCATTCGGTATTCTTGATGTATTACCACCTTGTGCTAGTTGTAAAATATCGAAGAAAAGTAGTAGATGATACGATTTCAGACTATGCTAAAGATAAATTTGTGTCTTTGTGTGAAAAATATAATATTACATTGGTGGAATGGAACCACAATATGGACCATGTCCATATTGTTCAAAGCACAACTCAACAGTGAATTATCGAAGTTTATCAATGCCTATAAAAGTGCCAGTTCAAGACTTATCAAGAAGGACTTTCCTCATGTTCGTAAAAAGTTATGGAAAGAAATGTTTTGGTCAAGACGCTTTTGGTTCTTAACGACTGGTGGTTCTCCTATTGAAGTGGTGAACAAATACATTGAAAATCAAGGGATAAAGTGAGGTATTTGATATGGCTAAACAACATAAAGCATATAAGTTTCGACTTTTTCCAACAAAAGAACAGGAATTCGTTATACGAAAGACCTTTGGTTGTGTTCGCTTTGTTTATAATAAAATGTTAGCAGAACGAAAAGAAACGTATGAAACCTTAAAAGAGAATAAAGAAGAATGGAAAAAGGTAAAACATCCTACTCCTGCTAAATTCAAAAAAGAATACGAATGGCTAAAAGAAGTGGATTCTTTAGCGTTGGCAAACGCACAATTAAATTTAGATAAGGCATATAAAGCCTTTTTCAAAGGAAATGCTCGATTTCCGAGATTCAAAAGTAAACGACATAAACAAAGCTACACAACGAATGTCGTTAATGGAAATATTCAGTTGTTGGATGGTCATATCAAATTACCTAAATTGAAAAGCCTTAAAATGAAACAACATAGAAAGATACCATTAGAATACAAAATAAAATCTTGTACCGTATCTATGAGTGCATCAGGAAAATACTATATTTCTATTCTTACAGAATATGAGAAGGA
This sequence comes from Oceanobacillus picturae, assembly GCF_000612865.1. NCBI lineage: Bacteria > Bacillati > Bacillota > Bacilli > Caryophanales > Bacillaceae > Oceanobacillus > Oceanobacillus picturae. The sequence goes on from NZ_CCAX010000002.1 coordinate 568,760, forward strand.
GATAGAAAGCAAAGAAATTGAAAAAGTGGTGGGATTAGATTTTGCGATGGATGGGTTGTTTGTCGATAGCGAGGGTGAGAAAGCCAATTACCCTAAATTTTATCGACTAATGCTTGAAAAATTAGCAAAAGAACAACGTAAACTTTCCCGTAAAAAGAAAGGCTCTTCAAATTGGAATAAACAGCGTATTCGAGTAGCTAAGATTCAAGAGAAAGTAGCAAATCAACGGAAGAACTTTCTGCACTATAAATCAAAGGCGTTAGTTTCTAAATTTGATGCTGTCGTAATTGAAGATTTAGACATGAAAGGAATGGCACAAGCACTTAAATTTGGTAAAAGCGTTGCTGATAATGGATGGGGAATGTTCACTTCATTCTTACAGTACAAACTCAAAGGACAAGGGAAACACCTTATCAAAATTGACAAATGGTTCCCATCTACCAAAACGTGTTCAAGTTGCGGAAAGACCCAACCAATGCCTATGGAAGTGAGGATATACACTTGTTCGTGTGGACTAAATCTGGATAGAGATTATAATGCAGCACGTAATATCAAAAAAGAAGGCATTCGCTTGTTAACAACTACCTAATGAAAATACAAACTCTTGGAACAAGAGGGTTAGCTTGGTCTATTTCGTCAGCTACCAAAAGTGATGATTACCCAAGAAGCCCCCACTTCAAGCAACCCATAAGGGTGGGAAGTGGTGGGAGCAGTTCACAAGATCTTGTCATTCTCATAACAGGAGTGAATCGGGGACAAGGGAAAGCAATTGCAGAACATTTAGCAGATTTAGGTGGAAATGTAATCGTTTTATACTACTTATTACAGGGTATACCAGTCAGATTTAGGGTAAATAAGGGATTTTAAAATTCGTTATTCAATGAGGTGATATTTTTGGTGAATATATTGGAAAACGTATTTCAATTATCGGCTATAATACTACTCTTATGCTCATTTTATTATTATAGACATTTTAAAAAGGTAAAGAGAGAAAGAAAATTAACTGCATCGGAACTGTTCACTTATATTATAACGCGAATTGCAATGGTTCTCTGTGCAGGCAGCTATCTTCTCTTGTTCCTGGATAGAAATTTTGGTTAAAGATGTAGCGATAAAGTTTCTTATACTAATCAATTAACCCTTTCTTAAAAGCATAATTTGTTAACTGCACACGATTATCTAAATGTAGTTTACTTAGTATGTTTTTCAAGTGGCTTTTAACAGTATGCTCCGATATGAAAAGTGTCTTTGAAATCTCTTTATTTGATAACCCTTTTGCCACTAACTGTAATACCTCTATCTCTCGTGTAGACAAGGGGATATTTTCTTTGGTCGTTTTACTTTGCGGGAATTCTTTCAGGACTTGCAGGGCAATTTCTTTGGACATAGGAACTTCATCCAAGGCAAAAGCTCTTAAATGTTCTAGCCATGTATCGGATTGAATGTTTTTAAGTAAATATCCTTGAGCACCTTTCTTTAATGCATCAAACAGGTCCGTGATATCATCAGAAACCGTAATGATAACAATCTTTACATAAGGGAATAGAAATTTAATTTTTTTTGTTGCTTCAAGCCCATCGATGACAGGCATGTTGATATCCATTAGAATGATATCTGGCATAAGTTCTTCAGTAAGTCGGATCGCTTCTTCGCCATTCTTTGCTTCTCCTACGATAAGAAAGTCGTTATATTCTTCTAAAATTTCGCGGATTCCTTCTCTTGCATGTGAGTGGTCGTCGGCAATAAGTATTCGAAAAGGCTGCATCTACATTTGCTCCTTCTTTAATGTCATAATCGTTTCATTGTCTATCCTCTTTAGAGTAAACTCCCATTCCATATCTCGGGCTCTGTTTTTAAGGATGTCTAGTCCGTAACTGTTATTAGCCTCAAGCCTTTGATCCGTGAATCCGATTCCTTGATCGATAACTTGGCAAACCCAGCCATGATTTGTTTCTCTTGCATGGATCCATATCTGATTTGTTTTCGCATGCTTTATAACATTCATGACTGCTTCTTTTATACAGGCAAATAATTCTACTTTTTCTTTCGGTGATAATATATTTTCATCTAGTGACCAATCTGAGTGAACATCCACCATATGATGCTCCTTAATTTTTGAAACAAACTGATTGATCGTTTCTGTCCAACTTAAGGCTTCATTATTTGGTATGTATCTTAAATTTGTAATAGCTTGTCGGGTATCTTCATGAACGTGCTGCAATGTTTGTTCAATCTTTTGCAGGTCTGGGTCATATTCCAACTGATTCTTTTTAATAAATTTCTTCGTTTTAACGGACAGTAAAAACAGTGACTGGGCAATTCCATCATGGAGCTCTCTTGCTAGTTTTTCTCTTTCCTCGAGTGCTGCCTTTTTTGTTTTTTCCATCCTAAGTTCTTCTTGTATCCTTTCTAACATGGAAAATAGATGGCGCAGAAATACGAGTGTAACAATAAATACTAATATCGGAGAAAGATAATTTCCCATATCCATGGAGATATATGGTAAGAGAAACTCATGCCGGACATACTCCCACAAGGCAATTGTGATGGTTGGCGTAATTAAAATAAGCCATTTAATCTGTTTATACTTCATTTTCCCACACCTCTATTCACATCAAAATATGTCTATATTTTATCAATAATACATACCTTTAAGCTGTTTTGGATTCATAATCACTCTTTCGAGGTATTATGAGATTGCTTTATTCTATTTATAATGTTTTTGAGTAGCTTTAAAAGAGCTTCTAAAAAAGTATAGCATCATAGCTTAAGGGAGGAAATTTTTTTGAAACGTATATTTTTTGCAGTAGCATTGTTTTTATTTATAACGTCTATCACCAATAGCGCGTTTGCTCATTCACACATAGAAGGATCAAATCCAGAAGATGGAGAAGTTGTCACAGAAGCATTACAAGAAATTGTACTCACATTCGACGGTAGCATTGAAGAAGGAAGTACGGTAGAAGTAACAACAGCCGAGGGGCAATCCATTGAGGTAGAAGAGATTGCAATAGATGAAAACACAGTAACAGCTACTATTGCTAATTCCCTTTCTAATGGTGAATATCAAGTAGATTGGGATATCATTAGTGCAGACGGTCACCCACTAGATGGAGAATTTTCATTTACGATGAACGCTCCAGAGGAAGAAACTGCTGATGAAGAAGAGACCGGAGACCCAGCAGAAGCAACTGAAGATGAAGAGACAACAGAATCACCTGAACAGTCTACACGAGACCAAGATACCGGTACAGAGGAAGGTTCCTCTTCTATCGTAATCGTCCTTGTTGTCCTTCTTGTTATTATCGTGGCAGGCGGTGTTATGTACTTTATTAAAAAAAGGAAGTAATGGATGGAAATTGTCGTTATAATTAGCCAGATACTTTTATATTTATCTTTATCGATTTTAGTTGGAAGTTTTATTCTCTTTCTGGTACCAAACAAGTACCGCCCGGAAATAAGGGTCGCAAAGAAATACCTACTAATTAGTGCCATAACAGTTCCGATTTTTTCATTTGTACCTGTTTTGGATATTATTTTATATATTGCACCGCGTTTAGGTGGGATTGAGTCTTTCAAACTAGTGCTAACAACGTATACAGTGGGGAACGCTTGGAATTTCACGCTTGTAGGCTCTGTGGTGCTAATACTATTCATCTATATGATTTGGCCACCTCATAAAAAGCTCTATTCGTGTTTAGGATTGATCTTGACATTTGGGTTGATCTTAAGTCTTGCTTGGTCAAGTCATAGTGGTACAATAGATCCGATTATAGGGGTTATAAGTGACTTCACCCATTTAGCTGCTGTGAGTATTTGGGTGGGCATTGTGCTTGTTATGGGGTGGGGGGCACGTAACTATAAAAATTGGGTTGAATTTTTAAATTGGTTCTCCATTGTTGCGTTTAGCTGTTTGGTTATGACGGCTATAAGTGGTTTATTAATGATGGATTTAATAGTGGATCATTATGTTGAGTCCTGGATGGTGTCGTATGGACAAGGAATCTTATTTAAACACTTATCCCTATTACCACTTGTTTTTTACGCATTGATTAATGGTTTGCTGATGAAGTTCTTAATATCGAAGAATTATAATTTTAATCCTATTCCGTGGATTCGTTTAGAAGGACTTATATTATTGGGCATTTTTGCCATAACAGCCTTTTACTCGATACAACCACCACCTCATGGCAATTATTTATCAAATGAAGCGGTGTCACCTTTGTTTCGGCTTTTTCACGATGCTCCAATTGAAGCGAGAACTACTATTGGTTTCGCTGGAGGCCCAAATACCATATATTTTCTTTTCCTATCCTTTTTGTTCATAGGATTAATGATATTGTCCTTTTTTAAAAAAGCACCGATGGTTCTTTCCTTGCTTTTTAGTTGCTTATTTATAGTTTGTATATATGTCACACTAATGCTATCGGTAGAAGTTCACTAAATAGATATACAGTATGAAGTAACTGCTTGTACGATATTTTCATACCGATATAAATAGAGCTGTATCCAAACTTGGATGCAGCTCTATTTTAATGTAGGATAAGGTTGAACAACTATATTTATCATTTGGAGGGGGAAACCATGGAAACGTTGGAGGAATATGTAGACCAAATTGACCCACAACATCAAGAGAGAATGATAGAGGTTTTGACTTGGGTAAAGGAAACTTTTCCTAATCTAAAGTCCAGAATAGCTTGGAACCAGCCTATGTTTACTGATCATGATACTTATATTATTGGATTTAGTGTTTCCAAAAAGCATTTAGCTGTGGCTCCAGAGGCGGTAGGAATTAACCATTTCACCCATGACATTGTAGAGGCTGGTTATGATTATACAAAGCAGCTTGTCCGCATCCCTTGGGACAGTGCTGTTGATTACACATTACTCGACAAGATGATTCGTTTTAATATGATGGACAAGGCAGAGTGTTCCACGTTTTGGCGGAAGTAAGGGGAAAGGTGACCATAAACAGGAAATCTTTCTATATAATTTTCTAATTAAGGAGAAGTTTCGATGAATAGTAAGAAGAAAACAGGTATGATATTAGGTATTGCTTCCCTACTAATGGTGTTTATTTGCTTCATTATATTCCTCTTTAGGGGACCGAATCCTAATATTCATATAGACGCTACCATTTTTATTGTTTTATCAGCCATTGGAATTGTATTAGCTATCTTTTCTTGGATTAAGTCTAAAAGACTTACCTTTTTAATTGTTGGATTGCTAGGGAATGGTGTTGTGATGGGGTTTGGATTTCTATTGTTATTAGCGATGGGGTTAAGTGAAGCAATGAATGAGGTAGACAGGAATCTTTTCTTATAGAAAGAATCAACTGGAATTTCGGTGTGAATGAAATGTATAACAAAACCAATCGACAAAAAACAATATTCTTGCAATTATAAAAGTAGACATGTATAGTTATACTGAAAAATTTAATAATTACCTTACCAACTCGGTGAGGTAGAGGCGCGAACATTATCAGTAATCAATTGGAGTATGACATCAGAGATGATTGATGAAAGGGATGCTCGCCGAAGTGTAATAAGGGTCAAGCTTATTATTGCTGGGATGTCTTTTAACAAGAGGCATACTGTCATGCACGTCTGCATGGAGGACTACTGATCGAATGGAAGATACCATATTGTTAACAATGATAGGTTATTTTTCTATCATTGTTTTTTTTGTGTGTTTTTTTAACCTCCATTAGACGAAAAATACTAACAAAGAATGGAGGGGTTTATTATTGAAATTAATCACAATCATATGTTTTGAGTTTATGGTTTGCTTTGATATGCGACCTTGTATAAAGCCTTAGACTCTAATTACTTATTTTCAACAATGAACTAAGGAATTAAACACAAAGGAGAACTACATTATGAATCTTTCAACATGGAAAGCTATATTACTGCTTATCTTATCTTTTTCCGTCGTTTTAGGTGGGATTCTATATCTTGATGCCCCTACAACAATTGTCTTAATTACGGCTGGAGTAGTCGTTATCATATTGTCCCTCATTTGGGGAATAAAGTGGAAGAATATTGAAGAAGACCTAATTGAAACATTAAAATCCATGCTTCCTCCGATTTTGATTTTACTCGCTGTTGGGATGCTTATTGGTGCATGGATGATGTCTGGGACCATTCCACTAATTGTATACTATGGACTGAAAAGTATTGATCCATCCCTATTCTTACTTATTACAGCAATTATTTGTTCGGTTATGTCCATTATGGCAGGAACATCATGGGGAACGATTGGTACAGTAGGGGTTGCGCTAATGGGCGTTTCCATTGGCCTCGATGTACCGCTACATTATACGGCTGGAGCAATTGTGGTCGGTGCATTTTTCGGAGACAAACTATCTCCTTTATCTGATACGACGATCATGGCACCAGCGATGGCTGGTGTGAGACTAGTGGACCATATTAAACACATGCTCTGGACCACAATACCAGGTTATGTCATCTCATTAATTTTATATTTCATTCTAGGATTTCAATTTGATGGGCAAATTGAAAATAGTGAGAATGTGGAGCTTATTTTATCCACTTTAAACGAAAATTTTAATTTGAATCCTCTTTTAATTTTTCCACCAATCCTTGTGTTGGTATTGATTTACTTTAAAAAACCGACACTTCCTGTATTTGGAGTAGGTATCATTGCAGGTGTGTTGTTGGCTATTATTTTTCAGGGAAGAGAGCTTCTGGAAGTATTTACAGTATTAGATGGAGGTTATACAGACGTAACAGACGTACCGATTGTAGATGAGATCTTGCAGCGTGGTGGATTGTCGAGTATGTTAGGTACAGTCGCTTTGTTGATAAGTGCTGCTATTTTTGGCTCTCCATTAAAAACGGCGGGTGTCATACAAGTGTTACTTGATAAAATTGTGGAATTTGCTAAAAATGGGAAAGCCATGATGACCTCTAGTTTAACACTGCACGGTATTTTATTTACCATAACAGGTAGCTATTATGTAACCTATGCGGTTATTGGTCCTATCATTAGTCCGCTATACGATAAATTTGGTCTGCAAAGAAAAAATTGGTCCAGAACGATGGAGGATACCGGAACCGCTCTATCCCCAATCATACCGTGGGGTGTAACAGGAGCATTTGTTGCGGACACTCTGCAAGTCTCAACAGGAGAATTTTTCCTCTATGCACCTATGACATACCTTGGAATTATCTTCGCGCTTATTTATATATTTAGTGGGATTGGGATTTCAAAAACCAAACATTCAGTTGCCTAAAAAGTATTATTAAAATTTTTTTTAATATAACTTGCCATTCTGTATTTTATCTGTTATTCTAAAGAAGAATTATTTTTGTTCGGTCTCGATCTGAGAGGAAAGTATCGCAAGACACGCTTCACCTTTTATCTAAATTGAGCATTAATAGTAATAAATTGTGGGAATACCACGCAGGAGGAAACAAACATGCAACAAGGTACAGTAAAATGGTTTAACGCAGATAAAGGCTTTGGCTTCATCGAAGTTGAAGGTGGAGATGATGTATTCGTACATTTCTCAGCTATCCAAGGAGAAGGCTTCAAAACTTTAGACGAAGGTCAATCAGTTTCTTTTGAAATTGAAGAAGGTCAACGCGGACCTCAAGCGACTAACGTTACTAAAAACTAATAATTACTATTTAAAAGGACTCTTTAATTAGAGTCCTATTTTATGTGTAAAACTTCAACACATGTCCTTAACTTCTCTAAAAAGGTCATGTGTTGTTTTAGTTTTTTAGATAAACTTTTCGTTTTCTTGAAAAAGGAAGGAATCACTAATAGCGATCCACTCTTATTACTCCACACCTATTCAATCCCCTTGTAGCAAACTGTATTAATAATGTCTGCAATTTGTTGAGGTGTCCTGTCCATATTTCGGGAAAGCCAGTGTTTAATGACATGAATGCTGCCACTAATAATGAATGTACTAATATAGGCAGAATCAGCAGAATCTCCTTCATACTCATCCGTCCAATTATCAATTAAGAAACTTCTGGCTACCTCCATAACTCTTTCCTCAAAAGATGTATCTTTATTTTCAATTAGAAGGGTATAGCAAATCTCATGCTTTGATTTAATGTACTCCAATAGTTTAATCGTGGTTTGCATTGCTTTTTCTTTCTGGGCGAAGTTATGAGCGTTTAAATAAGTATTCATATCTGCAATAATCTCTTCTTCAATTTTATTTAGCAGATCGTAGTGGTCCTTGTAATGTGTATAAAAGGTAGAGCGATTAATATCAGCGTGATTACATATTTCTTTTACAGTGATTGCGGAGAGAGGCTTAGACTTTAATAAAGCGATCAAGCTATCCTTTAAGACCATTCGAGTATATTTTTTTCGTCTGTCCAGTTTTTCAGTCATAAAAAATTCACACTTTCTTCACATATTTATCCAACACTATTGTTATTTTCGTTGGATATTGTACGTAAATTAACATACTGGTTGTTGTTAATCCAACACCGTGTATATTATAATATATAGGATTTCAATAATGGACGCAAGAGAGGGTGAGCTTCAATCGGCTGGACATCACAGATTATTAAACGAAAAAAATCGATTGTTATTACATTTATTATAGTAGCTATACTTAGTGTATTTGCGCAATTTGCAGTATCTGTTAATTATAATATGGTGGATTATTTACCAAAGGATTCGCCATCTACAACCGCAATGGACGTCATGGAAGAGGAATTTGATGGGGCGGTTGCAAATACCCGTGTGATGATGCGGGATGTCAGTATTCAAGAAGCGTTGGCTTTTAAAGAAGAACTTAAAGCAATTGAGGGTGTCTCTGAAGTAACATGGCTGGATGACGCACTTGATGTGAAAACACCAATTGAAATGGCCGACCCGGATACCGTTGAATCCTATTATAAGGATGGAAATGCCTTGTTCTCTTTTCATATTGAGGAAGGCAAGGAAGTGGAAACAACGGATGCCATTTATCAATTAATCGGAGAAGACAATGCGATGTCTGGTGAAGCATTAGATACCGCAACTTCACAGAAGATGACAGGGAAAGAGTCCATGTATGCAGCAGCGTTGCTCATACCGATTATTATTTTAATTTTGGTCCTATCAACCAATTCTTGGGCAGAACCAGCCCTTTTCCTAACAGCTATTGGAATTTCTGTGCTGATTAATCTAGGTACAAATATCTTTCTTGGGGAGATCTCTTTCATAACACAATCGGTTGCGCCAATTTTGCAGCTAGCAGTATCGCTGGATTATGCTATATTTCTACTGCATAGTTTTGCAGATTATCGTAAGACAGAAAATACGCCAGCGAAGGCGATGCAGATGGCTATGAAGCGATCCTTTCCAGCAATCGTGGCAAGTGCCTCTACTACCTTTTTCGGTTTTATTGCACTGACATTTATGGATTTCGAAATCGGAGCAGATTTAGGTGTCAACCTGGTGAAGGGTATTGCACTTAGCTTTATTAGTGTCATGGTATTCTTGCCAGCCTTAACTTTAATGTGCTACCACTGGATTGATAAAACGAAGCACAAACAGTTGCTGCCGAGCATCCGCAATGTTGGGAAAACCTTAATTAAGTTTCGTATACCAGCATTGCTCATTCTATTATTATTAATTGTTCCTGCCTACTTAGGACAGGGGAAAACCGACTTTATGTATGGAATGGGGGAACAACCAGATTCAACAAGGTCTGGAAGTGATTCTATTGCGATAGAACAAGTGTATGATAAGCATACCCCGATGGTTCTGTTAGTTCCAAAGGGAGACATTGCAAAGGAAGAAGAATTGGTTCAAGAAATAAAAGATTTTTCCGAAGTAAAAAGTACTGTATCGTATGTAGATGCAATTAGTCCGGCGATACCGGCTGAATATCTCGATGAATCGGTTACGGAACAATTCTTTTCAGAGAATTACAGTAGGATTATCATAAACTCAGCTATTGATAATGAAGGGGAGGAGACCTTTGCATTCATTGAGCAATTAAAAGCGAAAGCTTCCCAATATTATAGTGATGACTATCATCTATTAGGTGAGAGTGTCACCCTGTATGACATGAAGAATGTGGTGGAAGATGATAATACGGTTGTTAATGTCTTAACAGTAGTGGCAATCGCAATCGTGCTACTTATAACATTCCGTTCTCTTTCCTTCCCAGTCGTACTACTGGTGACAATACAGTCTGCGGTATGGATTAATTTATCTATTCCTTACTTTACAAATATATCACTGGTTTACGTAGGGTATTTGATTATAAGTACAGTGCAATTGGCAGCAACTGTCGATTATGCAATTTTGTTAACGGAAGCCTATAAAGAAAATCGCAAAGAAATGCGTGCATTACCAGCTGTAAGGAAAACCATTGATGAAAAGATATTCTCTATTGGAGTATCTGCATCCATTCTATCAAGTGTAGGATTTATTTTATGGCTGACATCTTCCAATCAGATTGTTGGCTCAATTGGATTATTATTGGGACGTGGAGCATTACTCGCGTTCATTATGGTAGTCCTCGTACTTCCTGCTATGCTAATTGTACTTGATCGTATTATCGAAAAAACAACATGGAAACCAAACTTTTATAAGGGGGAATGATCCATTGCGCAATAAAAAATCTATTCCAGTACTATTGGGCACAATGCTCGTGTTTTCCTCCTTCTCAACAACTGCTTTTGCTGATGAAGTGAAGGAAGAAAAAGCGGGCGATTATACGTCAAAAGATGAAGTGATCTATGGAAATATGGCTGCCAGCGGCCAATTGCAAGATATGTATGTTGTAAATACGTTTCGTGTGACAGACCCAGGAGAGATTGTGGATTATGGTGAATATACCTCTGTTCGTAATTTAAGCAATCTGACTGACATTGTAAAAAACGAAGATACAGTTGAATTTAAAGCTGAAGATAAGGAATTTTATTACCAAGGAAATATGGAGAATAAGGCACTGCCATGGGACATCTCGATCACGTATATACTGGATGGTGAAGAAGTAAAGCCACAGGAGCTAGCTGGACAGAGCGGGACATTAGAAATACAGATTTCTACATCTGCAAATGAAGAGGTGGATCCTGAGTTCTTTGAAAACTATTTGCTACAAATTGCGGTTACTCTAGATCCAGCGAATTTTGATAATATACAGGCACCAGAAGGAACAAAGGCTAATGCAGGGCAAAATAAACAAATTACGTTCTCTGTCATGCCTGATAAGGAAGAAACGTACATTATTTCCTCAGATGTTACCAATTTTGAGATGGATCCGATCGAAATAAATGCTGCGCCATACTCCATGTCGATTGAAAGCCCTGATCTTGGTGGAGTGACAGGTGAAATGCAAGACTTGGCTGATGCTATAAGTGAAATTCATTCCGGTGTTGGTGATCTGAAAAATGGTGTGACTGAACTTGATCAAGGTGCACAAGAATTAGGGGATGGGTCTACTGAATACCGGAATGGGATGGAAGAACTAAATTCTTCTTCCAGTGAATTGGTTAATGGATCAGCAGAGATAAAGAACGCATTAGCCACTATTAATCAAACGGTTCAAGACAGTACAGGAAATTTAGATGTAAGTGCACTTATGGAATTTCCGTCCCACCTACGTGACGTTGCAAATGGCTTGAAAGAATCTGCACGGGCACAAGGGGAATTGGAAAAAGGATACAGCGAAGCTAATCAGCAATTGGAAAAAGCAATGGCTGCTATTCCTTCCTATGAAATTAGTGAAGCGCAGATAAAGGCATTGAATGAAAGCAACGCAGATGAAGAAGTGGTCGGGAAACTAATCGAAACGTACCAAGCTGCAAATACAGCCAAACAAACGTACAATGCTGTGAAAGAAGCATTTAGCGGGGTGTCAGGAGCAATAGAGCAATCGTCGGGCGCTACGCAAGAGATGGCTTCCAACTTAGAAACAATGGCAACAGAGATTGAGAATGCCATGGCTTCTACAGGAGGCTTGGACTCCATTGCTCAAATGCAAGAAGGATTTTCTGTTCTATCTTCTCAGTATCAAACATTCCATAACGGATTGGTAGATTACACAGATGGTGTCGGACAATTGACTTCATCCTACCAGGAGCTAGATGCGGGGATTCAGGAGTTGGGAAATGGAACTTCTGCAACCCGCGATGGTGTAAGTGAGCTACATGACGGTACAAAAGAATTGCAGGAAGCTACTAGTGATCTACCTGGTCAAATTGAAGAGGAAACAGATGACATGATGGAAGAGTTTGCTAACTCGGATTATGAACCTAGCTCCTTTATTTCCGATAAAAATGAAAACGTGGAAGTAGTTCAATTTGTTCTAAAAACGGAAGGGATTGAAATTCCTGAACCGGAAACAAAAGAAGAACCGGAAGAAGAAGAAAAAGGAATCTGGGAAAAATTCTTAGATCTTTTTCGGTAAGTTTTATAAAAGCCTTTTAGCGATCAGCTCAATGATAAAAACCTTCTTGTTAATAAAACGAGGAGGTTTTTATTTTATTTCTAAATTGATATAAATGTATTTTACTGCATTTGAATTACTTAGAAAAGATATAAATAGCTTCTAATAAATTGATTTTTGAAACAATTTATTAGAATAAATGGTAAAATTATAGGTAATATCTTCTGTACTCAGATGGAATACCCAACATTAGTTAATACGTAAGATATTAAGACAACAGTTAATTAAAATAAATTGTACTAAAGTAAGGGCCAAAGATTTTCTAGCAAACAAACTACTTTGCGAAATACATAATTTGCTTAGGTATTGAATCTATTCAAAAGGAGGCTATACAAGTGCAACCACCAAAACATATCGTTTCAGCTGCCACGATCGTACTTAACGAAAAACAAGAGATCCTTCTAATTAAAGGACCTAAAAGAGGGTGGGAGATGCCTGGAGGTCAGGTAGAAGAAGGGGAGTCGCTGAAACAGGCAGCAATAAGAGAAACAATGGAAGAGTCAGGTATAGAGGTAGAAATAACAAGGTTTTGTGGAATGTTTCAAAATGTAGAAAGATCGATTTGCAATACGTTATTTTTGGCGAAGCCGATAGGTGGAAAACCAACGATAAGTCCTGAGAGCTTGAAAGTAGGTTTTTTTCCCATTGAGCAGGCATTAAAAATGGTAACACTGAAAAATTTTAGGCAAAGAATTGAATACTGTTTAGATGAGAAGCTGCAGCCTTTTTGTATTGAATTTTAAAAGAAGTTGGTGATTTTGTTGTCGAATAAAGGAAAATTTTTGCTATGTATGGTTGCTATCATTCTTGCAACCTTCCTCGTTCCAGAGCTCGTTACACGTTATATGCGTGTAGGACAAGAAAGTGTGATGCTGACAACAGATTACGATGTTACATACTTTTCATATGTTTTTAGCGTACAATTAGGGCTCTTTTATCTCGTGTTTCTTTCCTATGTTGTTTTTGTGAAGAAAGATAAATAACTTTTAGAGGTGAACTAGATTGAAAGAATGGTGGAAGAGGAAGAAAGCCAAGACGAGAAGGGCCAGTAAGGATTACCAGCACTATACGAAGTGGGATGTTTTAGTAGATATCCTTATATGGGTTCCGGAATTAATTATCTTACCTTTTAGGATCATTTTTTGGCTAGTTAAGGGACTAGGGAGATTCTTAGATATTACATAAGGTGGTTGGTTAAAAATGTTATGTTAGGGAGGGAACTCATTGCGGAATGAACAAGAAATGATGGAGCTTATATTAGATACAGCTAAGAATGATGCACGAATTCGAGCAGTGTATATGAATGGGTCTAGAACAAATTCGAATGCCCCAAAGGATATCTTTCAAGACTATGATATTGTATATGTTGTGACGGAGACAAACCCGTTTATCAAAGATAAGGCGTGGCTTCAAGCTTTTGGTGAATTACGTATGATGCAAGAACCTGATAAGAACGACTTTGGTAGAGAAGCGGAGAATAACTCTGTTAGTTCGTATGGATTTTTAATGCTTTTTACAGACGGCAACCGAATCGACCTTCGACTTTTAACAAAAGAAAAAATGCTGGAGGAGTATGAAGAAGATAAGCTCACCATCCCCCTGTTAGACAAAGATAATATCTTGCCTTCAATTGCGCAGCCGACTGATGTGGATTATCATGTGCAAAAGCCATCAGAAACTATATATGACGGTTATACAAATAACTTTTGGTGGTGTTCGCAAAATGTTGCAAAAGGTATATGGCGTGATGAACTACCTTACGCTAAACAGATGTTTGAGCTAACAATGAGAGATGCATTAGATAACGTGGTCAGCTGGTGGATTGGCATACAAACAGATTTTCAAGTTTCACCAGGAAAGTTAGGAAAATATTTTAAAGACTATCTACCTGATAGGTATTGGAAAATGTATGAAAAGACATATTCGGATGCAGATTATGAAAATATGTGGGAGTCCATATTTGTTACATGTGAATTATTTAGAGTCCTTGCAAAAGAAGTTGCGGCACATTTTAATTTCATTTATCCAATGGAAGATGACCAAAATATGACGGCTTATTTAAAACAGGTTCGTAACCTACCAGCAGAAGCGAAGGATATATTTTGACTGAAGAAGCATTTACCTAGATGCTTCTTTTTTTATTTGTTTTTTAGGACAAGTATTTAGTTGACACACATATTAGGAACCGGTAATATGATGCTAACAAACATATTAGTATTAGCTAATGTAACGAGGGGGATAATGGAATGTTGCAGGTTGATATCGATACAAAAATGAAGTTTTTACATGGACTTTCTAATAAAACAAGAGTACAAATTCTTGAGAGTATAAAAGAAGATGAAAAGACCGTTTCTCAAATAGTTCAAGACCTTAATGGCAATCAATCAAATATATCCCAGCATCTAACATGTTTAAAAGGCTGTGGGCTAGTTGTAGGGAGACAAGATGGAAAATACGTTTATTACCGTGTGCGTAACCAACTAGTTCGAGATTTATTAACAATGATTGATGTGGTTCTAGAAGATGTGGAAAAGGATGTTGCTTGCTGTGACAGTCACATAGATTAAGGAGTTGAAAATAAATGGCAGACAAATGCTGTGGACCAACTAATAGTGAAGTTGTTCAAGATAAACAAGGTTGCTGCAGTAGTCAACCTAAAGCTGCACCGATAGAAGCAAGCGGTTGCTGTAGTGGGGCATCCAATAATCAGGTGGAAATAACATCTTGCTGTAGTAATGAAAAGGATGAACCAGAATCTCATACACCAAAGAAAGAGGTATCCAATTGTTGCGCTAGCTCTGTTTCTCCAATGGAGGATAGTCCTAAATCGTCTTTAACAGTTGAGTCAATGGAATACAGCGTACAAGGAATGGATTGTCCTTCCTGTGCTTTAACCATTGAAAAAGGGGTACGTAGTCTAGATAAAATTCAAGATGCTAAGGTAAATTATAATACTGCGAAATTAAAAGTAGTAGCAAGCGGGAATGGTTCTCTCGACCAAATAGAAAATACGGTTGAAAAGCTAGGTTACAAGATAGCTCCAGTGCATCAAAATAAGAAGATTAAAACGTATGATGTAGAAGGCATGGACTGTGGAAGTTGTGCTAAAAGTATTGAAAACCACTTCAATCATCATCCTGCTGTTAAAAGTGTAAATGTCCATTTTTCGACTGGTAAAATGAAACTCGAACACGAAAATTCAGTTGAAGATATCGTTTCAGAAGTATCTAAACTCGGTTACCGTGCTACATTGCTTTCGAACAAAGGCCAGCCTGAGGAAACAACGAAAAGAAAGCGCACGTATGGCGGTAAGACTACTCTTTCTGGTTTATTCATAGCATTTGGCTTTATTGGTTCTTTTAGTGGGCTCGCTCCATTTGTATCCACCATTCTTTATGCTGTTGCAATTGTATTAAGTGGTGCTAAACCAGTGAAGAGCGCTTATTTTGCCATAAAAAGCGGTTCATTAGACATGAACGTTTTGATGTCAGCAGCTGCGATCGGAGCCGCAATTATAGGTGAATGGTTTGAAGGGGCAACGGTAGTATGGTTGTTTGCAATCGGTACTGCACTTCAAAATAGGTCTATTGAACAGACAAGGAAATCCATTCGTAATTTAATGGAATTGGCGCCATCAGAGGCTTGGATTAAGGCTGGCTCAGAATTAGTTAAAAAGCCAGTAGATGAGGTAAGAGTTGGTGAGGTAATTGTCATCAAGCCTGGAGATAGAATTCCACTCGACGGTGAAATTATCCAAGGGGAAACGAGTGTTAACCAGGCACCAATCACAGGAGAATCTATTCCAGTTGATAAGATGACTGGTGATACCGTTTATGCAGGTACAATTAATGAAAGTGGCTCACTCGAAGTGAAAGTTACGAAATTAGTTGAGGATACTACTATATCAAAGATTATCCATTTAGTAGAAGAAGCACAGGAGCAGAAAGCACCTACACAAGCATTTATAGATAAGTTTGCTAGCATTTACACCCCTATTGTGTTTCTGATGGCCCTAGCTGTGATCGTTATTCCTCCACTTCTTGGGTTGGGAACATGGGGAGAATGGACGTACAAAGGACTTGCATTATTAGTTGTGGCCTGCCCTTGTGCTCTAGTTATCTCCACACCTGTAGCTATCGTATCTGCCATCGGAAATGCTGCAAAAAATGGTGTACTTATTAAAGGTGGAACATTCTTAGAGAGTGCTGGCGCTATTGAAACAATCGCGTTTGATAAAACAGGAACATTAACAGAGGGGAAACCAAAAGTTTCTGGGATTACGCCAATAACCATATCTGAAGGCGAGCTACTTTCTGTCGCTTTGACATTAGAAGAGTACTCCACACACCCAATAGCGAAAACAATTGTTGGGTATGCGAAAGACAAAGGCTTTCAAGCGAAGGATGGAGAATTATATAAAAGTATTGCTGGTAAAGGTGTCCAAGCAACCATTAATGGAGAAATTTATTTTGCTGGTAATCTAAAATTATTTGAAGAAATGAATATCCCACTTGGTGAAATTAACCCTGAACTAACCGAAATACAGGGTCAGGGAAAAACAGTGGTTATCATAGGTACACAAAAAGAAATACTCGGTGTTATTGCCGTTTCGGATATGATTCGCCCAACGACTGTGAAGGCATTAGATGGCTTGAAACAAGTTGGGATAAACCAAGCCGTCATGCTAACAGGCGATAATGAAGGCACTGCAAAAATGATCTCAAAAGAAGCGAACGTAACGCGTTATTTTGCTGAACTATTACCGGAAGATAAGGTTAAGGCGATTAAACAGTTACAAAGTGAAGGCCATAAAGTTGCAATGGTAGGGGACGGAATTAATGATGCTCCAGCACTAGCGACATCTGACTTAGGAATTGCTATGGGTGGGGCAGGAACTGATACTGCAATGGAAACAGCGGATATCGTGTTAATGGCAGACAATCTGGAAAAATTACCACATACCATTAAGCTAAGTAGAAAAGCATTAGCAATTATTAAACAAAATATCTGGTTTTCGGTAATTGTTAAGCTTATCGCATTTATTTTGGTTTTCCCAGGATGGCTCACGCTTTGGTTAGCCGTATTGAGTGATACAGGGGCAGCTATCATTGTCATCTTAAACGCTCTACGACTTTTAAAAGTTAGGGATTAAATATGCAAGATGATTGTTCGGTATTTTTATATGATTTCGAATGAAGTACACGTTAATCAGCGAAGGAAAATACAATTCAGTCGAAAAAACACCCTCCTGATTTATTACCAGGAGGGTGTTCACTTTTATGCTTTTACCCAATACGCTGCATCATTATCTGAAGGGGAAGGAGGGAATTGTTCTCCTTTTTCGATGTCAATGGTCGTATCATTACTGCTTGATCCGCCATTTACTAGACTATCAACTTTGTACTTACCGCTCTCTGGTGCATTTTCACCTGTTTTATACTTTTCGTTTGTAGCCATCTTATCCACCTCCGTTAGATTTTTAAAAGAATCCTTTATGATTCTACTCTACTGTTACCGGAATTTGTTCCTATTAAACACATAAACTTAAGATAGAAAAAGGACTTTTTTACAATGCCTTCACATCAATCGTTTGAATGAATTGCACAAAGGCTTTTACAATATTTAATTCAAGGGTATCTTCATGATAATACATCCAGGTTTTTCGTGTAATTGGCTTCCCGTCAGGCAAATATAGTGGTTTAATGAAAAGCTCTGGATGTGGACGCACAACTAAATTAGCTAAAATCGCATAGCCCAACCCGTTTATGACCATTTCCTTACACGTCTCGACTTGGTTCACCTGGATATTAATATTTGGTGGTTGCTTGTAATTGTTATACCACCAATGTTCCACAAGAGATCGCATTTTTTCATCTGTATAGTAATCAATTCGCGGTAAGGTTGGAAGATCTTCCATTTGAAACTCCCACGGAGAAGCAATACAGATCTCTTCCTCGTAAAGAAGATCTTTTTGTTCATTCCAAGCATAGTCTCCTTTAATAAAACTAATATGTACATCATGATTGGAAATCAGACGATGCATCTCACTGCTCCATCCTGTCACTACTTGAAATTCTACATCTGGATAACTTTGCTTAAACAATCGGAGGAGCTTCGGCATTTTATTTAGTGCAAAGAAATTGGAAACACCAACTCGAAGTGTTCCTGCCACTTGATTTTTCATGTTGTGTAATTTTTCCTCAATCTTACGCTGCTCATGCAGCATTCTTACGGCATGTTGAGCCAGTTGCTCACCTTCAGGGGTAAACGTGATTCCTCGTTGTTTCCGGTTCATTAGTTGCACGCCGTAATAGTTCTCCATATTTTTTAATCGGGATGTTAAAGTCGGCTGGGAGAGGAATAGCCGTTCTGCTGCCTGCGTAATGTTTTCTGTCTCATACAAGGTCGCGAGCATTTCCCAATCCTGAAATTTCATAACGCTGCCTCCTCCGTGCCATTGAAAAAATCTATGGCTAGTTATCAAAATTATATATTTTTCTTATCTTTCATTCAATTTTATAATAAAATTATAATAAGATAGCGAAGTTTTTGAAATTTCACAGGAAAACTGCACAATTAATGAGGAGGTTAAAAATATGGACACGAAAGAAAAGTATGTTCCTGGCCTTGCAGGGGTGGTTGCTGCAGAAACGGAGATTTCTTTTTTAGACACGGAACAAGAAAAGATTATTATAAGAGGACATGAACTCATTGACCTTTCGCAAAAAAATGATTACCTCGATATGGTGTACCTCCTTTTAGAAGGAAGCCTACCAGATGAAGCAGTGAGAAGTGACCTAAAAGAAAAACTTATGACTCATTATGATATCCCGCAAAATGTATTGAAAGTGCTTGATCTCTTACCAGAAAATACCCATCCAATGGATGCTTTGCGGACAGGTTTGTCAGCGCTTTCAGGATATGATGACGATATAGAGAACCGCTCGGTAGAAGCAAATAAGGAAAGGGCATACCGCCTGCTTGGGAAATTACCTGCGATAACTGTAAACAGTTATCGACTAATTAATGGGCAAAAAGCAGTGCAGCCAGATCAGGATTTATCCTATAGTGCTAATTTCCTTTATATGATAACAGGGGAAAGGCCGGAGCCATGGCAAACGGAAATATTTGATCGTTCCCTACTTTTATATAGTGAGCATGAAATGCCAAATTCAACATTTACCGCAAGAGTTATTGCGTCTACAAACGCTGACCTTTATGGCGCCTTAACTGGAGGTGTTGCTTCCCTGAAAGGAAACCTGCACGGTGGAGCAAATGAAGCGGTCATGTACATGTTGAACGAAGTAAAGTCGGCAGCAGCCTTTGAAGAATTACTTATGAAGAAACTTAGTCAAAAAGAAAAAATAATGGGCTTTGGGCATCGGGTCTACATGAAGAAAATGGATCCAAGGGCGCTCGTCATGAAACAATCCTTAAAAGAGTTATGTGATAAGAAAGGTGATCATACATTACTGGAAATGTGTGAGGCTGGGGAAAAGGTGATGCGTGAGGAAAAGGGACTTTATCCAAATCTGGATTACTATGCCGCACCAGTGTACTGGATGTTAGGGATTCCAATCGGCTTGTATACACCAATTTTCTTTAGTGCCAGAACTGCTGGCTTATCCGCCCACGTGATCGAACAACATCAACATAATCGTTTGTTCCGCCCGCGTGTGAATTATATTGGAAATAGCTACTAATCGAAAAAGGGGAGAAGGCTTTTGCAAACAACGAGTGAACAGAACAAAACAGACGTTTTACTAGAGGAAATTGCGGATTATGTATTGAATAAAGATATTACGAGTACGGAGGCATACAACACGGCACATTATGTGCTACTGGATACACTAGGATGTGGAGTTCTTGCATTAAATTATCCAGAATGTACGAAGCTACTCGGACCAATTGTACCAGGTACTGTCGTGCCTAAAGGGGTAAGAGTACCTGGCACATCTCATGTGTTAGATCCAGTTCAAGGAGCCTTTAATATTGGCGCAATCATTCGCTGGCTTGATTATAACGATACCTGGCTGGCAGCTGAGTGGGGTCATCCATCAGATAATCTGGGTGGAATATTGGCGGTCGCGGATTATGTTAGTCAGGAAAGACTAGCAAAAGGCCAAGCGCCATTAAAAGTTCAGGACGTACTAGAAATGATGATTAAAGCACATGAAATTCAAGGTGTACTCGCGCTTGAAAATAGCCTGAATCGTGTGGGGCTTGACCATGTATTGTATGTCAAAATTGCCACCACAGCAGTTGTTACAAAAATGCTTGGTGGTGGCCGTGACGAAATTGTAAATGCCTTATCAAATGCTTGGCTGGATAATTCAAGCTTGCGGACGTATCGTCATGCACCAAATACAGGCTCGCGAAAATCCTGGGCTGCTGGTGATGCGACTAGTCGCGGTGTACGTCTTGCGATGATGGCAATAAAAGGTGAAATGGGCTATCAAACCGCACTTAGTGCTCCAGGCTGGGGATTCCAGGATGTATTGTTCAATAAGCAGGAACTAAAAATAAAGCAGCCTCTTGATAGCTATGTGATGGAAAATGTGCTCTTTAAAGTGTCCTATCCTGCAGAGTTCCATGCACAGACAGCTGCAGAAGCGGCCGTACAGCTTTATCCGGAAGTGAAGGGTCGTTGGGACGAAATTGATCAAATTACCATCTCTACTCATGAATCTGCAATTCGTATCATTGATAAAAAAGGACCTTTGCACAACCCGGCAGATCGCGATCATTGCTTGCAATACATTACAGCAATCGGACTTTTAAATGGAAACATTGTGGCAGAGGATTACGAAGATGAAGCTGCCGCAAATCCACTCGTTGATAAATTAAGAGATAAGATGGTTGTGACAGAAAACAAAGCATACACCGAGGACTATTTGGATCCAGAAAAAAGGTCGATTGCGAATGCTGTACAGGTTCACTTTAAAGATGGTACATCAACAGAGAGTGTAGCTTGTGAATATCCACTTGGACACCGTTTCCGCCGGGAAGAAGCGATACCGAAAGTATTAGAAAAATATGCAGCAAACTTGGCTACACAATATTCAAGAAAACAATTAGAGCAAATTGAAGCGGTAAGCTACAAGTACGAAACACTTGCAGACATGAACGTGAATGAATTTATGGAGCTTTTCGTTAAATAGGAGGAATGTACGATGGCGTGGATTGTAGACGAAGCTATACCACAGCAGAAGCTAGCCGAGCAATTTAAGGAATTGATTCAACAGGAAACCATCTTGCAAATTCCCGGTGCCCATGATGCCATGGCAGCACTTGTTGCCAAAAAGGCAGGATTTTCCGCACTATATTTATCTGGTGGCGCTTATACCGCAAGCAAGGGGCTGCCAGATTTAGGAATGGTCACATCAACTGAAATGGCCGATAGGGCACGTGATCTCATTCGTGCAACGAACCTTCCTGTGTTGGTTGATATTGACACAGGATTTGGCGGGGTACTTAATGTCACACGTACTGCAAGGGAAATGGTAGAAGCAAACGTAGCTGCCGTACAAATTGAGGACCAACAGCTTCCAAAAAAATGTGGACATTTGAATGGAAAACAACTTGTAACGACAGAGGAAATGGCACAGAAAATCCAGGCAATAAAGAAAGCAGCACCTTCTCTTGTTATTGTCGCTAGAACGGACGCCAGAGCCGATGAAGGCATGGAGGCTACAATAGCGCGCGCCTTAGCATATGTAGAGGCAGGAGCAGATGCTATCTTCCCAGAGGCCCTACAGTCAGATGAAGAATTCCGCCTCTTTGCCGAGAAAGTGGATGTCCCATTATTAGCCAATATGACCGAGTTTGGTAAGACACCATACATATCCGCAGAAGCCTTCCAGGATATGGGCTTTAAGATGGTGATTTATCCAGTTACCTCGTTACGCGTAGCGGCAAAGGCATATGAACGGATTTTCCAGTTAATAAAAGAGGAAGGGACACAAAAGGAAGGTGTCTCAGATATGCAAACAAGAAAAGAGCTATACGAAACAATTTCCTATCATGATTTCGAAGAGTTAGACCAGAACATCGCCAAGACGGTGCTGGATAAATAGGTGGAATTGAAACTCCTTTAGCAAGGTGAGTGTATCTTGCTAGGGGAGTTTTGTTTTGTTGAAATCTGCTTTGTTGTAGGGGGCTTTTGGAGAGTCGCGTCAGAATAAGGGGGAGTCGCGTCGGAATGAGGAGAAGTCGCGTCAGAATGAGGGGGAGTCGCGTCGGAATGAGGAGAAGTCGCGTCGGAAAGAGAGGGGGTCGCGTCAGATCCAGACAGCCACAAAGTGAAACCAGAGTACCACAAAGTGAAACCAGAGGCCCGCAAAGTGAAACCAGAGTACTACAAAGTGAAACCAGAGGCCCGCAAAGTGAAACCAGAGCACCGCAAAGTGAAACCAAAGCACCGCAAAGTGAAACCAGAGGCCCACAAAGTGAAACCAGAGCACCACAAAGTGAAACCAACACACCTTAAACCGAATCTCTATACGGATTGTTTCATCATGCCTAGTTAAACTAGGGCTAGTTAAACATTGTATAGAGAGGAAGAATAGCAAAATGCCCCAATACAAAAAGCCGGAAAAGCCAGTAATACTGTTAAACATAGATTCATTAATGTCCTATCCACTTGAGATGGCGGTCCAAACAGGACGTGCTCCAGCATTAAAGTTCCTAATGGAAAATGGTACCTATTTTCCTGAGATGGTCAGCTCGTATCCGACCATGTCCGTTACCATTGATAGTAGCCTTTTAACTGGCACCTACCCTGATCAACATCGTATTCCGGGATTGAATTGGTTTGATACGAATAAAAGGCAATTTGTTAACTATGGAACAGGTGTTAGAGAGACTTTTCGAATTGGAATGCGTAAATCTATACATAACATGCTCTACCGACTAAATAATGAGCATATGAGTACAGGAGTAACCACCATTTACGAAGACCTTGCAAAAGAAGGGGTGTCCTCAGCGTCTATTAATTCGTTTGTCTATCGAGGAAATACGCCTAAAAGGTTGAAGGCGCCTCTGTTACTGCGCAGATTAACGCGTTTTGAAAAAGGGACTTGGGTTAGTCAGACGACGCCTGTTTTTTCCTTGGGTGTCTTTTCGAAAATTAGGAGATGGGGTTTTCCTACACAGCTAGCTGCAGGGAATCACAAATTTACGGCACGGGATCTGCGCCATTTAATTCGCACGAATAAACTTCCGGGCTTTACCTTTTGTATATTTCAGGACTTGGACGCTCGGATTCATTTTAGAGGGCCCATGGATATAAAAGGAATTACAAAAATTGACCGTGAAATACAAAAGACATTAAACCTATACTCAAGCTGGGAAGACGCTCTAAAAAAGAATATCTGGCTTGTAATTGGTGATAATGGCCACGCTCCTTCTGGGATGAGTTACAAGCAAGTTGTAATAGATTTACGGAAATCACTTCTTAATTATCGGATTGCAAAGATTCAGCAGCCTGTTCACAAAAAAGATCAACTCGTTTTTAGTGTGAATCAACGTATGGCTTATATTTACGTGCTAGATGAGAAGCTACCATTGTCACCATTAATAGAGCACCTTAAAGCGGATAAGCGAATTGATGTGATCGCATGGAAGGATCAAAACCACATTTATGTAGAATCTGGAATAGTAGAAGGACGTATAACCTTTTCTCCAGGTGGAAGCACACAAGATATTTATGGTCAAAGCTGGCATATTGAAGGAGATCTTGAAGTGCTTGATTTAAAAAGGACCGATGGAGACAGACTTGCATTTGGTAAGTTTCCAGATGCTTTATCCAGGTTGTACGGTGCCCTTCATTCCCAATCGGGTCGGTTTATTGTGGTAAATGCCAAGCCAGGATGTGAATTCAAGGCCCAGTCGACACCATTTCATTTGGCTGGGGCAGCGCACGGCTCCTTGCATAAACAGGAGTCGCTCGTACCGTTAATTATTGCAGGTTCAACAGCCAAGCCCATTTATCCACGATTTGTAGATCTAAAGGCGTTTATTTTTCAATTAATAATGAATCAATTCCACTCTGAAAAGGACGAGCCAAAATTATGAGGATATTATTCTTCACGAACTAATATAGCAAAAGCATAAATGGCTTTTCCTATCAGTTCGCCATCCCATTCTGTAGTAATGTTATAGTAGTATTTTCCTTCTTCAGTGGGTGCAGTCATGCTACTGTTTTCTACATTAACGTCTGTTTCTTCTTCTCCACTGGTATCGATTTGAACGATGCTCACAACTGGGGTGTATATTTCATCAGGGGCTTTGGCTTCGCTTGTAGAGAAGGTGAATTCAACTTTCTCTCCAGGTTTAACGCGAAGTGGTGTTTCACCCAACAACAATTCATCTGGAGGATCAGGAGTGAGCGAACAGTTTTCTTCCCAACAATGAGTATCTCGCATGGCCGCAGTTGAACTAGCACCAGCACTTATATCTATATAAGGAGGACTGACTTGTTCACTTCCCACTCCCGTAGAAGGTGAAGAGGTATCTTCTTTAGCAGGCTTTACCTCCTCATTAGAACAGCCTGTGAAAATAAGTAAAATGGTAATAAGTATGAAAGCAAATAGTAATTTCATAATGTTCCCCCTATGAAAAATTTATTATGAGATACTAGCGGTCAGCTGCCAGCAAGAAATGCTAGTTTTCCTTAACTAACAAGGAATGTACATAGACCGCGGTACCTTTTAGTTCTTCATTCCATTCAGCGTGCTCGTGTAATAACACCTTCCTGGTTCTTTCGGTGCGAAAAAACTATCATCCTCAACCAATACTTTGGTTGTCTCATCATCGTTTGTTTTACTTAGTGAAATAGTTATCAGGGTTACTTCTTCAGATGATGAAGGGTCGCTGGAAACCTTTCTCCGGGCTTACCAAGTAGGGAACCCATCGTAACAACTTGTCTGAAGGTTCAGGCTCAAAAGTGCAAGTTTCTTCCCAGCAAAAAGCATCTAGTATCCCATCCACGGAACCAGAAGAATTTTCTAACCCAATTGAGTTGTGCATTTGTCTCTTGCGTAGTAGTTGGAGGTTCTTTTTTAACTGTATCTTGCGTTTCATTTGAACAGCCTGTAAACAGGATTGCTATAAATACAATTAAAATACTGACACTGCTCCTCATATCATCCCACTCTTCAATATGTTATGGCTTACATTCCAAATATATCATAAATTTGTAATTTTTTTAATACTTTAAGAGGTATTGAAGTAGGAATGTCGAAGTTTTATATAGAGAGAAGGGGGTGATTAGATGAAGAAAAAATTAGGAATGTTTGGTGCCATTGGTTTAGCGCTTATATTAAACTTTGGAGCTCCTGTACAATCTAATGCTGCGACTAGTGATAGCGGGGAAGAAGTACTTGCACAATCAAAAACGATTTATCATACGGTATATCTAAATGGCAATGTAACGCCTAGTTCAACATATTATTATAATAGTGGTGGTTGGAAAGGGACACTCTCTAGAACGGGATATCAGTATGACGGCACAAGAACTATTGCTAGGTACTATGGTACAGTTTCATGCTCAGGGCCATGTGCACTTACATCTTTAAAAACAGCAGACAAATAGCGAGGAATGTAGGGGAAACAATATACAAGCGTTTCCCCTATTCTCACCGTTAACGCTAATACAGAAACAGCCATATATAAATTAAAAGCAGGTGGTATATTGTTAACCATTATCCGTTTTGAATTGAAAAAAATGGCAAAGTCAAACTTCTATCGAGCCCTACTAATTGGCTGCCTCATCTTTATACTTAGCTATTATATATATGTTCACATACATACGATGCATACAGATGATTTAATCTTAGAAAATGAAGCTGATATCTCTATGATTCAAAGTGAGATTAATAGTGTTGAGGATTCCATCGAGGCAGGGGAATTGGAAGCAGAAGATAAAGAAACTTCTGACCGCCTTGAAGACTTAAAAAGAACCATAAGATCTGAACAAGAAGAAATAAAACTTTTTGAAAGTGGGGAATGGACTCCACTATTAAATAAGGAAATCGAGCAATATGAACAGCATGTCGAAAACCGCATTTTCCGTGATGAGTATTACTCTGCTGCATGGCCCACGCTTGTTACAGAAGAAAGCAAATTGGAGTATCACAAGTGGCTAAGAGATAAAGAAATTACTCCTGTTTACCCGATCCATTTTTTGTCTTGGGTGACACTATATGATCAAGTGTACGAGCCTCCTGACATTGAAGAGTCAATAAAAAAACTTAGTACGAAGTATTCTTCTACCGGCATTTACTTCACTAATCATGTGTTTACATTCGTATTTAACATTTTAGGTGCATGTTTTTTTCTCTTTCTTTTTGGTGACATGGTCACAAAAGAAGGGCTTGGCAAAAATGGATCAATCCAGCTATTGCGGACCCAACCGATACGCCGTTCTAAGATATATATAGGGAAATTTTTAACAATGCTTTTGATAACATTCCTTTTACTACTCGGCACTGTATTGCTGTCATTCATACTCGGTACAATATTTGACCGATTCGGTGATTGGGACTATCCCGTTTTAATTTATGGAGAGGAATTCTCCTTTAACTTTATGAATATGGGAACAGTCTTACTTCAATCTGCTAGTCTCTTTTTCTTGGTGTTGATCTTTTGCTATTCCATTTTATTTTTCTTTTCCATTATCACAAAAAAAGCCTTAGTAGCAATTGGTTTAACGATCGCCATATTGTTTGCGGGGATAGGATTAAGTGCGGATTCAGTGACGTCCATGATTGCTCCTTATATTCCCTTCCACTATTTTTCTGTCAGAGAAGTAATTACAAATGAACTGGCGCTAACGTTAGAGAATAGCAGTTTTTCATTTAAGCAAGGTATGATCGTACTCGCGGTTTCCAGTCTGCTTTTATGGCTGATGACCTATGTTGTTACTATTTTACAGAAGCGGTTTTCATAAGAGGGGAGAAGAACATGATTGTAAATGTAGAAAACCTTAAAAAACGTTACAAAAAACAGCTTGTGCTTAAAGGCATCAACATAAAAATTGAATCGCCACAGATCATCGCCCTAGTCGGTCCAAATGGTTCGGGCAAAACAACGTTATTAAACTGTATGACAAACCTTCTTACAGTGAATGAGGGTAGTATTGAACTCTTAGGGAAAAGCCACAAAGATAGTTCGCTATTTTATGATGTATCTTATCTGCAGGATAATCGAATTTTGTATGGCGATTTAACGGGCTATGACCATTTGAAGTTTATTTGTCAGGCGCAACATATTGATCAAAGTAAAATTAAAGAAGTAGTCGAGCGTGTAGGAATGGGATCCTACTTAAAAAAACGGGTACGAAATTATTCGCTTGGGATGAAACAGCATCTATTACTTGCGATGGTTATTATTAATGAACCGAAGCTTTTACTGATGGATGAACCATTAAATGGGCTGGATCCTACAAGTGCAATAAACATGCGTAATATTTTATTAGAGCTTGCTGAGATTGGGACAACGATTATCGTATCCTCCCATAACTTAGATGAAATCGATAGACTTACCAATACCATTTATTTTATGAAGGACGGAGCGTTGCTTAAGGAATCACTCACAGACCTTCATCTAAATCAATATGAAGTATCTGTTAGCAATACGGATAAAGCAGTAGAGGTTCTTAATGCCAAAGGGATTCCTTATAGTCTGGCAGAAAAGGGTGTACTACGTTTTGAAGAATCAGATGTATCCCTGCAACAATTTATTGATTGTTTAAATGAGAATCAAATTGAGATAATTTCCATTGAAAATCAAAAGGTTGGAGCAGAAAAGAGATACAGGGAACTTTTTGAAGGGGAAGCTTCCGTATGAAACTACTCTCTTTTGAATTGAAAAAAATAATCTTTAGTAGAAAATTCCTTTTCTTGCTCCTACTGGTTTTCATAGGAATTAGCTTTTTGTTTATTCGCAATCTCGTTTTTCAAGAGCAAATAGTGAAAGAAGAACAAAAAGAGTTGGAAGAATTACTGCAGGCTAACTACAATAATGCGGGTTTGCATATAGCGGAATTGGAAGTAGATCCTGAGAATGAAGAGCAGCAGAAATTACAGCGAATAAATAGTTCCATGATAAATAAGTTATATGAGGTAAGAAACCTCATCAATACAGACGAATGGAAACAGCAACTGAACTTGGAAAACCAATACTATAATGAACTGACTAGCTATGTGGAGGCAGGGGGAGAAACAACCATTCCAATAAAGGAAATCAATTATCGAACTGCCATGAATCAAAAATTGGTAGATGAAGATATCATGCCACAGCACGACCGTTATAGCACAGCGCTACCCAACTTTTTAAAACAAATTTTGACCCTCTTTATAAATGCTGGTGCAATCATTCTCATGCTATTGATTATTGGGGACACGTTATCAGGGGAGTTTGAAAATCGTTCTGTGAATCTACTGTTTACCCAACCATTAGAAAAACACCAAATTATAACGAGCAAATTTGCAAGTGCTATCATTACTTATCTGCTAGCAATGGTGGGGATCGTTGGCTTTACCTTCCTAATAGGATTTTTCTTTGGAGATAAGGGAACGTTTAATTACCCTGTCATCTTTGAGAAAAATGGGGGGATACAATTCCTTACTGTCAAAACGTATATGCTTCAAGGGCTTGCCCTTATCTCTACCACTATTATTCTAGTAATCACTCTCTGCTTCCTGTTTAGCCTCCTAATCAAGCAGACATTGGCTACTCTATTTGCAGTTCTCGTTACACTGTTAGGAGGATTTGCTTTATGGTGGCTTTTACCTTCTGGGGTTATGGCCTGGCTCAATCCGTTCCGCCAAGTTTACCCAGATAATGTACTTCTTCTACAAATTGAGGCACCATGGTACCAAAGTTTTCCAGCAGTTTTTCTCCTGGCGTTTCTCCTGCTTGGTTGGAGCATGCATATGTTCAAATCTAGCAAACAAGAAGGATGAGGTATCATCCTTACTTATTGACTTTGATTATGAATCGGTATTATGCGGAGAATAGATAGCGGGGTATGATAAAAGAAAAACAGGTAGGGGTGACAATGGACACAACCGTGCGTTTTCGTATAGCTAGGGAAGAGGATGTAAGCGAGATTGTGCAAATGCTTGCAGATGATGAGCTTGGGAGAAAGCGAGAGCGTTATGAACAGCCACTACCTTCATGCTACTTGGAGGCTTTCCAGGCAATTGATCAGGATCATAACAATGAATTAGTCGTCGCGGTAAAAAGTGAAGAAGTTATCGGGGTTCTCCAGCTCACCTATATTCCGTATTTAACCTATCAAGGTGGGTGGAGAGCTTTAATTGAGAGTGTTAGAGTACATTCAAGGGCACGTGGGAGCGGAATTGGGGAGCAGCTAATGACATGGGCTATCCAATGGGCAAAGGAAAAAGGATGTCATGTGGTGCAGCTAACTACAGATAAACAACGGCCAGACGCACTTCGATTTTATAAAAAGTTAGGCTTTGTAGATTCCCATGAAGGCATGAAATATCATTTGTAGAGTTGACATGGAGTGTGATTTCAGCTATGATTACAAAAATTATAAGTGTGTGATCAAAAAGGAGGATGAAAAGGACCGAGAAGTTCGAGGCGGTGTAGCTTTGAGTACCGGAACGTATGCAATTAATACGTGAGGAACGGAAAAGCAAGCCAACGAAGAAATTCGATGTGTCATTTTTACCGGACTTTTTGAACAACCTCTATAAGTGAATTCTGTGAAGAAGAGAGTAATTATCACAGGTTCTTAAGCGAGTTAGGGATTTGGTGTGAGCCTAACAGAACAGTGATAATGAAGCGGACTTCTGAGGAGCAGCCTGAACGAGTGCTAGTAGGGTGTGCCGGTTGATGAACGTTAATCATTTCAAGCTTGGTTCAATTTGAACAAAAAGAGTGGTACCGCGGGTAATCTCGTCTCTATATAGAGGCGGGATTTTTTATATTGAAAAGGAGATGATGGGTTGAAGGGTAAACAGTTATTTGCTAAGAAAATAGCGGAAAGTACAGTAGGGGTATTAACAGAGGATGAAGTATTAAAGAGAATAGAGTTACCTAAGTATCAGGAACAAGGAGATCTTGCTTTCCCATGTTTTGAACTGGCAAAGGTATACAAGAAGAATCCAGCTTCTATTGCAACGGAATTAGCAACTAAAACAAAAAGTTCTTATTTTAGTAAAGTCGTCTCTGAAGGGCCCTATGTAAATTGTTTTTTAAATAAGAAACACGTTAGTAAGGAAGTATTAGCGGAGATTCTAACGAAAAAAGAAGCATATGGGTCACTGACTATAGGGCAAGGAGAAAAGGTAACTATAGACTTCTCTTCTCCCAATATTGCAAAGCCCTTTTCAATGGGCCACCTACGCTCCACAGTAATAGGAAACGCTTATGCCAATATATTAGAAAAATGCGGTTACAAGGCAATACGTATTAATCATTTAGGGGATTGGGGTACACAGTTTGGAAAACTCATTACTGCTTACCATCGTTGGGGGAATGAGCAGATTGTACGCCAAGATCCTATTAAGGAACTATTAAAGCTTTATGTTCGTTTTCATGAGGAAGCGGAAGTGGACTCAATGCTGGAAGTGGAAGGACGTCTCTGGTTTCGTAAACTAGAACAAGGGGATAAAAAAGCGTTGGAATTATGGCAGTGGTTTAGAGAAGTCTCCTTGGAAGAATTTAAAGGGATTTATAAGCTTTTAAACGTAACCTTTGATTCATACAATGGGGAAGCGTTTTACAATGATAAAATGGAGGATACGATTCAGTTACTAAAGGGAGAGAGGTTGCTTTCTACTTCTCAGGGTGCAGAAGTTGTTACCTTGGAGGAGCATAATTTACCTCCTTGTCTTATTCAAAAGTCGGATGGGGCAACACTCTATGCGACAAGAGATTTGACTGCGGCCATCTACCGACATAAAAAGTACCAGTTTGCCAAATCAGTCTATGTTGTTGGACAGGAGCAAAGCCTTCATTTTCAGCAAATTTTTCTGGTATTAAGAAAACTGGGATTTAATTGGGCAAGTCAGCTAGAGCATCTACCTTTCGGGTTTATTTTGCAAAACGGTAAAAAGATGTCAACAAGAAAGGGAAAGGTCGTCCTCTTAGAGAATGTATTAAGAGAAGCGATTGCGATGGCAGAAAAAAGCATAGAAGAAAAGAATCCTACTTTGCAAAACAAATCTAAAGTCGCCCACGATGTTGGAATTGGGGCAATCATTTTTCAAGACTTAAAAACAGAGCCACAGCATTCTGTTGAATTTTCCCTTGAGACCATGTTGCGATTTGAAGGTGCGACCGGTTCATATGTGCAGTATACGCATGCAAGAGCCTGTTCCATTCTAAGAAAATCGAATCGTTATAAGGGCAATGAAAGCCTTGATGGGTTGGCAGATGAGCCTAGTTGGTCTGTAGTGAAAAAGCTGATGGATTTCTCATCTAAAGTTCAAGAAAGCTATGAACAGGCAAAGCCTTCTGAGATTGCAACTTACCTTCTCTCGTTATGCCGAGAATTTAATAAATACTATGCCCACTGCAAAATTCTACATGAGGATAACAAATTAGCAAGTCGATTGGCCTTGGTCGAATGTGCTGCCATTGTCATAAAAGAGGGACTACGCCTGCTTGGAATGCAAGCTCCAAGCGAAATGTAAAACGACAAGAAAGGTGATTAACTATGCTTGAGATAGAGAAATTACAGTTAGAATCCGGTAAAAGAGCTATCATTGTCTCTGATATTCATGCAAGCAAGGAATTATTTATAAGACTGCTAGATAAAGTAGTCTACACGTCAGAGGATTATCTATTCATTAATGGCGACCTTTGTGAAAAAGGTCCAAATAGCTTGGAGGCTGTACGTTATGCCATGGAGTTGGAGCGGTCTTCAAATCGTGTGTTTATAACAAAAGGTAATTGCGACATTCTCTTTCAGTATGTACTGGATGAGAATGAAGCAATATGGAACTATATCAAAAATCAACCCAATTCTCTTCTTCATGACATGCTTCATCTTAAACAAAAGAAGCTAGATGACTTTTCAAGCTTAAAGGAACTGGGTGATTTTTACCGAGAACATTTTTCTAACGAGATGGAATGGCTAATAAGCAGGCCACTGGCTTATGAAACAGATGCATTCATCCTTGTACATGCTGGAATTGAGAACAGGCTTGACTGGGAAAATACAAGTGAACAGTCAGCTCTTGCTATGCCTTGCTTTTACGAGCAAGGTCACAAGGCAGAAAAGCCGGTTATTGTTGGCCACTGGCCCGCGGTAAATTATACCGCGGATAAAAACAGTTCCAATAATTCAATCATAGATACAGAAAAAAAGATCATTACCATGGATGGTGGGAACCAAATAAAATCAGATGGCCAGCTGAACGCGGTCCTCTATGAGAATGGGCATTTTTCTTATACCTTTGTAGATGAAATATATAAGCGAGCCATCGTGCAACAAGAACATAAGGACCTGACAGGACGTATTGGCACAGTCACCTATCCCAATTATGAATTTACGTTGTTAAAAGAAGATACGTTTTTTACATTTTGTGAGAATAAGAGCCTAGGAGTAAAACAATGGGTGAAAAATGAATATCTTATTCATTCTGGAAGAACAACACGTAGCAAAGGTGATGTGAGTACAACTTTCTTATCTGTACACGAAGGTGACATGATTTCTATTATAAATGCTGACTGCACTGGCTATGTATTAATAAAAAACAAACAAGGTGATGTTGGCTGGATCCCGGAATCCTGTTTATAAGCAGAACGAAGAGTTTTGGCGATCTATGTGAGTTCTTTACCCAGTTAGTGAAAGGGAAGATTTTAACTGTTTGTTTAACAAGACATCTAGCTGCTGGCTACATAAAACGGTACGACTGTCCGTCATGCCATAACGTTTTGCACATTCGAGCATTTCCTTTTGTTTGTTGATGATTGCTGGGTTTAGTTTTGCTTCGGCTGGTTTAATAACTTTCATAACTAAAAAGCTCCTTTTCTCCATATATGAAAATATTTTGGGACGTTCGTCATAAACGCACAAAAGTAAGTATGCAAAACTTTGCTTTCTATTGCAACAGTTTCTACAAAACAAGCTAAAACAGCATAAAATGTGACAAAATTCGCTTGTGGAGATAAAGTGTCTATTACCATTTAACTCCGACAAATGAAATGTTAATCAACATCAAGTAGTTGGGAAAACTATCTGATTTATAAAAAGGAAAGATCTAATGGACAACTGTGATATGTTAAAAAGAAGAATGTTTGATCATAGCAGACATTCTTCTTTACTCTTCAAAAAAATTGTCAATTAATTTTAGTTTGTTACTTTCAAGTATTTTATAATTAGAGCTGTCTCCTCCGTCATAGTTAAATATGGACACAAAGTCATCTTCTTTACCTAACATAAGTGGCACTCCGTATTGTCTCTGTCCATTTTCTTTAATTGTAATCCAATATAGCTCATTAATGTTTGGGTAATCGTCATTTGTTTCTTTAATCTTTCTAATGTCTGAAAGAACGGTTAACACTTGTTCTAATTTATTTGCACTTTCAAGGGTTTCAATAGCATTATCAGAAGATCTAATAATATCAATCTGAGTTATTTCTTCTTTATCATTCAGTACTATATTTTCAAACGAAGTATGATCATTTAATTTAAAAAAGTATAGCAAACCAGCTATTGCAATAAGGAGCACACTTATTATAAGTAAAAGACTTTTCTTATTTCTCATTGAATCCCTCCAATCTGTCCGCTGTTTTCTATTATAATATTCTATATATAGAATTAAATTAACACATAATGCTTGTACATTGTTGAATACAGTCACAAAAATTAACAGTCCTTCTGTAAGCGCAATATAGGATAATTACAGAGAGCAGTGAAAGCTTTTGAGTGGAAGAATCACAATAGAGTGTGGAGATGGAGGAAAACATGTCATTAAAAGTTAAAGAATTAACGATAGAAGACTTTAAAGGAGCTCGTGAATGGTTAAATCAAGATAACAATAACGAAGAAGTTTTGAATTTATTGAAGGATGCCAAGCATCAATATGCATACACAGCTTGGGAAAAAACATGATAGCTGGAATCCTTGTTTCCTGGCAAAACCAATTTCATCCCTACTGTACATATATGAAAATTATAAATAAGAAAAACACAGATCACGAGGCAATTGGAAGATCCCTTCTGAATAAATTAATTCAAGATGAAGTGACATTTCCTATCCAGACATCACTATGGCACTCTTTTACCAAGCAGAGAACTAATTATAAAAAAGCATGGGTTTAAAGAAGTAAGAAGAACATATATGTCGGTTTTAGATGTTGAGAAAATAAGTGGAAATTCGGTTATAGAGCTAGAGAATGCCTCTATTATTCCACTCACAGAAGTGCAAGTGAATGATGCTTTGCGACATGACTTAATAAGCTTGGTGAAAAGTAATTACGAGCGGGCACATGTTATTAATCCTGTGGCAAATCTTGATTTCAAGTCATGGGAGAAGCTAGTGTTTGCGGAAGATTTAATTCAGTATGGAAGCTATTTAGCTATAGATAAAGGGACTCAGAAATTGTTGGCCTATACCTTCCTACATCATTCAACAGAATTGGATAGAGTGGAACTAGGTTGGTGTGGTACTCACGACCTCGAAAATAAAAAACTGCTTCAAAGTCTAGCATTATGCCAACTAATTTTTGCAAAAGAAGCTGGTTTTCGGTTTGTTGAAGGGGAGTTTGATACAACAGATCCATTTGCCATTGAAATAATGAGGAGTTTCCCATTCAAAGCGTCAGAAGCATGGATTACCTACCAATTAAAAGAAGCACCAACGACCTAAAGCAGGCTGCTGATGCTTCTTATCTGACTATAAATACGTCTCTCTGCTAAGAGAAACGCCTCCTTTGGATCACTTATTCCATTGCTACAATGATCTTCCCAATATTTTTATTTGCTTCCATATGGCGATGTGCCTCGGAAGTCTCTTCCATAGGGAATACACGATCCACGATTGCTTTTAATTTACCTTGCTTAAACAGTGGCAAGGCGTTTTTTGCAAAATCAGTCGTAAGTTCTTGTTTATAATCATCACTTCTTGGGGTGAGAAGTGTCCCTTTAAGATGGACACGCTTGCCCATGAGAGACATGAGGTCAATCTCATCTACTTTACTTCCACCAAGCATGCCAATTAAGACCCAACGCCCATCTACAGCGATACTTTTTAAGTTCTTTTCCCAGTAGGAGGCACCGATAAAGTCTAGAATAACGTCAGCACCAACACCATTTGTTTCTTTTAAAACTTCTTCAGCAAAATCTTGTTCTTTATAATTAATCCCAATATCTGCTCCAAGTGATCGACAGTAATCTAATTTTTCCCTGGAACCAGCAGTGGTAATGATTTTAGCATTGGTTAACTGGCTAGCCAACTGAATAGCAGCCGTTCCTACACCACTCCCGCCTGCATGAATTAATACGGTCTCTTTATCGGAAAGTTCACCAAGCCAAAATAAGGTTTGGAATGCGGTAAGAAACACTTCGGGTATAGCGGCAGCTTCTTCATAACTGAGACTATCCGGGATAACCATTGCCCGATCAGTTGGCATCACTGCATATTCTGCATAGCCCCCACCATTAACAAGTCCCATTACCCTAGTACCAAGTGGGACAGTTGCTTCCTCTCCACCATCTACGACTTCTCCCGCTACTTCAACCCCGAGAATAGGGTTTTTCATATAGCCTGATTTTCCTTCACGTGAAATAATATCTGTACGGTTGATAGCTGCTGCTTTTACTTTTATGAGAAGTTCCCCTTTTCCGAGGGAAGGTTTGCTAACCTCTTCTACTTGAAGCTGTTCTGCACCACCAGGTTGATTAACGACAACTGCTTTCATGACGAACGCTCCTTTAAATCATTATTTTGTAGCACTTATCCCGGTGAAACCGTCCGTAAGATCCCCTCAAGGCATGAAGTGATACAATAGTTTTGAGTGGGAATAAACGGACGCTAACACCCCGATTCGTTTAACTAACAAGCAGTGGGGAAAGAACGAAACCCCCCAATGATTGAAGTTTCACTTTATACTACGCCAAAAAGAAATTGCCGGCAAACGATTTGAACTAACATCTTTGAGACATTTCTCATTAAATAAGTGTTCCCATTTTTCATAATAAAGGATAAGCTTATGAATAATATCTAAGAAAAAGGGGGAGTTAGATGAGAGAGTCTATCGTTTCGAAAATAGCAGCATGTATGGCAGTTAAAGGGGAAGTTCAAACGGATCAAACAGAACATCGCGTAAAGCTAGCGGAGTCATGGGGGATCGAAGCAGGGAGTAAGATTCTAGAAATAGGGTGCGGACAAGGTGATACGACAGCAGTACTGGCATATTTCACAGGGAAAAAGGGACATGTCCATGCAATTGATATCGCAGGTCCTGACTATGGAAGTCCTGTGACACTTGGAGAGTCAAGAGAATATTTACTAGCATCTTCATTGGGCAAGCAGATGGATATCCAGTTTCAAGTCGATGTGTTAGCTGACAATGTAACCTTTCCAGAAAAGCATTTTGACTATATCGTATTCTCGCATGCCTCATGGTATTTACGTTCCGCTGATGAACTTGCTTCGATATTGAAGAAATCCAGGAGTTGGGGGAAAAAATTATGTTTTGCTGAATGGGATCCTGCCATCCAACATGTTGAACAACAGTCTCATATATTAGCGGTTCTTCTGCAAGCGCAATACGAGGCATTTAAAGTGAGCAGCGAATCAAACATTCGAAGCCTTTTTACTGTGGAAGACATCAAAGATATTATAGAAGGCACAGGTTGGAATGTGGTGAAAGAGGAATCGATTTATTCACCAAAGCTTAAGGATGGAGAATGGGAAGTAGACATGGCACTAGAATTTGCTGAAGATGAATTGAAACAGTTACCAGAAATTCCAGGGAAACTGAAAAAATTAATTCAATCCGAAATACGTATATTGCAGAGAAATAAGAGCATGTTCCCAATTCGCCCGTTATCTACTATTGCGCTAACCGCAGAATAATATTAAAGAGAATCAGCTGTCAGCTGGTTTCTTTTTTTACATAATTTTAGCTAGGGAGCAATTACGATGCAGTTTTATTTTAATGTTCCGAGTATAAGAAAAATGTATACATTCGCTAAAAGACGAGCGAATGTATTTTTTTCTAATAAATTCACATGTAAAGGTTTTGCTTTTTTTGCTACAATTATAATAATTGTATGAATTGTTTGTTCTTATATAAGTGATCGCTTTATTGAAAAAAGGGGGAGATAGTTTGCAACAGTTATTTAAGTATAATTGGCAGGTCCGCGATGAATGGTTCGATTGGTGTGACCAATTACCTGACAGTGAATTAAACAAGAAAAGGACTGGTGGAACAGGAAGCATTTTGTATACACTCTTCCACATTATCGATGTCGAGTACAGTTGGATACGTGCTATTGAAGGGAAAGAAGACGTGACGTTTTCCTTTGAAGAATATCAAAGCATAAACAAATTAAAGAAACTCTCAGATACCTTGAGACTTGAATTGGAATCATTTCTAGATAGGTTAGAAGAAATAAACTTGGAGGAAAAGGTAAAGGCATCATGGCAGGAGGATGAATACATAGCAGAAAACGTTATGAACCATGTTCTCGTACATGAGATCCATCATATTGGGCAGCTATCCGTGTGGGCAAGAGAGTTAAATAAGAAACCAGTATTAGCTAATTTGATTGGGAGAGAGTTATAAGGGGGAGAGTCGTTGGGATATAAGGGTTCGGCTGTATACGATAATGAAGAGTTTAATAGAAATTACATTGCTAGACGGAATCGCAAAGAGAGTCCGAACAACATAATGGAGTACCCCGCATTGATGCGGTTTATCGGTGACGTGAAAGGTAGTGAAATTCTTGATCTAGGCTGTGGAGAAGGCTTGTTTGGGCTAGATCTTTTAGAAGCCGGCTGCAAAGGCTATGAGGCGGTAGACGGTTCAGACAAAATGGTGGAAGCTGCTAGAGAGAACATTTCAAATGAATCTGCTTCTATTCATCATGCGCCATTAGAAAACTGGAACTTTCCGACAAACCGCTATGACTTGATTACATCTCGACTTGTTTTTCATTATATAGAAGACCTTTCAGGCATTTTTGAGAGAGTTTATCAGGCATTACGTGCAGATGGTAGGTTTATTTTTAGTGTCCAGCATCCAGTGCTTACAGCATCAAAACACGAAGCTTTGGAGGGCAAAAGAACGAGCTGGAATGTAGACCATTACTTTGATTTAGATGGAAGAGTAGAAAAATGGATCGATAAAGAGGTAGTGAAATACCATCGAACAATAGAAGAATATTTTCGTCTGCTAACTGAAGCGGGTTTTCAAATAAAAAACCTAAGTGAATGTCCTCCTGAGCGGGAGAATTTTAAAACAGAAGAAGAGTTTGAAAGAAGAAAGAGGATCCCTCTATTCCTTCTGTTTTCTTGTGAGAAATAATATTGGAAGGGTGTTGAACTATGCTGACAAAACCGAACAAACTGCAACCTGGTGACAAGGTTGCTACCATAAGTCCTTCATGGGGAGGAGCAGGCGACCCTGAAATAAGGTGGCGTTATGAACAAGGTGTAAAGCGACTAGAAGAAGTCTTTGGTCTACAGGTGGTGGCAATGCCTCATAGCTTAAAAGGGACGGACTATATCGATTCCCATCCGGAAGCAAGAGCGCAAGATTTAATGGAGGCATTTCAGGACAAAAGCATAAAAGCAATTATCGCTAATATCGGTGGTAGTGATAGCATACGAATGCTTCCCTATATTGATTTTGACATCATCCGCCATAATCCGAAGATCTTTATGGGCTATTCCGATGTAACAATCTCCCATTTGCTTTGTCACAAGGCAGGGCTCTCTTCCTTTTATGGGCCTGCGATTTTAACAGACTTTGCTGAAAATGTAGAGATGGATGCTTATACAGTCGATCATATAAAACGAACATTGTTTCAAGATAGCGCTGTAGGTGAAATATTACCAGCGGATGAGTGGACTAGCGAATTTTTAGAGTGGGATATTTCGAATAAGGATCAGAAAAGAAAAAAGCAGAAAAACAAAGGGTTTGAGTTGCTACAAGGGGAAGGAACTGTAACAGGTCGATTAATCGGCGGCTGTATCGAAGTTCTTGAATTTGCAAAAGGAACGAAGATTTGGCCAGAGGAAGCTTATTGGGAAGATGCTATCCTGTTCTTTGAAACTTCAGAAGACAAACCGGCCCCACAATCGCTCATCTTTTGGTTACGAAACTATGCTACTCAAGGAATCTTAGAAAGAGCCAAAGGGATCATCTTTGGTAAACCACAGGATGAGACGCATTATGAGGCATATAAAGAATCTATTCGCCTAGTCCTTAAGGAAAATGGGCTGGAAAAAATGCCCGTACTTTATAATCTAAATTTTGGGCATACAGAGCCAAAAATTGTCTTGCCTTATGGAGTGAAGGCAGAAATAAATTGTCAGCAAGGAACATTTTCGATTGTAGAAAATGCTGTTGTATAAGGGAAACTGTTAGACAAAGGATTGTTTGAAATGGAAAACATAAAAATAGTTGAACTCATCATGACGATTTTGGGGATTGGTTGCATTCTTTTATTGGTATATTATCTTTATAAAAGAAGGGAAAAAGGGAATCCGAAGCCGTGGCTGATTCTACTCATTACTTCTATTGGTCTTCTCAATATCCAATATGAAATCGCCTCCTACTCGGTCCCTGTTATCCCAATAGGCGTTATGATAATATATTTCGAATTTCTTATAAAAAGGCGCAATTGGCATTGGTACCGTAAATATGCTTGGACCGGCTTTTTGGGAAGCTATATTTTGTTTGCTACAACACTGCTAAGCCAGCCAATCCAAGCCTTTTTTTATCCAAATGAACCAGAAACTTATTTAGCGAATTTGCACCAGCCTGAATTAATTACCACCAACTTCATCAGTGCAGAGGGGAAGACTTTACATAAAGAAAAACTAAACGACGCACTCTCTAATCTCGAACGACAAAAGCTAAGAAATGAGAAATGGATAGACAGTCTATATGACGAAGAAGAACGTTTCCCCTATCTTATAACTGGTATTGATCCAAAATGGGGCAGTGGAATCGACACCATGGTATTTATAGAGGATAATGGCAAGGGTTGGCTCATTACAACGCCAGAAGCGCATTATTATTATCGCTCTCCGACTTCTATTTTTAAGGAGGAGAGTAACGAATGAAAAAGATGATCCCTTTAGCAATATTGATTGTTTTAGCAGCTACAGGAACACTCCTTTATTACTTTTATCCGTCTTCTCCAGAAGAATTTTATACGACAGATGAAGCAAAAGAGCTAATAAATGAGGTGTACCCTGAAGCGAAAGTGGATGTAGTGCAGGAAATAGTGAAAGTGACAGATTATCATGCTTTTGTTCCGTTTATCTCAGAGGATAACTATATGGGCGCAAGCTTTTGGGAATGGAAAAACCATAAATGGAAGCTGACTATTGTAAAGAATAGCTTGTTACCAAAAATTTGGAGAATAGATAAAGAAGATCCAGAAGAGGCGTATATAGTATGGAATATCCATCCAGCTATGGAAACAGATAAATTAGGCATCTATATGCATCGACCACGCCATTACTATGAAATGGAGGAGGTAGAGCATTATGAGCCCCAATTTCAGTTTGAAGAGATTTATTCTTTAAAAGAACATACCTACGGGGCAAAGCAAATTCCAGCAGAATGGGCAATCACGCTAAAAAACTATTATCGGCTAGAAGAGGTAGATTATTTGCGAGAATTCATCACTGGTAATGCGCATATGAGGATAGGCTGGTACCCCTTAAACGAGGCCGAAAGAAGAGACGTTACCAGAAGGGGGATATTATCAGAAAAGTGGCATCTATGATAATGATGAAAAATACCAGTCGTTACAGTACTTACCGATGCTATCTGAACAGGAATTGGAAAGAGATGTCGGTGAGAAAGAGTAGAGGAAGAGGATGACTACTCATGATTCTATCATTTCTAGAACGTTGTTTTTTAGACATGATACAGGGAAAATTAATGTTATCAGAGTCTCCATGAGGATGGTGAGAGAATGCAGAGGCTTATCTTGTTTGACGGGGTATGTAACTTTTGTGATAGAAGTGTACAATTTGTAATGAAAAGAGACCCAGAAGCTAAGTTTACATTTGCCTCGTTGCAAAGTGGGGCTGGTGAACGAGTGAAGGAATATTACAAGATTGATCCTTCA
Organism: Oceanobacillus picturae; assembly: GCF_000612865.1. Classification (NCBI taxonomy): domain Bacteria; kingdom Bacillati; phylum Bacillota; class Bacilli; order Caryophanales; family Bacillaceae; genus Oceanobacillus; species Oceanobacillus picturae. The sequence goes on from NZ_CCAX010000002.1 coordinate 610,500, forward strand.
CTAGATAGTATGATTCTAGTTGAGGAGGGTACCTATTACACCAAGTCTACTGCCGCATTAAAAATATGTAAAAACTTGAAAGGATTATGGAAGGTATTTTCTGTATTGCTTGTTATACCAAAGCCGATACGAGATTTCTTCTATAATATTGTGGCCAGGAACCGATATAAGTGGTTTGGCAAAAGGGAAAGTTGTAAACTGCCCTCATCTGAGGAAAAATCAAGGTTTTTAGAAGAGCGGACAGAAGTAAATCTTTAATTGTTAATAGTTAAATGAAAAGGTAGATAGTAGAACACTCTCTATTAGGTGAAACTATGAGACAGTGGGGGAAGAAAGACAACCCCCACTTCAAACGTCCATTTAAGTGGGGGTTATTCAAACATCTAATAAATTAGGACTCGCTAATCACGCCATCTTTCATGATTACAGTACGATCGGCGTATTTCAACATGTCTGTATCATGTGTAACCATTAGAACTGTATGGTTCCGCTCTTTTGATAAGGACCTAAGCAACTCTATCACTTCTATTGAGCGCTTTGAATCGAGGCTGGCGGTGGGTTCATCGGCAAATAGCATACTCGGCTGATGGATAATTGCACGTGCAATAGCGACCCTCTGTTTTTCCCCACCGGACAAGTTATCTGGATAGCTGTCCTTATGACTCCACATATCCACTGCTTGCAATACACTTTTGATTTCTTCTTCTCTCTTTTTCTTCGACCAGTTTAATTCAGCCGTGTCCATCATCAGTTGTAGTTGTTCCTGGACTGTTAGAAATTGTACGAGATGTGCATGCTGGAAAACAAATCCGAATCTTTTTGCACGTACGTCTCTCAATTGAGTAGGGTTCATTTCTGTTAGTTCTTTGTCTTCAAATATAATCTTTCCCATGGTTGATTTCTGAAGACCTGCTACTACGGTGAGCAGAGTGCTTTTTCCGGAACCAGATGCTCCGATAAGTGCTGTGATTTCTCCTTGAGAGAGTTCCAGGTCAATTCCTTTCAAAATTTTCTCTTCCTTATTCCCATCTTTGAATGTCTTCACAAGTTTATTGATTGACAATGTTTCCATACTATACACCTCCTTGGTTTATTGCCTGTATTGGTTCTACTTTACTAATTTGAAATCCTGATAAAGTAGCGCCGATAAATCCAATACCTAGAAATAGTAAGGACATTATTGAAGCCGACTCTATTGTCAAAAGAAAAGGCATTCCCTCTGGCATAAAGAGTGTGAGCAATTGACTTATACCGATTGAGAGTATAAGTGAAATGAATGTAATAATGATCATCTGTATCCACATCATCTTGAACAATGCGGATGTCTTCATCCCAACAGCCTTCAATATGCCGTAGGTGCCAAGCTTTTGTACGTTAATCATATAGAAAAAGATACCGAAGAGCATTCCACTTATGACCAATAAAAATATGACAATCATATTGAGAGATAACTGCTCTGCATTATAGCTTGGAATTGTATTCAGAAAATCTTTATTGCTATATTGGGTTAAACCATCAAATTTCGGAGTATCATCCCCTTCGACAAAAGCAATTTGGAAAGTATCTGTTCTGTGCATTTTTTGAAAATCATTACTGTTGATGAAGGCAATGGATGAATGGCTGAATTTCTGTTGATCTACAAATTCTTCTACTGTCAACTTATTGTCTAACAGACTGTTTGTTAAATCATCACCTTGGCTTACACCTTCTGCCAGAATAGAGTTATTTAGAATTACTTCTCCTTCCTCTACTTTAGGGAAAAGACTACTGTTTGTAGTGCTTACGAATACAACGCTGTGATTTTTATTACCATTTTCAAGTTCACCCATCTGGATAGATAGGAATGTTGCTTCTGGCGCAGCCTCTCTGATCTTATTCATTTTCTTTTCATCTAGGTGAGAAAGATTGTACTGATCCTCTGATTTCTCTTGCATGTAAAACGTACCTTCCGGCAAATCCTTAATTAGTGACGCATTATCATAAGAGAGTCCATTCGCTAGTCCTGAGATTGTCATTGTAAGGAGACTGATCAGAAATATGATCGTCCCCAATATCAGATATCTTGTTTTGAATTTTACTATTTCTTTCCAGGCCATTTTCATAATTATGCCTCCTACATTAGTTTTGTATTTTAGCAAATAGTTAAGAAGGGAGGTAGTTAAACTAGAGTAATACACTACGTTTAATAGATGGGGCAACATGCTATCTTGCTATAGTGTTAATACGTTGAAATAATTTGGAATATAAGCAGTAACTTTTCCTGTGTTTTACAAATAAAAACCTCCTTATTCCATCTACATTTCATACTCTATACTCTGAATATGAACGCAATATGAACTAAGGAGGTTTTTTTATCCCGGTGCAATCTTCCGTAAGACTCCCTCTTCAAAACATGAAGGGAAACCGTGAGTTTTTAATGGGAGTAAACGAACGCTAACACCCCGATTCGTTCAACTAACAATCACTGGGGGGAAGAACGAACCCCACTGGTTGAAGTTTCACTTTATCTTTTGGGTAGTATCACCTGGAATATACTGCCCTTATCGTTTTCGTTGGATTCCACAAGAACTGTTCCTTTGTGTAGTTCAACCACTTTATATACTATTGACAAGCCCAGTCCGGATCCCATTATTTCTTGGGATCTAGAAGAGTCCACTCGGTAGAACCGTTCGAATATGTGCTTCTTCACTTCGTTATCTAAGCCGATACCTGTATCTTTGATACTGACCTTAATGTCTTCCTCAAGCTCTGTTAACACAATTTCAACTTCACCAAACTCACTGTTATATTTAATTGCATTTGAAAGGAGATTATCCCATACTGCATCAAGCAGTCTTTCATCAGCAATAATTTCTACATCAGGAATATCATATGAAAGCATCAGATTGTTTTCGTGAATCTTCCATTCGTATCGCTGTGCCAACTGAGTTATTTGTCTACCAACATTATATTTTTTAAGCTTTAGCATGTGTTCTTCATGTTCCAATGATGAGAGCAACAGCAATTGATTGGTCATCGAACTAATACGGTTGGTTTCATTATTAATAATATCTAAATATTCCATCCCTTTTTCATCTCTACTTAATATATTATTTAGAAGCCCGCTATACCCTTTTATGTTTGATAGTGGAGATTGAATATCATGAGAGATATTTGAGATAAACTCCTTTCGCATAAGTTCATTCTGTTGTATCTTTTCAGCCATTCTAATAAAGCTCCGTGTCAGTTCTCCAAGTTCATCTTTTCTGTTAGTCTCAATTTCTTTAACAATGTAATCACCAGAAGATAATGTCTTAGTTGCTTCACTCAATCGCTTCACTGGTTGCACAAGATATTTGGCCCCGACCAGAACTAATATAATGCTTAAAATGATTGTAAATAGAAATAGCCAGCCGAATAATAAATGCATTTCGCTGAACAGCTTTTCGATGTCAGGTCTCATAAACAGTGCATATGTTTCTCCATTATAGGTTATAGGTACACCAATGGTATTTGTTAATTCATTAGCAAAGAACCCGGTAACGAACGTCTTACGGGGAAACTGTAGCATTCCGTGATAAGTTTCTCCACCCAGTACTTTTTGTATCACCGTATCAGGAATTTCTTTTATCCTAAAATCTGAACCATAGAACACCCCATTTGTCGATGGTTGGACCAGATAAAGTTGGTATCCGAGATCTGCTACATTCACAAGATATTGTTCAATATCGACATTCGGATTCTCCTCAATAAAAGTAGACATCTCCTTTGCAATCTGTGTATTCTTCTCATCGTTATCTGGCTTTAAATAATGTTGGTAATAAGTGTTCGAAAGAAAAAATGCAGTCAGAAAGCTTATTAACATGATACCTATGGTCGTTGCAGCAAAAGTGAAATATAGAGATCTCATTTTCGATTAATCTCCAATGAATAGCCGATACCTCTTGCAGTATGGATGTTAAAAGGGACTGTTTTATTTCTGAAACGTTCCCTCAATCTTTTGATATGCACGTCTACGGTCCGATTATCACCTGTAAAATCTAATCCCCAAATATTCTCAATTAATTGTTCACGTGAGAAAACATGCTCAGGGTTTTTTGCAAATAAATATAAAAGTTCGAATTCCTTAAGTGGCAATTTAATCATTTTCGCATCAATCATAAGCGAGTAATTATCAGGACAAATTCGTATATTGCCAAGTCGAATCGTTTTATCAGCTTCCTGTGGAATTCGATATCGACGAAGAAGAGCCTTTATTCTAAATAAGAGTTCTTTCAATTCAAACGGTTTGGTCAAGTAATCATCTGTCCCTGCTTTGAACGCTGTCTCTTTATCATCAATTTGATTTTTGGCAGTCAAAATGATAATGGGGATATTATATTTATTCCGGATTTTTTTCGTTAAAGATACTCCATCCATATAAGGCATCATTACATCGACTACTGCTATTTCGCAGGGATGGTCCTTCAACTTATTCAATGCATCTATTCCATCGGTTGATTCGATTACATCATATCCATCTTGCTCTAAACCGAGTCGGACAAATTGTAAAATATTTCGATCATCATCAACTATTAGGACTCTTGTCATAAAATGTGTCTCCTCTTCAAATCTATTTTCCTTTATGAATTATTAGTTACAATCATACATTATTCTCGCATTTAACTGGGAGTAAGCCCATCCTAAATGTAGTTATTTTAACATTAGACATTTATTATATAACCAGAATATGAACTAAATGTGAATAACCTTCATTTCCATTAAAATTAATCAAACTCCATACTTCCTTCCCGCATCTCTCTGTTTTTTTGGCAAAAAGTAGAAAGGAATAGCAGAGATCTCCTAATTTACACCTGACCAACCATGTGTCTTAACTATCCACTGTTTAGCAAAAAACGACAAGGTACACAACTTTCCTTGCAATAATTGTCTAACGAAACTTTGCATAAAATAATCATGGGTGAAAAGTAGAGTAAACAAGAGAAATGTAGAGATATTTAAAAATAAATGAGATAGAACACTAGATTTACTAGATTGCATTCTAAACTTTTGTGTTCTATACTACGATTTAAATGTTCTTGATATAGAACAAAGGAACTCGAAGTCCCATACGATTTTAAAAAAGGGGGGAGATCTATTCATGTATTTGCTTAAAGGAAAGGTTGTATTGGAATGAAGCGGTTGGGCTTGGCTCTATTAATGCTCCTAGTCCTATTGCATGCAGGGACTGCGTTTGCTGAAAAGCACGCATCACAAAACAGCTGGTGGGATGCTTCAAAGCAAATTGATACGTATATCCAGTCTATTGCAATCGCAAGGGAAGTTGTGCAAGAAACGGTAGATACAGCGTTGGAGGAAAATGCGGAAAAACTGCAAACACATGGTGTAACGGTTACCAAAAATGCTAAGAAAGAAATTATCAAACAAAAAGAAGCTTACTTAACACAACTGAAAGAATCAAAAAAAACGTTGCTGGAATCTGACATGTTTCGTAGCTTTCATGACGAAAAGAAAGCGGAGCTAGATGAATCCTTAGAAGCGGAAACAAAAGCCATTATAAAATCAATTCTTATGGAATCCGAAAATGAAACCAAATAGAAAAGGGGTAATTAAATGAAGGTATTACGTACAGTAAAAGGGAAAATTGCAGTTGGTGTACTCACAGTAGGAGTGATTTCCGGTACAGGAGCGGTATTAGCAGGTACAGACGCAGGTGCTAACCTTCAGAATTGGTATGAGGGTTTGTTTAATGAAACAGCGGCTGAAATTGAAGCCGATGTAACAGCATATGGAGAAGGGAAATTGCCAGGGCTTACTGCAGAATACAATGGCTTAAAAGCTGATGCTAGTGGGGACATTGATGGAAAGAGAGCAAGTGAAACAGAAAGTGCTGATGCAGCCATTACCCAAGTGAAAAATAGCCATATCGAATCACTAGAGGGCACAAAAGCAGAGATTCTAGAAAACGTGGGCCTTGAGTTTTATAATCTCTTCCTTGAAGGTTTTTTCGAGATTGAGAGATTAGGAGAAGAAGGAGTCAACTATGCAACAAATGACCTGACAGCCTTTACTGGAACTGAGGGTGAAGAAGCACTTGGCCAATTGACCGATGATTTAACTGCAGCGAAAGACTCTGCTGTCTCAGAATTGGAAGAAGCAATCCGACAAGCACGAGAGGAAATTGAGGCAGAAGTGGATAACCAGCAAGAAATCACTACAAGAAATTTACAAAACCAAATTAATTTTAAGATAAGGGATGTTAGAGAAGTAGTAGAAGAATTACTAGAAGATCTAGTAGAAGAACAAAAGGCAATCATCACTGCTGCAGCTCAGACTCTAGAAGATGAAGCAAAAACTGCTTTAGATGATGTTGTTTCTTCTATGTCAAGTGAAGAATAAAAGGATGGCAACGTCTGTGCAGTGGCATAGGCGTTGCCCTCTATTAAAGGGGTGACCAAATAGTGGAAGATAGTAGATTGGTCAAGCACCAACAGACACAACGACGGAAAAAAAGACGGTTTTTAGTTGGCGCTCTTATTCTCTTTATCATCTTAGGTAGTGGGATAAATGTAGTGTTTGCTGATGAGGGTGTAAAAGGAATGCTGGCAGGTTGGTTTGATCAAAAGAAAACGGATGCTATTAGTGAGATTGAAGAAGCACTTGCAGACGAACAGATGAAGCAAACTAAACGGTTAAAAGAAGAGCTAAAAATAGAATTACAAGGAACATCAGAACAGCTGCAGGAATTTACTGCCGAGGAAAAAGAGCAACGCGTTAAGGCTTTGCAAGATTATGCGGATGAACTATTAATTACCTTGGAAGAAAGCGAGAAAGAAGAAGTACAAGCGATGTTAGAATCCATTTTCCTTGAAGCAAAAAAGGAGATGGAGCAAGTAAGTAAGGGACAGGGAAAATAATTGCTGGCTTTGCTTATAGAGTGGAGAACGAAAAGCGATTGTAACAATTAACAGCAGAGGAAGTACCATCTTGCTTCATAGGAGAGAAGGAGGGCTATGACTTGAAAAAGGTACTGAAAGGCTTGGGGAACATAGGCATTGTTTTCTTAGTTGTTTTTATTCTTCTACTTGGTTATTCATTGATCCAAACGGTAAAGCAACCGGGTAGCAATGCTAACGTACTTGGTTACCAGCTAATGAATGTCCTTTCTGACAGTATGGACCCAATTTTTCATGCGGGAGATATGGTGGTGCTATCTGATGATGTTGATAGCGTGAAAGTTGGAGATATCATTACGTTTGAGCAAGAGGGTGGGACCTTGGTCACTCACCGTATAATCAGTGAGCAAATGACGGCACAAGGGACAGTATATGAAACGAAAGGTGATGCTAACAATGTGACAGATGAGGGTTTTGTAAAGGGAGAAGATATTTACGGAACCTATTCCTTTCATATTCCAATGGCAGGATCTGTTGCCATGTTTCTAAAGTCGCCTAATGGCTGGGTTGTGCTGGGAGCGATTCCTCTACTATACGTAACAATCGTTTTGATGAGAAAGTTATATGTTCAGCGAAGAGAGCAAAGTACGAATTAAATATTTTTTTCATGAAACCTAAGGGGGAGAAAGAATGAGGAAGAAACTAACACTTGGTTTAATTGCTTTATCTTTGGTATTGATGGCCATTATTGGAACCGTAGCCTATTTTACAATCGGTTTCTCAAGTGAAGACAATATTGCAAAGGCTGCTGACTTTGATGTCGAAGCAGTTAATAAAGAAGGCAAGGTAATTGGTAATGCAGAGTTTGATCTTGACGAAGACCTAGTACCTGGCATGGAGAAAAAAGAAGTATATGCTTTTGCAGTGAATAAAAACAACACAACAGTACCGGTAGAGTACCAAGTTAACCTTGGATTGTCTGGTGACTTATTTCCTGATAATGGACAATCTCCAATAAACCTGGAGTTCGAACGTTTAAAAGACGGAGTCTGGGAGCAAGTGGAATTGGAAAATACCTTCCATCCAGAACAGGATTCTGAACAGTTTAGAGTTATGGTAGATTGGCCACACGGGGAGAATGACATTGCTTATCAAGGGAAAACAGGAAGTATTCATTTAGAAGTAGTCGCAACACAAGTAGATGAAGAGGAAGCGGAAGAAGAAGGACCGCCATACATCACTGGCGAGGTTGCTTTTAAAGCAACACCAAATGGTTCAACGAGAGTAACAGAAGGAAAGGAACTAAACTTCTATACAAAGGATGACGGCTACAAATTTATTGAATTAGCGGTTGGCGATGGCGACGGTGAATTCGAGAAAAAAGTTGGAAATATTACGGTACATGAATACGAAGCAGGTGGCATAACGTGGTTCCAAGTTTATACAGACCATGAATACTATGCCAGTGAATCTCAAATGTGGCGGGTAAGAGATAGCTATCTTGACTTTTCGGAGGAAGGAAAAGTTATATTTCCTAAACTTAACGGTCCACATCTAACGATTGAATCAGACGCACTTTATAACTGGTTTACAAAATAAGCAAGAACGTACAGGTGATAAAACATCTGTACGTTTTTTACATAGAACATTTTCCATTGAACATACTTTTAAAGAACAGTAGGCTTTCAACTTAAAAGGTCATACTTAGACAGTAAGTACTTATCATCTTTTTCCGGCTGTATACAAGCTATGCAAACAAGTATTACGTACACTACACATACGGCTTGGTTTGACGAAAACAATTTAAAGGAAAAGACTTAAAAAAGGATAAGGAGCATACAAAAATGACTACAATAAAAGAAGGTTCACAATCATTTTACGTTGGCGAGAGTGAAACAAATCCCGATGCTGAAATTGGCTATACCTTTTCAGAGAACGGTGACATTGTCATTGATCATACTGTAGTATCTGAATCGCTACAAGGCCAAGGACTTGCCGGAAAGCTTGTCGAACGGGTCGTAGAGCAAGCCAGACAGGATGGAAGAAAAATCGTTCCCCAATGCACTTATGCCAAAAAGAAATTAGAGGAAACCTCAGAATATCAAGATGTGCTGAAACAGTAATACAAACACCCTCCAAACATGCTTCATGCTGGAGGGTGTTTGTACATGTGCATTGCTCTTCTGTTATACTAGTATAGTTCAAATAATCACATGATGTATAAGTAAAGAGGGGAAATAGATGTATCTTAACATTGAGGAAACAGCAGAATTTTTATCAATGGATGAGTCAAAAGTAAAAGCACTGGTATTGAACGGGCGAATTCGTTCTCTTCATGATGGAAAACAGTACCTCATCAATAAAGAACAGTTCAACACACACTTTGAGCAGGTGGAGAAATACCGTAAGCTTATCCAGGACTACCTCAATGAACCAATTCCAGAAGATATTGATGTGCATGATGAGGATTAAACCTATATGTTTTAAAGAGAGCAATGCCTCTCTTATTAAAGGAGAATAAATATGCCCAAAAATCAAAAAGCCCAGGCGAATACACTTATCTTTCGTGTAAAAGAAAAATCAGAACTGCTTTCCTTTCTTTTAGAAGCAATGCCTAATCGTAGCAGGAACTCTGTGAAATCTATTTTGACACGAGGACAGGTTACAGTGGATGATCATATTGAAACAAAGCATAACTATCCATTAAAGCCAGGACAAACGATTACGATACTTAAAAATAAAGCAGCTGTAAAAAGACAGGCATTAATTGGGATGACGATTTTATATGAAGACGATGATATTATCGTCATAAATAAAGAAGCTGGTCTGTTATCCATTGCCACACAAAAAGAAAAAAAGCAGACGGCCCATTATCAGTTAATGGAGCATGTGCGTATCCAAGATCCTGCAAACCGCATTTTTGTTGTGCATCGACTTGATAAAAACACATCTGGTGTAATGATGCTTGCTAAAAGCGAAGCAGTGAAGCTTAAGCTACAGGACAATTGGAAGCAGGTTGTTAGGGAAAGAAAATATGTGGCAGTAGTAGAAGGAAAGGTCAAACAGGAGAAGGGTTACGTTTCCTCTTGGCTGTTAGAAAGTAAAACACATGTTATGTATTCAACGCAAAATAAAGACAACGGCCAATTTGCTAAAACGCATTATAAAAGGTTGAAGGCAAATGATAGTTTCTCCTTGATGGAATTAGAGCTAGAGACTGGACGGAAGAATCAAATTCGTGTTCACATGCAGGATCTCGGACACCCGATTGTTGGAGACAAAAAGTATGGCTCCACTCAAAACCCAATTGGACGAGTAGGGCTCCATGCACATGTATTATCTTTTTACCATCCAACAACGGAACAACCGATGTATTTTAAAGTAGATGTTCCGAAATCATTTTTAACGAAAACAAAATAAGCAACACACAGGATAACCTGCTATTGAAGCAGGTTATTTATTTTCGCTAAGAAACAGAAAAATCAAAAACATGATTGTAACTGGTATAATTTTCTAGGTATAATGGTAGAAAGAAAAGGAGGGTACCATGAATAAAAAGCTCATCTTGCTTGATATAATATGCTATGCCGTTGTCCCATATCTTATCTGGAATTACGGGAGAGAGATTCTAGGGGATTACTGGGCGATTATATTGTCAACGGTACCTGGTTTCATCTACACGGTTTATCGATTTTTAAAGGAAAAACAATTCAATATTGCAGGCTTATTTATCCTGGGTTCCCTGGCAATCAGCACGACTGTAAACTTACTTTCCTCCTCTGCGGAAAGTATGCTCTGGAATCAGGTTTATTTGGGTATGTCTTACGGATTAGTTTTCTTATTATCTATTTTTATCAAACAACCGTTAGCTTTACATTTTATGGTGGATTGGGCTTACTTACAGGGGTTTGCACGGCAAGATAGTAGGACGTTATATTTCAAACCGCAATTATTGAAGTGGTTTCAACTTTTGACGTTACTATTTGTTGCTCGAAGTGTCTTTATGAATGGATTGAAAGCTTTTCTGTTACAAACCTACGGCGCAGCCGGCTATGGTAAAATGCTTATTTATATGAATATTAGTGGATGGATATTTTCTGCCGTTGTGACTTTAGGATTTGTGTTCATTGGTGTGAAAATCAATCAATATGTAAATGGTGGTGAAGAAGCAAAAGTAGCAGTTGAAAAGTAAATGGAGCGACAAGAAAGGTGGAGATGGTCATAGATCCTATTAATTTCAAAGAAAAATTATCTTTATTCCAGGAACACTGGTCTCCAAAAGTCATCGGAGAAATGAATGATTATCAGTATAAACTAGTTAAGGTGGAGGGGGAGTTTGTTTGGCACTCCCATAAAGATACAGATGAAGTGTTTATCGTATTGGAAGGTGAAATGAAGATAGCCTTTCGAGATGGTGAAACACAGCTGTGCAAAGGAGAAATGTATATCGTCCCAAAAGGTGTTGAGCACAAACCTATTGCCGAAACAGAGTGCCATATTATGCTTGTCGAACCAAAAGGTGTAGTGAACACAGGTGAGGCTAGCTCTGAGTTAACAGCTGAACAGGATGTTTGGATATAGCTTAGACAAATACATAATATTGGAGAGCGAGAGTAGAAAATATGAAAAAACAAAATGGTAGAGTCGTAGGTTTTGAGATGAATAGTCAGGAACCTGAGAAAGCAGCAGCTTTTTATGCGAATGTTTTCGGCTGGGAAGTCGCTGACCCAAAATGGGATTATTGGGCTGTGAAAACTGGGGAGGACGGGATCAACGGAGGGATTGCAAAAGGACCACATGATTACCGACACGGGATAAGAGTGCAAATCGAAGTAGAATCGATTACTGAAACGATAGCACAGGCTGTTGAAAACGGTGCTATGGTTGTAAGAGAAAAAATGGATTTTGATACATTTTACCTCGCTTATCTTGTAGACCCCTCTGGAGTAGGCATTGGTTTAGTAGAACAGAAATAGTCTGCAAGAAGGAGCTCAATTTTGAATCAAAAAGGCTGAAAGTGAATCGAGAACGTCAAAAGTGAATCAAGAATGACGCAAAGTGAATCGAAATAGCCATAAAGTGAAACGAGAATGCCGCAAAGTGAAACGACAACACCAAAAGTGAAACCAAAAAGCCGCAAAGTGAAACGACAACGCCATAAAGTGAAACCAATGCATCCCAAAGTGAAACCACCATACCCCAAAGAGCGAGCGAGACTAAACTGTCTCACTTGCTCTCGCCTGGCAATAGTTTAAAAAGGTGCTTTTTCTATAGTTCTACCTTGTCTCCCATGGGTGGTTTTTGCCATTTTAAGTGAACGAATAACTGCTTCCTCTGTTGTTTCCACTACAGCTTGAAATAGCTGGTTCATAACCTCATGATCATCTCGCAAGTAGACCATTGTCTCATCAGCTTTCCCAGCGTGGTGTTCATAAGTATTCGCTGTGGAAAATGCAATGGCGATATCCCCACTGCCATTGTCCAGATGACTTCCCGTTCTGCCAAGCCCTGCTGCACATCGCTTGGCTAGTCTATTCAATTGCCTATCATAAAGAGGCGCATCTGTTGCAATTATCATCATTATTGACCCATCTGGTGTCTCAAGCTTATGCTTGCGCCAATCTGCAAACAAAGCTTCTTCACGCTTGCCGAAATTACTTACTACCAGGCATCCCAGCGTGTAATGTTCTTTTTCAGTTGAGATAATGCGTGATGCTGTTCCTACACCACCTTTATAACCAAAGCAGACCATGCCTTTTCCTGCTCCTACTGCCCCTTCTTTTGCCGGCTGTTCTGTGGCCGCTTCTATTGCCTGTATCGCGTGAGCTGGTTTAACTGCTTGCTCCCGAATCGAGTTCAGGTAACTGTCATTACACTCCCCAACTACAATATTGATGGAGCTTGTTGTATCCCCAATATCTTTTGTCGTCTGAAGCATATACTCCAATGTCCCTTGCCAAACGGCCCCCACACTAAAAGTGTTAGTGAGCATAATAGGGGCTTCAAGTAGCCCTATTTCCTCTAGCTGTGCTAGGCCTGTAGTTTTCCCATAACCATTTATAATGGCACTACCAGCGCGGACTTTTTTGTAAAATAAATTATCTTCGTGTGGAAGAATTGCTGTTAATCCCGTACAAATTGTCTTATTTTCGTCCAGCTTTTCATACAATGTAACATGTCCTACTTTTACACCAATCACATCAGTAATACAGTTTGACTTTCCCTTATTAAGTGCCAAATGCCCAGCTCCCTTTCTCTATTTTCTATAGTATAACAAAATAGAATACTAAAAACTCTGTGATTTTAGTGAGCGAACTCTGCTTTTCTTAGTATGTTATGTGCTGGAAAGAGACAGACTATACATAACTGAATGAAACGGAGGCATCGTGATGAAAAGGATTCTGTTCATCTTATTTGCTATAAGTATTGTAATAGGCTCTGTTTATAATCTTATGCTTGCTGATAAGGAGGCAGAGCATTCCAAAGGCTTATACAATGGGGAAGAAAGTGTAGAAGTTAGCGGAACCGTTCCTCTAAGCGTTAATGTAGGGGATAAGGCACCGGACTTTGAACTGAAAACACTAGATGGTAAACAAGTGAGGCTCTCTGACTATAGAGGAGAGCGAGTATTGTTAAACTTTTGGTCTACCTGGTGCCCACCGTGCAGACAGGAAATGCCAGATATGCAGCAATTTTTCCAGGATAAGGATCCTGTGATCTTAGCCGTTAACCTGACTGATACAGAAGTGAATCAAAAGACAGTGAGAGAATTTATAGAGGAATTTGGCGTAACCTTTCCAGTCTTATTGGACGAAAAGGCTAAAGTAAGTCAGTTATATCGTATACAGCCAATTCCTACTACGTATTTCATTGATGCTGAGGGGAAAATAAGGTATAAAGCCTTTGGTGCCTTAACCTACGAACAGATGATACAGGAATATGAAAAATTGAGCGAAACATCAAAATAGCCGTTTAATTATACGAAGATAGGGTATAAAATACCTAGCGTAGCGCGCTACTGGGAGGATATTTTAGTGGAATATACGAAAGAAGAGCTGTTTTATTTTAAAAGAGACCGAGAGTATTTAACGGAGCTTCTTCAAAAATATGAAGATGACCAGATAAAAATAAAAATCCAGGAAGAGATCCGTTTTCTTGAATCGATCCTAACACATTAATTTAAGCCCTTTATGGATGTAAAATATACACCTGATTCTGATTCAGCAAGAGCTCCAATTGAATGTGGGGCTTTTTTTGTATGTTAAAAATGTTAGCCAAAAGGCAATGACAGTAACTATAACTTTGAATTCCCAGTATACAAAAAATGTACGTATTTGCTAAATAAGATACGTATTGAATGAGTTGCTTGCATTCTAAATAAATTTAAGTTATAACATAGATACAACCGAATAATTAGAATTTCCTTCGGGGTCGGGTGAAATTCCCAACCGGCGGTGATGAAGTGTTATGCTTCTAAGTCCGTGACCCGTGCGGCGCAATGCCAAGCGGTGGATCTGGTGAAACTCCAGAGCCGACAGTAAAGTCTGGATGGGAGAAGGAATTGAAAAGCGAGCATGTTTATGATGAAACGCCTTATTATGCTATGTGCATTTTGCACTGTTATAGTAGGACATTGTTTTATCCGCGTGTTTTATTAGCTTATTAAATTCTGCCCTTTTACCCTCTGAAGCGATAATCAGGGGTTTTTTAATGCAATTAAATTTGAAGGGGAGGATCGTATGTTTACAGGAATAATAGAAGAAAAAGGAACATTGCTCAGAAAAAAACGTGTGTCAGAACGTGCTGTTACGCTAACCATTAAAGCGGAACATATTCTGTCAGACATGAACATTGGGGATAGCATTGCAATTAATGGGATTTGTTTAACGGTCACGCGTTTTTCGGATCATTCATTTGAAGTGGATGTTATGCCAGAAACGATTAAAGCAACATCCCTTAACGCCACAGAAGAAGGGGACTTCGTCAATTTAGAAAGGGCAATGGCTGCAAACGGTAGGTTCGGTGGTCACTTTGTATCAGGTCATGTAGATACTACAGCAGAAATCGTACACAAAGCACAGCAAGAAAATGCGATCTATTTTAGGATCAAATTACCTGCTAACTACAAAAGCTTATTGTTGCCAAAAGGATCGATCACAGTTGATGGTATTAGTCTGACCATATTTGACGTGGAAGATAGTACTGTTACGATTTCGATTATTCCACATACCTCAGCACAAACTACATTAGGAACAAGAGAAGTGGGAGATTTCGTGAACATTGAGTGCGACATGCTAGCCAAACATGTACAGCACCTCTTGCAGTTTACGGAAAATGCTCCAGAAAGCAATCTAAATAAAACATTTTTACAGGATAAAGGCTTTTTATAAAGTTAAAGAAAGGAGTGATGACTATGTTTCATACTATTGAAGAAGCAGTCGCGGACCTACAAGAAGGTAATATTGTAATTGTGGTAGATGATGCAGATCGTGAGAATGAAGGAGATTTCGTGGGTTTAGCAGAAAAAGCGACGCCGGAAATGATAAATTTTATGATTACACATGGCAAGGGGCTCGTTTGTACAGCTATAACCTCAGACATTGCTAAAGCTGCAGGCCTAGAATTAATGAAGCGTAACAGCACGGATCCGTTGTCGACAGCCTTCACTGTCAGTGTAGACCACATTACAACGACAACGGGAATTAGTGCATCAGAAAGAGCTAAAACAATTCAAGCACTCACGGATGAACAGGTAGCAGCTGATCAATTTAAACAACCAGGTCACGTCTTCCCATTAATCGCTAAGGAAGATGGTGTACTCGCCCGCCGAGGTCATACAGAAGCTGCGGTTGATTTAGCTTTGCTAAGTGATGCAGCTCACTCTGGTGTGATTTGTGAGATCGTTAAAGAGGATGGCACAATGGCACGGGTCCCTGATTTAGCCGTTATGGCCGAACGGTTCGGATTAAAAATGATCACAATAGAAGACTTGGCAGCATACAGGAAAAAGCAGCAACAATATATGATGGAGAGGGGATAATAAAATGGGAAACGTATTTGCAGGAAATTTAGTTGGTACTGACATGAAAATAGGAATAGTGGTTGGAAGGTTTAATGACTTTATCACAAGTAAATTATTAGAAGGTGCAAAAGATACATTAATGAGACATGGTGTGTCTGAAGAAAATATAGATGTGGCTTGGGTTCCAGGAGCATTTGAAATTCCACTTGCTGCAATGAAGATGGCAAAAAAGGAACAATATGATGCTGTGATTACATTGGGAACGGTCATTCGTGGTTCCACTCCTCATTTTGATTATGTGTGTAATGAAGCAGCTAAGGGTGTGGGGCAAGCTGCAATGCAAACAGAAAAACCCGTCATTTTTGGCGTATTAACTACAGAAACAATTGAACAGGCAATTGAACGTGCCGGAACGAAAGCAGGAAACAAAGGTGCAGAGGCAGCAACAGCTGCTATTGAAATGGTAAGCTTACTAAAACAATTTTAATTAAACGCGAGGAAGGTCGGAGTATTGCTCCCGGCCTTTTTTTAAGCCTGAAATAAAATTGAACATGTTGCAAGTTCATCAACCACGTTAGCAGTTCAATCAACCATAAGCCATGAAGAATCGACCACAATAGCAATTCAATCAACCATAAGCCATGAAGAATCGACCACAATAGCAATTCAATCAACCAAAAGTCATGAAGAATCAACCAAGATAGCGATCCAATCAACCAAAGCCACCTTTAGCGAACAGCTCCACCCCACACCATACTTAGTCTCCCAATAGATGGTGAATTAAAGCCATAATACCGGTTAATTTCACATGGCCGCTAATCTCTGTTGTTTCAATCAGCCAGTCTATGCTTCTCTTAATGGAAAAAAGCTTCTCAGTAAGATAAACTGGTTGGTAGGGAAATTTATTCTGGTGTAACCGTCCGTAAACTCCTCCTTCAAAACATGAAACAATGGTGTTTAAGTGGGAGTAAACGGACGCTAATACCCTGATTCGTTCGACTAATAGTCATTGGGGGAGAACGACACCCCCACTAGTTAAAGTTTCATTTTATTATTCGGAGGCGATTAACATAAAATTACTAGGAATACAGCTTGTCATGATAGCGGTTATATGGGTAGGTATGGCCTTCTTTTATTCCGAAATGACGCCTGTGAGCAAAGGGATATTTTATTTGGTAACATCATGGTTATTACTTTTGTTGGTACTGGTTACAAAGGATTGGCTAAAAGCTAGAAAAAGATGAGGATGAGTTAACGATGCTAACATTAGAAAATTTACATAAATCCTTCGGGGACAAAATATTATTCGATTCCGTTACGAGCACCATTACAGACCGGGAAAGAATTGGTCTGATTGGAGTAAATGGAACGGGAAAATCCACCTTTTTGAAAACAATTGCTGGACTAGAAGCACCGGAAAAGGGCACCATCAAACACCCAAAAGATTATCGGATTGAATACTTAGCCCAAGATCCACCACTTAATCCTGAACTGAATGTAATGGAACAAATCTATTACGGAGATTCTGTGATTATGCAGGTAATGCGTAACTATGAGCAGGCTTTGTTGAAACTGCAAGAGGAACCGGAAAGCAATGAGGCGCAAAGCAGATTAATAAAGATGCAACAAAAAATGGACGAAGCAGAGGCATGGGAAGCTAACACAGCTGCAAAGTCTGTTTTGACAAAGCTTGGAATTACCGATTTTGATAAGCAAGTAACAGAACTATCGGGTGGACAAAAGAAACGAGTGGCTATTGCCAAGGCGCTGATTCAGCCTGCAGACCTCTTGATTTTAGATGAACCGACAAACCATCTTGATAACGAAACAGTAGAGTGGTTGGAGAAATATTTGCAAACGTATAAAGGATCTTTGCTACTCGTTACGCATGATAGGTATTTTTTAAATCGGGTCACCAATCGAATTTATGAGTTAGATAAAGGTAATTTGTATGTGTATGAAGGAAATTATGAAATATTTCTTGAGAAAAAAGCAGAACGTGAAGCGCTTGAGGCAAGCAATGAAGCGAAGCACCAGAATACTTTAAAACGTGAACTAGCATGGTTAAGACGTGGAGCAAAGGCACGATCCACAAAGCAAAAGGCTCGAATAGGGCGCGTTGAAGAGATGAAGGAAGAAACATTTGATACGAAGAAAGAGCAAGTTGATTTTAAAGTAGGGTCAACCAGGCTAGGAAAGAAAGTGTTGGAACTACAGGAAATCAGCAAATCATTTGGAGAAAAAAGGTTAATCAATGAATTTAGCCGCTTGATTGTGCCAGGTGAGCGGGTAGGTATTATTGGCCCAAATGGTACGGGGAAATCAACGCTATTAAATATTATGGCAGGGCGTATCAAGCCAGATGGCGGTCAGGTAGAAGTTGGAGAAACGGTAAACATCGGGTACTATACCCAAGGTGATGAAGAGCTTGATGGATCACAACGCATTATTGATTATATTAAGGAAGTTGCAGAGGTAATCCATACGAGCGATGGCGATGTTATTACAGCTGAACAAATGCTGGAGCGATTTCTATTTTCCCGTTCCGCACAGTGGACGTATATTCGCAAGCTATCTGGTGGGGAAAGACGCCGTCTATACCTTTTAAAGGTTTTAATGCAAGAACCAAATGTCCTCTTTCTTGATGAGCCGACAAATGACTTGGATACTCAGACGCTGGGAGTGCTGGAGGAATATTTGGATCAGTTCCCTGGTGTCGTAGTTACAGTATCGCATGATCGCTATTTTCTAGATCGTGTAGTAGATCGTTTAATCGTGTTTAAAGGCAACGGTGCGGTAGGTGAGTACTATGGTAATTATAGTGAATACCTTGAGCAGGCTCAGGCAGAACAAAGCGTCACAACACCACCAAAGGCAATAAAAGAAAAGCCAAAGCAGAAAAAGAAAAAGCTATCCTATAATGAACAACGAGAATGGAATACCATTGAAGAGGAAATTATGGAGCTAGAGAGTCGGGTAGACGAACTAAAAGCAGGGATTGTAGATGCTGGTAGTGATTCTGAAAAAGTTCAAAAGCTCTTCCAGGAACAAGAAAAAGCAGAAGTAGCACTCGAACAGAAGATGGAGCGTTGGGAAGAACTTTCCCTCATGGTGGAAGAGTTTGAAAATAATAAGTAAGTTAGAGGCCTCCCAGGATTTTGGGAGGCTATTTTATTTATAAAATATGGTTAGGGGTCCTGATCAGCCACCGAGGTAGAAAGCAAGCATCGGCTTTGAGGCAGTGGATATCGGATTTGAGTTAAGAAGTATCGGCTTTGGAGCAGTGGATATCGGCTTTGAGGTAAGGAGCATCGCCCGAGAGCAGAAGAGCATCGCCCGAGAGCAGAAGAGCATCGCCCGAGAGCAGAAGAGTATCGCCCGAGAGCAGAAGAGTATCGCCCGAGAATCCGAAACATCATCCAAAAGCCACGATTTATCCAAGCGAGGACTTCTTATTTTTGTTATATGCATGCTTTTCACCATATTGCTCAAACTAAGCCTATTACTAAATATGGGTGGGCTGATAATGAGCGAAGAACAGCTTTATAATAAAATACTCGAGGTAAAAGAACAGCTACATAATTTACAACACACCTACTGGGAAATGACTACCAGTTTCGATACATGGCGTTTTTGGTTTCTGCTAGGAAGCATGATTATTGCACTAATCATTTTGTATTTTACTGTGGATAGAAAAAGACTCTTTGAACTTACTTTTTTTGGTTTTACCATACATGTACTTTGGGCAAATACAGATCAGATTTTAACATCCCTCAATTATTTCAGCTATCCACATAGTTTTACTTATGTAATGACTACAGGAGTTACCTCAACCACGGTGGTATTTCCAGTAGTATTTATGTTGGTATATCAATATTGTCTTAAGAAAGGGAAAAACTTTTTCCTCTATACTATTGTACTAAATCTGTTATTTGCTTTTGGTATGGGGCCGTTGTATGTATACCTCGGCTTCCTAGATATGAACAAAGGCATGAATTATGGATTTCTTTATCTAATTGACGTTGTAGTTGTTTTTGTTGCTTTTGCTTTCACGAAATTTTTTCAGATGATGAAACAGGATTGGAAGGCGAAGCAATGAGGTAAGGAGATTTTTCGGCATAGTTTCTTATATTGGGTATAAACTAAACCTATTATTATAAATAGGTGGTTTTAGAAATGAGTGAAGAACAACTATACAAGAAAATATATGATGTAAAGGAACATTTAGCAAAGTTACACAAAGAATTTTGGAATGATTACTCAGATTTTGAGACATGGTATTTTTGGTTTAACCTTCTGTCGATTTTCTTGCCATTACTAATTCTCTATTTTTTACTTGATCGTAAACGAATCTTTGAAATTTCATTTTACGGGTTTACAGCGCATATTCTCTGGGCCAATCTAGATAATATCTTAGCTTCCCAAAATTATTTGCTGCACCCTCACAGTCTATCCTATTTACTTCCAGTAGGCTTTTCCGTTACTACGGTTATATTTCCGGTCGTCTTCATGCTGGTTTACCAATATTGTACAAAACATAACAAAAGTATCTTGATCTATTTTGTTGGGGCATCTGTCATCTTTGGTTTTGGGTTTGGAGGATTCTCTGTTTTGGTAGGATTGTTGGAAATGCATAAAGGAATGAATCTGTTCTATCTGTTTCTTATTGATATTGTAATTGCCTTCCTCGCGTATGGATTTACTAAGTTATTTATCATGATTAAGCATGATAAGAGAGCAGATTAATAAGCAAAAAGCAGGCTATAATTTCTACAGCCTGCTCTTTTTATTATTCTGTTAGATCTTCTATCACAATACTTTCTACAATACCGGTGCCGTTATCACGAATATTTGCCTCAAAAGAAACATTATCACCAGGTTGCATGAAAATGGCGAGTGGGGATTTCCCTGAACTAACATTATAAATAGTGTTATCATCTTTGATTAGAAATTGTACTACTTGCCCATTGTTTTGATTGCTCACAAGAACTCTTTCTACTTCCCCGCTCCGTTCTTCTAAAGCAGATTCTCCTGTAGAGGAAACATTGCTTGGATCTTGGGCGAGTGCAAGGCGATATGCTTCCAGTGTTTGTCGAGCCGTATCACCAAACACCACAAAGTCAGAATCAGAAGCCTTGATATAGGCATAGTGCTTGAATAAACCGTTTGGATCCAGAACATTTACAACCCATGTTGGATCTCCATCAATGTTGTATAGTACAGGCATTGATCCAGTCCAATTCTTCTCTGGGAATTCTTTGTTTACAATTTCTTTTGCCCCTTTACTGTCCATAATTCCATTGTTTTTATCACCATTGTAGTAGGTGAGCTCTCCTGTACGAGCATTAATTAATGTGTAACCTAAAGCGGAATCAATATTCTCTTTTGGTGAGGACATGTCAGTAAAGTAATGCATTTCTCCATTTTCATCAAAAATCGGCGTGACATTACTTTCGGTTCCAGAGCCGTTTGGTATTTTTACATCTCGTTTACCAAAAATGGAGTTTAACCAGCCATGCACATACTTACCAAAGTACTCGTTTTCATCAGAAGCCATTTCAGAGCTGACAGAGCCATCTATAAAATCAGGCGCCTCATTTGTTTTATATAAAGTGACATCACTTGTTACCGGGTCGACAATGGCAACATTTAGTTTTTCTACATTTGGTTTGTTTGTAAGACCGATTGGTTTATAAAGTGTTTGGACATACCATGGTTTTCCATCTTCGTCTACTTCCAACTGTGGTTCCCCACTTTGAATATAGTTAGGATAAGCACCGTAAATAGTACGCTTTACATTATGATTAAAAAAGCTTGAATTCGTGTATTTCATTTTACTCTCTACAAACTGTGGTTGTGCGTTAACATCTGTCGCGGAAATGGTGAAATACCCTTCCGTTTCTTTGCCTCGGAAGTAACGCCAAAAGTCGGTAAACTCGACAGGAGCAACAAACACAATATCATCGTTAACTTTTTGTACTTGCAGTTTCCCTAAGTCGTAGAATTGTGTATTTGGAACAACACTCATTGCTTTTTGCACCTTGTTTCTAGCAAATTCAGGGGATACGACAATTGGCGTAGCGTCTTTATCCAATGGTTTTGCTTCTGGTATTTCTTCTTTAGGGATAGACTCATAAGAATCATCCAATCCAAAAATACCTAGTACAAAGAAAGTAGGTATAGCTAGGATTGCTAGCAGAACAATGACCCCAGAGACAGTGTCTAGCTGCTTGCTAGACTTTGTAAATGGCTGACTTGTCGTTAAAGCGTAGAGTCCAACCATACCTGCAATTCCGATAACGATGTTAGATATAGTCATATTGGGAATGGTCATCGGCAGCATAATAACGTATATTGCAATCGCTCCAATAATAAATAGCACGATAAAGATTAGCAGAACTGCTTTCAATGTGGTCTTGCGATGTTTTTTATTGTTGATAACAAAAAACAGTGAAATAATTAGATACAATATAAATGAGAGTATCGTGGTGCTTAAAATACCTGTCATGATTTCAACTCCTATGTGTTTTCTCTATACGGCATGTAATACGTTGTGAATGTAAAAAAGTTTCATTCCGAGACAATTTCGTTTGAAAACATAAAGTTGTATATTAGACTGAGGTCAATACAGATAAAAAAAGAGGGAAATAAATGAAACAGATATATAGCGATATTATTCAGTTTCGCGGAAGCCATTATGATTTCGGCTATAAGCAGGGGCTAGAATTAAAGGACTCGCACACATTGCAAAACAGAAAAAAACAGTGGAAAATTCGTCGGCCGCGTTTCACCATTTCGGTGGAAGAAGTGAAACAGGTGATAATGCCGTTTGCACCTGCTATCTGGGATGAGCTTCGTGGATTACAGGATGCACTGGAATGGAAAATGGAGGATGTATTACAGGAGTTTGGTGGATACCGCTTGGAATATATGAAAAGTGGTTGCTCCATTTTTACAGGATCTGACTACATGGTGAGAAATTATGATTATCATCCTAAAACATATGAAGGAAGATATACCATATTCCAACCGAGTGACCAAGGCTATGCAGTCATCGGTCCGTCTCAGCGGATTACCGGACGGATGGACGGAATGAACGAAAAAGGACTTGCGATGGGCTATAACTTTATGCATCGTAAAAAGCCAGGCGACGGTTTTATCTGTAATATGATAGGGAGAATTCTCTTAGAAACCTGTGCTGATGTGGATGAAGCTATTTCCTTATTAAAAGAAATACCACATCGCCATTCCTTCAGTTATGTATTATTAGATAAAAGTGGAGAAACGTACGTGGTAGAAGCCACACCAAGAGCAGTAGAAGTACGTCAATCAAATATATGTACAAATCATTTTGAATTACAAAAGGATGAAAACCGCCATCATTTAGATGATTCGTATAAACGTTATGCATCCATCGAAAGTCAAAAAGAAAATGTCCTTGATCCTTACAAAGCTTTTCGCATGTTAAATGATACAGACAAAGGTGTATTTTCAACAAAATATAAGCAATGGGCAGGAACTATTCATACATCCGTTTATTTCCCTCAGGATGGGAAGGTATGGTTCGCGCTTGGTGGTGATCGGGAGCCTATGATATTTAATTTCCAAAAGTGGCTACAAGGGGAGAAGATCCAGGCAAAACGGATATTGGGACAAGTGGACACAGAATTGCCGTTCGTTCATATGGAGAAAAACGTCCGTTAGCCTTATATGAAGGGCAACAAAACGTCGGGGATGTTAAAAGTGGCGATCTACCACTTGTATTCAATAACTTACAAAAAAGATGTTTAATTTGTGCAACTTTAAGGAAACATAATTTAAGACTTTATTTTTGTAAAAATGCAGTTATAATAGACTCAGAATGCATTACTATGTAGGAGGTTGCGGAATGAAGTTATTTCAGGTTAGAAAGGGACAGTTCGTATTCTATAATAACGAGCTACATAAAGTATATACGGTAAAACCTATGTTTAAGAAGTCTGTCCATTTATATCGTCTAAAGGATATGAAACAAATCTTGACGAAAGCAAGTGAGATTACGCTATACAGACCACAGCATAATGATACCTTTATCTTTTATGGAAAACGTTATACTGTAGATAAAGATCGTAAGCCAGAGCCAGGTGATTATATTTTAATTACCAAGCCTGCACCAGACTTCCTTGATCACTATTCATTGAACGAGATTGAAAAAGTGGACAGTGTTGAAGATGGTAACGTTGTTACAACAAGAGATAATGGCGTAAAGCATAGTGAATATGTTGTTATGGTCCCTGGAAGATCAGAAGCAAGCCAGGAAATTGCTTACTACGATAAAAATCTTGTACCGGAAGCACAACAGCTGGAGGATGAATCAATTAGCTATCTGGCTGAAAGTGATAACTCGCTTAACCCGGTAGTCGGTGACATTTATATTGATGTTAGAAATAGCACAAAGGCAATGATTGTGGCTATGACAGAAGATGAAGTCGTATTTGGCCATGGTGTACGTGTTCATGTTGCAGAGCTACTTGATGAGAACAACTATACACTTGTCTATCGCTTTGAAGAAGACTTATAAAGTGAAACTTCAATCAGTGGGGGATTTCATTTTTCCCCCACTGATCGTTAGTTGAACGAATCGGAGTGTTAGCGTCCGTATACTCCCAATTAAGCATTAGGGTTTCACTTCATGTTTTGAAGGGGGAGTCTTACGGACGGTTGCACCAGGATAAAATTCGTAAAAGAAGAACCGCATGAATGTAGGCATTTTCGCCTTCACTTCATGCGGTTCTTTTTCTATTTATGATATAAGTGATGCAGCCTTATATCCTAAAATATTTAGCGGATCCTTAGAGTTAGAAAATGGTGGAGCATAGCCTATTTCTAGTTCTTGTAAATCATAGACAGTCAGTTTTCCTTTAATAGCTGTTGCAAGGACCGCCAATCGCTTATCAGCTCCTGCGTAACCTACAACCTGTCCGCTGTAAATTAAACCGGTCTCTGCATCAAATAATATTTTAATCCATAGCCTATTTGACCCCGGGTAATAGCCAACATTGGAATTCGCCTGCAATATAGCCTCTTTAAACGTATAACCTTCCTGCTTTAATGTCGTGCTCGTATGACCTGTTGATCCAACGGTAAGGTCGAACACCTTTAAGATCCCCGTGCCCATGGTTCCTTGATATGCAATTTTCTTGTTTGTTAAGTGGCTGGCAATAATAAATGCTTGCCGGTGTGCTGGCCACGCAAGTGCAACGTTTCGTTTTACTCCTGTGATGCTATCAGGTGTTTCGACGACATCTCCTAGTGCATAAATGTCTGGATCTGATGTTTGCATAAATTGGTTAACAGTGATTGCTCCCGTGTTACCAATTTTTAAACCAGAATGAACTGCAAGCTGTGTGTTTGGTCGCACACCAATGGATAAGATAGTCATATCTGCATCCACCGTTTTACCACTTGCTAGATGTAGTTTCTTGCCTTCATTAGAAAAAGAGGAAAGCCCATCATTGAGCTTAAGAGAAATATTATTGTCCGTTAAATGATCAGCAACATGGTCTGCCATGTCTTTATCTACTAATTTTGCTACCTGTTCCCCTCGGTCAATGAGCGTACAGTGAAGCCCTCTAGCTTGCAGGTTTTCCACCATTTCCAAACCGATAAACCCAGCACCGATAACTGCCGCTGTGGCTGGTTGGTGTTTTTCAATGAATTGATCAATAGCATCCATATCGGGAATGGTATGCAAAGTAAAAGTCCGTGCTTCAGCCATGCCATCAATTTGAGGACACAAAGCGTAGGCACCAGGAGAGAGAATAAGCTTATCGTATGACAAAGTCTCCTCTTGCGTGGCGCTGTCTTGCTTTTGGAACGTAACCTGCTTCTGCTCACGTAGGACCCGCGTAACTTCTGTTTCTGTATGCACGTGAAGGTTGAAGTTCTCTTCAAACTCCTCGGCTGGATAAAGAATGTCATCCCGGCTTTCAAGTACGCCACCAAGGTAATAAGGCATTCCGCAGTTCGAAAAGGAAACATAGCTTCCTTTTTCGAAAAGATGAATTTCGGCTTCTTTGTCGGTCCGTCTTATTTGTGCAGCTACTGTCGCGCCACCACCTACTCCTCCGACAATTACTATTTTTTTCTTCAACGTCATTCCTCCTGATTAAATTATTCCAAAAGAATTTAAGACGACAATGATGATCGTAAAAGGAACGAGCCAACGAATCAGCTGGAACCACAATTGGTACATACCTGATGGTAAATTGTTTCCATAGAAGAACTCATTTCTGACTAGTTGCTTATCCATCTTAAAACTAATAAATAATGCTATGAAGAGACAGCCACCCGGCAACATAATATTACTTACAAGAAAGTCTGATGCGTCAAAGATAGTTAAACCAAATAGTTTAAACTCTGACAGATTACTTGATGACAAAGCTGCAGGGATACCAGCAATGAAAATAAATACGCCAGCAATAGAAGCAACCTTTTTTCGTGAACGCTGTTTCTTCTCGGTGAAAGCAGAAGTTATTATTTCCAACATACTAAAGGATGATGTCAGTACCGCAAATAAAAATAATAGCAAAAATAAACTCAAGAATACTTCACCAAAAGGCATTTGGGAAAAAGCTTCCGGAAGAACGATAAATAATAATCCAGGTCCTTCAGATGGCTCAAGTCCAAAAGCGAACACCACTGGGAAAATCGCTAGTCCAGCCAACAGAGATACGAAAATATTCATAATGGATACCATTCCTGCTGACATTGGGAGACTAACATCCTTTTTTAAATAGGAACTGTATGTAACCATGACAGATATCCCCACTGCAAGGGAGAAAAAGGATTGCCCAAGTGCATAAAGAATGCTACTTGCAGTTAGCTCGGAAAAGTCTGGTTGCAAAAAGAAGGTGATTCCTTCCATTGCACCTTCAAATGTTAGTGCACGAATTACTAAGATAATAAAGAAAACGAAAAGAAGTGGCATTAATACTTTACTTGATTTCTCTATTCCATTTTTAATACCAAAGGATATGACAATAACATTGATCAGAAGGAAAAGTGCCAGTCCGAGTATTGTTAGAAAAGGACTGCCAGTTATCGTTCCGAAAAGTGCTGCGTAGTCCGCATTCTCTTTTATAATCATTCCTGGTATGGACATCAAGCTATAAAGAAGTACCCAGCCACCAACCACACTGTAGAAGGATAAAAGCAGGAAAGCGCCAGCAACGCCCCATTTACCTATGAATGACCATCCTGAGCGTGGTGCAAGTGTCTTGTAGGCCGAGACAGCTTCTTTTTGTGCCCCACGGCCAATCACGAACTCAGCGATTAGGATAGGGAGCCCGATTATAATGGTAAAAGCGATAAAGACGAGGAAAAAAGCTCCTCCTCCGTTCATTCCGGTCATGTAAGGAAATTTCCAGATGGCACCAAGACCGACTGCTGCACCTGTTGAAGATAAAATGAATCCAAGTTTTGTAGACCATTGTTCCGTTTTGTTACCCATCGTACGCCTCTCTTTCAAACATCTAAGTTGTAAAATTTTTAAGTTAAGGATTTATAATATATTGGACTAATGCTGTTCAATGACGGGAACAGCCACGTCTAGCTTCAGCGCGTGAAAATAGTGAGATTTCCCTCTTCATCTCGGGCGCCTGCACATTTGCTCAGTATATCAGTTGCTGTGCTTATTTAAAAATTATAGCTTTGTTCGAATGGACCATAGTTCTGGGAAGAAATAATGATCTAGGACTTTTTTTAAGTACCCGACACCAGAAGAGCCACCTGTACCAGTCTTATGCCCAATAATCCGCTCTACTGTCTTCATATGTCTGAAGCGCCATTGCTGAAACCAATCTTCAATATCAACGAGTTTTTCTGCTAGCTGGTAAAGCTCCCAATTATTATCGACATCTTGATAGACAGCCAACCATGCTGCTTCCACGGAATCATCTTTTTCATATGTTTCGGAAAAATCTCGGTTAAGTACTTCAGGGTTAATGTCAAAGCCAGCTCGAGATAGGGCTTGAATGGAAACATCATAAAGGCCTGGTGCATGGTAGGCTTTTTCCATTATAGTATGCACTTTAGGATCTTTTTCATATATTTTTAAAATGAAAGGTGTTTTATAGCCGAGCACAAATTCTACAAGCCGATATTGATAAGATTGGAAGCCGGATGCATTTCCCAATTGATCGCGAAACTCCATATACTCAGCTGGGGTAAGGGTTGAAAGAACATCCCATGCTTGAATAATTTGTGCCTGCGTTCTGGAAACACGTGATAGCATCTTAAAAGAAGCTTGTAATTCACCTTTCTGTATTGCTGCAATCGCAGCCTGTGTTTCATGG
The DNA here is from genome assembly GCF_000612865.1 of Oceanobacillus picturae. Classification (NCBI taxonomy): domain Bacteria; kingdom Bacillati; phylum Bacillota; class Bacilli; order Caryophanales; family Bacillaceae; genus Oceanobacillus; species Oceanobacillus picturae. Next base: position 638,732 of record NZ_CCAX010000002.1, read on the forward strand.
ATAATTAATTTAAGCCAAAGCTCGCTCACTTGGTGAATTACAATAAAAAGCATTTCATCATGGTGATTGGACAGCCGTTTTTGACTATCTAGTAGGGTATCGAGTTGTAAATAATCACCATATGTCATCTTTTCCTTGAAATCGGTGTGAATGCCTTTTTCTGATTTAAATGTATCGTTCGTCTGGTTGCCCTTCATTATCTGTTTCGCTCCTCTATATCTAATGGTCTGATGACAGCTCTTACTGGACTGCCGTCTGCACCATGGATGGCCAGTGGCAATGCGATCAGTTCATATACACCAGTTTCAACGTGATCTAGCATGATATTTTCTAAAATGTTAATCCCATGGTTGTATAAAGCATGGTGTGTAGCAAGCTCCTTACTGTCCGTCTGATCAACTGAAGGGATATCGACACCCAGCAAGGTAACGCCTTTTTCCTGCAAATAGGCTGCTACATCAGGCGCAATAGTGGGCATGTTATCAGGAAAATTTTTGGGATTGTTAGGAAGGGACGTTTTCAGTAAAACTCTTGTCTTGCCCTTTAGATCCGCCTTCTTCAACACATCCATATTGATTTCATCGTGTTGACTCACGTCTACAACAACTGCTTCTCCGATGTAGCGCTCCAAGTCAAGCATGTCGATGGTCTTTCCTTTTGAGTCATAATGAAATGGAGCATCAACATGGGTACCGGTATGCAAACTAGCTGTCATTTGGCCGATATTGACAGAACCAGTCTCTTCCTTGGAATAGGTTAGGCTATAACGAAAAGGTGTATCACCAGGCCAGTGTGCCATATCATTTGTGAGAGGTTGCGAAATATCAATCCAGTTTGCCATTATGCAATCACTCCTCGTTTGTTCGCATAGTTTTTATAGGTTTTCTCATCCATAATTTCCTTGAGGCGGGAAACCATTTCCCATACCTCCTCAAAAGTGTTATAAAGTGCCACAGGTGCAAGGCGAATGCCATTTGGATTACGAAAATCTGGTACTACGCCGGCAGCTTTTAGTGCTTTACATATTCGGGCTGCTTCTGGATGAATTAAAAACACATGACCACCACGTGTCGTTTCATCCTCAGGGTTGGCAATTGTGAACCCGTAAGAAGATAGTTCAGATTTAATGAGGTCCATCAAGTATCCAGTTAATCGGATTGACTTATCTCTTATTCTGTCTATCCCTGCTTCTTGAAACATTTCCAGTGAACCGATCAACGGAGCGATACTTAGTACATGTGGTGTTCCAATTTGATAGGCACCTGCAGTGTCGGCTGGTGATAGTGTATGCTCCATATCAAACTGCTTATCTTTTGCAGAACTGAACCATCCTGCAAGTCCTGGCCTTTTTCCGAAATGCCTTCTATTTACGTAGAGACCACCAACACTTCCTGGGCCGCCGTTTAGATGCTTATATGTACACCAGAATGCAAAATCAACACCCCATTCAGATAGATGGTGCGGAATAGAACCAATGGAATGACAGAGGTCAAAACCAATCATAATGCCACGCTGATGTGCCTCTTTGGTTAAGGTCTGAATATCAAGGAGCTGCCCGCTTCTGTACAGAACACTTGGCAAAATAATTAAGGCAATGTCTTCAGTCATCGCTGCTACTATGTCTGTTGTTTCCAATGTGTTCCCATTTTTGCTTTTCACTTGAACGAGATGTTCATCGGGATCCAGCCCTTTCAACTCTAACTGGCTTTTAATGGCATAAATATCAGAAGGAAAATTCAATTCATCTGCCAGGATCTTCGTCCGTTTTCCTTCTGGATTGAAAAAAGTAGCAGCCAATTGATGAAGGTTGGTGGTAGTCGATCCTGTCACGATCACCTCATCTGCCTCCGCACCAATTAGTGGAGCTGAAAGCTTTCCTAATTTTTCTGATACGTAATACCAAGGATGAGTTCCTTCCGTCCATCCATCAATAGCATGTTCTTTCCAAGAAGCCATGAGTGACAAAACGCTTTGCTCCGCTCGCCTTGATAAAAGGCCAAGTGAATTTCCGTCAAAATAAATTGTGTCATTTCCTAAATAGAACTCTTTGCGAAAACTGTTTAATTCATCCTGCTGGTCTAACTCTTTAGCATGAGATTTTTCTGTGTTCAATCAGACCGCCTCTTCCTGTAAAAGTATTGTGTCTACTATTCTAACAAAAGCCATCACTATATTTCATGATTTTTTTAAACATTACGCATAAATCGTTTTAGCCTTATTGGAGATTTTTAGCCTCAATGCTTTACGGCCATGGTTTTAGCCATTTAAACGGTTAGCTCTTATTATGGATTACCAAATAATGGACTGTTGAAGGAAATACGTCATATGAAAGTTTTTTAGAAATAAAATATATAGTAGCAGACAAAAAGGCTAGCGGCATCTGGAAAAATGGCTAGGGACGAGATACACGCTTTTTGTGCTAAGGGTTCGATTGTGTCCCTTCAAGGACTATCATTGCTGTTCGAAATTGTTATAGGGAGTGTTGCTAAATGGCAAAGCTGCAGGCGGAGAAATTACGTAATTTTATTAATGGTGAATGGCAGGATGTTGCTCGCACAACAGCTGTTTTAAATCCTGCTACTGGAGAAGAAATTGTCCAAGTGCCGTTATCATCTGGGGAGCAGGTAGATAAAGCAGTATTCGCAGCGAAGAATGCCCAAAAGGAGTGGGCCCTTGTTCCGGCACCGCAACGCGCGGAGGTATTGTATCGTGTTGGATATTTAATGAAAGAGAGAAAAGAGCGACTTTCACAGCTTTTAACAAGTGAAAATGGAAAAGTTATTGAAGAAGCACGCGGTGAGGTGCAAGAAGGAATTGACATGGCGTTCTACATGGCTGGAGAAGGGAGAAGGCTATTTGGCCAGACAACTCCTGCAGAGCTGAAGGATAAGTTTGCGATGAGCCAACGTGTGCCAGTCGGTGTAATTGGGATCATTACGCCATGGAATTTCCCAATCGCTATTGCTACATGGAAGTCATTCCCAGCAATCGTTTCAGGAAATGCTGTGGTCTGGAAGCCAGCGACAGAAACGCCAATTATGGCCTTTGAACTTGCCAAAATTTTCGAAGAGGCAGGTCTACCTAAAGGTGTACTTAATGTCGTATTTGGTTCAGGGAATGAGGTAGGCAATGCACTCGTTAATCATGAAAAAGTGCAGGTGATTTCGTTTACAGGTTCTAATGATGTCGGAAGAGAGATTGCTGCGGTTTGTGGCCGACAATTAAAAAAAGTATCACTGGAAATGGGCGGAAAAAACGCAGTTATCGTAATGGATGATGCGGATATTGACCTGGCTGTAGAGGGAATACTATGGAGTGCGTTTGGAACGAGTGGGCAGCGGTGTACTGCGTGCAGCAGGGTGATCACCCATGAGCAAGTAAAAGCCACTTTAGAAACTCGCTTGCTTGCGAAGATGGAAGAGCTAACTATTGGGAATGGGCTAGATGAAACGATAAAAGTTGGGCCGATTATTAATGATAGGGGACTTGCAAAAATAGAAGAATATATTCAAATCGGAAAAGAAGAAGGAGCCAAATTACTCGCAGGTGGGCATGCATTAAAAGAAGGAGCCAAACAAAATGGGAACTATTTTGCCCCTACCTTGTTTACTGATGTTTCTTCAACTATGCGGATTGCGCAAGAGGAGATATTTGGACCGGTCGTTTCATTAATACCCGTTAAGAGTTTTGAAGAGGCAATTGAGGTTAACAATAGTGTTTCCTTTGGTCTTTCAAGTTCGATATTTACAAATGATGTGAACCGAGTTTTTCGAGCCCAGCGCGATCTTGATACAGGAATTGTGTATGTGAATGCTGGTACAACTGGGGCAGAAATTCACCTGCCTTTCGGTGGAACGAAGGGGACAGGGAACGGACATCGCGATTCAGGAGTTCAAGCACTCGATGTTTTTACAGAATGGAAAGCGATCTATGTCGATTATAGCGGGAAACTCCAGCGGGCACAGATCGATATCGACTAAAGAACAATTCCAAGAGGAGTGATGGTATGAAGATAGGAGTTCTAGGAGCAGGGTTGATGGGGAAAGAAGCCGCTCGTGATCTTGCAGCAAGTGACGGTGTAAGCAAGATTGGCCTAGCAGATATTAATCTATCACTGGCCCAAGAAGCGTGTAATCAGATTGCCTCAACCAAGCTAAACGCGTTTCGGGTGGATGCTGGGGACGAGGATGATCTAACTGCATACATGCGCCAATATGATGTCGTGATCAATGCGCTATTTTACTCTTTTAATGAAAAGGTAGCCAAAACGGCAATCAAAGTTGGTGTAAATGCTGTTGATCTAGGTGGGCATATTGGAAATATGACAAATGCAGTCTTGGCATTAAAAGAGGAGGCAGTGAGTGCAGGTGTGACGCTTATTCCAGATCTTGGGGTAGCGCCAGGCATGATCAATATTTTATCTGGCTATGGTGCTAGCAAACTTGATAAGCTAAATACAATAAAACTGTACGTGGGTGGAATTCCTGTGAAACCTGATCCTCCCCTTGAATACAATCATGTCTTTTCCATGGAAGGTGTTTTCGATCACTATACAGACCCATCTCTCATCATTCGTAATGGATTAAAGCAGGAAATTCCTTCATTAACAGAAGTTGAAAACATTTATTTTGACCGATTTGGTCCATTGGAGGCTTTTCATACATCTGGTGGGACATCGACCCTATCCTTGACCTATCCACACTTAAACACATTGGAATACAAAACCATTCGCTATCCAGGGCATGCGGAAAAATTTAAATTACTGGTAGATTTAAATCTAACAAAAAAAGATTATAAGGTAGACGTTCGGGGAAACGAGATTAACCCAAGAGACGTTCTGCTAAAAGTTTTGGAGCCAATCGTAGAACTAGGTAATAAAGAAGATGCCGTCCTGTTAAGAGTAATTGTTTCAGGTGAAAAGGCTGGAAAAAAGACGATCTATCATTATGAAATGGCAACTTTTAAAAAGAAAAATGTTACCGCAATGGCCAGAGCTACTGCAAATACTATCTCCGTGGTTGCGCAAATGATCGGCAATAAAACAATAACCAAGCCTGGCGTATATCCACCCGAACAAATTGTGCCAGGAAAGAAATACATGCAAGAAATGAAAAAACGCGGCGTGATGATAACGGAAAACGAGAACTATGGCTAATCTAATAATCTACCAAAGACGCTGTGGGCTATGCGAGGCGGGTGCGATCGCCAGTGAATGTGCGTCTATCGGGTGAGAGCGCGGAATTATCGCCTGAGCGCGTGGGAGTATCGGCCGATCGCATGGTGGCATCGGCTGAGAAGGTAGAAGTATCGCCAGAGAGCGTGGCCGCATCGGCTGTGAAAGCGCAAGTATCGCCTGAGAGCAAGTCTCATCGCGCGTGAAAGTGGAAATAACGCCCGAGCGCAACTCAATCCGGCTCAAATTCTGCCCACAATAATTTTCAGCTAATAAAAAAGCCTGTGCTATGCACAGGCTTTAATTTGGTTATTTCGCTGCTTTTTGTAGTTTGTTAATCATTTTCAGAGCACGTCCTGTACCGATTGCCACAGATTCAAGTGGGTTTGGCGCAAGGTGTACGGGAACGATTAGTTCATTTGATAACCACTCCTGCATGCCTCTTAGCAATGCTCCTCCACCAGTAAGCACAATACCGTGATCGACAATATCCCCACTTAGTTCAGGAGGACAGTTTTCAAGCGTAGCGCGAATGGTTTCTAGTATTGAATCTAGTGATTCTTTTAAAGCATAATGAATTTCAGTAGAAGTGATCACCACTGTTTTTGGAAGTCCTGATACCATGTCACGTCCACGGATTTCCATTGTTTCTTCTTTATGGTTTGGATGAGCATAGCCGATTTCCATTTTAACATTTTCTGCTGTGCGCTCACCAATTAAGATATTATATTTCTTGCGGATATGGTGAATAATCTCTTCGTCCATTTTATCTCCGCCAGTACGTACAGAGTTACATGATACAACCCCGCCAAATGAAATAATTCCTACTTCTGAAGTACCGCCCCCGATATCAACGACAACATTGGCTACAGGTTCGTCTACAGGTAGGTCAGAACCAATTGCTGCAGCTACAGGTTCTTCTATTAAATGTACCTGTTTTGCACCATAGCTTGTAACAGCATTATGGATCGCGCGACGTTCAACTGTTGTACTACCTGATGGCGTACATACAACAACAATTGGCTTTCTCATGGACATGCCAATTTTCTTACTTACTTTTTTCAAAAACTCTTTTAGCATTTGAGCCGTTACATCATAATCCGCAATAACGCCATCCTTTAATGGGCGAATTGGAATGATATTTTGCGGTGTTTTACCAACCATTTGTTTTGCTTCGGTTCCTACCGCTACCACTTGCTTCGTATTAACATCAATTGCAACAACCGATGGTTCATTTAATACAATTCCTTTAGTCTTTGAATATATCAGTATATTTGCGGTACCTAAATCAATACCGATTTCTGCAGTAGATAACATATAATATCCTCCAATGATGACAATTTTCTCATACAGTCATTCTATTAAATAGTATACTTTCTGGGGGTAGTAATACAATGCACATATTTTGGCAATAGATTCTACCTAGGTTGTGACCAAAATAAACCATACTGCCGGGTAAAATCAAGTGACATTTTCGTTACAAGTTATTGGTTTCTGTAACAAACAATTGCTGTTTTAAAGGTTGTCAATAGTGCTTTCGATGTAATAATTTCCATTGCGCTGAACTTTTTCCTATTTACCCGTTTTTAGGTCAAGTGACACCTCTTTTATTTACAAGGGTTTTTGGAATTAACCGCATAAAAAGTGAGTCTACGTATCTACTTTGGCAAAGAATGCCACTAATATTACAGAAAACCCATGCTATGATAATTTTGCAAAACAAAACAAGCCAAAAGGAGAGTGTAGCAAGATGTTTAAGAAAGTAAGCATGGTTACAGCACTATCAGCTGCTTTATTATTTGGAGGAGCTTTTCAAAATTCTGTTGATGCACAGGCGAAGGATGTAAATCAGAATCATATATATAAAATCTACTATTCTATTAATGGGAATTGGGGAAAAGTTTCTGATGATAACATCAATGAACTTGTAAATAAATACCTTACTAAGTTCCAACTTAACTGGAAAGACTTCAACTGGGATAAAATTCAAGTTGAACAAAAAGAAAACACAGAATCAGCTCAACCAACAAGAGAAGTGAAACAACCTGAAAAACAAGAAGAGCAACCAGCAAAAGAAGAAAAAGCTGACGAGCCAAAAGAAGAAGTAGTTGAGAAAGAAGAACCAAAACAAGAGCAACCAAAACAAGAGCAACCAAAACAAGAGCAACCGAAACAAGAACAGCCTGAAGAAGAGGCTCCTGTTAAAGAAGAACAACCAAAACAAGAACAACCTAAGCAAGAGGAACCAAAACAAGAAGAAAATACAGAAGCACCAGCACCACAACAACCAGTAGCTGAAGAAACTGAACAAACAACTGAACAAAACCAATCTTCAGAACTAAGCCAATTTGAACAAGAAGTTGTAGAATTAACGAACCAAGAAAGAGCCAAACAAGGTCTTTCACCGTTAAAAATTGATACAGAACTAAGCAAAGTTGCAAGAGAAAAATCACGCGACATGGCATCAAATGGATACTTTGATCATAACAGTCCTTCATACGGATCTCCGTTTGATATGATGAAACAATTCGGTATTAGCTACAGCACTGCTGGTGAAAACATTGCTAAAGGGCAACGTACACCAGAAGAAGTAGTAAATGCTTGGATGAACAGTGAAGGTCACCGTGCTAACATTATGAATGCTAACTTTACTCATATCGGTGTTGGATATGTTGAACAGGGTAATCACTGGACACAACAATTTATTGGAAAATAATATTTCTGCAAAGAGGCTAACTTAGGTTAGCCTCTTTTCTTGCGTTTATAGACTTTTAATCGACTGGAGCGGAGCGCCAATCGACCGCAATGAAGCGCCAATCAATCACATCGTAGCGCCAATCAATCACATAAGCAATTCAATCAACTACTCCGAAGCACCAATCAATCACATAAGCGATTCAATCAACAATATAAGAGCGCCAATCAATCACATAAGCGATTCAATCAACAATATCGGAACGCCAATCAACTACATAAGCAATTCAATCAACCACATCAGCACTCCAATCGCGACCACAGCCAAACATCAATCAAACACGCACAACTACCACACTCAAACAACGATGAATCATAGTTCTAATAACGTTTTGTTGATAATTCCATGTGTTTAAGGGAAAAACAGAAGGGAATGTATTTATAGATTACGAACAGGAGGTTTATTATGGTACAGGGAGCAGTAAACTGGAATACGGGGATGACACAAAAATGGTTGCAAGAATACGTGGATGATTGGGTATCTTTTTACAGGAAGCATACTGCTGAGGGAGAGGTCGCTTCATACATACCTGCATTAAAAGAAGCGAATCAGGATCATCTTGGGATTTCTATTATTGGTATGCATGGGATGAAGATACGCTCTGGTGATGTCGATGTTCGGTTTACCATCCAAAGTATTTCCAAAGTACTTAGCTTCATCGTAGCATGTATGCAAAGAGGGGTTTCCTATATGCTAGATAAGGTGGATGTGGAGCCAACAGGGGAGGCATTTAATTCCATCATGCATTTAGAAATGAAACCATTAAAAAAACCATTTAACCCACTCGTAAACGCAGGGGCCATTACGGTATCTTCCATGCTAGATGGTGAAACATCCAAGGATAAGCTAGATCCGTTGCTTTCATTATTGGAAGAAATAATTGGCCATCGACCACCCATCAACCTTGAAGTATATGAATCAGAACGTGAGTCCTCCATGAGGAACAGAGCGATTGGCTACTATCTTTTGGAAACAGGATTTTTGGACTCAGATATAGAAGTTACACTTGATACCTATTTCAAACAGTGTTCAATCGAAGTTACAATTGATGATTTAGCTAGAATTGGCCTTATCCTAGCAAACGATGGAAAAGACCCAGATTCAGACCAGGAAATTATACCGAGGCAGGTTGCTCGATTGGCGAAAGCACTAATGTTGACGTGTGGCATGTATGATGCTTCTGGGAAATTCGCAGCCTATGTCGGCATACCTGCAAAAAGTGGGGTGTCAGGCGGGATTATTGCAGTGTCCCCACCTCGAGTTAGAAATGAACCACTTCCTTTCATGGATGGCTGTGGAATGGCGGTTTACGGTCCGGCGCTGGATAGCAAAGGAAATAGTACAGCAGGAATCAGGCTGTTGCGTCATATTGCGACACAATGGGATTTAAGTATATTCTAGAAACAAATGAAGATAGGGTGGTGGAGTAAATGTGTGGACGATATACGTTGTTGGCAGATGAACTTGAGGTCTTAAGGGCGTTCGACTTGGAACAGGACGGGATAGATAACTTTGGACAAAGCTATAATATTGCACCTGGCCAGAATGTGCTTGCTATTATTCATGATGGAAATAATAAGCGTGCAGGCTATATGCGTTGGGGGCTGGTGCCATCCTGGGCAAAGGATGAAAAAATTGGCTATAAAATGATTAATGCACGGAGTGAGACGGCGCACGAAAAACCTAGCTTTAAAAAGTTGATGGCGCAAAAGCGCTGTTTAATTATTGCCGATAGCTTCTTTGAATGGCAAAAGAATGACGCTGGAAAACAGCCGAAGCGAATTCAATTGGCAGATCGCAAGCTCTTTGCGTTTGCAGGACTTTGGGACAAATGGGGGCAGGAAGATAAAGACCTTTTCACCTGCACCATTTTAACGAAAGAGGCAAATCCTTTTATGCAGGACATCCATCATCGTATGCCAATTATTTTGCCAAAAGAAAAAGAGGCAGAGTGGATCGAACCACAAAAAGAGAAGCCTGACACGATGCATGCATTTCTTCAAAATATAGATATAGACGACCTTCACGCATACAATGTTTCTTCTTATGTGAATGCCGCGAAAAATAATGATGCCACATGTATTGCACCACTTGCATAGGTTGAGAATGATAAGTTAAGTGGTTAAACGAGAGAAAGAAACCCCCTGCGATATTAGCAAACACGAAAAATGCTCAGATAATGAAGTATCCAAGCGTTTTCATTCTTACTCACTTATAGCAAATTTACCACTTCCCATTATTACCGATTTTACCTTTTGCATCCTCCAATGTTTTTTCTGCATATATATCTTTGGCTTCATTTAGACTTTTTACGCCTCCCTGAAAATCAGTATTCATATTCTTTTTCTTTGCCACCAAATCGTACAGTAGACCAAAGATTATAAAGCCGCCAAATATGATAAGCAATATTATCCATAATTGCACACGATCACCTCCCATTTTCAATGCAAGATTAATCCTATTAAAATTTTTATCTTACTGTTATATATTCGTGTTTAACCAAAAATGACGTAATAATAATTAATTTGCTTTCAATCTTGTATGGGATATCAAAAAAATAGCATACCAATCACAATGTAATTTGATATGCTATTTAGTTCTACTATCCTACTCGAGCTTTTCTTTCTTTATCTTGAAGTTTTTCTTCTTTGGCTACTTTTAGGAATCGTTTTGTTTCATATACCACTACTCCTGATAAACCAACCAAGCCAATGATGTTCGGTGCGGCCATTAGAGCATTCATAATGTCTGAGATTCCGAATACAACACTAAGTTCTTCAAGAGCACCGTACATAACAGCAGCAACGAATACAACGCGATAGTAAGGGACAGCCTTATCGCTGAATAGATAAGAAAAGCACTTTTCCCCGTAGTAAGACCAACCTACCAAGGTAGAAAATGCGAATAGTACAATCCCAATTGTGACAATGTACCCGCCAGTATCGCCTAGAAATGCCGCGAATGAAGCTGAGGTAAGCTCTCCGCCTTCAAGTCCGCCACCATACATATCTGCCATAACGATCGTAATTCCTGTAATGGAACAAACAATGATTGTATCAATGAAAACCTGGGTCATGGAAACAAGTGCCTGTCTTCCAGGTAAATCTGTTTTAGCGGCAGCAGCTGCGATTGGAGCGGAGCCTAGTCCTGCTTCGTTAGAGAATACTCCGCGTGCCACTCCGTACCGAATTACTGTTCCAAGTATACCACCACCAATGGCGCTTCCTGTAAATGCATCATTAAATATTATTCCGACAGCTTGTGGGACAAGATCAAAATTTAAAATCATAATAATAAGTCCACCCAAAACGTAAAAGGCTGCCATAATCGGGACGAAGAAAGAAGTAACTCTCCCAATACTTTTAATACCACCCAAGATAACCAAGCCAACTAGTACAGTAAGTAAAATTCCGGTGACCCACGTTGGTACATTAAAAGAATCTGAGAGTGCTTTAGAAACAGAATTGGACTGAACCATGTTACCAATTCCAAAGGCAGCACACGAACCAAAGATTGCGAACAGAACGCCGAGCCACTTTGCCTTTAGCCCTTTTTCTAGGTAGTACATGGGCCCACCTGAAATTTCGCCCTTGCTGTTAACTTGACGGTACTTTACAGCGAGAATAGCCTCTGAATACTTTGTTGCCATTCCTAAAAGGGCTGTAACCCACATCCATAACACGGCACCTGGGCCACCTAACACAACTGCTGTTGCTACCCCAACAATATTACCGGTCCCAATCGTTGCGGCCATGGCAGTTGTTAAGGCCTGATAATGGCTGATATCCCCTTTGGATTTCTTGTCCTGACGTGCTGGACTAAAAGCTAGCTTCAATGCATAGGGTAATGTACGAAATTGTAAAAAACCTAGGCGTAATGTTAAGTACAATCCGGCACCAACGATCAATATAAGCATTGGTGGCCCCCATACTATGTCACTTATGGAGCTAATTATTTCTTCCATCCAAACCCCTCCCCTGTTATTTTACTATATTAAATATTAAGAAAATTTAAGTCAAGCGTTTTTTAGTGTAATTTATTACAGAACACCTAATCCATTGCTTCCTACTTACTAAGTTGCTTATAATAAAGATATTATCGGATGAGCTCTTAAAATATAAAAGTTTGGAAAAGCTAGAAAGAGCGATGGATTCTATACAGAAAAAGGAGAGAAACAAACATGGGCAATCGTAAGCTTATAGTAGGTGTATTAATTGGAGCAATAGTTGGGGGAGCAGTTACTTTATTCGACAGAGAGACTCGAAACTACTCGCGAATGAAGTTATCGAACATGAAATACAGTTCGCAATCTGTTTTGAAAAACCCTTCTGAGGCAGTTAGAAATATAAGGAAGACTTTTGATACATTTAATCAAAACTTTACATCTGGGGTGGAAAGTACCATTACTGCATTAGAACAAGTAGAAACAACTTTAGAAAAATATACAAATAGAAATGGATCAAACAGAATAGAATAGGGATGACAGAACGTATAGGAGTGTGTCCACGTGAGCAAAGTATTAAACTTTGTTAAACAATTATATGACAAGCTTGAAGAAGTAGACGTGTTTGGTCTGGCTGCACAGCTTGCATATTTTTTCCTGTTATCATTATTCCCTTTTCTTTTGTTCCTTTTGACATTGGTTGGCTATCTGCCATTTGATGACATCGCCATACTTGATATGATCAGAACCTATGCACCAGCTCAAATTGTGGACCTTATCAGTACGAATGTCAGTACCTTGCTGGAGCAACAAAACGGTGGGTTATTGTCATTTGGTTTTATTGCAACACTTTGGGCAGCTTCCAATGGTGTAAATGCTATTATGCGAGGCTTTAATATTGCGTATGGAGTGGAAGAGAATCGTTCTTTTATTGTTTCACGGCTTATTGCTATCGTGCTTACCGTAGCGATGGTACTAGTGATTGCAATAGCGTTTCTCCTCCCGATTTTTGGACGGATGATCGGTATCTACCTATTCTCGTTTGTTGGCCAATCAGCAGGCTTCTTACTCGTTTGGCAGGGACTTCGTTGGGTTTTATCCTCCATCGTCATTTTTATTGTGCTGGTCGCATTATACAAGCTTGCGCCAAATCTCCGTGTTTATTTTAAGAATACGGTATGGGGTGCGCTGTTTGCTACCATTTTATGGCAGCTTGCTTCACTTGGGTTCTCGTATTATGTCAGTACAGCCGGTAATTACTCAGCCACATATGGAAGTTTAGGAACCGTAATTGTCCTTATGATTTGGTTTTACCTATCAGGCATTATTATTATGGCGGGTGGCATAATGAATGCTGTCATAAGAAAGAATAAGCTGGAGTCTTAAAAGACAATAGCTAACATAGCTTCTAAAATAAAAATCAGCGAGGCTTTATCAGTCTCGCTGATTTTTATTTTGCACGGTCTTTTGTGGATTGTGCGGGGTAAAATTCTCTCCTGAAGCCAAACTATAGGGAAAAGCAAAAAGCGAAGTAAATAAATTTTGAAATTATTTAGATAAGCTGTTACAATCATAGTGTCATTTTAAATATAACAATAGGGGTGAATGGTATTGAAGAAGTTTCTGTTATTGGTTTCATTAGTTGCTATTGTAGCGTTCTTTAGTGCGTGTGGTAATGGAGAGGAAGAAAGTAACAGTGATAATGGATCTAGTGGAACAGATGAAAGATGGGAAGCGATACAGGAGTCTGGTGAAATCGTTGTGGGCACATCTGGAACACTACTGGCTGCTTCTTATTACGATGGTGAAGAGGAAAGTAAGGACCAGCTTACAGGCTATGATGTAGAAGTGATGCGCGAGATTGCCAAGCGCCTCGACTTGGATATCACATTTGAAATCATGGGAATTGACGGTATGCTTCCAGCGGTGAAAAGCGGAAGAATAGATGTTGCAGCTAACGACGTGGAAGCTACAGATAAAAGAAAAAAGGAATTTAATTTTAGTGAACCATATAAATATTCTTACTCCACAATGGTTGTAAGAAAAGAAGATAATTCTGGTATTGAGTCCCTGGAAGATCTCGATGGGAAAATTGCTGGTGGTGGAGCAACCACGATTTACAGCCAGATTGCCGAGCACTATGGTGCAGAAATAAAAACATATGGCAACGCGCCAAATGAAGCGTACTTACGTGATGTTGACAATGGCAGAACAGATGTTATTGTAAATGATTACTATTTATCTAAATTTGGTGTTGCAGGTTTTCCTGACTTCGATATTCATTTACATCCAGACTTGAAATTCCATCCAACAGAACAGGCAGTTGTGATACCAAAGGATGCGGATAAGCTGACTGAAGAAATAAATAAAGCGCTTGAAGCAATGCGTGAGGATGGTACGCTTACAAAGCTAGCGGAAGAATTTTATAATGAAGACGCATCACAGAAACCAGAAGAAGAAATCAAAGAAATCGAAGGAATTGACCTCTAAGGGGAGGCTATTATGAATTTAAGTGCTTTTAACTTTGGGGGATTATTTAATCCAGTACTAGCATGGGAAAGCCTTCCCTTTGTATTAGGTGGCTTACCAGTAACCATGCTCATTGCTATTGTAAGCATGGGCATGGGGCTCATCCTAGGGCTTTTTCTTGCATTAGCCAGAGGCTCGAACCGAATTATATTGCGTTGGCCTGCAAGAATCTATATTTCTTTTATGCGTGGAACACCTATCCTCGTATTTTTGTTCATACTATACTTTGGTTTACCGGTGGTTGGAATTAAATTTACAGCAATTGTTGCAGCTTGTTTAGGCTTTGGTTTAAATAGTGCTGCCTACATAGCAGAAATTGATCGCTCGTCAATCAATAGCATTGATCGTGGGCAATGGGAATCAGCAAAGGCTTTAAATATGAGCTATTTGAAGACATTGCGTAAAATTATTCTTCCACAGGCAACACGAATTGCAATTCCGCCACTTACAAATGTATTTATGGATATTGTAAAGGCAACTTCTCTAGCAGCCGTTATTACAGTGCCGGAAATGTTTCAGAAGGCACAACTTGTAACAGGTAGGGAATTCGATGCGATGACGTTGTATATTCTCGTTGCATTAATCTATTGGCCGGTGTGTATCGTTATTTCCTTCTTCCAAGATCGCTTGGAAGTTCGTTATAGCCGATTTTTATCCCGGAGCAATCGTCCGTAAGACTCCCACTTCAAAACATAGAGTGAAACCGTAAGTTTTTAGTGGGAGTAAACGGTCGCTAACACCCCGATTCGTTCAACTAACAATCAGTGGGGGCAGAACGAAACCCCCCACTGATTGAAGTTTCACTTTATAAAATAATTGATAGGGTGTTTTTTAACGTTAAAAGGCCGAGTGACCTTACGTATCAACTACGTAATGGTCGCTCGGCCTTTTTGATTATAGGAACAATCAGCAGAGTGATCCTTTTGCATGAATAAACAGTTATCGCATACGCAAAGCTACATAAAGACTCGGTGTGCTAGCTTACCGAAATTTGTTTCTCACGTTTAAAATAGATCGCAGTAAGAATGAAAACAAGCATGATCCCAATCATGTAGAAAAAAGATAGTGTTGGGAAAAACTCGACATACAATCCACCTAAAAATGGACCGCTAATGCTTCCAAGACTGAAAGCAATTCCGATCATGAGGTTACCAGCAGGCAGTAAATTACCCGGCAACAGGTCTGTCATATACGAAATACCTAAAGAGAACAGGGATCCTACGAACATCCCCGCTAATGTAAATAGAATGAAGAGCGCAGTAACGGATGTCTCGAGGTATGCTGCCATCATAAAGCAGGCAACTCCGCCAACAAGTACATATAATAATATGCTTCTTCTGCCGATTCTGTCGCTAAGTATCCCGAGCGGAAGCTGTGTAAGAAGACTTCCGATCGCAAAGCAGGGAATAAGTAGTGAGAGTATGTCCACATCATGGCCAATTCTTAATCCATAAATCGGGAAGATACTATGTAGTGTTGCTTCAAGAAAGCCATATCCAAAACTAGGAAGTAAAGCAACCCAGGCAATTTTCCCTGTTTGAATAAACCGTTTAGTGGAACTTGAGCCACTTCCAGAATCATAATCCTCTGCGGGCCACATATTTTTAACGAATAGCATAAGGGACCAGACGATAATGCTTAAACCTGCGGATACAAAGAAAGGAAGTACTTCATTGATTGAAAGTAGCCTTGTCATTAACGGACCAAGCGCAAACCCTAAGCCGAAAAACATGCCATAATAAGCGATATTGCGACCACGCGTTTCTTTTGTTGCTGTTGTGGTAATCCATGTTTGGGTACCAAAGTGAAGCATTTGGTCTCCGATTCCTACCATCATTCGTAACACAAACCAAAACCATAAAGACTGCCATAATGGAAACAATGCTAAGGAAGCAAATACGAGAAATCCACCTATGACGATTATCGGCTTAAATCCTAATTTACGCATTGGTTTCTCCATGAACGGGGAGGCAATTAAGACTCCAACATACAAACCAGTTGCATGAAGTCCATTAATGGAGGAAGAGATTTGGTTTTGCTCTAGAATAATAGCCAAGAGGGGAAGCAACATACCTTGTGAAAAGCCTGAAATAGTTACAAGTGAAATTAATATCCAAAATCGTGTTTTAGCTGATACCATGTTGTTCTCCTTCTGTTGGGTTCTCTTTATTCAATTTAATGGCTTTATTTGCAATCGTCAATCATTTAGATTGTAAGATGTTAGGAAAAATCTGTTTTAGGAAATAGTATAGAAAAAGGAGGAGTTTAAGATGGATTTTTATCTTAAAGAAAATGGTATGAGAGCAGAATTGCCATATGGAGAAATTGATATTTCTGGGAATGAGGATTATGGCTATCGTCCTTTCCAATTAATGGTTGCCTCCATAGCTGGTTGTAGTGCATCTGTCTTTCGCAAAATTCTAGAGAAGCAACGTACGGAGATTGCAGATCTACAGGTTCATGCAGAAGTGGAGAGGAACCCGGAGGAAGCCAATCGTATAGAGAAAATAACCTTAAAATACACGGTGAAAGGGCGACAACTTGACCCTGAAAAGTTATATAAAAATATGGAAATAGCTCGTAAAAATTGCTCTATGATAAGGTCTGTCGAAGGGAGTATTACGATAGAGGAGCACATCGATACGGTAGAATTAAGCTAACGATAGCAGATACGAGGTATAAAATTTTTATGTCCGAAAAAACTAGAGGAAAAAGAAGGGACATAAAAATATGAAAAAAAGCAATGTTGGTTTTCTATTATTAACTGTATTCGTGTTGACGTTTCTTTTTCCTGCAACTGGTTTAAGCAAAGAAAAGAAGGAAGACTTTGAAACACCAAGCCATGTCTTAACCATTTCAAAGGAAAATACATTTCCAAATGCCACTGAGGATCAGGAAGTTATTGAGCCTAGCGAGCTAACGCAGGAATTAATGGATGGGTTAAAAATTAAAATTGAGAATCCTGATCTAATTAAAATGCTGAACGAATCTACTATTAACCCATCCCCCATTGCACTAGGGTATCGTGGGATGGTTTTTATAGGTAGATGGCCACTAAATTATGAGTCTCTAGAGACGACCATTAACTGGGAGTACCAGCAGATAAACAAAAATGAACTCAACAATTTAGGTGGAGAATCAGATCAGAAGATTAACTATGTACAGCAAGAAGAGAAGGAAGTAAAAGGTGCGTTAACAAATAAAATTGCCAATCCTGATGATATTAAGAGCATGATGTTAATTAAGTCGAAAGAAAAAACAAAGCTTCCTTTGGCTTACCATACTGTTATCGGTAAAAACACGAAGAAGGATAATTCCTATGCCGTCCCAACGGATAAGCATGCAACTCTAGATTCCTACGCACCTGCTGTCAATGAGAAGGGGCAGGTTACGTTTGGAGAGGTATATATTCAATTAAAAGGCTCTAAAAAGTCCCTCGTGGTTAAAAATGTAACAAAGCAAGGGATAGGTGCATGGATTCCGATCCAGGATCATGTTTCCTTCTCCTATAATGTGAAATAACTTGCTTGTTAGTACGTTTCTCAGCCCCGTGCTTTTTTGCGGGGTTTTTTAATTCTGCCTAAGAAACGCGGCGAGTACTCAAAGTGACGCGGCAAGTACTCAAAGAGACGCATCGATTGTTCGGAATGACGCAATGGCATGCATGAGAGACGCACCAACCTCCAAAAAGACGCACCAACCTCCAAAAAGACGCACCAAGTATCCAGAGAGACGCAGTGATCGTTGGGAATGGCGCAACGGGACCCATGAGAGACGCACCAACTCCCAAAGAGACGCACCAACATCCAAAGTGCCACACCACCCCCTCGAAACAAGCGCTGGAAAAACAAATGCCTTATCAATACCAATTAAAATTATCTGTCCTTTCCAGTCAAGGAACACGAGTCGACTCAAAAATATACCCCAAAATCGATTATAAAACGGCTTGACAAGTAATGCTTCATTGCTTTATCATAATAAAGTATTAAAGCGAATAAATGATTTGGTAATAGAGAAAGGGGAAGAGAAACATGGAATGGGTTGTTATTGTATCTGTTCTCGTAATGACTATCTTAAGTTTATTACGTGTTAATGTCATAATAGCTATTATTGCTGCCTCACTTACTGCAGGATTGATGGCAGGTTTATCTACTGTAGACTCAACTGAATTACTAGTTAATGGAATGGGCGGAGGAGCCAATACTGCATTAAGCTACATCTTACTTGGAGCATTTGCTGTTGCAATTAGCTATACAGGTATTACTACCATATTAGTAAATTTTCTTATACGTGTGTTAACTGGTAAGAAGACAATGATGCTATTGGTTATTGCAGGTGTCGCGTCCTTATCACAAAATTTAGTCCCGGTGCATATTGCATTTATACCAATTTTAATTCCACCGTTACTAAAATTATTTGATAATATGCGAATGGATCGCCGTGCAGTAGCTACAGCTCTAACTTTCGGTTTAAAGGCACCGTATATTATGATCCCGGCAGGCTTTGGGTTAATTTTTCACGAAACGATCGTGACGGGTATGACGGAAAATGGTGCGAATATCACAGTTAGTGAGTCTGCGCTATCCATGCTAATACCAGGTTCGGGAATGATTGTTGGACTGCTTATTGCGATTTTCGTTTCTTATCGCAAGGACCGCGATATGCCAGAAGGAGCAGGTGGAATCGAAGCATCTGCGATTATTGAGCAGGAAGCAGTATCATTCAATCGTAAGCATGTCATGACTTTAATTGCTATCGCAGCGGCTTTAGCTGTACAGCTTATTACTGAAAGCCTTGTAATAGGGGCACTAACTGGCTTAGTACTTATGTTTCTTTTATTAGCAGTACCTTTTAAAAATGGAGACAGAGTCATGTCAGAAGGGATTGCCATGATGGGTACGATCGCAATTGTGATGCTTGTTGCTTCAGGCTATGGGAATATCCTTACTGAAACAGGAGCAGTGCAAGCTTTAGTTGAATCATCATCAGGATTTTTAGATAGTAGTAACCAAGCTCTCATTGCTTTTATCTTGCTCTTAGTGGGGTTACTTGTAACATTAGGGATTGGGTCATCCTTTGGAACAATTCCAATCTTGGCAGCTCTATATGTGCCTATTTGTGTGGCAGCTGGTTTTTCACCAATGGCTACTGCAGCACTAATTGGAACAGCAGGTGCACTAGGTGATGCAGGTTCCCCTGCTTCTGATAGCACGCTCGGCCCAACCTCTGGGTTGAATGCTGACGGAAAGCATAATCACATATGGGACACCGTTGTTCCTACATTCATACATTATAATATTCCATTATTCTTGTTTGGATGGGTAGCAGCAATTATTTTATAAAGAGATGCATATCGTAAGGATTTATCTCACGCATAATTAAATGGAAAGGGGAGAAAGTAAGGTAAAAACAGGTGGGTTGTTATGAAGAAGTTAATAATGTTATCCATGGTTGTTTTCCTTACCTTTCCTCTTTTCCAAATGTCTACAGTACAGGCTGCAGGGTATGGCTGGGGGTATAAAAAGAACTTCAACCATGAACTTCCGTATATAGGTAAGTACGAAAGTATGCTTGAGGAATACGGAGCCTATTATGCAGATAAAACCGGACAAAAAAATATCTACCTAACCTTTGATAATGGGTACGAAGAAGGCTACACAGATGACATACTGGATGTACTGAAGAATAAAGATGTGCCTGCTACATTCTTTGTTACAGGGCATTATGTTGAGAGTGAACCGGATCTGGTAAAGCGAATGGTGGATGAAGGCCACATCATTGGGAATCATTCTTACCACCACCCAGACTTTTCCATCATCACCAAAGGTGCGATTAAAGAAGAATTAGAGGATCTAGAAAAGGCAGTTGCCGAAGTTTCGGATCAAGATGAATTAAAATACTTACGTCCACCTAGAGGGATTTTTAATGAACAAACATTAAAATGGTCTTATGAACTGGGGTATATACATGTGTTCTGGTCTTTAGCCTTTATTGATTGGGAAACAAATAAACAAAAAGGCTGGGAGTATGCGTTTAATCAGATTATGGACCAAGTACATCCTGGAGCGGTAGTATTGCTTCATACCGTATCCTCTGACAATGCTCAGGCCTTAGAAAAGCTTATAACAGAGCTACAAAAGGAAGGGTACTCCTTCAAGAGCTTAGATGATCTCGTTTTAAAAGATAAGCTTCCAGATCCCGTTTACGGGTATGAGTGAACTAGAAAGAGGTTGGGACAAAAGTTCTCTAAACAATTGAAAACCCGAACTATCATGCAACTCCTTTTATAAAGGTTTGCCTAGTTCGGGTTTTCTTATTTTAGCGTAGGCAGAATGCGGAGACTCCAACGGGAATAGCGCGAGTCCGAAGACCCCACAGTGGTGCCTTTTCCACGAGGAGGCTGAGGCCGTGCCCGTGGAAAGCGAAGTGTTCTGCCAAGCGACGCTAAAAAGTATTATTCGTGTTACGGCAATAATATAATTTTGTCCCAGCCTTTTCCTTAGCTAAAAAAATAGGTGTTTCTTCCATTTTCTTTTGCCTTATATAATGCAATATCTACCTGTTTTAATATTTCCTTCGCTGTAGTTTCTTTATTTGAAGCTATGGCAATACCAATACTTGTGGTTATCCTGATTTGTTTGCCATGTACATGAACAGGGATTTGCATTTTTTCATAGATAAGATTAGCAAGTTTGATGGCAGGTTGTTTAACGTCTGCTGGTAATTCAAGCAAAATGATAAACTCATCCCCTCCATATCTTGCCACGGTGCCCGTAGTACTAACACAGTGGGAAAGCTTTGTCGCAAAGTCTTTAATCACCGTATCCCCTGCATCATGCCCCAACTTGTCGTTGATTTCTTTAAAGTGGTCAATATCGAGCATTAGAAGCGCAAAATGCCTTTGCCTGTGTACAAGGTTGTCCAGTGCATATTCTAGGCGCGCATCAAAGTGTCTTCTATTTGGCAAATCGGTAAGTGGGTCATGTAACGCGATATATTTAAGCTTTTCTTCATATTGTTTTTGTAGAGTGACGTCTTTAAATATAGCAAAGACACCCGTCGTTACGCCCTCCATTATAATAGGAGTGAATTTTACGATAATATTCATTTCTTGACCAGACTTATCATAGACAGTTAATTGTGATTCCTTTGCTTTTCGCTTTAATGCTTGCTCAAATCCTTTAATTGCCGTAGGTATTTCTCGAGGGATTACATATTTATAAAAATTTTCCCCTATCAAATCTTCGTCTGTATAGCCTGTTATGGTTTCTACAGCAAGGTTTTTAGAAATAATACGACCATTTGTATCAATGGAAAGCACTGCATCAAGGTTGTATTCAAACAGCGATTGGTACCGTTGTTGGTTTTGGAAGAGCAAATCGCTTGATGTTTGTACCTCTTCTTGGGCCTTTTTTTGTATCGTAACATCCTTCACAACAGCGGCCAAGTGCGTACAAATGCCAGATTCATCATGAAGTGGTGTCACGCGTGTTTCGGAATAAAAACGTTCCCCATCAGGAGTAAGGAAAGAGTCTTCATACGTAATAGACGTACCTATATCAATCGCTCTTTGGTACTCTTGGTTAAGGTATACGGCCATCTCTTTCGGGAGTACAGCCTCAAGTGATTTTCCTATAGCTCGCTCTCCAAGACCGGTATGGGTACTTGCTGAATGATTCATAAACTCATATTGAAAAACAGGGCCAGGTAATACGTTCATCACAAACACCATGTCCCGAATGCCCTCCATCAGTACTCGGTCATAAGAAATAGAAGGATAGTGATTCATGGGCATCGTATCTCCGGATTCATACATGTAACAAACGTTAAGCCTTTTCTGTTTTTCATATCTAATTTATTATAATTCATAGTCGTTGAGTACCTCATTTTTATAGCCTCATTTCAAATACTGTCTTCATATTAATAAGCTTGGCTGTTCCCCAGATAGGTACAAGGGTTTCCTGTGAAAAAGTCAGTATCAGGTAACTCCTTGTTGTCATCTTTTAACCTAGTTAGTTTCTCCATGAGCTCGCTTAGTTTTTCTTCTTCTCCTGTATGAAACTGTATTCCGTAAATAACATAAGACTGCTTTGTTTCTTGTTGCCATACGGGGGATCCAGTTAGACTATAGGGTTCACCCATAATGGAAAAAGAAAATTCAAATGCCATATCGGATGGTACAGGCAAGATAACGGATGTGATAATTTTAACCCCTTTTAAACTGATATCCTTTATCAAAATCTTCGCTGAGCCTAGTTCAATCTCTTGTTTATCATATTCTGAGATAATTAATTTCCCTTTGAGCCAGTGATGGAACTGGTACCGTGTACTTTCCCTTCTGTCCTTTAGTGGCATGTCTTGTTTTTGGTTCTCTTTAGGAATGAGGTAGCCCTCGTGTAACAATTCTTCAAAGTCTGGCAGAGGGACAGGCTTGGAAAAGTAATAGCCCTGGATAAGATCACAATTTCTTTCTTTCAAAAATTCATATTGTGCTTTCTCTTCCACACCTTCTGCCACTATTTGCATACCAATTTCTTTAGCTAAGTGCATGACAGCAGAAACGATGGCAGCATCTTTTTTGTTTGCAGAAGTAATATTTTGAATGAAAATCTGATCTATTTTAATAATATCTGCTTCAAATTCATGCAGGTAATTTAAAGAGGCATAGCCTGTACCAAAATCATCTATGGCTATTTTTATACCGAGTTTACGAAGCTCCTCTAGTGTTTTGAGCACACCTATCTCGTTCTTTAATAAGGAGCTCTCTGTTATTTCTATCTCAAGCATGGAAGCAGGAATTTTATATAGAGCTAGCTGTCCTTCCACTAACTCAACCAGGCCTCGCTTTAATAAACGAATGGGTGAAAGGTTAATCGATATCGGGATGACAGGATACCCTGCTTCTCTCCAACGCCATAGCTGGGCACATGTTTTTCGAATTACCCAATCACTAATGTGGTGGATGAGATGGTTTTCTTCAGCGAGCGGGATAAATTCGTTAGGTGGGACCATTCCCCAGTCACGGTGATTCCATCTTATAAGTGCTTCTGCTCCTTTAATTCTCCCAGTAGCAGCTTCTACTTGAGGCTGGTAATACAACTCGAATTCTTCATTTACGATTGCTCTTCGCATATCTTTTTCCAATAAGAACTTTTTATAAGAAGAAATATCCCTTGAGAAAGAATAGAATTGATAGTTGTTACTACCTTGTTGTTTGGCATGATAAAGGGCGGAATAAGCATTTTCCAATAACCTTAACTTACTTGTACCATCTTCAGGATAAAAGCTGATCCCCACGCTTGTTGTAATATGTAGTTCATAATCCTTTACCATTAAAGCTTTTCCAATCGATTGTATGGTCTTCTGTGCAAGTTCAAATACTTCTTCTTTTCCATTATATTGTTGAAGAATCATAACAAAATCGTTATTGTTTAACCTTGCAAGATAGCCAGTTGATGGCACGATCTCCCTGAGACGTTCAGCTAGCTGGTGTATAACCATATCTCCGACTTGATAACCGAGCGAGTGGTTAATTACATTGAATCTGTCAAGATCTAGGTGGAGAATAGCAAATGGTTGATCTTCATTAATCAGCTTGTCCAATGTTTCATGTAAGCTTTGTTGATTAGGAAGATCGGTTATCTCATCATGTGTAGAGATATAACGCAAGTGATCTTGCATTTGCTTCTCATCCGTAATGTCCACTAAAACGCCGAATAAATGCGTGATTCTCCCGTCATCATTGACCCAAGGAATTGTTTGATCATAAACCCATTTGGTAGAATGATCTCCACAAATGATCTTATATTTATGCTTTATAGGCTTGCCAGCCATCAGTTGATCCTGTTTTTGAAATACCTTATCTCGAAAGTCAGGATGAATGATATTTTCCCAAACAGCAGGGTCCTCATATATTTTTTCTAGTGGGATCTGAAGTAAGTCAACAAGTTGCTCAGAGGCAAGGGTGACTTTGTTTGTATTCAATTCCTTCATCCATATACCGCCGTCAAGGTTATTAAACATATGGACCATACTATTTAATGTATTACGCAGCTCTATTTCCAGGTTCTTCTCTTCTGTGTAATCCATCACCACACCAATTAATTTCCATGGAGCATTATTCTGCCACAAAACCTCTGCTTGCACCCTTAAGTAACGGAGCTTGTTTTCATTTCTTTCATGATAGATTCTATAATCCACTTTATAGGATTTTCCTTCTTTTAATGCAAGCTTATAGATGGAACTGGTTTTATCGCGATCATCAGGATGGATATAGCGTAATAATAGTTTGTTCATCGTTACGTCTTCCGATTTTGGCAGTCCAAAAATTTCATAAAATGACGGGGAGCAGAAAAGATCATCGTCAGGTATTATATATTCCCAGCTCCCTACAGAAGCCACTTTTTGTGCAGCGAGAAGGTGTGTTTTGTGTTTCTTCAATTCTTCGGCTAGTTCCTTGATCTCACTCGTATCCTCAATAATAATATAAACACCATTTATTTTATCAGACCCCCATATGGGCACAAAGGTGAGACAAGCATGAATAATTTCTCTTTTAGAATAATCCTCAATTGCTATTTCGTGTCTTTCTGAAACACCGTGAAGTGCTTTTTGAAAGGCATCAATAAGCGTTTTTTATAGGACTTTGGAATCAAATCCATAAGATTCACTTCATCCATTGAAGGAATGCCAAGAAACTTCCCAATACTATCTTTATTTTTTGATAGAATTTCCCCTTGTGGTGAAAAGGCAATAATCAAATCAGGATGATGCATAGCAAGGGAAGCGTAATAATTAAGCAATTCCTGTTTTATGTTCGCATTTGCATTGTTGGACGATTCTGTGTTGGGTGGAACGGAAAACAATTTACCCAAAGAACCTTCTTTATCAAAAGATGTCATATGCTAACCCCATTTTCGGAAGTTTGTAATAAGAATTTAACAATTAAGAACAGTATAATATACCCAAAAATAAATTGAAATAGCTAACTATATGGAAATTAGTACTACAAATCCTAAAGCGTTTAAATTTTTATAAAATTTTGATATGATAGTTAAAATTAAGTGAGGAGGGGATTTTGGTGGAAAAGCAGGATTTAATAGCTCCAGAGTCATATAACATCGTGATGGAAGTGGAACGCTTTGCAAAAGAGACAGGTAAGAAAGCTCTTATTTGGGAAAATGAAAATGGTGACCGAAAAGAACTCACCTATAATAAGTTAATAGAGAATGCAAATAAAATTGGCAACGCTTTCCTAGAAAATGGTCTAAAAAAAGGTGACAAGCTACTTGTCATGATCCCCAAGGTAATAGACGCGTATGAAGTGTACCTTGCAGCATTAAAGACTGGAATCATAATCATTCCTTGTTCAGAAATGTTGAAGGTTAATGACTTACAGTACAGAGTCACACATGCCGAGGTAAGCGGAATAGTAAGCTACCATCCATTCGTCGACCAATATGAGGGGATCGAACAATTATCCAAGCTAAAACGTTTTGTAGTAGGGGAGCCAGCTGACGATTGGATGTATTTGGATGAATTAAAAAAAGAAGCATCTGATACGCTTGAGATTGTTAAAACATCACGTGATGATATTGCGTTTTTGCCATATACTTCTGGAACAACAGGAAATCCCAAAGGGGTTGTCCACACGCATGGTTGGGGTTTTGCTCATTTAAAAACGGCTTCTGAAAACTGGCTTTGCATTAACGAGGGGGACAAAGTATGGGCTACGGCTGGGCCTGGTTGGCAGAAGTGGACTTGGAGTCCTTTTCTTTCGGTGCTGGGATCAGGAGCTACAGGCTTTGTATATCACGGTAAATTTAATGCAAAGAAATATCTGCAGCTTTTGGAGGATAATGAGATTAACGTGCTGTGCTGTACACCAACAGAGTATCGTATGATGGCAAAACTCAATAATCTTGATACGTATCAGCTACCAGCTTTGCATAGTGCAGTTTCCGCTGGTGAACCGTTAAATGTAGAGGTTATCGATACATTTAAGAAGCACTTTAATATCATAGTAAGAGATGGCTACGGACAAACAGAAAATACATTATTACTTGGAGTAATGAAAGGGATGGAAGTAAAACCAGGGTCTATGGGTAAACCAACGCCAGGGAATGAGGTAGAAATCATAGATGAGGCAGGTGTTCCTTTAGGTGTGAACAAGGTAGGCGATATTGCAGTGAAACTTGATTGCCCTGCATTATTCCGTGAGTATTATAAGGATAGTGAACGCACAAAAATGACACAGCGCGGAGAATACTATGTAACAGGAGATCAAGCTTCTAAGGATGAAGATGGCTATTTTTGGTTTGAAGGTAGAAGCGATGATATTATTATAAGCTCTGGTTATACGATTGGGCCTTTTGAAGTAGAAGATGCTCTCGTGAAGCACTATGCTGTCCAAGAATGTGCAGTGGTCGCAAGCCCGCATGAGGACCGTGGAAGTATTGTAAAAGCCTTTGTTGTCTTGAGAGAGGACGTTCATCCAGATGAAGCATTAATTAAAGAGCTTCAAGACCATGTGAAAGAAACGACAGCCCCTTATAAATATCCGAGGGAAATAGAGTTTATTAAAGAGCTACCAAAAACCACGTCTGGTAAAATTAGACGAATAGAGTTGCGTAATAAAGAGAAAGAACAAGTATAAAATCCACTTAATATATTTGCAATTTGCAGGACGGATTCTAGTTTTTGGATTCGTCCTGTTTTTGTTATACATATTTGAGATGGGGTGCGAATTGGTTAGATGAGCGGTTTACTTAATAGAGGTGTGGTTCAATCTAACGCCTGGGTGCTTCAATCAACTGGTTGAGGGTTCCAATCGATCACAGGTTAACTTCAATCGACCGGATGAGCGTTCCAATCGATCGCAGGTCAGCTCCAATCAACGGGTTAGGCGTTCCAATCGATCGTAGTTCAGCTTCAATCAACAAGATGAGCGTTCTAATCAATCACAAGGCAGCACCAATCAATAGCATGAGCGTTCTAATCGATCGCAAGGTAGCTCCAATCAACGGCATAAGCGTTCCAATCGATCACAAGGCAGCACCAATCAACAGCATGAGCGTTCCGATCGATCACAAGGCAGCTCCAATCAACAGAATGAGCATCCCCATCAACCATACGAACCGCAAAATCACTCTTATAAAACTCCCCCTAAAAATTTTAAACAAAAGACTTGAAAGTCAAAAAAGGTCAGAGTATAATATGAATCAAAGGTCAAATATAGTCAAAGTCAAATTTGATTAACATTTGATTTAAATAGTCAAGGAGGAATGGAAAATGCTTTGTCAAAACTGTGGTGAAAACCAAGCAAATATAAATGTCGCAATGAAAATGAATAATGAAATGTCTGAATTGCACCTTTGTAATGATTGCTTTCAAGAAATCCAAGGACAAATGATGAATTCTAATGATTTCTTCTCTAATTCACCTTTTGGAAATGCAGAGCAAGCATTTTCTCAGCATTTTTCTCAAGGGAATAGTAAAGCAGGTACAAAAACAAAAGAGAAAAAGAATAATCGTGGAAATGGCTTAATTGACCAATTGGCGAAAAACGTGACCCACGCTGCAAGAGCAGGTCTAATTGACCCTGTTATTGGACGAGATAATGAAGTGAAACGTGTCATTGAGACTTTAAATAGAAGAAATAAAAACAACCCAGTATTAATCGGGGAACCAGGTGTCGGTAAAACAGCTATTGCTGAAGGATTGGCATTGAAGATTAGTGAAGGAAATGTTCCAGCAAAGCTAATGAATAAAGAAATTTATATGCTAGATGTCGCATCTCTTGTAGCTAATACAGGAATACGCGGTCAGTTTGAAGAACGAATGAAAAAACTTATTCAGGAAGTTCAAGAGCGCCAGGATGTTATTTTATTTGTTGATGAAATCCATCAAATTGTAGGTGCGGGAACAGCTGAAAGCTCACAAATGGATGCAGGGAATATCCTGAAGCCAGCACTCGCAAGAGGAGATCTTCAATTAATTGGTGCAACAACTTTAAAAGAATACCGTCAAATTGAAAAGGATGCTGCGTTGGAACGTCGTTTACAACCGATTATTGTGAAGGAGCCATCTGCCGAAGAGGCAGTCCAGATTCTTCATGGGATCAAGGATCGCTATGAAGCATATCATGAGGTCCGTTATTCTGATGAAGCCATTCAGGCGTTTGTAACGTTATCAAACCGTTATATTCAAGATCGTTTTCTACCAGATAAAGCGATTGACCTAATGGATGAAGTCGGATCAAGGCTAAACCTTGCGAATGCAGAAAAGGACTCTAATTCCATTAATCAACGCTTGGAAGAAATAATTAAGGAAAAAGAAGAAGCAGCTGAGAGAGAAGACTATGAAAAAGCAGCAAACTTACGCTACCAAGAAATTCAACTACAAAAGCAATTGGAAAAAGCAAAAGATGAAGAACAGGTAATAGATGTAGACTTATCGGATATTCAATTGATTGTAGAAGAAAAGACAGGTATCCCTGTTACAAAACTTGCAGCAGATGAACAAATGAAATTGAAAAGCATTGGAGAAAATCTCCGTGCTAAAGTTATTGGACAGGATGAGGCCGTCAACAAAGTAGCGAAAGCAATACGCCGTAGTCGTGCCGGTCTAAAATCTAAATATCGCCCAATCGGCTCCTTCCTTTTTGTTGGACCAACTGGGGTAGGGAAAACCGAATTAACAAAATCACTAGCTGAGGAACTGTTTGGATCTAAAGAATCGCTTATTCGCCTTGATATGAGTGAATATATGGAAAAACACGCAGTCTCCAAAATTATCGGTTCCCCTCCTGGTTATGTTGGTCATGAGGAAGCTGGTCAGCTAACAGAGCGTATTAGAAGAAATCCTTATTCCATTCTTCTTCTTGATGAGATTGAAAAGGCTCATCCAGATGTGCAGAACATGTTCCTGCAAATTATGGAGGACGGTCATCTAACAGACTCTCAAGGTCGAACAGTCAGCTTTAAGGAAACCGTCATTATTATGACAAGTAATGCTGGTACAGGAGTAAAAGAAGTAAACGTCGGATTTAATAGCGCACAGCATGATGCAGTTTCTACTTTAGAAAATCTTGGTGCATACTTTAAACCAGAGTTTCTTAACCGTTTTGACTCTATCATCCAGTTCAATGAATTGGAAGAAGCGCATCTGTTAACTATTGTCGACTTAATGATCAATGATCTGCAAAAAAATATGGAAGAAAATCATATAACTATTTCGATTTCTGATGAAGCCAAACGTCAACTTGCTAACCTGGGTTATGATCGTCGCTTTGGTGCACGACCGTTACGTCGGGTTATCCAAGATAAGATTGAAGATCAACTAACAGATTTAATCTTAGAAGAGGATACTATTGAACACGTTGAAGTAACTGTTAAAGAAGAGGATATCGTTGTAGAAAAAGCTTAAAAAATTAGGCGCTGGACAAAAAATGTTCAGCGTCTTTTTTATTAGATACTAAATCATAGTCCAACCTTTCCCCAACTTGTTCGACTTATAAAGTGAAACTTCAATCAGTGGGGAATTTCATTCTTCCTCCAGTGATTGTTAGTTGAACGAATCGGGTGTTAGCGTACTTTAACTTCCTTTAAACATTACGGTTTCACTTCATGTTTTGAAGTGGAAGTCTTACAAGACGTTTGCACCGGGATAAATACTTCTCAATTGTTGAAAACTAACCCTATTACGAAACAGAGGGTGTCTACATGTGTTGTCATAAACGTCTAATTACCATTTTACTTCTTTTTGCTTATTTCATACTCCTTTCGCTACCTGTCTCGGCTGAAGTTAAACCTGGATTATTAAAGGTTCACTTTCTTGATGTAGGTCAAGGGGATAGCATTCTAATGAATACACCGTCAGGAAAAAACATCTTAATTGATGGAGGGCCTCCGGGTTCTGGCAAAAAAATAATTGCTTATTTGAAGGAGAAACAAATTAATAGGATAGACTTATTGATTACAACCCATCCAGATATTGATCATATAGGTGGCCTGCCTCAAGTATTAAAAAAGGTGAAGGTAAAGCAGGTAGTTGATTCTGGGAAACTCCATACAACTCGGACGTATGCAAAGTACATCCAGCAAATTATAAAGCATGACATACCTGTTAGGCTGGCTGAGAAAAATGAATTATTAAGAATAGACCCACTGTTAACGATACGGATTTTGAATACGTATGGAACTTCGAAGAACAACAACCAATCATCGATTGCATTAAAAGTGACATACGATGACATTGATCTTCTATTAATGAGTGATGTTGAAATGAAACAGGAAAAAGAATTTTTAAAATCGTATGATGTCAATGCGGAAATTATTAAAGTAGCACATCATGGATCAAATACAAGTTCCTCTCTGGACTTTTTAAAGGCTGTATCGCCTGAAACAGCAATTTTGACATATAGTATTGAAAATGATTACGGGCATCCAGTTGATCGGGTTATCCGTAATTTGTACAAAGTAAAATCAGATATTTATTCCACCGCTGTCTTTGGCGACTTAGAAATTAGGTCAGATGGAAAAAGTTATTTGGTGCTCCCAAGTAGGGACCCACTATCAAATATTAGAAAAGAGGCTGGATAGTTATTTACAATTTAATACAAAAGTGATATCATAATGATACAAAACAGTGGGGATGGTGTAGACTTATGATGAAAGAGAAAAATGCTTGGATGATGAATGGTTTTTTAGGTATTATTCTTATTGCTGCATTGCTAGCAGGTACAGTGTTCAGCTTTGTTGAGCAACAATTTATGATCGGTGGTTTATGTCTTATTGTTGCGGTAACATTAGGTAGTGGTATTACACTGGTACAACCGAATCAATCAGCGGTAGTTATTTTTCTCGGAAAGTACATGGGGAGCATTCGTAGAGAAGGGATTGTCATTACGGTACCTTTTTCGGTTAGAAAAACCATTTCATTACGTGTACGAAACTTTAACAGTAAACGTTTAAAGGTAAATGACGTAAATGGGAACCCAATTGAGATCGCTGCAGTTATCGTGTTTAAAGTTGTAGATGCTGCAAAGGCAGTGTTTGATGTAGATCGCTACGAACAGTTTGTAGAAATTCAAAGTGAAACAGCAATTCGCGCTGTTGCTACAAAGTATCCATATGATACATTTAAGGATGTTGAGCTTACCTTAAGAGGGAATGCTGAAGAAGTATCATCTCAATTGACGTCAGAATTACAAGACCGCTTGACCGTAGCAGGAGTCGAAGTAATTGAAGCAAGACTTACACATTTAGCTTATTCCACAGAAATCGCCCAGGCGATGTTGCAAAGACAGCAAGCGAGCGCAATCATTGCAGCACGCAAACAAATTGTAGAAGGTGCAGTTGGAATGGTGCAGGATGCAATTTTGCAGCTTGAAAAAGACGGCGGAATGGAATTAGATGATGAAAGACGCGTTTCCATGGCAAATAATCTTCTCGTATCCATTGTTTCAGATCATGGCACCCAGCCGGTAATTAATACTGGATCGTTATATCAATAAATTCTTTAAGTAAAAGAGGGTTTCTATGCCTAAGAAGAAGAACTTTCCGCTTCGAATTGATCCAAAGCTTTATGACATACTGCAGTCATGGGCAAAGGATGAATTCCGCAGTGTTAATAGTCACGTCGAGTTTTTGCTTCGGGAAGCAGCAAAAAAATCCGGAAGATTACCAAAAAGTGAAGATAAAAAAATAGGTGAAGATTAGGACCTGTACATGGATTGTACGGGTTCTTTTTTGTGTGAGGAGCTTCTGTAAAGTGGATCGAGAATAATGCGAAGTGAACCGTGATCGTAGCAAAGTGAATCGTCAGCCCCCAAAAGTGAAACTAAGTAGAGCAAAGTGAATCGTCATAGCCCAAAAGTGAAACCAAAGCTTCCCAAAGTGAAACGTCAGCCCCCAAAAGTGAAACCAAAACATCCCAAAGTGAATCGTCATAGCCCAAAAGTGAAACCAAAACATCCCAAAGTGAATCGTCAGCCCGAAAAGTGACACCATAGCTCCCCAATAGTGGAACCTTCATCCTACAAACTTAAACGAACCCTTCCGCTATTCGCTCCCAAATTCACAAAAGTAACTTAAACTAAGCAAATACCTATTGACTTTCGTGTTCTTTAGTTATATGGTTAGTTACATAAGTAATTAACCAAATAACAAAGGTGATGAGATGAAAAATAACTTAGATGAAACGAAACCCATTTTTCTTCAGATTAAAGAACAGCTGGAAGACTCTATCTTAAGTGACTCCATTAAGGCTGGGGAGCGGGTTCCTTCAACAAATGAATTTGCATCCTATTACCAGATCAATCCAGCTACAGCAGCCAAAGGGATTAATGAGCTGGTAATGGAAGAAATACTCTATAAGCGAAGAGGTGTAGGGATGTTTGTCACTGAGGATGCCAAGGAAATTTTAATAAAAAAGCGTAAGCAGACGTTTTACAATCACTATATTCAACCATTGCGACAGGAGGCAGCTAAGCTGCATATCAGTAAAGAAGAATTGCTTGAGATGATTCAAAAGGGGGATGAGACAGATGAAGATTGAAGTGAAAAACCTAACGAAAAAATATAAGGATAAGCTGGCGTTAAATAACATTTCGTTCACATTAGAAGGTCCAAAGCTTTACGGACTTTTGGGAAGAAATGGGGCAGGGAAGACGACTTTTATGGATATTCTTGCTGGAAATATCCGTGCAAGTAAGGGAGAAATTTTAATAGACGGAGAAGTTCCCTTTGATAATCAGAAGTTAACGGAATCCGTTTGTCTCATTAAAGAAGGGCATAATTTCAAAAGAGATTTAACGGTGAAAAATGTGCTTAAAATTTATTCCTACTTTTACCCAAAATGGGATCAAAATCTGGCTGATGAACTAATAGAGTTTTACGATCTAAATAAAAATGCAAGGGTAAAGTCACTATCCAAGGGGATGGAATCTTCACTTGGTATTATTGTGGGGCTCGCAAGCAAAGCGCCGATTACGGTATTTGATGAGCCCTATATTGGCCTTGATGCAGCTGCCAGAAAGAAATTCTATGAACTTCTTTTAGAAGAATTCGAGACAGATAAACGAATGATTATTTTATCCACACACTTAATTGATGAGGTTAGTCTTATGTTTGAAGAGGTTTTGATTATTCAAAAAGGCTCTCTTGTGATGCAGGAAGAAGCAGAGTACTTACGGAACAATACATGTGCGGTTACTGGAACAAGAGATGAAGTCAGCACATTTATCCAAGGAAAAGAAGTGCTCGAAACGAAGGAACTGGCCGGTGTTATGACAGCATATGTTTATGGAAATGCAGCGGATGCTAAATCGCAAGGGCTTCGTGTAGAGAGTATACCAATTCAAGAATTGATGATCTATTTAACCGAAGGAAAGAAGGGAGCATAACAATGGGGAGACAATTTAAAGGACTATTATATTTCTTTAGCTCAAATGTACGTCATTCCTTACTGATTTTTTGGACCATTTTAATGAGTATTCTTGTAGTAACATTAACCATTTCCTATTTTCTATTGAACGTGGAAGGTGAAATGGCCTTTTCTCTTACAGCACCAATGTATGTTTATTGCGGTATCATGGGTTTTATAACAGTAAAGGAAATGGTGCCTTTCTCAATTAAGATGGGGGCTACAAGAAAAAATTTATATGTAGTAATAGCTATCTTCTTTTTGCTATTATCTTTATTTAAAGCTATTGCTGGCACAATCATTCAGGTTCTTGTTACCAGCATGAATGAAGCGATAGGGTTAAACAACTTTGATTTTCTTCACCTAGCTCAATTTATAGACGATACGTGGTATACACGAGTAGTTATTGATACAGCTGTCATGTTTTTCTTCTTAACACTTATGTTTTTACTTGGTTTACTGTTCTATCGATTTGGATTTGCAGGTGCAGGTTCAGTTCTAGGAATTCTGCTTGTAGGCTTGCTGCTCTCTATTGCAAAAGGCTGGGCTTGGGACTTTATTACAAATATAGTGGAATCATTTGGCATGACGTTCTTTTTACAAATGACCATCATGAGTATCGTGTTTTATGTATTATCCTTCTTCCTTGTAAGACGCATCACAATTTAAAAACCAGAATAACCAAGCCGAACAACTCTCTGTTCGGCTTAAAGTTTCATTTATCCATTCTGTTTTCGGCGAAAGCTATAAACAGACAGAACAACAAGAAGTATACTTAAAGCTAATGAAGTAAAGGCTGTGCCGAGCAACTTTTCAGAAATCGTATTTGTCCGTAATAACTCTTGAACGTAGGTGGATAAATGACCTGGACTCCATGTGAGGATATGACCAATCACCTGTGTTAACAAACTAAGAAGCATAACCGAAACAATGGTTAAAAACACGACAATTCCAGGTTTCGAGACAAATGTATTAAAGAGAATTGCCAGACTGATAACGAGTAAAAACCAAAGGCCGTAGAAGAGAACACCTTTCGCCCATGTCATAAAAGGCAAGTTACCATATAAAATGTTTGTATAATACCACCCTGCAAATAAACCAATAGTGGAAGAAACTCCGACTAACACAATTAACGATGCCCATTTCGTAGTAATATAATTTGTATAAGAAACAGGCTTCACAAGAATGAGTTCTGATACGCCGCTAGCTTTTTCGCCCGCTATCGGATTCATTGCTAGAAATGCTACTAATAAAACGCCTAAGGTACTATATTGGCTTAAGCTCATCATCATGATCTCTGCTGGGGCATAATCAGGAAGTTCGATAACGGTCCCATCTGGAAACCCACCAGCGGATTGGATGATTTCCGGAAGGTAATAAGTTGATATGGGATCCATAACGGCAAGTATTATAAAGACGATTGGTACCCAGATCCATTTTTTGTTTCGCCAGCTCTCCAGCATCTCTTTCCGAAACATCGTAGCCCATTGCATCATTGCTTCACCACCTTCATAAAAATATCTTCCATTTCAGCTTTATTTAATGAGAAACCAATGAGCGGCCAATTCTCTTGACCGGCTTTTTCTAAAAGGGTTTTTCGCAATAGGGTTAAATTATCTGTTATAACAGCTATGCTATTTTGGTTTACCTTTACTTCGGTCACAAAAGGGATGTTACGAATCCTTTCTTCATATTGCTGCAAATCCTGTATACTCTGAAACTCAAGTTCAATCACGTCTGTTTGGTATTTCTCTCTCAGTTCCTGCATGGTACCAGACTCAATAAGCTTGCCTTTGTGAAGGAGTAGCATTTCATCACTAATTGCATCGGCATCACTTAAAATATGTGTGGAAAAAAGAATAGTCATAGACTCTTTCAACTCTTTCATTAGTGTCAGTACATCTCTTCTACCGAGCGGATCGAGGGATGATACTGGCTCATCTAAAATTAAGACCTTTGGTTGATGGATCAAGGCCTGAGCCAAACCAAGTCTTTGTTTCATCCCCCCAGAATAGCCACTAATCCGCTTATTTTTGGCCTCTTCAATACCAACTTTTTTCAACATCTCATCAGCAGCTTTTGTAGCCTCGACTTTTGAAAGAAGGGATAACTGGCCACTATAAATAAGAAATTCCCTCCCCGTCATCCAATTGTAGAAGACGGGGTATTGTGGCAGGTAACCAATGTGTTCCCGATAGTCAACATGGTTCACAATATTATCTAAACTTACATCACCGTTAGTTGGTGATAGGAGACCTGAAAGCATCCGCAAGATGGTTGTTTTCCCAGCTCCGTTAGGCCCAATCAACGCAATACATTTTCCTTCCGGCAGCGAAAAACTGACATCGTCCACAGCGGTGTGTGCGCCATATTTTTTTGTAACATGAGTAGCAGATAAGATCGCCATTTAATCATTTCTCCTTCCAAAGATAAAATAGGCGATTGGTCCAATTGTATTGAGAACAACTACAATGAAAACCCACATAACCTTTCGTCCGTTCACATTATCAGCCTTGATTAAATCAATAAGTGCAATAACCATTAATATGGCTTGAATAATAAGAAATGGTGCAACAATTGCCCAGTCAATATTTTCGAAAAGCTCTTTCATGGTCAAATGCTCCTTTCATTACATAGATAATAGTAAAGGAATACCTGCAGCTAAGAGGATAATGCCAAGCAGTATAATCCATGCTAGTGGCCGCGCCATATTCACTGTCCAACCAATGCCAAATCGCTTTTCAAGGAACAAGGCAGGGTCATTTTTATTAAAATAGAATTGACCGAGTTTCCAATAGCGGTCGTCATCTCGATCCACATAACTACTATTATTTACGGCTTGTTTCCTGACACGACTGCCACCTTGACCTGTTGTGATAGAAAGGAATAGTGCAGCGATAATCATCCCACCGGTTAACACGAGAGGAGCTCCAACTAGCAGGTCTGATTGAATTGGCTGATAGAAGGAGTATTGGATAAAAGAAAACAATAACGTTAAACCATAGCTCGTTATCACGATAAAGGCAGACCATCTTCTTCTGAAAACTCGATTTTGTTCAGCAGATACTTCAGGGTTATCTCCATCAATCTGTTGCTTTGCTCTTGTAATGATTATATTGACAAACAAGAAGAGACAAGCAAGGAAAACTTGCATGATCGGCATCAACAGGATGACTCTATAAGACGTGTCTGCCGAGTTCGTTATATTACCGGAAAAGTCATATTGCATGGGAATCGTGTCAGGCAACGTGTCGTAATAAATGAAAGATAAGGCAGCAGTGATAAATGCGATTATAAAAGATGGTATGAACCATAGATTGCTAACTGAAAGCTTTTGCCTGCGAAAACGCAGATCAAGGGAAAGGTGTTGCTTTTTATTTTTAACCCATCCCTTTTCTGCTTTCCGCTGCTTTACTTGCCTGTGGAAATGCAAGTATAAGAAAAAGCTGATTATCAAGTAGCCAAGTATGATAGCGCCGAGTAGGATGCTAAGTGTGGTCTCATTGTCACTTGTAGTACCAAATCCAAAAAATATAATCGTAACGATTAAACTAACAATGCCAACAGCAATGGCATACTTTTTACGGAATTGTTTCATTTCATTGGTATGATAGATTTCCTCTGGTATGGAAACACCAAAGCTTTCTGTTTTCCTCGTCAAATATGGGATAAACATCATGATAATAAACACGGGGACAATAATAAAAAAGAATAATAATAGAATAAATGTCATTTTTTCTCACCTTCCTCGTTAAATTCGTTAAATAGCTCCTGGCATTGCTTTAAAAACACCTCCTCGGAAACCTGACGACAAATGGATTCAGCAACGAAGGGACGAAGCTTTTTCTGTACTTGTTCCATGTAGGCAGCATCTGCTTTTGCGACCCCATCTGGATGAATGACTACTCCTTTTTGTCTATGAATAAGGATAAAGCCTTCTTGTTTTAAATGCTGATACGCTTTGTTTACAGTGTGCAGGTTGATGCCAATATCTGCTGCCATTGCTCTTACTGAGGGGAGCGGATCACCAGGCGAAAGGTTCTTCTTAGCTATCCCTTCAATGATTTGATGGATTAATTGGGTGTAAATAGGTTCATCTGATTCAAAGTCAAGACGAATAAACATGTAAATAACCCTTTCTGTCATTTTATGTTCTAACTGTTATACATATAATATAACAGATAAACTTAAAGTGCAATATAAAAAGTGCAAGATATATATTCACATTCGCTCGTCTTTTAAAAAATGTGTTTTTTTCTTATTCTTGCACTTTCAAAAATTGTATTGACTCGTCATTGCGTCTTAGTTAAACTCTTACCTTTTCGAACGTAAAAAAAGAACTGATATCTAAAATCAGCTCTTTTCTTATAACTGTTCGTATTGGTCTAACATCGTTTCGAGTATTTTTTGAATCGACTTTTGTTTCTTTTCTGGTAAGGCTTGGATTCTGTTTAGAGATTCCTTCATTTTCGGATGCGAACGTAAATAGTCAACACTTTGGTATAGGCCTTGGTCGAGACCAGCTTTATCCTGTCCATAGACTCGTTGGAAGTCTTTTAGCATTTCTTGCTCATATGCAAAGCTCCCTGTGAGATGGTCTAGTGAGAGCTCAAATAACGAAGCAATTTTAAGTAATGAGGCGATATCTGGCACCGCAGTCCTGTTCTCCCATTTTGTTACAACAGATCGGGAAATGGCTAGTTTGTCGGCTAAATCTTGCTGAGTCCAGCCATTTTGCATTCTAAAATGTTTTATATTTACTGCGAGTTTTTCTAATTTCATTTGCATCACTAACTTTCTAATTTGAAGCTTTTGTATCTTTCATACTATCATGTCGAGAAGAAACAGAAGGGGAATTACTTGTTCATATATAGAACATATAGTAAAATGTTCCTATATAGAACTTATACGAGGTGAATTTAATGGTGAGTTGTATGATTCTTAGGCATCCTACGATAACTAACTTAACGAAGTGCAAAATGTTGCGTTTCCTTTTCCATGAAGTAAATTTTGAAATCCACGTGGTAAAACAAGATACTGTTGTTATCTATGTGTGGAATATCCAGCAAACGGATCTTTGGCAAGCAGCCGTGATGGTTGCAGTAACGGATATAGAGGTTGGCTATGGAAGAGGATTTGGTAAGCGTGAAGCAAGAAAAAAAGCAGAACAAGTGTTAAGAAAGTGGCGTAACACACCAATATCTACAGAGGAAGAAGGCTATTCTGGTAACTTTGGTACTTAAGACACAAAGAATTAGATACACCCACTGGTCCAATAAAATAAAAAGAGAAATCAAAGCGGTTAGCTTCGATTCCCTCTTTGTGATAACTGCTGATAAACGCGGTCAGCTTGCTTAAATTCTTTCTGATAGAGAACTTCTTGTGTTTTTGATAGGAATTTCTCATGCTGCTGCGATTGTTTGCCGTTGTGCTTCATTAGAACACCTCCATGTATCCATTAGGATCACCAAGAGGGAGGAATCTATACATTTTTTCTAAGTTTAACCAACTTCCTCTTCAGTATGCTGCTGTTCGGTGTTTGCAAAAGTTTGGTAAGAAACATAATGATCCTTCGAGATTAAGAACAAATCATATACTTCTTCTTGCTTATTTATCTCTTGGTACACTTCTGGATAGGTGCTATTGGCAATCGTCACATATGGTAGCTTTACTACTGCTTTAAGCGATCTGCTGTTTGTTTTCCTTACTTTCATAAACACGCCATTCATATTATGAGTCAGAAAAAGCTCATCAAAGAATTGTTCCTTCGCACGTTTATTATAGCCTTTTCCAAAATAGGGCTGGCCAATCCATGTTGCAAGAAACCCATACCCATCCTGTATATCAAATAGGCTTATCGTGCCAATCGGGTGGTAATATTCATCTAGAATTGTACGGGAAACAAGTTCTCCATTATCCTCAGCTTCCATTGTCTGTTTTGTAATGAAGAGAAACTCCTCACTAGAATAGGCTTTATGTCTAACATAGGGGAAGACCTCTGGATGTTTAATCAGTTCGTATAATACAGGCGCCTCTTGTAGGTCACGCATTTTAAGCATAAAAAATACCCTCCTTATGGACAGGTGGGTATTCTAAATAACCATAAGGGAATTTAGTAAGTTGACCCACCCACGAATTTTTAGTTAACGTTCAACAAAAATTCGGGGTGGGAATCGAACCCACTAGAACCAGCATTGCTGGTGGCGCACCATTTGCCTTCCCTATTTAATTTCTACGTTCTAATTTTTATATTTCATCTCTTTCAGTTTATGAATTTGATGTTTGATAGCATTATTTTACACATTTTTATTTAGAAAGGGAATACCCTTTTTTGTAAAATTTCCCGACAATTTTTTACAATAAATTTATAAACAAAATAGTATGTTAGTGTCCTCAGAAATATCAGCAGCTGCTGTGGCAGAAACTTGGCTTTCTGCTTTTAGGTCCATGCATTTTGACAGGTCTAGAGAACCTAAAATAGATCCTTCTAGAAAATTATACATGAGCTAGTCTTCAATCGAACCTATTGCTTCTTTTAGATGCGGATAATTAAATTGGAAACCATGGTCCTGGGCTTTTTTAGGAAGAACATATTGGCCTTTTGTGACGAGCTGCCCCATTTCTCCGATAAGTAAATGAATCATACTAGATGGTACAGGCAACCAGTAGGGCCTATGCATCACAGAAGCTAGTATACGCATAAAATCTTTATTGCGTTTTGGATTTGGGGTCGTAGCATTTACCGGACCTTCTATCTTTGGATCATTTAAGCAAAATTGAATTAACCGCACTACATCATGTATATGAATCCAGGAGAGCCATTGTTCCCCTGTTCCGATTTTTCCTCCAGCAAATAGTTTAACTGGTAAGCGCATAAGAGGAAAGGCTCCTTCGTTCCCGAGAATGACACCAAATCGCAAAAGTACGGTACGGATGCCGAGTTGATTCTCAGCTTGATTAGCCACTGCTTCCCACTCAAGAGCCACTTCCGCAAGAAAATCGTTCCCAGCTTCATTTGTTGCTTCTGTAAAAATCTTATCCTCCGAACTGCCAAAATATCCAACAGCAGATCCACTAATAAACACATCTGGTTTATTGTCCATTTTTTTAATCATTTCAACTAGTGATTGGGTTATGTTAATACGGCTTTCTAAAATAGACTGCTTTTTATTTTTTGTCCAATAGCCAAACAGGGACTCGCCTGCAAGATTAATAACGGCATTAATGTGTGGTAATGTGGTTGGATCGTGTTCATAGCCAATAAATGTTGCTAACTCCGAGTTCTGTTTATTCTCAGGGGAGCGGGTAAGTATGTACGTATGATGTCCATTCTCATGAAGCGCCTTTGTGAGATGTTTCCCCACAAACCCAGTTCCACCAGTTATTAAAATATTCATTTCTAACACCTACTTTTCAACAAAATTTATCCCGGAGCAACCGTCCGTAAGACTCCCACTTCAAAACATGAAGTCAAGCCGTTAGTTTTTAGTGGGAATAAACGGGCGCTAACACCCCGATTCGTTCAACTAACAATCAGTGGAGGAAGAACGAAAACTCCACTGATTGAAATTTAACTTTATAGTTATATATAGGATATGCAAAATCTCCGTTAGAAAACAGCGTAAGCATTGTTTGTTGGTAAATAATGTTTTCAACCTCAAACGCGAACTTTTGCTCTGTTTTTGTTAAGATAGGAAAGGAGGGGTGAAACAACTTGAAAATTACCCGAATTACTACACAGAAAAAAAGTAAAAGTCGATACAATATTTTTATTGCTGATGGTGATACAGACAAATACGGTTTTAGTGTGGATGAAGATATTTTAATTAAGTTTGGACTTAGTAAAAATGACGAACTTGATGATGCCACGATTGAACAAATTTTAGAAAAAGATTCGCTACATAAAATATATACCCAAGCCATTAACTTTTTAAGCTACCGAATGAGAACAAAAAAGGAAATTCGAGATTTTCTAATAAAAAAAGAAGCTGAGCCAGAGGAAGTAGAAGAGATAATGGACCGATTAAATGATGAGAAACTAATCAATGACAAGCAGTTTGCGGAGATGTTTGTTAGAACAAGAATAAACACTTCAAGTAAAGGACCAAATGTAATAAAGAGGGAGCTTATGGAAAAAGGGGTTGCAGCTAACATAGCTACTGAAGCGGTTTCTGTTTTCACTTATGACTTACAATATGAAAAAGCCCAACATTTACTAGAAAAAAAGAGCCAGCATAAAAAGAATGTTTCCTTTCGTAAACA
Source organism: Oceanobacillus picturae (assembly GCF_000612865.1). Taxonomy (NCBI): domain Bacteria; kingdom Bacillati; phylum Bacillota; class Bacilli; order Caryophanales; family Bacillaceae; genus Oceanobacillus; species Oceanobacillus picturae. The sequence continues at coordinate 680,819 of NZ_CCAX010000002.1, forward strand.
GCAAGAGCAATGGCGAACACAGCTCATGCAAAAAGGGTTTTCCCAGGATGTGATAAACGAAGTATTGAGTGGGGATACAGTCGATAAGGATGAAGAAGCGGAACAGGAAGCATTAAGAAGTCAAGCTGAAAAACTAATTCGTAAATTTGAGAAGAAATACAGTGACTATGAGCTCAGGAACAAAGTAAAAGAGGGACTTTATCGTAAAGGGTTTAACTTGGATAGCATTAAGAATGTACTAGAGGAAATATTGGAGGAGTAGCAAAGCCTTTATTTACACGAAGTGAAATTAAAGCTATGATTATGGATGCAACAAGGGGAGGGATTTTTATGAGTACAAATTATAGATATAGCGATTATTCCATCGAACAATTGCGGGCAGAAATAGGAAAATTAAAGGAAAAAGCACAAAAGGCAGAACAGCTTGGAAACATTTCGGAAGTTGCAGTTAATGAACGTAAAATGCAGGTGGCGCTTGCCTATACATTAAACCCGAAAGATTTTATAGCGGAAAAGATCTATACACTAAAGACAGATCCGGGTTATACATTTAAAATTAATTATATCAATGGTGTTTTTGCTTGGGGGCATAGAATAAACCTCCTTAATGAAATGAATGAGCAAGAAGAAGCAATTCCCATCTCTTTATTAGGAGATGCCGTAAAGGATAAATAAAAACAGCAGGTAGCTTTACCTGCTGTTTTAAATCGGTGTTTCTTCAACATATAATTTACTTTGAAGTTTTCTTTCAGAAAATATCCAGCCTGTATACGAACTCATAATTCGCATGTTGTCATCAATCTGGACAACCGCAACAAACGGGTAATGCCCTTTTGAACGGTAGCGTAGATCAATGAAACGCACTTCAGTGAAATCATCAAAATCATTAATTTCCCATCGGTAAACGGGTGAGAAGGATAGGAATGCTGAAACATTTTTATCCTCTCTTGCAATTTTCATGATTTCTGTATCAGGTAAAGGTAGCTTTTTGAATTCGTCCACAATTTCGATGTGGCCATTCTGCACACTACCTACGTAGAAACGATCCTTTGTCGTCACAGCAACTCGCCAATAGTTTTGTTTAAGGGTAGGAGATGTTGCAATCTGTTCAACATCTGAATAATAACCTTTTATTTCCTTTACAATTTCCCTTTTATCATTATACCTCTTCATGTAGTACAAGAAGATAACCGCATAGATAGTAAGCCAGGTATAACCAGGGCTTGCACCTAGTAGCCATGCGCCAATCCCGGCAACGTGAAGGGCAAAGATATAGGGATCAAACGTGTTAATAAATCCGTGTGCCACCCACTTATTGGTGAATGGGCGGTATGCCTGTGTTCCATAAGCATTAAATATATCTACAAACACATGTAAAACAACAGCGAGAAACGTCCATATCCATAAATGTAGGAAGTTTACACTTGGAACAAACAGATATATGATGGTAGCGATTAAAATTCCCCACATAATCACAGCAGGGACAGAATGTGTCGCTCCTCGGTGATGTCGGATATAGGTTGCATTATCTCGCAACTTTAATACTGTATCAAAATCGGGTGCGTGAGAACCGGCAATTGTCCCTACAAGCACCGCGTTAAATAGTAAGGGATCTTGATGCACTGCGGGATCTAATGTAGCTAAACCGCCCAGTGCTACACCCATTACTATGTGGGTACCAGTATCCATAAAATAGGTCCTCCTTAAAGGTTTGGTCTTCATAAAAAAATTAGGAAGTAGAAGTATGCTGGTGCGTCGTACTGGCATGATTGTTTACTTAAATTTAAGGCTATTTCGATTTATTTATTGTATCATACAGGATGTGAATTTATGAAAAATATACCGTTACAACATTTTAACATTTCCGATTTTCAGGAAGATCTAATAAATTGGTATCAGGAAGAAAAGCGTGACTTACCTTGGCGGACGGATCAGGATCCATACAAAATTTGGGTCTCAGAAATTATGCTCCAACAGACAAAGGTTGATACCGTCATTCCGTATTTCCATCGTTTTATCTCCAATTTCCCAACAGTTGAAGCTTTAGCTGCCGCAGACCAGCAGGATGTACTAAAAGCGTGGGAAGGTTTAGGATACTATTCCCGTGCTAGGAACTTACAAAACGCAGTTAGAGAAGTAGTAGCGACTTATGACGGTGTTGTTCCTGATAATCCGGAAGAACTTGGGTCATTAAAAGGAATTGGACCATACACCAAAGGAGCAATCCTCTCTATTGCTTATGACAAGCCAGAACCAGCAGTAGACGGGAATGTAATGCGGGTTTTTTCGAGATTGTTTTATATTGAAGATGATATTGCACTTCCTAAAACAAGAAAACTGTTTGAAGCATATGTTCGAGAAGTCATTGATCAAGATGATCCTTCTTCCTTCAATCAAGCAGTAATGGAATTAGGTGCTATTATATGCACTCCTAAATCACCTGCTTGTATGCTTTGCCCGGTCCAATCGCATTGTCAGGCATATGCGGAAGGGGTAGAAGAAACGCTTCCTGTTAAGAAAAAGGCTAAGAAACAAAGAAAGGTACCTTACGTGGCACTTTTAATTCGGACGCCACAAGAGGAATATGTTATTGAAAAGCGCCCAAGTGATGGGTTGCTTGCTGACCTTTTTCAATTTCCTATGGTTCCAATTAGTGAAATTGGATATGACCATATTGAAAGCTGGTTTTATCAAGAGTATGGTATTACGCTTAATGTAAAGAATCATGCAGGAAAACTGAAGCACGTATTTTCCCATCTCATTTGGGAGCTGGAAATATATCATGCTGAAGCTGAGATAACAGCAATTGAAGATCAAAGACTAAAACTTGTTGCAAAAGAAGATGTAGCAAAATACCCTTTTCCTGTCTCACATCAAAAAATGATGAAGTACATGGGTTGAAAATAGGGGACTGGGAGAAGCATACCCAGTCCTTTTTTTATAGAGCCCTAATCTCTTGTATGCATTTCTTTGTTTATTTCATGAAGGATGGAAAGTCCTTCAGGGTTTACATATGGTAACAGCTGCGATAATGCATGCTGAAAGTAGTTTAGTTCTTCATTGTTCCATTTTGTTTTACTCATCATTGTAAGTTCTGTGAAGTCTCTTCTTGTTGAATCCATCATCATTTCTCCTCTAAATGTGATTGCTCCTTCATAAGTTATGTAATATGCCGCTTTTTATTCGTTAATGGAATTTATATCCAAATGATGATGTAATTGGAACATTTTAATTCGGATAAGTTATCGACCTCCTGGTTAAATTAGTAGTGCGGAGGTGATATTGATGGCTAAAAACCCAAACAAAACTACTTCAGGTACTAGCGTTCAGCACGTAAAACAGCAAAACCAAAAAGCTTCAAAAGGTCAAGGGCAATTCGGAACTGAGTTTGCTTCCGAAACTAACGCTCAAGAAGTAAGAAAACAGAATCAGCAGTCTGCTCAAGGTCAAGGGAAATTTGGTACTGAGTTTGCTTCTGAAACAAACGCTCAGGAAGTAAGAAAACAAAACCAACAATCTCAGCAAAACAAAAAGTAAATATCAACCTCACAACATTTCTAAGAGCTCCCTTTTTAAGGGAGCTCTTTTTATGGTCTTTGAAAACCCCTGGCTATGCCGGGGGTTCCATAGAGCTTCTAGCGTGGGGGCAAAAAAAAGCCTCTCTTCATGATAAGATAAGGTTGGTTTCCCGACCACCAAATCTCATCAAAGAAGGAGGCATGTCCAATGCAGGACAAGAATAGTTTAGCACATACACAGTGGAGATGTAAGTTCCACATCGTTTTTGCGCCAAAATATAGAAGACAAATTATCTACGGGAAATATAAAAAAAGCATCGGAGAAATAGTAAGAGAGCTTTGTGAAAGGAAAGGGGTTGAGATACACGAGGCAAATGCATGTAAAGATCACATTCATATGTTAGTAAGTATTCCACCAAAACTAAGTGTATCTCAATTCATGGGCTACCTAAAGGGCAAAAGTAGCTTAATGATATTCGATCGGCACGCTAATTTAAAGTACAGATATGGTAATCGTAAATTTTGGTGTCGAGGCTACTTTGTAGATACAGTGGGCAGAAATAAGAATCAAATTCAAGAATATATTAGAAATCAGCTTAAAGAGGATTACATGAGTGATCAGTTAACATTATTTGAAGAATTTGACCCCTTCACTGGAGAGAAAAATAAGAAGAAATAAGAGATTCTTTTAGAATCAGTGAGTGAGTGTGGTGCAAAAGGGAAACCATTCAGTGGGCCTTTTAGGCCGAGGCCGGTAACATAGGCTTTCAGCCGCAGAGCAAACCACCAGTTCACACTGGTGGTTTTGATTAGTGGGTTTCGTTTAATTTGATCTGTTGGGAGAGCGAACATCGGCCGTGAGCGAGATAACATCGGCTTAGAGGGAGTGAACATCGCCTTTGAGTCGGAGAATATCGGCCGAGAGCAGTTCAGCATCGCCTTAGAACTCTACAACATCGCCCGAGAGCAGAAGCACATCGCCTTAGAACCCAGCAACATCAGCCAAGAGCAAGAGAACATCGCCTTAGATCCCGGAAACATCAGCCGATAACAAGAACATCGCCTTAGAGCGGTCAACATCATCAGAGAGAAAGTACGTAATACTTTATATTTCACATAGTACCCCTTATAATGAAAAAAGGATTAATAACGGACTATTAGTGAGAGGAAGATGAGATGGTTGCTCCGAGGCCAGGTTCAAAGATGCAAATACAAAGCTACAAGCATAATGGACAACTTCACCGGGTTTGGGAAAACAGTCTTGTACTAAAGGGGACGGAATCAATTGTAATCGGGGCCAACGATAAAACACAGGTAACGGAAAGTGACGGAAGATCATGGGTAACTAGAGAACCAGCTATCTGTTATTTTCATGCAAAGTATTGGTTTAATATCATCGGTATGTTGCGTACAGATGGAATATATTATTACTGCAATATTAGCTCTCCGTTCGTTTTTGATGAAGAAGCACTGAAATACATTGACTACGATCTTGATGTCAAAGTATATCCAGATATGACCTACGACATCCTTGATGAAGATGAATATGATGACCACAGGCTTCAAATGAATTATCCTAGGGTTCTCGATCGTATTCTACACAACAACTTAGATTATTTACTGCGTTGGATTCGTCAAAGGAAAGGGCCGTTTTCTCCAGATTTTGTTGACCAATGGTATGAGAGATATCTAACCTATCGGTGATGAATGTTATCCTTGTTACATTTATGTAGCAAGGCTTTTCCTTTTTTTACACGTTCGGAAAAAGCGTAATTTCGAAATGGTAGGTTAAACTTAGGTCAAGGTCTACACGTGCTAGACCATTCCTTTTTAGAGGAAAGATATCTAAAAATAAATTCAACTATTGATTAAGGAAGATGGAAAATGAGCAGTATCAAGCAGTATATGCAATTTGTAAAACCATACACTTGGAAGATTATTTGGACGGTACTCGTCGGGATTGTGAAATTCGGGATACCTTTATTAATGCCGCTTATCTTAAAATATGTAATCGATAATATTATTAATGCGGAAGCAATGAGTGCAGCTGAAAAGACATCGCAATTGCTCTGGCTAATGGGAATTTCCTTTGTGATTTTCCTAGTTCTTCGACCACCAATTGAATATATTCGACAATATTTGGCGCAGTGGGTCGGAAACAAAATTCTATATGATATAAGAGATAGACTGTTTGACCACATACAAAAATTAAGCCTTAGCTTTTATGCAAAGACAAAAACCGGGGAAATTATTTCCCGGGTAATACATGATGTCGAACAAACGAAAACTTTTGTACTTACTGGACTTATGAATATTTGGCTAGACCTTGTCACAATTCTTATTGCTATCATTATTATGCTGACAATGGATATACCATTAACAATTGTCGCCATTATACTCTTTCCTTTATACGGTTTTTCGATAAAGTATTTTTACGCCAAACTACGACGTTTAACAAGAGATCGTTCGCAGGCGCTGGCTGAAGTGCAAGGTCACCTGCATGAACGTGTGCAAGGTGTCCCCGTAACACGTAGCTTCGCGCTAGAGGATTATGAACAAGAACAATTTGAGAGCAGAAATAATAATTTCCTTACAAAAGCCATTGATCATACGAACTGGAATGCAAAGACGTTTGCTGTAACGAATACCATTACAGACTTGGCTCCATTACTAGTGATTGCCTATGCAGGATATCAGGTGATAAATGGAGATCTAACAATGGGTACTATGGTCGCGTTTGTAGGTTATATGGAAAGAGTCTATAGTCCGTTACGGAGATTGATTAACTCATCTACCGTGCTCGTACAGTCAATTGCCTCTATTGATCGCGTGTTCGAATTCTTAAATGAAAAATATGATATAGAGGATAAACCAGAGGCGAAAAGCCTCCAACGAGTTGAAGGCGAAGTTTCAATTGAGAATGTTTCGTTTCGGTATGATGAAGATGAAAGTAGAGTGCTACGTAATGTAGATCTTCATGTGAAGCGTGGAGAAACCATTGCGTTTGTCGGCATGAGTGGGGGAGGAAAATCAACCCTGATCAGCCTTATCCCTCGTTTTTATGATGTCACAAGTGGTTCTATTAAAGTGGATGGATTAGACATTCGCGATGTGAAAGTAAGATCTCTAAGAAATAATATTGGGATGGTTTTGCAGGATAATACCTTGTTCAGTGAATCGATTTCGATGAATATACGAATGGGTAAACCTGAGGCAACAGACGAAGAGGTTGTGGCAGCAGCACAAGCAGCTAATGCACATGAATTTATTCAAGGTCTACCTAACGGCTATGATACCCTTGTTGGTGAGCGGGGTGTTAAACTCTCAGGTGGGCAAAAACAACGGATTGCGATAGCACGTGTATTTCTAAAGAATCCGCCAATCCTTATATTTGATGAAGCAACTTCAGCGCTCGACTTAGAAAGTGAGCATACAATCCAGGAAGCACTCGAGAAGTTAGCATCAGACAGAACGACATTTATAGTGGCGCACAGACTAGCTACCATTACACATGCAGACCGCATTGTCTTAATTGAAAATGGTGAAATAGTCGAAGATGGCCCACACAAAGAACTAATGGCCAAACAAGGCGCATATTACAACCTTTACCAAGTCCAACATCTAGACGACGACATCGAGCAAGAAAGTAAATAAGAAGATTATTGTAAAAGGCTTTGAACTCGAAAATGCCGAATGCTTTTATATAAGTATTCGGCATTTTTTATATTTGAAGTTTAGGACACACTTATTAGCAGAGGGAAATATGTAGACTCCTAGGGGAGAAAAGGCATCGGTAATACGCCGTAGTGCGTAGCACACGGAGGATTACCAGCCACCCCAGGAAAGCGAAATATTCCCGCAGCGCAGAAACCGCACTTGCTTATTAGCCCTTACACACCCTTACTCATTGTTTCAAACGCTTTTCCTACTGCCTCAATAGTTGTTTCAATATCTGCTTCCGTATGTGCAGTAGTTAAGAACCATGCTTCATACTTAGATGGCGCAAGGTTGATTCCTTGCTCAAGCATAAGCTTGAAGAAAGTTGCGAACGCTTCGCCATCACTCGCTTCAGCTTGATCATAATTAGTTATTTTACCAGTTCCAAAATAAACAGTTAATGCTCCACAAAGACGATTAACACTAATTTCAACACCATAACGCTGGGCTTGCTCTGTAATCCCTTTTTCAAGCAATGCACCAAGATTATCAAGTTTTTCGTATGTGCCATCTTCCTGTAGAACTTCTAGACAAGCAATTCCTGATGCCATGGATGCAGGATTACCGGCCATTGTACCAGCCTGATATGCAGGGCCTAAAGGAGCTACCTGTTCCATAATGTCAATGCGTCCACCATACGCACCAATTGGCAGACCACCACCAATGATTTTACCCATTGCTGTCATATCTGGTTCAATTCCATAAACCTGTTGCGCACTTCCATAAGTAAAACGAAATGCAGTAATAACTTCATCATAAATAACGAGGGCGCCTTTACTATGCGTTAAGTCATTTACAGCTTGTAGGAATCCTTCATGCGGTTCCACAATACCAAAATTCCCTACAATTGGCTCAACTAAGACTGCGGCAACTTCATCTCCCCATTTATCCAATGCTTCTTCAAAAGCTTTCAGATCATTAAATGGAACAGTGATCACGTCTTCTGCCACAGAACGCGGAATACCTGCAGAATCCGGGGTCCCTAATGTAGCCGGGCCTGACCCTGCTTGTACAAGTACAGCATCAAAGTGGCCATGATAACAACCAGCAAATTTAATAACCTTCGTTCTATCTGTATAGGCGCGAGCCACACGGATGGTCGTCATAACAGCTTCTGTTCCAGAGTTAACAAAACGTACCTTTTCCAAGGAAGGAATTGCATCCTTTAACATTTTCGCAAACTGGTTTTCCAGCCTTGTTGGTGTACCATATAAAACACCTGTCGTTGCTGCATGAGCAATTGCTTTTGCGATGTGAGGATGGGCATGTCCTGTAATAATTGGCCCATATGCACCTAGATAGTCAATGTATTTGTTACCGTCAACGTCCCAAAAATTAGCGCCTTGTCCCCGTTCCATATAAACAGGTGCACCACCGCCTACTGCCTTAAAGGAGCGAGAAGGGGAGTTCACTCCACCAACAATATGCTTTAATCCTTCTTCGTGTAATGCTTGAGATTTTGTATTATTCATTGTTGCATTTCCTCCTTTTAGTTTACATAACTTTGTTTAGCTTTGTTGTATAAATATTTCGGATGATAATGAAATTGATAAAATGTACTGCGAAATAGAGCGAATAAACAAAAATACTTGGTATGAGCACATTGGAAACCAATATATTTTGTAATGCTTTAAATGCAAACCCGGCGTGTATTGCAGCCACCGTAAAAGGCAGAAAAAATAATAGAGCCACTTGCCGGCTTGCTATTTTTCTCATTTCCTTACTTGTTAACCCTATCCGATATAAGGAATAGTAATGTTTTAAATCCTTATCAATACCCTGGTACATTCGAAAATATAAAATAGAACCTGCAGCTAAAAAGAATAAGACACTAATAAATATACCAAAAAAGAACAGATAAGACATACTCTGCCTCATCATGAGGTAAAAATCAGCTTGTGAATCGGTAAAGGCGATTTCTGGGTTAACCTGATTTAATATATTATCCGTTTCCGTAGCATAGTCAAGTGAATTAGGGATGTTCATAACGTAATTGTAGCGTATACTACTTGCTTCTGCTGCTTGTTTAAATTTTTCATATTGTTCATCAGAGACAATTAATTGCACATTTGTACCGATCGAGGAGTTTAAAGGACTTACTTCCCAGTCAAGGGATAGGTTTTTAGTTGTTTGCCCAATCCTAACTCCTAAAACATCCGGGATGCTTTTCGTATAACTATCAATAAGATCTTGAACAAACAAAAGCCCCTCCCTAGCTTGAGGCTCCGCTGTTGCCTCAACTCCATTTAGGTCCATCATTTGCTGATAGTCTGAATAGGCATACACCAACACGGGTGTTTTGTCCCAGTTACTTAAGGTCGACTCGGTTTCGGTACGAATTGCAGTTGCTAGTGTGGACTCATAAGGGATAAATTGTTCCTTAAATTGTGTCTCTACGTCTGTGACCACGCTCTCGAACTCTTCCAGTTCAGCATTTTCATTACTTAATAAAGAGACAGCTTGTGGCGTAAAACGTAATGTCTCTGCCTCCACACCCCGCAACAGACCAAATAGTACACCGCTTGAGGTAAAAGCAACAGCACTTAAGATCGTTACTATAAAGAGAATTCGAGCATTTTCCTTCAATTTATAGGATAGGTCGGAAATGGTTAAAAGATTTAAGTTTCGATATAAAAGCGACTTGTTTCTCTTTAGAAGATTGGTTGTCGCAATACTAAGCTGTGTAAACAAAAAGTAGGTGCCGGGAATAATGAGTGCTAAGATGGGAAACATTCGCCACATAATCGAAATTAAGTCAGCTGTATAAGCTAGGTAATAAGCATATACTACAGCTCCTAATGCAAGGGAGCTGAGGATCCAGGAAAACTTTGGTGTTCGTCTTGATCTCAAAGAACCGCGAAAAACCTCCATTACGGTTTTTGTGCGCAGCGTCCATACTACGGCAAGGGTGTTAAGTTCAAACATAATAAAAAATAAAAGCACGGTTAGCCCAATGGCTCGCCATGACAGGTGAAACGGTAAAATGTCATCTATACCGAGTATGGCGGAGAAAATCATGAGAAAAAGCTTTGTTAAGAGGGCACCGACTGCTATACCAGCTAGGATAGATGCCAATCCAATAATGGTATTCTCTAAGATGAGTAGCCTGTTCAGCTGGGATTTTTTAATTCCCAATGTGGTTAAGAGTCCATACTCTTTCTTACGGGATTTAATAAAGGTTCCGGTTGAGTAAAGGACAAATAGAAAAGAAAAGACGTATATCATCACCTCTGATGCAATGATTCCAGATTGGACAACATCATGAAATTCATAATTCCGTATGGCCGGATGAAAAATAACCACTGCATACATAAAGAAAACCGTGACAGCGAACATGCAGCTAAGGAAATAGCTTACATATGCTCTCGTATTTCGTTTTACATTATTAAAAGCGAACTGTCTGAAAGTCATCTGTATTTCCCCCAAGTATGGATTGCACGTTTAAAATATCCTGGAAGAAACGCTGTCGATTATCTCCCTTATGTATTTCGTTAAACATCCTTCCATCTTTAATGAAAATTACCCTGCCGCAAAAGCTTGCTGCAAAGGGATCATGTGTCACCATAATGGTTGTCGTTTTCTTTTCTTGATGGAGAAATTGCAGTGCTTCCATTACCTGTCGAGAAGCTTTGGAATCAAGATTTCCTGTAGGTTCGTCTGCATAAATGACGGTCGGATCGTGAATGATTGCCCGGGCAATGGCAGCTCGTTGCAGTTGCCCACCAGACACTTCAAAAATACGCTTGTCCACTAGCTCTGCAATTCCAAGTTGTTCTGTCACAAGCTGTAACCTTTCCTTCATTTCTTTTACCTTCCACTTGTTTAAGGTAAGTGGCAGCATAATATTTTCCCCGATGGTTAATGTCTCTAAAAGATTATAATCCTGGAAAATAAAGCCTGTTTCTTTTCTGCGAAATGCGGCTAGTTTATTTCGCGATAAATTGGTGACCGTCGTTTGGTCGATCGTCACTGTTCCAGATGTGGGACTATCTATTGTAGAGAGTAGATTAAGCAAGGTCGTCTTGCCGCTACCGGAAGGCCCCATAATTCCAATGAATTCACCTTTGCCTACAGCTAGATGGAATTGATGGAGGGCTTCATGTTGCACACCTCTTTGGCTCCCATATATTTTTGTGAGATTAGCAGCGGTTAATATAGGCATATAAATACGCCTCCTGTCGTTGTGTTAAATTTCCTTTTAATTGGGTTAGGGCACCATTCCCCTAAAATTTACTGACGAAAGGTAATCACGACAGTGGTTCCTTGATCTATTTCAGAGGTAACCGAGAGATCATGATCCAATGCATCACAGATTTCCTTGGAAAGATAGAGTCCCATCCCTGTAGATTCCCTGTGGTTTCTACCATTTAAGCCAGTAAAGAAAGGATCAAATACCCGAGAAAGATCTTGTGAGGGAATACCATGCCCTGTATCACTGACTTTTAGTGTGATTTTGCCAAACGTTGTAGCTGAAATGAAATGAATTTTATCTGATTCTTCCTTTGAATACTTAATAGCATTGGAAAGAATCTGGCTTATGACAAATCGAAACCATTTTTTATCTGTTGTAATCTCGATAGATTCGTCAATGTTAAGGACTGGGAAGACTTGATTGCGAATAAAGCTCGATTTAAATTCCTTAATGACATCCTTTACCGTTTCTTTTAAATAGACACGCTGAACATGAAAGTCTCGATCAAATTTCTGTAGCCTTGATTGGTAAAGAGCAAGGTCGAGTCCTTGTTGTAAGCGCTCGAGTTCTTCCTGCATACTATGGTGGAAATCCTCTGGTAAATTATATTTTTCTTTCTGCATGGTGAGATGCATCACGGAAACAGGTGTCTTCATTTGATGCACCCATTGCTGGATGAAATGAAACTCCATTTGTTTCTGTTGTTTTAATTGTTCAACTTCATTTGCATACTGGTTTGTCTGCATATCATGTTGTCTTTTTACAATGGCAAGCAAGTGGTTTGGTGGGTCTGGCATTTCATTAACTGCTTCTTGCCCTTTTGCTAGCGTGGTGTAATATGCTCTCAATGCGTAATACCTAAAGCCAAGAAATACAAGCAGGCAAATAAAAGGAAGAATGAGTAAGTAAATTGCAATATCCCAGCTAAGGGATGTGCCGGTAATATACAAATATAGCTGCACAACCCCAATGATGAGCAAGCACTGGGATAAAAAGAAAAGAATAAAGGGCAAGCTGTCTTTCAGGAAGTGTCTCATGCCAATCCGCTCCATGTATTGACCAGCTTATAGCCAGCACCTCGTACTGTTTGAATACTATTTGGGATACCGATATCCTCCAGTTTTTTGCGTAAACGGGTAATATTTACAGACAGCGTGTTATCATCCACAAATGTTTCATCGTCCCATAAAGCCTCCAACAAATTGGAGCGACTAAGCACTTGGTTTAACTGTTCCATAAGTGTTTTTAGTAGAATAAATTCATTCTTTGTCAGTAGAACGGTTTGTTCGTTAAATTGAGCTTCCATAGCTGTAAGGTAAAGGTGAAAGCCTGAGATTTCAATGAAATCGGCTTGCTTTGTATTGGCATACTCTCCGTAGCTTCGTCGCATAATGCTTTTTATCTTTGCTTGTACCACATCAAAATCGAATGGTTTTGTTATATAATCATCCCCGCCATTTTCAATTGCCATCACTTGGTCCATGCCGGAATCCCTTGCTGAAAGGAAAATGATAGGGCAATTGGATACATGGCGTATTTGGCGGCACCAATAAAAGCCATCAAAGCGTGGTAAATTGATATCCAGCAAAACTAAGTGAGGCGAGATCTTCTGGAATTCTTCCATAATCGTATCAAAGGCTTCGACTAGAAATACCTCGTATTCATATCGTTCTAAGTATTCTTTTAAAAGATTTGCTATTTTTGGATCATCTTCAATAAGATAAATTCTTTTCATAACGTCCCCGACCTTCTATTTTATCCCGGTGCAACCGTCCGTAAGACTCCCACTTCCAAACATGAAGTGAAACAGTTAGTTTTTAGTGAGAGTAAACGGACGCTAACACTCCGATTCGTTCAACTAACAATCAGTGGGGGAAGAACAAAAACCCCCACTGATTGAAGTTTCACTTTATTACTTCTATCGTATCTCATCCTCTTGAAAAAATAAATGACAAGCTAATGTAACTGAAAGCATAGAATAAAGTATAGTAATTAATTGTAGAAGGGGATTCTATGGAAACTATTCCATTTGTTCTATTGGCTGGTATTTGTGCTATTATGCTGCAAGGAATCATTGATTTTATACGTGGAAAAAAACTGCAAAGAGGGATGCGGGAAAGCCGTTTTTCAACAGAGTTATTTTATGGACTTATAATTATTTATCTTATGGTGATGGTCGGCTTTGGGCTGATTTATTTTATGCTTTCTTTTGAGGAGATTATTTTAGTAGAGAGCGGGGTGCCACGGGAGGTTGGGCCCACCGGGTCGTTTATTCATTCTATGTACTTTAGTGGGGTGACATTGCTGACAATCGGTTACGGAGATATCACACCTGTTGGCGTGGGAAGGTTCATTGCAGTAATTGAAGCATTGATTGGTTATATTTTACCTGCTGCCTTTGTGCTCCGGCTTGTTCAATATGGTCAGCGAAGCAGGGGAGAATGATCCAGCGTTTAGGATGTGCTATAGTGGTACCAGTACATATAGGAGGGATTTTGATGACGGTAGAACTAGGAAAAGAAGTAACAGACTTTACGCTGCATAATCAGAATGGGGAAGAGGTTCGCTTGTCTGATTACAGAGGAAAGCATGTTGTATTGTATTTTTATCCGAAAGACATGACCCCAGGTTGCACTACAGAGGCTTGTGATTTTCGAGATGCACATAAAAGTTTTGAAGAATTGGATGCAGTGATCATTGGTGTGAGTCCAGATCCGGTAGAGTCTCATCAGAAGTTTATCAATAAGCATGAGTTACCATTTTTATTATTAGCGGATGAGGAACACAAGGTGGCAGAGCAGTTTGATGTGTGGAAGCTGAAAAAGAACTTTGGAAAAGAGTATTATGGGGTAGAGCGCTCTACCTTTATTGTTGATAAAGAAGGCAAATTGATCAAGGAATATCGCAAGGTCCGAGTTGATGGACATGTGGAAGATGCATTGGAATATTTGAGAGAAAATCAGTAAGAAAGCTGATTTTCCTTAGTGAGAAGCTACTTCAGCTCTCCGAAATTACGGCGCTGACTACTATTCTTAATATTGATTTAAAGAAAACGCTGAACGATATGAGTATTCGTTCAGTGTTTTTTTAAAATCTCCTTTAAATAAGAAAATACTACATCCCGCATAGTTCCTCTCCCTAGTAGTTCTATACAATCCAATTTCTGAATAGATTTGAAACAAGCTTTGTTATTAAATCTATTGAAATTAGGGGTGGGAGTATGGAACTACAGCGGTATGAAAGTAGGGTCAGTAAGCCAAGTACGGAGAAAAAGCGGGTGTACCTTCTAGTTAAACGAGTGCTGGATATAATAGTGAGCTTTCTTCTGTTAATTCTATTTACCCCTCTTATACTAATAGTAGCAAGAATCATTTACAAACAAGAAGGTGGCCCAGTTTTAGCCAAGTCATGGAGGATAGGTGTGCATGAACGACCCTTTATTCTCTATGAGTTCCGTACTTTTTCTATTCCTTCGCGGGTGATTTCCGCCTTCCCGAGACCTGCTACTGTTTCAAGAGCACACTATAGACAGCAACAGATGATAAGAGAAAGACAACAGCAAGTACTGACACCGATTGGAAAAAAACTGAGAAAGTATAAGCTCCATAAGCTGCCACAGTTATGGAATGTATTTAAAGGAGATATGAGTTTTGTTGGTCCAATCGCCGTAGATCGAGAAACAGTCGTAACCTACAATCAGTACGAGTACCGGCGCATGTCCATGAAGCCAGGGATTACAGGATTCACGCGGGTGTATACCCCCGGCCTTCGAAAAGATTTAAAGATTGAACAAGATCTCTATTATATGAAATATCGGACATTAAAGATGGACATGATCATATTATTCCGTGCTATCCGGCGTAATTTTAAAAATAAAACCTCTAAATAGTGTTCAATGAACCAAAAAAGTTTTACTATAAATGTAAGAACATATACGGGGGAAAATCTATGATTTTATTTTCAAGTAAGGTGGAAAACAAGCTACAAGAAAAGTTAATAAAAGCAAACCCGACACAGCCATTTATTTTTTGTGCGAATATGGATGAAGCGAGAGAGACTCTCCCAAAAGCAGACATCCTTGTAACATACGGAGAGGACCTTACAGAAGAACTAATCAATGAAGCAACATCATTGAAATGGATTATGGTAATTTCGGCAGGAATGGAAAAAATGCCGTTAGAGGCAATCAAGAAGCGGGCGATACTCGTCACAAATGCACGTGGTATTCACCGGATTCCCATGGCAGAGTATGCTATTTCGATGATTTTACAAGTATACAGACAAACGAAGAAGCTCATTGACCATGAAAAGAGTCATCAATGGGCGAAGCATCTACAGATGGAAGAACTTCATGGAAAAACCATGGTCATACTCGGAGCTGGAGCAATAGGACAAGAAGTAGCAAAACTGGCCAAGGCGTTCCAAGTAAAAACAATCGGGGTATCACGAAGCGGTGCTTCAATTGATTTATTTGATGAAGTACATCAAATGGATGCTTTGCCATCACTTCTTCCAAAGGCAGATATTTTTATCTCTATTTTGCCAAGTACGAAGGAAACCCGCGGTATACTCCATTACGGTCATCTGGAGGCATTGCCTAATCATGCTTTGTTCCTGAATATGGGGAGAGGGGATGTCATTGCATCAGCTGATATTATTCGTGGAGTAGAGCAAGGGCAAATCGCTCATGCTGTACTAGATGTATTTGAACAGGAGCCATTACCAGCAGACGATCCATTATGGGATAACGAATTTATTACCTTAACCCCACATATATCTGCGAGCTCTAGACACTATGAAGCACGAGCTTTGGAAATTTTCCAAGAAAACCTTCTTATCTATAATAATGAGAAGAAAAATTATGTGAATGAAATAGACGTAAACAGGGGGTATTAAGCATGCGTATTTATACACGATCAGGTGATAAGGGGCAAACTTCTTTAATCTATGGAAAGCGGGTAGCAAAAAACGATTTACGGGTAGAAGCTTATGGTACATGTGATGAGACGAATTCTATGATTGGCCTTGGGGTGAGCTTTCTGGACGAAGAAGCATTTGAAGGGAAAGATATTTTCCTTAAAAGAATGCAGCGCGTCCAAACGATCCTATTTCATGTAGGGGCGGAATTGGCGACACCGCAGGATAAAGAAGTGACCTGGAAGCTAAAACAGGAACATATTGAGGAATTGGAAAAGGAAATTGATGAATGGGACGCAACACTCGAGCCATTAAAAAACTTTATTCTTCCGTCTGGCCATCGTGCTGCCAGTGCCTTGCATGCAGCTCGAACTGTGGCACGCCGAGCAGAAAGAACAGCAATAGGGGTGGAAGAAGTGAATCCACTTGTCGTATCCTACCTAAATCGCCTATCAGATTATCTTTTTGTAGCTGCACGCTATGTAAATAAGCAGCTAGGTCGAACAGAATCTCACTTAAGAGCAGATGTATAATACTCACTTTTTTGTTTGGAATAAATTGTAAATTTATTGTTTTTGTGTTATGTATACTGATCCATGGGTACTCTGCACTTTTCTTATTTGTACAAGGACTCATAATTATTTGCATGTCTTCATATACTTTTATTGACAGAATCAGTTATGAGAGCGTACACTATTTATAAAGATTATAAACTAATAATGTACTTATAATTGTATAAAATATAAAAGAGAGGTGGATGACGGTGTCTGAGAAACAATTAAAAAAGGCAATTGATACATTAAAGGAGTCAGGCGTCCGGATCACACCACAACGACATGCGGTTTTGGAATATCTTCTAAATGCAATGGTTCACCCTACAGCTGACGATATATATAAAGCACTCGAAGGAAAATTTCCTAATATGAGTGTGGCAACTGTTTATAACAATCTTCGGGTGTTGCGTGAAATTGGTCTTGTCAGAGAGCTAACCTACGGGGATTCCTCAAGCCGATTTGACTGTAATACTACGGAACATTATCACATCATCTGCGATTCTTGCGGCAAAATAGTGGATTTCCATTATCCTTCGCTGGATGAAGTAGAAGCATTAGCTGAACAGGTAACCGGCTTTGATGTTAGTCATCACCGCTTGGAAGTTTATGGTAAGTGCGAGGGCTGTCAGGAAGTTGCTACACAAAAACATTGATTAATAAAAGCTGCAATTCCTATTTTAGAAGTGAATTAACCAAATTATTTGAACGGCTATAGAACACTTTCGAATGGTACAGACGAATGAAGTACTGATCGGGAGTGTTTTTGTATAGACAAATAGATGAGTCAGAAGGCATTAGGTTTATAGTTAAAAAGAATAAGCTACTTTCCTCCAGTACATTATGGAGGAAAGTAGCTTATTTGTAGGTGTAGTTCTTCTTTATCCCGGTAATTTCTATAGGCACCCATCCCCGGACGCTATTTATCATCCAAAAACCGGAGCATTGTTGCATTTCATGTTTATAGATGACCCGTTCATGTATGATACCTCTGTTAAGTAGATCTTCTCTATATGTACCAGGTAGAAGCCCACATTTTACAGGTGGTGTGTAGAACTTACCATCCATTTCTACGACAATGTTTCCAGTGGTACATTCGGTGATTTCGTTTGCTTGATTCCATAAGAGAAGGTCGTTTGCTGTTTCTCCAGCGTATTGGAACAATGCTTGATAAACAGATCGGTTCGTTGTTTTGTGATATAGGAATAGATTGTCCTTATCTACAGGGACGGCGGCCAATTCAATTCTAACTGGTAGAGTTGATTCTTTTAATGGCTGGGATTCTAACTGGATACTCCCGTCTTTACTCACTAGTAGGCGAATTTTCCATTTTGTTTCTTCGGTTAGTTGTTGTTGCAAATTCGTTAGTTCTTTTCTAATTTCAACTAAGTCTACTTGAAAGTTAAAATAGTCCGCTGATTTTTTTAGCCGTTTCAAATGGTTTTCGAGTACAAGAAATTCTCCATCGGTATATCCAATGCTCTCCAATAATTGAAAGTGATTGTGTTCTGAACGTAAAATTTTCGATTTTGTGAGAACCTCATCATACTCTTCCTCAGATTCAGAGTCCCATGTAATCCCGCCACCAACCCCGTACGTAGCGTTGCCTTTTTCATTATCTAGGATCACAGTACGTATTGGTACATTAAAAATAGCTTCCATGTCTGGTGTAATGTACCCAATAGCACCACAATAAACATTTCGTGGCTGTTCCTCAAGCTCTGTAATGATTTGCATCGTACTTCCTTTTGGTGCTCCTGTAATGGAACCACAAGGGAACAATGCTTTAAACACATCCGGTAACTCGATCGTTTCTTCGAGTTCTGCAGTTACAGTGGAAGTCATTTGGTGAACGGTTGGATACGATTCAATGGAAAAAAGCTTTGGTACCTTAACGGTGCCTGGCTTTGCTATTCTTCCAAGGTCGTTTCGTAGTAAGTCCACAATCATTACGTTCTCTGCCCTATTTTTGGCCGATTGATAAAGCCAATCCTTTTGTTGGATATCCAGCGGTAATGTATTTCCTCTCGACGCAGTACCTTTCATCGGCTTCGTGAAGATAGTCCTGTCTTTTAGATGAAAAAACAATTCGGGTGAAGCAGATATCATCGTATGTTTGCCATCGTTAATATAGGCACTATAGTTAGAGGTCTGTGCCTCAGCTAGTTGTTTATAGTATGCGATACTGTCCCCAGTAAATTGACTGCGCATACGAATGGTATAGTTCACTTGATAGGTAATTCCTTGTCGGATTGCTTCCTTAATGCGACTGATGTTTTGAACGTACACCTCTTTTCCTGTAAGAGGGGTCCATTCTGCTGTTTCATATGTTCCGGTGGCCGTAAAGCTTTTTTTGCTAGGATGATCAAATATCCCAAACCAAACGAGTGGTTGATTAACGCTCGGATTAACTTTATATGTAGGATCAAAAGCGGGAGCGGCTTCATAGGAAACATACCCCGCAGCATAGGAACCATCATTGACAGCTTGTTGCACCCTTTTTAAGCAAGGAAGAACCTCTTCAATAGAAGAAGTGCTGATTATGTCGGTTGGATTGGTGAAATGCTTGGGCGATTTTACTCCTTCACCATTAAGAAAATCAAAGTATAACTGGGTCCTCACAACGCTTCACTCCCTTATTCTTTATAAAGTTATCTAACATTTCGAGTCCTTGTTCGGTGAGAATGGCTTCTGGATGTGCCTGGATTCCTTCCAATGGATACTGCTTATGACGAAGAGCCATGATTTCCCCGCTGTTTGTTTGTGCCGTTATTTCCAGACAGTCAGCTAAGGACTCTTTTTCCACGATTAAAGAATGGTAACGAGTTACCTGCAAGGGAGAAGGGAGTAGATTGAAAATACCCTTACGGTCATGTGTAATGGTAGAAACTTTTCCATGCATTGGTTGCTCGGCGGGAATAACATTACTCCCAAATGCTCTAGCAAGAGCTTGATGGCCAAGACAGATGCCTAGGATTGGGATATTTTTATAGAAATGTTTGATTACGTTTAAACAGATCCCTGCTTCGTCTGGATGGCCTGGGCCAGGAGAAAGAACAATACATTCAGGGGATAGCTGGTGAATTTCTTCTATTTCAATGGCATCATTTCGTTTTACCAGAACAGTATAGTTTAGTTGTTTCATATATTGTACGAGATTATATGTAAAGGAATCATAGTTGTCAATAAGGAGTATCATTTGTTTTTACACCTCTTTATCCTGTTGAAATTTAGTTGAGTTTATTATACCAGAAATGCTCTGTGCGGCTGGAGTAATTATAAGGGAGGAGAGGAACGTAGAGGATAGCTTGTCTCATAAAATAGCCAAGCAAACAAAAAGCCGCCATTATGGCGGCATCTCAACTACTTATTCTTCTTCGATTCTTTTTGATAACGGCGTGTATTATATTTTTCATCAAATTCTTTTCCTTCAAGGTTCTTGTCCAGTGTTAAAGGTTGCTTACAATGCATGCAAGCATCTACTCGTCCAAGCATTTTCGTTGGCTTTTCGCAATTTGGGCACACAATGGGCACAGCTTTGAGCGATAAGGTGCCAATCCATACATATACCGCACAACTTAAAACAACCATTAAAACACCGAGAAGGAAAAAGATAAGCATTAACCATTCAATGTTTTTGGTTAATATTCCACCATACATTAAAAGAATACCGGCAAATACTAGAATGAGCGCAAAGGATCTAATCTTATTTATTTTACTAGAGTAAACTAATTGAGCCACACTTGTTCCTCCTTCATACTTTCATAGGTAGTATAGCATATTTCACGAATTTTTTATTTCATAAAAAGGAATTTATCTATATGTAACGAATTGTACTATAATGTAATTTTAAATAATAATAACTTCTTATCCTTATATAGAAAAGTATTAAAGACATTGTTTAATTGGAGGAAAAGGTATGGAGCGATTTTTAAGACCTATTTATCAGGAACACGCGAGTGATGCAAATACATTGGGAATTATTCTGATGGAAAGAACGAAGTCTAATAGTCCAGTGACCGAAGACTTTGATGGGATTTTACTTATTATTGTGCAAAACGCGGAACAGCAGTGGCAAGCAAAGCATTATGAATTCGAGGACGAAAGATCTGCAGCGGTGCATATTGTAACAGAGTCGGTATTAATGGAATGGATTGATACAAGTGGATATCGTAGGGCGGTTGAATGGGTGATTTATGGTAGAGTAATTTTTGACCGTAATGAGTATGTCTATAATTTAAAGAACCAATTGCGGGATTTCCCGAGTGAAAAGCGCGATCTGAGAAAAGCGATAGAGTTTGGGAAACTGGTAAAGAGCTATAGTGAAGCGAAAGACCTGTATGAGACAGAAGAATATAAGGATGCCAACAGTAAGATCCTTTATTCGCTTCATTATTTAGCGAGACTAGCTGTGATTGAAAAAGGATATTACCCAGAGGTAACGGTTTGGAGCCAGGTGAAGCAAATTGATCTGGAAGTATATAAGTTATATGAAGAGTTTATTGAAAGTCGTGAAGAAATAAAGAAAAGAATCCAGTTAATGTTACTTGCCATGGACTTTATTATTAGTAACAGAGCGAAGACATCTGTTAAGCATTTATTAGAGATTATGGGGACAAAGGAAGAGCCTTGGTCTTATGTCCAACTAAAAACGTTGCCGGAGACTTCTCCTTATTCTCTTGATCTAACAGCTGTTATTTCTTTTATGGTGGAAAAAGGATTACTCGTTACAGTAAAGGAACAGACCAAAGGGATTGGTGTTTATCACAGGAAGTATGTCGTTAAGAAATAAGGAACACTCTAAAGCTTTCCTGCATAGTATTGTAATGGCCTACGATATATCGCAGCCCTAGAAATGCTGTTAATACGGTGCGGGTAGCTTTAGTTTATTTTAATAAAGAAATTCAAAATTTACATTGACTTTATATTTCATCCATGGTAAATTTAAATCCGTCGCAAAAATCATATTGATTTAACGACAACTATCACACAAATAATTGTTGACAACATAATCGGTTGTGTGATATATTAATCAAGTCGCCAAATTCGACGGCAATCAACAGCTTTTATCAGTTAAAAACAAAATGAAAAAAGTTATTGACAAAGCATTGCGAAGATGGTAAGATGTAAAAGTCGCTGAAAAAAAGCGACGAAAACAAATTGCTCTTTGAAAACTGAACAAAACAACTAGTATGTCAAGGAAAAACAGACTTTCTGTTTTTCGAAGAAATACAAGCAGAAGCCAGTTTTCTGCAAAGCTAAGACGGATCATGTTGATTGGTGTCGACATGATACAAACTTTTTTGGAGAGTTTGATCTTGGCTCAGGACGAACGCTGGCGGCGTGCCTAATACATGCAAGTCGAGCGCAGGAAGCAAGCTGATCCCCTTCGGGGGTGACGCTTGTGGAATGAGCGGCGGACGGGTGAGTAACACGTGGGCAACCTGCCTGTAAGACTGGGATAACCCCGGGAAACCGGGGCTAATACCGGATAATACTTTCTTTTGCATAAAGGAAAGTTGAAAGGCGGCTTCGGCTGTCACTTACAGATGGGCCCGCGGCGCATTAGCTAGTTGGTGAGGTAACGGCTCACCAAGGCGACGATGCGTAGCCGACCTGAGAGGGTGATCGGCCACACTGGGACTGAGACACGGCCCAGACTCCTACGGGAGGCAGCAGTAGGGAATCTTCCGCAATGGACGAAAGTCTGACGGAGCAACGCCGCGTGAGTGATGAAGGTTTTCGGATCGTAAAACTCTGTTGTTAGGGAAGAACAAGTTGGGTAGTAACTGACCCAACCTTGACGGTACCTAACCAGAAAGCCACGGCTAACTACGTGCCAGCAGCCGCGGTAATACGTAGGTGGCAAGCGTTGTCCGGAATTATTGGGCGTAAAGCGCTCGCAGGCGGTCCTTTAAGTCTGATGTGAAATCTCGCGGCTCAACCGCGAACGGTCATTGGAAACTGGAGGACTTGAGTACAGAAGAGGAGAGTGGAATTCCACGTGTAGCGGTGAAATGCGTAGAGATGTGGAGGAACACCAGTGGCGAAGGCGACTCTCTGGTCTGTAACTGACGCTGAGGAGCGAAAGCGTGGGGAGCGAACAGGATTAGATACCCTGGTAGTCCACGCCGTAAACGATGAGTGCTAGGTGTTAGGGGGTTTCCGCCCCTTAGTGCTGAAGTTAACGCATTAAGCACTCCGCCTGGGGAGTACGGCCGCAAGGCTGAAACTCAAAAGAATTGACGGGGGCCCGCACAAGCGGTGGAGCATGTGGTTTAATTCGAAGCAACGCGAAGAACCTTACCAGGTCTTGACATCCTCTGCTATTCCTAGAGATAGGAAGTTCCCTTCGGGGACAGAGTGACAGGTGGTGCATGGTTGTCGTCAGCTCGTGTCGTGAGATGTTGGGTTAAGTCCCGCAACGAGCGCAACCCTTGATCTTAGTTGCCAGCATTTAGTTGGGCACTCTAAGGTGACTGCCGGTGACAAACCGGAGGAAGGTGGGGATGACGTCAAATCATCATGCCCCTTATGACCTGGGCTACACACGTGCTACAATGGATGGAACAAAGGGAAGCAAAACCGCGAGGTCAAGCAAATCCCATAAAACCATTCTCAGTTCGGATTGCAGGCTGCAACTCGCCTGCATGAAGCCGGAATCGCTAGTAATCGCGGATCAGCATGCCGCGGTGAATACGTTCCCGGGCCTTGTACACACCGCCCGTCACACCACGAGAGTTGGTAACACCCGAAGTCGGTGAGGTAACCTTTTGGAGCCAGCCGCCGAAGGTGGGACCAATGATTGGGGTGAAGTCGTAACAAGGTAGCCGTATCGGAAGGTGCGGCTGGATCACCTCCTTTCTAAGGATAGAATCGGAACGCCGAGGATTCTCTTCGGAGAATCTTCCGGTAAGGACATACTAGTTGTTTGGTTCAGTTTTGAGGGAGCAATTCTCTCATCTTGTACCTTGAAAACTAAATAAGAGTAACAACGACATCATTTTTTAAAGCTGCAACAATTTGTTCAGCTTGAAATAAAGCAAGGCTAAGAAATTAGCACGCTTATTTACTGTAACTTAGTTAA
>NZ_CCAX010000003.1:0-480759 GCF_000612865.1 Oceanobacillus picturae
ACAAAAAAACAGGTTTATCCTTCTGCAAAATGGGGAAAAATAACCTTAACCCTTTTTCTTTCACATATCGCCTTCAAAAAGGCGATTTTTCTTTGATGTAAAAAAAAAAGCGAAGAGCGCACAAAAAGCGACGTACGAACTGCGCCTGGCCATGCCAGGTGGCTCCATGTTGCCACGAAAAGTGGCGGTTTTAATGGAGCATTCCCCGCCGTAGGAGATAAAGGAATCACGATGAGGTACGAATCGATGATGACTTATTGTACGGAGGTGAAGGAAGTTGCGCTAGTCGCTGTGCGCTCTGAGCTAGACAAAGAAAAGCGCAGAGCACACGTATCAAGGAAGACCGACTAAGAACGCCACGCCTTGTGGCAACGCCGGCATGACCTGGATCCACCGGGCCCACGTTGCTCTTCTAACCTAGTATTCCTACATAACATACAAATGAAGTTGTCCACTTCCTAAATGACGGAATTCATGAGATAATCTAGTGTGATATTTTAGAAATACTAGCCTGACAACATGTAATACAGGCCTATCTTGCATAGGATAATATGAATCCAACAAATTAATCTGTTGGAACTTACACTCCCTGACATGTTAAATAAATTCAAACAGCTAGGTGTGGGATATTAATGAAAAAACGTAATGTAATAATACTTATTTTGCTCTCCGTTCTTATTATCGGTATCGGCATGGTTGTTATCTATTCTTACCAACCTAACTCGCAATTTAAAGATGTAACTATTATGGAAAGCGAATTGCCGGAAGAAGAGAAAGAAGACCTTGAGAAAGAAGAAGAAGAGCAGTCTGAACAAGAGTCAGCTAGCGAAACAGAACAGAAGCCCCTGTCAGAGATCGTTGTTAATGTGGTAGAAAGCACCTTGGAGTTCTTTTCATTAAGAGAGACACATGTAACGGCCATCGGTGATTCGCTCACCCAGGGGGTTGGGGCGACAAATGAACAAGGTGGTTATGTCGGAATATTAGACCGTTCCATTAACAAGGAAGAGGATCTTGTAGCATTTGATAACCTTGGAATACGCGGTAATCGCTCAGATCAGTTACTCTCTAGGTTAGAAGATCCCGAGGTAGTAGACTCCATACATCAGTCAGACATTGTCCTTATCACGATTGGTGCGAATGATATTATGCAAGTGGTAAAAGAAAATTTCACCAACCTAAAAATGGAAGACTTTGATGAAGCACGGAACTCGTATGAAGATAGATTAAGGCAAATCTTTTCTAAAATCCACGATATTAGTCCGAAATCTCAAATATACTTATTAGGTTTTTACGATCCTTTTAGTAAATATTTCCGAGAAATTAAGGAGCTTAGCGTTATCGTCGAAGAATGGAACGGTACCAGTCGTAAGGTCACGGAGGAACTGGATAATACAATGTATATTCCAACGAAAGATCTTTTCGAAGGTTCAGAAGCTGATCTGTTTTCCGAAGATAACTTCCATCCCAATGACAAGGGATATAAACGGATTGCTAAAAGGGTGCTTGAATATCTTACAAGTGAAGAAGGATGAAAACAATGACAGATCGAAAAGAACGTAGGAAAGTAAAAAGTAAATGGAAAAAGTTATTTTATAGCTTATTAGCGATAAATGTTGTAGTGGTAGTCATCCTCCTTGCGCTTATCTTCTGGCCAGTCCCTGATGCTTCCTATCCCGAAAATGAGGCTACATCTCAGGATGAAAGCTCAGAATTTGTTGTAAGAACGACAAAACAAAATCTTAATGACCTAATAAACGCTTATACAGACCAATTATTGAAGGGCACGAGTCATCACTACCGTATCGAATTAGATGAGGATGTACACCTGATTGGAGAACTTCCTGTATTCTCCGCAACGGTTCCGCTCTCTGCACACCTAGAACCATTGGTACAGGAAAATGGGGATATTATATTGAAGCAAAAATCAATATCCATAGGGTTACTTGAATTACCGAATCGAAAAATAATGGAGTATATTGGAAAGTACCTCCCAATGCCAGACTGGGTGACCGTGAATCCAAAAGAGGAAGAAATCTATGTTGCCGTAACCGAAATGGATATTCGAAGTAATTTCGAAGTTGGTGTAGAGCATATTGATCTTGAGGCAAATAATCTTGCTTTCCGTATCCGAATCCCTTATCAGACCTTAGGTATTGACTAATGTTGTTGGGAGAGGAAAAAGTAATCGTAATTGCATCGTAATTCTCTCCTAACATAAAAAAACGAGCAATAGCCCGTTTTTATCGAATAACAAATCGTTTAACTTTAGAAGATAATAGAAAAATAAATGATTGCTTTTGTTCTGTCTGCGTTCCAGTTACCAAAGTTTTCTCTTGCCTCATTAAATGACGCGGATAATGTTCTAATTTCCCTTGATAAATTAATTGCATACCTTCCAGCGTTCGTAAATCACCAGGCCTTATAAAATGGGATGGTTTCTTTACCTGGATTGTATTTACACCCTCTAGTACTGTCGCCACAAATTGTGAGCAAAACAGGGCGTTTTTACGATTTATTTTAACATGAAATAATACGCCAAAAAGTCCAATGAAATTATATCGATAATTATCTTTCTTTGCTTCAATTTCTTTTATATTTTCCATGATCTGTTCGCATTCTTCTGCTGAAACGCTACAACTGTAAACAGCACATTGGGAGTTTCTTAGAAAATCACTTGTTACGTCTTCTTCTACAAATCCTCCAATAAAAGGGTTTCTTGGACGTTTTCTTCCAAAGCTATATACTTGCCTTAGCTCTCCATCAAGAGAAATGGAAACGTGGTTTAGCGATTGCCGTGTACAAAAGTTTATGGCCTTTGCTAAGTAAGTACCTGTATCAGTAAATAGCAAATAAATTGTTCGCTCTTGCAAATCAGTCCCCCCTCTCCAATCTTACTTCTCTCTATATGTTAAGATGCTTGTTTCATAATCCCTTTTTATCTACTATTGCAAAAAACGAACAAATATACAAGTAAATTTTTAGAAAAGATTACTTCCTATTATAATATATGCGTGTTATACATTGACGAAACCTCTTAAATACCGTAATCTAACTGTGACTGCAATTTCATTTTTATTGGAGGAATCGGTTATACATGATTAATGTAAATAATGTAAGTTTACGATATGGAGATAAAAAATTGTTTGAGGATGTAAATTTAAAATTTACACCCGGCAATTGTTATGGCCTAATTGGGGCCAATGGTGCAGGTAAGTCAACGTTTCTGAAGGTTTTATCGGGGGAAGTTGAAGCCCAATCCGGAAATGTAAGTCTTTCACCAGGAGAAAGACTTGCCGTATTAAAACAGGATCATTTTGCTTATGAAGATCATCAAGTGTTGGAAACAGTTCTGATGGGTCATGAGGAACTATATGCTGTCAAACAAGAAAAAGATGCTATTTACATGAAAGGCGACTTTTCCGAGGAAGACGGTATGCGTGCAGCTGAACTTGAAGGTGAATTCGCTGAAATGAATGGTTGGGAAGCTGAATCTGATGCCGCTGTTTTATTAAAAGGACTAGGCATTGACGAATCCCTTCACATGTTACAAATGGGTGACCTTGCTGCAGACCAAAAGATTAAGGTACTCCTTGCTCAAGCATTATTCGGTAATCCAGATATTCTTCTACTGGATGAGCCAACAAACGGACTAGATATTCAAGCTATCCAATGGTTAGAAGAATTTCTAATTAACTTTGAGAATACTGTTATTGTGGTATCCCATGATCGTCACTTCTTAAACAAGGTATGTACACACATAGCGGATGTCGATTTTGGTAAAATCCAAATTTATATCGGGAACTATGATTTCTGGTACGAATCCAGCCAGTTGGCTGCACAAATGGCACAAAATGATAACAAGAAAAAAGAAGAAAAAATTAAAGAATTACAGAATTTCATTGCCAGGTTTAGTGCAAACGCCTCTAAATCTAAGCAAGCAACATCAAGAAAGAAAATGTTGGATAATATTACACTAGATGATATCAAGCCATCATCACGTAAATATCCTTACATTGCTTTCACACCTGAACGCGAAATTGGCAATGATCTTTTACGTGTAGAAGGATTAACAAAAACTGTTAGTGGTGTTAAGGTCCTTGATAATATCAGCTTTACAATGAATAAGGACGATAAAATTGCCTTAGTCGGTAAAAACGACATTGCAAAAACAACGCTATTTAGAATCCTTGCAGGCGAAATAGAGCCAGATGAAGGTACGTATAAATGGGGCGTAACAACATCTCAGTCCTACTTCCCTAAAGATAATGCTGCTTATTTTGAAAACAATGACCTACCATTGGTTGACTGGCTTCGTCAATATTCACCAGAGGATGAAACAGAAACATTCCTTCGAGGCTTCCTTGGAAGAATGCTATTCTCCGGTGAGGAAGCACTTAAAAAAGCAAGCGTCCTTTCCGGTGGTGAAAAAGTGCGTTGTATGCTTTCTAAAATGATGCTAAGCAATGCCAATGTTCTAATGTTAGATGAACCTACTAACCACCTTGATTTGGAATCCATTACTTCTTTAAATAATGGACTAATTAAATTCAAAGGTTCGATCTTGTTCACATCACATGACCACCAATTTGTGGAAAGTATTGCTAATCGTCTAATTGAAATTACTCCAAGCGGAATCGTGGACAAAGAAATGAGCTATGATGAGTATGTTGCAGATAAGAAGCTTCAAAAAGAAATTGCTGCAATGTATGCTGGTTAATCTGTTACACTAAACATGAATTCGAGCGAATAACGCAACAAGCGTAATTCGCTCTTTTTTTACCTTAAATACTCGACTTTTTTGTAAAAGTTTGCCTCCCTAAAAAAACACCCCGAAAGATAGTGCCTACCCTTCGGGGTGTTACTTATTGAATTCTTATTGTTTTACAAGCTTCTGTTCTACTTTTTCCAGCATTTCTTTTGTCATTCTATCAATATCATAATCTGCTTTAAAACCCCATTCTTTCGAGGCAACAGATGAATCTATGCTATTCGGCCAGCTGTTAGCGATGTTTTGTCGGACTGGGTCCACATCATAGCTTAATTTGAAATCTGGTATATGCTTTTGAATCGCTGTTTCGAAGTCTTCTGGCGCAGCAGATATCGCAGAAATATTAAAAGCGTTACGATGTTCCAATTTAGCAGGATCAGATTCCATTAACTGGATAATCGCATTTAAAGCATCCGGCATGTACATCATATCCATTTTCGTGCCTTCGCCTATATAAGAGTGATAGGCCTTCTTTTTAGTTGCTTCATAATATATCTCCACTGCATAATCTGTGGTTCCGCCACCCGGCGGTGCTACATAAGAAATTAGGCCAGGAAAACGTACCCCTCTCGTGTCCACACCAAAGCGGTGGTAATAATAATCAGCTAATAGTTCCCCTGCTACCTTATTTACGCCGTACATTGTGTTTGGACGCTGAAGCGTGTCCTGTGGAGTGTTATCTTTTGGCGTAGATGGACCAAATGCGCCGATTGAACTAGGCGTGAAGAATTTTAGATCCAGCTCACGCGCTACTTCAAGGGCATTTACAAGGCCGCCCATATTGATATCCCATGCGACTTTTGGATAGACCTCCGCTTTTGCAGACAGCAATGCAGCCAAGTGCATAACTGTATCTATATTGTACTTGTTTGCTACTTCATGAAGTTGTTCAGCATTCGTCACATCGACGATTTCAAAAGGGCCATCATTATGGCTGCCCTCTGCTTCTCGAATATCTGTACCAATAACATTGTCCGTGCCATAAGTCTCTCGTAGTTTGCCCAAAAGTTCGGAGCCAATTTGACCTAGGGCTCCTGTCACTAGTATTTTTTTCATTTTTTCAAACCCCTCATCTTCGTTGATGCTAGATTATACCCATCTCTTTACCTACTTTTTCATAAACCTTCAAGGCGTTATCCAGCATTTCTTTCGTATGTGCAGCAGTTGGCATGTTACGGACACGCCCCGTGCCTCGTGGAACTGTTGGAAATACAATGGATTTTGCATATACACCTTCTTCATAAAGCCTTCTGCTAAATTTTTGGGTATCATTCTCATCCCCAATTACACAAGGGGTGATTGGTGTTTCACTATTCCCAATATCAAAGCCTAATTCTTTCAAACCGGCTTTCAAGTAGTTTGCATTTTCCCATAGTTTTTCATTAAGTTCTGTGCTTTCCATTAATAACTCGATAGCTCGGGTACTTGCAACTGCATCTGCTGGTGAAACGGCTGTAGAGAAAAGAAATGGACGAGAGCGAACTTTCAGCCAATCAATTAAATTTGCCTTACCAGCGACATACCCACCAATAACGCCAATTGCTTTAGAAAGTGTCCCCATTTGGAAGTCCACTTTATCCTGCAATCCGAAATGCTTCACAGTACCAGCACCTTTACCAAGTACTCCTGATCCATGTGCATCATCCACATAGGTGATGAGATCAAACTCCTCTGCAATTTCTACTATCTCAGGAAGCTTGGCAATATCACCATCCATGGAAAATACACCATCGGTTATAATCATTACTTTATTATAATTGCCTGATTCTGTTGCCTCTTTTGCTTTCTGACGAAGATCTTCCATATCAGAGTGATTCACACGAATTATTTTCGCTTTAGATAGACGACAACCATCAATAATGGATGCATGGTTTAATTCATCTGACAAAATCGCATCATTTTTATCCATAACAGCAGAGATTGCTGCCATGTTACAGTTAAAACCAGATTGGAAGGAAATTGCCGCCTCTGTCCCTTTAAATTCAGCTAGCTTTTTCTCTAAATTTAGGTGGAGGTCCAATGTCCCATTAATCGTACGTACAGCACCAGCTCCAACACCATGTGAATCTACAGCTTCTTTCGCAACCGCTTTCAGTCTATCATCTGTTGCGAGACCTAAATAGTTATTGGAAGACAAGTTCACTAACGACTTTCCATCAATGTTAATTTCCGGTCCGTTTGCACCGATTACTGGATCAATTTCATTATATAATCCACGTTCTTTAAGTTCAGCAATATTTTCATTTAAAAAGTTATTTAGTATCTTACTACTCATTACTTTTTCCTCCTTATATGGCAACCACATGGATTTGTCCCGGTGCAACCGTCCGTAAGTCTCCCACTTCTAAACTTGAGGTGTAACTGTATGTTTTTAGTGGGAGAAAACGGACGCTAACACTCCGATTCGTTCAACTAACAATCAGTGGGGGAAGAATGAACCCCCACTGATTGAAGTTTCACTTTGTTGTACTTCTTCTTTACTTTAAGTTTAACACAAAGCCAACTAAATGTTTAATGGAAGTAGGTACCTGTTAAATAGTCTTACTCTTCTAAAACCCTTACAAATTTGTAAGAATTACCTGTAAAAATGTAACCAAAAAGCATAGATAGGAATATCAATCTCGATTATACTTAAAATATAACGTGAACCTTCAATTGGTGGTGGATTACTGTCAGTTAAGGAGGGATAAATAAATTAATGGAGGCATCAGCATCATGAAGAAGTTACTTGTAGCCTTATTTGCAGTGCTCATCGTTGGATTTGGCGTAATTGGTTATACTCAAGTCAATGATGACGCAACAGAAATAGTTGACGAAAACTCGCATTCTATTAGTGTACAATCTTAAATAATATATGTTTAATATAAAAAAATAAAAGGAAAACATCTACTAAACGATGCTTCCCTTTTATTTTATAAAGCTTATATTTAATTTTATTGTTTACTTATTCAACAACAGTAACATCTACTGTACGAACGCCCCAATCATAAGCGGCATCTTTATTGGGTACGTGCAAGTCAATTTTATTACCTTTAATTGCACCGCCGATATCGGCAGCTGTTGCGTAACCATAACCTTCCACATATACTTTAGAACCAAGTGGAATTACATTAGGGTCAACAGCGATTACTTTTGCATCAGGGTTTTTATTTAAATCAACACCTGTTGAAGTAACACCAGAGCAACCATCACAATTTGCAGTGTACGCAGTTGCTGTTACAGAGATAGTTTTCCCTTCTGCTTTTTGATCGGAATCTGAAGTTTGTTTTGTTGTTTTCTCTGCTTTCGCTTCTTGCTCTTTTTTATCGGCTTTAGCAGTGTTCTGTGTATTTACTTCTTTTTCCTCTGTTTCTTTCTTTTCAACTTTGGTAGCTGGCTTGTTTTCCTCTGCAACGTTTACACCCTGAATTTTTAACTCTTGTCCAATTGTAAGTAAATCAGAGTCTAATTCGTTCCA
Organism: Oceanobacillus picturae; assembly: GCF_000612865.1. Lineage (NCBI taxonomy): Bacteria > Bacillati > Bacillota > Bacilli > Caryophanales > Bacillaceae > Oceanobacillus > Oceanobacillus picturae. The sequence goes on from NZ_CCAX010000003.1 coordinate 8,229, forward strand.
GTCTTTCAAATCTTCTACCGTAGTATCAAACTTTTGAGAAATACCAATTAACGTATCTCCTTTTTCTACCTCATACATTTCATTAATAAATAATGTTTGTTTTGGTAGTATTACAGTGGATTTTAATTCATTTATGTCAACTAGATCGTCTACGGTTGTATTATATTCGTCTGCAATGTCCCACAGGTTGTCTCCAGGTTTTACCTCGTACTCTTCTGCTGAAACAGTTGTTGCAGCAGCGCCAGCAATAATAATGCCTGTTGCGAATGAAGCTACTAATTTTCTCATTCGATAGTCCCTCCTTGAATTTCTGACATTGACTATCGTACCACACGGGTAGAGCCAATGCAGTTACAAGACTTTTAAGAGTCTATTACAAGCATTACCAAAACTAGCCTCAAATATTACAAATATAATAGATTTGTGTCAAATTACCTATATATCTCACTAATATTACAATAGATTGCTAATATGCCTATCTTGTTACTTAAATGCACACAGAAAAGAAGAGGATGGGACAAAGTTATTTACCCAAATGATAAATCCGAAGGAATGGTGTCTGAAAAACCGCTTCAGAAATATACTTCGCTTTCCATGGGCGGCTGGTGAGCCTCCGGATGCTCCGCATTCCGGGGTCTCGCCTATGCCTTCCTCCCATAGGACAAGGAAGACTGCGACAGCATTGCATCGCACGCAGAAAATCGTTTTTTGATTTTCAAGGAGTCTTCGTATATTTCTTACGCTTATTCTAGCTATCATCCGTCTTTTGACTAAAACTTTCTGTTATGTCCCGTCCTCTTCTATCTATTAATTAGCCTGTTTTTGTTTGTATTCTTGATTGTACTTATCATTATACAAGTGGCATGCAACCCAATGCCCTTCTGTATGCTCTTGCCATTCTGGTTCCACTTTAGCACAAGACTCCATAGCAAATGGGCATCTTGTTCTAAAACGACAACCGCTTGGCGGACTTACAGGGCTCGGCACATCGCCTTCCACTATAATACGCTCGCGAGAACGTTCTACTTCTGGGTTTGAAATGGGAATAGCACTTAGCAATGCCTGTGTGTACGGATGTAAAGGCTCAGCGTACAAATCATCACTTGGCGCAATTTCTGCCATTTTCCCTAAGTACATAACTCCTACCCGATCGCTGATATGTTTTACCATGGACAGGTCATGAGCGATGAACAAGTAGGTAAGCCCATGTTCCTTTTGTAATCTTTTAAGAAGATTAACAACCTGTGCTTGAATAGAAACATCCAGTGCAGATATCGGCTCATCCGCTACAATAAATTTAGGGTCTACTGCCAATGCACGGGCGATACCAATACGTTGACGCTGCCCTCCACTAAACTCATGGGGATACCTGTTACCATGTTCACTGTTGAGTCCCACTGTTTCTAGCAATTCATTTACCTTGTCCATTCTTTCTTTTCTTGAATGAGCCAGCTTATGAATATCAAGCCCTTCTGCAATAATATCCTTAACCGTCATACGTGGGTTTAATGACGCATAAGGGTCTTGGAAAATCATCTGCATATCCTGGTTAAACTTCTTTAATTCCTTTTTACGTTTCTTCCCATGTACGTTTTCGCCATCAAAGTCAACTTTGCCTTCTGTTGCCTCGTATAATCGCATAATGGTTCTTCCTGCAGTAGATTTTCCGCAACCAGATTCCCCTACAAGTCCAAAAGTTTCACCTTTATATATATCAAATGAAACACCATCGACAGCTTTCAATATATTTTTTCTATCTAGTTTAAAATGCTTTTTTAGATCTTTTATTTCTAGTAATTTTTCTTTGCTGCTAAGCATGTGTCTTCACCCCTTCAACTCTTGCAGATTGAGGTGGTTCCACATCAGGAGCACGCTCATCTAGCAACCAGCAGGCTGTTTTTTGTGTTGCAGAAACATCGGTATATTCCGGCATGTGATTCTCACAAACTTTCATTGCATAGGGGCAACGGGTAACGAAAGGACAACCCTTTGGAGGATCCTTTAAATCTGGTGGAGACCCTGGTATCGCCTCCAATTCTTCCGCTTTACTATCTAGACTTGGCATGGAAGAAAGCAAGCCCCATGTATATGGATGTTTTGGTTGATAAAAGATTTCATCAACATTCCCTGTTTCTACAATTTTCCCACCGTACATTACAGCAACCCTACTCGCCGCATTCGCAACTACGCCAAGATCATGTGTAATGAGAATAATAGCTGTTCCAGTTTTCTTTTGGATTTCACGCATCAGATCAAGAATCTGTGCCTGGATTGTTACATCTAAAGCCGTAGTAGGTTCATCAGCTATCAATAGCTTTGGATCACAAGCAAGTGCTATTGCAATCATAGCCCGTTGCCTCATCCCCCCCGAATATTGGTGGGGGTATTGATTGATTCTAGTTTCAGGATTTGGAATACCTACAAGTTTTAGCAACTCAACCCCACGATTATGGGCTGCTTTTTTCGACATATTTTGGTGCTTAATCAGGCCTTCAGCAATTTGCTTTCCAACTGTCATAGTTGGATTTAATGACGTCATTGGATCCTGAAAAATCATACTAATGTCTCTTCCACGAATCTCTTCCATTTGCTTGTCCGACTTATCGACAAGATTTTCGCCATTAAACATGATCGAACCGCTGGTAAATTTTCCGGGAGGCATCGGAGTTAATCTCATAAGTGATTGTGCAGTTACACTTTTACCTGAACCAGACTCTCCGACAATGGCCAACGTTTCCTGTTCATGTAGGTCAAACTCTACACCACGGACCGCCTGAACTTCTCCTCCATACGTATCAAATGCTATCGAAAGGTCTTTCACCTCTAATATTTTACTCATTTGTATCTTCCCCTTTTCTATCTTTCTTTCGGATCTAGAGCATCTCTCATTCCATCTCCAATTACGTTAAAAGCCAGCATGGTCAAACAAATGAAAAAGGCTGGAAAGAATAGCTGGAATGGGAAGTACTGAAACGATGCTAAGGCATCAGATGACATGGTTCCCCAACTAGCAAGTGGTGCAGGGACACCAAGTCCAAGAAAACTAAGGAATGCTTCTGTAAAGATTGCAGTCGGAATAGTTAGTGTTAACGTAACAAGGATCGGGCCCATTGTATTTGGCACGAGATGCTTAAATAGCAACCTTACATTACTCGCTCCTAGTGACTGTGAAGCCAGCACATATTCCTCTGACTTTAATTGCATAACCTGCCCTCTAACAATTCTGGCCATATTTATCCAACCAGTGATCGTCATTGCTATAATCAGCGTCCATAGCCCCTTTGGAAGTATTACCATAAGCAATATTACAACAAGAAGATATGGCACACCGTATAGAATATCTGCAACACGCATCATATACTCATCTACTTTTCCACCAAAGAAGCCTGCAATGGAACCCCAAATAATCCCAATAATAAGGTCAATCAAGGCTGCCATTAGTCCAATAAACAATGAAATCTTGGCACCATACCACGTTCTTGCAAAAATATCTCTACCAAGGTTATCTGTCCCAAACCAATGTTCCGCAGAAGGTTGTTTGTTTGCACTTAAAAGGTCGTTTGAAAAATAATTATGCCCTGATATCGGTCCGCCAAGAAAAGACATGATTCCTAATAGAATGATGACGACTACGCCTGAAAGTGCGAGTTTATTCTTTTTAAAACGACGCCACGCATCCTTCCAATAGGAGTTACTTTCCCCAGCAATTTTCTCAGCTTCACTTTCATCCACATATAGTGGTTCGAAATCTGAATTCTTCAATTGTGTTTGTGCCATTACGATTTGCCTCCCTTGCCAGTAACCTTAATTCGTGGATCAACGAGACCATATAATAAATCCACTAGAAGAATTGATATAAGTAGTAGTACACTAAAGAATACTGTCGTACCCATAATTACGGTGTAATCCCGATTTGTTACACTTTGTACAAACTCACTGCCCAATCCGGGAATACCAAAGATACTCTCAATAATAAAACTTCCCGTAAGGATACTGACAACCAGCGGCCCCAAATAAGATACTACTGGAAGGATGGCATTTCGAAGTCCGTGCTTGTACGTTACTACTTTTTGACTCATCCCTTTGGATTTTGCCGTCTTTATATAATCCGAATTAAGTACTTCCAGCATACTGGAACGCATAAGTCGTGCTATAAATGCTAATGGTGTCGTAGCTAGTGCAACGGCAGGAAGGATGGAATGCCAGAAGGAATCAAATCTAGCTACAGGTAACGCGCCCAGCTTTATAGCAAATATATATTGAAGAATAGTTGCCATTATAAAGCTCGGAACCGAGATACCCAGTACTGCAATTACCATTGCCGCATAATCACCAAACTTGTTATGCTTTATAGCTGCAATAACGCCGAGTAACACGCCAATTGATAAGGCGATAAGAATAGCTTCCAGTCCTAGTATTAGGGAATACGGAAAACTCCTTGCAATAATTTCCGTTACATCTTGACCAACATATTTAAAGGAAGGGCCAAAATCAAAGGAGAAAGCGTTGACCACATAATTCATATACTGTACGTGCAATGGTTCATCCAACCCATATGCTTCGTTCATTTGAGCCTCTATTGCAGGAGTCAATTTTTTTTCGGCTGCAAAGGGACCACCTGGGGCGGCCTGCATTAAGAAAAAAGTAATGGTTACGATTAAAAATAAAGAAACAACAATGTAAACAAGTCGTTTCAGCAGATATCTAGCCAAATGTACACACCTCCACTTTTCTTTCTAAATAAACGCAGTATTTAGTTAATTCCAAATTTAAAGGGGGTGAAATGGTTCACCCCCTAAAAAGTACCGAGTCACCCAACATGTTGGTGTCAGATACACAACTGATAAACAAAGCTCTAGTAGGAACTTCGCTATTATGTTCATTATTCTTTCTAGGAGTTTAATAGTCGTGTTGTTATTTCCTGGAATTTTCTATGTTAAAAGATATGGGGAGTATAGGGGTATATAAATTATATACCCCTATACTCCATTATTGTTTATTATCTTTTTTTACTCTTCTGTTAGATAACCCCACTTAAATTGTACTCCTCCAAGACCAGAAACTTCGATATTTTTAACATAGTCTTTACTTAACCATGCGTTTGTATAGAAGTATACTGGGGCAATTGGCATCTCATCCATAAACAGCTTCTCTGCTTCACGTAAGATTTCTTTACGTGCATCAGCATCGCCCTCTGTTCTTGATTGCTCAAGTAGATCGGAGTACTCTTCGCTCTCCCAATTTGTATAGTTATTTCCACCAACTGATTGGAAGATTTCAAGGAAGTTGATCGCATCGTTAAAGTCAGCTAACCAACCCATTCTTCCTGCTTGGAAGTTTCCTTCGCTCATGCTGTCAAGATATACGTTCCACTCTTCATTATTTAATTCAACATCTACACCAAGATTTTCTTTCCACATATCCTGTACGGCCTGCGCAATTGCAGCATGCCCTTCATCCGTGTTATAAGACAAGCTTATTTGTGGTAATTCGTCCATACCTAATTCTTCTAAGCCAGCTTCCAAATATTCTTTTGCTTGCTCAGCGTTATTGTCTTCAAAATATCCTTCTTCATTTTCTTCCCAGATTGATGGAGGAACTAATGCCATTGCAGGCTGTTCTTCACGCTGTGTAATACTTTGAACAATTCCTTCACGGTTAATCGCTGAAGCAAATGCTTTACGGATATTTGCATTATCAAAAGGCGACTCTTCAGTGTTAAATGCATAATAGTATACACCTGCTAGTGACGATAGATTTAACGATCCGTCCTGCTTCAAAGATGGAATTGCTGGAAGTGGTAATGAGCTTGTTGGATCCCCTGCCCAATCTAATTCTCCATCATTGTACATTTCAAGTGCTGTGTTAGCATCGTCAACCATATACATGTTAATTGTTTCAAGTTTTACAGTTTCGGCATCCCAGTAATCTTCATACTTCTTAAGTACTACCTGATCTTTATGTGCCCATGATTCCAAAGTGAATGGACCATTTGTTACATACATGTCAGATGCTTCCTGTGCCCAGTCATCATTACCTTCTACTACGTTGTGGTTAACTGGATAATAAGTATAAAATGCTGTTAGATCAAGGAAATATGGAGTTCCTTGGTTTAATTCTACGACAAGTGTTTTGTCATCTTCTACCGTGATTCCTACATCATCCAAGGATGCCCCTTCTTCTTTTGCTGCTTGAGCTCCTTTAATTGGATATAGCTGGTAAGCATAATCAGTGTCTGCATGGTCAGGATCTAATACCCATTTCCAAGCATATTCAAAATCCTGTGCTGTTACAGGATCACCATTTGACCAAGTTGCATCCTCACGAATTTTAAACGTGTATGTTTTTTGGTCATCTGAGACTTCATATGACTCAGCCATTGCTTCTTCCACTTCGCCATCTTGGTTAATTCGCATTAGACCTTCGAAAACCTGATCAAGCACAGCTCCGGAAGTAGTATCCGACGCGGTCCCTGGATTTAATGAAGGTGGCTCTGTTTTTATGTTTATATCAAATGTTTGGTCAGAAGCAAGCTTCTCTTCCCCATCTGATCCTTCTGAATTATCTGAACTGTCTTCCCCTGCATTACTGTCTCCACTGGATTCTTCTCCCGAATCATCCCCGCTACATGCTGCTAATAGAAGACCTAAAGCAAAAACCAAAGTTAATAGCAAAAACCATTTCTTCTTTAACATTCATTGACCCTCCTAATTCTTCTCTAGTTTAATTAACAGATAATTCGAAATTACCCATGAGCAAATTATACTACTAATTTAGAATTATTTCACTACTTTTTTGCAAAAAAATTAGTATTATTAGATATTTAAAATATTCAGTTATTTATCCATACACGTTTCAACCCCTTGCTATTACTTGGATATAGACTGGTAGAATTAAGAGTTTTTAACTTAAAAAATTTTGTGATTACTCTATTTAAAATACATATAACCTAAAAAGCTCCGATTACCAAATCTGATAATCGGAGCCTTCTATTTAATTAGGCAAATTAAGTTGTAGTTTCTCTCTAGTAAAACCTTTATACAATATACTTTGCTTTGTATTCTGCAAACTCTTTCTCTGAACAGCTGACAAAATGCCCTGGTGCTACTTCACGCATTTTTACCTCTTCCCCTTGCTCATACTTATGCTGACTAGCGTCATAAGTTTTTCGCACTCTTGACCGCTCGTAATCAGGGTCTGGAAGCGGAATAGCTGAGAGTAATGATTGCGTATAAGGATGCATGGGGTTACGGTATAAATCCTCTGCTGGAGCAAGTTCAACTAACTTCCCAAAATACATAACTCCAATGCGATCACTTATATATTTAATCATGGACAAATCATGCGCTATGAATAAATAAGTTAACTCTTTTTCTTTTTGCAATTTCTTCAACAGGTTAACTACTTGCGCCTGAATCGATACATCCAAAGCCGAAATAGGCTCATCAGCAATGATAAATTCAGGATTTACTGCTAATGCTCGAGCAATACCGATCCTTTGTCTTTGTCCACCAGAAAATTCATGGGGATAACGATTGGCATGTTCACGATTAAGACCTACTGTCTCCAACAATGAGTATACTTTTTCCATCCGCTCTTTTTGTGATTTGGCAAGCCCGTGGATATCCATTCCCTCTGCAATAATATCAGATACCTTCATCCTCGGATTTAAGGATGCATAAGGATCCTGGAAAATCATTTGCATTTTCTGGTTAAATTCCTTTAACTCAGAACTAGATTTTTTTCCATGAACATTTACACCTTTATACAGAACCTCACCATCTGTAGCATCGTATAAACGTATTATCGTTCTTCCGGTTGTCGATTTCCCACAACCAGATTCCCCAACAAGCCCTAATGTTTCGCCTTTATAGATATCAAAAGTTATCCCATCAACAGCGCGGACCTCTTTCGGTTTTCCAACATTAAAATGTTGCTTAAGATTTTTTACTTCCAATAGCTTTTCCGTCAAGTCACTCTCCCCCTTTCAAAGAATCAGCTTGTTTCGCGTGGAATTTAGCCATTCTTTCTTTGACCGCAGTAGGTGGCTCTACTTTTGGCGAATTAGGGTGCAGAAGCCATGTGGCTGCAAAATGAGTGTCTGACACTTTGAACATTGGGGGTTCTTCTTCCAAATCTATCATCATTGCATAAGGGTTCCTTTGAGCAAAAGCATCACCCTTAGGGGGATTAAGCAAGTCTGGTGGAGTACCAGGAATCACGTAGAGCTCCTCTTCTGTACTATCCAGGCTAGGCATTGAGCTAATTAGCCCCCATGTATATGGATGTTGTGGATTATAAAATATTTCATCCACTGTTCCAATTTCGACAATTTTACCACCATACATGACTGCTACACGGTCAGCAACATTTGCTACAACCCCTAAGTCATGCGTAATAAAAATAATCGATGTCTCAATTTGTTTTTGTAGATCTTTCATTAAGTCCAATATTTGGCCTTGTATCGTAACATCCAAAGCAGTTGTTGGTTCATCTGCAATCAGTACTTTAGGAGCACAAGCGAGTGCAATAGCAATTACCACACGTTGTCTCATTCCTCCAGAGAATTGATGCGGATATTGCTTTAGGCGAATTTCCGGTTTGGGAATTCCGACTAAATCCAACAATTTAATTGCACGTTCCTTTGCTTCCTGTTTGCTTAACTTTTGATGTTTTAATAAAGGCTCCATAATCTGCTTTCCTATTGTCATTGTAGGATTCAAAGAGGTCATCGGATCCTGGAAAATCATCGAAATATCCTGACCACGCACTTTTTGCATCTCTTTTTCCGATGCTTTGGTAAGATCTTTACCATTAAAAAGGATGTTCCCAGCCTTTATTTCAGAATTCCCTGGGGGTAGCAAGCGCATAATAGACTTGGTTGTTACCGATTTACCAGAACCAGATTCTCCTACAATCGCAAGCGTTTCTCCTTCATTTAAATCAAAGTCCACTCCACGGATTGCCTGTACTTCTCCTGCAAATGTATGGAACGATATATGAAGATCTTTCACTTCCAATAGTTTTTTCATATCCATTTCACCTCAATTTTAATCGCGCATTTTTGGATCAAATGCATCACGAAGTCCATCTCCAATTAAATTACATGTTATTAAAATAATACAAATCACAATACATGGAATAACCATTAAGTGAGGCAAGAATTGGAACGTTTTATATCCGTCGGAAATTAATGTACCTAGGGATGCTTCTGGTGCCTGTAATCCAATTCCAATAAAACTTAGAAAAGCTTCAAAGAAAATAGCACTTGGTATCGTGAACATCGTGTTTATAATAATAACGCCTGACAAATTTGGTAATAAGTGTTTGAATAGCAATCGATTGTTCTTGGCTCCAAGTGTTCTTGAAGCTAAGATATACTCCTGATCTTTTAGTTTTAATACTTGTCCACGTACTACCCTAGCCATTCCGATCCAGCCAGTGATAACCATGGCAATTGTAATGGATAAGATACCAGGATTTAAAATCAATAACATTAAAATTACAACGATCAAGTTCGGTATACCAGAAAGTATCTCGAGAATTCGTTGCATGACATTATCAACTCTTCCGCCTTTAAAACCAGAAATCAAACCGTATATCACACCAATGAGCATATCGATAACTGCTGCTAAAAGTGCTATATATAACGAAACTCTAGTTCCCAACCAAGTACGAGTGAATAAATCACGTCCAAGGCTATCTGTTCCAAACCAGTAATAATCGTCTATATTGAGATCTTCATATTTATTTACTTCTTCCCCACCAATTTTCTGGGTACCATCAAATATCCCTAATTTTTCTAAACCTTGGATACGAGGCGCAAGGTTGTTTCTTGTAACATCTTGTTCGTACCCGTCGTGAGGAGAAAGATGTGGGCCTATTATAGCCATGAGAACCACAATCGCCAAAACAACTAAACTAATGAGCGCCCCTTTATTCTTTCTAACACGAAGCCAAGCATCTTTACTAAACGAAAGTTGTGGTTTCGCGATTCTCTCATTATCACCATTCTGCTGAGGAGCAGGTGCAAACCGGTGCTTTTCTATCTCTTCTGCACTTTTTGTCATGATTTATCCCCTCCAGCCAAGCGGATTCTTGGATCAATAATTCCATAGAGTATATCGATAATCAAAATGATCACTGTTAACAAGAAAGCAAAAAACAGTGTTGTCCCCATAATGATTGGGAAATCATTTGTTTGAATGGATTTTACAAACTGCTCACCAATTCCTGGAATAGCAAATATTTGCTCTACAACCATGGAGCCGGTCATTAATCCAACGGCCATTGGCCCTAGTACAGTTATCAGGGGAATGAGCGCATTGCGGACAGCATGTTTGAAGGAAACTTCCATTCTGGAATTACCTTTTGCTTTAGCTAATGTGATATAGTCAGATCCTAAAACATCAATCAGTTCCGTTCTCATAAAACGAGCTGCTGTTGCGATAGGGAAAATTGCTAATGCAATGGTAGGCATGATTGATGAGGAAAATCCATCCCATGAAGCGACGGGGAGCCATCCGAGCTTAACTCCTATTACGTATTGAAGGAGTGCTGCAAATACAAAGGATGGTATTGATTTTCCAAATACCGCCAAAAACGTACTCCCGTAATCAATCCACGTATTTTGGAACATTGCAGCCAGTACACCAAGTAAGATACCAATTATTGTTCCTACTAGCATTGCTTGAAAACCAAGCTGTAATGATGGTCCTACTCGATTTGCTAATAGGTGCGTTACAGATTGATTGTCAAATTGAAATGATACTCCCAAATCACCTTTTACAATATTGATCATATAATTCGCATATTGTACAGGTACCGGTTGATCCAAGCCATACTTCTCATTTAAAATTTCTCGCTGTTCAACTGATAATTTTTCTTCATTTTGAAATGGGGTACCAGGCAGAAACTTCATTAAGAAAAATGTTACTGAAGCTATAATAAACAACGTAATAACTAGAAAAATTATACGCTTTGTAATATACTTCGCCATCCTGTTTCCTCCTAAACACAAATAAATGAAAATTTTCTAAATAAATGGGTACAAAAACGGGTAAAAGAGAGTATATGAAATACCCTCTTTTACCATTTTGCTGGTTATTCTTTTAATAATTACTTGCCTTACTTTTCAATTGTTACATTTTTAAGTGAATAATCTGGGCCAAATAAGTGTTCTTCTAGCCCTTTTACATATGGTTTAATCAGTGTTAATCTACCGCGTTGGTAAATAGGTGCAACTACTGTATCCTCTTGTACTAAAAGTTTTTCAGCTTCTAACATTACTTCCCAACGTTTAGCAGGATCATTTGCATATTTCACTTTAGCATCGTCAATTAACTGATCGTATTCTTCACTTGAATAACCAGTATTATTGTTTCCACCGTCTGTAACATACAAGTCAAGGAAGGTCATTGGATCTAGATAGTCAGGTCCCCAACCATGCATTACAATATCGTAATCTTGCTTCGTCACTGTATCAAGACGTACTTTAAATGGTACATTTTTCAGATTAACAGTTAGACCTTCAAGATTTGTTTCCAATTGATTTTTGAAATACTCAGACGTTTTTTTGGCATTTTCTGTATCATCACTTAGATAATCTAGGTTAAGTTCATCAACGCCTAATTCTTTCAAGCCTTTTTCCCAATACTCTTGAGCTTTTTCTACATCATAGGAAATTAAGCTTCCACTTTCTTCTCTGAAGTCTTCACCAGTCTCCGGATTTTTTGCCAAGCCTCTTGGCACATAACCGTCAGCTGGAACGGAACCGTTAGATAGTACCTGTTCAGTATAAGCCTCTTTGTCAAAAGACATAGCTAACGCTTTACGAATATTCTCATTAGCTAATGGCGTTTCTTCACCATTACGTTCTTGGTTAAACTTCAAATACCAAGAGCTTCCTTCTTCAAAGGTAGCAGCATTTTCGTTACCTTTGTACTGTTTCGCATATTCAGCGCTTAGGGCAGCTGTACGATCTGCTTTTCCAGTCTCAAATAAGTTAACCGCAGTACCTGGTTCTTTGGAAATCTGTACATTTACTTCATCTAAGCTTACGTTGTCTAAATCGTAGTATTCGTCATTTTTAGTATATTTCCAATTTAGGCCTGTGCCATCCCACTCTTCAAGTACAAATGGACCGTTTGCTAGCATATTGTCACTATTTGTACCAAAATCGTCACCTTTTTCTTCAACGAACTCTTCATTTAATGGTAAGTAAGTTCCAAATGCAAGTAATGAATTCAAATACTCAACCGGTTCTTCAAGAGTTACCTTTAAAGTGTAATCATCAGTTGCTTCTACACTCAATTCTTCTGGATCAGCTTCTCCATTTACGATCGCCGTTGCATTTTCTATAATCCCAGAAAACATGTAAGCGTATTGTGACCCAGTATCAGGATCTACTGCTCTTTTCCAAGCATAAACAAAATCGTTTGCAGTGACTGAATCACCGTTAGACCATTTTGCATCTTCACGCAATTTAAAAGTGTATTCTTTTCCATCTTCACTTATTTCAGGCTCCCCATCGGCTATTGCTGGGATAGGGTTATCATTTTCATCTAAAATATATAGACCTTCCATTGTTTGTCCAAAAACAATAAAGCTTGAGGCATCTGTAGCTAGTGCCGGGTCGCCAGTCGGAATTTCTGCTGTTTCTATCATATTTAGGACTTGTTTCCCTGAGTCTGAGGAATTGTTACTATCTCCTCCGTCACCACTGCCAGAATCTGAACCAGAGTTACAGGCAGAAAGCACTAATCCTACTGTTAAAGCTAAAGCAATAATGAGATAATATTTTGACTTTTTCACTTTTTACACTCCCTTTTCTTATTCACAATAGTTATTATACAAACAAGGAAATTAATTGTAAATTGTCTTTTAATTCGATAAAATTTGACATTTTACGTCGTAAAATAGGTCAAACTGTTGTGTTATAAGGGTTTATAAGGGGAATCTTCAAACAATTTTCGACAAAATCAGCGCTTTATTTCATAATTTTTCCAATCTTTAAAATACCAAATTCTTTCAGTAATTCCAACTAATAGTTACTTAATCACTAAGGACTTTAGACTATCTAGTGTTAATGGGTACCCCTTGTTTTACCTCTTTTTCTCTGTCCAGTAACATAGAATTTATAATTTCTAAATAACTAGTGATATAATGATTCATATATTCTTTTAAGGAAGTTGATAATATGTTAAAAAAAGTCTTGTGGTGGATTGTCATCTCACAATTATTAATCCTTTTGTTCTCTTTTATTTTTTACAAAGGGATTAACCTTCTATCCTATACAAATGTCTCCTTTATTGTTGGTACCTTCTTCATTCTTTATTCATTAGCTGGTTATGTATTAAAAGGGCGATTTTTTGATATTGTATTCTATAGTTTTCAGCATTTTTTTAGCCGCATGCAGGATAAGGACAGGCGTCCACTATCAGAACTCGTACCGCAAAACTACTTAATCCCTTTCATAGTAGGTGTAATAACAATAGCTGTAATGCTTTGCACTTTATTATGGTATAACCTATCTATTTAAGTATGGTTACGTATCTATAAAAAAATAATCACAATAAAAGCACTTATAGCCCCGCGAGGTCAAGTGCTTTTATTGTGATTTTTAAAATCTGTACTTAAATGCAATCGTTTGTAAATGGTTTTATCATTTGGTAAAGATGGATAACACCCAACCTTTGTTCCACACATCCACTAATTATATCTAGTTAAATAATCCTTTTATCATATTACTGAGAGACTGGAAAATTTCTCGGAAAAAGTTTCCTACCTTCTCCCAAAAGCTCTCATCTAAACCGAGTTCATCTGCTTTATCTTTAATTGTTGAAGCAATATCTTCTAATTGATTTTTTACCTGATCAAAATTTATATTAAGATCACGCATTCTATTAAATAAATCAACTAGCATTTGTCTATCCGCATCACTTAACGTGATGTTTAACTTGTTTAATTGATCTTCAACAATTTGTTCAACTTCCTCTTTTGTTGCAGGGTTTTGCTCAGCAATCATCTTCTTGATCTCTGCTAATAACTCACTTACTTTCTCTTGGTCCATACCTTCTTTTTCCGCAAGGTCTGTAGCAACATCGAGCTCGTCACTAGCTAATTCCATCCGTTCCTTATCGAGCTCTTCTCCCTCAACATCATACGCTTTATAAATACCTGTCAAAGCAGAATGACCACTAACCTTTACCGGTGAGGCAACATCAACGGTGGCATTTTCAACACCAGCAGTAAGCAACGCATTGGCATACATTTCCTTTGTTACTTCCGTTATATTTTCTGGTGTTACAATATTGATCGTCAGCCCATTTCCTTCCTCTTGTCGCACTATCTTTGCACTTGAATACATATTGGAGTGCACATCACCGTTAATATATTTCGCTATATCCTCTCCTGTAACATTGTATTCTTGTACTGCTGTAGCATCGGCAACCTTCAGTAAGCTACGAACCTCTTCTCTCTGTGATTCTGATAAAGTGTCACCATAAACAACAATTGGAGCTCCGAGCTTTTCATTGATACTGTCTGAATCACTGGCACCACTATCAGCCATAACCTGTACGGAAGTTCCCAACATAAATAATGCAATAAGCATAAAAATGAAGACTTTTTTTATCGTAAATTTTTTCATCTTCGTTTCCCCTTTTTCTTAAGATAATAAGAAGGTTATTGTGCGAGGGTTCAACTCCATGCGGCTTTCTGCACTTTTTAGCATATGCCTGTCCATTTGGCAATATCCCTCATTACTATTATACATTTTTCCGTAATAAATGAATACAGTTGAATTGTTAAGAAAAGGAATGCAAATAACTTTAAACAAAGGGTAAAATAAGATATATTTAGGGTAACGAAATATTTTTAAGAAAGAAGGGCATTGCAATCATTGATCATAATAGTTTAGTAAAACGAAACTTAGCTATCATGTGGTTAGCTAACTTTTTTATTGCAGGAAGTATCACAATGGTACTGCCGTTTATCTCTTTATATATAGAATCTTTGGGAAATTTCTCTGATGCTTATGTGCAAAATTGGTCTGGTTGGATCTTTGCTATTACGTTCGTATCTGCTTTTCTCTTTTCACCGATATGGGGGAGAATTGGTGACAAATACGGCAGAAAAAGGATCCTCATTATATTAGCCATTGGATTAGGTTTATCTGTATTTTTAATGGGCTATGCCACCACCGTCTGGCAGCTTTTTTTATTGCGATTGTTTATGGGTATCGTAACTGGGTTTATCCCAATGTCACAGGCGTTCATTTCTACACAAACTCCCAAAGAAATTGCTGGGAAAGTCTTAGGAACCTTGCAAACTGGGAGTATTACAGGAACGTTAATGGGTCCATTACTCGGTGGGGTCCTCGCAGATGCATTTGGCTATGCAAGCACCTTTAAATGGGTATCTCTAACCGTATTTCTTTCTGCTATTATAGTATTCTTTGGCATTAAAGAACTGAATTTGAGAATTTCTGAAGATGATTCGGATTATAAATCCTACTCGAGTAAAGAGGTCATTCTTCATATTATAAGAAAACCCGTCTTACTTGTAGTAATGTTGATTTCTGTACTTGTTCAAATAGCACACTTTAGCATTCAGCCGATCCTGTCATTGTTCGTCGCCGAAATACACGGCCCAGCGAGTATTGCTTTCTTTTCTGGCATGGCCTTCTCTGCAGCCGGGCTCGGTAATTTACTTATGACTAGAAGGTGGGGAAGGTTAGGTGATCGAATTGGCTATATCAAGATTCTCATCTTCCTTTTATTCATGGCAGGAATCGTCTACTTACCTGGTGCATTTGTTACAAATATCTGGCAATTAGTAGTTCTAAGATTTTTGCTGGGGATTTCTATTGGCGGTATTATACCAGTACGTATAGCATATATAAGGCAGGAGGCGCCACTCTCCATGCAAGGGGAAGTGCTCGGGTATAACACCAGTCTACGCTTTCTTGGAAACATTATTGGCCCTGCGTTAGGAGGAGCGCTGTCTGGATTCTTCGGCTTCTCCTCTGTATTTGTTGTGACAAGCGTACTACTTATCATTAGTGGGGTTATCATGCTTGTGACATGGTATAAACATGAATATAGTGGAGGACACAGTCATTCCTTTTCCGCCTCACGACATTAGCTAGTTAACCACCTTTTTAAAATGCATGACGCTCTATAGCATCCCAGGGAGCCTTTGCCCCCTTGGGATGTTTTTTATTGTCATCTTCTAGATGGCGAGGGACTACTTGTCCAATTGGGATAGGTATTAATGTAATAAATTTGTACCTTTTTATTTTCTCAAATAAAAGGTAGACTGTCTTTATTGCCCAGAACCAAATTGCATTTATTAAGCCATTAGTTAATGATTATATATTCTTTATTTTAAAAGGAAAGAGGGGTCTGTATGAAAGAAAATAAAACGAAGCATCTCACGTTATTCGCTCTTACGTGGCCTATTTTTGTCGAAATACTACTGCACATGCTGATGGGAAATGCCGATACACTTATGCTCAGTCAGTATTCGGATAAAGCGGTTGCCGCTGTTGGTGTATCCAACCAAATACTCTCTGTTGTAATTGTTATGTTCGGTTTCGTAGCACAGGGGGCAGCAATATTAATTGCACAAAACCTGGGGGCAAATCGCAGCAAACAAGCCGGAGAAATTTCTGTGCTTTCAATCAGCTTAAACCTTTGGTTCTCCCTTCTATTAAGCGTCGCACTGTTTTTTGGCGCAAAAGCTATCCTACGTATCATGGATCTTCCAAATGAAATTATGGGTGAAGCTACAGCCTACATGCAAATTGTTGGGGGACTTATTTTTGTTCAGGCACTCATTATGACAACTGGTGCTATTTTGCGAAGCTATGGACATACAAAGGATACAATGATGGTCACTATTGGTATGAATATCTTAAATGTGATCGGAAACTACTTCGTTATCTTTGGACCGTTCGGATTTCCTGTCTTTGGTGTAGCAGGTGTTGCTTATTCCACCGCCATTAGCCGTTTCATCGGTTTTGTTGTACTGTTATTACTCCTTATTAAACGTACGCAAGGCGAGCTAGACTTTTCGCGATTTCTTCGCTATCCAAGGCAGCATGTAAAAGGGTTACTGCAGATTGGTATTCCATCTGCAGGTGAACAGCTTTCCTATAATGCTAGTCAAATGGTTATTACATACTTTGTAGCACAGCTTGGTACAGTAGCTATTACAACCAAAGTATATGCCCAAAATATTATGATGTTTATTTTTCTCTTCTCGATTGCCATTGGCCAAGGAACTCAGATTTTAATTGGCCATATGATTGGCGCTGGGAAGATAGAAGATGCTTATGAACGTGCGATAAAGAGCCTGCGAATTTCTATTTTCATTTCCTTGGGAACAGCAGGCCTGGTCTATATACTTCACGATCAATTACTTGGCATTTTTACAGACAATCCAACCATCCTAGAAACTGGTGCCTTCCTTCTACTGATGACTGTTATTTTAGAGCCAGGAAGAGCATTTAATTTAGTAATGATCAGTTCATTACGAGCAGCTGGCGATGTAAAATTCCCCGTTTATATTGGCATTGCTTCCATGTGGGGAATCAGCGTAACGTTTGCATGGTTCTTCGGAATCTTTTTGGACCTTGGCCTCATTGGAATTTGGATTGCGTTTATCGCGGATGAATGGCTAAGAGGAGTCTTTATGTTACGTAGATGGAGGAAACGTCACTGGGTTAGCATGAGTTTTGTTGATCGGACAGAGCAATAACCATCGGGTTTGTTGACTACGCCTACATTGCTATCTAGCCAAACTTATATACACTTCCAGTGCAGTACAAAAAACCAAACGATTGATTTCTTTTAAAATATATGCTAAAACTAACAGAGTCCTATATTAGGATAGAATTTCAATAGAAGGTACGTGATCGTATGGGTATAGTCGTAGTTGAGGTCTGTGACGGAAATGCAATCACTACAATTAATATAGAAGAAATTTTGGAAAAAGAATTTCCAGAAGTAGCCGTTTTGATGAACGAATGTTTATCCTTTTGCGGTTTGTGCAGAGTAAAGCCATATGCACTTATTAATAACAGACGCATTTTCGGTAACACACCTGAAGAATGTTTAGATAAAATTCGCATAGCAATAAAAGAAGAACTGGCCGTTTATCAATAAACAGTCAGTTCTTTTTTTATATAGAAAAGCGCGGAATCATTCATAATGAGCGAATCCGCGCTCTTCTAAACATAATACGACAAAACAATTTCCCGGGAAATATTTCGTCAGATTTTATAAACTTGCTTTATAAATTTCGACAGCATCCTCTTTAGTTAGCTTCTTAAAGTTTCCAAATTCCGGACTTGCTACAACCGTCTTTTCAGCCATGTCCTGGACGCTACTCTCTTCAATATCGTAATCAGCAAGTGTTGCAGGTGCCCCAATGCTACTCCAGAATGCTCTTAACTGGTCAATTCCTTCTAGAGCTACTTCCCTGTCGGACTTCCCAGATGTCTCTACATCAAATACCCGGACTGCCATCTGCTTGAAACGTCCTTCGTTCTTCTCATCAATTACATGCTTCATCCAGTTCGGGAATAAAATTGCCAATCCACCACCATGGGGAATATCATGCACTGCTGAAACGGCATGTTCCAAGTTGTGGCTTGCCCAATCTCCTCTGAATCCCATGTTCAGCATATCATTTAAAGCAAGGGTCCCGCTTAGCATAATCGTCTCACGGTATTCATAGTTCTCCATATCTTCCAAGAGTTTTGGAGCAGTTTCCATTACTGTTTTCAGGATTGATTCACAGAATCTATCCTGTATTGGCGTGTTCGTCGTTTGATGGAAATAGTGCTCAAGCACATGTGACATCATATCAACAATGCCATAGACTGTTTGATCCCGTGGTACGGAATACGTATGGGCTGGGTCCAAGATAGAGAATTTTGGACTTGTGTATGGAGAGCCCCAACCATGTTTTTCGTTTGTCTCCCAATTGGTAATAACAGAACCACGATTCATTTCTGAACCGGTTGCTGCTAAAGTAAGAACTGTACCGAAAGGCAATGCGTCTGTTGCTTGTTCTTTCTTCGTCACAATGTCCCACATATCTGTATCTGTTTTAGCACCTGTAGCGATAGCTTTTGTGCAGTCAATTGTGCTTCCGCCCCCTATCGCAAGCAAAAACTCGATTCCTTCCGTTTTACAGATATCTACTCCTTTACGAACAGTAGAAATTCTCGGGTTTGGTTCCACTCCAGCTAATTCGAATACTTCTGCATCAATTTCATCAAGCTTTGTTAGCACACTATCATAAATTCCATTACGTTTTATGCTTCCACCGCCATAGACAATAAGCACTTTTTTCCCATATTGTGCAACCTCGTTAGGCAATGCATCCATCTGACCTCTGCCGAAAATTAACTTCGTTGGGTTATGATACGTAAAGTTTTCCAAAATATAAACCTCCTATTATTTGCGATAAACGACGACGTCCATTTCTACGAGGACATCCTTCGGTAATCGGCTAACCTCTACGGTAGCTCTCGCTGGATATGGTTCAGCTAAATACTTTCCATAAATTTCATTTACGGTCACAAAGTCATCCATGCTTTTCAAATAGATCGTAAATTTTACAACATCTTCAAATGTGGCCTTTGCTTCTTCCAGTATGGCATTTAAATTTTGTAACACTTGCTCTGTTTGACTTTCAATTCCTTCTACTACCTCACCTGAGGAAGGGTTAATCGGAATTTGCCCTGATACATAGACAAAATCGCCAGCCTCGATTGCTTGAGAATAAGGGCCAATTGCAGCAGGTGCATTATTAGTGAATATAGCTTTCCCCATAAACATTGCCTCCCTTTAATTAGATATTAATTATTCTTCTGTCTGTTCATCATATCATGTTTCACTGAGCTTCTGCTTCTATGACGTCTCGATACCCCATCACCGCTTTAACATAGTAAATGTCTCCATAGCATGCATCTAACTCACGTGAGCCTTCTCTCAAACATCGATATTTTTCTTTATCCGGATCCTGTTCATACATATACTGTGAAAAGTTGATGGCCGTCTCTTGAGTGTATTGTCCAGACCGTTCATGAACAAAATCAATAAACCCTAATCCGAAGTTATACGATTGGACAGCAAGCTGCATATCCCCGTTTGCTTCATCTAATGATTTAGAAAAATAGGAAACTCCCTGTTTTATGGAAAGCTCTGGATCCTCGATACAGTTTCTTTCCCCACAATAGCTTTCAGAAGCCTGCATGGGGTCCTGACCTCTCCCGCCAGATTCCTGCATCATAATTCCCAGGATGACATCCATATAGTTTCCGACACCATATTGCTCTGCATACTTTTTAACTAAAGGCTGGTACTGTCTGACTTCCTCACTAATCTTTGGCTTCGTACTATTTTCTGTAATACTGCTTTTCTCACTCGTCAAAAAGGAAAGGATTAAAAATATCCCACTAAATAATAAAAATAGTATTGTGGCACGTTTAATCGCCTTTATGTGACGTTTCCTAAGTTTCATGAGGGCATCCTTTCTAGCTTTTGCAAGAAGATGCCAACGATTACGCCGTATAAAAGATGCCCGATTATCCAATAAAAGATGGCGAAATAGTCAAGAAGCTCTGGGGTCCGGGTAGAGAAAGCGGTTGTCCCATAAAGCAGAATCCCTATAACACCATTTGCCAGCACATATGGGAGGACACGATACTGCATGTCCCATCGTTTGAAAATAGCATACAGGACAAAAACAACTATTACCGATACGATAAGATGCAAGACAAGTTCGGTTATAGGATGCATATTCCATTCCTTCAATACAGGAATATAGTCAACATTTATTAGTAATATATATACATATTTTGTCGTTATAATTTGAACGCCCCACAAGAATGCCCCTAAAAATAATCCTGAAATGATTCCTATGAAAGCCAATTTTAAACGTTTCACATTTATCCTCCATGCCTTTTCTTAAATAGTTCCTTCTTCCTCCATCCGCCAAACCGGTAATACAAATAAGCAACCAGACTGCTGATAAGAAAACTACTCCCCATCCCTATCGCTATACCTGTTTCACCTAGCATTCCTGAAAAGAACGCAGTTAATGGATAGCGCAATACCCAAAAGGATAGTATGTTTAATGCCAATACCTGATACATTGCACCGGCTGCTCGCACGATACCATTTAAAATGAAATTTATGCCAAGAAACGGATAGCAAAAGGCAATGATTTGCAAATAAGTGGTACCAAATGCAATGGATTGAGGATCATCAATAAACAACCGAATACCGTAATTTGCCAAGAGAAACACAAGGAACCCAACTAAGAGCATAATCGTAAAATTATATAAAACGCCATATTTAGCAATTTTATTTACCCTACCCCAGTCATCAGATCCGATGTTTTGTCCGGCCATGCTACTAACAGAGGTTCCAAGTGCATGGGCGGGCAGCATGAGAAGACTATCGAGCCTTTGCGCAGCACTAAATCCAGCCACTACACTAGGCCCAAACCCTGTTACCACACTCATAATAGCTGCCACTCCTGCAGAAATAACAGCCATTTGTAAACCAGAAGGGATACCTAGATTTAAAATCAACTTAATTTCATGCCGCTGAGGTAGCTTAGGTACAGTAAATGGTACTAGTTTACGATGGAATATGAATATCAACCCAACGATAAAAGAAATTCCTTGGGATAAAATAGTTGCATATGCAGCACCCTCGACACCAAAACCGAAGTAACTGATAAACAAAGGATCAAGGATGATGTTTAAACAAACAGCGGTTACGACGAACAATAGCGGTGTCTTACTATCACCTATAGAACGTAATATAGTACTGATAAAATTGTAGCCAAATAAAAACAAAATCCCTAGGAAATTAATCCTTAAATAACTTGCAGCCAAACCCATCATCTCTTCAGGCGTGCCCAGAACGGTTAGCAGCCAATTTGTCAGGAAAAAACCTGCAATACCCAGCCCGATAGAAATTATTGTTAATAATACAACGAAGGCGTTAAGATAATTCTTCAACCCAGTAGCATTGTTCATGCCCTTTTGTTGAGATAAGATAGTTAACGCCGCATTATTCATACCTATAACAAAAGATAATACGGTGAAGACGATCGTACTGGACACTGCGACAGCACCAAGTGCATGAGCGCCCAGCAGATTTCCCACCCATAAACTGTCGACAACCTGGTAAGACGTCTGAAGTAGGTTCGCCAGCATGATAGGTCCAGAAAAGAGTATGAGCTGTTTTAATATATTACCCTGTGTAAAATCATGCTGTTTCTTCATCCTTTTTCCTTCTTTCTTTTGTGCTTCATCCAATTATGTGATCTATCTATTTTACTATACTCCCTACTCAATAGTAACATCGCAGAGCATATTATTAGAAGAACTCGCAACGCTCGTCCTTTAGTGAATATGTACGTTTTTCTTATACTTTCCTAATGTATAAACGTGAAAAGGTGACCAGGCTATCGAGTTAGCCGGTCACCTTTTTATAGACATAATGGTCGAAAAATTAATTACTTACTTGTTGTTTTTCATCTGTCTGATTTCCTTTTTTCCAGACAAGCTGCATAACAATCATGACGATAAATGCCCCTAGTCCGAATAAGTCTGTATTTCCTTCTGGATAGATAAGGAATAGCCCGATTACTACTGATAAGATTCGTAGTGTCCAGTGTAACTTACGGTACCAGAATCCTATTAAGCCAGCCCCTATAGCAATCATCCCACTAATTGCCGTAAATAATATCCAAATGATTTCCCAGAAGTGGGTATCAATCATTAAGAGCTGTGGCTGGAGGACGAACATATACGGAATAATAAACGCCCCAATCGCCAATTTCGAAGCATTTACTCCTGTTCTAATTGGTTCACCACCAGATATACCCGTTGCCGCGAATGCTGCGAGTGCTACAGGCGGCGTAATATCTGCAACGATACCAAAATAGAACACAAACATATGTCCAGCTAAAACAGGAATTGCTACTTCAAGCTGGTCATTCAAAGCCAAGATTGCAGGCAATGCAATTGTAGAAGTAATAATATAATTTGCTGTCGTTGGCGATCCCATTCCCAAAATAATGGAAGCGATCATCGTAAAGAATAATGTCAACAACAATTGAGCTTCGGGTGAGCTTGCTAGAGAACCTGCAATATCTACAAGGCTGTTTCCAAGCTTCAAACCAAGGCCCGTTTTGGTTACAACGCCCACGATAATCCCTGCACATGCAGTAGCTGCAGCAACCCCTAATGCGGTTCTCGCACCAGACGTTAAGGCAATCACGAATTTACCTGGGGTAATCCGTGTGTCTGCTCTAAATAAACTAACTAGAACAGTAATCCCTATCCCGTATAATGCGGTTCGCTCTATACTATAGCCTTGGAACAAAAGAAGAACAATTGCCACAATTGGCAAGAGTAAATGTATTTTTTTCAATACAGATTTCTTACTCGGTATTTGTTCCTTAGGCAACCCATGCAGTCCCATTCGCTTTGCTTCCAAATGTGTCATAATCCAAATACCAGAGAAGTATAGAATAGCTGGAATTGTCGCCGCCTTAGCGATTTCCCAGTATCCAACACCTGCAAACTCAATCATGAGGAAGGCAGCTGCCCCCATTATCGGTGGCATAATTTGACCACCCGTTGAGGAGGCTGCCTCCACCGCTCCGGCAAAGTTTGGTCGATAACCAAGCTTTTTCATCATTGGAATGGTATAAGAGCCCGTTGTAACAGTATTCGCTACAGAGCTTCCAGAAATTGTTCCATTTAACGCACTGGAAAAAATCGCAACTTTCGCAGGTCCACCTGTACGTTTTCCAGCAAGCGCAATAGCAAGGTCATTGAAATAATTCCCTACACCTGTTTGTACAAGAAAAGCACCAAATAGTAGGAATAAGAAAATATACGTGGAAGATACTTGTAGCGGTGTTCCGAGTATACCTTCTGTTGTAAAGAACATGGAATCAATTAGCTGCTCAAGTGATAGACCACGGTGCGCAAGTCCTCCTGGCATGTCCGGGCCCAGCAATGCATAAATCATAAATAAAATAGCAATGATTGTAATTGGAAGCCCAACTGCTCGTCTTGTCGCCTCTAATACAAGAAGTATGGCAAGTCCACCAATGATTACCTGCGCCTGGTCAATTCCACCAATTTGCTGAACTAGCGTGTCATAATATACCGGCCAGTATCCACAAACGATGATTGATAATAAAACGAGAATATAATCATACCAGGCAACCTTCTTTTTATCCCCCTTCTTCTTACTGGCAGGAAACAAAAGAAAAATTAGGGATAGCGCAAACCCTAGGTGAACTGTTCGCTGAATATATGCTGTATATTGGCTGAAAGCACCTGTATAGAGCTGAAATAGAGAGAATGCAAGTAACCCAAAGAAAACAATTTTGGCAGCAACACCACCTAGTTTTCTTGTATTTGCTTCTGCATCATATTTTTGTATTAACTCTTCCTGGTTTGTTTCGGTTAGGTTTTCTTTCGTTGAATCACTCATGGATTCTCACTCCTTTCATAGACTGCCATAGTGAGAGTTTCTCTACCTTTAATTTAAACCATGCCCCTGGCTCAAAATATTCGTTAAAGTAAACGAGATGTTCATCGTTCTCTCCCCATACGAGGCGGTTTTCTGAGACCGTTTTGCCGTTTCTTACATTCATTGAAGGAAAGATATTGTCAAGGTCTGTTATATGGTATTTTCCATCCTTATATTCAAACTTCTCCCCTTCTTGAGCATTGGAAGGCATTCCAATCCCAAACTCTTCGTAAACAATTTCGTACTGTTTAATATCGTGGTTGTCCATTACGATGTATTTTTCTATCACATCTGTCAGGTGTATGGAGTGTGTAAATATAATTTGAAAGGTATCCCTTTCCTGCACTGGAAGAAAGGCCTCAATCTCCTCTGTATTTTCTTTATAAAATACAAGTGCTGTTCGGAAAGGAACAAATAGAAGTAGAGAGAAAAGTGCGAGTAAAATAATTAGAATAGAAACTTTTATCTTTTTATTGTGTTTCATCATTTTGCCACCTGAAATCTTAAAGAATTACGTTGAGCACGCAGAGCAATCCTCCACTCTGAACTACTTACATAACATGAAAAAATGGAGCGACCGACGCAACTCCTGACTAAAGGATTCACAGTCGGCCGCTCGTCACATCATGTTTATCCTGCATGTAACTGGCAGTATGAGCCTAACGAAAGAAAAGGAAAAGGCTAATTAGCCGTGTATCCAAATTTTCCCTAGAACGTTATGAAGTAAGGAACTACAAATTGCTTACTCAGCACTTACTCCTACTTCATCAAAGTATTTCTGTGCACCTGGGTGTACGTCAATCCCGATACCATCTAGAGCAGAATCAGTTGAAATAAACTCTGCTTTTGCGTGAGCCATTCCATCCGTGTTTTCGTAAATCGCTTTCGTAATATCGTAAACAGCATCTTCGGATAAAGAATTGGTAACAGCAAGCATCGCCAATACAGCAACTGTATTTACTTCTTCAGCCTGCCCACTATATGTTTCAGCTGGAACCGTATCTGCTGCATAGTAAGGATACTTCTCAACTAGGGCATCTACTTTTTCCTGTTCAATCGGAACAATGCTAATATCGACAGTAGCCGCTAGCCCTTCTACTGCACCAGTTGGTGTACCAGAAGTAATAAAGGCTGCATCAATATTCCCATCCTGGATCCCACCAGTTGATTCACCGAAGTCAAGGTTCTGTTGATCAATGTCATCCATCGTCATCCCATGGATTTCTAAAATCTGTTCTGCGTTAACGAAAGTACCTGAACCAGGTGCCCCAACAGAGACCGTTTTGCCTGCAAGGTCCTCAACTGATGCAATACCTGAATCGGCAGTCGTCACAATTTGGATTGTTTCCGGATACAAAGAACCAATTGCTGATACGTTGTCTACAGGGTTGCCATCAAAAGAATTAACACCGTCAATTGCATTTGCGGCTACGTCGGTTTGAACAAAAGCAAGCTCTGCTTCGCCTTCCTGAAGAGAAATCATGTTATCAGCAGAAGCATTTGAAGATACTGCATTTGTTTCCATACCTGTTTCGTCAGATATGATTTTGGCCATTTCGCCACCGAGTGGGTAATATGTACCGCTTGTTCCACCTGTTAGCATTTGTAAAAACTCAGGTGTTTCTCCACCTTCAGCAGAATCACCATCTCCATTATTAGCCTCGTCATCTCCACCGCAGGCTGCTAGGAACAAGGCAAGTACTAAAATCATAGCAAATGAAAATAGATAGTTTTTCTTTTTCATACAAACTCCCCCTATACTCTATAGTGAATTTTATTTTACAGTTGAATCTATAAAGTTGTCAAACTCTTCTCAACTCAGAGACTTTTTTTCTCCCTTCAAATTTGGCTAAATACATAGATTTGACACCTTTTAGGCCCCCTATTTTGTACCAATAATTTCTAGTTTTATACAATACTAGACTATCACATTATTAGTACATTTGTGTCTAACTTCGTTGCTTTCTTAATATAATTATTATTATTTTTACAATATTATGATATATTTGAACGAGTACTATACTACTTTTAAGGAGTTGATGAGAAATGATGCACGTCCCAATGACCGTTGGAGCTATGATGGAGCATGCAGAGAAATTTTTTCCTAAAAAACTTGTGCACTCCCAGACACATGACAAGCTACATTCGTTGACTTACAAAGAGATTGGCGAAAGGGTCAGAAAATTGATGAGCGTGTTTGCAGAACTTGGTGCTAAGAAAGGAGATAAAATTGGTACCCTTGCCTGGAACCACCACCGTCACTTAGAAATTTACTTTGCTGCACCTGGTATGCATGCAGTATTGCATACTATTAATATTCGCCTCACCCCAGAACATATCGTCTACATCATTAATCATGCAGAGGACAAAATTTTATTAATTGATGAAGACATCCTTCCACTTGTTGAACTAATAAAGGACGAATTGACCACTGTTGAAGCCTTTATTGTAATGACAGATAAGCAAGAACTTCCTGATTCATCCCTACACCCATTGTACTCCTATGAAGAATTACTCAGCACCGGCGATGCCGCATTTCCTTTCACAAAAGAAATCGATGAGAATGATCCTGCAGGCATGTGTTATACCTCAGCCACAACGGGCAAGCCAAAAGGTGTCACATACTCTCACAGGGGCATTGTGCTGCATAGCCTCGCACTAGGCTTAGCAGATTCAGCAGCGCTATCTGAGTCGGATGTATCCATGCCTGTCGTTCCTCAATTTCACGTCAATGCATGGGGGACACCTTTTGCCTGTACATGGTTTGGTTCTACACAGGTATTGCCTGGTCCCCATTTCACGCCAAAGAGGTTAGCATCTTTTATAGAGAAGTTTCGGGTTACCATATCAGCTGGAGTTCCAACCATTTGGATAGGACTTCTCCAAGAGTTAGAGGATGGCGACTATGATACTTCCAGTTTAAGAGCAGTACTATGTGGGGGCTCGGCTGCACCTTTCGGCTTAATACGAGCATTTGAAGAAAAATTTAATATTCCTTTCTATCATGCATATGGAGCAACAGAAACAACACCATTGGCAACTATTTCACGATTGAAGAGCTACCAACAGGGGTTGAGCCAGGAGGAAAAGATAAAAGAGCGTTCTAGACAGGGCATCCTTGTTCCAGGCCTTGAAATGAAGGTGAAAGGTAAAACGGGAGATATCGCATGGGATGATCAGGAAATGGGAGAATTGCTTTTACGCGGAAACTGGATAGCAAGTGAATATTATAAAGATGATCGTAGTGACCAAGCGTTCCATGACGGATGGTTCCATACTGGCGATGTCGTGACTGTTGACGAAGAAGGAACGATAAAAATAGTTGATCGTACCAAAGACTTGATTAAAAGCGGTGGAGAATGGATTTCTTCAGTTGAAATTGAAAACGCTATCATGAGTCACCCAGATGTTTTGGAAGCAAGTGTCATCGCAATTCCAGATCCAAAATGGCAGGAAAGGCCTATTGCCTGTGTTGTACTAAAAGATGGAATAAAAGAGGAAGGCACCAAAGAGAAATTACTGTCCTTCTTAGAGCCCCAGTTTGCTAAATACTGGCTACCAGATGATATTTTATTCTTAAAAAATATCCCTAAAACGTCTGTCGGTAAGTTTCTGAAACGACAGCTGAGAGAGGAAGTTAAAACCTATTACCAAATAAAGTGAAACTTCATTGGTGGGAGTGTCCCTACTTCTGCCAACAAGTGTTAGTTGAACAATATGTACCTTTACTTCCTGGTAAGGCGCATAAAAAAGATATTACTTCGTTCACTGTATAAGGGATTAGCCATAAGCTAATCCCTTTTCTTTATCCCCTTGTCCCACAAACCTTGTCCATAAAACATTTAAGGCAATTTTGCATAAGCTATTCTTGACAATTTTTCGAAAATTCAATACTATATAACTAATTATTAAATATTGTTGCAGTTTTCAATTTCGTTCTACCTACAATATACCTAGTTTTCCATTAGAAAGGACTATTCATAACGTTATCACTATCAATATTTTCTATCTGCTACTTTACTTGGAAAGGATAATGATTGTATGAATCTAGAACAGCTTAAAACATCTATCCTCGGAGAAATCCATGATCCACAAGCACAGTACTCTGTCCTTCTTACTTCAGGCGAGGGAAGCTTGGCCATTAACGAACAACAGTTACGTCCTGCTGCAAGTCTTGCTAAGATACCAATTTTGATTGAGGCATGCCAGCAAATAGATAGTGGTCGGTTACATCCTGACAAACTTGTCTACATAGAGGAAGAACAGTTTGTAGGAGGGTCTGGCATTATATCCTATCTTACAAATTCCCATATATATAGCTATATGAACTTAATTGAACTTATGATGATCGTATCTGACAATACTGCTGCCAATGTACTGCTCGAATCATTGGGAATGGAAGCTGTTAATCAAACGATAGAGCAGCTTGGCGCTAAAAACACAATTGTACAGCGTAAGTTCATGGATACGAAAGCACAGCAAGAAGGACTTGAAAATTATACGACTGCTTTGGATATGGTTACGTTATTGAAGGCAATTTCTGAAGAAAAGAACCATTACATATCTAGTAAAAGTAGAAAGTTTATGAGGAGTATACTAGCTAAACAACAGTTAACGAATAAACTTGCGAACTTTTTACACCCTAGTATGCCTGTAACGATTTTTCATAAGACTGGTGAGTTATGCGGAATAGAACATGATGCTGCTATTCTAGAGTGCAAGGAAGAAAGGGTATACATAACTGTGCTAAGTGACCACTTACCATCAAACGCAGAGGGACAGCACACTATTGCCCAAATAGGAAAGCATGCAATCGATTATGTAATAACAAGATCAAAATCTACTTTATCTAATTTTTAATAGGAGTGTCGTCATGAAGGCAAAAGTAGCGGTGTTTGGTCCAGAAAATGTGGTCGTTAGAATTCAAAAATTAAAGAAGGAATTCTCCAACTACGAATTGTTCCCCTTTATCTATTCAGAAGCTAATCAAACTCCTGATTTGTTAGAACAGGCTTTCCTATGTGATATCTTTCTATTTACAGAGTCCATTGCCTATTATTATGTTAAGGAAAAAACAAAAAAGCGACGCCTCTCAACGATTGTCATTCATTGCGATGAATACATTCTAACTACCGCTCTTCTCCACTCACTGTCCGATATGCTTCCTCAAAGTCGTATTTCACTTGATGGGACAACTGAAGAAGTAGTTCAACATGTCCTTACACCATTAAAGGAAATACAAGTTGACTTATTTCCATTCTATGAAGATGTTTGGGATGGTCGTACCGTAGAAACCATAGTGGACCACCATCGGAAACTTTGGGAGGATCGAACCACCGACTTTGCACTTACAGCTTATAGCGAAGTAGCCAAGCGCCTGCAAAAAGAAAACATCCCGGTGCGTCTTATTACGACTCCTGACCTATGTTTTAAATCTGCTCTCGAAACGGTGGAAAGACGTATCACCTTCCATAACAATACATCTGTACAACACGTCATTGGATATTTCCGTTTTAAACATCTTGAGCAACTGCCAAGCTCACTAAAAGAAATGATTCTTTTTAGAAGGCAGGCTGAATTAGACAATTTCTTGCAGAAATTTGCTACACAACAAGATGCTATTGCGTTACGTAACAATCAGCATGATATGGTATTAATTGGCTCCAAAAAATTATTAAATTATTTAACTAATCATTTCGGGAATTTCCCACCGCTACAAAAAATTGAGGAACAGATCAAGGAGCCTGTAGGGATTGGCTTTGGACTCGGGCTTACACATCACCAAGCGAAGGAGCATGCATTACTCGCATTAGAGATGACAGCTAACGAGGAAGGTAGCTCGTGCTATATCGTCAATGAAAGTCAGGCGAGTATCGGACCTGTGGGTGTGAAAAAACAAATAAACCCATCCTTTCTATATCAATCACTGATCCATAAAGCGAAATTAAACAATGACCTATCCTACAACTTTATTGAATTTATTAAGATGCGAAATAATAAACCATTTTCATCTCATGATGTGGCTAACTATTACAGCGTGACAAAACGAAGTGCAGAGCGGACAATAAATAAGTTATTATCCGCAGAAATAATTAAGGTAGCTGGGTCAGAAAAGCCTTACCAAAAAGGGCGGCCTAGAAAACTATTCGCACTTCGTTAAGATAAGGAAAGACTACGTTATTCATTTTTATACCCTTTACTCTCTGCAAGTATGGAAATCGCTTGATCGTAGTCTTCTTCCTCTACCTTTCCTTCCAATAAGTGTGTTATTTGGCCATGCTCCTCTCGATTGTTATCCGAAACGTCAGCCACCCCTAGACCCATAACTCCAGTTCCCGTGCTCATCGTTCCAGGAGTGCCCATTCCAACGATAGGAAAATAAGCGTTATGCTTTTTTGTTTCAGGTAGTTCATCTACCAAAACATTGGAGACTCGCAGTTTTTCTAATTTTGCCTTTGCTGTTTCTGCATCATTTTCCGATTTAAAGTATGCCACAAAGCTTTTTGTCATCGTGTAAACATCCTTTCTTTTTCTTTTCACTATTCCCCCGTTCAACCTGTTCTAACCAAAGTATGCAAAAAAGCCAAATGAATTCGATTCTCGTTCGTTCGAATGCTCATTTGGCTTTGAAAAACTTCTTTCTATATGTTCAATAACTCACGGACGTCATCTTCGCTAAGTCCAGAAAGCATGGTTTCACCAGGCTGGATCACCTGATCGATTAGTTCTCGTTTCTTTTGCTGGAGCTCGTAAATCTTTTCTTCGATTGTCCCTTCTGCTAAGAGACGAATGACTTGAACGACATTTTTTTGCCCAAATCTGTGTGCCCTCCCTGTAGCTTGGTCTTCCACAGCAGGGTTCCACCACAGATCGTATAAAATGACCGTGTCTGCACCTGTCAAATTGAGACCTGTTCCTCCAGCTTTTAGGGAGATAAGGAAGACACTTTTCTCCCCGTTATTAAAGCTTTCACTCATTTTCACTCGCTCTTGGGATGGTGTCTGCCCATTTAGATAAAAGTATTCAATATTTTCTTTCTCTAGTTGCTGAATAATAATCTCATGCATGCTTGTAAATTGCGAGAATATTAGCATTCGCTTCCCGTTCCCAATTGCGTTCCTAACGGTATCCATTAACTGTTCAAGCTTGCCTGATTGCCCTTCATAGTTTTCAATAAACAAGGAGGGATGACAGCAAATTTGTCTTAAACGCGTAAGACCAGCAAGAATTTTCATCCTGTTTTGCTGGAACCCACTTTCTTTCATGGACTGTGCCGCCTCAATTTGCAATTGCCTATGGTAACCGAGATAGAGATCCTTTTGTTCCTTAGTCAGCTCTGAAACATGAACAGACTCAATCTTGTCAGGTAGCTCCTTCAATACATCCTTCTTTAACCTTCGTAAGATAAACGGCCTTGTGATAAGTGCTATTTTTTCATTAGAGAGCTGTTTGAACTCTCGCTGTCTTGGCATTAGACCTGGTAGTACCACCTGAAAAATGGCCCAAAGTTCATCAATTGAATTTTCTATAGGTGTACCACTTAGCGCAAACCTTCTACCAGCTTTAATTTCCCGGATCGCCTGGGAGGTCTTGGTTACATAGTTTTTAATATACTGCGCTTCATCTAGAATCAATGTTTGAAAACGTAACTGCCTGTAATATTCAATGTCCTGCCTTAGTGTTGCATAGGAGGTAATCCAGACATCTTTCTCTTTTTCTTCCTCCAACCGCTGCCTTCTTTCTGCAGGGGTTCCTGTCAACACTGCCACAGAAAGACTTGGCATAAATTTTTCACACTCGTTTTTCCAGTTGTATACCACAGAGGAAGGTGCGACGATCAAATGTGGTAAATCACTAGGCTCAGACGCGATATAAGCAATGCTCTGCAACGTCTTCCCCAAGCCCATATCATCCGCTAAAATTCCACCTAGGTGATAATGACTTAATGACTTAAACCATTGAAATCCTGTTTGCTGGTAATTCCTCAGATTCGCTTGAAGCTCTTCCGGCAATGGATAAACCTGTTCCTCTGGTGACTTAAGCTGATGCAGCAACTTTCTAAAGGATGGATCATAATTTTTATTCGTTTCAATCAGTGCATCTACTTGCGTCCCTCGATAAACAGGAACATGTATATTACCATCATTTAGATCCTTTTTATCTACTTCCATATCCTGAAAGAACTGCTTCATGGAGCTGAATTCTTCCCCTTCCAAAGATAGAAGGGCACCACTATCTAAACGGTAATACCTTTTCTTTTCAATTACTGCTTGAAGAATACTGGAAACCTCTTCATCCTTCACACCCTCTATATCAAAGCCAATTTCCAGAAGGTTAGAGGAGGATTCAAGTCGCACACTTGTATTCGGCATAGGCTCCCTATCCATAATAAAACTGCGAATCTCCGAGGTTAAGAATAGCTCTAAGTGTTCATCAAGCAATGGTAAGACATAATAAAGGAAATCATAAATTTCTTCCTCTGCTTCTGCTTCTGCTTCAATATAGAGTTCTTTTCCATTATATTTAAAGTTGGCATATTCGATTAGCTGCATGATCTGCTGCTCTTTCTCCACATCCCGTATAATAATGATGTCATGCTCTTCCCTGCCACCAAACGGGTTGATGTAATGTTCTCCATAATAATATTCCAGTTTCCCAACAATCCAATTGTCGCTTACTTCTAAATAAAGCCTTGCCTGTAAAGGTAGCTGAATGATCTCTTCTGTTACCTTCTCAGAAATTTCCACTTCCCCGACTTTTTTCAATGAAGGCAATACTTCAGATAAGAATGTGTCTGCTTGTTGCTTCGTTATTGGCAATTGTAAATCAGATAATCCAAATTGGCTTACCTGCTCGACGACGGGAATCTGCTCCTTCGAAGGAAAATAAAACACACCATCAGAAAAAAGAATATGGTAATGGCGTAAGTATGTGCCACCTCGAAGTTCTGGCATATTTAATATTAATTCATTCCGCTCATTTTTTGATAAAGAAAACTGAAATGGTAGCTTTTCTTGCGCTATCTCTACAGGATGATAACTCTTCTTGATGGTATCCACCGTGAAATCGCGATTTACCAGCTCTTCAAGCAAAGCTTTCGCGGCTAATGGTGGGATGGTTATATAGCGAGTATCCTTATTACTGTTCCGAAAAGAGGAAAATTGTCTTTGTTCCTCATACATCTGCTCATTGTTTAATATTTCCCGCAATGTCTCAAAAATTGCTAAGTCCTCTGGCTGAAAATAATGTTGGTCAGGGCTATAAGTAAATGCCTTTGTAAAATAATGCTCTTTTCCATCTAAAACACTATCTAAAAACAGGCCAGCATCTTTGACAACATAACAGCGTTTCTCACCTGCTTTAAGTTCAAGTTGCAAGCTATTTTCTAAGGTCCAACTACAGAAGTATTGAACTTGCATCTCCCTTTTTTCCGGAAGAATATCATGTGTTGCCGTCGTTTGCGGTACATTCGTCAATGCCTGGATAAAATGATTTGTTGTTTGGTAATCAAAATGAGGGAGCGCTGGCGGGCGGTCCGTCTCTTTCTGGGAAATACCGATCAAGGTTGCTGCAACATGCTTACAGGAGCCGAATGTATCAAATGCAGGGCAGTCACAATACGTATCAATGGACCCGTCTGCAAATTGGCTCATATTTATTTCTACAAAGTAGTCCTCAGACCCTTTCACGGTTGCCGTCCAGACCTGGTAGTTAAGATCGTATAAAAGATCCATTACTTTTCCTCGTTTATAATATTCCAGCCCACGCTTATAAATAATGGCCGGAAAAAGCTTTTGGATGTTAATATCGCTGAAACTTTTCAAAATACTAGCAACCTACCTTCCACCGTTCTTCTTCTCTCCATTGTAAACGAGTTCCCTCTGTTTTTAAACTATTCCCTTTCTTAAGGATAGGATGACATCAGCTATATTATACGTTTTAGTTGTTTCTATCTTATCCGCCCCTTTCACTTTATCCATTCTTACAAAACTGTAAGCTACCTGAAAGAAAGATACATAGCAGCCTTTCTCTATACTGTTTACACTGTAAATAGATTCAATAATATTGGAGGTAAGTGTAATGAAACAGTCCGTACTTGATGTACATCAATTAAATAAGATTTATGGGAAAAAGAGCGAGAAACAATTTCATGCATTAAATAGTGTTTCTTTCGCTATGGCTGAAGGAGAGTTTGTTGGCGTAATGGGGCCATCAGGAGCAGGTAAAACCACATTACTTAATGTCATCTCAACATTGGATACCGCAACAAACGGCTCCGTTAAAATTGCTGGAACAGACATCACCGCAATGAAACAAGGTCAGCTGGCTGATTTTCGTTCAAGTCAGCTCGGCTTTATTTTTCAAGACTTTAATTTATTGGAGAATTTAACGGTTTATGAAAATATTGCCTTGCCCCTCTCCTTACAAAGTGTTGCGGTGCGAAACATTAAACCGGCTGTAGAAAGTGTTGCGACAAAGCTTGGGATTGAGGCAATTTTAAATAAGTACCCTGTCACTATTTCTGGTGGACAGAAACAGCGCGTGGCTGCTGCTCGTGCATTAGTACATGAACCTGCATTAATTCTTGCAGATGAGCCAACAGGAGCACTTGATTCTAAAAATGCTCGAAGCCTAATGGAGACGATGGTCCATTTAAATGAAAATCACGGCACCTCGATCATGCTTGTAACACATGATCCATTAAGTGCGAGCTATTGTGAGCGCATCCTATTTATCCAAGATGGAAAACTGTATAAAGAAATTCACCGAAACAGCACTAGAAGCGCATTTCATCAGGATATCCTTGACGTGCTTGCTCAATTTGCGTCACCGGATATGGACTAGGGGGGAGTGTACAATATGCTGCTAAAATTATCTTTAACGAGTATGCGAAAACTAGCAAAAGACTATTTGGTCTTACTATTTGGTTTAACAATTTCCATTTCGATTTTTTATATGTTTGAAACACTTGCCCAAAATAAAGTATTTCTTGAAGCGAATTCCCTTATTAGCTCTATTGTCTTCGTATTTCATGTAGGGACATTTATTCTTGGCATTATCACAGTTTTCTACATTTTTTATGCGACATCCTTTCTTTTATCTTTGCGGCAAAGGGAATTAGGCATGTACATGACGTTAGGTGCTAAAAAGCGTAAGATCACCCAGTTAATGTTTATGGAAACTTTTTTTGTCGGCTTAACTGCCCTCATTATCGGGATTGTACTAGGTGTTGGACTATCCTATGGGATCGCCGAGCTACTTATGTGGCAACTTGACTTTCAAGGTGGAGGATTTCAGCCACTTTACTCTTCTTCCCTTCTGATCACAGTGCTATTTTATGTCGCTTTATTCTTCCTTACTTCCATTGTAAATGCTTGGAGAGTTGGCAGGAAAAGTGTGCTTAGTCTGTTGCGTTCAGGTCAGCAACAAGATCAGATAAAAACAAGTGGATTACGTACTTTCTTTGGCGTTTTGTTATCCGTCATCTTGATTGCTGTCGGTTACTATGCAATGGTGCATATTGCAGAATTGATGCAGTTCGGTATCATACTTGCGACCGCGACCATCATACCGGGGACTTACCTTATCTTCATTTCGCTATTGCCATTTTTGGTTAAAAGACTGAAGCAAAATCGCAACTTAAATGAAACGGGCATCAACTCATTTACATTGGGGCAACTCCGATTCAGGATGCTAAACCTGATGATGGTACTAGGTACTGTGGCGATGCTTATTGCGTTAGGATTAGGGGCAATGACAGCTGGGACATCGTTTTACCATAATATCGGGATACAGGCCTCTATGTTCCATGCCAATGATGTTGTACTTTATGAGCCAAACGAAACCGAGAAACAAACATTGGCAACAATGGATGTGACAGAAGAAGAGGATTACCGCTATAAGTACAATGAGGAGGGAGTCTATTTTTTAAAAACAGACCTTGAAGCAGCACCACCTGAAGTCATGGCATTTGAAGAAGGATCGGAAGGTTTTTCACCTACTACTCCTGATGCAAAATTGTCTAAGGACGAATATGCATTATATGGTGGAGAAGGCGTGACTGAATTGCCAGGAAACTGGTGGACCGCAGTTAGTACAGAATTAGGGGCAGGCTCCATGTTTGGCAACAGATCTATTTATATCTATGGAAAATCTAGCTACCAAGAGGTAGACGGAGAAGAACAACACGTCACATTAGCGAAATTAAATGATTTTACAGCACACCTACCTGAATTAGAAAAATTGGATGCTAGCCAAAAGTCTCTCGCTGAAACATATACTGGTAATCAAGTTGAACAACTTGGTGGGAAATACAGTAATTATGTTGCACTTAAAGGGTTTGCCAGTGGAACTATTTTTATGGGAGTGTTTCTTGGTATTGCTTTTCTTATGATGATGGCAAGTGTTCTCATGTTTAAACTTCTATCTAGCGCTGGTGCGGATGTCCATCGTTATAGTATGCTACGCAAAATTGGGGTTAGGAAGACACTACTCGTTAGGTCAATTTACCGCGAGCTGTTTCTGCTATTCCTCTTCCCAGCCATTGTTGGGATTGTCCATGTTATCGTGGGAATGCAGATGTTTTCCTTTATTATTATCGAACCATACACAAAAATATGGATCCCGCTTACATTGTTCTTCGTAATCTATGGTATTTACTATTTCATTACAGTGCAAATGTACAAGCGAATTGTACTGCCTAAGCAGTTCTAAAGGGTTGCTAGTTAATCATTAGAAAAACTCGCATTCGCTCGGCCTTTAGTGAATGTGAAAGTTTTTCTTATACTTGGAACTTCAAAATTTTCACTGCGTCGACTTTGCTTCCTTGCTGAAATTTTTACTTTCCTAACGTATACAAAAGGATGCTGAAATCGAACAGATTCTAGCATCCTTTTTTAGTTTACTTTAGTTTTCTACATACCGCGCTCGTGCCTTTAACAGCAAGTAGACATATAGAATGATAGAAAGAAGTACAGATCCAGCTGCGGTTAAATAAATAATTGCATAACCGAATTGAAAAGCGAGCTGTCCAAATACGATAGCTCCGAGTCCGACACCTAAATCAAAAAAGGAGAAGAACGTAGCATTGGCCATTCCTTTTCGATTATGCGGGGCCTTATTTACAGCCCATGCCTGTAGTGCTGGCTGCACACTGCCGAATCCCAGTCCATATAAACCTGCCGCAATAAGCAGTGCAGGAGTGCTAGGAAGCCAAGAAAGCAAAAGCATAGCAATAAAAATTAATACCGTCCCAGGCAAAAACACATAGATATGGCCTCGTTTATCATAAATTTTACCCGCAAAGGTTCGTGAAAGCATAAGAAAAACAGCAAACACTAGGAAGTATAAACCGATCCCTTCGACCCCTTTCTCCTCTGCATATAATGGTAAAAAGGATGCTATCCCTCCGAATGTTACCGTAATGAAAAATAATAATACTGCTGGTTCTAAAGCTGTTTTCTCAAAAATATCAAATTTCACCGTGGTAGATTTAGCAGGGGATTCTTCTACCTTTTTATATTTAATTTTTGCTGATAGTAAAAAGGCAACAAGTCCCAATGCAGCACAGATAAGAAACAACTGTGTGAAGGAGATGATCCCTGCCAGTTGTAGACCTAATGCAGGTCCAAATGCCAAGGCAATGTTCCCTGAAAGGCCAAAGTATCCCATTCCCTCGCCACGGCGCTTTTCAGGAATCAAATCTGTTGCAATGGTACCTGTCGCAGTGGTCGAAAAACCCCAGCCTACTCCCTGTACGACGCGCATAACCAGCAATACTGCAATACTACTAATAATAGAGAAGGAGGCCACTGAAATAACAAAGATGGCAAGTCCTGTCATGTAAACAAATCTCCTGCCCTTCGAGTCAAGCGCATGTCCGGCATAGGGTCGTAACAGCAATGCGGAAAAAGTAAAAATACCAACAATAATACCAATTAGTTGATCACTTCCCCCCAGCTCATTAACAAACAGTGGAAGTGTCGGTAACGTCATCTGAAAGCCAAGAAATATAAAAAAGTTCGCAAGGCATATTAAAAAAAAGTCCTTCGTCCAGATTTTATCTGAAGAAGTCTGTGCGTTGATCGCTTTTTTTGTATCCATCAAGATCGCCCTTTCTTCGATACTCGAAATATAGTATACAGGAGATGATCCGCAAAAGGAAGGTACGAATGGAGGGACTCTATAGGATTTTAAAAGTGAGAAACATAGAAAACATACTATTATCCAGCCACTATAAAAGCCCGGAATCCTCCGGGCTTCTCTTTAACCGCCAATAACGCCACACGCGACTCGATCACCTGCATCCCCTGACGGCTGGGAAGCGTAGTCATCAGCCCCTGCATGGATAACTAATGCTGTACCATTTTCTTTGAAAACCGAATTCAGCTCCCCTTTTTTCAGGGTAACCTTTTCTGCAATTATTTCTGTATTTACCGTTCCATC
Organism: Oceanobacillus picturae; assembly: GCF_000612865.1. NCBI lineage: Bacteria > Bacillati > Bacillota > Bacilli > Caryophanales > Bacillaceae > Oceanobacillus > Oceanobacillus picturae. Next base: position 47,258 of record NZ_CCAX010000003.1, read on the forward strand.
CTCTGCCACTACAATATTACGCAAATCACCAGCATGCGATCCATCGTGATGCTCTTTACCATGCTTGGTATCCTCTGGATTGTAATGCCCCCCTGCTGTCGTAAAGTCTGGTGCCTTGCATTCCCCCGTTTCATGAATATGGAAACCGTGTTCACCAGGAGAAAGTCCTTGCCCTTCCAGTTTTATTTTTACATAATCATCCTCTTGCGTTAAATTCGCAACTGCTACCACATCTCCAGCAGCATCTTTAAGGGAAACCAACACCTCTTCTTCCACTACATTCGCGACATCCTGTGTTTCCTTATTTCCCATCTTATCGCTTTCATTGCTTTTGCCGCCTTGCTCCTGTTTGGTCTCATCCCCACCACACGCCGTTAGGAGAAGGACTAAAAAAGTCATAACAGCAAATATGTACATTCGTTTCACATTCATTGCTCCCTTCCTTCGTTATAGCCCTATTTATTTCCATTTAGAGAGCATTTAAACGTTAGAAGTCCTGCTTTGATTGTCGGGCACAAAAAAGCCCGGATTTCAACCGGGCTTCTTTTGATTTACTCGCTCTTAAAACTGTTATCGTTATTTGACTACGCGACCGCTAATTCTTTTTTCTCTTTCTTATTACGGCGAGGCTTATGATTTTTCAAGAATGGTACAACCCATCTGTCTAAACCAAATCGTCCGGCGTTATACCCAGCTGCTATAATAAATACGGTTAGTAAAACCATTTGTGCATTCGTGCTTACTGTTCCACTAAATAGGAAAGCGAAATTCATTGTGATTGCCATTAATGCTGCAAAGTTTGTAAAGATTCCTAAAATCAACGCTGCTCCTACAAGGATTTCACCCCACATAACCATGAAGCTGAATAAGCCTGCGTTTGGAAGAGCAACCGTTTCTAGGAAAGTGGCCCACCAACTTTGTACAGCAGGGTGATCTCCACCAGCACTGTTAATAGCACCTTGTATAAACCCAGTTGCATCAAATCCACCACCCGTTAGTTTTCCCCATCCACCTGTTAACCATTGATATCCAAGATATACTCTCAAGAACGTTAAGATAGCTGCTGCAACACTACTTTTTCTAATAAAGTTGTTCATCATTTTTACCGACTCCTTTTTATTTTTAAATGATTGCTCAATACTTCACAATATATTGTGTGTTTCCTTCTTACACTTATATCTTAGCATCTTTTTCCAATAAAAAAAGACATTTGCTCACTATTTCACAATTAAGACACAAAGTTATGGCAAACCTGTGTCGTGGTGCGCTTTGCCGTGAAGTTATGACGTGTGAATCGAGAGAAATGCTTGGCAGAATGATCATCATTGACCCTATGACGGGCATATCGAGAAAATTACCTTGGCAAACTGCACATCATCCGTTTTATCTTAAAACTCTCTTGACTTTGAATCTACTATTGACATATACTGTGTATATAAACATATACAGTATAACAGTTAAGGGGTTGAGATTATGTCAGAATGGAATCAGGCCTATCAGCTCGCTAAGCTTGAGCTACGGGCTTCAAAACTTAGTTTTATCTACGGATTTGTACTCACGATGTTCGTAACACTATTTCTCATTACCACATTGTCATCTTATTTGGACAATGGGTACGTTGGTTTTGATTTCTTTTTTCTGCTTTTATTTTCTGTAGGTGCTATTTGGGCAAAACCAAAGGAGTTTCAAATTCAAAAGGTTAGTGGTGTCCTCCTAGCATCCCCCATATTAATGATGCAGCTGGCATTACCTATAAAGCGTTCGGTGTTGGTAAAAAGCAGGTTTATCATTCAGTTTTTTTACTCTTTCCCGTATCAACTGCTTTTCTTAATCGCCTTCTATATCTTTTCTCCCATTAATAATGTATTGAGCACACAAGAATATTTAGCTTTTGCAGCATTATGGATATTGATTGGCATATTTTTTGGCTCTGCCCTGCCAATAGCAGATGCTGGGGATACGAGTAAGCTTACTACAACGGTTGCTGGATCTATTTTTTCTAGTTTAATATTACTCATTGGCTCATTCACGATCCTTACAACAGTGCATGTCAGCACAGGAGAAGGACCCGTTTATTGGAGTTTAGTAGCAGTTAAAAAATGGCCTGTCGCCTCTCTAGCGGTTGCATTACTACTTACCTTTGGGACAATGGGATATTGGATTTCCTACATGAAAAAACGAGTAGGGAAACAGGATTATCTATAAAGGAAGGATGTTTACAATGGAGTTACCAATAAGCCTTTCCAAAACTTCTCGTGAACCAATTTATCATCAAATTGAGAACCAAATAAAAGCACTCATTGCTGGTGGTTATTTAAAGGCCGGGTCTCCACTTCCCTCCATTCGCCTTATGGCAAAGGATTTAGAGACGAGTGTCATCACGATTCGTCGTGCCTATCAGAATTTGGAATACCAAGGATTTATCCAGACAGAACAAGGCAAGGGTACCTTCGTAGCAGAGATTGCCAACGAAAAGAAACAACAGATTAAGGTAACAGCCGTCTATCAGGCGTTTGAAAATGCCTTAGACGTCGCGCTCAGCTACGAGTATACAGTAGATCAAGTGAAAGAAATATTCGCGGAAGTTGTAGAATCTCGCAAGCCTAAAGGAGATGCATAAACATGAAGGCATTAGCAGAAGTAAAACAGGTACAAAAAAATGTGGACGAATTTAAACTCGGTCCAGTAAGTTTATCAATTGAAGCCGGGACGATAACAGCATTAGTTGGAACGAATGGTTCTGGAAAAAGTACGCTCCTTAAGCTGATGATGAATCTAGCTAAAGCAGATGCTGGCAATATTAAAATCCACAACATGTTTGTGAACGGTCTTAATGAAGAGTGGAAAACCCATATCGCCTACCAGCCACAAACGATGATAGGTTGGGATGCCTTTTCTGGAAAAGCGTTAAGAGACTTTATTGCACCATTATACCCGGCGTGGGATGATCAGCAATTTAACGATATTATTCAAGCCTTTTCTGTTCCATTAAATAAGCGGTTTGGAAAGCTCTCTCAAGGAATGCAACAAAAACTTATTCTTGCGTTAACTGTTCCAAGAAACACCTCCATCCTACTTCTTGATGAACCAACAGCGTTTATGGATATTCCCTCCAAGCAAAAGTTTGTTGATTTGCTTATAGAATGGATGGAATCAGGGGATCGTGCCATCGTTATGAGCACACACCAAGTTGCCGATATTATGAAACTTGCTGACTACTTGTGCGTATTACAAGAGGGAAAATGGATGGGGACATATGAAAAAGAAACGATTCAACATATGTATTGTCAATACTGGATGAGGGACGCATTACCTTCAGAGTCCCTACCCGGCGAAGTTTCCAGGGAAGGAAACCAGTTTATCACAAGCAAACCGGAAGCAATGGACGCATACATGCGAGAACATGACCTCCATTGCGTAAATCAGAAAACGTTGAACCTCGAAGAATCCCTCAGCCTATTACTGAATAAATAAGAAAAAGAAAGGAAGAGGAACATGGATAAGATGCTCTCTGTTTCAAACTTGGGGAAGGCTTTTAAAGACAAACAAGTAATTTCCAACATCTCTTTTGAAGTACACAAAGGGGAAATCATGGCTATCTTAGGCCCTAACGGTGCCGGCAAGTCTACCACCATACGCAATATTATGGGAATCATGTATCCAGATGAAGGAAGTATTCACTTTCAAAGTACCAATGGGAAGGAAATTCCAAGACATCGGATTGGTTACCTTCCCGAGGAACGAGGTTTATATAAAAATGTAAAGGTAATGGATATTCTTCTATATTTGGCTGATCTCAAAGATTATCCGCTAGATAAAGCGCGTACGAGAGCACTCGAATACTTAAAAAAGTTCGACTTGGAAGGAAAGGATAAGGTTTCTGTAGAAGAATTATCTAAAGGTATGGGGCAAAAGGTACAGTTTATTGCTTCGATAATTCATGAACCAGAACTACTCATTTTAGATGAGCCATTCTCCGGGCTGGATCCTGTTAGCCAGGAATTATTTAAAGATGAAATTCGCAATTTAGCAAAAAATGGAACAGCTATACTTCTATCTTCTCACCAAATGAACCTTGTCGAAGAAATGGCTGACCGTTTATTCATGATTCATCGTGGAAAAAAGGTTATTTACGGGACGATGGACGATGTGAAGCTAGAATATGCCAACTTCAAATGCACCATTCATGGGAATAATGATCCTAAACAATTAGAGTTACTACCAGATGTTCAGCGAATTGAAGTAAATGAGGGAAGTACCATCCTCTATTTGGATAAAGATGTTAACCCAAACAGGTGGCTTAAACAGCTACCAGAAGATCTACAAATACTTGAACTAAAAATAAACAGAGTGTCCTTGCACGAAATCTTTATTGATATAGCATCAGATAAAAACCTCTTACAGGAAAAGAAAGCGGGTGAAGTGTATGCGTAACACGTTGAAAGTCGCCAAATGGGAAATCAAGCGAAACATGAAAAATAAATCCTATCTTATTGGTCTAGTATTAACTCCTTTACTTATTATCGGATTTATGGTGATTAGTAGCCTCTTTGATGATTCCGAGGAAGAAACAGCAGATTCGGCAATGGTGTTTGTTAACGATCAACTTGATGTATATGACGAAATGGCAAGAACGTTAGAAGAAACAGGTATTAGTTGGAATTTTATGCAAACAGATTTAACAGAGGCTGAAGCACAAGAAGAACTGGAAAACAGTGAAGAAACAGCCTATATTTTCGTTGACCAGGAAGGTGTTGAAGAAGGAGCATTATCTGTTTACACGTCCGACGATATGGACTCCTTCTTTATGAGTGAAGTTCAGATATTAACTGGTCCTATTCAATCGAAGCAAATGGAAGAGCTAGGGTTAACAGACGCCCAGCTTGCGGGCATTAACCAAGGAGTTCAATTCGTAGAAGCTGGTGATGACACCGCTGCTGAGGCCAGTGAAAGCAGCTTAGCGGGAATGGAAGAAAATCCATTACAAACCTTGGTACCTGGAATCTTTGGTGGCTTTGTCCTATTATCCGTTGTCTTTACAGGGATGGCTATTTTTCAAAGTGCTTCCCAAGAGAAAAAAGATAAGATCGCAGAGATCATTCTGTCTTCACTAACGCCAACTGAATTGATGCAGGGAAAGATTATCGGTTATTTCGCTTTAGGTCTCATTCAAACGCTTGTCTCTACAGTACTTCTATTGCCAGTTTTAATGTGGCGACTGGATGAACCACTTCTAGAATATTTATTAGTTCCAGAGCTTGCCTTGTATCTACTTATTGCAATTCTTGGCTATCTGCTATTCGCCTCTATCTTTGTAGGTATTGGTGCGACGATGGCTGATGTTACAACTGCAGGAAACTTCCAAGGCTTTGTCATGATGCTACCATTTTTACCATTTGTCTTTATCGGGCCTGTATTAAGTGACCCAAGTGGACTTATGGCTCAAATAGGTACCTATATTCCATTCACATCGCCTGCAGTCCTGCTGCTTCGCTTAACCACACTGGAAGAATGGCCATGGATTGAAATTGGAATCTCCTTAGCTATTCTTGCTATAAGTGTTTGGGCATTTATGAAACTGGCAGGAAAAATATTCAAAGTGGGTATTCTGATGTATGGAAAAAATGCGACACCAGGGGAAATCATAAAATGGCTTAAAGCTTAAATTATTGTAACGATAACGGGACAAAAGGATTTACGCAAAAGATAAAGTGAAACTTCAATCAGTGGGGTTTTCATTCTCCCCCACTGATTGTTAGTTGAACCAATGGGGGGTGATAACGTCCGTGTACTCCCTCTTAAACATCACTGTTTCACCTCATATTTTTAAGTGGGAGACTTCGTATATTTCTTACGCTTATTCTAGCTGTCTTCCGTCTCTTGACTAAAAATTTTTGTTATATCCGGTCTCGTTTTTCACATGCCAAATCAAGACCCATTTTCAGCTGTAGTTTGTTGATAAAAGGTGATAAATTGTTCTAAATTACGACCCATTTCTCCATAAAGATTTCCTATTAGAATGCGTAAATCCTTTCTTGTCAGCCCTTCACTCATTTGAATAAAGGTAATGCTATCCTCTAATTCTATAGTAGCATTCAAAGCGGTTTTCAAATACATTCTTGCTTCATTACTGTAGGTTTCACTAAAGCTTAGCGTAATAAGCATATCGCGGTATGTTGCTACTTGAAAACGCAACTCCTCTAACGTATCATCAGTCATTCTCCATTCATGTTCGTTTTCCATCAAAACCTGTTCAAAAAAGTCAAAGGCCGCTACCGCTGTAGCATATGTGTTTGTTTGCTCCTTGTTTTCATTTATTAATTTCTTATATGATTGTAATGTGTCTACATATTGTTTAACTACAATAGGGTCCTGTTTTATTGTATAGGCCTTTGCAACACTTAAGCTCGCATAGGGAAACACCCACGTTACGGTAAGAATGGATAGGATCAAGATAACGATTACGATACTTATTCGTTTAACTAGGATTTTATAATTTTGCACGACGTCTCCAACTCCCATTATAGGACTTTTTTAACCTAACTAGAAAAGAACTTTACTTCTAAATTACATTATGATGAATAAACTTAATTAGACCGCTACTATATACCTCAATGAATGAAACTTATCCTCCAACCACTGTTATGGTAGCAATAGTATGCCGCAAAGCTCGAAAAACAAGGAGGGTATATAATGAAGATCGCTGTGTTTCACGGCTCCACACGAGAAAAAGGAAATACGGAATATTTAGCGTATCAGGCCGTACCAAGGGATAAGGCCACCCATCTCTATTTAAGGGATTATGAGATTCAGCCTATTACAGACTTACGCCATTCACCAGAAGGGTTTCCTGACATACAGGATGATCATTTACAATTGGTTGATCAAATGCTCGAACATGACATTATTGTTTTTGCTACCCCTATTTACTGGTATGGAATGGCCGGCCCATTAAAAGTATTTATTGATCGCTGGTCCCAAGTAATGAGGGATACGAATTATGCCCATTTCAGAGAAGAATTGGGCAAAAAGAAAGCCTACTTCATTCTTGTAGGCGGGGACCAACCAACTGTAAAAGGCTTGCCCCTTATACAACAACTGACATACATCTGCCAATTCTACGATACAAAAGTGGGAGGCTATGTCATTGGAGAGGCCCGGAAGCCTGGAGCGATAGTTGAGGACCACCGTGCACTTGAAGCTGCTTCAACGTTAATTAGCGAACTTCAATAATTTCTATTAAAACAGCTGCCCGCTTGGACAGCTGTTTTTAGTTTACCTTGGATTTCCTGAATGCCCACGAGAGAACCAGTACAATGAGAAACGAAAGTAAGACATGGAAAATGACTCAAAGAATTTTAGTGAACGCTTACTAATACTATTCTTTCTAAATATATATGGGTTTTCTGAACGCTTTAAAAGTTCTTCTTACCTAAACATATTCTACAATGGTCCTCCTTTTCCTGCTTCCTTCTCATTTCTTACTATATTCTAGTCCTTCCGATTTGTTTTCTATAAAGCACGTTTAATTTCTAGCAATCTAGGAAAATACTATGCCATAATAAAGTTATTCAATTAAAGGAGGCTATCATGAAGATTAGTAAAGCACTTATTATTTTTATTGTCTTAGTCGGAACCTTTATCTCCCTACCAAAACAAGGGAGTGCAGAAAGTGGTGACGTCTATGAAGTTGGCGACATTGTATTAAACGTAAGAAGTGAGCCATCTAGCACGGGCCCTGTAATCGGCAAATTACATAAAGGAGACCAGGTAATTGCCTTTAATGAACATTATGGCTGGCTACAAACCTATTATGATGGCGAGGAAGCATGGGTTGCAGCACATTATTTAACCAAGGAAAATCAAGAGAATCCCATTTCAAAAAGTGAACCTCAAGAGCTTGAGGTAACAGGTCAAAGTGTTTATATCCGTTCAGGCCCAAGTACAGACTTTGCCATTGTGGGTTCTGCCACTATAGGTGATACATACAGCACGGTAGAGACAGAAGCTGATTGGTACAAAATTAAACTACACGATGGTTCAACGGGATGGATTGCCTCGTGGTTAACGGACAAATCGATTAAGGCGGATGCTTCCAAGGAGAAAACCGGCAAGAAGGCGGGAACTGTTGCCGAGGAGGTAAAAGGTGTTTCCACTAGCAGCCCACTTGATGGGTATAATATCGTAATTGACGCAGGGCATGGAGGAAAAGATCCAGGCGCCATTGGACTAAATGGTACGGAAGAAAAAACAGTAAATAGTCAAACAGCAAGCGAAGTTGCTAAAGTCTTAAGCGCTAAGGGAGCTACTGTCATTCAAACTAGAAGCAAGGACACCTTCCTCTCACTCGACAGGCGCGCAGAGATAAGCAACACCTATAATACAGATGCGTTTATTAGTATTCATTATAACGCGTTTCCCGTCCAATCGGTTCAAGGCATAGGTACTTATTACTCCTCCCTGAATAAAGACCATGCATTAGCAGAAGATATTCAAAATAAACTATCCGGATCTCTCCCTCTTTATAACCGTGGGTTATTTCAAGAAGAGTTTCGGGTGTTACGTAAAAATAATGCACCAGCAATATTACTTGAATTAGGCTTTCTCACAAATCCTGGTGACTATGCAACCATTCAGACTACCGGTTATCACCACCAGGTTGCAGAAGCTATTGCAGACGGGTTGATAAATTACTTTCATTAAATGTAGACAAGGTCGGGACATAACAAAAAGTTTTAGTCAAAAGACGAATGATAGCTAGAATAAGCGTAAGAAATATACGGAGACTCCTATGGGAGGAAGGCCTAGGTGAGACCCCGGAATGCGGAGCATCCGGAGGCTCACCAGCCGCCCATGGAAAGCGGAGTATATTTCTGAAGCGGTTCTTCAAAGGACATTCATTCGGATTTATCTTTTGATTAAATGCTTTTGTCCCGTCCTCCTTTTAAATTTAATAACTTAGAAAAGATATATTGTTCACCTGATTTCCCATTGATTCTTCGACCTGTATCATGGAAACCGCTCTTTTTATATAATTGCTGTGCGACACCATTTGCACTATTAACGGCCAGAACAACTTCATCTATCGTTGGGAATGATTCTGCTAAAAACAAAGTGAGTAGTTCCATGGAACTTTTTGCAATACCTTTACCTTGAAAGGCTGTCTGAACAGAATAGGCACGCAATAGAATAGCGTTAGGATTTTTCGAATAGGGTCGTACCCCTATCTTCTCATGAAGTACGAAAAACCCTGCAGGAATTATTCCGGTTAAAATGACTAAAGGGTACCGACTTGGATCTTCCTTACACTTTTTCAGTGCATCGATTGGATGCGCTGTATATTTTAATTGCTGCTTCGTTAAATGATACGATTGCATCTGAGCCTTATTTTCAGTGGAATAAACCTGTAAGGATACCCTTTCCATTGTTTCACCTTTCATTTTCAACATGCTTCCTAGCATAAATCATACTTAAAATAGAATTAAACTGATGCGTTTCCACCGTGTAATCATGTTTCTCCAACCAATCAACTAGTTGTGAACGATCTGCATAATACTCATCTTCTATCGCCCCAATTGCTTCAACATTACCTTCTTCCCGAAAACTTTGCATGATATGCTGTCTATGTTCCTCATTTAAAAACATGAGGTCTGCTATGCAGATTTCTCCATGCCTTTTCAAAACACGATCCATTTCTTCCAACGCTAGCAACTTTTCGTCATCGGTTAAATGGTGTAAGGCATAACTGGAAACAATGGCATCTACCTGCATGTTCATTACTGGGAGAGCTAGAAAATGACCCTTCCTCGTTTCAATCTCTGGATGCTTCTCTTTACAGACAGCAAGCATTTCCTCGGATTGATCTACGCCAATAACCTTTGCTCCACTTTCTATAAAACGTGACCCCAAATTACCCGTGCCAATCCCTATATCAAGAAAAAGATCACCTGAATTTAGCTGAATCGTATCGACCACTTTATTTAACGCTGTTTCATAATCTTGATGAACATTAAATTTGTACCCATGCATTTTAATGCTTTGGTCATAGTCATGGGCTTGGCTATCAAAATTCCATTTATCCTGCCAATTTTTACGCATTGCTTTCAATGTTTTCAATTGTTTCGCCAATCCAAACAAGTCGTTGGTAACACTATCTCCTTTTCCAGCTCGTTCTGTCATCAGATCAAGAGTCTGAATCATGTCTTTCAGCTCTAACCATTGCTCATAAAGCACGCCTCGCTGCACATTTAAATAATCATCCACTCGCATATCCTTATCTTTTAATAAGCTATGAATCGCTTCAACTGGAAGTCCCACTTCACGAAGTGACAGGATCGTACTCAATCTTATCAGGTCTTCATCATTAAAAAACCGGTACTGATTGTTCTCTTCCTTTGCAGGAGTAATAAGTCCCTTTTCCTCGTAATACCTAATTGTCCGAGTTGATGTCTCTAATTTTTTGGCTACTTCTTTTATATACATATATCTCACAACCTTTCGTCTATTATACTAAACGTTAACGTGACGAGAAGGTAAAGCATTTTCTTTTTACCCTGATTACACCATGTTATACTTAAGGAAATTGTAGGTAAAGTGAGGACTAAACATGAATGAACGATTACAGGAGCTGGCTGACTCCTGCCAGAAAAATTATGGCCTTGATAATTATTACTTAGAAAGATACCATCTTTTTCGTGACGATAACAGCAACGTAGAAAACGCCTTTCTTTTCTCAATGGAATGGGTTCCGAGAGTCGTAGAAGGAGAAGTAGAGGAAGGGCTAAATCCTCCAGGTACTGCTGTGATTGAAATAGAACTTGAGTCGAAGAAACTACGTCACTTCACATTTGTACAAGACGCAAATTTAGTGGAAGAACAATTTTTTCCACAGTTAAAGGACGGTAGTGAAGCCATCATCGAATGGGTAGAAGAAACTACCGCCCTGGAATTCGGAAGACAGTTCCAGCTAAAGGATGAAGCGGAAAACGGTCTTCGCTTTTTGGCAGCAGCTGATAACATCCCCGTATTTCCTGTTGGTACAATTGAAGTAATGTTTAACGAAGAAGGTAAGCTATCCCAATTTTCCATGGATGGCAGTTTTCCGCAAGAAGATCAAGTTAAATGGGAACCATTCGCTCTTACCTCTTCTATTGTAGATCCCATTATCCTTAATCAGCTTCAATTATTGGAGATTCCTATTGAAGAGGAGGAGCGTTGGCTTCCGGTTTTTGGAACTACCACTACATTCATAACCAATGACAAGCAGCATATCATCCCGTTTGAAAAAGCAGAAATGCGGGATAGCTATGAAATCGTAGATAGAAATATAGAATGGGACTCCGAGGCTACGGAAGAAACCTTCGTTCCTCAAGAGATTGACTTATCACATGAGGTGTCTTTAGAGGAAGCTTTAGCAAACAAGCCAGACGAAAATAAACGTCCTTTAACTCCAGAAGATATAGAACGGAGTTTTGAGGCTGTAGGTGCCTTTACAAAGGAAAAATACCCAGAGGAAAGTGGCAAATGGAAGCTATACGCTATTTTCCGCGAACACGGTTATCTGATTGCAGAGATTTGGCCTAAGGTGCAGGATAAAAAAGTTATACAGCATAAGCTAAAGCTGTTTATTGATCCAGCCACATACAGGGTACTCAATTTTACAGATAACGAGTTTATACTTGAAATGTTTAACCATTTTTCTGAAGCTGAATCTCCTGTGTTAACCAGGGACAAAGCATTCGAAAAATTGCATAGCTATATTGAGATCACACCTGTCTACATTTATGAACCTAATAGTGAAACCTATCAACTTTGCGGTAAGGTCGACTGTTCTTACGGGGTAAATGCTTCGACCGGTGACGTGATTTTATTAGACGAACTATAATGAAAAAGCCAAGTCACTTATGACTTGGCTTTTTCATTTTTGATGTTAGGAAACCAGTTTCAAACCAATCACTGCACCTAATATCATTGTAATAAACATAATTCTCTTCCATTCTTTTGATTCTCCGTAGAGGATCATGCCTAAAATGGCGCCCCCTGCTGCGCCTATTCCTGTCCAAATGGCATAGGAAATTCCCATTGGAAGTGATCTCATTGCATAGGCAAGGAATAGAAAACTAGCACTAAAGCTAATGATTAACAGAATTAACGCCTGCAGATTACGATCCCTGTGCAATTTATTTATCATGGAAACTCCAAGCATTTCAAATATACCTGCTACGATTAAAGAAGCCCAAGCCATTATGATTCCACACCTTCTTTTACATTATCCTGAGTAACTAGTTTCAGTCCCATTACTCCTGCCAATAAAATCAAAATTAAAATGACTTTAGGTAAGTTGAGTGGTACCTCAAAAAACATAAAATCTGCAAGGACCGTCCCACTAGTGCCAAGCCCAACAAACACTGCATACACAGTTCCTACAGGAAGTTGTTTACTAGCCATAATCATCAAGTAAAAGCTGACATAAATAGCGATTATTGTTCCAGTCCACTCCCAAATTCCATCAGCATGCTTTAAGCCGATGACCCATAAAACCTCGAAAATCGCGGCGATTATTACTTTAACCCAGTTTGCATTCATTTTAGCCGTACCTCCATTTGTATTCCCAAAATAAAAATGCCCGAGAGAACTATAAAATCGTTCCTCCCAGGCTTTTATCCTTCCGTGACACAGCAAAGGCTGTGAGTTTTCTCTCGGACCAGACCAACGTGTTTCGTTGCGGAACCCTAGAAAACTTATCTCATATGCTATTATTCATTATTATATATCCCATAATAAATTAGTCAAGGTTCATCCCTTTTACCTTTATACGACACTGTCCGCTCCAATTGGTAGAGTACTATATAGAAGGAATCTAAGCTGTTTATGTTGAAGTAGTATATGAAAGTTCATATTTAGATTTTAATACTCTCCGTATATAGAAGGAGGAATAATGAAAAGATTAGTTATCATGACTGTTGGTAAAACACATAGTGGCAAAACTACATTTGCTAGAGCCTTAGATAAAGAATTGGATAACTCTTTCGTAATGGACCAAGACAATCAAGCAGCGTTCTTAAACACTTTTTATGCCAAACTGCAGCCAAAACAAGGACCAAACATACTTAAACACAGCCTCTCTCAGTTAATTGTTCATTATGCTATAGAAAATACTGAGTTACACCTTATTGTTTGTAACTCAAACCGAAGCCAAAAAAGTCGATTGGAGTTACTAGAAGGACTCTTTAATAAAAAACAGTTTGTTCGTATTCTGGTTCATTTTGATATCCCAGATAATGTTCTCATGGAGAGAATTATCCGAAGCAGGCGTAGTACAAATATATTTAGAGGGGCTTATACTAGTTTTGGAATTGCACCTAAGGCAACAAGCTGAATCCCAATTAGAAGACATCGTAGATCCTAAAGAGGAAGAAGCAGACTATCTATTTGTAATGAAGCATACCGAAGAAGTAGATTCCGTGATTAAGAGGATTGTGCAAATCTCTAAGATGTTATAATCACCTTTAGAGTAATTATGATAAAAAACAAAGGAGATACACATTGAAAAAGATATTAAGAAAGTGGTGGTTATACGTGTTAATTGGAATCGTTTTGTTAATCGTATTCTTTTATTATCAAAACAATTCTATCGTAATCAGTAAACATACGAAACAATCGGATAACCTGCCAGAAGTGTTTGATGGATATAAAATTGTGCAACTATCTGATTTACATAACAAGTCTTTTGGGGATGATCAAAGCTACCTAGTCGAAAAAATTAAAAAGGCAGAGCCAGATATCATTGTATTTACAGGTGATGTAATAGATTCAAGGCGATATGACGTGAAACCTAGTATCAAGTTGATGGAAAAAATCGTGGATATTGCCCCAGTGTATTATGTAACAGGAAACCACGAATGGCGGTCACAGAAATTCAATTCATTAGAGGAAAAGTTAAAAAATACTGGTGTACATGTGATGAGAAATGCAACAGAGGAAATCACTCTAGGGTCAGAGAAAATTAGACTAATAGGAGTGGATGACCCTTCGCATAACAATGGGATTGAGTCTGACGTCGTGACAACCGGAGATTATATTGAGAGTGCTTTAAAAGATGTTGACGATGAGGAGACGTTCCAAGTTTTATTATCACATAGACCTGAATTATTATCTCTTTATAGTAAATATGGGATTGACTTGGTGTTTTCAGGACACGCTCACGGAGGACAGGTTAGAATTCCATTTATAGGTGGTTTAATTGCCCCGAATCAAGGGTTATTACCTATGTATACTTCCGGTGAACATATAGCAAACGACACGACAATGATTGTAAATAGAGGGCTCGGTAACAGCCTTTTTCCACTAAGAGTTTTTAACCGCCCCGAAATTGTTGTCGTTACATTACGTACAGATGAATAAGGATTCGATTCATATAGCAAAGATGCTTGGAGATTATCCAAGCATCTTTATTTAAACTATCATTTTACAAGTCATCAAAACCGTTTAGGTCACTTGTTTTGGTATATTGTCTTGATTTCTGTTCAAAGAAATCCGTTTTTGTACCATCAAAGTTATCCACATAAGCGCGAATCCACTTCATAGGATTCTCTAAGTTCTCTGGATATATCTCGCTTAATCCAAGCATCCGAAGCATTTTGTTAGCACGATATTTAACATAGCCTGCCATCTCGTCCAAATCGATTCCTTCTACATCTTTTAGGACATAAGTGGACCATTCGATTTCTAAGTCAACAGATTCTTTAAATTGCTCATATACCCATTCAATGAACTCTGGGGTATTATAAGAAGGGTTTTCATCCAATGCTGCCCGGAATAGTTCCGCGATAAACCGGCCATGCTCTAGTTCATCCCGGTTAATATAACTAATCATCGTAGACGTCCCGACCATTTTATTATGTCTAGCCAAATTATAGAAAAAGGCAAACCCAGAATAGAAGAACATCCCTTCAAGTAATGAAGTGTAGACAATCGTTTTTAAAATGTTTTCCATTGTTGGTTCTTCCACAAAAGCATTGTATTGCTTAACGAGATTCTCATTTCGCTTTAGAAGAATGGGGTCTTTCCGCCCAAGCTGAAATGCCTCATTCTGTTCATCCAGGGAAACAACGGAAGACAACACATAAGAATAACTTTCATTATGCACTGCTTCCTGCTGGGCGATTACTGCCATAATCGATTGAACAGAAGCATCACTCGCATACAAAGAAAGCAATAATGCTGTCCGTGTTTGTGGTGCATCCAATGTTGACAAGAGACCAATAATTTTTAAATAGGCATCTTGCTCAGACTTATCCAGTGAAGCAAACTGTTTTACATCACTGGACATATTGACCTCATCGGCTTGCCAATAGTTTCCGATCAGTCGCTTGTACATCTTGTACCAGTGTGGGTAGGCAATGTCATTCCAGTTTAATATGCCGCTGGATTTCCCACCGAAAATTCCCGTCGATTTGTTTGGGTTTAACGGCTCTAGTGTTTTAGCCTTTTTAAGCATAGCTTCTTGCATAATTAAGTACTCCTTCCACCCAGTTCTTTACTTTCTTTTCCTGGCTGCCACGGGGGGATTGTTCGATTTTTAGTCCAGCCCATTTGCTGTGATAAAATGTTGTGAGCTTATCTACTGCCTTACAGAACAGTGCATCGCCCCCAAACTGGGTATCCCCTGTGCCAAAGACAGCTACGTTTTCAGGCTTGTAGCCGACTTCGAGCACAAAGTCCTTCACTTCATCAGGGGTGGAACCCATATCCCACGTAAAAGTTCCAAGAAAAATAAAATCATAATGCTGCGCATCTATAGGCTGGTCGATACCAATTCGGTGAATATCCAGCTGAAGGCCTTCAGCCTCCAGCTGTTCTCCAATAAGTTCCGCTACCTCTTTTGTATTACTACTATAAGAAAGATACGCTATTAGTGCATTCAACTTTGACACCACTCACATTCTTCGACATCGTTGGATGTAGAACGGACATAGTAGGTTGTTTTCAATCCTTCACTCCAAGCGCGCATATGAAGATCAAGTAAAACAGATGCTTTTATTGTATTTGGCACATAAAAGTTAAATGAAATGCTTTGATCAATATGTTTTTGTCTTGCAGCATTTTGCTTAATAGACCAGCGTTGGTCTACGATATACGCAGAACGACGATAGATATCGTACGTATTATGGTTTAAGTCAGGTGCCGTTGTTGGAATTTTAAAGTCCTTCTTCTCTTCGTTGTAGAAGGCCTTGAATATCGGATCAATACTTGCTGTTGAGCCTGCAATCATAGCTGTAGTTGAGTTCGGCGCAACCGCCATAAGATAACCATTTCGCATCCCGTTAGCTGCAACTTCTTCTTTTAATGCAGTCCACTTCTCGTCGGTATAACCTTTTTTCGTGAAATAGCTTCCTGTTTCCCAGTTACTTCCGGCAAACGCTGGATAGCTGCCTTTTTCCTTACTTAATTCCATACTGTTTTTAACCGTCAGATAAGCAACCTGTTCATAAAGGTCATCTGCAAATTGAACAGCTTCCTCTGTCTCCCACTTCATGTTCTTCAATGCTAGAAGGTGATGCCAGCCAAATGTTCCAAGCCCGATAGCACGGTATTTTTGGTTTGTCATTTGCGTTTGCTTGATTGGCAATGTGTTTATATCAATAACGTTATCAAGCATGCGAACCTGTATTTTAATAAGGCGGTCTAAAACACCGTCAGGGACAGCTTTACCTAGGTTAATGGAACTTAGATTACATACCACATAATCGCCAGCTTTATATTTCTTAACAATGGTATCTTCATTTTCTACATATTCTTCCAGAAATTCAGTCGGTGACTGATTTTGCGTTATTTCCGTACAAAGGTTTGAACAGTAAATCATACCATTATGCTCGTTACTGTTCTGTCTATTTACTTCGTCACGGTAGAACATGAATGGTGTACCTGATTCTAATTGTGACTTCATGATGCGTTTCATAATCGAAATAGCAGGTACTTGTTTCTTTGTAAGAAGATCAGACTGTACACACTCTTCATACTTCCTGCGCCATTCGCCATCACCTTTTTCTTCATCATAGAAATCTTCAAGGGAATATCCCATTACTTCACGGACTTCATGTGGATCAAATAGATACCAGTCTCCCCTGTTTTCTACCTGCTCCATGAAATAGTCTGGAAGGCAGACACCAGTGAAAATGTCATGTGCGCGCATTCTGTCATCGCCGTTATTCAACTTAAGATCAAGGAATGCTTCAATGTCATGATGCCAAACGTCAAGGTAGATTGCGATCGCACCTTTTCTCGTTCCAAGCTGATCGACGTTGACTGCCGTATTATTTAATTGCTTAATCCACGGCACGACACCGCTTGACATGCCTTTATAGCCTTTAATTGAGCTACCACGACCACGGATTTTACCCATATAAACACCAATTCCGCCACCGTTTTTCGATAACTTGGCAATATCTGTATTACTATCATAGATGGATTGCAGGCTATCGTCTACTGTGTCAATAAAACAGCTGGATAATTGGCCATGTGTTTTCCCTGCATTTGTTAGCGTTGGTGTTGCCACTGTCATATATAAGTTACTTAAAGCCCAATACGCTTCTGTAACAAGTTGCTCTCTTTGGGAGGATTTCTCATCTTGCATAAGATACATCGCAATAACCATCCAACGTTCCTGTGGCAGCTCGTAGATATTCTTTTCATGATCTGTTGCAAGGTAACGTGTTGCAATGGTGTGTAGTCCTAGATAATTAAATAACAGATCTCTTTCAGGGGCGATCATGTTCGCAAACTGATTAATTTCAGCTTTGGTGTATTTATCTAGCAGGTTTGATGCATAAACACCTTCATTTGTTAGTGTCTGGATCAACTCGTATAGATCTCCGTATTTTTTTTCAGGTGCGTAATGGCGGTTTTCACCCGCAAGACGGTAAAGACGATTCAGATAGATTCTACTTGCTAGATATGTCCATTCAGGTGCTGCTTCATCAATATTTTCCAGCGCATTTTTAACAAGTGTATCTGTCACTTTTTCATCAGTCATCTCAGCATGAATGGCTTTTGCCGCTTTTTGCTTATAAGCCTCTGTATTGACATTCAAACCTTGTGCTGCCTCGTCAATTAACTGCATTATTTTTTCTTCGTTGGATAGAATTACGGTATTCACGATGAATCCTCCTCTTAATCTATGTAATTGCTTCCCCTAGTTTTCTCAATATAAAACCGCTCATCAGACTAATAATGAACGATTTTTAACCGAGAATACACACGGAGATTCAAAACGTTAAGCAAAACTAGAAGTTCACTAAAATTTAACTACCTTTTCTAGGTTGTTTTATGGTAAAGTAGAACGTGCGCGATTATGCTTTTTAGCGCCGTTTTCCGGTGTTTTAATCATGTTGCTAATATATTATAAACTATAAAAAACACTATATATAGTGTTTTTTTCTTTACAATCACCAATATCTTGTATTTAAAGACTACCATATTGCAAAAATGAAATCAAGCAAAGAAGAACTCCAAAAATGCTCATAAAAATCTAGGATTTCTTATCATTTCGTTGTTTTTCACCCATTATCTATTTAAAAAATATTTTTTCTCTCTCACCTATTTTTCTAGTTAATAGAGAGGAGGGATTCTATTAAAACATGCCGAATGAATTTAAGCAGTTATTAATGCTCAACTACCATTCGGCATTTGTGTTTCCCTCAATTCTGTTTATCTCTCTCCTTCTACATATCGTCCGTGACTCGGAACGGCTATCTCTTTAAAATGATCAGCTAGATATGTTAACCCATCAAGCAACTTGTCACCCGAAACAGGTACACCATGCCCCGTGACACCATGAAGTGGTTTTAGATGTACTAATTTTTTCACTGACGCTTCTGCAGCCTCCCAATCAGGCGTAAAATACCTTGGTGGCCCATGAATCTCCATCTTCTGTTGTACAACCTCCAACATATCTTCCTGTTTCACTGTTGTAAACGCATCCCCTGCAATTAACGTCTTATCAGTAAAACGAAATGCAGAAATATGTCCTGGTGTATGGCCAGGGGTATGGATCCATTGCCAACCAGGCATGAACGGAATCGTCCCATCGTGTGGCAACTTATGAATGTGCCCTGATAGATCGACTGGTCTATTTGGGAAGAATGCAGATAACTTTGCAACCATACCACCTGACACGCTTGGATCGGGTTCATTGTAACGCGTTTCACCTGTTAGGTATGGAACTTCTAACGGGTGAGCATAAACCGGCACACCCCACTCCTCTACAAGCTCAACTACAGAACCTACATGGTCAAAGTGTCCATGTGTTAAAATAATTGCCTTTGGCTTTGCTCCTTCTCCAAACAACTGCTCTGCCTCTGCCTTAATCTTAGAAGCAGAACCTGGCATCCCTGCATCAACCAGCACCCATTCCTCTTTATCACCTACATAACATACATTCACAATTTGGTTTGTATAGCAGTGCACCTTATCAGCAACTAATTGTACGTTTCCACTCCCGACAGATGTGAAGGGCATTTTTCTCCCTTCATTCTTGTGGTTCATATGTCCTCTCCTCTCATTTATGATTGTTTATCCTTTCCCTTTGTTTCCATCCAGATAAACAAGACTTGTCGCATAGTGCTTTTGGATTATTTTTCATTTATCTTCCTAGTTTATTGGGATAATTTGCTATACTATCCATAACAAAAAGCGGGAGAGGAAACGGATGAAAAAGTGGGATGAGGCATACCAGCTTGAGCGATTTGCAAAAACAGAGGAAGAATTTGATGCGTTTTATGAAGAAGAGCTAAAAAGCGATGTTGAACGTCTGGAAGCTGAAAGAAGAAAAGCAATAGGCCTTACCAAAAAACAGGCAATGAAACTATTGCCCGCTGTTGTCGTATTACTATTAAGCTATTTCTTTTGGCCCTTTATTATAGGCTATCTATTTTTTGGCATCCTTTTTATTTGTACCTTTCTTTTTAAAGATATAGAAAGAAATCGTAGGGAACTTGAAAAAAAGATAAAGGAAGAGCTTGTCACAGATATTGTGAAGTTTATTAACCGAAGATTTACTTATTCTCGAAGAAGGTACGTTCCGCAAGAGGATTTTATTAACTCAAACATTTTCGATATCGACCCAAATCGGTATAGAGGAGATGACTTAATTAAAGGAAGTGTAGGCAGCAGTGTAAAAGGAAGTAAGAGCCAACCTAAAACGGAGCTAATGTTTTCGGAAGTTAAAGCCTTCCACGTTGTTCCCTTTAAAGATAGAGAAGGTAAGAAAAAGCAACGTATCCGCCCATTATTCAAAGGCCTCTTTTTTGTGGCTGATTTCAATAAAGATTTTGATGGGCTTACCATTGTCACCCCACAAAATGACCGGACGGTAGCCAAAAAGCAGAAAAAGAACAGTAAGGATAGGTTAGAAGCGGTAGAACTGGAAGACATCGACTTTATGGATACTTTTGATGTTCGAACAACAGATCAGATTACAGCGAGATATATCCTGACACCAAATTTCATGAACAGGTTACTTTCCTTTACAACACGGGATCGAACAAAAGAGATCCCCAAACCAGCTTCATTTAAAGAAGCATCTCAAATTGCGATGAATGCACGATACTCCCCACAATTAAACTTTGTAAATCCACCTTACTTCTCTTTTAAGGATGGTAAAATGTATTTCTTGCTACCAACAGAAAAAGAGCATTTTACGTTTAGCATCTATTTGCCTTTAACGAAAGAAGTAATGAAGGGTTACTTTCACGACATTAATATTGCCCTAGAGCTAGTGGATGAACTAAATCTTAATTTAAGAATATGGAATAAGGAATAAAGCGTAACGAGGAGGGTTTATATGGATACAGGCATGATAATTATTGTAGCGGTAGCGGTTATTTTTATTTTATTTTTTATCTTGAGCTATAACAAGATGAAGAAACAGGAAGTAAATGTGGAAAATGCTTTTAGTGATTTGGATGCTTTTTTAATGAAGCGAGTGGATCAACTGGACAATCTCGTCCAAACAGCTAGAGTTGCAACGGATAAAGAAATGGAAGTATTGAAAGATGTAACAGCGTTAAGAGCAGGTGTCATGAATGCGCCTAATATGAATGAAAAAATTAAAGCGCACAATACCCTTCAGCAAGAAATGCCTAATATTATGATGAACATGGAAAGCTACCCGGAAATCCAGTTTAATGAGAACTACCTGCATATTCAGCGTTCGATTAATAATATCGAAGAACAAATTCAAGCAGCACGTCGCAATTTTAATGCGCATACAGGGAAGTATAATCAGCTGATTTCTACCTTTCCCCGTAATCTTATAGCCGGGGCTTTTGGTTTTACAAAGAAACCTATGTTCGAGACACCGCCCGACAAGAGGGAAAACGTCGACATGAAAGCACTGTTTGATAGATAAGCTACACTGAAAATATATTTTTGACTTTATCTGCGCCCCCCTTAACATTTTAAATTAAACGTTAAGGGGGAACCAATAACACATTATAATCTCATGCTGTTCTTTTATCTGACTCTAATCCTTTAAGAAATTGACTACTGCAACCGTTTTGGCGGTGTATTCTCATGATGCTTATATTCCACTTCCTTGAAAAGCCCCTCTGAATCAACATTAGATTGTTGAACCTGGGCTGATAAAGACGCTAGCTGGTTACGTAGCTGTTCTACTTCCTTCGTTGGCGTCATGGTTTGTAAATAAGTCTTTAAATCATCAGCCAGCTGTTGAAATTCCTTTTTTGTTACTGGCTGTGAATCTGGCTTTAAGGTGAAACCAACCTGGCCATTGGGCTCAAGTGTTGCCCACTGAACGTCATTTATCCGCTGTACGTTCTGTTGGCGCAGATTCATCTCCAATTGATCTACCGTTAACCGTAGCCTCTTCAAACTCGCTTCTTGTATAACCCCATCTTTTATTAAAACCTTGGACTTACCTGTAATAAGATTTTCGAAAAAATCCCCTTTAATTTGGATAAACTCCATCGCAATTAATGTTAAAACAAGAACTGTACCTACACCTAGCGTGGTCCAAATATTCGCCCCAGCAAGTGGCTGAATTAGTAGGGAACCAATCCCAATCATAATAACCGTTTGAGCCAACGTCATTTGTGAGATTGACTTTCTACCTGCTAACCGTAATAAAAAGGTCCCTCCTAATACAATGATAATTGACTTCCAAATCCAGTCGAATTCCATCTAAACAACTCCTATGCCCTTCAATTCTTAGAGTTAGTTTGACACACATCTCTATTATTATGCTGGCATATTAGGAAGTCATCCTAGTAGGCTGCTTAAATTGAGTTTGGGTGCTTACGTCATATTCCTTATCAATAACGACTTGGTGCCACTGCATGAACATTAGAATTGTCCATAGCTTGCGAGAATAATCCCTTCTCCCGGTAGCATGACAATCCAATAACTCCATGGCAACCTGCTTCCTTAGCAAGTGATCTGTTTCGCTTTCATTAATAAGCATTTTAGCCCAATCATACAGTTCGTTTCTTAACCATTCCCTGATTGGCACAGGAAATCCTAATTTTCTTCGATCCACTACATGTTCTGGAACAATTCCCTCGGCTGCTTTTCTTAGGATTGATTTAGTGGTGCCAGATGTAAAGTTGGTTTCCACCGGTAGACATCTTGCAATCTCGAATACTTCCCTATCTAAAAATGGAACCCGAAGTTCAAGCGAATGTGCCATTGTCATTTTATCTGCTTTCAGCAAAATATCACCAGGAAGCCATGTGTGTATATCGATATACTGCATCTGATGAACCTTATGGGAATTTTGCACATTTTGATACAGTGGGGAGGTCCAATTTTCATACCTCGATTCTTTATAATAGTATTGAAGTAATTGCTCCTTATCCGCTTCCTCAAACATTTTGGCATTCCCAATGTACCTTTTTTCAAGTGGTGTCGTTCCACGTTCTAGAAAGCTTTTGCCTTTCGCCCCTTCTGGGAAAATAGACGCTAGCCAATTTAAGAGATGGAGCAGTTTCTTTGGCATATAATCAAAGCCCTTTAAAGATGCGGATTCGCGGTAAATGTTGTAGCCACCAAAAAGCTCATCTGCCCCTTCACCAGAAAGAACTGCCTTCACATGCTTCCCCGCCTCTTGGGCAACAAAATAAAGCGGTACACAAGCCGGATCTGCCAATGGGTCATCCATGTGCCACATTATCTTAGGCAGTGCATTCACATATTCTTCTGCCGTGATATGATAGCTGGAATTTTGTACCCCCAATGCTTCGGCACTTCTTTCTGCAACAGAAACCTCGGAGTAACCGTTCTCCTTAAACCCTACCGAAAAAGTTTTAATGTGTGGATTAATTTCTTTTGCAAGTGCAACAATAAAAGTCGAATCGATGCCGCCAGATAAAAAGGCTCCCAGTGGCGCATCACTTTGCATATGTTTTTCAACGGAGTCAATTAGCACGTCTCGGACACAACGAATAATTTGCTGTTCATTCCCTATTACCGGCTCAAAAGTTGCATGAAAATAACGTTGTTTTTTAATAGGCTCTTTCCATTCTTTTATAAAATAGTGCCCCGGCTCTAAACGTTTCACCCCTTCTGTTAGACTCATCGGATCTGGTACATACTGAAATGACATATAATGTTGTAATGCTCTTTCATTTATTGCTTGCTGTTGAGATAAATAGGTAATGCTCTTTTTTTCGGATGCCAGTATAAGCTCGCTGTCACTCTCCGTATAGTAGAATGGTTTAATTCCAAAGGCGTCTCTTGCACCATATATTACTTTTTCTTGTCTATCCCATATTAAAATCGAAAACATTCCCCGTAATTCTACAAAAGCATCTACTCCCTTATCTAAAAACATTGCACCAACTACCTCTGTATCTGACTTTGTAATAAACTCATATCCTTTTTCCTCAAGTTGTGAGCGTAATTGTTTAAAGTTATAAATTTCACCATTAAAGACCATACGATAGCGATCTTCTCCAAATGCCCATGGTTGTTGGCCACCTTCATGATCAATTATACTTAATCGCTTAAATGAGAGGGCTATAGTAGAATCGGAATAGAATCCATCCTCATCAGGGCCACGATGGTGAATCAGGTCGCTACTAGCCTTGATTTCGTCTAAATGATCTGGGCTAAATTGTAGTGCATCCTCTTTTAATAAAATCCCAACAAAACCACACATGTTAACACTCCTCTTCTATTCCACTATTTCAAAGCTCTCCAGCATATAATGAAAACGTGCTCCGTGACCTTCTTCCGCCTCAAGGAAATATGCCTGTTTAATAACAAACACTTGGTTTTCTCTTGTTTCTGTCACATAGTATCGGTGAATTGGTGTATCCCATTGATGTCCTGTTTTGCCAGATTCGTTCGTTGTTTCCTTCCCCATCCCTTGAATTACTTCTGCTTCAAGCGGCTCTGTTACATGTTCCTGCCTAACTACTTCTAATCCGTCAGCTGTTATTTCTTGTTCGATATCTTCCAAAACGTCTTCCGTTGTCGTATTCTCTCTTCGGCTAATCTCCATATAAACATCGGGATAACGATCACCTAACGGCTCTTTTGTTTCGATACGGTCAACTTCCTCTCCTTTAACCATTTTGTATCGGTCTTCGTCGACATAGATGACATAGCGCAATGCTTCATTCGTTTCCAGTTGGGTATTGCTCTCTTCCTTTTGACCTTCTATTTCAATTTCTTCCTGTTTTTCCTCAACAAACATATCTTTCAAATTTTGGAGCATCGCCTGGCCAGTATCTGTCATAAGCCCGAACGTAAGGAGTATAATTGCTGCTGCTATAGTACCTAATGCCGCAACGAAGCTTTTCTTCTTCGATTTGCTTGGGCGTTTAGCTTCAAATATAGTTTGATGAATTTTGTTCCATGTTTCTTCTTTTAGTTCGGAATCAACGTGAATACGTTTTTGCATTTCTTCTCGCAATTTATCATCAAATTGTTGTTTATTCCTCATCTGCGACACCCCCCATTAACGTTTTCAGCTTCCTTCGCGCTTTATACAGTCGTGATTTAACAGTATTTAGATTCAACTCAAGAATTTCCGCTATTTCCTTTTCTGTAAAATCGTTCAGGTATTTTAATATGAGTACAGTACGGTGGTTTTCTTCCAGTTTATCCATCGCATTTTCGAGATCCTCAAAATCCACTTCATCTTCTGCGCCTGTATGCAAATAATCAAGTAATTCTTCTGATTCCACACTGATTGCCTGCTTTGCCTTTTTTCCAATATACCGCCTTGCCTCGTTTACTAATAATTGATAAAACCATGGCTTAAATGGCCTTTTCATATCGAATAAGTGTATGTTTCGGTATAATTTAATAAAAACTTCTTGCACAATATCAGCCGCGTCAGCCTGGTTTCCGGTAATGCCATACGCTGTCCGGAGGGAGTAGTCGGCATACACGTCATACAATTTCTTAAACGCTCGCTGATCGCCTTTTTTAATCTTCTTTATGAGCTTGCTTTCTTTATCCATCAACAGCGCCAATCCTCCTTTTAAATAACGTTATACTCTATATACCTTAAAAATCTCACAAAAGTTTTCGCAGATAGCTTATTTATTATATTTTTCATTATGAAAATGAATGTATTAACCTATTTGTGGTTATCACATTTGCTCTTCTTTTAGCAATCGTGTACGCGTCCCCAACACCTAGGGCTATTAAATTGTATACTTTCCGAGCACAAAAAAACTGCCATAATAAGTATGCTCACTTATCATGACAGCTTTCTATTTATTCATACTGGCAAAGAAGTCACCTAAGGGATTTTCCTCTTCTTGCTCTTGCTTCACACTCTCTGTTGGCTCTATCTCCAAGCCATCTATATCGACATCATCTAAGTCAAACTCCACGTTTTCCGGAATCTGGAACTCTTCTTTCTCCGTTTGCTCCTTGGCCTCATACGTAGGTGGTTCTTTATCTAGATCATAAGCGTCTCTGTTAAGTGAAGCAAGCAAGGTTGTAGCACGCATTGGATCACTTAATAACTGATAGATAAGACTTCCGATCAGCGCTTCCGAATGTTCATGCTTAAGCCAGCTTTTTTGTTCTTTTGTTAGCTTTTGGGGGAGGGGAACGGTAATGGTTTCCCGCTCCCTTGTATGATCCTCATTTAGCCCCTTTAAGACAAATTGCGCAATTTCACTTGAAAAGTTTCTGCGCGCTGTTTCTTTTAATTGTTGAAGCTGCTTTAAAAGATAATCAGGTGTATCAGAAGGCACACGGAATGTGATCGACTGCCCTCTTTCAATTGTTTTCTTTGTCATGCACACTCACCCTACTTAGCTTTAGCTGTGGTAGTTGTCTCTTCTTTTACTTTCTCTTTTTCTTTTTCTGCTTTTCTCGCAAAGTCTGTAACTAGCTTGTAGTAAGCATTTGCCATCATCCAGATACTCTCATTTTCATCTTCAAAAAACTCGATATTGTACCCATCAAGCTTATTATTTAATGCTTTCAGATAATCTTTAAGGACAGCAGATCCGCCTCCAACAAAATAGCAAATCTCGGATTGAGAATTTTTTGCCCATACATTACGGAGGAATCTATATTCTTTCTTGGCGAGTTCAAGCAAAATGTGATCTGTAATATCATGCACATTTGTTCTGCTTCCCTTTACCATAATATGGTGTCTGTCATTATTTCTGGTTATAATGTCCACCACATCTCTACGGCTGTCCAGTTCTACACCATGTTTAATCCGTATTTCTTCGCGAATTTGCTCCAATGACTCGGATACCCCTAGATTAAAGCCTTGTGCTTTATCATCATCCACATTACGATTGCGGATAACCGCAATATCTGTTGATAAACCACCAATATCCTGAATAAGAATCTGTTTATCAATTAATTCCTTGTTGATAACGTTAAGATCGTTATCCATGATGAGGTTAACATAGGCAGCGAAGCCTTCAGGATATACCTTTACTTCATCAAATTTGATGTTTACTTTTTTACCTTGATGTTTAGGTGTAATTAAAAATTCAATTTGATGCACGGAACCTAGGAGCTGGGATCTGTAGCCAACATCCTTTCCTTCTTTTACTTCACGCAATGGTAATCCAGTACCAAGCGTGTAGTTGGCATCTATGACATCGTTTTTGCCTGCTTTGAATGCACCTGATTCTACTGCATCCAACGCTAGAGAGGCAAATAGCATTACAAGTGTTTGATCCTCTTCGGATTTATTACTTCCAATGTCCAGCTCTGTTGAGTTATTTGTTTTTGTAGCTAAATTACCAACACGATAAACGACGTTGTTCTCCTCTAGGGCAGGGGAGTGTACACGTATATGTAAATTATCTAATACATCTTTTTCATCCAATTCTTCTATTCCGATAACTGGACGGTCCTCCATGTCCTGTGCAACCACATTTGGAATATAGACGTCATTCTCCATTTTTCCAAAGTTTGCTTTCAAGGCATCATTTCCTACATCCACTGCTGCAATTCTTGATTTTGTCATAATAGAAAATCTCCTTTTTATATAGATAGGAAAATATAATTGTAAGACTAGCAAGTTCACCGCTTCCACATTACTTAATGGCCGATCTCGCTTTTCCTTGTCTAGCTCGGTCGCCCAGCAATTTGCATACTTCGATCTTCTTCCTTCAATAAGTCAACCTCGCTTCTCTTCGTTCCGCGGGTTTCCTTTATCTCCTCAGCAGCTCTCCAGTATGTCCATTGCTTAACGGGCTTCTCGCTTTTCATATTACATTAACCGTAATTACTAGGTTAATAGTTTTTTTGGAAAATAGCAATCCTACTATTTTCGCATTCTTTTATGTATACATGTGTGCATTTTTGCATTCGTTGTTATATCAGCTTGCAAGCTAGTTTGTATACATGTTTACATTATTGTTTTCTTTTGTATACATATTTGTATACATGTTTACAGATAACGCACACATCGAATCTTAGGTAAATTGATGACTAACTTTTAGCATGAGCGGGTATCGGAGAAAAACAAATTTAAAAATTGGAGATGACAACATGACAGGATTTGAAGATTTAATCGCAACCATATCCGATTTCTTTTGGACTTATGTATTATCCTTTCTCTTAATCATTACAGGGTTAGTTTACACCTTCCGTTTAAAGTTCTTTCAATTTCGGATGTTTGGACACATCATTAGCAAGACAATTGGACAAGTATTTAAAAAGAACAAACACAAGGGAACCATTACCCCTTTTCAAGCATTCACTTCTGCTCTCGCGTCAACAGCCGGTGCTACAAACATCGTTGGTGTTCCATAGCCATTTCACCCGGGGGACCGGGTGCACTTTTTTGGATGTGGATGGTAGCCTTAATAGGAATGGCTACGAGGTATAGTGAGATTGTGCTTGGTATGAAATACAGAGAGAAAAATGAAGAAGGTGAGTGGGTAGGTGGCCCGCAGTACTATATACGGAAAGCTTTAGGCTGGAAAGTAGTCGCCACCTTATTTGCAGTGTTTTTAATGCTAGAAATTATTCCTAGCGTTATGGTACAGTCAAATTCGATAGCTACACAGCTTCAAGGGGCATTTAATTGGCCAGTACAAGCAACAGGCATCGGAGTACTTCTTGTAATTGGCGTCATTATCATTGGTGGCATAAAAAGGATTGCCAACGTTACCGATAAACTTGTTCCTTTTATGGTTTTGGCGTATCTAACTCTAGCTTTAATTGTTATTATCGCAAATGCGGACCAGCTAGGAACTGTGTTTAGCTTAATTTTCACCCATGCATTTACCCCAATCTCTGCAACAGGAGGTTTTGCCGGTGCTGCAATCGCTCAGGCCATTCGCTGGGGGATCGCTCGCGGGTTGTACTCCAATGAAGCTGGTTTAGGTACTGGGCCTATCGCACATGCTCCTGCACAGACAGATCACCCTTCGAAACAAGCTTTCTGGGGAGTCTTTAGTGTTTTTATTGATACCATCGTCATATGTACGGTATCTGGTATCCTTGTCCTCATCACAGGTGCATGGACAAAAGTAGAATCAGCAAATGCCTCTAGCATGATTACCGTTGCCTTTTCCGATTTCTATGGAACAACATTTGGTGGCATATTTGTTGCTATATTCCTATTGTTCTTTGTTATTACAACGATTGGGATTCTCATATTCTTTGGAGAAAAACAGGCAGAATTCTTATCAGGATTAACCGCCGCGAAATCGATGCGTATTGTATACCTTGTGGCAATATATATTGGAGCAATTGGTGGCTTGCAATTTGTTTGGCAATTCCTTGATCTAATGCTCGCCTTTGTTGTCATCTTTAACGTGATACCAATGCTTTTCCTTAGCAAAGAAGTTAAAGCCATTACCGACGACTATGTTTACCGCTTATATAAGAAGAATGGCGGTGAACCTAGCGTAACCCTCTTTACAGACAAAGAATAACGCCATAAAAAAAGGTTCCAGTTATCACCTTATGATAACTGGAACCTTTTTTATCTCCTAGATTTTATCTTTATCCTACATCTCTTTCCCAGAAACGGTGTTGTTTTACAGCCTCTGTAAACCGAGAAACAAAGCTCTCCGTGGAATCTTCTGTAATTACACCAGCAGCTATAGAGGAGATACCGAGGTGTTTTAAGAGTTCCTCTCCGTCATGTGTAGCACCAATTGGCTTGAAATGGGAGTAGGCTTCTTTCATAAAGTATCCGGCCTTGTCCTGGAAGGTTTTGTCTTGCCCGGCCCCACCAGCTACATACACGGCGTCATATAGTACAGAATCTACTGTCAGGAAAGTGTTATCCACTTCAAACTGAGGACCTTTGTCTGTTTTCAACTTTCCTAGTTTCGAAGCAATGATTTCTGGTTCCATCCCCTGCTTCTTCAATTGCTGTACGATATTGTTTACCACCTCACCGTTATAGCCTTCATCTAGTAACACAGCGATTTTACGTGTTGCCACGGATTTTGTACTGTTTTCCTGACTTAAGGCTGGAGATACCTTTGTTACTTCTGATCCACCCTCTGTAGGTTCCTTTACTCCTATGTTGTCCGCAATTTCTCTAGCCATATCTAGATTAACATTTGCAAACATATCTACTACTTGCTGCTGAACATCTTTGCTTTGCACCTTCCCAAGCTCAAAGCAAAAAGCCTCTATGATATGTTCCTTTTCAGGTTTACTCATGCTATTCCAGAATAATGTAGCCTGTGAGAAATGATCCTTAAAACTATTGCTCCTTGCCTTCACCTTTCTTCCTTCCATCTTCTCTTGGTAATGTTCATAGCCACCCTCTTTTGGTGCTACGGTCTCCGGAGTATTATTAGCAAGGCTGTTTTTATGATAACTTACTTGGCCTTTATTAATTGTGTGTCTGCCGTATCCATCCCGCTGATTATTATGAAAAGGACACACCGGTCGATTAATAGGCAGTTCATGAAAGTTAGGTCCTCCAAGACGTATTAACTGTGTATCTGTATAGGAGAATAACCTCCCTTGTAGTAATGGATCGTTGGTAAAATCAATCCCCGGAACAACATGCCCCGGATGGAAGGCAACCTGTTCTGTCTCGGCAAATACATTGTCGACATTCCGATTTAAAGTCATCTTACCAATGATTTTTACTGGAACATCTTCTTCTGGCCAAATCTTTGTTGGGTCAAGAATATCAAAATCAAACGAAAACTCTTCTTCTTCAGGGATAACTTGGACTCCAAATTCAAACTCTGGATAATTGCCACTTTCAATTGCATCGTATAAATCAGCACGATGGAAGTCAGGGTTCTTCCCATTAATCTTCTGTGCCTCATCCCAAACGGTTGAATGAATTCCCAATTTTGGCTTCCAATGAAACTTCACAAAGTGCGCTTTTCCTTCCTCATTCACAAAACGGAAAGTATGTACTCCAAACCCTTCCATCATGCGAAAGCTTCTCGGGATTGCCCGATCTGACAAATGCCACATAATCATATGTGCTGTTTCTTGATTGTTTGCTACAAAGTCCCAAAATGTATCGTGTGCAGAAGCTGCCTGCGGTATCCCGTTATGCGGTTCTGGTTTCACGGCATGAATTAAATCCGGAAACTTCACTGCATCCTGAATAAAAAATACAGGAATGTTATTTCCCACAAGGTCATAATTTCCTTCTTCTGTGTAAAATTTGGTTGCAAATCCACGAACATCCCTTGCCAGTTCACCAGAACCCTTAGATCCGGCTACAGTCGAATATCTAACAAAGACCGGCGTCTTAGAACCCGGTTCCTGCAAGAACTTAGCTTTTGTATAAGGTTTCATTGATTCATATAATTCAAATTCCCCGTGTGCTGCGTAGCCTCGTGCATGCACAATTCGCTCCGGAATACGCTCATGGTCAAAGTGTGTCATCTTCTCACGGAAATGAAAATCTTCCATTAGCGTGGGACCTCTTTCACCTGCTTTAAGAGAGAACTCATCTTCAGCTACTTTCAATCCTTGATTTGTAGTTAGCACTTTTCCTTTGTCGTCTACTCGGTATTCTTCCAGTTGCTCATTTTTACTGTTGCCATCTACTTTACGTTTATCACTCATGCGACTTAGCCTCCTCAAATAATAGTTAATGATGTAATGTAACTAGACTCTCCCCTAAACTCTACCCGGATGATAATCTTGATAAACAACAAGGCTGTCCTACTAATAAATAATTATGATAATATTTTGAACATATTGGAAAAAAATGTGCTAATATTATAGTGAAAGTAGGATTTTATGCCTACGTTCTAGAAAGGAAGATTAGGTATGCGACTGAAACTATTTATAATAAGTATTTTCATTGTTTCATTGATTGTCGCACTATTTTATGGTGAGATTATAATTAGTAAAGCCTTGTTTTTTAAAGCAATTCTATTATATTGGCTTTTTTCTACACTTTACTCCAACCTAACTATTGTTGTTAAAAAAGGAAAAGTAAATATGGACTACGGCATCTCTTATGGTCTATCCTTTGGATTATTGGCAGGTCCACTTGGC
Source organism: Oceanobacillus picturae (assembly GCF_000612865.1). Lineage (NCBI taxonomy): Bacteria > Bacillati > Bacillota > Bacilli > Caryophanales > Bacillaceae > Oceanobacillus > Oceanobacillus picturae. The sequence goes on from NZ_CCAX010000003.1 coordinate 79,214, forward strand.
CTGTTCATTTTTGAATTTGTTCAACGCTTTATCGTCTATTTTAATCGCAAATACTCCAACACCGCTGATTTTGATGAATTTCTACATACTTTTTACAATATTGGAGCATTTACTTTAAATAACTCTATTGCGTTTTTCCTATTCCAAGCCTTGTATCCTTCGTTTCAAGCTATTCCTTTTGGATTCTGGTTATTAGTTATTTTACTTGTAATTGTGGTCTCTCTACTATCTGATCTATATTTAATTACTATATTTTCTTTCACTGGCGATATTACTTCAAAAAAAGAAGCATGGGACTTTTTAAGAAGCCGCAGCATGCTCGACATGGGGAAAACAGCATTCTCAAATGGATTGCTTGTCCTGCTTCTCATGGAACAACAATGGGAAATGGTAATTGCTCTATTTATTTTGAACTATCTCGTCAGTCGCTCTTTCATGGTAAAATCTCAAACGATTCAGCATAAATTGGAACGGGATCAATTTGAACAAATGGCGTATACTGATTTCTTAACAGGGGTGCATAATCGCACCTATATGGATAAAATTATGCAAGAACTGAATAAAAGCGGTGAATGTATTGGGGTACTTGTTTCGGATATCGATACATTTAAACGAATTAATGATACGTATAATCATGCGGTAGGAGACCACGTGATTCAGCATTATGCCACTACATTGCAGAGCAATCTTCAGGGAAGTGATTGTTTAATAAGGAGTGGTGGCGAAGAGTTTACCATCTTCCTTAGGCACCGCTCATACCAACAATGTGTGGAGCTTTTGGAAAAAATACGACTGGATGTCGAGTGCAGCCCGGTCCAGACAGAATACAAGTCAGATCAGCTAGCCATCAACTATACTGCCTCATTTGGACTATATTATTATAAAACAGGGGCTGAAACAGAAATAAAACGAGCCTACGTCTACGCAGATGATTTACTGCTACAGTCAAAAGAAACGGGGAAAAATCGGGTCACTGCAAAAAATGGTACAGCTACCCTGCCATTATCCGCTAGGTTTAAATAAGTAATGAATCGCCTTATGCTCAATCATACTAAAAAACCTGAACCGACACTAATTAGGCCGGTTCAGGTTTTTCCTTATATCCTTATACTACGTTCGTTTTCTTTATTTGCTTACTTCGTAGCTGTCCACAGGCTGCATCGATGTCTGCGCCATTTTCCCAACGAACACCACAGTTGATTCCCTTTTCCTTCAAGGTTTCAAAGAATGCTTGAATAGTAGCAGATTCACTGCGCTGATATTGGTTATGCTCATCAACAGAGTTATATGGAATCAAGTTAACATAGGCCAAATGGCGATGGTTGTAAAGTAACTTTGCCAGTTGCTCCGCTTCTTCTTTATGGTCATTAACATCCCGTAGCATGATGTATTCGTAAGTTATACGGCGATTGGTTTTTTCCAGGTAATAATCTACAGATTTCATCAGCTTTTCAATTGGGAATGCTTTATTTATCTTCATAATTCTGGTTCTTAGCTCATTATTTGGAGCGTGGATCGAGATAGCAAGATTTACTTGAATACCTGTGTCGGCAAATTCATAAATTTTATGGGCAAGTCCACTAGTCGATACAGTGATATGGCGTGCACCAATATTTAATCCTCTATCGTCATTTACGACATATAGGAAGTCCATTAGATTTGTGAAGTTATCAAAAGGCTCGCCGATTCCCATTACGACGATATGACTAACTCTGTCCCCGTCTCCACGTTCATCCAAATGCTTCTGTACGTTCATGATTTGCTCAACAATTTCCCCGCTTGTTAAGTCTCTGTTTTTTCTTAGCAGTCCGCTTGCACAAAACGTGCAACCGATATTACAGCCGACCTGTGTCGTAACACAAACAGATAAACCATAATTGAAACGCATTAACACGGTTTCAATCAGATTGCCATCTGCTAGTTTAAACAGAAATTTAATGGTTCCATCCTTCGATTCTTGCTTAATTTCTTCGTCTAAAGTATGCAGGACAAAATGTTTTTCTAATAGCTCAATGGTCTGTTTGTTCACATTTTTCATTTCAGAAAACTGACTAACGCGTTTTTTATAGAGCCAGTTCCAAACTTGGTCAACTCGGAACCGTTGTTGACCACGTTCCATTAACCAATCAGATAATTGATCATATGTCAGTCCATAAATGGATTGTTTACTCATTTTTATATTTACCCTCATTTCCAGTAACTCCTCTTCAGAGAAGAGAATTTACTTAAAAAGCATTGCAAATTACTTACCATACTATATTACTTCATGTCACTATCTCTTGCAAACCCAATTGAAGGAATGTTACTCCTTATGTCACAAGTTGTCAAGCTAGAACCAAAAGAACTCGGACATAACTAAAGTATCAATGCTTAAATGCGAATAATACTTCTAGCATCACTTTGGCAGAACGCTCCGCTTTCTGCCTACGCTTAAATAAAAAATAACCCGAACTAAGCAATCCTTCATTCAAGGATTTACATAATAGTTCGGGTTTTCATGTAGCTAAAGTACTTTTGGCCAAGCCTATTTGTGTATGTTTATGGTAAAACTGTTTCTCCCATTAGGTAACGATCACATTCTCTTGCCACTTCTCTGCCTTCGTTTATAGCCCAAACAATGAGGCTTTGACCGCGACGCATGTCACCAGCAGCAAAAACGCCATCTACGTTCGTAGTGTATTCACCATACGTTGCTTTCACTGTAGATCTAGCTGTTGTCTCAACTTCCATTTGGCTAATAAGGTCTTGCTCAGGTCCCTTAAAGCCGATGGCAATTAATACGAGGTCCGCTGGCCAGACTTTTTCTGTCCCTGGGATTTCCTCCCTTACTTTGTTGCCATTTTCATCGAAACGTAGCTTCACATTGATCGTATGGACTTCTTTAATATGTCCCGTTTCATCACCCACAAATTTCTTTGTCATGACAGCAAAGGCACGAGGGTCCTCACCAAGTACACTTGATGCTTCCTTATGTCCATATTCTACACGATGTATTGTCGGGTACTGAGGCCATGGGTTCGTTTCGATATCCCTAACCAGCCCTTTTTTATCGTATATATCAAATTGTGTGAGACTCTTGCAATTATGTCTGACAGAGGTTGCCAGGCAATCTGTTCCTGTATCCCCACCGCCGATTACAATCACATTTTTATCTTCAGCTGATATATAGTTTTCATCCTCCAAATTAGAGTCAAGGAGGCTCTTCGTATTAGCATGTAGGAAATCCATTGCTGGATGTACGCCCTTTAAAGAACTTCCTTCTACTTGGATATCACGGTGCACGGTGGCTCCTCCGCAAAGGATGGTAGCATCAAAAGATTCCTTAAGTTCCTGCACCGAAATGTCTTTCCCAACCTCCGTATTCGTAATAAACGTGATCCCTTCTTCTTCTAAAATAGAGACACGGCGCTTTACGACATCATAGGAGAGCTTCATTTCCGGAATACCATAAGTCAATAACCCGCCGACACGGTCGTTTCTTTCAAAAACCGTTACCGTGTGTCCAGCTTTATTAAGTTGCGCTGCAGCAGCCAGACCAGCTGGTCCTGAACCGATTACAGCCACCTTTTTACCGGTACGTTTTTCTGGAGGCGTAGCTACAACCCAGCCTTCTTCAAAGCCCTTCTCAATAATGGACCGTTCAATCGTCCTTATTGCAACGGGTGGCTCATTTATCCCTAGTACACATGCCCCTTCACACGGAGCAGGACAAGCCATTCCGGTAAATTCCGGGAAATTATTCATTTCATGCTCTCTTTCCAGTGCTTCCTTCCATTTGCCTTCATAGACTAGATTATTCCATTCAGGGATAAGGTGATAAACTGGACAGCCTGAAGTAACCCCATTTAGCTCTAATCCCACATGGCAGGTAGGGACGCCGCAATCCATGCAACGTGCCCCTTGTACTTGTACTTCCTTTTCTGTCATCGGAATTGTGTAATCGTTCCAATCCTTAATTCGGACCTCCGGATCCCTCTCGTCCCTGACCTTTCTTTCATATTCCATAAAAGCCGTTTGTTTCCCCATCGATAGGTCCTCCTTTTCTATACTTGGAACACGTTATTGCAGAGCGCCTACTGCTGTTACGGTTTTCGTTTTTTCTACTGGCTGCTTACTTTCTTCAAAAGCTGTCATTTCAGCCTCAAACTTGGTTAATCCACTTTCTCTCAATACTTTAATTCGATCTTGGACTTTTACATAAGCTTTTGGAATTACCCGAACAAATTGCGGTATATATTTATCCCAATAGGTTAAAATTCGTTCAGCATGTGAGCTATTCGTGTACAGGACATGTTGTTGAATGTGCTGGTACAATGCATCCAGTTCTTCTTTATCTTTGACTTGCTCTACATTTACGAGCTCTGCATTGACTTTGGTGTGGAAGCTTTCGTCCTCATCGAGAATATACGCAACACCACCTGACATCCCTGCGGCAAAGTTTCTGCCTGCTGTCCCCAGCACAACAACCTTCCCACCTGTCATATACTCACAGCCATGGTCCCCAACACCTTCTACAACGATAGTGGCACCACTGTTTCTTACAGCAAAACGTTCACCTGCTATTCCACGAATGTATGCTTCCCCACGAGACGCACCATAAAATGCCACATTTCCAATAATGGTATTTTTCTCAGGCGGGAATGTCACGATTGGATCTGGATGGACGATAATTTTACCACCAGATAGGCCTTTTCCTACAAAATCATTGGCATCCCCAATTAAACGTAACGTCATTCCAGGCGGGATAAAGGCACCAAAGCTTTGTCCGGCAGATCCATTAAAATTCAGCTTGACTGTATCTTCTGGTAATCCTTCTTCACCGTATAATTTGGTTATTTCGCTACCAAGTAACGTACCGGTAACCCGGTTAATATTTCGGATTGCGGTAGTAAACTCTACAGGTCTCTTTTCTTCAATAGCTTTTCTGCAATTAGGAAGTAACTCTTGGTAGTCCAAAGTTCTCTCAATTCCATGGTCTTGCTTTATAGTCGCATATCTACCTACTTTAGCAGGAAGATCTGGCTGATAGAGTAGTGGGCTAAGGTCGATCCCTTTCGCTTTCCAATGATCAACCGCATCATTCACTTCAAGTACATCTGTACGGCCAATCATTTCATTTATCGTTCTGAAACCAAGCTCTGCCATTAATTCACGTGCCTCTTTAGCAATAAATCGCATGAAATTCGCGACATGCTCAGGGTCTCCCATAAATTTCTTGCGGAGTTCTGGATTTTGTGTGGCAATCCCAACAGGGCATGTATCCATATGGCAAACACGCATCATGACACAACCGAGCACAACGAGCGGAGCTGTTGAAAAACCATACTCCTCTGCTCCAAGCAAAGTGGCAAGCACGACATCGCGGCCTGTCATCATCTTTCCGTCTGTCTCTACCACAATGCGATCACGTAATCCGTTCAGCATTAAGGTTTGGTGGGTTTCAGCAAGGCCAATTTCCCAAGGAAGACCTGTATGCTTCAAACTTGTACGCGGGGCTGCGCCAGTTCCACCGTCATAACCGCTAATTAGAACTAAATCTGCTCTCCCTTTTGCAACACCTGCAGCTATCGTTCCTACACCGACAGCAGATACAAGCTTTACGCTTATTCTGGCATTTGGATTCGTATTTTTTAGGTTATGGATCAGCTCTGCCAAGTCCTCGATAGAGTATATATCGTGATGTGGTGGCGGAGAAATCAACTCAACTCCGGGTGTAGAACCGCGGACTTCAGCAACCCATGGGTATACCTTTTTACCAGGTAAGTGACCACCTTCTCCTGGTTTTGCCCCTTGAGCTATCTTTATTTGAATCTCGTCAGCATTCACAAGATAATGACTATTTACGCCAAACCGACCCGAAGCAACCTGTTTAATCGAGCTTCTTCTGGAATCTCCGTTTTCATCAGGTGTAAAACGATCAGCAGACTCTCCGCCTTCCCCTGTATTACTTCGTCCACCAATTCGGTTCATCGCAATGGCAAGTGCTTCATGCGCTTCCTGACTTATCGAGCCGTAGGACATGGCACCTGTTTTAAATCGTGCACAAATCTCTTCAACTGACTCAACCTCTTCAATTGGGACAGGAGTACGTTTTTTAAATGATAGTAACCCTCGTAGTGACTGAAGATTGTTTGTTTCATCAGTCAAAAGGCTCGTATATTCCTTAAACACATCAAAATTATTGGTACGACAAGCATGCTGAAGTGTATGAATCGTTTTAGGGTTGTATTGGTGATCTTCACCATTTCCTCTATATTGAAATTCGTCACCAGCTTCTAAGGCATAATTGGATCCGCGCGCTTCTTGAAAGGCTTTCTCATGGCGCATGATGGTTTCTTTTTCAATCATGTCCATACCAATTCCACCTAAACGAGAGGCAGTGCCGGTGAAATACCTATCAATTACGTCTGTATGGATACCAACTGCTTCAAAGATCTGCGCTCCACGATAACTTTGGATGGTTGAAATCCCCATTTTCGAAAGGATTTTGATAATACCATCCGTCACAGAGTGAACATACTGTTCCACAGCTTGATTAGGTGTAATAGCCTCTAACTCTTGCTTATCTACTAACTCATGAATAGTATCAAAGGCCAAATATGGATTAATTCCTTCCGCACCATAACCAATTAGTGTCGCAAAGTGATGCACTTCTCTAGGTTCCCCAGATTCTACAAGTAAGCTGACTTTTGTACGTATCCCTCTGCGGATCAAATGGTGATGCAACCCAGATACGGCCAGCAATGCTGGGATAGCAACTTTTCCTTCACTTACTCCTCTGTCGGAAAGAATTAACAGGGTAGTCCCTTCTGCTATTGCTTCATCCGCTTTAATAAATATCTTTTCCATTGCTTGCACAAGGTTTCCCTCTGCTTTACTACGTTTAAATAAAGTGGAAATGGTTGCGGTCTGGAACCCATCAATTTGACGAACTCTTAGTTTCTCCAACTGACCATTCGTCATGATTGGTGTTTCAAGGCGAATATGCTTACAGCTGTCAGCTTGGGGAGCAACCAGATTTCCTTCTGCACCAATTGTTGTTTCGACCATTGTAATGATTTTCTCACGAATAGCATCAATAGGAGGGTTCGTAACCTGGGCAAACAATTGCTTAAAGTAGTTATATAAAAGCTGTGGCTTTTTCGATAGAACAGCAAGCGGCGAATCGTAGCCCATCGAACCAATTGGATCTTTCCCATCTTCAACTAGCGGCTTAATAATTTTATTCAATTCTTCTCTTGTATAACCAAAAGCGAACTGCTGCTCAAGTAACTGCTTCCCCTTATACGATGGTTGGTTATTCGTGACATCAGGGATGTCTTTTAGATCAATTTTATTTTTCAACCATTCCTTGTAAGGTTCTTCTGAGGCAACTTGCATTTTGATTCCTTCATCAGGGACAATAATTCCCTTTTCCAAATCAACAAGAAGCATCTTCCCAGGCTGCAGTCTGTCTTTATACAGAATATCATCTGCGAAAATATCAAGTGCTCCAACCTCGGAGCCTAGCACGATCATCCCACTTTTCGTTACATAATAACGTGCTGGGCGCAAACCATTACGATCAAGACAGGCACCTATCTGGTTACCATCAGTAAACACTAGTGCTGCCGGGCCGTCCCATGGTTCCATTAATGTACTATGGTATTCATAAAAATCACGCTTTTCTTCCTTAATGGACGCATCATTCGCCCATGGCTCAGGTACCATCATCATGGCTGTATGCGCAAGGGATCGTCCTGATAAGTGAAGAAACTCAAATGTATTGTCAAAGATAGAGGAATCACTGCCATCTGCATCAATTACAGGGAGGATTTTTTCCATATCTTCTTCTGAAAAATGCTCTGATGCACATAATTGCTCACGAGCGCGCATCCAATTTACATTCCCCCGCAATGTATTAAATTCTCCATTGTGGATGGTATATCTATTTGGATGTGATCGTTTCCAGCTTGGAAATGTGTTCGTACTAAACCGTGAGTGAACTAGCGCTAATGCTGATTTAAAATCTGGATGATTTAAATCAATATAGAACGCATCCAACTGTTCTGGGATTAACATTCCTTTATAAACAATGGTGCGAGAAGATAAACTACTTATATAAATGTCATCATACTCAGGAATCTTAGCCACTTCCTGTTCGATTCGCTTCCGAATCACATACATTTTTCTTTCAAACGCCATCTGATCCTTAATATCTTCTGACTTCTCAATGAAAATCTGTCGTATAGTTGGTTTACTTTTCGATGCTACTTTTCCGATGAACGATTCATTTGTCGGTACCGGCCTCCAACCAAGAAATGTTTGCCCTTCTTGTTCAATAATCTCTTCAAACAATTCCTTGCTCCGCATCCTTACCTCATGATCCTGTGGAAGAAAAACCATTCCTACTCCATAATCGCCCTTGTTAGGTAACGTAATATTTTCCTTGGCACATTGTTTTTGAAAAAAACGATCTGGGATTTGTGTTAAGATCCCTGCTCCGTCCCCTGTGCTCGTGTCAGCTGACTGCCCACCCCGATGCTCCAAATTACAAAGAATATTTATCGCATTTTGAACAATATTATGTGTTGGTTTACCATTTATATTTGCAATCATCCCTATGCCGCATGCCTCATGCTCAAAATCCGGATGATAAAGTCCCTGCCTTTGCGGGAAGCCATTCCTTGTCATCACAACATCTCCCTTCTATCGTTAAGCGTACATTTTGGTCCTTGAAAAAGTTTATATGGGGGGATCAAACCAGGGTGGTTAGAACATCCGCATTCGCTCATCTTTTAGCGAATATGGAAGTTAAAAATGTTAGCTATGCTGACAGTTCTTATATAGCTAAGATTTTTAACTATTCTAACGTGTAAAAAAGGATAGTAGAAATATCATATCATAAATTACTTTTTAACTCAAAATTCTGATAAGTTATGTTCATGCATTTTTATAAAAATTCAGTAAATGTAAACGCTACCAAATCAGCGTTCTTCTTTTTTATATACGCTTACAATGTATAAAAGACAAGGGTTTTACATTACCACAGGAAAATTCACAAAAACTTTAAATTTATGACATTTTTCTTTCGTTTCTTTGTTTTAAATTTTAACCTTGAAACAAACGAAGTTTCCCAACTTCTTTTGAATTATTTCAGTCTGTTATTACCAGAAAATTGGCAGGCTGATTAGTGGACGTTTGGCGATTTTAGACGTAATATTTCTTAATAAGAAATCGTGAGGAGTGAATACGATGACAACAAAATCAAAAACATTTCAAAATATACCTCTCTCTGTCCTTGATCTTGCAGCAGTAAAAGAAGGAAGTAATCCACGAGAGTCGTTTCAAAATAGTGTACAGTTGGCACAGCATGTGGAAAAGCTAGGCTTTAACCGATATTGGCTTGCAGAGCATCATAACATGCCTGGTATTGCCAGTTCTGCAACTTCTGTCATTATGGGGCATATAGCTGAAAAGACAGAAAGAATCCGAGTGGGTGCCGGTGGTATTATGCTGCCAAACCACGCAACAATCGTTATTGCCGAACAATTTGGCACATTGGAGTCTTTATTTCCTGGTCGAATCGATCTGGGCTTAGGACGTGCACCTGGCAGTGACCAGGCTACTGCCTATGCACTAAGAAGAACACTTGGAATGAGTGTAGAGGACTTTCCTATGCAAGTAAATGAATTGCAGGACTATTTCTCAGACGAACCTGTATCACGGGTAAAAGCTGTCCCAGGTCAAGGATTAGATATTCCAATCTGGCTGCTTGGATCCAGTGACTTCAGCGCAAGGCTTGCTGCACAGAAAGGGCTCGCGTTTTCTTTTGCAAGCCATTTTGCACCAGCATACACTATACCTGCATTACGTCTTTACCGAGAGAATTTCCAGCCAACGGAGAAAATGGAGAAACCATATGCAATGGTAGGGGTTAATGTTATTGCAGCCGACACGGATGAAAAGGCTCAATATATCGCCACATCCCAACAACAGCAATTCCTAAGTATCCGCAAAGGGAAACCGACAAAACTTCAACCACCAGTAGAAAACATGGATGAAGTTTGGACGCCTATGGAGAAAGCTGCAGTGGAACAATCGCTCGATCCTCGAACTACCATTATTGGTAGCAAAGAGACGGTCAGAAAAGGGCTCGAAGCATTTCTTAACGAGACACAAGCAGATGAAATGATTATTAGTGGCCAAATCTACCATATGGAAGATCGTTTACGTTCGTATGAAATTGTAGCAGAACTAATGGATGAAGCTTAATCCTTGCTAATCAATTATCATCAAAAAAGCCGAGCAAGCATGCGCAAACTAACGCGAACTTGTTCGGCTCTTTTTTTCGTTATAGAAACGATTATTCATTCCTTCTTTTAAGTAGCGATTTAATTTCAGCCAATTCCTTTTGTACCTCTGCCAATTTAACATCTGTTGGAGAAGGTGTCTCCTCTCGGTTAGCCTCTTCCACATTGTTCACAATGACGCCAACAAAGAGATTCACGATAACAAAGGCGCCAAATAAAATAAATGTGACAAAATACCACCATGAAGATGGATCCTCTGCCAAAATTGGACGCATAACGCCACTAGCCCATGACTCAAGGGTGATAACTTGAAATAACGTTAGCAATGAATCATGCAATGTTCCAAAATATTCCGGTGCAATTGCGTGAAACAGCGTTGTACCAATCACACCATATACATAGAAGAACAAACCAAGTAGCAGCATAATTGTCCCCATGGATGGGATTGTAAGAAGCAACGCATTTACTATTTTTCGCAATGATGGAATGATAGAGATTGCTCTCAACACCCTCAAGACACGTACAATTCGTAGAACGGTTATATAATGAGAGCCTACCAATACGAGGCTAAGCAAAACGATAATAAAATCAAATACATTCCAGAAGTCTTTAAAAAAGGCTCCAAAGGATTTTGCCCCAAGCAATCGAATAACTATTTCTATTGAAAAGATACAGATCAAGATTAGATCTGCTATGTATATCCACTCTGCATTAGCAAAGATGCTATATGTCGCTAATCCAGCAAGCAGTGCGTTAAAAACGATTAATGTAATAATCACCTTTGTAAATAAAGGGTGTTCCGCAATCTGCCCACAAAATTGTTTTATCTGTTTCATGTGTGCTATCCCCTCTCTTCATCCATTTTACTTAGTACTGCCTCATTTGTCACTTTTAGTTTTAAATGTGCCCAAACGGGAATCGAGAAGAAAAAGAGATGGAAAGGAAAGATGAAAGTGGAATCTTATTTTCAGAAAGATTACGAAACCTCGAGAGCCGTTTTTCGCAGTCACTTAGACAAAGTAAAGTCAGTCTGGCCTAATGCTTCTTTAGAAACAGTAACCATCGGAAAAGAAGCAGATGACAACACCATTGATATCATACGTGCTGACGCCACAAGTGAAAAAGACAAGATTGCACTACTTTCATCAGGAGAGCATGGGATCGAAGGATATGCTGGAGCTGCTTGTATCCACATGTTTGTCGAGGAATGTATGGAACACATCGAGCCAGAAACGACTGGCATTTGCCTTGTACATGCAATTAATCCATGGGGTATGCGAAATTTTCGCAGAGTTACGGAAAACAACATTGACCTAAATCGAAATTATATTGATGAAGAAGGACCATTACCTATAGATGTGAATAAAAAGTACGAAAAAGAAAAAGAGCTTTTCCTTCCAAACGGGAAAATTAAGGATATCACGGAGGAGCAGAACAGACTATTTAAAAAACTGACGAAGGCTCTTGCTAAAGAAGGCTATGCGAACATGAAGCATGCTAAAAGTATGGGGCAGTATGAGTTTGAACATGGTGTATATTATGGTGGAAGGGCATTAGAGGAGTCCGCAAAATATGTACGATCTCTACAAATCGATCTGCTTGAACAATATAATCATATCGTCCATATGGATTGGCACACTGCTTTAGGACCAAGTAATGAACTAACAATGGTCGTTCCGCCAGATGAAGAACAAGATCTGGAAGAGATCCAATCACGTTATCCACTAAAAAATATCATGAAATTCTCGGACAAGAAAGTTGTTGGAGATTCAAATCAACACTTCTATACTGTCCAAAAGAAGCATTACCCTGATACAAAGCTTTTTTCTGCTTTATTTGAATTTGGAACCTTTGGAGATGACAAGAAAGCAGAACTAAGAGAACTTATGACAATTGTTTTAGAGAACCAGCTTTATTGGGAAGGCGCTGAAAAGGAATCTTATAGAAACTATATTTTAAATGAGTTTCAAGAGATGTTCTATCCTCAAGACGAGGTTTGGCGATGTGATGTCATTAAGGAAGCAAGAATAGCAGTTAAAGTAGTACTTGGTGAGGAAAAGATCCTTTCTTCTTAAGCTATATCTCTATAAATATGGAAGATGATGCTGTTGAAGTCAGCATCATCTTTTTCTTATATAGTGAGCCAAAACAAGTGAAAGGATTCTGGAGGCCAATTGGTTGCTGCTTAGCATTCAGGATCCTCACGCTTTACTTAACCCTTATATTTTCCATAATAAAATTGCTTTTTGGGTGTGTTGGAATACGCGTCATACTATAGGTTAAATCTTGGGGAGGAACTTCATAAGTAAGATCCTGTGTCAAGAAGGTTAAACTCGTTTGCATGAGTTCAATGGTTAACCATTCACCGGCACAACGATGACCCTTATCGTAATCTCCCCCACCCTGTGGGATAAAGTCAAAAGGACTTCCTTGCCAGTCTTTAAACCGCTCTGGTTTGAAGCGATTCGGCTCAGTCCAAAGTTCTGGACTATGATTTGTTCCATATATATCCAAGATGACCAAGGTATCTTTTTTAAAATGGTACCCCTGCCAGTCGAAGTCTATCGCTGTTAATGCCCCTGTAAAGGGTGCAAACGGATAGTACCTACGTATTTCTTGGACAAACCACTTAACATATTGTCCATCCTCATGTGTTAGTTTCTCTCTCGTTTGAGGAAAATCATAAAGCGCTAACGCCCCAAACGTAACAAACCGGGCAATTGCCACAATCGGCCGTAAAAGGTTCAGAATTTCAACAGCAGCGGTTTGTGTATCAAGTAGATTCCCATCAAGGTCACGATGCCACGCCACAACATATAATGGCTTTGTTTCCTCTACATACAATTCATCGTTGCGAACGCGTTCTACTATGTCTCTAATCCATTTTTCAGCTCGATTTCTACCCACTCGGCCTTTCCAGTGACGTGGACCAGCTGCGCCAAATGCATCAATCATGTCACTCAGATCTTTAGTGCGTATGGAGAGATCTTTAGCCCACAGTGGTACACCAACCCACTCACAGGCTGTTCGACACATAATCTTTTCTGCCTCCGGGAAAAGTTCAATCGAATCCATCGTTTCCCATTCCGTAGCTGATTGTTGCCATTTTCCTCGGCAAATCGCTGCTATCTTCTTCAGACTTTCCTTGGTCATAAGCGACATAAACAAGTGCTTTCGATGGCGATGGGATTCCCCATCCATTCCTTGCACACCGCCTACACCAAACAAGCTTTCTTTAATTCGCTTTGGTGCTGCCCCTTGGCGTTTAAAACGTTCATTATCATAAAATAATTCGGCTGCTTGTTTTCCACTAATACAAAGAGCCTTTTGACCACCCATCATGCGGGTTTGAAATATATCGGAGCGAAATCTTTGGAGTCGATTCGGAACAAAGCGATATCCCTCTCGCAATAATGCTACACTGTGGTCCATGCCTTTTTCTGTTGGTATTTGGTTACCTGAATTCACCTATATGACAACTCCTTCGCTTATATTTGCTATTAATTTAAGTTTACCCATGTCAGGATTTCTGAAACAGGGAGAGAAGGTAAATTCAGTGAGTGTAGAGTTTTCTAAGGTAGTGTAGTTTGAACTGTGGAGTTGATTGGGGCTCTCTTATGATCGATTGAGCAGCTCTTGTAGTTGATTGGAGCTCTCCTATGCTCGATTGAGCTGCTCGTGAAGTTGATTGGACCCCTCCTATGATTGATTGAGCAGCTCTTGTAGTTGATTGGAACTCCCCTACGATTGATTGAGCCGCTCTTGTAGTTGATTGGACCTCTCCTATGAGCGATTGAGCCGCTCGTGTTATTGATTGGAACTCCCCTATGATTGATTGAGCCGCTCGTGTAGTTGATTGGAACTCCCCTATGATCGATTAAGCCGCTCGTGTAATTGATTGGAGCTCTCCTATGATCTGGGATCAGCTACCGACTAAAAAACGCTTTATATAAAAAAAGGGCTGATGTCACCATCAGCCCTCTCAAAATTCATCTCTATATTAACCGTTTAGTTTTGCAGCAACTTCAACGGTACGTTTTACTTGGTGCTTCACTGCTGGTTCAACGTTCTCAACCATTTTCCCATCCTGTCCTTGCGTTACACTTGTTCCGTATGGGTTCCCACCTGCAGGGGCAATCGACTCATCGGTATAGCCAGGTGCTACGATAATTGCACCCCAGTGCATCATTGTAGTGTAGAAGGAAAGTGCTGTTGCTTCTTGTCCACCATGTGCATTTGATGCTGAAACCATGACACTGACAGCTTTGTTAACTGTTTTACCAGTAGCCCAAAGACCACCTTGTGAATCAATATATTGTTTCATTTGAGACGGGACATTACCAAAACGTGTCGGCATGCTAAAGATAATTGCATCTGCCCACTCAATATCATCAGAAGTTGCTTCTGGTACATCCTTTGTAGCTTCATAATGCTCTTTCCAAGCAGGATTTGAAGCAATTGCAGCTTCTGGAGCTAATTCAGGTGCTTTTACTACACGTACATCTGCGCCAGCTTCCTTCCCTGCTTCTTCTGCCCATTTTGCCATTTGATAGTTCGTTCCTGTAGAACTATAATAAATTACTGCTAATTTTACGTTTGCCATTGTTCAATCTCCTTCTGCCTTATAAATTATGTTAGTTGTAATGTACCCAGCCTATATTTTTCACTTGCCATCACAATTTATGCAAGGAAAACATACCATAATATACTGCTTACTTTACGTCACTATCGTAATAGAGATAGAAAGTGAAGTCAAATAACAAGCTTATAATAAGTAAGTATAAAGACCAATGCACTCTAGTTCTATCGAATCCGTTCAGAGTACCCCCACTTCAAATTTTCGTTAGGAAATTAAGTGGCGGGAGTATTCATGATATTTGTTGATAACTACCCTATCAAAGGATATAATAGGACTATGTGAAGGCTTCACAAATTCACTGCAAACATTGTAAAAATCTCAAAATCTATTATAAAGGGTGAGGACGTGGGTAAGCGAATTTTTTACTTTTTACTAACGAACGTTTTAGTACTAGCAACCATTTCAATCATTTTCACACTAATACCTGGCACGTGGAATTATATTGGACCAGATGGCACCATTCAATTTGGCACATTGCTTATTTTTAGTGCTGTTATCGGTTTTACTGGCTCGTTTATTTCTCTAGCTATGTCAAGATGGATGGCAAAGAAAATGATGGTGGTTCGCGTCCTTGATCCGAACGGAGCCTTATCTCAATCTGAGCGAGAGGTTGTCGAAAAGGTTCACCGACTTTCACGTGCAGCTGGACTTATGCACATGCCAGAGGTCGGAATTTATGATTCACGCGAAGTAAATGCTTTTGCTACAGGGCCTTCTAAAAAGCGTTCCCTAGTAGCCGTTTCAACAGGATTACTTCACGAAATGGACGACGATGCCATAGAAGGCGTTATCGCACATGAAGTGGCTCACGTTGCAAATGGTGATATGGTTACGATGACGCTATTACAAGGTGTCGTCAACACTTTTGTTGTATTCCTTGCACGGATTGCTGCCTTTGCTGTTACTCGATTTGTTAAGGAAGAACTTGCACCAATTGTCCACTTCCTTGCGATTATCTTTTTCCAAATTATTTTCTCAATACTTGGAAGTTTGGTTGTTTATGCCTACTCACGCCATCGTGAATACCATGCCGATCGTGGAGGCGCAGACCTAGCTGGTAAAGATAAAATGAAGCACGCGCTTGAGTCGTTAAAAGCATATGCTAACCGTGTACGCGGTGATGATACATCTGTTTCTACATTAAAGATTAATGGAAAACGTAAATCAAGCATCTTCTCCACCCATCCAGATCTTAATGAACGGATCCGCCGCTTATCTTAACGTAAAAGGGGCTGGGACATAGTCCCAGCCTTTTTAAAATACGAACGATAATAAACCAACTTCTTAATTACCGCTCAGGAAAATACTCCGCTTTCCGTGGGCACGGCCTCAGTCTCCTCAGAAGCAAAAATCGCTTCTTGCGGGGCCTTCGGACTCGTGCTGTTCCCACTGGAGTCTCCGCATTTTTCCTTCGCTAAAGTGTTGTTCAGATAACCCAAAATTAGGATCTATCCAAATGTATTCGAACTTTTTCTGCAATACTCCTTTAGATGTACGGCTTTTTCTTGTTTAACTTTTTTATGTCCCATCCTCTTTTTGGCTATATTGATTCCTTTTGCATTAGAAAAACGCGCATTTGCTCGTCTTTTTGCGAATGTGTATGTTTTCTTATACTTGGGACTTTAAAATTCAGCTACGTTATCATTGCCTGCCTCTTGGCTAAAACTTTATACATTCCTAATGTACAATACTAGAACCAGCCTTGCTCCTTGAATTTAGAGATCGCTTCTATCCTATTACTGACCCCTAGCTTATCTAAAATGACCGACACATAGTTTCGTACTGTACCTGTGGTAAGATACAGTTCCTTGGCTATCTCTTTTGTCGTCTTTCCATCAGCAATGAGTTTAATCACCTGTTCTTCTCTATCTGTTAAAGGACTCTCCTCACGATACGCCATATCAATTAATTCTGGCGCATATACCCGTCTGCCATCCATAATGGTCCGTACTGCATCTGCTAACTCCTCACTAGGACTATCTTTTAATAAGTAGCCACTCACATTGGCAGAACGTGCCCGCTGAAAATACCCACTTCGTGCAAAGGTCGTTAGGATAATGACGTGACAGGATTCGTCTTTCAGCTGTTCTGCTGCATCAAGTCCACTTTTTACAGGCATCTCGATGTCCATAATGCAAATCTCCGGTTGAAGGCTTTTCACCATTTTGACTGCCTCTTCCCCATTCTTCGCTTTCCCGATCACTTCCATATCCTCTTCCAAATTAAGCAAAGAACCAAGTGCACCAAGCAGCATACCTTGATCTTCTGCAATGACAATTCGTATCATTCAAGTCCTTCCTTTCCCTTTTGCTGAATCACCTTAGGAATCTTTATGGTGAGAGTTGTGCCATTTGCTGTGTCGATAGACAGATTCCCATTTACAAAATCCAGCCTTTCCCTTATACCCTGAAGCCCGTTTCCTATTTTTACTTCGCCGGTTTCTATTGCTCCTATCCCATTATCCTGAATAATGAGCACCTGCTCACTCGGGGTATTACTAATTTCAACCTGGCATACTGTCGCCTTACTATGTTTTACCACATTGGTCACAGCTTCCTTCAAACACATTCCAAGCACATTTTCCACTAAAAGTGGCAACTCATTTTTTGTGTCTTCTCTATTGAATTGAAAAGAAATACCTGCAGCCTCAAGAATGTGTCTTGCATGAATGACTTCATCCTTAAGTTTTGCGTTTTTCATATCAGATACCATTTCTCTAACTTCTTTAAGTGCCATACGTGCCGTTTGATTAATATCCTCGACTTCTTTTTTGGCTGTTTCTGGATCGCGCTCTATAATTTTTCCTGCCAGGTCACTTTTCAACCCGATAAGGGAAAGCTTCTGGCCAAGTGTATCATGAAGGTCTCTAGCAATCCGCTGACGCTCTTCGATTATCATCAATCTGGATATCTTCTTATTTGCATCCTCCAGCTTCCTCTCGAGCCGCTCCCGTTTGTTCCGACTATTTAGCGTGAGGGGAAGAAGAATAACACCGACGATACTAATGACAATAAAAGGAGTTTGGGCAATAAATTGCGGGCTTTGCATTAGAAAACCAACACTGACTGCCGAAACGGTTGTAACAAGGTTAACAATGTAGAGCACGAGAAAACCTGCTTTACTTTCTATATTACCTATGTAAAATGCCAGGAATAGCGAGAAGTAGACATAGCCGAAGTAGAGAATCATACCTATACTAATTGCCATTTCAATAGAAACAGAAACATACACTGTCCAGCCCTTTTTAATAAAAGAAAGGCGGTATGTTGCGAAAAAGAGCAGAATCAGCACAATCCCTAGCAACGTTTCCACTAGTGAGGTCGATCGGAAAATAAAATAAAAAGGAAGCAAACAAAAAACAAGCCATGCAAACGCACTAAGTCCTGTATTCTTTGGAAAAATATGATACCAATTTTGCATGGATGACACCTCTTTACCTTTGCTGTTTTCTCTATACTATACCAAAAGAAGGCAAATCAAAACCCTTCAAGACACCTTGAAGGGTTTTGTATAATTACTCTTCCTGAAAGCTTGTCTTACCTGTGTTTAACTTTAGCTTAGTCTTTTGGTTTTTCAATAACGCCTTCACTTCTCTAAAGCTTACAAATGTCCTGCTCGCCTCATCATATAAACGAAAGCGTATTGACTGCAAGCTAGTCTTCAGTGTTATCGTCGTCGCTTTTTGAAGCGGTGGTGTGGATTCGTGAGCTTCTTCCAATCGGTAATTTGGTACTCTCGGGCTAAGATGGTGAACATGATGATAGCCAATGTTACCAGTTAACCATTGCATAACTTTTGGCAATTTATAATAGGAGCTTCCATCAACGGCAGCTTTTACATAATCCCATTCTGCTTCATTTTCGAAATAGGAATCCTCAAACTGATGCTGTACATAAAACAACCAAATTCCGAGAGAGCCCGAGATAAACAGGATAGGCAGCTGGATAATCAAAAATGCCTGCCAGCCAATTGCCCAGATTAACAATGCATATATCAACACGATGGAAGCATTTATTAAATACGTATTCATTTTTTCTTTTTTCCTTGCACCTTTTCGGTTAAAGCGATTGGAGATCAGGAACAAGTAAATCGGTCCTAAACCAAACATAACGAACGGATTACGATATAAGCGGTATGCGAGCCTTCCCCAAAATGAGGCTTCTTTGTATTCTTCCACTGTCATAACCCATACATCACCTGTGCCGCGTTTATCCAAGTTACTGCTTGTAGCATGATGGATGGCATGGTCTCTTTTCCATTTTTCAAAGGCAAACAAGGTAATGATACCTGTGATAGTGCCGACTATTCGGTTTGCTTTACTCCCCTGGAAGAATGAACCATGGGTACAATCATGAAAAATGATAAAGATGCGAATGACAAATCCTGATGCAACAACAGCTAATGCTAGTGTAAGCCAAACAGAAACAGCTAGACTCTGATAGGCAAGAAACCATAACAAGAAGAAGGGAAGTACTGTGTTTAAAAGTTGTATAATACTAGCCTTACGATCTGAACCTGCAAAGGTTTTCACACTGTTTCTTAATTGAGCCTGTTTTTGTTTACTCATATATATCCTCCTACGTTTAAGTGACGATCTATCTCTTATATATAGAATATAAAAATCAGATAGATTTTATAAGTCATAAACGTCAAGAAGCATACATGACAGTTGTCATGTTTTTCAGGATATACTGCTTTCCTTTTCCAATTTTGGTTGATCTAAAAATGCAAAATTGGGTAGCAGCATTCCAAGGAGTGCTGCTATACATATTATTCCTCCGATTAATATATACAACGGCCTTATTCCCCATAATGTACTGCCTACACTTCCTAACAGTACACCGAGGGGCATCGCTCCTCTAATAATGAGTAATCGCACGGAAAATACCTTCCCCATTAGATGCTTTGGAACTAGCTTCTGGCACAGCGTTAGATTTTGTACATTGAAAACGGCCATGGCTATCCCACCCATCACCTCTGTTATAACTGCAAGGAGATAAGAGGTGGAGAAACCAAGAATAATAAAGGTTGCTCCCCCTGTTGTTAAAGCACCAAGCATGATTTGTCTTCGAGTTCCTTTTTTAATCTTTCCTACCAGAATAGAACCGAGCACATACCCCAGCGGGAAACCCGCCATGAAAAATCCATATTCTGCAGTATTTCCATTTAGTTCATTCGTAATATAAGGGAGGTTTATTACCATCGTTACCCCTACCCCAAATTGCACAAATGCAAGGAAAACACCAAGCCAGACAATAATTTTTTGCTTGAAAAAGTATTGTAGACCCTCGGTAAATTGCTGCAACCATGTACTACGGACAGGATGATGTACCCTGTTTTCATGAATCGGTAAAAGTAAAAACCCACTAACAACGAGAAAGGTCCAAACAAATAGCATTGTTGACTGTATTCCTATGTACTCTATAACAACCCCTGCTGTAACAGGGGCTATAAACATCATAAGACGGTTTGTCCCATCCACATATCCATTTGCAGTAGCTAACTGTTCCTTTCGAATGATAGATGGCAAAATTGCCTGGTTCGCTGGGACATATAGTGGTGTAATGAGACCAACAGCCAATTGCACAGCATATATGTGCCAAACTTGAAGCATATCTGTTATGAAGAGAAGGAAAAGCAAAGCAAATAAAAAACCTCGACTCCATAAAGCAATAACCATAATCCACTTTCTGCTCCATCGATCAATATAAGGTCCAATAAATAGTTGTAATACAAGCGATGGCAGAAAATAAAGTAGCCACATGCTCCCTAAGGCCATCGCGGAACTTGTCAGTGTAAAAATAAGTAGACTGTTGCAAAATGTGCCAAATGATCCTCCCAATTCCGAAATGGCATTTCCCAGCCAGATTCTTGTAAAAGCTTTATTTCTTAATACATTCATGGAATTGCCAGCCCTTCATTTACGACTACCTGTCTATTCTTGGTGAAGGTATAATTCCAGTTCTTCTGAGAGAGAGAAAAGCGCATGTTGTTTCAGGACATAACGTGAGTTCTTTATCTCTACCAATTTAGCAGAGCGAAGTATTTTAAGATGGTGATGAATAGTTGATTTTCCTAGCTTCAATAAACCTGTTAATTCATTTAAGCTACGGCTCTTTTCAAATAAAAGCTTTACTATGCGCAACCTCATTTCATCTCCTAAAGCCTTATGCCTCAGAACGAGAAAGTTATTTGGCATATACGAATCTTCAGGAGCAATACTCTCATTTGCCACTGGATAATAGAACACTTTTGTATCCTCTAAATCAGCTACGATGCTCCATGGCCTATAAATCATATGGGGAATTAAAAGCACACGATGGACTCCAGGTTCTGCTGCATAATTAATCCCTGATGTAGCCCAAGCCACTAATGCTTCTGATGTCATTTTCTCTTTCGCTAACAATTTAGCTTCTATATCGGTATGGAGGATTTTTTGCACATTTTCCTTATCAGGAGCTATAATTGCGTCATACCACCCGGTCATCACTGCTACCAAATGACGTTTAAGATCTTCCACACCTACTTTACAAATGTATTCAATATAACGAGGGAAGAATGGATTTTCCTCTGTCTTCGTCTGTAATTGCTCCATTGCTTCCTGGTCACCATCGGCAGCATCTCTCCTTAACACTTGCTCCTCCATCCCCACAAAAGGAATACATATGTAGCGGAATTCCTTTTCGTCCAGGCTATGGATAAAGGTTGCAAAATCCTTTAGATCTAAAAAATCCCTTTGATGTAGCAACTGTAGCAAAGCCTTCCAGGTGTTGTGCTTCTCCACCCATTCCAAGTGATGTCTCATATCATTAGAAAAGGTCTCTCTAACAGTTTTCCAATACTGCATCGGTTTCTCCAAGGAATCCAGCAAGGGTGTGTTTGTTATAGCAGCTATTCCAAGTGCACATTCCCACAACAAAGAGTATTTTACATCGACTTGATAGGTTTTTCTTTTTAAGCTCGTTGCATTAATTACTTCCATCTCATACCGACCTCCTTTCTACATTCTATATTAATAGAATGTATCGTTCAATATATTTAGAATTATTTATTTCTATTAAAAAACCCGCTCTATAACAAGCAGGTTTACATGTTCTATATTTTAGTTATGAAAGCGAATTAGTTAAATGCTTTGCCGCTTCCAACAAATCCTCAAATACCAAATCTGCCTTTACCTTCTCTTTATCCCGTGTGCCGACAAGTATCGTTTTAGTACCCGCCTCCCTACCAGCAATAATATCCGGCTCACGGTCCCCAATCATGTAGCTCTTACGCAAGTCGATATCCCATTTTCTTGCCAAATCATGAATCATCTGAGGCTTTGGTTTTCTGCAAGGGCAATTTTCATGTGGTTTATGAGGACAGTACGCAATCTCGTCGATATGCGCATCAAAAAATTGCAATTGTTCCTTCATGTGGTCATGCACGTTATGCAGCATTTTTTCATCCATAAATCCGAGTCCAATGCCGCCTTGATTGGTCACAACAAAAATTTTGTAACCAGCATCTTGAAGCAGACGTACCCCTTCGCCTGCCCCTGCCAGTAAATAAAATTCCTCTGGCGTGTTCACAAATTTTACTCTGTCTGTTAAAACTTCATTAATGACACCATCACGATCTAAAAATACAGCCTGATTCATTTGAAAACCGCACTCCTTTCTCCCTATAGTTTTATCTTAAGCATGGAATACATTCAGGCAATTGCACAGAGCGGTAGCATTTAACTATCAACTCAACCACGGAGGCGTTTCACTTTCTGCTCACCTAAAAACCCCCCCAAAAAAGCCACGCGTAAATGCGTGGCTTTAATCTACATCATGCTATGTGATCTTCACAGGCAATACTTTTTGAATCTCCGCGAAGTATTTCTGTTTATCTTCTTCTGTCATCCAGATATGAATAACCCCATGGTCGTTGCTTGTCCGAATTAATCGTCCAATACCTTGGCGTAAACGAAGCAACATATAAGGAACATCTACATCTGCCTCAGGACTCTCCACATGCTTACGTTTCGCCTCAAATACAGGATCTTTTGGTGGAAACGGCAGGGATGCAATAATGACTTGGGTCAGTGCCTCCCCTGGAACATCAAGTCCTTCCCAAAGATGGTAGGCACAGAGCACAGCTGATTCATCAAGTTGGAAGCCTTTGACTGTCTCACTAATTTCTCTGTCCCCTTCATACAACATAGGGAAGTCCCATTGCTGTTCGTCTGCCCATTTGCGAAATGCCTTCATCTCCTGAGCCGTTGAAAACAGAACCAAGGTTTTCCCCTTATTCTCTTTGATGTCTTTATGAATTGATTCGAATTTCTCCAGTTTATCTACCTCAACATGGCTAGACAGTTGCATTTTTTCTTCATAATCAAATGGCGAGTTAACGGAGAAGGAATCGTAGGACGTGATTCCAAGGCTGTCTGCTAGATACGTAAAATCCTCTCCCTGTGCCAAGGTAGCAGAAGAAAATACGAACGGAATGTCCTGGGAAAATACTTCTTTCCTTAACACTTCCTCCACTAGTCTCGGCATAATCACTAGACTTGTCTCACTATCTGTTTTTTCCAGCCAGTATATCCCCTCATCCTCCCGCAATAGGATAGATAGTCCATAGGAGAAAAACTCCAAATATTCTTCAATGATTTTGATATGGTAGTCATCAATGGTAAAGAGCTCCGCATCAAAGACAAGCTGCTCCAGTAACTCCTGTACATTATGATGAAGCTTTTCAGCAAGAGACTTTAACTTCCCAGTGAAGGTTATCTCATAGCGATCTGATCCTTCTACAGCAACCGCGCTCTCTTCCAGTAAGTCAAACCAATCATCGTTTAAACCGAGTATATCCTCAATTAGGAGCAAGGACTCTTCCCGCACATCCTGTCCCATATAACCTGTCAGTACCCTGCTTAGTGCATGAAAATTAAAGCGATATGTGAGACCTTTCTGTGCTGCAAATTCTAAAAGATGCCCTTCATCAAAAACAACACAGCTTGATTCTGGAAGAAGAGGCATTTGCCCTTCTCGTTTACGTGATTCTTTTGTCCAAATATGTTCCATATAAAAGTCGTGTGAGCAAATAATTAAGTCAGTAGCATGACGATAGTATTCCCTATTCAGCGTTTGCCCACTTCGATGGCGCCATTCACAGGTCGAGCACTGTTGTAATTGGTCCCACCCAATTTCTTCCCATTTCTCGTTTGGTACCCAAGGGTATTCCTTTCGATCCCCATATCGTTCAAAGGATTGCATGGAAGCCCCAGTATCAAATACGAAATCAGGAATCTCATCATGTACCCGGAGAATGTCCTCATCATCCGTTTGATTGGCAATAGGATCAAGCTTTTTCATACATACGTAATTCTCTCTCGCTTTGGCAAGACGGACATCAACGTTAAGGCCTAACGCTTCTTCTAGCTTTTCAATATCGCCGCCCTTTTTAACGAGCTGTTCAATTAACGTCTCATCCGCACAGGAAATGATCGCTGGCTTTCGTTTGTATCTCGCATAACAAATCGCGTATAGCAAATACACAAAGGTTTTACCAGTTCCCACACCTGCTTCAGCGAAAATCGTTCGTTTATTCTTAAAAGCCTGTTCCAGTTGGAAGGCCATATATATTTGTTCATCCCGTAGCTCATACCCTTTTTCCGGCAGGATATCATAAAATACATCTCCAACATAATCCCCAAGCCGGTCAAAGAAATTTTCTGTCTTTGAAACAGTAAACGGAAGCGCATTTGGTTTCGTCATGTAATACTCCTCTTTTAACATGGTTTAAAAGAGTAATTATACGTGATTTAGATGCTTCTGTCACTTGCTATATCTTTTCCGACACATGTGAAAGCTTCGAGCGAATGAAGGTTCACTTTATAAAAGTTTTAGGCATAATCGCTGTAATAACCTCTCCTTTTGCACAAAGTGTATCTTTTGCATACATTTCCGTACGGACCTGCCACTTCTTAGGGTGTATCTCCTCTACCTTACCGATTGCAGTAAGCGAAACATTCTGTGGGATTGGCTTGAGATAGTCAATATGAAGAGATGCCGTAACAAACCGTGGAGGTTCTGGCCCTTCCCCTGGCTCAAAACCATTTTTCCGATGCAGGGCCAACGCCGCTGAGGCTGTGCCATGGCAATCGATAATAGAGGCGATCAATCCGCCATAGACAAATCCGGGTATGGCCATATGCTCTGCGCGTGGAAGATAGGTCGTTACGGTTTCTTCCCCTTCCCAACGCGTCTTAATTTGTAAGCCTTGTTCGTTTAATCTCCCACAGCCGTAACACCAGGAATATTTTTCATCATAGGTGTCCTGAATAGCTGTACTAATTCGTTCTGCCATGAAAACCCCTCCTTTGTCCGTAGTATAGCATATAGGATATGTCGATTTGTGAAGAATTCAGTCTTATGGTGACATACGCTTACATATTCGCTAAAATAGAACTATACATATTTATTCTTTACTTAGAGATGGGGTTTTGTTATGAAGCGATTGGTCGTATTAGGTGGAGGATACGGGGGATTAAAAGTAGTTCTCGGATTATTACAGCATCAGTTACCGGAGTCTATTGAAATCACCCTAGTAGATAGAAATCCATATCATTCTATTAAAACAGAGTTTTACACGATAGCTGCTGGGACATCTGCAGAGAAGGACGTTCGTTTAAGCTTTCCAGATGATGACCGCGTTCAATATGTTTATGGAGAAATTATGAAGATTGATACGGAAAACGAACAGATTTCGTTCAAGGATTCAAGTAAAATTCTATCCTATGATTATTTGGTTATTGGACTCGGATGTGAAGACAATTATCATGGCATAGAAGGTGCAGAAGAATTCACTCATAGTGTACAAACGTTTGAGAAGGCTAGAAAAGCAGGGCTTGCGGTTTGTAATTTAAAAGCCTATGGAAAAGTCTCCGTGGTAGGCGCTGGTCTTAGTGGAATTGAAGTAGCTTCAGAAATTAGAGAAAGCAGACCAGACTTAAACATTCGCTTACTTGATCGTGGGGCCACTGTATTAAAAGCCTTCGATAGTAAAATTCAAGAATATGTTGCAGAATGGTTTGTGAAAAACGAGGTAGACGTCTTACACCATTCAAATGTGGAGTACGTGGAAAAAGACGGGGTCTGTAATAATGGAGTGTGTTATGTAAATGATGTAACAATCTGGACAGCAGGTGTACAGCCGAACTACCTTGTAAGAGAACTTCCTTTTAAGAAGGATACACAGGAAAAGGTCATCCTGAATGACTATTACCAGGTGCCAGATCATCCAAACGTGTATGTAGTCGGGGATTGTGCATCGTCTGAATACTCTCCAAGCGCTCAGCTTGCTGGGCAGCAAGGGGAACAAATTGCAGAAGTTTTACTAGCTGTTTTACAAGATAAAGAACCGAAAAAACCGAAGGAAATAAAATTAAAAGGGACACTAGGATCATTAGGTAAGTCCGATGGTTTTGGTAACATGATGCAAAAACCGATGACTGGCCTCCTGCCAAGACTGGCGAAGTCTGGTGTTTTATGGTTAAACAAACGACATTAGAAAAACCAACATTTATGAGTCCTTTAGCGACTAAGTATACACAAAACCCAAGCCGATAGTAGACTTGGGTTTTCATAGATTATAATAATAGCGAGATAAGAGCTGGGGAGATAATAGAGACCACCACGGCACTCATTACCATGGCAACTGTACTAACAGAGCCTTCTAATTGGCTATCTTCCATTAATGTTGCTGTACCAATTGCATGGGATGCACTGCCCATTCCAACCCCTCTTCCAAGATAGTGATCCAAACGGAATAAGCGAAATACAAGATTGTGGATCATGACACCCCCAATTCCAGCAAACATTACAAATACTGCTGCCAGTGGAATGATGCCTCCCAGCGTTTCCGTTACTGCCATGGCAACAGGAGTCGTAACCGATTTGGGCGTTAAAGCATAAATAATTGTTTCCTCAAATCCCGCCCATCTTGCCATTAGAACACCTGAGGAAATTCCTACTACAGCTCCCATTGTTGTGCCAACAATTAAGGGAACTAACAACTTTTTCAAAGTATTTCGTTGATTATATAAGGGGTATGCTAATGCAACAACTGCCGGGCCGAGTAAATGATTGATCCATTCTCCTCCAAGCATATACGTTTCATATGGGATGTGGAATACTAAAAGTACACAAATAATGAGTACAGTAGAAATGATGACAGGCGCTGTAATCGTAACATTCCACTTTCTATGAACACGTACCGAAAAAACATACGCAATACATGTAGCAATAATGGCAGCTATGCCAATTAAAAAATCACTCATGCTCTTCCGCCCTCCGTCTGACCAACCATTGACTAGTCGCCCCTGATATTCCCATGACTAACATCGTACTAACTAAAGCAATTAAAATTAACAATGCACCTTTTCCTGCAAATACATCATAGTATTCTAATATCCCAACGGTGACCGGAATAAAAAAGAGCGCGAGATTATCTACGATAAAACGAGCTCCGTTTTCTATCCATGTAACCTTGATCACTTTCAAAGATAAAAATATAAAAAGCAGGATCATTCCTATTACACTACCAGGCACAAACAGTTGAAACGTAGTTTGAATCAACAATCCCACCTGATAAAACCCAATTAACACAATCGTATGAAGGATTATCTTCCCGAAATTTAACATGATGTCTGACACTCCATTTTTAAGCGAATATAGTTATTATAGCATCAGAAAAGGTGAGCCGTGTATACAACTGCTCACCTTTTCTATCGCTATTTTCTTTTCCTATTTCTGAACAGTGTTGATAATCTTTTTCAGAATCTCCATTAAGATTACCGCGACCAATGATAATCCTGCTGCAATTCCCCACTCCTGAAAACCGAATGTGTCTGGGATGGAGAATACATCTCTCGCAAATGGCATGATGGTGACCGTATAGAGAACGAAACATAGTGCTACCGCACCAATTACATACTTGTTACGGAAGAACCCAGCACCAAAAGCAGTTTGCACATTAGAACGTGCAGCAAAGGTTTGCAGACTTCTGGCCAAAATAAGTGTAGTAAATGCCATGGCAACACCCATTTCATCGGAATGCTGTAGACCAATGTAATGGGAGATGATAACAGCAATCCCAATCAATATTCCTCTGGTCAACACTGCTGGCATTGTTCCGCCTGAAAAGATGCCTTCCTCAATGTTGCGCGGCTTCCTTTTCATAACATCAGGCTCTGACTTTTCCATACCTAGCGCAATTGCTGGTAAGGAATCATTCACCAGATTAATAAATAGCAGTTGCAATGCTGTAAAAGGATTTGCCCAATTGAAAATAACAGCAAATAAAATGGCAATGATTGCCCCAAGGTTTCCGGCAAACAAGTAGCCGATTGCTTTCTTGATATTATCGAAAACCGTTCGACCTACGCCAACCGCATTAACAATGGAGACAAAATTATCATCCGTTAATATCATTGCTGACGAGTCCTTCGCAACGTCTGTGCCGCTCCCCATCGCGATTCCAATATCTGCTTGCTTTAATGCAGGAGCGTCATTTACGCCATCCCCCGTCATCGCTGTAATACTGTTTCGCTTTTGCC
This sequence comes from Oceanobacillus picturae, assembly GCF_000612865.1. Taxonomy (NCBI): domain Bacteria; kingdom Bacillati; phylum Bacillota; class Bacilli; order Caryophanales; family Bacillaceae; genus Oceanobacillus; species Oceanobacillus picturae. The sequence goes on from NZ_CCAX010000003.1 coordinate 107,733, forward strand.
AAGCTCGCACGATCCGGATTTTATTCTCTGGAGAAACCCTAGCATAAACAGAAATCTGTTCCAGCTTTTCTTCAAGTTCTGCTTCTGACATCGCATCAAGTTCCTGGCCTGTTACAGCTATATCATCCTGATCCATTAACCCGATATCACGTCCAATTGCTTGTGCGGTCGTTTTGTGGTCACCTGTAATCATGATCGTACGTATCCCGGCCTTTTTCGATTCCTCGATTGATCCATAAACTGCTTCACGAGGTGGGTCCATCATGGCTGTTAACCCAATTAAGACAAAATCCTTTTCATCCTCATGGCCTATTGGTCCTTGATCTTCCTTCATGCGTTTATACCCATAAGCTAAGACGCGGAGTGCCTGTTCAGAAAAGCTTTCATTTGCTTGCTGCAGATCATTTAACAGTTCATCTGTCATTGTCTTTTCTTCCCCGTCAACAAGTACCCAGGCCGCTCGCTCAAACATGACATCTGGCCCGCCCTTAATTAGCATACGTTTTGTTCCATCAATTGTATAAACGGTGGACATGAGTTTGCGGTCAGAATCGAAAGGAAGCTCTTCCTCTCGATCATATGCTTCACGAATCTCCTCATAGCCCCCATATACTTTATTAGCGAAATGAATTAACGCTGTTTCTGTGGGATCTCCTATCTCCTGTCCTTCCTCATTGATATAGGAGTCATTACACAGCACAGCGGTGTAAAGTAAAAGTTTTTGTGCTTCATCCCAATCTTCCTTATTCTCCGGTAGCTCTGTGTTTTGCTTTCCAGGTAAATAGTGGTCCATCACGGTCATCTTGTTTTGTGTCAATGTACCCGTCTTATCTGTACAGATGACACTTGTAGAACCAAGTGTCTCCACTGCAGGCAATTTACGAATAATGGCATGCTGTCGAGCCATTTTGTTTGTACCGACAGATAGAACAATGGTTACAATGGAAGAAAGGGCCTCTGGTATTGCTGCTACCGCTATGGCAACAGAGAACATAAGCGCATTTAAAATAGCTGTGGTTGTATCTGCATCACTATCACCTAACCAAATTCTACCGACCTGTACAGCAAAAATGAGAATACATAGAAGTAGAATCCCTATTCCAAGTTTCTTACTAAAACGATCCAATTTACGCTGTAACGGTGTCTGTTTTTCCTCCGCAGTTTCAATCATACCAGCGATTTTGCCAATTTCCGTCTCTTTTCCTGTACCCGTGACCACGAAACTCCCACGGCCATATACAATGAGGGAGCTACTAAATACCATGTTTTTCCGATCCCCAAGAGCTACTTCTTCATTAATCGTCCTCGTTTCTTTCTCAACAGCTTCCGACTCCCCAGTCAACATTCCTTCGTCGACTTTTAAAGACCCGCTTTCTAGCACCCTTCCATCTCCAGGAACATAATCCCCTGCCTCAAGGAAAACGATGTCTCCTGGCACTAGCTCTCGTGCAGGGATGGACTGCTTTGCTCCGTCCCGAATCACCTGAGCAACTGGCGCGGACATACTTCGTAAGGCTTCCAAGGATCCTTCTGCCTTTCTAGTTTGCACAACACTAATAACCGAATTGATTAATAGTACGAGGAAGATGATGAGTGATTCCATTACTTCACCTAAGAGCAATTGAATTCCTGCTGCGACTAGAAGGACAATGACCATAGAGTCCTTAAATGTTTCCAGAAACAGTTTCCAAATTGGATCTCTCTCTTTTTCTTCAATTTCGTTATAACCTTTCTCATCTAACAGTTGTTTTACGTCTGCGTTCGTTAGTCCGTTTTCAGACGTATTAAACTGATCCAACACATCTTCTGATTTTTTCTGATAATAGTCCATCAAATCTTCCTTCCTGCAATTAGTATTGACGGGTTACGAAAATAAATGACTGTGAGTATATTGAAAATATTTATTAGAAAAACTAGCATTCGCTCGCGCTTTAGCGAATGAGTTTGGTTTTTCTTATACTTGGACATCTTAACTAAATCGTCATTGCTCCCTGGCTAAAATTCACTTTCCAATGTATAAAAAAAGCGAGACCTTTGCCTATAGTTAGGCAAAGGTCTCGCTGAACAGTTTACTGTCAATAAAGCCGATGGCAAGAGCCATGTAATGACGACTTTTATTATGGAAATGGTTAACCATTTCCACCCGCTACTCCCCTTTGAGAGTCATTCATCTATTAATTTCCTTTAGTTTAGCACATAGGTGACTAGAAAACAAAGCAGAACCTTTAACATCTCGATGGCAGCTTTTCTTAATGAATTTGTTCCGCCCATTCCGAAAGTCGGGTTTCCGTATCTTGTAAATTCTTTTTAGCTATCGTGATTTGTTCCTCCACTCGTTTCTTCGCTGTTCCACCAGCAACGTCTCGCGCATTCACTACGGCCTCTGGTGTCAGGAAATCAAATACATCCCCTTCTATTATGGTGGAAAATTCTTTGATTTCCTCCAGAGTCATGTCTAGTAAATACTTGTTATGCTGGATACAATGAAGCACAATCTCCCCCACTACGGCATGGGATTCTCGAAAAGCCATTCCCTTTCCAACAAGATAATCAGCTAAATCTGTTGCATTAGAAAAGTCATTTCGTACAGCTTCATACATATTTTCCCGCTTCACATGCATCGATTCCATCATTGGAGCAAAAAGAGCGAGAGCCCCTTTTAATGTCTCCACTGTATCAAACATGCCCTCCTTATCCTCCTGCATATCTTTATTGTATGCTAATGGCAGACCTTTGAGTGTCGTCAGCATTCCAATCAGATTCCCGTATATACGACCTGTTTTCCCACGTACAAGTTCAGCTACATCTGGGTTCTTTTTTTGTGGCATCATACTACTTCCTGTACAAAAGGCATCATCTAACTCAATAAAGTTAAATTCGGCACTAGACCATTGAACCAGCTCTTCGCACAACCTTGATAAGTGGGTGGAGATAAGCGCCGCATTCCCAAGAAACTCTACAACGAAATCTCTGTCGCTTACCGCATCTAGGCTATTCTCACATATACCATCAAACCCCAATTGATCTGCTACAAACTTTCGGTCAATCCCAAAAGTAGTACCAGCAAGAGCTCCTGCTCCGAGTGGTGATTTGTTAACACGTTTCCAGCTGTCACCGAGTCTCTCTACATCCCGCTGCAACATGAAGGCATACGCTAACATATGGTGGGAAAACAGCACGGGTTGCGCTCGCTGTAAATGCGTATAGCCGGGTAAAACAGTGTCCCTATTTTCTTCTGCTTGTTGAAGCAAAGCCTCCTGCAATGCAGCCAATAGCTGACTTATATCCATCAAGGCATCACGTAAGTAAAGTCGCATATCAAGTGCTACTTGATCATTCCTGCTTCTGCCTGTGTGCAATTTGCCACCGGTCGGACCAATCTCATCTATTAGCAGCTTTTCCACGTTCATATGGATGTCTTCCTGCTCTTCACTTAATACTGCTTCCCCACTGTTTATCTTTTCTAGAACCACCTTGAGCCCTGTTGAAATATCCTTTGCGTCTTTCTCATCAAGGATTGCACATTTTTCCAGCATTGCCACATGGGCTAGACTACCTTTAATATCATACGATGCCAGTTTTTTATCAAAGTGAATGGACGCTGTATATTCATCAACTAACTGGTTCGTTGGTTTGGTAAATCTTCCTCCCCATAGCTTCATGGTTTAACAGCTTCTTTAACATCCAAAATCGCCTTTTCAATGGCTTCGTCCTTGTTTACATATGTTTGATTTACTGTGGAATGAACCTTTGTGGGCAGTCCCCATAGTTTTATAAAGCCAAGTGCAGCATTATGATCAAACGCATCTGCAGCATTATATGTTGCCAAGTCAAAGTCATATAAGGACTGTGCCGATTCACGGCCAACCACCTGTGCATGCCCTTTATATAGCTTCACTTTTACTGTTCCAGATACGTGGGCTTGTGTCTCTTCTATAAAAGCCTTTAGGGCATTTGTTAATGGCGAATACCAAAGTCCGTCATAGACAGTCTGTGCCAGCTTTTGTTCCACAATCGGTTTAAATTGGGCCACCTCGCGTGGTAATGTCAGTGCTTCAAGCTCCTGGTGTGCAGCAATCAAGGTAAGGGCTGCTGGCGCCTCATAAATTTCCCTTGATTTAATGCCCACAAGACGATTCTCTACATGATCGATACGACCAACACCATGTTTTCCAGCTATTTCATTTAACTTTAAAATTAGTTTGTCTAATGATAATGCTTCCCCATCAAGTGATACGGGGGTGCCTTCTTTGAATGTTATTTGGATGGTTTCAGGAACGTCTGGAGCGTCGACAGGGTTGACCGTTAAGTCATAGGCTTCCTCAGGCGCTTCTGCCCATGGATCTTCCAGTACGCCACATTCATTGCTGCGTCCCCATAAATTCTGATCTATACTAAATGGGTTATCAATATCGACTGGTACAGGAATGCCATTTTCCTTCGCGTACTTCATTTCTTCTTCTCTCGACATCGCCCATTCCCGAACAGGCGCGACAATTTTCAAGCTAGGGTTCAATGCTGTGAACGCTACATCAAAGCGGACCTGGTCATTTCCTTTTCCTGTACACCCATGCGCTACCGCGATTGCTCCCTCTTTTTCTGCAATGTTAACAAGGACTTTGGCAATTAACGGACGGGATAATGCTGAAATTAAAGGATATTTTCCTTCGTAAAGCAAATTTGACTTCAAAGCAGGTAAGACGAATTGGTTGGCAAACAGTTCCTTTGCATCAATAACATAGGATTTAATCGCCCCCACTTTTAATGCCTTTTCTTTAACAAATTCTAAGTCCTTCCCTTCTCCGACATCTAATGCGACAGCAATCACATCATAATTATATTTATCCTGTAGCCATTTTACAGCTACTGAAGTATCCAATCCACCTGAATATGCTAAAACAATTTTTTCCTTCCCCATCGTCAACACTCCTTCATCTTTGCTTATCTTATGAATTATTATGCAATATAATGGATAATTATTCAACAGTAAACTGACTTTTTTTTAAAAATAGTTAAAATGTATTAAATGATTACAGTTTTTAAAGAACCTAGGCAGTAATAAAATGCTTGTCCATGAATATAAATAGAAATGCCTGCTTTTTAAGGGACAACTTAAATATAGAAGGCAAGATAGACAGAGGAGGATAACGATGAAAGAAACCGTAAAAGAAGTTCTACTCTCTATCCTGCCTATTACGATAGTCATTACACTGTTGCAATTCACAATAATCCAGCTTCCTTTTGAACAATTTATGCCCTTTATTCTAGGCGTTATAATGGTCAGTGTTGGGTTAATTTTATTTTTACTCGGGGTTAATTTGAGTCTGCTTCCTCTAGGAGAGATGATTGGTTCCGCTTTGCCTAGAACAAATAAAGTGTGGGTTGTTGTATGGATCGGCTTTTTACTAGGAGTCGTCGTTACGATCGCTGAACCTGATGTGCGAATCCTATCATCCCAAGTAGAAATTGTTTCCGAAGGGGCGATACCGAAGCCTGTATTACTTTTGTCTGTTTCGCTTGGGGTTGGCATCTTTATTAGTCTTGCGTTACTCCGTATTATCTTCCAGATGAACTTAGCCTATCTTTTATTAGCCGGTTATGGGATTGTTTTTCTACTTGCAAGCCTTACTCCACCTTCCTACGTCCCTATTTCTTTTGATTCCGGCGGAGTAACCACAGGCCCCTTAACTGTACCGTTCATTATGGCACTAGGCGTTGGTGTGGCCTCTGTTATGAAAAGAAATACTGCTTCCAAAGACGCGTTCGGGCTTGTCGCACTTGCTTCCATTGGTCCCATTATTGCCGTACTTTTATTAGGAGTGGTGTACGGATGAACTCACATCTATTTCAAGGCTTCGGGCAAACGATGCTGGAGGTTGGAGCAGCCTTAACTCCATTGCTTTTTCTATTCTTAATCTTCCAGGTGCAACTCTTCCGGCTTTCAATTAAAAAAATCCTACCAATTATGACAGGCTTTCTCTTCACCTTTTTAGGTCTATCCTTGTTTCTCCAAGGTGTATATCTTGGCTTTTTACCTATCGGGAGGCTTATCGGAGCAGAACTTGGCACGTATGACTTTATTTGGTTGCTCCTGCCAATTGGCTTTCTATTGGGATTTGTAGCCACCTATGCCGAGCCAGCTGTCAATGTATTAATCCATCAGGTGGAACGGGCCTCGAGGGGATATATCCCGCAAAAATTGCTTCTGTACACCATCTCTATTGGGGTGGGACTTTCTGTCGCGGTGGCCATGCTTCGACTTATTATCGGCATCTCTTTATGGGTCTTCATTCTACCCGGATACATAGCGGCCTTCCTTATGATGCGCTACTCCCCTAGGGCCTTTATTTCCATAGCATTTGATGCAGGGGGAGTTGCAACTGGGCCTATGACTGCTACATTTATTCTGTCTATGTTTGTTGGTATTGCCGGAGAAATCGGTGAAACAAATCCTTTGCTTGATGGGTTTGGGATGGTAGCGCTAGTTGCCCTTGCCCCAATCTTATCCGTGCTAACATTAGGCATTCTATTTGGTAGAAAAGAAAGAGCACAGTAGAACGCATAGAAAAAGGACAGCCCATCATTCGGCTGCCCCTCTTTCCTTATAATGATTCTATTGCTTGTTCGATAGATTGTTCACCTGAAATTAGGTCGAAGGAGCGATAGTAGGTTTTCTCGTTATCCAACGCCTTTATAACAAGCTTGGCAACATCTTCACGCGGAATAGACCCTTGACCTAGATTCTCCGCAATGCTTACTTTACCGGTACCCGGCTCATTTAATAATAAGCCAGGACGTACAATGGTATAAGTTAATTTACTGTTCTGTAGCATTCTATCTGCATAATGTTTGGCAACATAATAGGTTCTTAAATCCTTATGCCAGTTTTCTCTATTATGGGCTTGCATGGCGCTTACCATCACAAACCGATTCACACCACTTTGTTCTGCCGCTTCCATCGCTTTAACCGCTCCATCTAAATCAATCAGTAAGGTTTTATCATCGCCTGTATTACCACCAGAACCAGCAGTAAATATGACAGCATCAGACCCTTCCATCGCTTTAGCTAAATCAGCTACGCTTCCTTCCAGGTCGGCCAGTACGGCGTCCACTCCCGAATCCTGATATTTTTCAAGTTGTTCTTGTTTTCTTACCATTGCTTTAATGGAATGTTTCTCATTGGCTTTTATTTGCTCTAATACCTGATTGCCAATTTGTCCGTTTGCTCCGATTAAAAATAGCTTCATCGTCAATCCCCTTTCCATTACAAAATCTTCTTATTTACTAGTATTTCATGAAATGGAACTGGTACACAATAAAATGAACTTCAATCAGTGGGGGACTTCGTTGTTTCCCACTGATTGTTAGTTGAACGAATCGGGGTGTTAGCGTCCGTTTACTCCCACTTAAACACCACGATTTCACTACATGTTTTGAAGTGGGAGTCTTACGGACGGACGTTTGCACCAGGATAAATCTGCCGACTGTTTAATACGGGGCAAATCCCTCCTGACTAATTAAGACATCTTCATTATCAAATACTTCATACATTCTGTTTTCCACTATCCTGTACGCGGTATCCACAGTCCAATTCTTTTTATCGATGTCATCAAACAAGTCAAAGATCCCTAATCGTTCTGTCCGCTTACCACCACTACCATCTCCCATGTAAAAATCATCAATACATACTCGGTCCGCTATACCATTTAAAAGAGAGGGGAATTTTTCTGTACTTGGCAAAACAGGGGCAATTGCTGCTTGTGTTCGTATACCATGTTTCTTCAAATCTTCCAATGCGTTTAACCTTGAGGATATGCTAGGGGCTTGAGGGGTAAAGTGTTGGCGGACAGCTTCATCATCTGTCTCAATTGTCATACTGACTCGTACCTTGTCTCCAAATTGTTTTAATATATCTATATCACGTCTGACCAACGGGCTTCTCGTTTGCACGAAAAGAAAATCCGGCTGATTCTCTACCATCGTTTCTAGTAAAAATCTTGTGACTCGCTCTTTACGTTCCACTGGCTGATATGGGTCCGTACTAGAAGACATAAAAATAGTCACTTCTCCCTTTTTCTTTTCCCTTATCAGTTCTTTTGTTAAAACCTTCTCTGCCTCTTGTTTCACATCTACCCATGTTCCCCACTCTTTTCCTTTGAATAAAGAAACAGGCAACTTCCGAACATAGCAAAATGAACAGCCAAAGGTACAGCCCACATATGGATTAAGCGAATGGCTATAACCAGAGAGATAGCCGTTCCCTTTATTCAAAATAGATTTCGGCTGCTTATACATAATATCCGGTTTCATAAGATCACCCTTTCTTACTTAATTCTCAAACTAACTATAACCAAAGTAATAACAAAATAAAAAAACAACAACAGATAGGAGTGGCAAGAAAACATTAAAAATAAATGCCGAACGAACATTCAAAGCCCTTTTTGGCTATAAACTAATTCGTTCAGCATTACTATTAGGTAAAAAACTTACTTAGCGGAGGAAAAACGTAGACTCCTTGAAAATGCATTGGCATTTTCTACGTGCGATGAATCGCTGACGAAGCCTTACTTGTCCAGTGGGAACAGCACGAGTCCAAAGACCCCGGAAGGTAGGAAAGGAACAAAGGCTAAGAGCGCCACGTCCTGTGGCAACGCCTTCGTGACCAACATCCTGTTGGCCCGATGCCGTGTCCACGGAAAGCGTAGTTTTTCCCGTAGCGCGGAATTGGCATAACTTTTTATTGAATTATTTGTCCTTAAAGTTATTCTGATGGTCTTTCTTTTACTTCTTCCCCATTTTTCCCTTCGTAACGCAATCCCCAACCTGTTAAGGCAGCGATTAGCATAACGATCACAAGGAACCAACCCTGGAAGACAAACGGGAAAACTTCTGTTGGAGACACAATAGGAAGCCATTCATATTTTTCCTGCATCGTTTGAATTGTAGTCCAACCTAAAAGAACAGGTGCACCCCATGGGAAAATGTATCCCAATGCAGAGGTAACAGCATCCAGCATATTTGCTCTTCTGTATCGGTGAATACGGTATTTCTCACCAAGTTCTTTAACAAATGGTGCTGCCGCTATCTCAGCAGCTGTATTAATGGTAATCGCACTATTCATCATCGCTACAATTCCCCACATAGAGAGTTCAGCTTTTCGGACAGATTTCCCAATCCACTTCACAAGCCCTTTTGTGATCACCTGCATTGTTCCGCCCAATTTTAATAAATGAGCAGCTGCAACAATTAGCAGGATGAGGATAGCCATATTTACATAACCGGAAATCCCTTCAATTAAAGCACCTTCTACAACATTATCAGATTCTGGATTAAACGAAATAATTTGACCGATCGTTCCTAACTTCAATATCCAAATTAATGGGATAGCTAGAATAATCCCCCATGTTAAGGATGTAATCAAGTGTTGGCCGGAAAGGGCAAGAATTAATACAAGTGCAAATGGAATAAGCATTAATAGACCGCTCGGATTCGTCTGATCCATCATCGCCCCCATAGCAGCTGGATCCGCCGTTGCATTTTCACCTCCACCAAACAAGGCAAACAATATAACGGTAGGGATTGCTGCTCCAATAGCATATTTGAAACGACTACGTACAACTCCTGGGACATCAGCCTCCTGAGTCGTGGCAGACACGATCGTCGTATCCGACACTGGTGCTAAGTTATCTCCAAATACTGCTCCAGCTAGGATTGCTGCAAACAGCATAACCGGATCTGCTTCCACCGCTATTCCAGCTGGATACATTAGCGTACAAAATGCTACGGTTGTTCCATAGCCTGTCCCAACTGCCGTTGAAAAGGTAGCAGCAAGCAAGAAGGTTAATGCAACAAACAGGCCCCCTGTTAAACCAGTAACTGCCCCAATCCAGACAAGACCTTCAACTAATCCTCCGACTTGTAAGATTTGGGCAAACATCCCTGCATAAAACCAGGCCACCATGGCAATCACACCGATTGGTTGGGCAAGCCCATCAAACATTCCCTGCGCGTAGTCTTCCCATTTACTTTTTGATAATAATAATCCTAATGTTAATCCTATTACTGCACCAAGCACAAGGCCAATTTCCGATGAAAGTTGAAGCACGCTAGTAGTAATCGCCCATATTACAAAGAACAATAAAGGTACCGCTGCTCCAAAAGCCCCCAAACGGAAATCTAGTTGTTTTACTTCGGTGCTTCCTGTAGCCCTGTCTAATGCTTCCTTGTCAGCCATCTCTATCCCCTTCCCCATTTTTCATCCCGGTGCAACCGTCCGTTAGACTCCCCTTCAAAACATGAAGTGGGAGTAAACGGGCGTTAACACCCCGATTGTTCAACTAACAACCAGTGGGGAAAGAATACCCCCTACTGATTGAAGTTTCACTTTATTTTTACTAGTCTATCACATGTGATTTAAGTTGAATAGAAGCGTTTGGCCCCCTTTTAAACACATTAAATGTCGCACATATTCTTATTTAACGTAATCCCTTTTGCGCGGTGGGCTGCAGCGAACTTCTCCAACCCTTGCCAAATGTTACCATGAAGCTCTTTTGTTACATTTATAGTTGGTTCTAGCTTGAGTTGGCGAATATGCAGCTGATTGGAACTTCTATCAAGACCAGGATCCATTCTTCCTACAAGCTGATCTCCAATAAGAATGGGCATGGCATAGTAACCGTATTGCCGTTTTACCTTTGGGATATAGATCTCCCATCGGTATGTAAAGTCAAACAGATCCACAAGCCGGTCACGTCGCCAAAGCAAATTATCTAAAGGTGGCAAAAAACGCACATCATCTTGCTCGATGGAAAACGGATTCGGGGTCCTTTCATGTCTTTTAAGTCGGTCCAAATCTTCGGCCAATATGTAGTACGTTGTTTTTATTCCTTCTATTGTAAGTCGGATGGCCACCCCGCTAGCTACCATCGTCTCCATGGCTTGTTTTCTTTGCATTGCTTTAAGCTTTTGCCAACCAAACCGGGAATCACGTGTATCAATCACACGATACGCGCGAATATATTTGGCTAGCAGTGCGCGCTCTGCTTCTTCTACCTCTATTTTATCTGCTTGGTTCAATAGCCATTGTGGAAGACTTTCTTCCGTTAGATGAAAAAATCTTTCTGATCCCTCTCTTCGAACGACACGGATGATTCCTGCATCAAGCAACAAATTTAATGCCCGAGAGGTTACCTTTGTCTTAGGTTGTGCCGTGTCCCAGCCACCATGGACCCGTTCTTCTGAGCGAAAAGCGCGGGATGGCAGCTCCCCCTCATCCTTTAGCCTGTCTAGAATATGTCGGACTATAGGTGAAAGCTTTTCAAGTTCAGGCTGAACCAGCTTCCTTAAACGAGAACGTACCGCTTTAAATACAGGGTAATCTTGCACAGGTATCGTACATGCAGCATTTGCCCAGTATTCAAACAGTTCCCCTTTAGCGAGTAGTTGATGAAGCATATCCGGTTGATAGTCGGGAACGCGTGCCATTAGAACAAGGTGTTGATTGCGCTCGACTGAGGCTACAGGGTCGAGCTGCACACACTCCAAGTTTCGAATCATTTGTATCACAGAATTTTCCTGATCCTCTTCAGGTAGTAGGTATTGCGTTTCAAGAAGAAATCGTCTTACCGCTTCTTTACTCGTAACATAGGAAGATTGCACAGTTCACCACACCTCTCATTAATACATAGCTTGCATTACAACTCTTTTAACATCTCTTCAATTGCATATGCCACACCATGTTCATCGTTTGATTTAGTTGTATATTGACATAGTGCCTTAATTTCTTCAACGGCGTTTCCCATTGCAACGCCACGCCCAGCCATTTTGAGCATACTCACATCATTAAAGTTATCCCCTAATGTCATAACATCTTTCATCTCAATCCCCATATTTTTTGCTAATTCTTCTAAAGCTATCCCTTTCTGTGCGTCTGGATGATTAAATTCAAGATTGACTTCACCTGAAGAAGTGATTGCCAAACCAGGATTTGAATCAAATATTGAATGCAGATCTTTGAGCTTTTTATTATCCAGTGAAAAGGCGAGTATTTTATGGATTTGTAAAAACTCTCGTTCAAACAGCAAGTCGTGACTTTCAATAAAATGAACTTCCTCATTCTGAAAACGTTTCTCTGCATCTCTCCGTATATCTTCCTCTGACATATCAGGATTTGCGGTCTGCAAAATGTCTATCATGACTTGTATAAATTTTTCTCTACTAGTTGAATAGACTCCATCACTTGTAAATAGTTCAATATAAATGCCCTCTTGTTCGCAGCGCAACTGAACCTCGCGCGCTGTAGCTTTATCTAATGGTGCTTCTCTTAACAGTTCCATCTTTTCCGAATATGTATTAGCTCCATTCAAGCAAATAACTGGAGCAATTAACTCTACTTCTTTTAAAGGCTTACTTGCCGCCCCGTAAGATCTGCCTGTGGCCACAACTACCTTTATACCTAGATCTATAGCCCTTTTAATTGCTCTGGCATTTTCTAAGCTTACCTGCCCTTTTGCGTTTAATAGTGTTCCGTCCAAGTCTGTTGCGATTAATTTCATGATTAGCTCTCCTATTCTTTATGCCATTTTACTAGCGCGTTCATAATTAGTAGCAACCCCATTATACACACTATGCAACCTCATGTTCTTCTCATTCGCTTATAACATCAAGCGTTATTAAGCTACTGAGGACTTTTTACCTAATTTACAAAACCTTTACATTCTGATCATACTCACTTAACATTCCCCTACTATACTAGCAGTTGAGAGAGAAAATCTTTCAAAAATTAATTAGTGCATGAAGGGGAGGACAATTTATATGAATTTCAAAAGGTTTTTAATGATTCTGCTTATCGCAGGTCTAGCTGTAGTTGTAGCAGCTTGTGGATCAGACTCAGAGGATGAGAGTGGTTCCGAAACAAGCAGTGGATCTGAAAGCGGATCTTCAGAAGAGGCAAGTGCAGAAGGCGACTCTGCAGAATTAGAAGGAAATGTCGTAATTGACGGTTCAGGTACGGTTTACCCTCTAATGTCACGACTTGCTGAAGAATATATGACAACTGAACAAGAAGGCGTATCAGTTGAAGTTAGCCGCGCAGGTACAAGCGCTGGCTTTGAAAAATTCCTTGTTGAAGACGGAACAGATTTCAATGATGCTTCCCGTCAAATTAAAGATGAAGAACAAGCCAAAGCGGACGAGCTTGGGATTGAAACAAAAGAGCTTAAAGTCGCATTGGATGGATTAACAGTTGTTATCCACCCTGACAATGACTGGGCTACTGAAATGACTCCAGAAGAAATTAAAAGTATTTTCCTTGCTGATGGCGGGGTAGAAACTTGGTCTGATATTAATCCTGAATGGCCAGATGAAGAAATCAATCCTGTAGGGCCTAACGAAAATCACGGAACTTATGAATTCTTCTATGAAACTATTCTTGAAGAACAAGATCTAGTAAGTGATATCAACCTACAACAAGAATATTCAACACTTGTTACATTAGTAGCAGATGATCCAAACGCTATTGGATTCTTCGGATTTGGTTACTATATAAACAATCAAGATTCATTACAAGCAGTAAACGTAGACTTCGGTAACGGCGCTGTGGAACCTTCACTTGATACAATTGCTGAAGATGGAGACTATGCAGATTTCACACGTCCAGTGTTTACTTACTTAAATGTAAACCAAGCAAAAGAAAAGGCCCAAGTTCTTGATTATGCAAAATATGTAATGAGCAATGCTAACGATTTTGCTGGTGAAACAGGATTTGCTCCTATTCCTGAAGAAGAAGCACAGGCACAACTTGAAGATTTAGAAGCAATTCAATAAGTGTTCATTAAAAATTAAACATACCCATTTTAAGATGAGAGCTTCCAATGCTCTCATCTTATTGTGACTTTTAATTAAATTTATAAAGAGAACAAGTATCATCATTACGTATCTGGAAATTGAAAGGGGGATCGCGATCCCATGACACCTAACGGGGATTTAAATAAGGAAAGTTCTATACGGCATTTAATAGACGAGAAGAAACAGAAACGCAATATGTCCAACTATACAGAGAGAATGATTCCTGGACTTCTGTTTCTATTCGCAGCCATCTCGATTTTAACTACAATAGGCATTGTATATACCCTGCTAACTGAAACAATATCATTTTTCAAAGCGGTACCCTTTACTGAGTTCTTTACCGGGACAGTTTTAAAGCCACTAAGCCAAAACCCTGAGTTTGGAGTATTACCATTAATAAATGGTACGATTATTTCTTCCGTGATCGCGATGCTCGTAGCGGGGCCAATAGGAATTATGACCGCTGTTTACCTGAGTGAGTATGCAACCGACAAAGTTAGAAGAGTTTTAAAACCTATACTTGAAGTGCTAGCCGGAATACCTACGATTGTTTATGGATTCTTCGCTTTCACCTTTGTAACCCCTGTACTAGAAAAGATTATTCCTACATTGGAAGCAACAAACATTCTAAGTCCAGGAATTGTAATGGGAGTTATGATTATTCCGATGATCGCCTCCCTTTCTGAAGATGCCATGACTTCTGTACCCAATGCGATGCGCGAGGGTGCTTTAGCACTCGGCGCAACCAAGTTGGAAACAACCTTCCGTGTTGTTATACCTGCAGCATTGTCAGGAATTATCGCATCCTTCGTTCTTGGGATATCCCGTGCAATTGGTGAAACAATGATTGTTACGATTGCAAGTGGTAGCTCAAAGAACTTCACTTTTGATGTTACACAATCTATGCAAACCATGACTGCATACATTGTTGAAGTCTCCGGTGGTGAAGCCCCTGCTGGATCGACTATATATTACAGCCTTTATGCTGTTGCCATGACACTTTTTGTCTTCACCCTAATTATGAACTTACTGGCAAGATACATCTCTCGTAAGTTTAGGGAGGAATATTAAAATGAAATATATAAACCAGGAACAAGTTCAGAGTAAAATGAACCGCAGATTAATAAAAAACAATATATTTAAGAAGTTATTCGCTCTTGCAACCATGTTTGGAATCGTCGTTCTAGCCATCCTAATCATTCGTGTTCTAACACAGGGACTTGCTTGGATTGATATGGATTTCATTACAGGAAAGCTTTCGACTAGCGCCGACAGAGCTGGCATTATGGGTGCTATCCTAGGCACACTTTGGCTAATGATTGTGGTCATACCAGTTACACTAATTCTTGGTGTTGCCACAGCTATTTATTTGGAACTATATGCTCCAAAAGGAAAATTCCAAGCTATTATTCAAACAAACATTGCTAACTTAGCTGGTGTTCCCTCCATTGTTTACGGTTTATTAGGGCTAACTGTTTTTGTTAGAGCTATGGATTTAGGGAATGTTGTGCTTGCAGGAGGGCTCACCTTATCTCTCCTTGTCCTACCTATCGTAATCGTAGCTTCCCAAGAAGCAATACGTGCTGTTCCACAACACCTAAGCGAGGCATCTTTCGGAATGGGTGCTACAAAATGGCAGACTGTTAAAAACATCGTCCTGCCAGCTTCACTCCCTGGGATCTTAACAGGTTCCATACTCGCTTTATCACGAGCAATTGGAGAAACTGCTCCACTTACTGTAATCGGAATACCAGCATTGTTAATACCATTTCCTGGGGGCATTTTCGACACCTTTACGATCATGCCAATGCAAATTTATTACTGGACAATTGATTCATCCCTTGTGTCAGAATATGCAAACCTAGCAGCTGCAACCATCGTTGTATTGCTGGTCATGCTTTTTATCCTGAATTCGATTGCCGTCATTATCCGTAATAAATTTCAACAAAGATACTAGTCAACAAACTTACTGGCGCAAATATAAGGAGGTATTCAAATGAGTATTAAAACTGCAACCAAGCCAACTTTTACCAATTATGCTGAAGAGACTTTTTCAAATAAAAATGTTGTTTACGATACAAAGGATTTGAACCTATGGTATGGAGAAACCCACGCTTTAAAGGATATAAACCTATCGATTTATGAAAAAGAGGTTACAGCGATTATCGGACCTTCAGGTTGCGGAAAATCAACGTATATTAAAACACTTAATCGCATGGTGGAGCTGGTCCCAACCGTACGTACTACAGGATCAATCACCTATAATGGGGTGAGTATTCTAGACAAGAAGTTTAAAGTAGAGGATTTGCGTACACGAGTAGGAATGGTATTTCAAAAACCGAACCCATTTCCTAAATCCATCTATGATAACGTCGCTTACGGCCCTAAAATTCATGGGATTCGCAACAAAAAAATTCTAGACGAAATCGTGGAAAAAAGTCTTCGCGGCGCTTCTATTTGGGATGAAGTAAAAGACAGACTTAAAGAAAATGCCTATGGATTATCTGGTGGCCAGCAACAACGTCTCTGTATCGCGCGCTGTCTTGCCATCGAGCCTGATGTTATTCTAATGGACGAACCTACTTCAGCACTCGATCCAAAATCAACACTCCGAATTGAAGAACTTGTGCAGGAATTAAAGAAAGATTACTCTATCATTATCGTGACCCACAATATGCAACAGGCAGCACGTATATCCGATAGAACTGCCTTCTTTTTAAATGGTGAAGTGGTTGAATTTGACCAAACGGACACCATTTTCACAAAACCGGCCGACAGCAGAACAGAAGATTATATTTCCGGGCGCTTTGGTTAGAAAATCTCAATATATTGTTCTTCCCTTGATCGATATAAACAACCCTCTGTCTAGACCAGGCAGAGGGTTTCTTGTAGGTTTATAAGTAGGCTTAGAGGAACCGGGCCATCCCAACTTTGACCTAAGGACGGGTTGTACTTAATCGGCAACTTCCCGTAGTGCCGTGCAATAAGTCATCATCGATTCGTTACCTCATCGTGATTCCTTTATCTCTTCCGCAGGAATGCTCCGTTAAAAACGCCACTTCGCGTGGCAACACGGAGCCACCTGGCATGGCCAGGCGCAGTTTGCTACGATTTTTAACGGCGCCCTTCACTTTTGTCCTTACTCCGTCATGTTTAGTAATTCTAGTAGATCACTTGACGCTTCTTCGTAAGACGAATCCATTATTTTTTCTTTAATCCCTTCAATTAAATCAGCAGATTCTGGGTTTGTTACGGTCAGCACCTTAACGTTCCCATTAAACATCTCATCCATTTTCTCCATAGCTTGGCCTAAATTATCATCCATCTGTGCTCCATTGCCCGCTCCATCAGGCTCACCTTTCCCTGACATTCCTTCTGTATTACTTAATAGATTACGCTGCATTGAGTCATATTCATGACTTGTATTCTCCGCTTTGTTTCTTGCAAGAATCACTGAATCATCCACAACAAATACTTTTACTCCTGTAATCCCTTCCCCTTCAAGAATCGATTCAAAATAAGAAGATATGCCACCTTCATGCACGCCAGATGTACCAATTGTACTGTAAAGATTTTGACCCATTCCACTATACGTACTGCCGCTATTATTTGTAGTATCCTTCTTATCACGTGATACTCCAGGAATAATATCTGGATCATTCATATTCTCATGTGAATAACCCACTTCCTCCATATTGGGTTGTTCGGTACTTTCCTCTGCATTGTTCCCTTCTGTACAAGCCGCCAATAGGCCTGTTGTCATCATAATTAGCAAACTCATTTTACCTATTTTCATTTTCAATACCCTCCATTCCTTATTCACGGGATAGTATACCCAACTAAAAAAAATGCATGAATGGTTATTTATGGTGACATAATAATCCCAAGCAATATGCAGGGAGGTAAAACAATGTCAGAAGAAAAGAATAATAACCAAGTTGAAAAGGAGAACCTATCCAGGAGAAAGTTCCTACGTAATTCAGGGATTGCGGTTGGCGGCCTTGCAGTTGGTGGGGTACTTGGGAGTGTTATCCCTTGGAACGCAGATACAGCAGAAAATAATCAGCAACAACAGGAAGAAACAAAAAATTTCAATCAAGCATTAATGTATTTCAACCAAGCAGAGTTTCGTACCATTGAAGCTGCCACAGAACGCATCTTCCCACAAGATGATAATGGGCCAGGAGCTCGGGAACTTGGAGTGGCCTACTACATTGATCACCAGTTAGCTGGCGCTTACGGTTTTAATGCACGTGATTACATGCAGCCACCGTTTTTCCACGGTGAAAAGGAACAGGGTTATCAAGGAAGATTGAATCGTAGAGAGATTTACAGAATCGGAATTAGAGAGATGCAAAATTATAGTCACCAAAACTATGATAAAGGATTCACTGAACTATCCGAAGAAGACCAAGATAAAGTGTTAACTGATTTTGCAGAAGAAAAAGTGAATATCACAACCATTTCCCCTGGAAACTTTTTTCAATTAATGCGGTCTATGACATTAGAAGGTGTTTATAGTGATCCCCTTTATGGTGGTAATAAGGATATGGATGGTTGGAAAATGCGGGACTATCCAGGTAATCAAATGAATTACACAGATATTATTGAAGGTGAATTTAAAGAGATTCCTCCTAATAGTCTTCGTGACCATATGTAAATAGGGTCGAAGTAGCAATAGCAAGCGTGGAATAGAAGCAATCTATGCACAAGAAAGGAAGTATGTTAGAAGATGGTTAAAACACTACCAAAAACAGATGTTGTAATTGTAGGAGTTGGCTGGGCCGGTGGGATTATTGCCTCAGAGCTAACGAAGCAGGGATTAAATGTAGTTGGCCTAGAAAAAGGCCGTGAGCGTGAGACAGAGGACTATTATATGGTTCATGATGAGCTACGTTACGCATTGCGCTATGAATTAATGCAAGACTTATCTAAAGATACCCTTACATTCAGAGGGAATGAAAAAATACGTGCACTCCCAATGAGACAATATGGTTCCTTTTTACTCGGGGATGGTTTAGGAGGGGCCGGCGTTCACTGGAACGGGCAAACATTTCGCTTTCTTCCATATGACTTTGAGATCCGCAGTAAAACCATTGAGCGATATGGTAAAAATAAAATACCTGCAGATATGACCCTCCAGGATTGGGGCATCACATATGATGAACTAGAACCGTATTATGATAAGTTTGAAAAAATGGCGGGGATTTCGGGGGAGGAAAACCCTCTTGGCGGCAAACGCTCAGACAAGTACCCAACCCCTCCTATGAAGCATTCTCCTCAAATGAGGATGTTTAAAAAAGCAACAGAAAAATTAAAATACCATCCTTATACGGTACCATCGGCTAACCTTTCAGAGCCTTATGAAAATCCGGATGGCATTTCTCGGGCTGCATGTCAGTATTGTGCATTTTGTGAACGATTTGGTTGTGAGTACGGAGCGAAAGCAGACCCTGTCGTAACCGTCATCCCTGTTGCAAAACAGACAGGAAAGTTTGACTTACGGACACATTCCTGGGTTAGAAGAATCCTACATAAGGATGGAAAAGCAACAGGAGTCAGATACACGGATGTGACAACAGGAGAAGAAATAGAACAACCAGCTGATACTGTCGTGGTAACCAGTTATGTGTTTAATAATGTAAAACTATTATTAAATTCTAAGATTGGAAAACCTTATGACCCTTCAACAGGGAAAGGCGTTGTTGGAAAGAACTATGCTTATCAAGTTGTTAAAGGCTCTGCAGTTGGGTATTTTGAAGACGAAAAGTTTAACAACTTTGCTGGGGCAGGCGCACTCGGAATGGTTATTGATGATTTTAATGGGGATAATTTTGACCACTCTGACGTCGATTTCCTTCATGGAGGTTATTTAGCCTTAACCCAAACTGGGCAACGTCCAATTCAAAACAACCCAATACCAAAAGAATCACCGACATGGGGGAAAGAATTCAAGCAAAATTCGTTAAAATATATTAATAAAACCTTGTCTGTTAGTGCGATGGGTGCCAGTCTTCCATTTAAACAGCACTATCTTGACTTAGACCCCGTTTATAAAGACACCTTCGGAGATCCAGTGATCCGCATGACCTATGACTTCAAAGACCAGGATCGCCATCTAGCACAATTTACCGCTAAAAAAGCGGAGGGAATTCTAAAAGAGATGGGCGCAGATAAAATTGATACGATGGAAGAGCTTGGCCCGTACAATATTACGACCTATCAATCCACCCATAATACCGGTGGAGTGATCATGGGTGACGATCCAAACACGTCTGCGGTTAATAATTACTCCCAAATGTGGGATATGGACAACCTATTTGTTGTCGGCGCCTCTTCTTTTCCACATAACAGCGGATACAATCCTACAGATACAGTAGGTGCGCTAGCATATCGAGCTGCTGAGGGTGTTATAAAATACCAGAAGAGTGGCGGGATTTTAGCCTAAACTTTGAAAGAAGGTAGGGAGAGCGATGTTATCAAATGTAGGTATTCCAGGTTTAATTATTATTCTGGTCATTACCCTCATTATTTTTGGTCCAAAGAAACTACCGGAAATTGGCTCGGCTTTTGGAAAAACATTGTCTGAATTTAAACGTTCAACAAATGAACTTCTAGAAGATGATGACCAGGAAGCACCTGAACCAAAGAAATAATGCAAAAACAACCAGGCATAGCGACGACTGCCTGGTTGTTTTTTAGCCTATTTTAAATCGTTCTGTTTTAGAAGAGAGGGATTCAGAGGTAGTAGACAACTTTAATCCTATTTCATGGGTAGCCTTTACGGATTCTACCTGTAGTAAACTACTCCCCAGCATCTGTTCCGCACTTGCCAGTGTTTCCTGTGATACAGAGGAAAATTCGGCTGCGATTTGTTCCAGTGATGGTAATTGTTTTTTAATTCCACTCAACTCATTCTGCATTCCCCTTAATTTACTGCCGACATCATGGATCTCATTCAGTAATCTATCAAGGGAAACTTGTGACCCGTTCGACATCTTCAGTGTGCGATGCGTTTTTTGCAGCATTTGTTCAAACTCTCTTGTTGCATGGTTGGTTATTCCTTCCATGTTATGGATGGAAGTAGTAATCTGCGAAGCAGCTTGTGAGGATTGTTGTGCCAACTTCCCAACCTCTTCCGCTACCACCGCAAAACCTTTACCCGCTTCCCCTGCACGCGCAGCCTCAATCGAGGCATTTAGGGACAAGAGCTTCGTTTGTTCTGTAATACCCTGAATTAAGCCAACTAGATCACTGATAGATCTCGCGTCCGTTTGCAACTGTCTTACCGTTTCCGTCAATTGAGCAAAGTCTTTTTCAAAGCTATGTACTGTTTGAATTAGCTGAGACATCGATTGGTTACCTGCCTCAGCAGAAGCGTGCATGTCATCAGAACTTCTGAAGACAGACTCCATATTGACAAGCATTTCTTCCATTTGTTGTTTCATCTCTCGGAAGTTTTCCGCGCTTACCTCTGAACTTGCAGCTGTTTGTTCTGCCCCTTCCTTCACAACGTGAATTGCCCCGTTTAACTCCTGGTTGGAGACAAGCGTTCCTTCAGAGGATTGCTGTAATTCATTCCCGTGTTTTTGGAGGTGTAACGTTGTTTTTCGTATATCGAGTAGCAACTGTACCATCTGCTCCATCATCGCGTCATAGCTTTTTTTAAGAGAAATAAATTCCGGTAGGGTCGTGTCAATGGCAACAGCTTGCTGTAAGTCCCCTTCCCTTACCTGTCTCATCGCTTTCCGCAATACGATTAACGGTTTT
Organism: Oceanobacillus picturae; assembly: GCF_000612865.1. Classification (NCBI taxonomy): domain Bacteria; kingdom Bacillati; phylum Bacillota; class Bacilli; order Caryophanales; family Bacillaceae; genus Oceanobacillus; species Oceanobacillus picturae. The sequence goes on from NZ_CCAX010000003.1 coordinate 129,348, forward strand.
GTTAAACTGCTAACAAACCAAACGATCAGTAGTATGCTAATAGCTATACTTATAGCTATTACAAATATGGTGGAATAGGCCATCTCCTGAACAGGATCCATATAGGAAGCGACAGGCACTGCAATAACATAAGTACCATTGATCTCCTCCATCTCTTGAAAAGTGAACGTATAATCCTTCCCATTTACTCGTCCGTTTAGAACGCCATTTTGTTCTTCGGTAATCTGGGAAATCATCCGCTCCGGTACAGCATGAAGCTCCTGGTCGCCCGTGTCAAAGGGGGTAGCTTTTCCGTCTGTTATGTAAAAAAAGTCTGACTGGATCCCTTCATTATATAGTTTTTCTTGCTGTGTCCTTATATTGGCCACAAGCTGCTGTTGAAAATATGCCTCATCACTTACATAGAGAAACTTTAAATTATCCGCTATATAACCCATTAGCTCCGCTTCTCGAAGCAAGCGGTTTTCAATCGTTTCCGTCGTCATATTTTTTGCTTTCACATATGAAACTGCGCCAACAATGGAAACGGAGATAACGAAAATAGAAATAAATAGGACGAGCAATCTACTGCGTAGACTTAGTTTAGTCAATGCTTGTCTGATTTTTGAATAGAAAATATGTTTCATTTTACCCAATGGTGCACCCCCAAGTACTCTATTGTAAAAAGTATATCAAGGGGGTATTAAGTTACTGTAAATTTTTTGTAAAGAATAGTTAATTTGTACTAGATACATTCAATTCTGCTAGTAATGGAAGAAGATTATCAAAGATATGTGTATTTTGCTTGTAAACGGAATAGCCACCATAGTAGGGATCATTTTCTTCTACATTCCGGAAATCAAGCATTCGTTTATACAGTCTATCTGCTACTTCCTTTTCTCTAATTTCTAAACAATAGAGGATGAGGAGGCTATAAACAGCGGGAGATTCGTATTCTACTGTTGGAACCTTCGTCTGTCGATTATATTTACCGTATATCTTACCATTCTCTGAAAGCTCATTCTCAATAAAATCTAAAAACACTTCAGAGCTTTTCCCTTCCAAAGATAGCTGGTATGCAGTTAATGCTTGGTCGATCATATGCACTTCATTTTCGTAGATATACTGCTCACTTGTAGCATGGTAGGATTTTGGAAAAAAGCCATTTATAACAGGTGCCTGCAATAGGACATCAACTGTAGCTTCATATAGTGAACCCGCTATGAGTCCATTTCCTTTCATCTGTTTCAATGCCGCAGTATCGATATAAGATAAGGTAAGATAATCACTATTGTATCGCATTCCTTTATCATAAAAATCGGTTAATACATCTCCACTTTTGCTATAGGTACTCAGAAATTCCGCGATTTTCTCTGCCGTTTTACTGTATGGATAGCTACTATTTGGCCAATTCTTATTGGCATCCATCAGAGCGGCAATAATCCGTAAATCGTCTACCAACGCATTGGTGTACACATCACTTTTCCCCTTCTCCGTCAACTTCCAATAAACCATTCCATCTTGCTTAAGAAAATGATTAACCAACTGCATATAGGCGTTATCAAACAATTTCTTATCTTCTTTTTCGATTGCATAGCGCATCCATAATCCAAGCGATTCTGAAAGAGCTTCTCTACCTGAAACAAGGTCTTCATCCAACTGTTTGTCTGGCTTGATATATGTCGCCAATGTGCCATTATCATTCTTCAACCACTTTACAATAAACTGTTCTGTAATAACGCTGTCCTCGGTATGTTTTTCGCTTTTTAGATTAATCAACACATTTATGACTATAAGAACGAGTATGATGGCAATAATTATTTGAATTAGCATTGTCCGCACCTCTTATCTTCTCCTAGTTTGAATGATTTCCTACTATGCAGAACGGTCCTTTCTAACTAGATCCTCCTGCTTGAACCGTTTTGTTTTATACCAGGTGACTTCTTGTTTAACACTTTCTCTTTTCGTTCTTAATAAAGAACAAAAGTTAAGTAATTCCCCTTTTCTTAAACAAACTTTGTTATTTAAGTAATTTTACGGAGTTTATAGACTGTTATAACTCTTCGTTCTATATAAAGAACTTACACTAACTTTATATAGAATGCAACCCTTTTTAGTCCTTTAGATTAGGGAAACAGCATACATTTATAATAGAGAGGTCATCAATGGACAATCCTCTTCCTAGAAAATAGAAAAGGCGGCCATTCCATTTACTGGATGGTCACCTCTATGCGTTCTACTTTTTTGAGATAAATTGATTTGGTTCGTCTCCGCCTTTTGAATTGCTGTTTTTATATTGGCTTTTTCGTCCGTTACGGTGTTCACCATGATTTTTGTTTTCCTTGAACTGGTTATTTTTCTCGTCCATTTGCACATTCTCCTTTTCCAGGTTTTTATTAGTTTTACGCAGACTGTCATTTATATACATGGATGAAAAATTAGCTGTTAAAGTGCGTTATGTTTTGTTTTTTCTGAAATAAAGTTTAAAATTAAATAGAAGCGTATAATCTTTTTGCATCGGAGGGTTGTTCATATAATGTCAATAGAAACAATGATTTTCTTATTTACTTCTATGTTGCTCATGGGAGTTCTAGCCACTAAATTCTCTACCCGTCTCGGTTTACCCTCACTAGTCTTGTTCCTCCTTGTCGGAATGGGCATGAACCAATTTGTCTTCTTTGAAAATGTTGAAATCACGCAATTGATTGGAATAATGGCACTTATTATTATCCTCTTTGAAGGCGGCACACAAACGAAGTGGTCGCAGATAAAGCCGATCATTGGCTCAGCAAGTATCCTGGCAACTTTCGGGGTTCTCATAACTTCTGCTATTGCGGGACTAGCTGCAATGTACATCCTCAATTTTTCCTTATTGGAAGGTATGCTTTTCGGAGCCATCGTTGGCTCAACAGATGCCGCTGCAGTTTTTTCTGTATTAGGAAATAAAAATATTAAACGCAAGTTAACTTCTACCCTTGAAGCGGAATCTGGCTCAAATGATCCGATGGCTGTGTTTTTGACCGTCGCTTTTATTGAGATCATTCAAATACCTGATAGTTCTATCTGGACAGCCGTCGGTAGTTTCTTTTTACAAATGGGGCTTGGTCTAATACTTGGAGTGGCACTTGGAAAGTTAACTGTACTCATTATCAATCACATCAAGCTTGATACGGCTGGGCTTTATCCCGTGCTTGCTTTAGCAATGGCCTCGCTCACTTATATTTTAACTGATTCAATTGGCGGTAGTGGACTACTTGCTGTATACGTTATGGCTGTAGTTGTAGGTAACAATGACCTCCTTTACCGCTTCACGATTTTACGATTTAACGAAGGATTTGCCTGGATGATGCAAATTCTAATGTTTATTTTACTAGGATTATTAGTCTTTCCAGGTCAGTTATTGGAAATCTTCTGGCAAGGGATTGCCCTATCTATCATCTTAATGTTCGTAGCAAGGCCTATCGCAGTCTTTCTTTCACTGGTCTTCATGAAATACAATTTGAAGGAGCAAGTATTTGTTTCCTGGGCAGGATTAAAAGGAGCTGTTCCGATTGTACTAGCAACATACCCTATTATAGCGGGCATAGAGAGTAGCCAACTCATCTTCAATGCTGTTTTCTTCGTCGTATTGATATCTGCTCTCGTCCAGGGTAGCAGTCTATCCTGGCTGGCAGAAAAGCTTAAACTGACGGGGAAAGAAAAAGAAGATTTACTGCCGAGCCTCGAAATTATTAACTTAGGTACAACTGATTCCGAGATAATCGAGGTTGCTATCACTGAAAAGTCACCAGCAGTCGATACATCACTGATTGATTTGATATTACCTGATAACACGTTAATTATAGGGATAATTCGTGAGGGCGAGCTAATCACACCTACAGGAAATTCCGTCATTCATATGAACGATACGCTTTACGTTCTTAGTCACAAAAAGAGTAGGGAAAAAGCAAAAGCCGTCTTAATTGGCAAAAAGAAAGAGAAAAAGCCAAAAGTTACAGAAGCTTGAAGTTAAATCTAAAGAGGCATTCAAAGGAATTTCCTGCGAATGCCTCTACTTTATTTTCTTCTATATTCTGCCTGTAGTAAGCTATAAACAACCGTATCATGGTATTTTTCCCCATCAAAATCGGTTTGTCGCAATACGCCTTCTCTTTTAAAACCAAACCTCTCCATAAGTCTCCTTGACCCTTCATTTCCTGCAAATATATCCCCAACGATACGATTTAACCTTAATGTATGGAAGCCAAAGTCTAACACCACATCAAGTACTTCGGTCATGACTCCTTTATTTTGGTATTCTTTCCGTATCACCGCGCCCATCTCTGCCTTTTTATGCCAAAGATGCAACTTATGAAAGCGGAATTGGCCAACCACTTTCCGAGTTTCCTTGTCTAGAATCACCCATGGGATTTCCTTTTTTAGAGCAAACTTCTCGAGGTACCTTGTGACTTCCTCCTGCATCGCAGTTTCCGTTCCAACTGGATGTGGAGTAATATATTGCATTGTCTCTTGATCCCCCATAAAAAGATATAGCTCTTTTGCATCTTCTTCCTCTACACCCCGAAGCACATAATGCTCTGTGTCCAATACTGGTATCTCTTTTAGATCAATTTGCTCTATCATTTCTACCCCTCCACAAGCACGTTTTTCTCTATTTTAACAGGTTGCGATAGGTTTACGCCCCGAAAATCCTGTTTTTTTCGATAATAGAGAGGAAAAGGGCATTGGCAGACATGGAATTATGTCATTCTGATGTTGTTTGTCCAACAGTTAATCTGACATATTTCATAAGCTGTTAGTGAGCTTTAAAAATAATAGGAGGCGTTCTTAGTGAAGTTATATTTAGATCCCGGCCATGGAGGGAATGACCCCGGGGCACAGGGGAATGGTTTGAGTGAAAAGAATATTACACTAGATATTGCCCAACGGATACGTAGCATTTTGGTAAGTGATTATCGTAATGTGGATGTCCGATTAAGTCGTTCCTCTGATAGTAGTAAAAGCTTGCAGCAACGGACAAACGAGGCGAATGACTGGGGAGCGGACTATTTCCTGTCCATTCATTGTAATGCTTTTAACGGGAATGCTAGAGGGTATGAAGATTATATTCACAGCAATTTATCGGATTCCTCCAAAACCGCAGGATATCGCAACGTATTACACGCTGAAATAATAAAAGTTAATCAGTTGAGCAATCGTGGCAAGAAAAAAGCAAATTTTCACGTGTTAAGGGAATCTACTATGTCAGCAATGCTATCGGAAAATGGGTTCATTGACAACCAACAGGATGCTGCCTTAATGCGAACCGCTTCATGGAGGCAACGGGTTGCCCAGGGGCATGTCAACGGTCTTGTTAAAGCCTTTAACCTTCAGCGTAAGGAAGAAGGTAATGGAAGTGATGACCAGTTATTCAAAGTTATTGCAGGATCCTTTAAATCCAAAGCTAATGCAGAGCAGCGAGTTGAGGCTTTAAAGAAAAAAGGAATCAACTCATATGTGGATAGTTTAACCCTATCTGGTGAGCTATGGTTCCGAGTCCAAGCTGGTGCTTTTTCCAAGCGGTCAAATGCAGAAAATCAGCTTAATCAAGTTAAAAAAGCTGGTATACCAGATGCTTATATTATAAGTGATAGCTAGAAACACTTCGTACTCAGACCCATTCCTGATTTACGTACATTTTTCGCACAGTATACAAAAAGAGGACAGATACGAACTGTCCTCCTCCCCTTACGAATTTAAAATATATTTCCTAAATGCTTCTGCCACACCATCTTCATCATGATCCCCTGTTACATAAGTACACCGCTGTTTTACTTCCGCTTCCGCATTCCCCATTGCGATACTTATGCCAGCTTTTTCAAACATGGAAAGATCATTAAAGTTATCCCCAATTGCTACCGTGTTCTCCAACGGCACAGAAAAATAATCAGCGATGAGCTCTAAAGCATGTCCCTTACTTGCTTCCGGATGCCCAATTTCAAGCTTTTGCCTGCCTGAGGTTGTGATCGAAATATCTGTTCTTTCAGCAATATGATCTCGAAGTTTCTCTAATTCATCTTTCTGAAAAGACATGACAAAAAGCTTGTAAACTTGTTTGCCGGCAAAGTCAATGTCCGTGTATTGTGGGACATACTGCAAACCATACTGTTGGTACTGTATTTCTACGACCTTTTCAGCCCAACTTGGATCATCCTCACCAAGGTCTCTAATTTCTTGCTCAAGCTGCTCTCTTCCATTTTCCTCGACCAAAATCCCGTCTTTCGTATAAATTTCGAAATACAGACCACTATCAATTAAAACGTCCATCATAGAATCAAGCACCTGATCGGAAAAGTATAAATTATGGATATATTCCTCTGCATGGTACGATTTTGCGCCATTCCCTGTAATAATAGGACATGTAATATCAGCACGTCGCATTATTTCCCGCGTGTCATGCAATGACCTCCCAGAGGAGATAGCAACGACATGACCTTCCTCCTGTGCTGACTTAATAGCTTTTACATTTCCTTCACTAATTGTGCCGTTACTGGAAAGAAGTGTTCCATCTAAATCAATTGCGATAAGCTTCATCAGTTATTCCCTCCATTAAGAAACGGTCTCCCCCCAACAGAGAAAGACCAACTTCTTTTATTTTATCACTCAGAAAATACAGGAACAACTTTGACTTCGCCGGTCACCCTTAGCATTCATATGAGAAGCAGGAATAAATGAGAGGCACTAATATAACAGTCAAACCTTAGGGCAAAAGGTCATATTTTATACCTCTTTTAGCAACTCCACTAACATAGGCAATCCATCTGTAAACAAGTGAGCATCACCTTCAAGTTCAATAAATTTAGCCTGAGGAAAGTGCTTTGAATAACGTTGCATATGTTCAATTGGGACGATTGCATCCAGTTTACTATGAAGAAAGAAAATATTAGGAACGTCTGGATTTTTTTCTGATATATTGGAATGGAGGATAAAATCTTTTCGTTGCCATTCTTTATTAATACCCCAAAAGGGTGCGGCAATGGAAATCAGTTTGTTTATCGGTATGTTTACTTCTTCTTCAGCCAAAAATTTAAGCAATACAGAGCCTCCTAATGAATGGCCAATTAAAGTAACTTCTCCTTCCACTAAATCTAGTGTTCTCCGAATCACTTTCCTCCACTCTGCATAATAAGGATCCAAAGGTGATGGCATTGCTGGGTGAATAATATTATGCGTGTTAACACATTCCTTTTTCAAATAATGGGCCAGCAACTGACTACCTTCTCGACCTTCCTGTGGACCCGCACTGTGAATAAAAAGAATTGAATTCATTCTCCCAGCCCCTTACTCTACTTCAATTAAATATGCTGTGATTTCAATTATTTTCCCATCTTTATGCTTGTCCAACTTATAGATGTCACAAAAAGCGTACTTCTTATGAACACCCTCTTCCTCCATTGCCATTGTTCCTTCAATAACAGCCGTTTTCCCATGTGTAATGATCTGCTTTGTTTGATGGGCTGTTTCAAAACCCCTCATTGGCTCCATTTCTTTTTTTACGGCGTCCTTCCCTTTCAGAGCATTACTCCCTACCATATTCCAAACAATATCCTCTGAAATATTTGCAAAGATTGTGTCCACATCACCCGTCATAAAAGCATTATTTATTTTTCTAAAAAACTCCTGATTTTTAGTAATATTACTTCCTCCTCTACGTTCCTTTTCTTTATAATCACACTTATCTTATTCATCTTCTCTATTGTAATTTCCTGCTGTATCGGCAAATAAATTTCCCCTATATTTTATTCCGGATAGAAAGAAAAATGCAGGAAAAGTAGTCGTGGTAAAGAATACATTTATATGAACCAATACAAAAAGGGCACCCAAAGTTAAGATTAGATACCATACGAAAGTTGAGAAACGTACAGTTACTTAAAGGAGGAGTGTAAAGCAATGAAGAGTCCAATTAAAAATCAAATGAACACAGTGTTTGTCCATGTTAGTGACTTACTTACGTCCGTGGAATGGTATTGTCGCCTACTTGGACAAACATATGTAGCAGAAGAAGTGATAGAACCAATTTACAAAATGAATATCAATCATTATACTGGTCTACTATTAGACGCTGGGCCCCGAGGAGAGAAGAAGCAAGTGTATCCGTCGAAACATCCGACATTCAATTTCCATACGGATGAAATTGAAAATGCTTATTCTTTTGTAAAAGAACTAGGCTACCACGTTGATTCGCCAATAGGACGGTATGATGATCTGGCTTTTTTCACTGTAAAGGATCCTGATGGAAACATTATTATGATTTGTAATGCTTAAAAGTAACTATCCGCCCGTAAAACGGGCGGTTTTAGTTTCGCCCTATAAGGGCACTTTACCAACGAGGCCCCTAAAGGGGCTTCGAAATTGACCGTCAACCGTTTATATTCCTATCTATTTTTTAAATGGGTCGACATATTCACGTTTACTCATGTTGTCTCTTAGTCTATCCTCAGATTCCTGTTCACGAATGTACTTTGCCACCGTTTTTTGATTGAGCCCCACTGTACTGACATAGTAACCTTTTGCCCAAAATGTGCGGTTCCCATGATTGTACTTTAGGTTTGCATCTCTGTCGTGAATCATTAAAGAGCTTTTACCTTTTAAGTATCCCATAAAGTAAGATACTGACATCTTTGGTGGTATTTTCACCAGCATATGGATGTGGTCGGGCATGGCATGAGCCTCGATAATTTCTACATCTTTCATCTCACATAAACGCCTTAAGATCACCCCGATGTCTCTTCTTAATTTGCCATAAATTACTTTCCTTCTATACTTGGGTATAAAGACTATGTGATACTTACAATTCCATCGGGTGTGTGATAAACTATTGTCACTCGACATGAGTAGATCTCCTTTCTGTATATAGAGTCGGTTTGACGGCCAACTCTATTATACCGAAAGGAGTTTTTTTCTGTTACAACTCTACAAGTTGAATTCTCACACAGGCAGAGCCTGTGGTTTTAAAACCAGTAATAGAAAAACCTGTCAACGCAAGTTTCGCTGCTGGCAGGTTTTCTACATACTATTCTTTTGTGAGATCCTTGGTACTTCTAACAGTATCGATCGGACGTACCATTTTTTCTATTTCTTCCCTTTGCGGCTCTAGAAATGGAGGAAGTGATAGTTTTTCACCTAATGTTTCGTATGGCTCATCCCCCATGAATCCAGGTCCATCTGTCGCAAACTCAAATAGAATTTGTGGTGCTACTCTAGCATAGAGTGATTCGAAAAAGTGTCTGTTCACATAACCGGATGTTTGAAAACCAAAGTCACCCATGCGTTTAATCCATTCTTCAAGTACATTACGATCTTCTACACGGAAGGCTGCATGATGTACTGTTCCAAAGCCTTGAATTGCGTTTGGCAGAACAGGGTTATACTCTACAACTACCTGTGCACCATTGCCTCCTTCACCGACTTCAAATAAGTGAAATGCGCCTTCACTGTTAACTTCTCTAAATTGTAGTACTTTTTCTAGCACCTCTTTAAAGTAATCTAGATTAGCAATGCGAACAAAGATAGGGCCAAGGCCAGTAATGGCATGCTCTAGTGGTACCGGTCCATTTTGCCAAGGTGTACCTGAAGCTACTCCCTCATTATGTTCATCAGAGATTAGTTGGTATTGCTGGTCATCAAAATCAACGAAAGATAACGTTTTTTTACCAAATTGCTCCTTAATTCCCGAATGCTTTACTTCAAGGCGATCAAATCGTTTCACCCAATAATCTAGTGCGGCATCATCTGGAACACGGAAAGACGTTTTAAAGATTTCATTCGTGCCATGGCTCCCTTTGGGGATACCAGGAAAGTCAAAAAAGGTCATGTCCGTTCCCGCACTTCCCTTATCGTCTGCGAAGAATAAATGGTATGTTTGAATATCATCCTGGTTCACTGTCTTTTTAACAAGTCGCATTCCAAGTACATACGTAAAAAACTCATAATTTTTTTCTGCACTACTCGTAATTGCTGTAACATGGTGGATTCCTTTTAATTCGTTCACCATCCATACCTCCTATATATTCTTTTATATTTAATTAATATATTCTTAATTCAATATAAATATATCATGAATAGAAAAGGTAGTCCACTATTAGGTTTACCTAATACCTCATGTATTACAAGACATTCTAGGTTTTATTATCCCATCTAATGGCAAAATAAAAAAATCTATTCTATTCGAATAGATTTTTTTATTGGTTAGCTTGAATCTTAGAAACGAAGTGTTACGACTTCTAACTGCGGGGACGCAGGGATAGCCTAATAACATAACTTTCGGTTACGAAGGTAGGAATCCCCCACTTCAAACGTTCGTTAAGTGGGGGTCATTTAAAATTGTGATTCCCTTACAAGTTGGTTCATAAATTCATCATAATTTTTCGCACTGATTAATTTTTCCACAAGTGGCCTGCTTGCTACAATTTCTCCCAACGCTTCATACATAAATTGCAGGTCCTCCTGGCTATTCTTTTTCACACAGAGTACACAAACAAATTGGACCTGCTTTCCTTTCCATTCTATCGGTTCCTGTAAGGTACATACTGCTAAGAACGTTTGGGATGATTGCGGTGTTATTGGATGCGGAATGGCGACCAGATTCCCATACGAGGTTGGTGCTACTTCCTCTCTTTTATAAATAGATGAAAGGAATGTCTCTTCTACAAGAGACCGCTGTTTTAGTTGTTCAGCAATATACGTCATTGTTTCTTCTCTAGATTTGAAATCCATGTTCAGAAACATTAGGTCTCGCTTAAACAACCTAGATGTATTGTTTTGCTCTTTTGCCAAAAATCGATCAACCTTTTCCATGTCGTTACTACTCAATACTGCGTTTACCTCCAATATTGGAATTGGAAATTCCTCTCTAATTGGGATGGAGCTAATAATAAAGTCAATACCTTCTAAAGACCGCTTTTTCAATTTGTAATACTCTGTTGTGCCTACAACATCCAAACTTTCTCCAAATCGGTTTTTTAACCGGTAATAAATTAATTGTGCTGTCCCCAGCCCTGACGCACAAACAACCAGGCACCTTAATGGACCTGTGGTGATTTTTCTCCTTTCAATGGCGGCTCCTATATGAAGTGCTAGATAGCCTATTTCATTTTCATTTATTTTCGTTTCGGTATGTTGTTCGATCACTAATCCTGCTAATATCCCTGCTTCAAAAGCAAGTGGGTAATTCCTTTTTATATCGGCAAGCATAGGGTTGCGAATATTCATGCCGTATTTATACCGATTAATCGCTGGCTTTAAATGTAGACATAATGCCATGACCAACTCTTGATCATCCTTCACACCCAGACTTAATTCACTTTCTACTTTTTCAAGCATATTGGTCACAGTTTCTAGAATCTCTGCTTCCATTACCTGCTCCAGCCTATCTCCCTTCGCATCAAAGGTAAGCATCTTGGTTCCTAGCAAATGGATGGCGATATACGCTGTCTCCTCTTGCGGGAAAGTGATTAGAAATGTCTTTTGAATACTATCTACAATATTGTGAGCCACAACGTATTCTGTTTGTTCCTCAATTTGTTGTGCATCCAATCTGTACAATGTAACATGGTTACCGCTCCTAATTCGTTCATAAGCGATCGCGATATGTACGACAAGATTTTGTATGGCAATATCAGATAACGTAATAGAATGTGCTTTAATCTGTGTTAAAATAATGTCTTGAATTGTATCAAGTTCTGCCTTCGTCAAAAAGGAAAATAGAGGGTCCAGGTAATTAAACCCGTCCCCTTGCGTACGGTTAAACATAATTTCGGCAATACAAAACCTGACCTTTACTTCGTCCCCTTTTATCATCAATCCATGGTTTGGGCGGGAATAGAGGGTAATGTCATAAGCACGCAAAATTCTTTTGACATCCTTTAAGTCATTTTGAACTGTTGATTTGCTGACAAACAATTCTTCTGCCAAATCTTCAAGCTTAATATAAAGTTCTTCAAGCAGTAATCGAACCATAATAAAGTGGACACGCTCTTTCGGTGTCTGTGGGTGTACATCATCCCTCATGTACAAATACTCTGACATCTCAGTCAAGAAATTCCGAAAGAGCTGTTCATCCTTTATAACTAATTTATATCCTTTGCTCATTATAGATTCCACTAGAGCGCCGTAATCTGCCAGTTCTATATTTAGGTTTCGAATATCGTCCCTGGTGGTTCGAGTACTTACTTTATTAATATTTGCAAGATACTTACCAGTTACATACGTTTCCGACTGCATAAGCTCCTTTAATATCACTTTCATTCTGGAGTTCATGATCATGACTCTCCTCTACACACGTGCATTATTTCTTCATGTATACCTAAAAAGTTAACGGCCCTCTTACATTCCCAGTGTGCAAATGTGGCAATACATCTGTTTAAAACCCGTTATTTATAGATATATCCTTGAACCACCTTGCACTCTTTTTCGGTGCTCTTTCCATCGTTTCAAGATCTATGGAGAAGAAGCCATATCTATTTTTGTATGCATTCATCCAAGACCAGTTATCCATAAAAGTCCAAAGGTGGTAGCCTTTAGCATTACAACCCTCTTCTATTGCCCTGTGCAGCCATTTCAGATGCTCTCGAATAAATTCAATACGGTAATCATCTTGAATCTCACCGCCCTCGATAAAGCGTTCCTCATTTTGCACTCCCATACCATTTTCTGATATAAACGACTCAATATTCCCATAATTTTCTTTTAAGTTTATCATAATATCGTAGATGCCTTTTTCATAGATCTCCCACCCACGATATTTATTCATTTTTCTTCCAGGCATTTCGTATAGATCAAAGAACCAATCCGGCATAAACGGTGCCTCTTTATTCGGTTCATTCTCCTTCGCTTTGACACGTCGTGGCTGATAATAATTAACGCCTAAGAGGTCTACTATATTGGCGCTTATTAACTCTTTATCCCCGGGCAGTGTTTCTGGCAATTGCCCATGTTCTCCTAGAAGCTCAATTAATTCCTCAGGATATTTCCCTAATACAGCAGGATCTAAAAAACTACGATTAAAGAACAAGTCGGCAATTCGGGATGCCTTTAAGTCTGCAGGATGTTGGCTTCTTGGGTATGAAGGAGTTAAGTTCAAAATAATACCTATCTTCCCCTTTTGTCCTGGTAAACCATGAAATACTTCTACCGCTTTAGCGTGGGCAATTATCGTATGGTATGCAACCTGAACAGCCTTTTTAGCATCGACAATATTTGGGTAATGAAAATCATATAAATAACCGCCCTCAACTGGCACAATTGGTTCATTAAAGGTGAACCAAGTATTCACACGGTCGCCAAACAGCTGGAAACATTCCATAGCATAGTTCACATATGCTTCCACTACCTCGCGACTTTCCCAACCGCCCTCTTCTTGCAATTCATAAGGCATGTCAAAATGATAGAGATTTATAAACGGTTCAATATCATTATCTAACAATTCATCAATTACCGCATTATAAAACGCTACTGCCTCCTTATTGACCTCTCCCCGTCCACCAGGAATGAGGCGGGACCAGGATATCGAAAAGCGAAACGTATTATGGCCAATTTCCTTCATTAGGGCAATATCCTCTTTGTAACGGTGGTAGAAATCAGATGTTTGCTCGGGTCCCACACCTTCAAAGAAACGATTTTCTTCTGTTTCAAACCAATGGTCCCAAATATTCTTACCTCTTCCACCTTCATCTGCGGCTCCTTCTATCTGGGTAGCAGACGTTGCACTTCCCCACCAGAAATCTTTAGGGAATGTATATTTCGTTTGTTTTGTCATTTTTTATTCCTCCTACTGCACTTGATGCCTTATTACTTATTCCGGTAAATTTCAATAATTTCAATCGCAAGATCTCGAACAGTCATTGCAGTCATTAAGTGGTCCTGTGAATGAATTAACATTACGTTGATTAAGTTCTCTTCTCCATTTGCTTCTTTTTGTAGGAGTTGTGTTTGATAAGAATGGGCTTTCCCTAACTCTTCCCCAGCTTCTTCTACCAATCGATCTGCCTCAGCAAAATCTCCCTTTTTTGCCTCCTGGATTGCTTCCATAACGTTGGATTTTCCATTTCCAGCAAATAATATTATTTGAAAAGCAATTTCTGTTGTTGTCTCCACAAGCTATCCACCTCGAAAGTCTATTATTATCGTTACACGTTTACTTTTTTGAAATAATCTAGAAGCCTACTTAGCTAGCTTCTTTTCTTTCTGTCTCGTAATAGTTTTTATCCAAAATCTTTAAGAATGGCCACCATATGACAATTACTACGAGTAAATTAAAGGCTTGTAACACACCGCCCTGCCAGGCATTTCCTGTGGCTAGGAATCCATTTAATATAGGAGGTGTCGTCCATGGAACAATAACACCAGCTGGTGGTGGCACAATGCCTGAATACATTGCAAAGTAAGTGATAAGTGTTACTACTACAGGTGCAACCAACCATGGAATTAAGATTAATGGATTCATAATAATTGGCAATCCAAAAATAATTGGTTCATTCACATTAAATAATCCTGCTGGCGCCCCGAGTTTTCCTAGCTCTTTTAATTGTCTACTCTTTCCAATCATAAAGATTAAAATAATTACTGCAAGCGTCATACCAGATCCGCCCATCCCTACCAAAAACGAATCTATAAATTGCTTGGTTATAATATTCGGTAATTCCGTACCTGCCTGAAATGCTGAAAGGTTTTGATCATTAAGCGCATACCAAATCGGATCAAATACGGAGTTGACAATAATTTGACCATGCAGTCCGAAAAACCAGAAGACCTGAATTAATAAAACCGCTATGATCGTTGCAGGTAGACCGCTTCCAAGTACAGTCAATGGCTGTTGAATAACACTATAAATAAAGTTCTGTACTGTCTCAAAGCCTGTATAACTAAATATGATACGGATTAACAAGAATACCGTTAAGGTTAACGTTATCGGAATTAAGGCACTAAACGACCTGGACACAGCACCAGGGACACCCGCTGGCATTTTAATAGTCCAATCTTTTTTTACAAAATAGCGATATAATTCTGCTGATATAAACGCTGTAAAAATACCTAGAAACATTCCTTCTGCCCCAAGAACGGAGGTAGGAATAACACCAGATACCCCATCCAGAACCTGTGGTGTCATAATTAAGAATGCGGCTAATGCTACAACGCCACCATAGATGGCTTCTCCACCGTAGTGTTCCGTCAGTTTATAACCAATACCTATCATTACAAAGACACCCATAATACTTAAGGTCGCTGCAGATGCCGGACCGAGCGCGTTTTGATATGCAGTAAATGCTTCCTCACTGATCATCTTATCCAGAAAAGGAAAGTTAGCAATTACGACAAAGATAGAACCAAAAATGATTAATGGTAATGCAACCATAAATCCATCTCTTAAGGCAGACAAATAACGATTATTATTTAGCTTATCTGCAATTGGCAATAACATGTTCTCTAAAAAATTCATGAACTTACTATTCATGATCGTTCCCCCTCTTCATCTGTTAATTCTCCATTAACTCTAAGGCCTTATTGAGGACAGCTTCCCCATCCACTCTCCCATATGCGATTGGGTCAATCACATCAAGCGGGATGCCGTGTTCCTCTGCAACTACCGTGTACTTCTTTTTCATAAATCGCATCTGCGGTCCGATTAGCAGCACATCTGCTTTTTCGACTTCTTTCACCACTTTGTCCTGTGCAACTGCCCAAATGTTTACTTCTATTCCTTTCTCTGCAGCCTTCTCTTCCATTTTGGAAACGAGTAAGCTTGTAGACATTCCTGCTGAACATGCTAGCATTATATTCTTCATGTTGGTTCCTCCTTGTTTTTCTACTACATCAAGTATATTTTAAAAGCGCTTTCAACTGAACACATTGATTTTCCGTCATATAGCGGAAATGGTTAAACGCTTTAAATTTCGTAACGACTTCGCAACTACAGTTAAAAATATTGTCCATACGAAAACGCTACAGAAATCCGTGCCTCTACAAACTTTGACATTTGTTTCATTGTTCTACCTTCTACGCAAAGCCTTTCTTTATTCAAACGTAAAAGGTGCCCATTTGAGGGCACCTTTAGGGAAATTATTCTACTGAATATGTTTTTTTAAGAAAGGTAATAGACTGTGTGATGAGCTCTTTTAAGACCGATACATCTATATCGTCCAACTTATTAATATACACACAGGATTTCCCGGACTTATGCTTACCAATCTTTTTTAGCAATGCTTCTCTTTCTGTGTCACCGGTAGCAAAATACAGACTAAAATTTGCCTTTCGAGGTGAAAAGCCTACAAGCATTGCATCCCCCTGATGACCGGTTTTATATTTGTAGTGGTATGACCCAAACCCAATTATACTAGCTCCCCACATCTTAGGTGGATATCCTGAGGTTTCCGTAAAAATCTCTAAAAGCTTGTATGCGTCTTCTCGTTTTCTAGTGTTTTCTATCTGTTCAATAAACTCCACTACACTTGCCTCGTTTTCCTTTGTTTTCTGCTCATACAATGTACATACCTTCCCTTCCTTGGAATGTTATGTTGCCAAGCAATAGGTGTCAATCATGTTAGATATTCATATAGTAGCATATCTGTTCAATCATTTTTCAGACATTAGTAAATTCATGCACAAAAAAACACCTTGGCTCAGCGAAACGGAGTCTAGGTGTTTTTTTGTGCTTATTCTTTTACACTTTCGAGTACATCATCAATGATTTGAGAGTTGGCGATAGGTCCAGTATAAAGCCAAGCTGAATCCCCAGAGAATTCATAAATATTCCCTTTTTTTACTGCAGGGATATTTTGCCAGATTGGATCCTCAAGCATTTTCGATCCACTCTCACTGTCATCGTTAGCTAGAAAAATGTGATCTGCATCTAATTCAGCCAATTTTTCCAAGGAGATTTCAGACCAGTTTTGAACCGAATCTCCGGAAATTTCTTTCACGACGTTCGGTGTAGTTATTCCTAAATCATTGTAAAGCACATCCCCACTAGAGAGATTTTCATTTACAATGTAAAAAGTATCACTAAATAACCAAAGGGCTACGGCAGAGTCAGAACCGATAGCAGCATTGATTTCTTCTTTGGCACTCGCTGCCTTTTCTTCATATTCTGCTAGTACTTGTTCAGCCTTGTCTTCTTCTCCGAACACTTTTGCTACTTCTTCAAGCTCAGCACGCCACTCATTATTTTGCTCATTTCCTACTACATAAGTTGGTGCTATCTTAGAATACTGGTCATATTTATTTCCTTCTACCATTTCTGCTGAATCCATAATAAGTAAGTCGGGTTCAAAGCTTGCCACGGCCTCGTATGGAAGGTCACTTGGTATAGTTGGAACGTCGCCAAGGTCATCCTGTAAATAGTCCTGCACATCTTCTCCATCACGAACGGACCATTGCGCAACAGGTGTAATATCAAGTGCTACTAAATAATCCTCTAAGTAGGAGGCGATAACGTTTTCCGGATTGGCAGGTATCTCTACTTCATTTCCTGCTGCATCGGTAAGAGTACGAGCTTGTCCTTCCTGCGTTTCTTCGTTGCTTCCGTCCTCCGAAGCATTCTCACTATCTTCGTTTCCTCCACAAGCTGCAAGCAATAAAACTAAAAATAAAATGCCCATTAGCACGAAACTTTTATTTAATTTCATTCTCATTGTTCTCCTTTATGTTGAATATTTCAGTAACTTTCCTAATGATAACAATTTTCATTCTCATTTACAATAAAATTATTTATTCCAGATTCAAGAGAGTTTCTTATGTTATTGTTGCATGCTATCCCTTATAATATAATGGCAACAGTTTTAATTTTGTTTTATACGGGGAGTAACTTTTATGTCTTTTTTAAATAGATTTTCTGCTGCAAAGGGGTACAAGCAATCAAGGCCAATGGTGGCTACGTTTATCTTAACTGGTGGCTTGGTAATACTTATTCTTTGTATTGCCTTCTCTATTCTTTATGGGAGTGCTGATATTAAAGTAAGTACCATCTGGCAGAGTTTAGTGCAATTTGACACATTACAAACATCTCATCAAATTATACGTAATCTACGAATTCCAAGAGCCTTGGCAGCTACTTTAATTGGTGCAGCTCTCGCTGTTTCTGGTTCTATTATGCAAGGTATGACACGTAATCCACTAGCTTCCCCTTCTATTATGGGAGTCACTGCTGGTGCTACGTTTATGATGGCCGTTTCTTTCGCCCTTATGCCAGGTGCCTCAAATGTAATCGTTATGATTTGGGCTTTTCTCGGCGCCGGATTGGGTGCAGGCATCGTGTTCGGTGTCGGATCATTGTCCAAATCTGGGTTGACTCCTGTAAAGTTGGCCCTTGCTGGTACAGCAGTAACTGCTTTGCTTAGCTCCATTTCCTCTGCGATTGCCATTCACTTCAATATAGCCAAAGATTTAAGCTTTTGGTATGCAGGCGGTGTCGCCAGTGTGCAGTGGATCCATGTCCAATTGCTGGCTCCTATAGTTGTAGTAGGCTTAATAGTTGGACTGGCATTAAGCAGTTCCATTACCGTTCTCAATCTTGGTGAAGACCTTGCAAGGGGACTTGGCCAAAAAACACTTCTTGTTAAAATTATTGGGACCCTCGTTGTCTTGCTGTTGACAGGGGCTGCGGTTTCCATTGCCGGAACCATTGGATTTATTGGGCTAGTCATCCCACATATTACACGTTTTCTTGTAGGTACAGATTACCGTTGGATTATTCCGTGCTCCGCCATACTTGGAGGTATATTACTAGTGGGAGCTGACACGGTTTCCAGAATGGTTAACCCACCATTTGAAACACCTGTCGGGACCATTACGGCATTAGTTGGTGTGCCTTTCTTCCTGTATCTTGCACGTCGTGAAGGGAGAGCAAAGCAATGAAAAAACTAACCCCAACAAAAAGAGCTTGGCTAGTGGCGGCTTCTTTGTTTATAGCAATTCTCCTTACGCTTATAATTAGTTTAAACTTAGGAGTTATGCAAATTTCGCCTGTCGATGTTTGGAAAACCCTCACAGGGAATGGAACATCGCAAAGCAGCTTAATCCTATTCGACTTTCGTCTGCCACGCATGGTAATGGCCCTTCTGATCGGAGCTGGTATGGCCGTCTCTGGGGCAATCCTGCAAAGCGTGACACAAAATGAATTGGCCGACCCAGGTATTATTGGAATAAATGCTGGTGCTGGCTTTGCCGTGGTTCTATCTATTTACCTGTTTCAATCTGGTACAATAACGGCATCTACAGCGTCGGTCTTTCTGTTGCCAGCAGCAGCCCTAATCGGTTCTGTCGTGGCAGCTACCTTGATCTATGCGATTTCTTGGAAAAACGGGGTTTCCCCTATTCGACTTATCCTTGTTGGAATTGGAATTAACGCTGCATTCTCTGCTTTAATCATCGTTTTCCAATTGAAAATGGACCCAAACGATTTTACGAGAGCCACCGTTTGGCTATCAGGGAATATTTCAGGTACAGATTGGACCTACGTTTATGCTTTACTGCCATGGATCTTAATTCTTTTACCCTATACTTTTTTCAAGGCAAATACACTAAACACAATGAACCTTGGGGATGATATCGCAAAGGGCCTTGGTACAAAGGTGGAACGGGAAAGAATGCTCTTATTACTCGCTGCAGTAGCCCTTGCAGGCTCAAGTGTAGCCGTAGGCGGCGGTATTGCATTTCTTGGCCTTGTCACACCACATTTAGTCAAAAAATTAGTAGGAACGAGACATCAAGCTATATTGCCAATTACGGCACTGATGGGTGGGTTCCTTCTTCTTGTCGCTGACACAGTAGGAAGAAACATTCTTTCTCCTTCTGAAATCCCCGTAGGCCTCGTAGTTTCCGTAATCGGCGGCATATATTTCATCTACCTGCTCATTAAGTCTTAAATCAATAACAGGTAAGCAGAACTAACGAAGAAATATATTCAAATGGATGAGGAAAAAGAAAATTAAGCAAGAAAAAGGGACACTTAGGTATTGTAAAAACAGTTCGAATACTTCCGGATAATCCCTAATTTTTTGTTATCTGAATCACACTTTAGCGAAGGAAAAATGCGGAGACTCCTGTGGGAACAGCACGAGTCCGAAGGCCCCACAAGAAGCGATCTTTGCTTCTGAGGAGACTAAGGTCGTGCCCACGGAAAGCGGAGCATTTTTTCCGTAGCGGAGATTAAGCAGTCTTTTTTCTTATTTTTTTTTAAAAGGCTGGGACGTTATGTCCCAACCCTTTTTCCTTTTTTACATTTCTAATTCTTTTGGTGGCTGCCCTTTTTTATTCATTAACCGAACTGCTACTGGCTCAACTTCCAGCACCACAAGGTTCGGATCATCCGGCCCATCAAAATACAACTTCATATGGTCATTCCATAAAGCCTTCTTTACTTCTTCGGAATCATTGAAACTTACTTTACCTTCGTATTCTACAAAGCTATCTCCAAATCCTTCTCCTTCATAGCCTAAAATGATATGCGTATAAGGATTTTCTTCTATCTCTTCTGTTTTATCCGTATCTTCATTCGTAGGTGTATAAAGTTTTAACCCTTCATTATGAAACGTCATATACCTGGAATGGGGCTTGTTGTTCTTTACTGTAGCCATTGTACCCACATGACTATTATCAAGTATATGCTCAACCTCTTTTTTGATTTCATTCTGGTTGTCCATGGATATACACTCCTTTTATTATATCTATAGGTATTATTCCATTTGGCCAAAGAAATTAAACACAAATATTCTATAGCGTGCATGATTAGATAAGCTCCATGAACACGAAAAAGCGACTAGTTCAGTAAAACCAGTCGCTTTTTATTTGCCTATCCTTGATTATTAGAATTTGCGTTATAGATCAGTGTCTTCTGCCGTAAGAACCGTTTAGTCTTCGTTCCGTTTGGCTTTTCACCATACGACGAGCCTTGATAAGTAAGATGGCATCTTCTACCTCTGCTTTGCTTAGCTCCATATGACCTACAAAGAGTTTATAGTCTTCCCATGTTTTATCTAGCTGCAAGTCGATTACTATTTTATGTTTCTCTTCTTTAAGAATATCATCAACCGTTACACCAAATAACTGCGCCATTTGGCAAAGGTGTTTAGGACTTGGTTCTCTTTTTCCAAGTTCATAGCTCCAAACAACGCTTTTGGTAAAGTGCAACTCCCTTGCAATTTCCTCTGGAGTATACCCATTTTCTTCCCTTAGTTTCTTTAATTTATCCCCTATCTCGCTCATATGTACCTCCTGCTTAACCATAAACTCCCTTTTGTTAAAAATTTGTATAGTTAATATCATAGCACATTTTTCCGAAATTTAAATGGTAATTTGCACTGTTCTGAAAAATACACATTCTGTTAACAAACTGGCTCTCTGCCTGTCATGATTTTATGGTTCTTTTCATAAACATTACTCATAAGGGAACCTAGGGGGAATGATGATGAATAACACCGAAATCGTTTCTGAAGAAGATGTAAAGCGCTACGATATATTAAATAAACAAAAGAAAGAACTGGAACAAGAAATGAATCGATTAAAGAAAAAATTTCATACTTACTTAGATGAAGAGTTAGGAAAAGACAAAGCAGGAGAAATTAGTCGTGGCCATTATGAGCTAAAGCGCCAAATTCGATCTAGTATTGCTTATGAAACAGACCTAACAATTAAAAAGCTAGAAGAGGCTAATCTTCAGGATTTTGTTCTCATTGAAAAAAAACCAGATACAGAAAAGTTAGAGGCAGCAATTAAATTGGGACTAGTAGAGAAAGAAATGTTTGAAGAATGTAAAAAGATTAAGTCAACACAAGCAATTGTAGTAAAAGAAGTTTAAAGGATAGTAGCTTTATTCTTATCCATCACATAATTAAAGTTCTTTTCATATTCCCTGGTATAATGCTATGATAGAGCTTTAAGGACGTGATAAAAAATGAATGATTACAAAGTCGTAAAGGCTCTCAATAATAATGTACTAATCGCCCTGGATGATAATCAGCGCGAAGTAGTCTTAATAGGTAAAGGGATTGGCTTTAACAAAAGTAAAGATTCCATCATTCCTGAAAATACAGTGGAAAAGCTATTTGTGCTGCGTAATGAAAAGGCGCAAGAACATTATAAGAGCCTAATCCCTGATTTAGACGAAAACACGCTAAATACTATCATTTCTTCTATTGAGATCATTCGAAGAAGAACACGAACTATACTTAGTGAAAAGGTCCATGTTGCGCTGACAGATCATATTCTGTTTGCCACTACAAGACTATTAAATGGAATGGCTATCAAAAATCCGTTTTTAACAGAGACGAAAGCGCTCTACCCATTCGAATATGAGGTCGCCGCTGAGGTAGTGGAATTTATCAATCATTCCATGCAAATAGACTTGCCAGAAGGCGAAATTGGCTTTATTGCTTTACACGTCCACAGTGCGATTACGGATAAAGCCGTCTCCGATGTAAATCGCTACTCCAAACTCATTATTCAGCTGATTGAGATGATAGAAGTGCAGTTGCGCGTAACGATTGATCGGGAAGGGATGGAATACGCCCGCTTACTCCGGCACTTACGCTATACCATTGAGCGGGTACTAAATGATGAAATAGTACAGGAGCCGGAAAAAATAGCTTCCCTATTGAAATCTGAGTATCCAACATGCTACAATCTTTCGTGGAAGATTATTAAAATTATGCAGCAAACGTTAAAAAAGCCCGTTTACGAAGCGGAAGCGGTATATCTGACGATGCATCTTCAACGGCTTATAACAAAATAATGAAACTTATACGTGTTACTGATTCGGTCAGGCATGAGTAGAGACGATTATGAAAAAATGATATGGGGAAATTGCCCTTTCATCTTTTTCATCGTATCTGTTCATGCCTTTTTTGTACGCTAGGAGAGTATAACGAGACATTTATATTTCGATTTCCCGAGTATCACGTACACATTCACTAAAAGAGAAACTGATGTGAATTTTTCTTATTTGCTTTCAATAATTAATGAATCAAGTATGGGAGGGTTTCCTTTGTTTAAAAAGGCTTTTGGCATCCTACAAAAAGTAGGAAAAGCTTTAATGTTGCCGGTAGCACTCCTGCCAGCAGCTGGTTTGTTACTTGGTTTTGGTAACGCAGCTCAACAGGAATCGATGCTTGAGTATCTGCCTTTTCTGAGTGCAGACTGGATTCAACTTATGGCAACCGTCATGGAAGATGCCGGTGGCATTATCTTTAATAACTTGGCACTTATATTTGCTGTCGGAGTAGCCATCGGATTAGCCGGTGATGGCACAGCAGGTCTTGCTGCAATTGTAGGCTACTTAGTATTAAACCAGGTAATGAGTTCCTGGGTTGGCGTGACACCTGAAACGGTAGCGGCAGATCCTGGCTATGCGACTGTGTTGGGGATACCTACCTTACAGACAGGCGTCTTTGGCGGGATTATTGTCGGGCTAATTGCCGCATTCTGTTATAACCGGTTCCACGATATTGAGATGCCTTCATTCCTTGGCTTCTTTGCAGGTAAACGGTTTGTACCAATTATTACAGCTGCTATAGCATTTGTAGCAGGTTTATTGCTACTCCTTATCTGGCCACCTGTACAACACGCGATGAATAGTGCATCTTACTGGTTAATTGAAGAGGGGACTTATCTAGCAGTGTTCTTCTTTGGATTTATTAAGCGATTACTCATCCCATTTGGTTTGCATCATATTTTTCACGCGCCTTTCTGGTATGAATTTGGTTCGTATACGACAGCTTCAGGAAATATTGTTCGTGGGGACATGACGATCTTTTTCGCCCAATTAAAAGATGGCGTTGCTATTACTGCTGGTAACTTTATGGCAGGTGAATTTCCAATCATGATGTTCGGACTTCCAGCTGCAGCGCTAGCAATGTACCATGCAGCAAAACCAGCTAAAAAGAAACTCGTTGCTGGATTATTAGGTTCTGCTGCGTTAACTTCCTTCTTAACAGGGATTACAGAGCCACTTGAATTTACATTTATGTTTATTTCACCACTGTTATTTTTCCTTCACGCTGTACTGGATGGACTCTCCTTTGTACTTATGACCATGTTCAGTGTAAACGTAGGATACACGTTCTCTGGTGGTGCGATTGACTTCGCCTTATTTGGAATACTACCTAACCAGGAACCATGGTGGATCACCATTATTCTTGGATTAATCTTTGCTGTCATTTATTACTTTATCTTTCGTTTCTTCATTAAAAAATTCAATTTGATGACGCCAGGACGTGAAGAAGATGATGAATTAGAAGGCAACTCCGAAACAGAAGCTGGTGACCTTGCCTATAACGTGCTAGAAGCAATAGGTGGACAGCAAAACATTTCGCATTTAGATGCCTGTATTACAAGACTTCGTGTATCCGTTAAATCAATAAAAGATGTAGACAAAGGCAGACTTAAGAAGCTTGGTGCTGCAGGGGTACTTGAAGTGGGTAACAATATTCAGGCTATATTCGGACCGCGATCGGAAACATTAAAAGGCCAAATGCAGGATATAATTTCAGGTAGAAGACCGCGGGTTACGGATCCTGATCAACAGGAAGAAGTTAAGCAACAGATTGAAGAAATAAATCCGGAAGCGATGCAGAACGAGGGCACAACAACTGAAGCGATCCACACACCACTGGAAGGGGAGATTGTCTCTATTACAAACGTACCGGATCAAGTCTTCTCTGCCAAAATGATGGGCGATGGTTTTGCTATCATACCAACAGATGGAAAAATCGTCTCTCCAGTCAACGGAACAGTAGTCAATGTTTTCCCTACAAAACACGCAATTGGAATCGAATCCGATGGAGGGAGAGAAATCTTAATTCATGTTGGAATTGATACGGTTCACTTGGATGGAATAGGATTTGAAACACTAGTTGAGCAAGGTGAGACAGTTAAGGTCGGGCAGCCTTTACTAAGTGCAGATCTGGATTATATTGCAAAGAATGCTACATCCATTATGACGCCAGTTGTCTTTACAAATCTTCAAGAAGGCGAAAGGCTTACCCTCCAAAAACTAGGTAAGGTTGCATTGAACGAAAAAAATATCATTCATATTGAGAAGCAATAAGTTAAGAATACTATCAAATCACCATGCCGAGCAGGTTCACGAACTCATAAAAAGTCGTATGCCCGCTCGGTTTTTCCTTTTTATCCAATTACACATGCCGATCACCCCTTTACCCTTTTCTCCAATGATGCAACTCTCTTTTTTCATCATTAAGAAATTTGGAAAGATATAATTTAGGCTAAAAGTCTTCCTTTTTTCCTACTTTTTGATATATAGTAAGAAAAGACTTCTAAATATGGGGGACTGCTCAAACGGTACATTATCTTATCTTTTTGGAAAAGAAATTAAAAGCTTCTAGAAAAGGTCCATTTATTTTTTAAAAACGGAAAAACCCATCTTCCAAGGTAACGCTCCCCTACACCAGCGTAAATGCCACAAGATACACCATATTTATAAGGAAATACTCAGTTGTTGTATGGTCCTGTCTTTACTTAAAGCAAGAATAAATTGAAAAACATTTCATGATACCCTCACTTGATAAGGTCTTATTTCATATCCATTGCCCACAAGGAAAAATCACAAACCATGCTTAACTGAAGTATTCCACACGTTTTTCACCTCATAGAGGATACCATTGTCGGTCATTATTGATCCCTAAGCTTGATCATAAGATAAGTTATATTCTGTACCATATACCAAACACATTGCACGAAGCCTATTCGAAGTCTAAGAGGTGCTTTGCTCTCCCAAGAGACTTTAAGACACAAAACCTCGTAAACACACAACAAAAAGGGAGGAAATTGAATGAATGAATTTACTATAGTAGCATTTATGATTGATATAAGTATTATTTCTGGATTATTACTAGCAGGAACGATTCTGCGGGCAAAGCTAAAATGGATGCAGGCACTCTTTCTCCCTGCAAGCATGATAGCCGGTTTTATTGGACTAGCCTTTGGTCCAAATGGGTTCGATTGGCTACCCTTTTCAGATCAATTTAGTTCTTATCCCGGACTTCTAATTGCCGTTATTTTTGCAGCCATACCAATCGGTGCAGCAAAGGTAAACTTGAAGGAAATTATTCATCGCGTAAGAGAGATGTGGTCGTTTTCCATGCTATTAACCCTTCTTATGTGGGGAGCTGGTGCACTATTTGGGCTGATCGTGTTAGTACCTCTTTTCTCAGATTTACCAACTGGCTTTGGATTAATTCTAGGTGCAGGTTTCCTTGGAGGACACGGAACAGCTGCAGCAATTGGCGAAGGCTTCCAATATTACGGTTGGGATGAGGCTATGGACCTTGCCATGACGTCAGCTACTATCGGAATTTTAATTGCAGTACTTGGTGGATTGGTTTTGGTAAAACGAAGTACCGAAAAAGGACATACGAAATTCATCCAAAGCTTTAAGGATCTACCAAACGAATTGCGTACAGGGTTAATGGAAAAAACAGAGCGCACTGCAATGGGTGAAGAGACTGTATCACCTAGCTCAATTGACCCGCTTGTTTTGCATATTTCCATTATTGCGCTGGTCATCGGGATTTCCTATTGGGTATCTGACATTTTACAAAAGGCCATTCCTGCAGTGTCCATTCCATTATTTAGTATTGCTTTTATTTTGGCTCTGCTTTTTCAAGTCGCAAGCCGCAAAGTAAAGGCAGATGAGTATGTGGATCAACGGGTAATGGAACGTATAGGTGGAACAGCAACAGATTATCTTGTAGCAATCGGGATTGCTTCCATTAATATAACGGTTGTGGTAGATTACGCTCTTCCACTAGCTCTGCTCTTCCTATTTGGAACGATTTGGGCCTATATTCTGTTTCGTTTTATTGGGCCTAATATCTTTAAAGACTTTTGGGTGGAAAAATCCTTGTTCGGTTGGGGTTGGAGTACTGGTACGGTGGCAATGGGACTTGCCCTGCTTCGGATTGTAGACCCAGAGTTAAAAAGTAAAACGACCGATGATTATGCCCTAGCGTATATCGGCGTAGCACCTTTTGATATTGCGATTGTTACTTTCGCCCCTATGCTGGTGGCATTTGGGTTTACTTGGGTCATCCCACTCGTCTTGTTAGTGGCGGGAGCTATCATCATTTATGTAAATCGATCATTCGGTCTATGGGGAAGACGAAAACTCGATCAATAATTATCAAAGAAAAGCATGGCAGGAAGCCATGCTTTTCTTTGATTTATTTATTCTTTTTCTAGGAAATCTTCTGGCAAGGCAAAACGCTCATTAAGCAGCATGAGCTCCAGTGGATTTTCCTTTTCTTCATTATTATCTTCTTTTATCTGGGCCATTTTGCGGTGAATCTCTTCCATTTTACGATCCAGCTTCGTCGCAGAGTCTGCGGCTTCCTTCAGCTCTTCCGTTAGATGTGCTGGAACCTCTTTATTATATTTATAATAGATCTTATGCTCCAGGCTAGCCCAAAAGTCCATGGCAATCGTTCGAATTTGAATTTCGACATACATATGTTCTTCACGATCGGACATAAAAATGGGAACCTGCAAAATGAGGTGAAGACTCTGATACCCATTTGGCTTCGGGTTTTTAATATAGTCCTTACATTCAATCACTGTAATATCTTTTTGACGTTGAAGCATGTCACTTATTTCATAGATATCTGATATGAAGGAACATGTTATTCGTATGCCCGCGATATCACGAACATTCTCTCTAATAGCAGGGAGTGACAACTCATACCCTTTCTTTTTAACTTTCTTCAATATACTCTCAGGTGCTTTCAACCGAGAATTCACATGCTCAATTGGATTATACTCATGGATATAATGAAACTCTTGTTTAAGAATATCAATTTTAGTATTCATTTCATGTAAAGCAAATTTATAAGACATCATAAATCTAGTTAATTCTACTTTTAGTGTTTTAAGATTATTCACAGTTCCAGCGACCATTTTAAACTTCCTCTCGCGATGTCATTTGCAAAGCCCTTTTTGCAGTAGGGACAGTTCTATTTTATAATTCTCTATTGCCTGCTCGTCAGAAAGATTTCGTGAGAATTTCTCCATGATATTTCGCATTGTAACAGCTATTATAATTTGCATAACGTGTACAAGCTCATCTTCAGATCTCGTATTTAAAGCAGACATTTTAATATAAGGTCTAAGGCCATCTATCATTTCGTTACTATCCCCATAACTGAACATCTCTGCAAGCGATTGTTCCACTTTATGCGTCATATTAAGAAAGGCATGCCTTAGAAATTGGAGATTCTCTTGTGCTGGAATTTCTTGTAATAGGATGGCATACATTTCGGTCATTGTTTGAAATATATCTCCACCATGCTTCTCTAGAAGTGAAAAAAAGGTACGTCTGCGTTTCTGTGCTTGTGTATTCAACAGAAAAAAGAACACATCCTCTTTCCCCTCAAAGTACTGATAAAAGCTTCCACGCGGTATTCCAGCCTGCTTTACAATATTCGCAATAGAGGCTTCATAAACTGGTACTCGGGAAAATTCCTGCTCTGCAGCAGCAACTAGTTTTTGTTTCTTTTCTTCAGCAAGATTATAAAAAGTTAAGGTTGGCATACAATCCGCTCCAAATGTGACAATGTGTCACTTCAATATATCTCCATAATAAATGACACCAAATCATAATTCAATACATTATGACTTGGTGTCATTTATTAGACACAATTATGCTTGGCAATGTAAGCGGTAAGCTTCAACAAATGCCATAGGAGATTCCTTTACCGTATAGGAATAGACGCCCTGTGATGTGTGTAAATATAAAAGACCACCACCGTCATTGCCTATTTCACGGTAGGAAACGTCTAAAATATCTTTCATCAAAAACTCTCTGTTTTGCGTAGTAATCTTCTCATCAAATAACGTTAGGACACGCTCATGCTCGATGTCAATTTGCTCTATGCTCGTTACCTTCCGTTCCATTTTAAAATAAGGCTGTTTTGCTAAAAGGTTCATACAAACCCTCCATTCCCCTACATCTTACTATCTCATAGAACAGAGGGCAAAAGAAAAGCGGAGGGTGCGAAATGTGTACTCGCTTCTCTTAAGATGGGTTTACCGTGATAACACGACCAGTTTCTGCTGCTTGAAGCATTCCTAGTACTACTTTTAACGACCCTAGGGCGTCCCGGCCAGAAGCAATTGGTTTTTCACCCGTTGTTACGCACCGGATAAACGCGTCAATAACACCCGTATTGGTTTGGTTATCATTCGTTTGAATTGTTTCTAGCTGATAATTAATTTTCTCTCCAGTGCTTTTAATCACTTCTAATTGGTATTCGGGGTGGTGATAAATCTTCAAAATACCTGCTTCACAATAAAGAACAGTACTGTTATCTTCCTCTCCATAATAGGACCAGGAGAAGGATGCCGAGCCGAGACAACCGTTTTTTGTTTGCATACTGGCCACGACATTATCACAGACTTCAATTGGCTTACCCTGTTCATCCACTTTATTAAGCGCTCCTTGAAAAGCACTAATCTTTGTAATCTCGTCTTCCAGAAGGTAATGAATTAAATCGAGCTTGTGAATTCCCAAATCACCTGCCACTCCAAATCCGGAACGTTCTTTTTTAAAAAACCATGTAGAATTTGATTTATTCACTCCCCAGTGTTCCGGCCCTTTATGGCCAAAGGTCGTTCTAAAGGTTAGAACCTTACCTAACTCCCCACCTCGAATAATCTCTCTTGCTTTTTGGTGTGCACGAGTAAAGCGTTGATTATGATCCACCATCAATACCTTGCCTGATTTCTTCTCTGCTTCCAAGATCTCTTGTGCGTCCTTTACAGTTAGAGAAATGGGTTTTTCACAAAGTACATGCTTTCCAGATAATAAAGCCTTCGTTGAGAAAATATGATGGTTTTCATTAGAGGAACAATCACTGATCACCTTAATTGTGGGGTCTTCTATCAAGTCATTAATTGATCTCGCCACAGAGCCATTAAACATGGAAGCAAGGCGTTCAGATCGCTCGGGATTTCGGTCATAAAACACGATTTCCGAAATCTGCTTATTTGCTTTATATTCTGGTGCGTGGCGCAATTTTGCAATCGATCCACACCCAATAATTCCTGCTTTCATTTTCATCGCCCCTCTACTACTCGCGTTTTTGAAATACTACCGCTACGATGATGATCAAGCCTTTAACAAAGCCTTGCAGGTGGGGGGATACATTCATTAAGTTCATCATATTATTTAAGATACCTAGGATAAGAACACCGAAAAATGTTCCAATAATCTTCCCTCTTCCACCAGTCATTCTTGTTCCACCAATAATAACCGCAGCAATGGCATCTAGTTCGTAGGACGCTCCCGAACTTGAGGAGGAAATGGAATTGAGGCGAGAGGTTTCAATTGTAGCTGCAACACTAACCAAAAGCCCTGTTAAACTATATACCCCTATTTTCACTCTATCTACCCGAATTCCCGATAACATGGCTGCTTTTTCATTACTTCCAATTGCATAAACGTATCGTCCAAATCTGGTTTTATGCATAAGCAAATAGACAAACACTGTCATGATAATAAAAATAATAATCGGGTAATCAATCATAAGAAATTCACTATTGGCAATCGCACTAAAGCCAGACACTTCCCCTGAGATACTTCCCCCATTAGCAATGTACAAGGCAATTGACCTGGCAGCTGCCATCATACCAAGAGTGGCAATAAAGGAAGCTATCCTTCCCTTTGCGACCATTAATCCGTTAAGAAGCCCTGCAAAGGAACCGACAATAAAAGCTGTCAAAACAGCTGCAATAATACTACCCGTTGCATTTAATGCTATAACAGCAATGACACCGACCAACGCAAGCACAGATCCTACCGATAGGTCGATCCCTCCAGATAGCATGACAACCGTCATTCCAAGTGCAATGATCCCAATAATGGAAACTTGCATAAGGATGTTCATCTGATTGTTAATATCGAGAAACCTTGGACTCATAAAAGATGCTGCAATAAAAATAATTAAAAAGGCTATAATGACGCTGTACTCAGACCACAGCCAAGATAGCTTATCTTTCCAAACCGAACGCTCTTGTCTATTGTTTTGCTGTGGCTGCATTTCTGTATTTCCCACCTTTTCCACCCTCCCTTTTCGATCCCGTTGCATAGCTCATAATCAGATCCTCTGTCGCCTTATCACCATTGATACTAGCAGTAATTTCTCCTTGATACATGACGTGGATATAATGGCAAACCTTCATTATTTCTGGTGCTTCAGAAGAAAGAATAATAATTGCTTTTCCCTCTGCAGCAAGGTCAATAATATGCTGGTAGACCTCTCTTTTCGCACCAACATCAATCCCCTGTGTTGGATTATCAAAGATTAGAACATCTGGTCCTACTTCCAGCCACTTCGCAATGACGACTTTTTGTTGATTTCCCCCACTTAATTTATCTATCGAAACAGTTGGATCGTGAAGTTTTATATTTAATTTATCGCGGTAATAAGAAAACCTGCTTTTTTCTCTCTTTTCTTGAATAAAACCAGCCTGTTCAAAGTGGCTCATGGAGGAGAGCGTTAGATTATGGATAACATTTAAATCTTTAATAATCGCATTTTCTTTACGATCTTTCGGCACAAGGCCAAGCCCCGCTTTTAAAGCATGTTTAGGATGATTTATTTTCACTTGCTTGCCATTCACCTTTATTTCGCCAGTCGATTTTCTTCTATAGCCAAATAACGTTTCAATAAGCTCTGTTCTCCCATCGCCCGCAAGACCCGTAAAACCGACTATTTCTCCCTTCCTTACGCCAAAGTTAATATCACGAAATTCACCTTCGCAGCCTAAATCCTTTACCTCGAGTATTGTATCCCCAAAGGAATGCTCCTGCACAAATCGCTCTTCTGAAACGGATCTACCAACCATCATGTTTGTAATTTGATCTAACTCTGTTTCCTTTAAGCTCCCCGTTGCGACCCACTCCCCATCCCGCAGGACAGTATATCTATCACAGATCGCTTTAATTTCCTTTAACTTATGGGAAATGTAAATAATGGAGACACCTGTCTCCCGGAGTTTTGTCATGAAATTGAATAACCGTTCCACTTCATGCTCTGCAAGGGCTGTCGTTGGTTCGTCCATGATAATAATGCGGGATCTGTGTAAAAGCGCGCGCGCAATTTCAATAAGCTGTTTGTAGGACGTATCTAAATTACGAACGTATTCCTTTGGGTCAAGCCTTACGCCCAAATTTGCTAAAATGTCCTCGGTCTGTCGGCACATCTCCTCTACTTTTAGAATGCCTAGCTTGTTACGTAGCTCTGAACCTAGGAACATGTTTTCATAGATTCGTAAATCGCCAACGACATTTAATTCCTGGTGAATAAAACTGATTCCAAGTTGCTGAGATACTTTTGGTGTCGTAATGGCAACTTTTTCTCCATCCACTGTAATGAATCCTTTATCAGCTAAATGCACCCCGCCGAGTATATTCATTAAGGTAGACTTCCCAGCGCCATTTTCTCCAAGCAGTGCATGAATTTCCCCTTTTTTCACTTGTAACGAGACCTTTTTCAATACAGGGATCCTGTTAAACGATTTTTCAATATCCTTCATTTCTACAATCCAATCATTCGACATAACTATCCCCCTTTATTAAACAAAAGCGTAGAGCACCGGTTAAAAACGTAGCAACTGGAGTGAACCAACTGAAATAAAGGAATCACGGTGAGCTTGCGAACCGATGATGACTTATTGTAGGGCGATTCACGAAGTAGCCTAGTTTTTGGTGCTCGAAGCTAGACGATCAAAAGCGTAGAGCACCGTATTAAAGAACGCCGACTAAACACGACCCTTCCTAGGTCAACGTCGGCATGACCTGGGTCCTCCAGGCCCACGTAGCAACTGGAGTGAACCAACTGAAATAAAGGAATCATGCCCCTGCAAAAGGGGTATGTCGGCGTTGGCCGCAAAGGCCGGTATTAGTCGACCTACCTTAATTATCGAACCGATGATGACTTTCACCCTACGGGTATAAGTGCGACTAAGCCTCTGGTTAGCACCAATCGGCAAGTCTTCTTTATTGCAGGGCGATTCACGAAGTAGCCTAGTTTTTGGTGCTCAAAGCTAGACGATCAAAAGCTTAGATTAAACCAATCTACCCAGCCTGGGCCAAATGAGTTAAAGGAAACACAATGTTGTAACATTGTGCTTCCCCACCATTTAATTAGAATTTAGAGTCAGGATCATATTGTTCTTCTACATTGTCTTTAATGATTTCTGTTGCTTCCATAATAACCATTGTTTCCTCTGGCTCTTCTCCCTTAGCCAGCTCTGCTGCAATTTTCACACCTTCTCGAACCATTGTTGGTGAATAAAGGAAGGTTGCCGAAATAAGGCCATCATCTTTAATACTTTCGAATACTTCTTTCGCTCCCCCTGCACCTGTCACAAATTGAATATCCTCACGTCCGGCTTCTTTAATTGCTTGCACTACCCCTAATGCCATTCCATCATCTTGCGTAAACACGGCATCAATTTCCGGTTGTGCTTGCAAAATGTTTTGCATTACTTCTAAAGAAGTCTCAGTTGAAAAGTCTCCACTTTGAGATGCAATGATCTCCATGCCGTCTGTGCCCTCTATAGCCTCTTTGAAGCCAGCACCACGTTGCTCTGTAACAGAGCTAGGAGGCCCGGTAATTTCGACTATCTTTCCTTTTCCGCCTAACTTATCAATGAAGTACTCCCCAGCATTTACACCAATTCCTTCGTTATCCCCTTTTACGACTACTGTAGCTGCATCATTTTCCAGCTCACGATCGACGATTACTAATGGGATACCAGCATCTTTTACTTTTTGCCCTACTGGCGACAGTGCTGCAGATTCAATAGGAAGCATAACAATTACATCTACATCCTGTGATATCAGATCATCCACATCATTTGCCTGAGAGTTAGGATCCGCTGCATTCGTCATAATATAGTTAATACCTTCTGCCTCTTGTATCTCCTTCGCCTGACTTTCGGCATTATCAATTAACGCCCCCATCCAACCATGGGTTGCAGAAGGAAGGGATATCCCAATCGTTAGATCGCTATCTCCGCTATCTCCTCCACCTTCACTTTCCCCACTGCTCTCCTCTCCACAAGCAACTAAACCTATAACGAATAATGCCAACAAAAACAACCACAGCTTTCTCACACCAATCACCCCTTTTGTGTTTTTAAAATACTAGCCAAGCCATTGTAAACGTTTACATTTACTTATTCTAAGGCTAGCGCTCTACTATTAAAGCAGATGTTTAATAACAGAGCGCTAGTCTTAGGTAGTTATCCTGCTGTTGAGCCACGAATTACAAGTTCATGTTCTAATATGATGCTTTCGACCTGTTTTCCTTTTATCCGGTCAATGAGCATGCTTGCTGCAATCTTTCCCATCCTATACATTGGCTGGGAGATGGTTGTCAAAGTTGGATAGGTCATATTGGAAAAGTCAATTTTATCAAAACCCACAATGGCCATATCTTCTGGTACCTGTAATTGTTGGTTATTCACTTCCTTTAATGCTCCGATAGCCAACAAATCAGATACTGCAAAAACGGCTGTTGGCCTATCTTTCAGCTTTAGAATACTTTTCATTGCCTGCTGGCCATTATCAAATCCCAGTTCAGAAGCATGTAGGACATACTCTGGTCGGATTGGAATGTCATGCTTCACCAACGCATTTTGATAGCCCTGTCTCCGCTGCTGTGCATAAAGATAGGTTTCATCAGAGTTGATCATCGCAATGTTCCGGTGGCCAATTTGAATTAGATGATTTACCGCAGGGTCCATAGAGATAATACCATCAGCCATCTTGTTGCGGACAAGCTCAAAATAGATGTTCTCACGTTGTGGATTTGAATCTGTCTCGCAAAGTAAAATATTATAGTGAAGGCTAATTGCAGTTTGCTCAATTCCTTTAATTATTTCTGTGTAAAAAGGATTAGAGATTTGTGGGATAAGGATCAAAAGTATTCTGCTTTCAGAGTTTCGTAGATTTCTGCCCAGTACACTAGGTTCATAATTCAACTTGTTGATTGCTTCTTCAACCTTTAGCTTCGTCTTGTATGTAACGCTATTTTGCCCGTTTAACACACGTGATACTGTGGCGACAGATACGCCTGCTTCTTTTGCTACGTGGTGGATGTTCGTCATTATGGTGTCCCTCTTTTCAAATGCCGCCAATTGTAATCGTTTACAATTTTATAGTAATACAGTCCCAATTTTCTGTCAATATATTTTTTATATATATACAAAATGGTTGATTTATCATGTTGAATTATATATGTTTAGTAATGTAAAGGATTACAAAGTGAGTATACAAGACTAATAGAGGAGGTTGTTCAAATGAAATTAGGTGTTTTTACAGTATTATTCTCCGATAAGTCATTTGATGACATGTTAGACTACGTTTCTTCCAAAGGATTGGAAGCGGTAGAGTTAGGAACAGGTGGTTACCCTGGTGATGCACACTGTAAGGTTGATGAACTACTCAACGATGAACAGAAATTATCCGAGTTCAAACAAAAAGTGGAATCACGTGGGTTAATGATTAGTGCCTTAAGCTGTCACGGAAACCCTCTTCATCCTCAAAAGAAAATTGCAGAACCCGCAGATGAAATATTGGAAAAAACGATTATCCTTGCTGAGAAGCTTGGTGTACCGGTTGTAAATACCTTCTCTGGATGCCCAGGAGACCATGAAGGTGCCCTCTATCCAAACTGGCCAGTGACACCATGGCCACACGACTTCCAAGAGGTACTAAAATGGCAATGGGAAGAAAAGCTTATTCCGTACTGGAAGGAAAAAAATGATTTTGCAGAAAAACATGGGGTTAAGATTGGACTTGAGTTACATGGTGGCTTCTCTGTACATACTCCTGCAACCATGTTGAAACTTCGGGAAGCGTGTGGGCCGGCAATTGGTGCCAACCTTGATCCTAGCCATATGTGGTGGCAAGGCATTGATCCCGTTGAATCGATTAAAATTCTTGGCCGTGAAAATGCGATTCATCATTTCCATGCGAAGGATACGATCATTGACCAGGCCAACATGAACCGAAATGGACTTACTGATATGACCGACTATTCCCAAATGCGTGATCGAGCGTGGTATTTTAGAAGTGTCGGATTTGGTCATGACACGAAAACATGGGCCGATATTGTGAGCACCCTACGTTTAATGAATTATGATTATGTAGTTAGCATTGAACACGAAGATGGCCTCATGTCAGTAGACGAAGGCTTCACGAAAGCAGTAGAAAACCTCAAGCCAGTCATGGTTAAAGAATCCATGGGCGACATGTGGTGGGCATAGAGCAACATTACTCACTAAAAGAAAGACCGGGACAAGAGAGGTTAGAAACTCAAACCTGGGAACGCCCATACAGCCTTCGAATACGATTCCCCTTCCTACACGTTGGGGATTGGTTTAAATACGCTATATAGCGGAGGAAAATACGCAGACTCCAGTGGGAACAGCACGAGTCCGAAGACCCCCTCAGAAGCGTCCTTTGCTTCTGAGGAGGCTGAGGCCGTGCCCACGGAAAGCGTAGTATTTATCCGTAGCGAAAATTAGACACTTACCATAACTGTTCCAGTCTCTCTTAAATCTTTACTTCCCCGTCTCGGCAAATTGCTTGATTCTTTCACCTATTTGATCTCTAACACGTTGAAAGACTTGCCACTTCTCTTCCTCTGTTCCTTCTGCTTTTGCTGGATCATCAAATCCCCAGTGTTCTCTACGGACTTGGGGTGGTGTTACCGGGCATTTATCTGCCGCATCGCCGCATAACGTTACAGCCAGGTCTGCATTGTTTAAAATTTCCGGATCAATTATGTCAGAGGTCTGGTCAGAGATGTCGATGGCGATCTCCTTCATTGCCTGAACCGCTTTAGGATTTAAACCATGTGCTTCAATCCCTGCACTCTTCACTTCCCATTCATCACCAAGTAATTTTTTTGCCCAGCCTTCTGCCATTTGGCTACGACATGAGTTCCCAGTACACAAAAAATAAATAATTTTTTTAGCCATCTGCTTTTCCTCCTATAGTAAAGTTAACGTTAGATATAAACCTATAAGTGTAATAAATAAAATTGGGATCGTAAGAATAATCCCTGTCTTGAAGTATGTACCCCATGATATTTTAATTCCCTTTTGTGAGAGAACATGGAGCCATAGCAAAGTCGCAAGCGAACCAATTGGCGTGATTTTAGGTCCTAGATCTGATCCAATCACATTCGCGTAAATTAGCGCTTCTCTGATTACTCCTGTTGTATCTGTTTCCGCAATTGCAATAGCATCGATCATTACAGTCGGCATATTATTCATAACCGAGGAAAGAATGGCTGCAATGAACCCCATCGCTACTGTTGCGAAAAATAATCCCTGCTCCGCGCTCTTTTGGATCACAACGGCTAAGATGTCCGTAAGCCCTGCATTTCGTAGACCAAAGACCACCACATACATTCCAATAGAGAAAAAGACAATCGCCCAAGGTGCTCCTTTAATTACAGCAAGGGTATTAACAGCCTTGCTTGACTTAGCCATGAATAAAAAGAAAATGGCTACCACACCAGCTACAATCGAAACGGGCAGCTGAATGGACTCACTAATAAAATAACCAACAAGTAAGATTCCAAGTACATACCAGGAAAGACGGAACATTTTCTTATCCTTAATAGCATCTGCCGGTTTCATTAACTGCGTGACATCGTAGGTTGCAGGAATATTTTTTCTGAAATATAGAAATAGAACTAGAATGGTTGCTCCTAGGGAGAAGAAGTTCGGTATGATCATTCGAGAAGCATATTCGACAAATCCAATATTAAAGAAATCCGCTGACACAATGTTCACCAAATTACTTACCACTAGGGGCAAAGAGGTCGTATCTGCAATAAACCCGCTTGCCATAATAAAAGGAAAAATCATTTTTTCTTTAAACTTTAAATTTCGCACCATAGCAAGCACAATAGGCGTGAGGATTAATGCTGCGCCATCATTTGCGAACAAGGCCGCAACGATTGCTCCAAGAATACTAACATAGATAAACATTCTTACCCCATTACCCTTTGCCGCCTTGGCCATATGTAGTGCTGCCCATTCAAAAAACCCGATTTCATCAAGCACCAATGATATAAGGATAATGGCTACGAAGGCAAGTGTAGCATTCCATACAATACCGGTTACTTCGGCTACATCATGGAAGTCCACAACCCCCACCAATAAAGCAAGTACCGCACCGGAACAAGCTGACCAGCCAATGGATAATCCTTTTGGTTGCCAAATGACAAAGATTAAGGTTACCAGGAAAATGAGTAACGCTAAGATGACAGATAACAATATATTTCCCCCTAACAACAATTTATTCTTGTTCCGTTCTCCTCAAGCTCCTTTAAACGATAACTTTGATCAGGAAGCTGTTCCAATAATGGCGCAAGAAAAGTATAATACGCATTCGATTTATTCAACGAATAGAAAATCCATTGTCCTTTTCGTTCTTCCTTCACAAGACCAACGTCTCGAATCTTCCGTAAATGCTGGCTAATTGATGGTTGACTCACTTGAAAGATTTCCACAAACTCACACACACAGCAGGTATGTTCATCCAACAGCTTTAACATCGTAAGTCGGGTTCTATCCCCGAGCAGTTTAAAGATCACTGCGGCTTGCTCCATCTCTACGCTTCCCACCATTCTCTACCACCTCTTTTGCATAAGTATATAACTATATGCTTATATATGCAATACAAAAAACATGCTACTACATAGCAGCATGCCTGTTGCTTATCTAATTCCCTTTTCGGGTTCCTTCAAAATTTGGACACGTTTTAAGGTTCGGTCATCTGTCCGCAAAATGGTAAAGGTTAATCCAGCAGCTGTAAGCGTTTCCCCTTCTTCAGGAAAATAATTAAACTCCTTAATTAAATAGCCAGCAAGCACATCTTCCTCTTCAGGAATATTCGTATGAAAAATAGTATTTAAACGGTGGAGCGGTATTTTTCCATGACACACGATTTCCTTATCTGATACTTTTTCCACCAGGGCTTCACTCACGACATCTGTCTCATCTTCAATTTCAAGCCCAATTAACACTTCGATGATATCCTCATGCGTGATAATCCCTTCTGTCCCCCCATACTCATCTAACACCACAGCCATATGCTTTTTCTCTTGAATCATTTTGCGGAAAACATATTCAATTGAATGGAATTCAAACACGATGAGTGGGTCCATATCACTAAAGGATTCCAGTGTTTGGTCAGGGTCTATCGACCAGGACAATAAATACTTCGAGTGAAACACCCCTATAATATTATCCACATCTTCTTCATAAATAGGATATCGTGTGAAAGGGTTCTGGATCGCCACATCCCGCGCTTCTTCAAAGGTAGCATCATTTGGCAAGCCAACAATATCGACTCTAGGGGTTTTTAACGCATCCTTTACATTTAAATTATTGAACTCTAGAACCCCTTTAATTCGATGAGATTCATCCTGCTTAAAGATCCCTTCTGTACGGGCAATATCCACCATTGCTCGTATTTCTTCCTTCGATACAGACGCCTCTTTATCCTGTCCTTTAGATAGAATCCTTATAATAAAGCCAGTAATCGAATTTAATAGGAATGTTAACGGTTTAAAAATCAAGATAACAAACCGAATAACTGGATAGACGAGGTAGGAAATGCGATCAGGAAACGTTGCCGCAACCGATTTAGGAATAACTTCTGCAAAGATAATAATTACGACTGTTAGGATAGCAGAAGCCAAGCCAACGCTAAATCCATACTCTAGCGCAACCATGGTAACCAAGGTTGGCAGCAGTATATTTGAAATATTATTTCCAATTAGAATAGCGGTTATAAATTGCTCAGGCTTTGAAACGATATCGAGTAATTTTTTGGATTTTTTATCTTCCTTAGACTGTAATCTCATTTTATTCGTTGCAGTTAAGGCTGTTTCACTACCGGAAAAGAAAAAAGATGTAAGTATTAAAATGATTATAGCGATAATCACTTGGTAAATTCCTCCTTGGATGAATGCACTTCTTCATATTATCCATATAATAAAGTATTACCCTCCACTTGAAAAGGAAAACGAAAATCCTCACATGATTTAGTCACCACTGGTTAAATTAATAAAGGGGACATTTTCTTCAGGAGGGGATTAAATGGAGAGTACAAATGAATTCGTTAAAAAGTTTAATGAAACAAAGCAAAAGGATATACAAAATAAAAAGCGCCAAGGGTTTAATGACCCGGCCAAAAAGCTTCCAAACAAGCGGCATTAAGGAGCCACCTATGGAAAAACAACGCGTAAGGGAAATCCTAGAAGCTCCGAATTTAATTCAAGTTGATTACGCTGGGATACCGGTTTATATCCAGTCAGTTGCAGAAGATAACGGCACCGCTACTGTCTTTCCCCTTGATGAGATGGACCATGAACAGATGGTAGAAATCAGCAGACTAACGGAAACCGTTCCAGAAAAACATTAGTAGGGAAACCGCCCCGTCCATGTACTGCACATCGACGGGGAATTTCCCTACTTTTTATTTTGCCTTCGATCCATTTTAAAGTGTGCTATCTGATTTTCTGATCCGGTGAAGAGGTTTGTAATATATGTGGTGGTTAGACGATAATTCTCTTCAATCTTTTCTGCCAAATGACTAGTACGTTCGAACAAGGTAGAACGAACATGGTCAAGCTGCCTCGCCAATTTTTCCGTTAGGGCTTCTTGGTTTTCCAGACTTGCCATGACAGCTTTCTGATGCTCCTCCTGATTCGTTAGCTTTGTTTCGATTTTTTCCTGCCAATCAGATTGTTCCTGCAAACTAGCCCGTAGATCCTTATCCTCTTGTTCCCGAGACGTTATATGATCCGTCATATCTGACTGCGCCAATTGTAGATGGTTCACTTTTCCGGAAAGCTCCTTATTCATTCTTTGTGTTTCTTCTAGTAGCTTTTCCATTCTTGTATGCTTTGCCTCCATTTGTTCCAAAAGGCGAATCATTTCAGCATCACGTCTGTCTTGCATTAAATTATTTTGTTGCAATGCGTTTAACTCCGTTAGCATTTCCCGCCATTGCCCAGCATTCTTTCCTTCTTGTCTATAAAAATGCTGCTTCATTTTTACTTGCGTCTGGTGAAGCGACTCGTTTACTTTCTTTTGTTCCATTATCATTTCAGCGACATTATTTTTTATATAGATCCCTTGGTTCGGCTCTTTTAATGGTTCCTTGTTTTTAAACAAGTTTCGATGCTTGTTTCGATCCATATATAGCCCCATACCTGTCATCCTTTCTGGGTTCTTTCCATATAGAATATGCAAGGACATGGATGATGGGACAGTAGTTAGAAATTTGATACACTAGTAGAGGCTGCTCAAAAATCCGGTAAAAAAGACACATCGAATTTCTTTGTTGGCTTGCTTTTCCGTTCCTCACGTATTAAAGGAGGTAATGAACTTCTGTTAAAATCGTCCACGTCCTGTGGACAACACAGAAGTCACCACATCCTGTGAAAGCCCGGTACTCAAAGCTACACCGCCTCGAACTTCTCGGTCCTTTTTATCCTCTTTTTTGAACACGCATTATTAGTAGAGCAACACGTAGTCATTATCTTTATTTTGTTAATTTGGACACGAAAAGTTAGATGGGATGGTGGAAGGATGCTAGAGCAATGGCTTCGTGATGCAACGTATACTGTGGTATTTACAGGGGCTGGTATGTCAACCGAAAGCGGATTGCCTGATTTTCGTTCTGCAAAGCAAGGGTTATGGAATAACCTGGACCCAAGTGAGATTGCAAGTACTGATGCTTTAAATAAAAATGTGCATGCCTTTACAGAATTCTATCGCCAACGGGTGCTCGGAGTGAAAACCTATGAGCCCCATAAAGGTCACTACATTTTAGCGGACTGGGAGAAACAAGGGAAATTAAAATCGATTATTACCCAAAATGTCGATGGGTTCCATCAAAAAGCAGGTTCCCAAAAGGTAGCGGAGTTACACGGTACATTGCAAACACTGCATTGCCAGTCCTGTAACAAGAAGTATAGCAGTGAAGCGTATCTTGATAAAGAATACCACTGTGATTGTGGTGGTATTCTCCGCCCCTCTATTGTTCTATTCGGAGAGGCATTGCCACAAAGCGCTTTCCAACAGGCTTTTACAGAAGCACAGGCCTGTGACCTGTTTGTAGTACTTGGTTCCTCTCTAAGTGTGACTCCTGCAAACCAATTTCCTTTAATTGCAAAAGATAGTGGAGCAAAACTTGTCATTATTAACCGCGAGGAAACTGACTTGGATTACTATGCGGATCTTGTTATCCATAATCGCAATATTGGAGACATATTAAAGGAGCTGGATGTATAATCCAGCTCCTTTCATTATCAACTATGCCATCCATTTCGGAGGAACGTTTTTATTCCAAAATATTTCACCAATCTCCCGGTGTGTTTCGAAGCGATCATTACTTACATGGTAATGAAAATTAAACCAATAACCTTCCATTGGACGGTTATCCCGGCGTACATGGAACTTCGCGAGGGCTTTATCTGTCCGAACATCATAGAGATTAAATATCTTTTCTCCCCATCCATCTGTCGGTTGATCTGTGATCCCAATAAAAGGGTAATCCGACTCATCAACTGTAGCCAATGTTTTGGTTACTGCTTCTTCCACACCAAATAAAATGGTATCTAAGAAGACAGGATCAATTTGAGACGAAATTTTCGGGCCAAGTTTTTTCATCGTTTGTACCCTTGCCTCTGAAGTCATTGACTGGACAAAAGAGACGCTTTCATCTTCTTGGCTTTCCCCTTCTAATGGACTATCTTCTTCAACAGTAGTGGAAATATCTTCTTTTATATCGGTTTTGGCAGAGATATCGTCTTTACTCTCATCAGCATTTAAAAAAGCTGGCGGGACATACATTCCCAGCGTCATTATGGTAATGAGGACGACTGCCGCCTTTCTTAGCCAAAGTTTCATATTACGGGCCCCTTTTATCCAGGTGTGCAACCGTCCGTAAGACTTCCACTTCAAAACATGAGGTGAAAACGTTAGTTTTTAGTGGGAGTAAACGGACGCTAACACGCCGATTCGTTCAACTAACAACCAGTGGGGAAAGAATGAAAACCTCCACTGATTGAAGTTTCACTTTATATACTTACTTAAAGTTTACCACGCAAAATAAATATGTCCATACATTTTCAGAACTTTAGCGGAAATATTAAAATTTTCTAAATGATTCAATGCCACCTATTTTAGAAACAACGTTCACATAATAAATGGAATTTGAGAGAAGCTAGAAATTAACTAAACTAGCCAGGAGTGAAGGAATTTGAACGAAGAAAAAAAGATTCACTTAGACTCAGGAGAAATCGCCTCCCTTTGGACTGCTTATGTAAATGACAGCATGTCTGTCCGTATCCTCCAGTTTATGATTCAACATACTCAAGATCCTGATATTAGCCCCGCAATTCAGCACGCCTTGGATATTTCAGAGGGGCATCTTAAACAGCTAACAGCTATTTTTGAAGCAGAAGAATATGCGATTCCGAACGGATTTACGAGTAAGGATGTTCATTTAGATGCCCCATGGCTGTTTTCCGATACATTCTGTCTTACCTACGTATCCCATATGGCAAAGGTTGGCATGCTTTCTTACAGTGGTTTACTATCCATGAGTACAAAGCCTTCCATCAGGGATTACTTCACGACTTGCCTAAACCAAACAGCTTCCTTATATAATCAAACAGTAGAAATTGCGACACATAAAGGGGTTAATCCACGCATTCCTTATATTGAAATACCTAAAAAAGCGGATTACATTAACAGCAAAGAATATTATAGTGGGCTTAATCCATTTAGTGATAAACGCCCGTTGAACGCTATCGAGATCTCTCATTTATACATGAATGCCCTGTCCAACTATGTTGGCATGAAACTATGTCTTGCTTTTGCTCAAACTTCCCCTAACAAAAAGGTACAGGATTTCCTTTTAAGATCAAAGGAAATTTCTAAAAAGCACAGCAAAATATTTAATTCCCTCTTAAGTGACAATAACATTGCAACACCACAACTTCCAGATGTAGCTGTAAGCTCCTCGACGACGGAAACATTTTCTGACAAAATGATCATGTTTCATATGTCCCTGTTAATTTCTGCTGGGATTGGAAATTACGCCACTGGTGCTGCGGCCAGCCAAAGATTAGATTTGGCCGTTAATTATGAACGCCTCTCGCTTGAAGTAGCGAAACTAGCGAAAAGTGGCGCTGACCTTATGATTGAGAACCACTGGCTTGAACAACCACCAGGTACAAAGAATAAGGAACAGCTTGCTAGGAATAAAAAATAAGGAGGAGCAGCTAAGAAAATGCTGCCCCTCTTTTAAAGTGCATTAATTTAGGTATTTTAACACCATAAGACACAGGCATATTTACAAGTTTCGTTGGTATACCTTTTTCCCATCATAGGAATAGACGACTGGCTTTTCTTCTA
The DNA here is from genome assembly GCF_000612865.1 of Oceanobacillus picturae. Classification (NCBI taxonomy): domain Bacteria; kingdom Bacillati; phylum Bacillota; class Bacilli; order Caryophanales; family Bacillaceae; genus Oceanobacillus; species Oceanobacillus picturae. Next base: position 173,832 of record NZ_CCAX010000003.1, read on the forward strand.
CAGAGGTTTCCATATAAACGGTCTTCCCCCATAGCTGATAAATGTAGGGCAAAACATTTTCTAGGTAGCCAATATCGAGCTCCATACCTTCATAGCTGTGTTTTAAATATAACTCGCCATTTCGCAAGTAATCTCCATTCTCTACTGTGATGTAAGGAAATCCTCCGTTTACCCTCATGGACACAAGTTGATCTCGCACTTCTTCATATTTTTTATCGGTTATCGTATAGTCTCTGCCCTTCTTTTCAAAGAGATAAAGATCCTCCCGCTGTACAAGCTCTTTTGTTAAATAGTTGCGAATAAACGAAATATCAGCTTCTATTTCCCTTACCTCAAACATTTTCTCTCTACCCGATCCAGGCTCTATGCCGAGGTCTCTCATTTCCTTTGTTGGATTGTTATAGCGTTCTTCTATATCTTCAAAGATTTTCAATCCAAGGTAATAAGGATTAATGCCTTGCTTGGATGGTTGCACCACACCTGCATTTAATGATGCAAACTCAATTGTATCCTCTGTGCTAAGATCCATCTCACGCAGAATACGCTGGTGCCAGTACGAAGCCCAGCCTTCGTTCATGATCTTTGTTTCCAGCTGTGGCCAAAAATAAAGCATTTCCTCACGCATCATAGTTAAAATATCGCGTTGCCAATCCTCTAGCTCCGTGCTGTACTCTTCAATAAATAATAGTAAATCTTTTTCTGGATGTGGCGGGAACTTTTTCCGCTTTTTCACAAACCGTTTTCCTTTGTCTGTTGTTTTATCCAAATCCCAAAGGTCATCATAAGCCGTTTTTGCTTTGTATGGTTCTTCTTCTTCCTCCTCCAAATTATAAGCAGGGAGTTTTGGTCGAACAATGGATGGATCAATATGTTCCTGAATAGCAAGAATTGCGTTTAAAAACTGCTCCACCTCTTCCTTGCCATGAACCATTTCATAGTTTGCAATTCTTTCCGCCGTAGCTGTCATGCTTTCCACCATATCACGCCGTGTATTGGAAAAACGAACGTTATTTTTAAAGAAATCACAGTGTGCAAGAACATGTGCGATGATTAATTTGTTTTGTATGAGACTGTTTGTATCAAGCAAGAAAGCATAACAAGGGTTTGAATTAATGACTAACTCATATATTTGGCTTAAGCCAAGATCATATTGCAGCTTCATTTTATGAAATTGTTTTCCAAAGCTCCAATGGGAAAAGCGGGTTGGCATCCCATAGGCACCAAATGTATAGATGATATCAGCAGGACAAATCTCATAACGCATCGTATAAAAATCCAAACCAAATCCGGTTGCAATTTCGGTAATTTCTTCAATTGCACGGGTAAGTCCTCTCGTGTCGGTCAACGAATATCCCTCCTATCATGCTTTATATAGTGTATGAGAAGGGCTATTAATGATGAACAACTTTCTAACATCCAGACATTTACAAAGAAACTCTCACAAATCGAAACAATTACTATTTACAAACCGTAACCATTACGTTATGATATGTAAAGATTAAAACGATATAAACGTAAGGGAGAGCAAACAAATGAAAAAAAGAAATTACATAGTTCTAACTGGACTATTATTTTCACTGTTATTCATAGCTGCATGTAATAGCGAGTCAGAAAATATGGCCGCTGAAAACAATGACGAATCAGATAACCCGCTTAAGATTTATACCACCTTATATCCACTTGAAGATTTCACTAAGAAAATTGGTGGTGAGTTTGTTGAAGTGGAAAGCATTATGCCACTTGGCGCAGATGCTCATACGTTTGAACCAACATCAAAACAAATGGTGGATATCGCCGGTGCTGATGCCTTCATTTATAACGGAATGGGTATGGAATCCTATGCAGAAAGCATGTCTTCCGCACTTGAAAGCGAAGACGTTGCCCTAATAGAAGCTGCAGAGGGAATTGAGACAGTGGAACACAGCCATGAGCATGACCATGAAGGCGATGAAGAAAGCACTCATGAGCACGATCACGAAAGTGAAGATGCTACCACGGAAGAGCACGATCATGAAAGTGAAGATGCTACCACAGAAGAGCACGATCACGAAGATGAAGATGCTACACATGACCATAATCACGGGGACATGGATCCACACGTATGGTTAGATCCAATTCGTGCTATTGCGCTTGCGGAAAATATTAAAGACCAGTTAGTAGAATTAAAGCCTGAAGAAGAAGAAACGTTTGAAGCAAACTTTGAAACATTGAAAGCAGACTTAGAGAACCTAGATACAGATTTTCATAATTTAATAGATTCGAAGGAAAACCCTGAGATGATTGTTTCACATGCTGCTTACGGCTATTGGGAAGACAACTATGGTGTTGTACAAATCCCGATTGCAGGACTATCTTCTAGTGAAGAGCCTTCTCAGAAGGAACTTACAGAAGTTATTAGTGTTGCAAAGGAAAAAGACTTAAAATACGTCATATTTGAGCAAAATGTAACGACAAAAGTAGCAGAAGTAATTCGTAATGAAATTGGTGCAGAACCATTGCAACTGCATAATCTTTCCGTTCTAACTGAAGAAGATGCGGAAAACGACGAAGACTATTTCAGTTTAATGGAAAGAAATCTAGAAACATTAAATAAAGCACTTCAATAAAGTTTAACGAGGACGTGTCAGATGACACGTCTTCTTCATTTTAATTTCTACTCATTTAATGGTGAATACACAACATCATCTACAGTTCTAAATTCCGCTTAGAATACACGCTCCCTTTCATTAGGGGGCGTTTTATTTTTTTATTGTAAAATCGTTGCATTTTTTTAGTTTACCGAATATAATTTGCCTTAGGTAAACTTTTTATCTATCGTATAAATATTTATCGTAATTACAACACTTACTAACACAGCATAAAATGCCATTATATTTTTTTGCCCGAGTTTTGCATAAGGGAAACAATTAGGGAGAGGGGAAGATGAAAATGAAAAAATTATTTTTAATTGGTTTTGTGTGCTTATTATTTGGATTGGTTGGATGCTCCACCAAAACAGAAAGTAATGGAGGCTCTAGCAAGGAACCAGTCAAAGTAGTAACAACGATTGCTCAAATCGGGGACATAGCAAAGCAAGTAGGTGGAGAGGCAGTAGAAGTTGAAAGTTTAATGGGGCCTGGGGTTGATCCACATTTATACAATGCAGTTCAAGGAGATATCCAAAAGCTTCACGAGGCGGATATCATTTTCTACAACGGCCTCCACTTAGAGGGACAAATGGATGAGATTTTTCAAAATATGCAGGGAGAAAAGCCAACGATTACGGTTGCTGAAAGTATTCCGAAAGAGGAGCTATTGGCAGACCCAGCCAGTCCGGATATTACCGACCCACATGTCTGGTTTGATATTGCTCTATGGAAACAAGCAACAGAAGCTGTACGCGATGGGTTAATTGATTTAGATCCAGACAACGAGTCGGTGTATAAAGAAAATACATCAGCGTATTTAACCGAATTGCAAGAACTAGAAACCTATGCAAAGGAACGGTTTACCGAAATACCAGAGGAGAGCCGCGTACTAGTTACTGCTCATGACGCGTTCAATTATTTCGGAGAAGCGTATGGCTTTGAGGTTATCGGACTACAAGGATTGAGTACTGAATCTGATTATGGTGTAAACGATATTCAACGCATTATCGATGTCCTCGTAGAACGGAATATTAAAGGGGTATTTGTTGAAAGCAGTGTCTCTGAACGATCAATTAATGCTGTTGTAGAAGGTGCAAAGGAAGCAGGTCACGATGTTTCCATTGGTGGCGAGCTATATTCCGATGCCATGGGTGAAGAAGGTACAGAGGAAGGAACCTATATTGGAATGTTCAGACATAATGTCGACACCATCGTAGATTCTTTAAAATAAGTAATACTTAAAAAGGAGGAGAGAACCAATGCATGCACTTCATGTCTCAGATCTAACTGTATCTTATGATAAAAAACCTGTTTTGGAAGACGTATCTTTTTCCATTCCGAATGGTTCAATTACAGGGATCATCGGGCCTAACGGCGCAGGAAAATCCACTTTAATAAAGTCCATATTGCGGCTAATCCCATCTATTACTGGAGAAGTAAAAGTATATGGGAAACCATACGCGCAACAAAAGAAACTGATCGGTTACGTTCCACAGCGCAGTGAAGTCGACTGGGACTTTCCAACCAACGCGCTTGATGTCGTACTGATGGGAAGGTACCGCCATATCGGCATGTTTAAACGAGCAGGAAAAGAAGAGATCGCCTGGGCTAAAGCTTGTTTACAAAAAGTGGGCATGCAGGATTACACTGACCGGCAGATTAGTCAGCTGTCTGGTGGCCAGCAGCAACGTGTCTTTTTAGCAAGGGCACTAGCCCAAGATTGCCTGGTTTACTTTATGGATGAACCATTTTCCGGAGTTGATGCCGCGACGGAGCGGGCTATTATTCAGTTGATGAAAAATTGGAAGCAGGAAGGTAAGACGGTTATCGTGGTCCACCATGATCTGCAAACAGTAGAAGATTATTTCGATCATGTCATGCTTCTGAACAAACAGCTAGTAGACTTTGGGGAAACTCCAAAGGTTTTCACACTGGAAAACTTGGAAAAAACCTACGGTGGTAAAATTGCCTTTTTACAAAAAACGCCGAGCACAGAAAAGGAGCATCATGCACATGGACACCTTGCTTTCGAGTCTGAGTAATGCTAATTTCCAATGGGTGTTAGTAGGGAGTCTGCTCTTAGGATTTGCCAGCGGCGTTATTGGTAGCTTTGTATTGTTAAAAAAACAAAGCCTAATTAGTGATGCAATGGCACATGCCGCACTGCCTGGAGTCTGTATTATGTTTCTAATCTTTGAAGTGAAAAGTATACCTATTCTTTTAATTGGAGCAGCCATTACGAGCTTCCTAGCAACCCAAGCTATTCAGTTTATTATTAACAAATCGCGAATAAAGACAGATGCTGCAATTGGGATTATTATCTCCGTATTTTTTGGATTTGGTATTGTCTTGCTAACTTATATCCAGCAAAATTCCACCGGTAGCCAAGCGGGTCTAGACACCTTTATTTTTGGGAAGGCAGCATCACTAGTAAAAAGTGATGTTCAGCTTATCACAGGGGGAGCATTCCTTTTAGTGTTAATTTCTATGCTCTTCTTTAAAGAATTTAAGCTAACCTTGTTTGATCCACAGTTTGCGAAAGGTATTGGTCTACCTGTTAGCTTTCTAAATGGCTTCATGTTGTTCCTTGTTGTTGCCATCGTTGTAATCGGAATCCAAATGGTGGGGGTCATTTTAATTGCCGCTTTATTAATTACTCCCCCTCTTGCTGCAAGATATTGGACAGAGAAACTGGGCATGATGGCGATTCTAGCTGGAATATTCGGTGCAATATCAGGAGTGCTCGGGGCTATTATCAGTACCACGATAGTTGGCTTGCCTACTGGTCCGGTAATCGTACTCAGTGCTTCCTTCATCTTTTTTATATCCTTGTTGTTTGGTAAGAAAAAAGGGCTCGTCATAAGGAGGGTTAGACAGGCATGACCTATACATTATGGATTGTAATAACTGGTTGTTTAGTAGGGCTTACATGTGGTATCACGGGCTCGCTTCTCATTTTGCGTAAGATGTCCATGATTGCTGATGCGATCAGCCACACAGTACTACTAGGCATAGTCGGCGCCTTCTTTGTAACCCAGTCTCTTAATGGTGTTCCGATGTTAATTGGCGCAGCAATTGTTGGCCTGCTTACCGCCTTCTTTGTAGAGACATTACATCGTTCTGGCGTGCAGTCAGACGCGGCAATTGGTGTCGTCTTCACCTCCCTTTTCGCGCTTGGGGTAGTACTCATTGCCTTTATTGGTGATCAAGTCCATTTGGATGTACAACATGCCTTGATGGGGGAAATTGCCTTTGTGCCATGGAACACGCTCCAAATTGGGGGAGTTTCCTTGGGCCCTGTAGCTGTTTGGATGCTTGGAGGGGTACTGTTCGTTAACTTACTTTTAATCGCAATCTTTTACAAAGAAATCAAACTATCTACCTTTGATCCGCAATATGCACTACTGATTGGCGTTCCAGTTGTGTTTATTCATTATTTGCTAATGATTATGGTATCCCTATCAACCGTTGCATCCTTTGACAGCGTAGGTGCTATTCTCGTAGTAGCGATGCTTATCGTCCCTGGATCGACTGCCTATCTTTTAACAGACAAATTTTTCACGATGTTGTGGATGAGTGGAGCGATCGGCATTTTATCTGCCTTAATTGGCTATGGCAGCGCCGTATATTTTAATGTCTCAATAGCTGGATCGATGGCTAGTTCTACGGGCATATTATTTATCCTTGCCTTTTTATTCAGTCCAAGGCATGGACTTGTTTTTAAACGACTACGTACAACGTAAACGCATTAGATATATGAACAAGGCTCTGGCTAAAAACCGGAGCCTTTTTTAACGTGCGCACTTCCTTTTTCGTCTAATTACGAATTGCCAGCTAGGTTGTTTCGCTTATAATTCGAGGTATGTTTCTATTCAAAAGGGGGAAAATAAAGTAATGGAGGGATGACAATGGACCAATACTTAACGATCGAAAAATTTAATAAGCTTTTATCGAAATGGAACGGGAAAAAAGTACGGGTAGTCAAACAGGAAATTGATGACTGTGATGAATTGATTATCGACCTCCAGGCTGTCACCTATGAATCAAATCCCCACCGTCTGGATGAGTATACCCCCCTTCATTCCCTACAACTGAATGGGACAGGGCAAGTGGAAAACAGTGCACAGAATATGGAGCAGCTCCCTTCTTCTGTTTACGAAATTCCGCTTGAGGATTCTTCGCTGTACCAATTTGATGGATCCCGCTTTTCTTTAACAACGGACAGAGGTATTTATACTATTGAAGTAATCGAATAGAAACTGCCGTCAGCTTTTTCTATGCTGGCGGCAGTACGTTGCTTATATTAATACAGGTTTATTAGTAAAAAATTGCTTCATTGCGTGGTAGACATCCTTTTTTTCTTTTAACACATAATGTCGGAACTTTTCATTCGATATCGTGCTGTATGCTCGCATTAAGGTGGACGGGCGATTATAGCTATTCACTTCACCATATCCGAACATCTGCGACAGATCCATAATTTCATTTACCAACCGAATACAGGTAGGATTATCAGACGTAATGTTTTCCCCATCAGAAAAATGAAAAGGATAAATATTATAGCTGGATGGTCTGTACGTGTCTTGGATTAGCTCTAAAGCCTTGTAATAAGCAGAGGAACAGATCGTACCGCCACTTTCCCCTTTAGAAAAGAAATCCTCTTCTGAGACTACTTTTGCTTCAGTGTGGTGAGCGATAAATTCTATCTCTACTGTTTCATACTTCGAACGAAGAAAACGGGTCATCCAGAAGAAAAAACTACGTGCTACATACTTTTCAAATGTTCCCATGGAAGCACTTGTATCCATCATTGCCAGTACGACTGCTTTGGACTCTGGCTTCGTCACCTCATTCCACGTTTTAAAACGCAAATCATCATTATATATTGGCATAATGCCAGGTCTTCCTTCTGTAGCATTACGCTTTATGGAAGTAAGAATCGTCCGCTTCTTATCAATATTCCCCATCAATCCTTTTTTCCGGATATCATTAAACTCAATTTTCTCAGTAATGATGTTGTCCTGATCCTTTTGTTCTAAGTCTGGTAGCTCCAATTCCGCAAATAATGCTTCTTCTAATTCTGCCAGGGAAACTTCTGCTTCATAATAATCTGTTCCTGGCTTATCTCCAGCCTTTTTACCCTGACCAGCACCATCTTTACCCTTTTTATTTGGCTCCCGGGCGACGACATCTCCAACCTTACTGTCTCCATTCCCTTGCCCAACATGTTTTGACTTGTCGTAATTATATCTGATCTTATACTCATCCAATGAACGTATTGGTATTTTAATAACATCGCGGCCATTCGACATAATGATACTTTCCTCACTTACTAAATCAGGGAGGTTGTTTTTTATCGCATCTTTTACTTTATCAATATGTCGTTTTTGATCTTGATAGCCTTTGCGATGGAGGGACCAGTTTTCCTGGGAGACAACAAAGGTTTCCTTTTTCTCCTGCATAACCTCTCCTCCTACTAACTTATCAAAGCAATAATGGCTTTCTCTATACTATGCAAAGACAACTTAATTATTGCATTTTTTAAACTTTTTGGACGCATTAATTGTATTGGGGTGCTTTCTTGGTTGATTAAACCGCTATACTGGTTGATTGGGCCGCTCTCTTGGTTGATTGGACTGCTTTCTTGGTTGATTAAACCGCTATACTGGTCGATTGGACCGCTCTCTTGGTTGATTGAGACGCTATACTGGTTGATTGAACAGCAATCACAATCGATTAACGAGCACCTCTCTTCCAACACAATATATTTTTGAATATTTAAAAACAAATCAAACTAAGGTATTATATACTTATAAACCCAGTTCTCCATATCCTGAACTTTCGAAAGGAGTGCTAAGCTTGAACATCTTACTGCCTTCTTATAAGCGGATCCTCATAACTTGTTTCATTGCTTTTGTTGCCTATTTTTCTACCCATGTATTTTTATCGAAAATAGCAATTGCCAGCCCAGCACTTATTCCTGAACAGCACATGATCCAAGAAGGCTATGTCGTTTCAAAATCCTGGAATGGAATTCGAATCGCCAAACAACCAATAAGTGCTTCGGACAAACTCACAAACCTTTTCAAAGGGCACACAGATAGTATTCACGTAGAGAAACATCCTGAGATTGGAGCCAAACCCTTGTTTCACGATCTTAAAATTAACCAAAAGGTAAGAATATATAGTGACTACCTACGAGAATCAAATCCTCCCAAAACGTCAGCCTACTTTATAGAGAAGCTTTCCTAACTACATCAAACGAAAAAAGCTTCCTTCTGAAAATAAATTCAAAAGGAAACTTTTATATTTTTTAAATATCCTGCCTGTCGCTTTTCTTAACGATTCAACAAGCTTCCCACATACCGCAGTAGCTCATTGGCAGATACAGAGTTGTAGCCATGTTCGTCAATCAGGCGCGAAATGACCTCATTAACCTTTTTCAATTGAGACTCATCTGGCGTTTTTGATGAGGTCGTAATTTTAACAATGTCCTTCAGATCAGCAAATAATTTCTTTTGGATCGCTTCACGCAAACGATCATGAGAATTGTAGTCGAATCGTTTTCCTTTTCTAGCATATGCAGAAATTCGAATCAAAATCTCTTCCCTGAAAGCCTTTTTCGCATTTTCCGAAATACCAATCTGCTCCTCAATCGAACGCATTAGCTTTTCATCCGGACTCATTTCTTCCCCAGTCAACTGGTCGCGTAGCTTATTCTTATTACAAAATGCCTCCACATTATCCAAGTAGTTATCCATCAATGTTTTTGCAGATTCTTCATACGAATAGACAAACGCTTTTTGTACTTCTTTTTTAGCAATCTCATCGTATTCTTTCCGTGCCACCGATATATAATTCATGTAATCTTCTTTTGCCTCATCTGAAATCGATGCATGTTGATCAAGTCCATCTTTTAACGCGCGCAAAACATCTAACGCATTAATAGAAGGCACTTCTTTTCTAATAATGGCAGAGGATATACGGTTAATAACATAACGTGGATCAATTCCATTCATGCCTTCTACAGGATATTCCTTTTTTAATTCTTCTACGTCTATCTGACTAAACCCTTCCACATTTTCTCCATCGTATAGACGCATTTTCTTCACGATATCAACACTTTGTTTCTTAGAATCTTCTAATCTTGTCAATATAGAAAATATCGCTGCAACTCTTAGGGCATGCGGGGCAATATGAACATGCTTCATATCACTCTCATTAATCATTTTTTCGTAAATACGTTCTTCCTGACTTACTCGAAGGTTATAAGGAATTGGCATAACAATAATTCTGGAATGAAGTGCTTCATTCTTCTTATTGGAAATAAAGGAGCGATACTCTGACTCATTTGTATGGGCGACAATTAGTTCGTCTGCACTTATGAGCGCAAATCGTCCAGCTTTAAAATTACCCTCTTGTGTTAGGGAAAGCAGATGCCAAAGGAATTTCTCATCACATTTAAGCATCTCTTGAAACTCCATCATTCCTCGGTTTGCCTTATTTAATTCACCATCAAACCGGTATGCACGTGGATCTGACTCAGACCCATATTCTGCAATTGTAGAGAAATCAATGCTCCCTGTAAGATCTGCAATATCCTGTGATTTGGGATCAGAAGGGCTAAATGTACCGATCCCGATCCGTTTATCTTCCGAGAGAAAAATACGTTCTACCTGGACATCTTCAATTTTCCCATCATACTCTTTATCCAGTCGCATTGTATTTAATGGCGACAGACTTCCTTCTATTCTAATCCCATAGTCATCATAAAATTCCTCGCGTAAATGCTTCGGTATTAAATGCAGGGGATCCTCATGCATTGGGCAACCCTTTATGGCATAAACTGCTCCTTCATCCGTCCTTGAATACTGCTCTAAACCACGCTTTAACATGGTAACAATGGTAGATTTTCCTCCACTGACCGGCCCCATTAATAATAATATCCGTTTTCGCACATCAAGTCGTTTCGCTGCTGGGTGAAAGTATTCCTCCACTAGTCGTTCAATCGATTCCTCCAGCCCAAAAATCTCTTCCCCGAAGAAATGGTACATCTTTCTACCATCTCTTTCACTTAAGCCGGAATGCTTTATCATATTGTACACACGCGAATGCGCAGTTTGGGCAACTTCTGGCCGCTCCCTTATGATTGCAAGGTAATCTGCAAACGTGCCTTCCCACTTCAATGTTCTCTCTTCTTCACGATACTGCTTCACTTTGTTTAGTATATCCATTAGGTTCCCTCCATCTAGGGCATGGTTTATACAGTTTATGCAGCAGGCTTATTCATCATGCCGGTTTGTTTTCCACAGGTTCATTCGTTCGCTTCACAGACCGGAAAACAAAATAGAAGTACAAGGAACCGACTAGGTAGAGACAAGCCGTAATCGTAAATACATTTGCATAGCCCCAATAAGCGCCATATTTAAGCACAATTCCGGTAGAAACAGGTCCCATAAATGCCCAACCTAAATTGAATACCATCTGATTTACAGAGTTAGCGAGGCCCTTCATCGAATCGTCCACCTGTGACATCATGAGCGAGGATTGAATTGGGTTCCCAGCATTCATTAAAGCTTGCCTGAATAAAAATCCAACCGTTGCCAACAGTAGATTATCCGTATAAGCGGTCAATAGCAGGAAAGGCAATGAAAGGAGTTGTAAGGTGACAACAGCCCGTACTTCGCCCATCTTACTCACAACAAAAGGTCCAACAAACATGGCAATAGCCGTAGCCGCCTGGCCAATAGAAATAATCAGACCAACTACAGAATTTGAGGCAGAAAACCTGTCAGCAAAATACAAGTTAAGATATGGAATGACAAGGCCGCTACCAAATCCAATTAGTAACTGTGCAATGGCGAAAAGCGCGATAATTTTAAAACCAAATTTATTATCGCTGACATACTGCTTCAGATTGAATTTCTGTTTCTTCTCTGGTTTCGGTTTACGTTGTTCGCTCAGCTTTAATATAGGAAAGAAGGATAGAAAATAAAATAAACTCCCGATAATTAAGGTATACCGAATGCTTTGTAGATCTGTTGTTAAAAGGGAAAACAAATCGGTTAAAGTCCCACCAAGAATACTCCCAATTACATTCGCAACCGTGACAAGTGCTGCGTGCAGGCTAAACAGATGCACACGTTGTTTTAGGGCAGAGTTCTCGGCAAGCCACGGTACCGTAGAAACCTGCAAGAAGGCAGTGAAGATCCCAGTAGCAAAACCTGCTACTAGTAACAAAGATTCCAGTTCTATAATACTCCGTAAAAAAAGTACCAGCCCTGCTACGAGGATGCCAAAACCCATAATGCGTTTTCGTCCCAACTTATCACTGAGAAATCCAGCTGGTACGAGAATAATCGCTGTGGCAAGTGCTGTTAGCGCGATAACCTGTCCATTTACATCCTGACTATAGCCAAGCTCCCGTATATAAAAGTTGTAAACAACCATAAAGATGCCCAGACCAACCTGGGAAAAGATATTAGCCAAAATAGCTAGTTTAATATTATTATTGTATGTTTTGAATTGCGTTACCCATTCTTGAATAAATCGCATGATGTTCGCCGCCTTATTATTTCGTGTCCCTAAATATATTAGCCACAAATGATAGAAAAGTAAATATATAATGTCTAGATTTATAGAAATTTATTTTCCACGTCGGTCATATTAAAAAGGCAAAACAAAAACCCTGGCAGGCACCAGGGTTCGTTGTTCTTATATATTTTCGATAAATCGACGGATAACATCCACTCCACCAATCAATGTTCCAAGTGAGCTTCCCAAGTTAGTCAATAATATAACTAATAGCACACGGGTCACTTTATTATGGAAAAACCCCTTCACGGTAAATACGTCCTCAGTAAGGGTTTCAAAATCACCCACATTAGGCCTCTTGAAATACGCTTGTACAAAACCAGCAAACCACCCTGCAGCAAGCAGTGGGTTTAAAGAGGTTAGTGGCGCCACGATAAAGGCAGTCAAAATAGCCAGCGGGTGGGCACGTGCGATGATTGCCCCAATAGCCGAAAGGGCGCCGTTCCAAACAACCCAACTTATTGTTTGCTGCCAACCAGCAGTCGGATTAGCAATAAAAGTGTAGACGATGACCGTCAAAATAATAAATGGAATGGCCCAGCCAATGACTTTGGGAAAGGATGATTTTGCCGGAAGCTCCGTTAGTTTGTTTAAATCATGCTCCCGTTTTATTTCTTCTTTAATCCCTGGCACATGTGCAGCTCCAAGTACGGCAACAATTTTCTTACCAGGTGCATCCTTGATTTTTTGCGACAAATATTGATCGCGTTCATCAATTAAGGGGGTTTTTAACTCTGGAAAATGCTCTGTGAATTCATGAAGAATCGTGTTAATCGTATCCTGGTTCTTCATCTTTTCCAGTTCTTCCTCTGAAATGCTTTCCTTACTAAATATGCCTGCAATTACTTGCATCAGTAAGATAGCCTTTCCTTTAAGACCAATCCCCCGCCAAATACGAGAAAAAGTCGTTTGGATATTTCGATCGGCAAGCACAAGCTCTGCCCCTGTCTCTTTAGCCGATTCAATCCCCTGGATCATTTCCTGGCCCGGATTAATATCAAACTGCTTGGCCATCCTTTTTTGGAAGGAAGATATAGCCAGATTCATCAATAATAACGTGGCCTTCTTTTCCTTAATTACCTTAAAGATGTCCATATTACGCCAGCGGTTTTCATCCTGAATGGATTGGAATCGCTGTTCATCCAGTTCCACACAAACGGCATCTGGGTTTTCTCTTTCAATAACTTCCTTCACTTGCTCTGCGCTGTGTCTAGAAACATGCGCCGTGCCGATAAGGATAAATTCTTTCTCATCTATATGTATTCGCGTTATATTCTCTTCCGTCATGGGATACCTTCCTTTTATTCCGTATAACTCCATTATACTTGAAACGAATTAAATTTTATAGAGTATCCAGTAAAAGTACAAAGTTCCAACTAAAAATAACCCTTGCATTACAAGGTAAATGATTTTATAATCAGTCTATACCTTGTATAACAAGATATAGATGAATGAGGTGAGAAATACTTGTCCACAACACAAATGATGAAGGGGATTCTTGATGGTTGTCTGCTCTCAATCATAAGCGAGAAAGAGGTTTATGGATATGAGTTGGCAGAAAAGCTAGAAGGCTATGGGTTCCATTCCTTTAGCGAAGGAACCATCTACCCACTACTACTGCGCATGCAAAAGGAAGAGCTCGTAACATCTACATTAAAGAAATCTACTGCGGGCCCAAAACGGAAGTATTATACCCTGACACCTAAAGGGGAACAGGAGCTAGATAATTTCATAACCAAGTGGAGCGACCTACAAACGACGGTTAACAACGTTTTAAACAAAAAGATATAGTAAGAGAGGAGAAGTCATAGATGAAAGAAGTTATATTATCTAAAAGAAGCCAGACATTTATTGAAGACTTGCGTGTTTATTTGTTTTCTAGTGGAAAAAAGGAAGAGGAAATCGAGGAAATCGTCACAGAGCTTGAAGATCATTTAATAGAAGCAGAGAAGCGAGGAAAATCCATCGAGGATATTATCGGCAAATCTCCGAAAACCTACATGCAGCAATTATCAAACGAGATGAAAATCGACTATAAAACATGGATGAAGTATTTTGTGATTATCATTGCCGGCGTCTTTTCGATTTCTATTATTGGTGACATACTTAATGGTCCAATTTCATATTCCTTGTTAGAAATCGGTGGTTCTCTTGTAATTAGTTTGCTTTTTATTATGCTTACCTTCTGGGTATTTAAGCTCGTTTCGTCTCGTTCCCTTACGTACGGTATACAAGGACTGTTATTTTTCCTACTCGCAATCGTTCCTCTGGGTTTATTTATTGGACTTGAATTTGCAACCAGATCCATCACCACACCAGTAGTAGAGTTCGGTATAATTGGGACATGGATAGCCGGTGGCCTCACCGTTATTTTTCTAATAGCCATATCTATATGGGCGAAAACGCTCATTCTACCAGTAATTGCTGCATTTCTCGTTCTACCAGAATACCTACTTGGATTTGCGAATATGAACGAAGAGACAATGCTAATTTGGAGCACGGTCATCACCTATGCTGGAATTGGTGCATATGTTCTATTTACGGCAAAAAGAAACAAGTAGTTTGTTAGAGGTGCTGCGTTTAAACAGCTCGCAGCACCTGGTCAGATAAGGTATACTTTAGAAGAACGACATTTGAGGAGTGATAACATGAGTAGATCAAAAGCACAAAAACATCGGCAAAAACAGATAAGGGAAGGTAGAATGGATCCAGCAAAGCTACGCAGTCCATATACTGAGCTAGATCTCCAAACAAGAAAGACCAAGACCAAAAAAGACCATCTATATCGTACGAAACACCAGAATCGTTATCCAGATCATCAAGGAGACGGTTCTTTTTTATGCTTTTTTTAGAAAAACCCCTTACCTTTTATAAAATCCACACCCAACAAAGGATTGTACTTTCATATATTGGTAGAGAATGCGTGCATGGCGGCCCTCTTTCGTATATGGATTAATTTCTTGAGCTAACCGTTCCATAAACAGACGATCACACATACAGTTCGGCCCACCATAACGTTTATAGCAACGATCGTGTTCTCGACACGCCGCATCAACCGCATTAATTGGCGGTCCCGGTCCGCTACACCCCGGACCACAGTACCTATATCCTTTCGGGAAACAAATCCCCCTGCAATTCTTCCCTCTCACCATTGCCACCTCCTTTGTACAAGGTATTCCATGAGGTAACAGAAGGTATATGCAGCTTTCACACTTCTAGAAATTTTTAACATATTGTTTACACTATCTGTAAATTGGCTTAATAAATGCTTGTTATATTAAAGAGGCACTAAACATTTATATTTGGAGGTAGAATATGCTTAAAAAGTTTGCAACATTAGGTTTAACTGTCGGACTAGCAGCTGGAATTCTAAGTGGTTGTGGAGATGCTGGAGAAGCAGAGGGATCAACTAGTTACAAACCAGAGGAATTAACTGTCCAGTTCGTGCCATCCCAAAACGCAGATACATTGGAAGCGAAAGCAAAACCACTGGAAGAGTTGCTTTCCGAGAGACTGGATATACCAGTAGAGGTTAGTGTTTCAACCAACTACAATACAATCATTGAAGCAATGGACTCTAAAAAAGTTGATGTGGGCTTCTTACCACCAACAGCTTACGTACTTGCAAAAGATAAAGGTGCCGCAGAGGTAATGCTCCAGGCACAACGCTACGGAGTAGAAGACGAAACGGGACAACCAACAGATGAGCTTGTTGATTTTTATAAATCTATCTTTGTTGTAAAAAAGGATTCTGGTATTGTAAGTCTTGAAGATTTAAAAGGAAAGAAAATTGCCTTCCAGGATGTTACATCATCAGCAGGCTATGTATGGCCGGCCGCATCATTGATGGATGCTGGGTTGGATCCACTTGAAGATGTAGAGGGAATTACAGTAAAAGGGCATGACCAAGGAATTATCTCCGTATTAAACGGGGACGTTGACGCGGCTGTTGTATTCCAGGATGCACGTAATACCGTTGCTGGCGATTATCCAGAAGTATTTGATGAAACCGAGATTATTGAATTCACCGAAGGCATTCCAAACGACACGGTTGCTGTAAGATCTGATATGGACCAAGAATGGATAGATAAGATCACCGAAGCATTTATTGACATTGGGAAAGACGAAGAAGGACATGAAATTATTAAAGAGATTTATACACATGAAGGCTATGTAGAATCAGAAGATAGCAACTTTGATATCGTTCGTGATTATGCTGAAAAGGTAAAAACGGAGTAGCATTTACACCATCCACCTATATGCTTAAAACGTAGCCAGGCGATCCTTCGTCCTGGCTACCTATTTCTAAAGAAAGTTGGTTTTAACATGATAGAGTTTCAAAATGTATCCAAAACGTATCCTAATGGCACAAAAGGATTGAAGGATATCAATGTTACCATCAATCCGGGAGAGTTTGTCGTTATTGTTGGTTTGTCAGGGGCAGGTAAATCCACGTTTTTACGTTCCATCAACAGATTGCATGAAGTTACAGAAGGCGAAATCTTTGTTGGAGGGACATCCATTACGAAAGCAAATGGGAAGCAATTAAGGAGAATGCGTCGTGACATCGGCATGATTTTTCAACAGTTTAACCTAGTCAAACGGACAACGGTTATAAATAACGTTCTGTCTGGACGTGTTGGCTATCATTCTACCTTCCGTACTATGCTTGGTATTTATCCAAAGGCTGATACGGAGCTTGCCTTACAATCTCTTGAACGCGTGAACCTTGTAGAGAAAGCTTATACGAGGTCTGACCAGCTTTCTGGTGGACAGCAACAGCGTGTTTCCATCGCGCGCACACTTGCCCAGGAGGCAAAGGTGATTTTGGCTGATGAACCAGTAGCTTCACTTGATCCTTTGACTACAACGCAAGTGATGGATGATTTGAAGAAAATCAATCAAGAGCTTGGCATTACGACGATTGTGAACTTACACTTCATCGATATTGCAAGACAATACGCCACCAGAATTATCGGCCTGAATGCCGGGGAAATTGTATTTGATGGACCGGTAGAAGAGGCAACAGATCAAAAATTAGCAGAAATTTATGGCCAAAAATTAGAAACCACCGAAGAAGAAGCAAAAGAGGTGCCTTATGTCGCAACTAGCTGAACCTTTACGCCCAACACCCCCAAGAAAACTAAAGCTTTACTTCACTATCTTCTTACTAGCACTTTTCCTTTTTGCCAGTGCTTATCAAACCGATAGTACTTTTTCGGAGTTATTTACAGGTCTACCTAATATGACGGGGCTCCTTGTGGATATGGTGCCACCAAACTGGGCCTATATTGATAACATCACTCCAGCAATGCTGGAAACAATTCGTATGGCTGTAGTAGGAACAACCATTGGAGCAGTGTTAGCAATCCCCATTGCGCTTTTG
Organism: Oceanobacillus picturae; assembly: GCF_000612865.1. Lineage (NCBI taxonomy): Bacteria > Bacillati > Bacillota > Bacilli > Caryophanales > Bacillaceae > Oceanobacillus > Oceanobacillus picturae. The sequence goes on from NZ_CCAX010000003.1 coordinate 191,439, forward strand.
TCGGCAAGCAATGTTTTTCAAAGCTCTTGGATTTGGTATCCGGTTCGCTTTGTGCTTAACCTTGTGCGTACGATTCCAGAACTTTTACTTGCTGCAACCTTTGTAGCCATCTTTGGTTTAGGACCCTTGCCTGGGATTTTTGCATTGGGGATTTTTTCTGTTGGAATTATCGCTAAACTAACATACGAGGCGATTGAATCGATTGATAAAGGACCACTTGAGTCTATGACAGCTGTTGGAGCAAATAAGCTGCAATGGATTCGCTGCGCGGTCATCCCACAGGTTTCCGCTCACTTTATTACATATGTACTGTACACTTTTGAAGTAAACATACGTGCCGCGGCAATTCTCGGCCTCGTTGGAGCCGGTGGAATTGGTCTTTACTACGACCGCACGCTCGGTTTCTTAGAATACGATAAGGTAAGTACGATTATTCTCTTCACTCTAATTGTCGTGCTTATCATTGATTACTTTAGTGGAAAGCTTAGGGAGAAATTACTATGATGCGACCACAAAAACCGAAGAAGAAAATTGGACTGTATATATTAATCTATGGATCGCTTTTGCTACTTTACATATGGGCATTTTCCGGTGTTCCGATGGATGGTTTCAAAGATACAGCTGGACAGATTACAAAAGCAATTTTTAGTGGGATTTTCTCACCAGACTGGGATTATGTTTACTTACCTGAAGGAGAGGACTTGCTCCGCGGGCTGCTCGACACCTTAGCAATAGCGGTGCTGGGGACGTTTATATCTGCTATATTATGTATTCCGTTCGCCTTTTGGGAATCAAAAAATATGAATCGAGCGAGATTTACGACAGGCACTGGGAAATTTATGCTTAGCTTCATCCGTACTTTCCCAGAGCTAGTGATGGCGCTCCTGTTTATTAAAGCAGTAGGACCAGGCTCATTTGCAGGGGTTTTAGCTTTAGGTCTTCACTCCATTGGAATGCTAGGAAAATTATTTTCTGAGGAAGTTGAAGCAATTGACCCCGGCCCATCCGAAGCTTTGGCTGCTACAGGTGCGAACAGAATCCAGACGCTACGTCTAGCTGTCCTTCCTCAAGTACTGCCGAGTTTCATGTCTTATACGTTGTACCGATTTGAGATAAACCTCCGTTCGGCAAGCATTCTTGGCATCATCGGTGCTGGTGGAATTGGAACACCATTAATTTTCGCCATGCAGTCGAGAGATTGGGAGCGAGTGGGCATTATTTTACTCGGTATTATCGTGATGGTCGTGCTCGTTGATATGATATCAGGATTCTTGCGTAAGCGCGTTGTATAAAGTGGAGGATGATGTGAGGGGTAGAACGGGGGCATGCGGCGTAACATTTATTCGTTGATGCACAGATAAAAGACTTGGTATTTGATTTAGAAGTATCAATTGACTCTTCTGTTCATGCCCGAATAGATAAAAAAAGGCTCCCTAATTGATTAGGAAGCCTTTCTTTTATTAAAACCGGATCATATACAACCAGGTACCCCCAAAAGTAGAGTATGAGCTAAGCGAATATGGACGCAGCCTTGAAGTGATTCTTGATTCATTATGTGCATGGGGAGAAACCCACATTACGAAGGTGTAGGGAGATAAAACTGAAGTACTTGAAGAAAGCATCTTAAATAACTAGAAAAAGCGACCTGGTATAGCTACCAGATCGCTTTTTTGTACTAACTTTATTCTCTTTCCTCCAGATTTATTTCTATTGGGTCCATTTTAATAGGCTGATTCGAACTTAATGTACCAAATGGGACAATTAGGGAGTAATCACTCATAGTTAAAGCAGCATCCACCGGAAAGCTTGAGTGAAATTGGAGTGATTCTTTGTTAATCAATTCTGTTTTAACACTCCTGATTTGATGGTTGATCATTTGATTAGGATCTGTCTCTCCATTTTTCCCTGTCTGTATATCATCAGTTTTAATTAGCATAATATAGTTGGCAAAGTTATCGATTATATCCTGCGCCAGCTTTTGATCATCCACATTCCCTAATGCATAATCAACAACAAGCTGGCCATCTTTTACTTGTGTATTTGTAACGCGGATAAAATAACTAAATCTTTCACTTTCAATTTCAAAAGGGAGTGTCTGATCAATTGACGCGGTTGTATCCTGCTCATACTGTCTGATTTCTGGTTGAATGATTAGTTTACTAGCATCTCCCTCTACCTTGCTGCCAAACAATTCACGTATGTTTTTCATTACGGAATCTCCATTCTCTTCGGCCGAAATGGTGTCTGCATGATGCTTGGATAAACGATTACCTAGGTTATCTGTTATCGTCAATTGTATATTATCATGCTTTCCACTAGCAGGAAGTGCAGTATGATAAGACAACATAGTGGTTGCTTTTCCTTTAACAAGCTTTTCTAATTCCAGCGTGTAATCTCCCCATACAACTTGGCCTTCCACATCCCTTTCTACCGCGGGGATTTGTTCTATTGGAACATCAAATTGCCAATTTCCTTCTTTTCCTAATATGGATGTAAACGTTAATGGTAGACTTTCTATATCGGAAAGATCTGCTTTAGGGTTATAAAATTCCATGGTACCTACATAACCTTCCTCTGTCTCTGTTATTCCTGTAGCCCCACTTGACCACTGGTTTTGTTCATCACCGTTAAATAGATGATAGCTGTAACCTATTTCCGGTCCTTTATTTCCTCCGAGGTTATCTAATGACAGTGCTTTTCCATTTGCCTTAAAAGCCACTCCAATTACATTGCCGTCATAATAAGCATTCGATATTGTGATATCTACTCCCTTGTTAGATGTGGACTCATTTATCTCTGTTACTAGATTTCCCTTCCACAAATTCTCGCCGATATTTAATCCATATTTCTCATAGATGGATCCTATAACTGGAACATCTGCAAGTACATTAGACACAGGAGAAAAAACTAATCCTGCTGCTAAAAAGGAGGCAGCAGCTGTTGAGGATACCGTTGAAATAAGTTTATAATTCTTTTTTCGCTCTTTTCCTTTCTGATCCCTTGCACGTTGTATCCCTTTATCGATTGCTGTATCTGCTTCCATTTTGGGGAAATCAATGTTCTCCATTTCAGTTTGAAAATGCTTCTTGTTCATAGTACTTCGCCCCTTTTAGAATACTTTTAAGCTCAATTCGCGCCCTGCGCAAATAAGTTTTAACCGTGTTCTCTGATTTTCCCATCGTTTCAGCTACCTTTAAAATTGTCATGTCATGAAAATAGAAAAGAATAATTGCTGTTTGGTATTCAGAACTTAGCTTTGTAATTGCTTGAAGTAGGTCTATTCTTTCGTCTAAGTTTTCCGGGTCACTTTCTGCCATATGTACAATGTCTTCGTCTAATATAAGTCGCTTTCTTTTTCGTAATATGTCTAAAGCAGTCCGAATGACAATACTTGTCAGCCACGTTTTGAAATACTCTGGCTGTTTCACTGATCGTACAGACATATATGCTTTATATATCGATTCCTGCATTACATCTAATGCATCTTCTCTATTTCGCACATATAGAAAAGCCGTTTTATAGATTCTTTCACTGTCTGCCTTAACTAGCATCTCAAATGCTTTTTCATTTCCTTTAATTGCCTTTTTGACAAGTTTTATATCCATTTCCAAGCCCCCTTTCAATTATTAGAGCAAGCAGACCTTCAAAAAGTTTCAATCATTTATTAGACAGAAAAAAAAACTTCCCTTTACGGAAGCCTCTCTTACTTTCTCTTTTTTTCTAATCGGTATATTCCTTTACGATCACGGAGTGTGCAGCCATTTTTTATAAAAATATCTATCATAGCTTGGTTGCTAGTATCTGTGCTGCCCACATAATAGGTTGCGTTCTTCTCTTTAAGAAGGGATAGGGAAGCTAGATGCATAGAAGCTCCTAATCCACGTCCTCTCATTTCTGGGACCACGCCAAAGTAAAACATTCTGCCCTCGTCTGTTGTTCCTTCTTCAATAAGAGGGATACTTATACCGCATGCCTCTCCCTCGTGAGTAAAGGAATAACAAAAATCTCGCCAAGCAGGACCAAGCTCGCTTTTTATCGAGTTCATTACTTCCTCTATCGGCTGTTTTTTATTCTTATTAGCTGAGCCGGAACGACATCGCTCATAGAGGCTTGCATAATCTTGATCCGTTAGGCGCCCTTCACTTAAGTTGTTCCAGCGAATGGGAAAAGAGTGTTCTTCTATGTTATCCAACGTTCGTGTATACTCTACAATCGTCGATACCTTATTAAATCCCTCATCCAACAATACTGCTTCAGAGGTTTCCTCTAAAAGCACTGAAATGAAGCCATACTCTTTCGACTTCCATTCCTTTACGAGTTTGCTTAATGAAGTCTCATATAATTCTTTGGATATGCTGTCCTTCTTTAACTGGTCTACAAGCCAATATTTGCCGGGACTTTTAATTGTATGAAAATGCTCCATCCTCCACCCTCATTTCTACTAAGCGAAAAATTAACGGATTGCACTAATTTTATATTTATCGCCCTCTTTTTTTATCTCAAGGGAAAAATAACTTTCTTGCTCTACTTCCGTGCCATCTTCTTCCTCATAGACTTCTTTATACTCAAAATCATAAAGGAAATAAGATGTAGCTTTCGTTACAACCTCATTTTTAACTTCTGTAACAAGTTTTGGTTTAGGACCGGTGAATTGAATAAGCTCACTTTCTTCTTCTAACATTTTCTTCGTAAACAAATCCATTTTCACTTGATCAAACTCTTCTTTCGTTTGTGCACCTAAAAGCTGATCATATTTCTGCTTTAGTCCCTGTGCAATATCTAATAATTCTTGTTCACTATATGTAAAAAAGTCTATGTCGGCTTCCTTAATTTCATTTGTCGGCATACCCTGATCAGCTACTCGTTTACGGTTTTCCGCCAGTCCGTGTTCTCCGGCGCAAGCAACTAAAAAAAGGATAAGCAAGGTGGCACCTGCCAATAATATATATTTTAACAATGGTACTCTCTCTCCCTTTGTGAATCTGGTTGTTTTTACCTATGCTGATTATACTATATTTATAGGTATGCGGAAGAGAAATTCTAAAAATTATACCTAATATTAATAGAATTCTTTTAAATATAATGTCTATGCGGTCTGTATGACTAACTCTCCCAAGAAAGCATTATACATTCCAACGCTTTCTTCTTCTAGCATTTCCCCTTAAGAAATTTTAAAAGCTCGGTACCTTTCTATACTAGTTTTTAGACACTTCATTTATTCATAATTCTTTTTTCGTGCTCCAGTAGCCACTCTTTGCGCCACAAACCGCCCGCATAGCCAGTTAGCTTTCCGCTTGTACCAATAATACGGTGACATGGGAATATAATACTGATTTTGTTTTTGCTATTCGCACTTCCAACGGCACGTACTGCCTTATCACGCTTAATGGATATCGCAATATCTCTGTAGCTACCTGTTTCCCCATAAGGAATCTGTCTTAATGCTTGCCACACTTCTTGTTGAAAAGGCGTACCTTCCAGTTTAAAGGGAAGATTAAACTCCAAACGCTCCTCGTTAAAGTATTCATCCAGCTGTTTATAGCAATCTTTCAGCGTCTGAGGAAGGCTGTCCGAATAGGCGTATTCTACCTGCTGTTTCTCTGTATAGGATACTTCATAGATCGCTTCCTCCGTGCCCGTTATTTCAATGATACCTATTGGCGACTTATAATCTACTTTATTCATATAATGACCTCCACAAAAATATCGTTGCGTAAGCTTCCCAACCTGCCCAATCTCTCGCAAGTTCCGCTATTTCGTCTACAGTTGGCTTCCAACCAAGTTGTTGTTTTAATGCCTGGTGAATGCCGGCGTCTGCAATTGGGAAGGCATTGGGCATCTGGAAACATTTCATAAGCACATAATCTGCTGTCCAAGCACCAATTCCCCGAATGGAACGTAACGCTTTTTTCAATTCTGGATAGCTTTTCTCTTCAAGCTCTTGTAATGATAAAGTACCATCTCGCAGTTTCTTTGCTATATCTAGTACATACTCCGCTTTTCGGGAAGAAAATTGCAAGTCTCTTACTATTTCGATGTTCACGTCAGCGATAACTGCCGGTTGGGGAAATATCCAGTATGTCTCTCCCTCCCAATCCAGTTTTTCTCCAAAGCGCTCCACAAACCGGCGTTTTAGTGTATACGCAAACTTCAGATTGATTTGTTGACCTGCGATGGCCCAGACAAATGCTTCAAAAAGATCAGGAATCCCTACCACCCTTAATCCACTATACGTTTTCACAAGGTCATTTAAATATGGATCCTGCTGTGCTAGTTGATAAAAGGGCTCTACATCACGTTCCAAATCAAACCACTTTGTTACATAATCAGCTACAAAATCCTTGATTGCTTTGTCGAATTTTCCGTTTAAAAACTGAATGTATAGCTTGCCATCCTCTTCGGTAACCGAAAATACGACAGCTTCTTCCTCCACCCTCAACGCTTTAAAAACGGTCCTCCCTTTAACCAAATGAAGGATCTCTTGATCAGACCTTTTTAAGAAAACGAGCGTTTCATCAAAACGAAAGTGACTCGGACTTCCAGCTTCCAAGTACGTTTGCTTATCCTCCCATTGCATCCGTACAGCCTCCCTCCTATTCATTCGCAGTCTTCTCCCTCTCTATTAACTATTCTAACAAAATATTGTCCCTTTTACGCCCGGAACTTATTGAATCGTCAGGATATGCTGAAACATTTAAGCTGACCTTTTCGTAATACGTAATGTACAGAAGAACACATGAGCAACATTCCACCAAATATGGTGGTGCAACGTGGTAGAAAAAGGAGTGTTACATATGTCGGAAGGTCTTTTATCTCCCAACAAAAAACTTTCCAAGAAAGCAGTAAAGGTCTGGCGGCTTAGCGAAAGCCTTTCCAACGTTATTAGTATTATCGTGCTAGCTATACTGTTTTATTTGGATTATTACTTTTCTTGGGTTTATTGGATTAATTGGATTCTTATAGGGTTAGTCGTTATTGGGATTGTTGGGGGCATTTGGGGATATATTAAACCCGGATTATTGTACAAACATTGGAGGTACGATATAAGTGAGGAATTCCTGCAGCTGAAATCCGGTGCTATAAAGGAAGAACACCAGCTTGTACCCATGACAAAGATACAATCTGTCTCAACGAAACAAGGGCCATTATTGCGTAAATATGGGTTATATGCAGTAACCGTCCAAACGATGGGGTCTACCCATACCATCCCGGCACTGGAAAAAGCAGTTGCAACTGAATTGCGAAATACCATTGCCATGTATGCAAAGGTGGAGGAGATGGAGGAATGAAAGAAGCCAAACGACACCATCCCTTGCAAATCGCCTATGATCTTTGGGGATTTATTAAAAACACCTTTTTTATTATTGTCATCCTGTTTGTTTTTCAAGCAGGTTCAGACTCCTGGCTGGTCAAGTATGGGAGGATCGCATTTCTGGCATTGGTTGCCGTGACAATCATTTATCTTTTGTTTAAATGGTTCACAAACAAATATACACTTACACAAACAGCCTTTGTGTTAACTGAGGGGGTTTTTTCAAAGAAAAGAAAAACCGTACCTTATTCCAAAGTGCAGCATGCGAAGCGAGAAACAAAGTTATTCCACCGGATTTTCCGTGTCACTTCTATATCATTTGAAACAAGCTCACAAGGGGATGATAGCTCTGTGACATTCCATGTTGTGACACGTGCTGATGCAACCCGGTTGGAAAATCAGGTCTCCAAACAATACGCTGGGGTGGAAGATGCGGATCAAGCCGTTGTTTACTCCGTGGATGAGACAAAACCAGGTTCAGAGGTGGAATCAGAGGCAGATCTAGGTCGTATCGTTCACTTTAGTCCAACGAAAAAAGAGGTGATAAAGGCCTCTTTTACATCCTTAAGTTTCCTTGCCGTTATTCCAATCTTAGGTTCCCAAGTAAATAAGTTTGATGATATTCTTCCTAATGATCAGCAAGCAGAGGGGATGGTAGGATTTATTCTTGATCGGTGGTGGTTAATTGCCCTGACAATTATATTGATTGTTTGCTTATTAATGATCGGCGGGGTAATCTGGACTTTTTTAAAGTATGGCAAATACGAAATCGCCTCTGATAATGAGAAGGTGTATATCACTAAAGGAGTATTGGAAGAGACTGCCTTTTCCATTACGAAGAGAAATGTACAGGCCATTCAAATTCAACAGTCTTTCATGAAGCGGATTCTTGGACTAGCAGAAGTAAAGCTCGTGGTTGCAGGGGCACTAGGAGATGATGGTGCGGACGTTAATAGCCTTTATCCTTTTTTACCAGTAAAGAAAGCCCAACAACTCGTAGAGGAAATCCTGCCGTCTTATCGACTGACAGATTCGATGGAGTTCCTACCTCGTGAATCGTTTTGGTTCCGCATGCTGCGTCCAAGTTGGTTTTGGATCATTGCTACTGGGGTGCTTTTTTTCTGGAAGCCTGACCTTTTTGGTCTTTCTGAATATTGGTGGGTTTTTTCGCTTATCCTACTAGTACTAATCGTTATGTCACGGATTCTGGATTATAAGCATACAGGCTACACCATAAATGATACATTTATTCAGTTAAAAACAGGTGGCTTCGGAACAAATTTGTTTCTTTCCAAGCGGAGTAGCGTTATAGAGGTTGGTGTCTCACGCAATATCATGCAAAAGAAGCTTGGGTTGGCATCACTCGCAACCGTAAACCGCGCCAAGCCAGTGTTACACACTACCATGGATGACGTAACGGAAGAATGGGCTGATGAATTTCTTGCATGGTACCAAGATAGAAATCAAGAAGTTACGTTAAAGTAATCGAACAGCCTCTGATTACAAAATCCGGGATAAACCTGTTGTATCCTTATAATCCAGGCTGGATAGTGCACTATTTCCCCCAGAACCGAATAATCACTCTGTCTGTAACTTCTAAGCTCATTGACTTTCACTCACAAATGGTGTAAATTAAGCAATAGACGAACGATAATTATTAGTTCGTAAATAACATTCGGTTTTAGGAGTGTATAAAGTGGAAAACGTATTTGATTATGAAGATATTCAATTAATTCCAGCAAAATGTGTTGTAAACAGTCGCTCAGAGTGTGACACAAGCGTTACACTAGGCGGACATACATTTAAATTACCTGTCGTACCAGCAAATATGCAGACTATTATAGATGAAAAAATTGCCGTGCATTTAGCCGAAAAAGGTTACTTTTATGTCATGCACCGCTTCGAACCAGAAACGCGCCTTGGATTTATCCAGGACATGCAAAACCGTGGACTAATTGCCTCTATCAGCGTAGGGGTTAAAGATGAAGAGTATAGCTTTGTTGAGCAATTAGCAAACGAAGAAGTTATTCCAGAATTTATTACGATCGATATCGCTCATGGACATTCTAATGCCGTGATTAATATGATTAAGCATATCAAACAGCATTTACCAAAAAGCTTTGTCATCGCAGGAAATGTAGGAACTCCTGAAGCAGTTAGAGAATTGGAGCATGCGGGAGCAGACGCAACCAAGGTCGGAATCGGCCCAGGGAAAGTTTGTATCACAAAAATTAAAACAGGCTTCGGTACAGGTGGCTGGCAGCTCGCAGCATTGCGCTGGTGTGCCAAAGCTGCAACGAAACCAATTATTGCGGATGGCGGGATCCGTACGCATGGAGACATTGCTAAATCCGTACGCTTTGGCGCTACGATGGTGATGATTGGCTCCCTTTTCGCTGGACATGAAGAATCTCCAGGAGAAACAATTGAAAAAGAAGGAAAGCTTTATAAAGAGTACTTTGGTTCTGCCTCTGAATTCCAAAAAGGCGAAAAGAAAAACGTGGAAGGCAAGAAAATGTATGTCGAGCACAAAGGCTCTCTTGACGATACACTAACTGAAATGCAACAGGATCTACAGTCCTCCATTTCTTATGCTGGAGGCAGCACACTGGATTCTATCCGTACTGTTGATTATGTTGTTGTGAAAAACTCCATTTTTAATGGCGATAAAGTATACTAAATCCCTAATAATATAAGACAAAAAGAGGTGCACATTTGAATGTGCACCTCTTTTTTATGTTATTTCTATTCGTCTCCAATCTCTGCACTTTTCTACACCCTAATCATATTTTTTTGTCTCCGTGTCATAATAAGATCCTGGAGGTGTTGAAATGCCAAGTGAATCAAAGAAAAAGCGTGCTGGCATGAGTGATGAGCAAGCAGTTAGAGGAAAATTGTCAAAGCAATTTGACCATGAATTTGCTAACGAGCCACTAACCACAGCAGAAAAGTTGAATAACAAAAAAACGAAGAAAAGACAATAGTTTTTTATCCCGGAGCAACCGTCCGTAAGTCTCCCACTTCTAAACATGAAGTGAAGCCGAGTTTTTAGTGGGAGTAAACAGACGCTAACATCCCCGATTCGTTCAACTAACAATCAGTGGAAGAAAGAAAACCCCCACTGATTGAAGTTTCATTTTATAAGGCTAATTATATAAGTTAAGCGCACTAGGTAAGATCTATAATTACCGCTCCAGAAATACATTTCGCTTTCCGCGGGCGGCTGGTGAGCCACCTTGTGCTTCGCACAAGGGGGTCTCACCTATGCCTATTAATCCCGTCGGAGTCTTCATGTATTTCCTACGCTATGAATAAGCCCTGAATCATTAACGCACAAGATCACACTGCTTAATGGAAGAATAATTTATAGTAACACTATAGATATGTACGAGATATTCTTTAAAGCTTTTTCACAAATTTGGTTTTTAACTGCATTTCGCCAAGGCCATCAATTTTACAATCAATGTCATGATCGCCATCAATTAAACGGATGTTTTTAACTTTGGTTCCTCTTTTTACGACTGAGGATGTACCTTTTACTTTTAAATCCTTGATTACCGTAACGGCATCTCCATCATGAAGCACCGTTCCATTGGCATCTTTGTACACTTTCACTTCATCTTGCTGATCCGCTTCTGCTTCTCCCGTCCACTCATGTGCACACTCTGGACAAACAAAAACGTTCCCATCATCATATGTATATTCTGAATGGCATTTTGGACAACTTGGTAGTTCGTTCATAGGTAGAACCTCCTTTAACATACCGTTAGTTTACCATATCTCAAGCAGGTCGACTTTAAAAACTGGCGAGCTTTCATATATACCAAAAGACACCTATAGAAGATGATCTCTCTATAGGTGTCCCACCCTCCGAATATTTTACAATACTTCCAACGATTTCTCAGTTAATTCCCCGTCCCTCATCAAACCATGAATATCACCATTTCCAGCAAGTTCTGGATCATGGGTTACCAACACAACAGTTACTCCACTTTTATTAATTTGTTGCAAAATTGCAATCATCTTATCACGATTTTCTAAATCAAGATTCCCAGTAGGCTCATCACAGAGTAATAGCTCCGGATCATTCATTAATGCCCGTGCAATAGCAGTTCGTTGCTTTTCCCCACCAGATAGCTGATTAGGCATAAAGTTTTTCCTCTCGAGGAGACCAACACTTTCCAGCATTTGCTTTGCTTTTTCCGCTATTTCTTGTTTTGGCATATATGGTAATAGAGGGATCATCACATTTGTCAGTACATCAAATTGCTCAAAAAGTTGAAAATCCTGAAAGATATAACCTAGCGAGGTTCTGCGAAAATGACTACGTTCTTCTTCAGTTGCTTTCATTCCATTTAAGTCCCCGATTTTGACAATACCCTTATCGGCCTTTTCAATGGTCGATAAGCAACGTAAAAAAGTCGTCTTCCCGGAACCAGATGGCCCTGTAATGGTCATCCAGCTTCCTGATTCAATCGTAAACGTGATATCTTTTAGTACATTAACCGATTCTATTCCTGATTGATATGTTTTACTCATTTGTTTAACCTCAATGCGCAAAATTTCTTCCCCCTTTCTTCTCTAAACAACGCAATATATAGAGTGATCCAGCTAAGGTTAGAGCTAAAATGAAAATAGCTCCCAGTACACCTATCAAAACGCTGACAGTTGAAACATCCAAGAAATAAAGTGATATACAAATACTTCCTATCCATCCTGCCAAAATAGCAATTCCAGCCCAGAACAGTACTTCTTTTAAGTAATATTTTCTAATAGCACCTGCTCCCCAACCTAGATATAGGAATAACTGTATTTCATTTTCTCTTTTTTCCCAAAGTCTTTTGAGTGATTGATAAACTGTAGTTAGACTAAGTCCATACAACAGGATAATTATGAGAATGAATAAGCCTTCTACTTCCCCATGAACGTAATTTCCAAGTCTCGTTTGCGTAGTTTGTTCCACACTTTGTAATAAGAAAAAGGGTAAGAAGCATGTCAAAATGGTAACGATTAAAAGTTGTAACCCAGACGCCAATAATCGAAACCGATAGAACCAAATATTTTGCTGTGTAACAGTTCCTCCGCTTTGTTTCACTTTTTTCGGCTTACGTTTCTGTATGCTTGTCGTAAAAGCATATACTAAAAGGGTTAAAAGACTGACACCAACTGCTAGGATAAGGGGCAGCCATTCTTCCTGGATGATGCCATAGACAGTAAAACCTATAAAAACAAGTAACATCGGAATAACTAGGATTTGCCCTAATTCCTTATAACGTAGCCGGCGTATGAGTTTATGAGACCAGCCAAGCCTTGCCAATAGCTGCTCATCTCTCTGTCGATCTTCAAGTAAATGAAACAACGTAAACCCAATAAATATAAATGCAACCAATACATAAAGTACTGTAATCACAACTTGCAGCAGATTCCAACTAGATACAACCGTATCTGCTGCTCCTAATGTCGTAAAGGATTGCATTACTTCCCCGATACCCTCTACATCTACCGAAAGCTCTTGTAAAGAAGCCCCTGCTACTATATCGACCGTGAATCCGCCCTTTTCCCATTCATTTGCCAGTTTTCGAATAAGCGCTGCTGCCTCTTCATCGTACCCTGTGAGCCCAGCTACTTTCACCCGAATTGCATCTATTGGCGCCTCTCCTTTTATTTTTTCTGCCCAGTTCAATGATATAAGCCCATGAGCAGGCGTCGTAATAAAGCTTCCTGGTACCGCTGAAGGGTGAAGCTTCTTTGAAGGGTCAGAAGCCAAATATGGAGAGGTACTACCATAAATACCAAGTGGAGCCGAAGCTAGTTTATCCGTATTTTCTTTAATAGAGAAAAAACCTACATTGGCGAATTCAAAAGCTTCTTGTTCGTTTACAGGATCGTCATTCTCATTAAGCTTAAAATACTCTACCTCTTCAATTTCCCTATATGTAGGTGCGTGATAATCATCGTTGATCCCCGTTTGGGTTACGGAAAGCTCCTTTTCATTTTTGATATCGTATCGGACAGGAGATAGTTTATAACCAATTTGCTGAGAAAACGGAGTTCTACTCCCGCCTAAATAGTCTTCCCCTGTTCCATCATCTGGAGAAAGTTTTCCTTTCTCATCTACATAAAATGGTAAAATTTCAAAGGGCGACGGCCCATCTTCCGGACGGTAGACGTACACCTCTTCATTATGTCGACGTTTCTTACTAATATAGTTTTGTATCACTTTTTCATATTGAATCGGATTTAGATCCATTGTTTTTATCGGATTACTGTCTACAAATTTACTTGACCATGTTTTTACCTCTTCTTCTGTAGGTTCCTCTAATGAATCCACTGTTAATTTAATCGTATTAGGGACCGGGACATCCTTTAAACTTATAATAGGAATAGCAAGCTCCTGCTTCGTAATATAATTTAAAGTAAGACCATCGTCTATACCTTCATTTAACAGACTTAAATTATAATCCGTTAATCTACTTTCCTCTACCGGGTCTACCGCTACAACCTGATGATAGGAAATAGGAAAGGAGAAAGATGCTATCTCTTCCATAAAAAAGTTATTTAAGACTTCCAGAGAGGAAGGATATTGGTGAATAGATTTCATATCACTGCTAAAATCATACATATAAGTTTCTTTTCCATAAGTATAATCATTTACGCCATCACTTGTACTGTAATCCACTCCATAATATCTCAAATCATTTTCTTTTTTGATCATCCAGGTACGTTTCAAAGCTGTAAATAGTCCAACTGATGCAACTGGCGCAGCAATTTCTACCTGTGGATGTTCTTTTACATCCTCCCACTGTGTTGTAGTGATCCCCCCCTCCCCTGAGCCAAGATAATTTTCTTCAATGATACCCAGTTTTTGTTCTAAATCGGTCCTGGCATCAGGTGGTCTTAGCAAAATATCGTAGGATCCCCTCGAAAAATTGGTAATATTCTGCTTTACTTGCTCGTTCGCATCCGCTAAAGTAGCCAAGGTATAGGAAACGGTGCTTATGATTAGCACAAGCACCGTTATCATTATGTAGAAAGTTCTCTTGCTGTATAAATTTATTTTACTATTCATATACTCACACCTAATATGAAATTCTGGCTGTACCGTAAGCCCATGGACTAGGACCATATTCCATGTTAGTTACTCTTGCAGATATTGTATACTCTTTGTAAGTGTTGTTTTTATAAGTATGAGTGAAACTTCTGCTTGTACCTTCATAGCCAGAATACTCTTTACCATCACCCGGTCTAAATGTAAAGTGGTTACTTCCTCCGTGACTTGAACGTACTGTCACTGTTTTTGGCACATAATGAGTTCCATAGACTACCCCTGGAACATAAGCTCTAACAGCAGACTGAATATCAATCTTTTCTGTCTCTTTTGTATCCTCAGCAAAAGTTTGAACCCCAGCAAAACACAAAAGTAGTGTAAAAGTAAACAGTGAAGCTAATAGTATTTTTTTCATTAGAAATCCTCCTACCATTTATTTTCATACAATCTGAAAATTAATAAAATTAATTCCACATCCTATCTAGTCCATAATTTGCTGTATATGATATATATAACATATTTTTACAAATATTTAAATAATAAATTTAAAATATTTCCTTTTTTCTGCCATTTAAACTATACACTTTCGTTAATTAGCTTCATTACAATGTTCTAGAAGCTAGGTTTGCAATTGTGTTAAGGCCAAGAAAGATAGTAATGATCCACGCCAGCAAAGATACTTGCAAAAAAGTCAAAGCCGTTTACAATGTCAGCATACTGCATTAAAACAAAGCACATACCTAACAATAAAACTGCATCGCGCATTCCCCTATCAGAAAGCCAAGTGATAGCAATACTTGGAAAACAGCCATTTCTATAAATAACACCCAAACGACAATTGGCAGTAACTCCATCAATACCCCTCCCCAAATAGCTATTTACGCACTAAAAAACAGATGTGCCATTTTATACATACAGCACATCTGTAAATAGTTTCATCTTTAATTTAGTTGAAAAAGCATTACAAGCGCATAACCAAAAATTGCTAAGAAAACTGACCCAACCACACCTGCTGCAAAACCTTTCATGCCAAGTTTACGGAAGGTCTTGACCTCTACATTTAACCCAAGCCCAGCCATTGCCATTGCAATTAAGATGTAAGCAATCGAGACAATGCTATTCGCTACAGACTCTGAAACGATTCCTAATGTATTAAAACCACTCATGGCCAGAAACCCTAAAATGAACCACGGGAAGATAGAGAGACTCGGTTTGTTTCCTGCTGTTTTTTTACTTCCTCTTTGCACTAGATAACCAATGACAAAGGCTACAGGGACAAGCAATGCAACACGTGTCAACTTAACAAGAACCGCCATATCAACGGCCTCTTCTCCTCCAGCACCCGCGGCAGCAACAACATGGGCTACTTCATGCAAGGTTCCTCCTGCAAAAATACCATAGCCTGTTGAAGATAATGGTAGCAATCCGTAGATTAAGCTGTACACCAAGGTGAAAGTGGTTCCTAATAATGCTACGATACCAGCAGCCACAGCAGTTTCTGTTTCCTTCGCTTTAATTATCGGGGCAATGGCTACAACAGCTGCCGCCCCGCAAATCGCTGTTCCGCATGCTGTAAGTATTCCTAGGTTTCGATCCACACCAAACCAGCGCGCTAACAAATAAACAAGCACAAGCGCAAACACGAGATTAAGGAATGCAATAATAAACACATTTATCCCCGCATTGTAAATGTCTGCGAGATTTAAGCGCATACCTAGCAAGATGATCCCCAGTCGTAAAAGTTTTTTATTGGAAAACGTTACGCCTTTTTGAAGAACCTCAGGTAACCCCAATGCCGCCCGCCATATCATTCCCAAGATAATGGCGATAACGAGCTGGCCCATGATTGCTAAAAAGGGCAATTTTGCCAGTAAGCCTGCCAATAAGGCCAGCAAAAGTGTTAACCCAATGCCAGTAATAAAACCTTTCCCCTTGTTTTCTTGCAAAGTCTTTCCCATATGTATTCCCATAAATTAACCACGTCCTTCTTCTCTCTCCCCCTACTCTATCTAATAATTATCTATTAGTGAAATACATATAAATTATTGTTATGATTAGAAATACTAATCGCAAGGAGGGGTATCATGTACTACGATGCACTTAAAACCTTTGTTACACTTGCTGACGTTGGCAATTTCACAAGGACCTCGCAATCCTTACACATTTCACAGCCAAGTGTCAGCTTACATATTAAAAACCTAGAAAAAGAATTCCATACAGAGCTCTTTATACGTTCACCTAAATCGGTACAGATTACGCCGACAGGAAAGATCCTCTATGATCGAGCTAAACAAATCATCGCGATGTATGAGCAAACAAAAGAGGATATTGCTACCCATCATCAATCCATTCAAGGCCAACTAAAGATAGGGGCGAGTTTCTCAATCGGTGAATATATTTTACCTATGTTTCTTCAAAGGCTACAGGAAGACTTTCCTGCGTTGGAACTAGAAGTTGTCATTGGAAATACGGAGGAAATTATTGAACAAGTGCGCCTTTTCCAGGTTGACGTGGGCTTGATTGAAGGCCAAAGCAATGAAAAAGAACTCATTGTCCAGCCATTTATGAAGGACGAGCTCTCGGTCATTTGCTCTAATGATCATGAACTTGCTGACAAAGAGCATATTGCAATCAAGGATTTGCAACAGCAAACATGGATTACAAGAGAGGATGGTTCGGGGACCAGGGAGTTCTTGAATCATGTGATTCGTAGCAACGGTCTCTCTGTGAAATCATTACTTAGCATCAGTAGCAACCAGGGAATCAAGGAGAGTGTCATGAGAGGCATGGGCTTGTCTCTGCTATCCCGCAGTGTTATTTCCCGGGAAAAGGTGCACGGATCACTGACGGTGCTGGAAGTGGAGGATGTGCACTTCACACGAACCCTTTCCTATATCTATTCTCCCGTTATGCGAAGCAAAAAGAATGTAGAAACATTTATTGGTGTAGTGGAAGCTTTTAAAGGGAATACCATGGCAGATCGTCTCCCCACAGAAAAGGAGTCTTAAAATGAAAAAAATAGCATTATATGTATTTGCCATTCTCTTTATACTGGCTGGAATATCCCATTTTGCGCTGGAACCCTTTTTCACAGGGGCTATGCCTGATTGGGTTCCCTTCCGACCTGCAATTGTTTATATTTCAGGAGTCATCGAGATCCTACTAGCCATTGGCTTGCTGTACAAGCCGACACGAAGAAAAGTAGGAATTCTCATTGCAATATTTTTAGTATTAATCTTCCCAGTGAATATTTATATGGCGGTAGAACCAGAGCAGTACAGTATTCCTGCCTTTGCATTATGGTTACGTCTGCCCCTGCAATTTGTGTTAATTTGGTGGGTGTTAAAAGTCAGAAAGTTTATTTAATCCATTAAAACTTATGGTAAAATTAGTTTATTGACTAGAAGAATAAAAAACACCGTTGTCAATCCTACAGTTGGGTGTGAATTTCCTGTGTAAAGAGGGTTTCCTTCTCTACAAATAGGGACTATTTTAGAAATGTGTAGCCCCTCCTTGTAACTAGACTTAAGGAAACCTTTGAAAAACCAAACATGCTTCACATTGTTAGATAATTTATTTCAAATGTTTGATAGATTTTATTTATTAAAAGTGAGGTATGTAAATGAACAAGAAACGACTGCTCATTATTTTAACTATCCTGTTTTCTGTTAGCGTTGTCTTAAATCTTCATTTGGGAATTACGAGTTATATTAAAAGCACCTACACTCCCAATATAGATGACCAACAGATATTAGGAGAAATGACAAAGATGGTATTAGAAAATGAGCAATACCAGGAGATTGCTTCTAAGGAAACGGTTTACGCGATTAAACAGGGTGTAAGTCGATTCAATGTCTCCGATCCCTCTTCGATATTTCATTATGAAGTTTCTGTTCAAACTGAGAAACAGTCCTATATTTTCACATGTACCGATGAAAATTGTACAAATGTATCAAATGAAGGATGGACCTATTCTAGGTACAGTGAAGAAAATCCGTTACTACACGTGGATATCAACTAACCACCCAAGTAACACGCTTCTTGAAGTTTTCTATATAAATCTCTTATAGGAACGATAATTATCACATACACCAAAAAAAGCATTGACGTAACGTATTTTAAGGGGAAAGCGCCTAGTTACATTTAGCTAGCTTTTCCAATAATTTAAAGGGGGAAAATCATCTGAACCAAGTATTATTAATCATTGATGCACAGCAAGAATTAATCGAAGGAAACCGTGAAGAAAGTGCTGTTTATAATAAAGCGCAATTTATTAGGAATATCAATCTAGTTATTGAAAAAGCGATTAAATTAAGTGTCCCTGTTGTTTTTGTTAGGGATCTAGACGTAGCTGGAAGCAAAGGAGAAGGTTTTCAGGTTCATAAAGAAATTCATTTACCCACTAAAGCAATGTTTTTTGATAAAGCTGCTACGAACTCCTTCCATGGTACTGGGCTTTTAAATCATCTAACATCTCAAGAAATCAATCATATCGTTATCATGGGATGTGCAACCCAACACTGTATAGATAGTGCAGTTAGAACAGCAACTATCAGTGGTTTTGATGTCACATTAGTAGGTGACGGACATTCGACCGCGGACAGTGTTACTTTAAGCGCAGACCAAATCATAAAACATCATAACGAAACCCTTCATGGTCATTATAACGTTGAACATTTTTCAGTAGTCAGAGACGCAGAGGAAGACTTATTCTCTCCAACACACGATTCATATAGATAACGAACTTTATTAAGAGGTAAGCCCATGTTAGCATGAACGTAAGAGAGTAAAGAATGAGTGTGATCCTTGCCAAATAAGGGAAGTATCTTCTTCGTTTTCTAAGAAGAAAAACTTTACTTGAAGGGAGTGTTTACGTGCAAGAAGAGAGCAAGAAAAAGGATAGTAAAATATTGTTGTTAACAATTAGTTGGATAGCGGTGTTTATGCCTTATTTATTTAGTCCTATTGCGTTTGGCCCTTTTTCCTTCTTTCTCGGCTTAGTTCTAAAAAGAGATTATAAGGTAGGCAAGCAAGGAAAGATAATTATGGTGTTAGCAGTAGTGAATACAATTGGGGGAATGATCTTTACCAATTGGGTGCTTCGCAACTACGGCGGTTTATAGCTACTTGTTAGCCTCAATAAGATAGTGTCTGCTTCGTGCTTACCATATTTTTTGGGGGGAGAGGTCAATGGATCAATACTTTGTAGGATGGGGTACTCTAGCGTTAATAAACGCCGGGCTCGCACAAGGCAAGAATAGAACAGGATTAAACTGGTTTTTACTTTCTCTTATATTAGGCCCGATCGCAACACTCATTTTGTTGTTTGTTGAGATGAGATGACATTAATATTGTTATCATAACAAAATGGCATACGACGTTTGGTATGCCATTAACGTTATTAATATCCCTTATCATAATCAACTAGGTTCTTAGAAGGTTTTTCCCTCTCAAGGTAATTCTTAAGATTTGGAATGAAGACATCCCGCACAACACGCTCCGTATAATGCTCTGTTGACCCAGCAGTATGTGGTGTGACAATCACATTTTCCATGTCCCATAGTGGGCTATCTTCCGGTAATGGTTCTGTTGCGAACACATCAAGTCCAGCTCCAGCAATTTTGCCAGATTGGAGGGCCTCAACTAACTCATCTTCTTTTACAATCGGCCCCCTGCCAATATTGATCAGGGTCGAGCTATTTTTCATTTGGTCGAATTGTTCTTTCCTAAATAGGTTTGTTGTTTCATCTGTAAGTGGCAGTGTGATTACGACAACATCACATTGTGGAAGCACATCAGATAACTGGTCAGGTGTATACATCTCATCCACATAATCTGTGCTTTTTCCTGAATGTCGCACACCGAGTACTTTCATACCAAAAGCCTTGGCTATTTTAGCTGTCTCCAAACCAATCGCTCCAACACCGAGCACTCCAATTGTTTTCTCATGAATTTCGAGTTTTAGATCTGCATGCTCCCATTGCTTTTGCTGTTGCTGGCGGACATATGTATGAATTTTGCGGGTAAGTCCAAGCATTAAAGCAAAAATCGTTTCGGAAATTGGATAGGCGTGCACACCGTTAGCACTCGTGATGGATACGTTACGCTTACTTAGTTGTTCAAGTGGCAAGTTATTAACACCAGCACTCCAAGTCTGAATCCATTTTAATTGGTTGTTTTGCTCCAAAACTGTTTGCTCGATTGCTTTTTTCCAGTTTAGGATGACCTCTGCACCTTTTAAATCTTCTTGCAGTTCATCTGTATCTTTGCCTGAAGCAATTTCCCAGTCGGGAGCTACTTCTTTGATTTCATCGATGTATTTTTCATCTAGATCAAGATTGACTACCATTTTACGCTTGGACATTACGAACCCTCTCCTCTAAAAGTTTGTTTTATCTACTCTATACCCCAATTTCTTATGATATGCACCATAACCATGGGCTAAGCATGTGTATCCTCTAACTTTCCTTCAACCAGGTTAGGTTCTCGCTCAATGGTGTCTTCTGGAAAAATAAATGTCCATGGCATACTGCTTCTCGCCGCTAACTCCAGGTTAGGAAAGGAAAAAGTATGACTAGCAACAAGCTCCCCTTCTTCCATGTACCTTAATGGCAGCTGAGTGAAGGGCATAGCTTTATCACTAAAATTTTGGACAATTACTGTAATAAGCAGCTCCCCACGATAGTTACGCGCTTGCCAAAAAGGAATATATTTTATACGGGTAGCTTCTTCGTTAGCCTGTTCAAATGTTATTTCGATCTGTTTTCTATCCCCAAGTGAAATAGTCTTATCCCATGCTTGTTCCCAAACTAATTGTTGCATTGTCTCATTCCTTTCCTTTTACTGCTAGTAGGTTACGGTATCAGTCCATATATTTCGTAATTAATTCATAAGACCTTTCTTTTGTTAGCTGTGCTTGTGTACTTATATATTGCATGGTTTCCATGGAGCCACCTTCATATTTGGCTGCCTCTTCTTCTGCTTTTGCATCTCTGATATTGATCCATTCCCGCTGCTCTTTTCTCAAGTTTTCCATTTCTTTCTCCGGAAGCTGCTTCTCCAATTCAGCATAGACTTCGTTTAATGCATCATCCCACATATTAAAGCTTTTCCCGGCAAATTCAGTTAATTCGCGCTGTGTAGAGCCTATTTCCTGTTCCTCAGCCGCCAATTCTTCTTCTAAATCGACTAGCTTGTTACGATAGATTGTTTTCATATCAGAATCAGCTTCTTCTGAATTTTCTTCTTCCGTTGCTGTTGTATCACTCTCTTCATCCATGTTTGTTTCTTCTTCCACATTGCTCTCATTCTCAGCATTCTCATCCGTATCCTCAGCTGTAGTGTCTGTATCATTCATGCTATTATCTGCTTCCTTTGCACCCTCGTCATTCTCGTTTCCGCAGGCTGCTAATAGTAA
Source organism: Oceanobacillus picturae (assembly GCF_000612865.1). Classification (NCBI taxonomy): domain Bacteria; kingdom Bacillati; phylum Bacillota; class Bacilli; order Caryophanales; family Bacillaceae; genus Oceanobacillus; species Oceanobacillus picturae. The sequence continues at coordinate 213,216 of NZ_CCAX010000003.1, forward strand.
CATTAGCGCCCCGGCTAAAAGTAATTTCTTCATATTCTAATCATCTCTTTCTTTTTTTCTTATATGCTGTCTCCTTATAGTATTATCCCACTATGGACAGTGCTTGTCATTTCAAAAACTTCATTTCACTCTACGAATAATCTAGGCGAAAACATCCAACTTAAGTGGGGGAGGTGCTATTTATGGGGAAAGATCGTCAAGAAAAGAAGTTAAAGGCTAGTGGGCGTGTGGAGTCCGATCGTGATACCGGTCTACGTTATCCCGGCTCAACTAAAATGTCTAGTCCAGAAGAAGCCAGAAGATTAAACGACGGCCATAAGTAAACCGATATACGAGGGTCCTCACAGAGTGGTGGCCCTCATTTCCCTTGATACTTTTACAATAACGCATAGCTTTTACCTTTTTTACAAATGCTACAAAAAAAGGAGGGTCTATATGAATCACATAAAATCCATTGCAATTAAAGCAATCGCCACACTTGTTTTACTATTTGTTGTGTTAGGTCTTGTCTACGAGATGCCATTTGGCGACGTTGTATTTATCACAATAACCTTGGGCGTTCTATCCTACTTGATTGGAGACCTATTCATCCTTCCCCGAACTAATAATACAGTAGCTTCTATCTCTGACTTAGTCCTAGCTTTTGCTCTTATATATATGATGAGCGAAGGGTTAGAACCAACAGGCGAATGGATGGTGCCTGCTCTTATTTCTTCCATCGGTGTCGCTGCATTTGAAGCTTTCTTCCATAAATATCTGAGCAGGCAGATGGAGAACAACTCTTCCACCCCCAATGCAACAGGGAGGATGAACTTAGGTACAGAGGCATCTGAAGAGCTTGATCCCCAGGATAATTACGATAAATAAAGACATTCAATTAAAACGGAGGAATGCAATTGTTTAAGCATATAAAAGAACTGCAGTACAACGCTAAACCTACTCAGCCAGACCCGGTCTATGCTAAAAAGCTACAAGAGATTCTTGGTGGCCAATTTGGTGAAATTACCGTTATGATGCAATATCTTTTCCAAGGATGGAATTGCCGAGCAGATCAAAAGTATAAAGACATGATTCTCGATATCGGCACAGAAGAAATTGCCCATGTAGAAATGATTTCAACCATGATCGCACAGTTACTGGACGGCGCGCCTGCTAGAGACCAGGAAGAAGCTGCTAAAAACCCGGCAGTTGAAGCAGTACTTGGGGGGATGAACCCACAGCATGTCATCGTATCTGGACTTGGCGCAACGCCGACAGACAGTGTTGGGTATCCATGGAATGCACGTTACACAATAGCAAGCGGGAATTTATTGGCTGATTTCCGGGCCAATTTAAACGCTGAATCTCAAGGACGTCTACAGGTTGTCCGTCTGTATGAATCAACTACAGATCCTGGTGTAAGAGACATGCTATCTTTCCTTATCGCAAGAGATACCATGCACCAAAACCAGTGGATGGCTGCTATTGAAGAACTGGAACAAGCACAAAAAGCGATTGTACCAAGTACCTTCCCACAGAACTTGGAAAAGCAAGAGGTTTCCTATTCCTTTATGAACTTTTCCCAAGGGGAAGAAAGTGCACAAGGTCGTTGGGCCAGTGGCGAAAGCATGGATAAGCAAAGCAACTTTGAATACGTTGCAAATCCCGAAGCAATGGGGCAAATCCCTCAATTACAACAGGCGCCTGCATATATTCATAACAGTCCAGATCCAACAAAGCCCGCACCACCTAACATGGAATCAGCAAACTATGACAAACAAAATTAGATGTCACCAATAATGCGGAATTTTGTTCTAAACCTTTTTTCCCTCTAGGAGGTGTTACAGTTGACTAAAGACCACCAGAATAAACATGCAAAAACAACAAGTCGCGCGAAATCCGGAAGCGAGACAGCCATGCATAAAACAGATACAACAAAGTTTTCAAGCCCAGAAGAAGCCAGAATTCAAAACAAAACGAATAAGTAACGAGTAGCGGTCCCTTTAGAAGGGGCCGCTTTTTATTTATCCTGATACACGCTAATGGGGAGAGGTCATTTAATCTTTTCTAGTAGGATTATCCATACATGAAGATGGCTTACAGGGAGAAGATAAAGTGAGACTTCAAATAGCGGGAGTCTTACGGCCGGTTGCACCGGGATAAATAAGAGCTAAATGGGAGGAATCATCATGATGCAGAACCAGAACCAACAATCCAATCCAAATGTTGCCATGAATCAAGCGATGTCTAAAAACCACGGTGGCCATGAAATATTTGACGCCCATGAAGTACTTGCAGAGGTCATTAGCATGCTTGACCAATATCAAATGTATGATCAACATATACAAGATCCAGAACTGAAGAACATTGCCCACCGACAATACACTTTTGTTACACAAATGTATAACACAATGGTGGAGTGCTTTAAAACAGGGCAAGATCCCTCAGTCCCAACGCAGCAATATCATATGCAGCAGGAGAATGAAGTTGTTTACGGATTGAAGCCAGGGCAACCAAAGAAACCGAACAGCTCTGTCAGCCAGCTTTCCGATCAGGGTCTTTCTGCATACATGCTCGGGAACACAAAATCATTAACGTCCCTGCTTGCCATGACTGCTGCTGAAATTACGAATCCTGTGTTACGTCGTGTTGTCGCCGATAGCGTTCCGAATTTTATTGAGCTCAGTTACGAAATTTTCCTGTACCAGAACAAACATGGCTACTACCAGGTCCCACAGCTAATGGAACAAGACATGCAACAAATGCTTAACAGCTATGCCACCGTTCCCCAACAAGGGAACAACGTACACTAGAACTAGGACACTTTTTTAAGGGAATTAAAGTCGGCATTACGCGAATTCACTATCATAATTTGGGTAATCGCACGGCTTTTTCATTGATGATTCACTTTGGGGTGGTTCGATTCACTTTCTCGCGCTCTTGATTCACTTTGACTCGTTCTCGATTCACTTTCTGCCCCCACGATTCACTTTGCCTCGCTCTCGATTCACTATCGAGTGATTTCACTCTTTTCGAACCCGTTAACTTCCCTTCGCCGAGGTACCTCTTTTTCTGTCCCTTTAATAAGAAAGCCTATTCCTAATAGAAGCATGCTAACACCGATCCAGGAAATGAAGCTTAATTCTTCCCCAACAAAGAAAACTCCTAAAAATGCTGCCGTTAAGGGCTCTGCAAGCGACAATGTGACAGCAGTAGAAGATGGGATATGCGCGAGTCCTTTTGCAAATAGAAAATAGGCCAAGGCAGTGGCAATTAATCCGAGGTGGAGGCTAGCAGCTGCTCCACTTAGCTCTGTAACCCATGTCATATCATAGATAAACAATAAAGGTGAAAGCAAAATAGCACTTAGGGTAAATACCACGGCAACTACAGAGATAGAGGAAAAATCCCTTACTAAATCCTTACTAACAATCGTGTAAATTGCAAAGGATAGCCCTGCACCAAGTGCTAATAAAATACCAAGAGGGTCTACATAAACAGATGATTGGTTTAAAAAAAGCATCAGGCAACCGAGAATAGCTAAAAATGTAGACATCCACCAGACCTTTACAGGACGCCTTTTCCAGATCACCCATTCCAGTAACCCAGATAAAATGGGGGCACTACCAATCGCGATTACTGTCCCAATTGCCACACCTGTCATGGTGACTGCAGTAAAGAAGAGCGGCTGATAGGCAGCCATGCTGATCGCAGCTAAAATAGTTGGCTTAATTGGCCAGCTTTTAAGTTCTAATTTCCCCATTAGTAACACGATAATAGTAAGTGCAATACCTCCCACAGCTAAACGGGCAGTTCCAACAGCTATAGGATTGGTGCCCTCTGGGACAAGGGTTTGCACCGTTCCTGTTGTCCCCCAGAGCATTGCTGCAAATAATACCATTCCGACGGCTACCTTTCCACCCATTTCAATCCCTCCTCGAAAAACACTGCTCTTCCTTTATCTATAATTAAGTAAAAAGATAAAAAGACGCTTCACACTATTAAAGTGAAAGGTCTTTTTATCCCGGTGCAACCGTCCGTAAGACTCCCACTTCAAAACATGAAGTGAAGCCGTTAGTTTTTAGTGGGAGTAAACGGACGCTAACACCCCGATTCGTTCAACTAACAATCAGTGGGGGAAGAATGAAAACCCCACTGCTTGAAGTTTCACTTTAACCAGTTAATTTTCTTTCATTAAGTATAAAGCGAGTAGAAAAAAGTGGAAAGCGTTTCGTTTAAAAAATTTCCATTGATGTAATGCGTTAGATCATTAATGCTTCCTTCATTTTTTTCTTTACAATCTTAGCTGCATTTATCTTCGTGTGCAAAACCGGAGATATGTAGCTCGTATAGTTTCTTTGTGCAATAGCTTTTTTCAATTCTGCTACCGTATTAAATTCACCTTCAAACGTATTTTGCACAGCGCCGATGTGGATCGGATGATGGGAGTCACTACCATATACAACAGGTAGTCCAATGATTTCAGCAAATGCTTTAACATCTTTTCTCATCCGGTCAATACCATGCTCATGCATGTCTTTTCCATTTAAATCAAAGGCGTCAAGCCTTCTCAGTAATGAAGGGTCATGATGATGTAATGGTGTGGAAGGCCTCAATGGATGGCCGCCAATAAGCAATAAGTTATGCAGTTCACCTAACTGTAGTAGCTCATCAAATAGAACAAAGTTATCTTTATCTGTATGTCCGTCAAGCAATCTTCTAATCGTTAGCAGTTTGGTTTTATGTCCGATACAAAGGATATGGCCAACCTCCTTTACGTCAATCTCCATTCCTGTAAATACTTTAAAGCCATTTACATTGTAATAGTCATCGACATAAGGATAATGCTGATCAAGTTGCTCATAAATTTCATAGAAATTTTTCGTGTTAAAATGCTCTGTCATCGCTAACGCGTTCAAGCCTGATTCCTGTGCATTTAAGATAACCTCGTTAAAAAATTTAATATCAAAATCTACTCGTTTTGCTAACTTTACATGTGTATGAAAATCAATTTTCAATTAAACCAATCCTTCCTATAGAGGCATAAGGATGCCCGTTGTGTAAACTGAAGCTGTCACCAATAATGTGATTGCTAAAAACTGCACATCATACTTTTTCATTTTTAAATAACCAAGCTTTAAATCCTTTGCTACATTGTTTTCCAAGGTATAGCTGAATCCTCTTACTTCCAGTGCTTCAACTGTAGTCCGCGTACGCTTTGCCGTGTTTAGCATCATAGGATAAAATGCCACCACACACATTTTTGCGTAATAATATATATACCTTACATACAAGAAGCCCGGCTTTTCTGGTTGCTTTCCTCGTAATCGAAAGGAGTGTATGATACTTTGATATTCTTCGATCAGTATTGGTAGCATGCGATAGCCATAGGAGACCCCAAAGCTGAATTTACCTGGGACCCCCATTTTCAATAGGGCATCACTGAATTTTTCTGGGTCCATACTTGTGAAGACTGCCATTGTAGCAAGCGAAACACAGGAAACCTTAAGTGCTACTGGTATTACCGCAATCAGTGCGGCATAGCTGTTTCCTAAAAACATGGCCGCAAATACGAGGTACGTAAACTGTGAAATAACCCCTATAATAAGTAGGATAATAAGCAGCGGACTAACCCTAGACAAGTATGCCAATACTGCTGTGAAAAGTGTTAAACCAATAAGAATGGTCATATTATGGGTAAGCCACGGGATAATAGAATAGACCAGCACCCACAGAATCAACATCCTAGGATCAAGTCTAGCTAGTGGCGTTTGTTCATTACCGTATGCCGTCCGCATTAGCTCAATTTTTATATTTTCAACTGTCAACTTACTAAAAAACTTCTGAAAAACGCTCACTGGCTGCCTCCTCCAAATAAATTCTGTTTAAGAACCCTTCTATGGATAACTCAATTGGATGGATTTGCAACTGATGACAAAGGGAAACAATTTGCGGTTCGACTAAGGAGGCTTTTTTTAATAACGCTTCATTCGAGAACAATTCCATTGGTGAAACATCTGCAATAATACGTCCTTGATTGAGTACAACAACCCTTGTTGCCCACTCGGCAACAAGCTGCATATCGTGGGTAGCCACAACAGAGGCTTTCACCTGACTATCTAGCTTTTGAAGCATGGAGATCATTTCTCGCTTGGTGGCAATATCCAAGCTCGCGGTTGGCTCATCCAATAAAACCAACTCTGGCTGCATCGCCAGCCCGATCGCAAGTGAAGCCCTTCTTTGCTGTCCTCCACTTAGCAGTCTTCCGTCTCTATGTTTAATTTCATTTAAGTGGAACTGATGCATAATTTTTTCTGTCACCTGCTCCAGATTAGGATTATCTCTGACTTTTAGGAAGAATGCCACGTCCTTCACCACTTCGTCTTCAATAAACATTTCTTCAGGCTTTTGATAAATGTACGCAATCTTTTCCGCAAGTTTCTCTGGTGAAGTCTTGATTGTGGAATTTCCTTGGAAACATATTTCACCACTTAGGGGCTTCAACAGTCCAGAAATCAACTTAAGGATCGTTGACTTCCCCGCGCCATTACTACCTACGAGGGCAATTCGCTCTCCCTGCCTAATTTGCATTTGCAAGTCTTTTATAATCGGAACACGCTTGCGTGATAATGTTTTATACCCATAACTCACTTGATCAAATTCAATAAGCGGCGTTGAACCAGGCTGAACCACCAACTTAGGCATTTTTCGCGGGTGATTTTTATATTCCTTAAACCATTCAGCACCTTCTTTGACTGTCACTGGAAGCATTCTCTCCTGCTGCATTTGGCTCGCTGCTGCCATTGTTACCTGTGGTGGATGGATTTGCTTTTCTGTAAGCTCATCAACAGCGTTCAAGGCTTCCCGCACAGGTTTCTTCCACTTCACATTCCCCTGCTCTAATAAAATGACGTCATTACAATAGGAGGCAATAAATTCCGTATGATGCTCAATTACGATAATGGTAATATCATGGTCTTCATGTAACACTTTTAGTTTTTCATACAATTCAATAGCGTGTGCTGGATCTAATTGGGCAACAGGCTCATCAATAATTAAAACATCCGGGTTCAGTGCCAAAGCTCCAGCTAACGCCACAAGATGCTTTTGTCCACCGCTTAGCTGCCATACATATTCTTCTGCTAGGTGTGTTAAATCGAGAAGTTCGAGTGCACGCTCTCCCCTCTCCTGAAAATCTTCATAGCCATAATTTAAAGGAGAGAAAATGATCTCATCAATTACTCTTGGTCTTACAAGCTGGTTTTCAAAGTCTTGGTAGACATATGAGACTTTTCTTGAAAGGGAAGCTACATTAGCTGTAGCCGTGTCAACCCCGTCCACCTGTACTTTCCCTTCAAAGTCACCTACGTAATAAAAGGGAATTAAGCCATTAATTGCTTTACAGAACGTGGACTTCCCTGCACCATTCCCCCCAATGATCGCGGTAAACGAATGTTTTTCGATTGTCACAGATACATCTTTTAAGATCCAATCCTCTGTGCCAGGATAGCGGAATGATACGTGATCGAACGTTATCATAATCTCTCTCCTTTCAATAAATAAATTAAGCTGCCTCGTCTACGTCCATTTTGTTGTTTTTATTCTTTTTCACAAACTTAAAGATTACATAAATAATACCTACTGCTAAAATGGCCCAAGCACTATACCCTATCCATTTTTGATCGTCCGCAAATTGTGTAATAAAGTCTCCAGACCAGAATGCTAGGTTCATATCCATCTCTGCAATAAACTCTGCGATCATAGCCACAAAGGTCAAGACAACTATGGAGAAAATTAGTCCTGGTGTTATATAAGCACCAACCGATACTTGTACTTTAGCCTTTCGTGGATTCATGCCTAATAATGGTTCAATTTTACCGTAAAGTTTAGGCGTAAGAAGTAATGTTGGAATTAGTCCGAATAACACACCTGTGATTATCATTTCATTTAAGAAGCTCACACCTTCTAGTACTACAATACTTTCCGGTAGGCCAGGAACTGCATCAAAGCCTTCGACACCAAACCAAACCTTCCCAATATCGACGATTGTACTAAGTAACTGATCAATCCCAACTCCTACGAGTGCTGCAACTGCTAACTGCATTTTATTTAATGGGTTACGTACAAGCAGACCAGCCACATAAATTGCCAACGTAAATTCGATGAACCCTTCAATTTCTCCAATGCCACCGAAGTCACCCATTAAAAGGCCAGCGAAGACGATATTTCCAACAGAAGCACCAAGTGCTACATACAGTGGATGGAAAAGAGCTGCCAAGATAAGTGGAATAAATGCAAAATAGGAAATCGAAAATTCAATCGGTCCTACCTCGTTGGAAGGAAGAATTTCTGTAATCATTTTAGATAAACCGAACAGTGACATGGACAAAACAAACACCATCATTTTTTGCGACTGCGTTAACTTTCTTTCCTGGTTAATACTCTTCATTTCATTCACTCCCTCTTGTATTGTACTTTCAGTATAAGGGGTAAATATGAAGCCAGTTTTAACTGTATGTAAATTTTATTTCTTTTTGTATTATATGAAATTTTTCTTTCATTTTTGTTGTATAATGGATTTTATAAAGGAGATGAGGAATTTGGTAGACTTCTCGAAATGGAACCTCTCTAAAAGCCAACAAAAAATAGCAGACTACTTACATAAAAACATAGACGTCGTCCCATATATGACTGAATCCGAGCTAGCAAAAGCTTGCAATATAAGTGCTGCGACAGTATCTCGCTTTTGGAGCGCCATTGGTTTTAAAAACCTACGTGAGTTCAAACACTCCCTTTTGCAAGACTCTTCCGTCACACCTGCAAGCAAAGTAGAATCCGCATTGAAGCAGCATGAGCAATCCTATGTCCAGGTAATGCTTGATCATGCTACCAGCTATATCGCGGAGACAAAAAAGCACTTGTCCGATGATGACTTCACGCAAGCAGTGAATAGTATTGCCGAAGCGGAAAACGTACATTTATTTGGTGCTGGTTCAGCACAAAGTCTTGTTACATTGCTCAGCTTTCGCCTCAAACGTTTTAACCCACACGTATACACCCTTGCACCAAGCGGACATGAGATATTTGAAGGGGTCATTCATATTAAGGAAGGGGATGTACTGTTTATTTTTGGGTTTGTTCAAGCCTCTGTGGAAATCAATGTTTTATTGGATTATGCCGAGAAAAAAGGAGTACGGACCATTTTGATGACCGATCTTCTCGTTTCTCCCATGTTAGAACATGCTGATCATGTGTTGTTTACAAGCAGAGGAGATGCGGGGGACTTCCATTCCATGGTGGCGCCAATTGCATTAATTGAAAGCATTGTGATTAATGTAGGGAAGCAAATGGGCGTGCATGCCCTACAGAATCTCCACGATTTACACCAAGTTAGGAAGGACTATCAGGATAAACTACCGAAGAAATAGGAGATCTATGCAAAAAATAAACCCCACTCCTGACAACTAGGAGTGGGTAAACTAGATTACGTAACAGGTACGGTGTGGAGTGTACTATTTTCCGTAGGACTGAATACGCTATATCTTAAATGTTTCTTGCTCTACACCTGCAAAATCTCCCGTATATCCTCATCTGTAAGAGAAGCAACATGCTTTTCTTTCGGGTCAATGACTGCTTCAATCAGTTGTTTTTTTCGTTCTTGAAGCTCATTCATTTTCTCCTCGATAGTGCCGCGCGCAACAAGCTTAATTACCTGCACAGCATTTTGCTGCCCAATCCGATGTGCACGATCGGCGGCTTGTTGTTCAACAGCAGGATTCCACCAGCTGTCATATAAGATAACGGTATCCGCACCTGTAAGATTAAGACCTGTACCACCAGCTTTCAAGGAAATGAGAAACATATCTCGCTCCCCTTCATTAAATCGATTACACCGATCCACACGTTCCTCTGATGGCGTTTGGCCGTCCAAATAAAAATATGGGATGCCTTCTTGGCTCAGCTCTTTTCCAATTATGGATAGCATTTGGGTAAACTGCGAGAAGATAAGGACCCTCCTGCCCGCAAGGCGTGATTCCTCAACCAAGCGCTTTAATTGTTCCAGCTTAGCTGACTTTCCTTTATAACCTGTAACGAATAATGCAGGATGACAGCAAATCTGACGTAAACGCGTTAGTCCTGCAAGTATTTTTATTTTGTTTTTCCTTAACGTATCTTTATCCAGGTGCTTTAAAGTGTCATGGCGCAGTTTAGCCAGGTAGGCAGCATAAAGCTTTTTCTGCTCTTCTAGCAATTCCACAGATTCCTCTTCCTCTGTTTTCTGTGGAAGTTCAGCAAGGACCTCTTGTTTTACCCTGCGTAGCATAAATGGACGAATTCTCCTGGAAACCTGTTTTTGCGTTAGATTGCTGTATTCTTTTAGCCCTTGAAAAAGCTCAGGGAAAACAACATGAAAAATAGCCCATAATTCTTCGAGTGAGTTCTCCATCGGTGTTCCGGTTAACGCAAACCGGTAATTTGCTTTAATCTTTTTCACGGCGCGTGCTGTTTGGGTTATCGGATTTTTAAAGGCTTGTGCTTCATCAAACAGTACGGTATGAAATGCTTGTTTTTCATACCAATGGATATCTTGTCGTAACAATGGATAGGAGCTAATCACAACATCACATTCCATTGCCTGTCGCCTCATGTTAGTCCGCGCTTCCTTACTTCCATCTATAATGGTGGCATTGATAGCTGGTGCAAATTTATTTAGCTCATGTAGCCAGTTATAGGTAAGCGAGGAAGGACAGACAATCAAAGCGGGGAGCTTCTTTTTACGAATTTCCGGAAGCTCTGATAAAAGAAAGGCGATACTCTGTAACGTTTTTCCTAATCCCATCTCATCTGCAAGCACTCCACCAAATTGATAGCTGGCTAACGTCTTCATCCACCTGTACCCATCCTTCTGGTACTCTCTTAACACGTCTAACAGGCTCTCTGGGATCGAAAACGAGCTAGCTTCAGGGTGTGAAATGCGTTCAAGAAACCGCCGAAAAGAGTCTTCTTTCGTAAATAAATCGTCATCTACCACATCAAGCAGCTGGAGACCCTGAAGCAACGGAACATCTAACCCGTTCTCTAGCTCGTTATGCTGGTCAGGAACTGCGTGCAAGAAGCGTTTAATTTCTTCAAATTCCCTTGTTTCTAATGAGAGTAAGGAACCATCTCGCAGCCGATAATACTTTCGTTTTTCCTCTAGTGCTGCTAGCACCTCCCGGATATCTCGCTCGGGAAAACCCTTCATTTCAAACTTAAATTCCAGCCAGTTCGTCCGCTCACGATGGGGCTTTACCCTTATCCTTGGTTTAACCGGGCTTTTCATTACTCGGGTTCTGACCGCTGTGGTTGCATACACATTAACAAGCTTCTGTAGCTTTGGAAGCAGATGATGGAGAAAGTTATATTCCAATTCCTCATTATGTAAGAAGTAACCACCGTCTGTTTTAGCAAACTGGCCCTCCTCCATCAACTCGAGAATCCTCTCTTCCTTTTCCATATCGCGAATGATAATGCCCTGAGGTTCTATTTCATCTTCTAATGGATTAATTGTATTGTTTTCATATTGGAACTCCACGCTTGCAAGCAGGCGATTTTTCACACGATCTAAATAGAGCTTTGCCACTAACGGCGTTTTGGGCAAGTGGTCCGTTACTGTACCAGCCATATTTACGGTGCCAATTTTATTTAGACTTGGAGCGACTTTCTCTGTGAAAAAGGCTGCTTGATTTTCTGGGATTGGAAGGTGGGTTGTCTCTGCGTTTTCGAGCATCTTTTTAAGCTCAATCAAATAGGTATAATCCTTCCTGTTCAGTTCAATGATATTCCCGGATGCTAGAACAGACTCGTAAGCATGTAAAATCGTCAACTCTTCGAACCCATCAATAGCAAGTGTATAGTGGGTCCCATCTGTTTCGGAAAAATTAAACTGTAATGGCAATGGTCCTTTTGCCAAACGGATCCCTGTATAACTTCGTCCGCCGTCTTGTACCGTAATCGAAGAAATCCCAAGGACTTGTGGCAAGAGCCTTTTCCACGAAGAAGTTGGGAGGAGAAGTGTCTCCAGCTCCGTCACGGCAGTCTCTCCTTCCAAATATAGCCTCTCATCCTGAACCGCTCGGACTAACTGTTGGATAATGGTATCTTCTTGTGTGGAAAAGTAATGTCGGGCCGTATCATAGGTAAGCTTATCTGACAGGACATAGGAGCCCCCTGCTTTTACCTGTCTTAGAAATTCTCGTACATCTTGCACATTTTCATTTCCCAATTGTAACGCCACTCCAAAAAGAGTCTCGCCTGTGTTAAGGCTAATAGGTGTAAACGTAAAGGATACACGAAGGTTTTCCCGGTTCTCGAAATGTCGTTGCTCCCCACTATGGCGAACGGGTTTGTTATCAAACAGGTTTATAAACCCTGTGGCAAGCTCCTCACGATGCCGCTCACGTAACGCAAGCAATACCGCTGCGACGTGCTGACAATCCTTGTTAAAAGAAGCAAGAGAAGGACAGCTACAAGTTGTATGCAGTTTTTCTCCTTCAGCTTGTTCAATCGTCACATAAAAGTTTTCCTTGCCTGCAACAACAGCTTCACAATGAGTTGTTGTGACAGTATCCAACGTTACTTTCGTCGCACTATAAAACGCGTGACCTTTTTTAAAGGAAACCGCTCCGCATCGTTCTATAATTTTTTTGTCAGTTAGCGTAATTTTCACAGCATCTCGCCTGCTTTTCATCAGATTCCGATCAAATTGGTATCCTAATTGTATCATATAGGGAGTAGAGCAAAAAGAATGAGTGTTCGTGTTCTAAACGAGATTCTTTTCTAGGGGCTTGCTGCTTGGTATAATGGAATGAAGGAAAAATTTAGCAGGGGGAAGTGAATCATGAATAAGTCAGAAGGGTATAGAAAATTTCAGATAGGGTTCCATCTTATTATTGCCCTAATTGCCTCCGTTATTGTCTATGCATATGCAGTAAACGACTTTCAAGCAGCATATGTAATCATAGGGTCTGTTATCGCTATCTCAAGTATTTATCAATTGGTTTTATTATTGTCTCAAAAAAATAACCAAACCAAGAACCACATCCATAAGTATTTATAAGAGCAAAAGGCCAGACGAAGTCAATTCGTCCGGCCTTTTTAATACTTTGAAGCTAGTGAAATTCGCTTCAGCATGTCATTTAAGAAATTTGGTTTAATATGATTCGTAATGCTTCCTTGATTGATGTGGCAGGACGTCCCAACACGCTTTCAAAATCACTACTCACCACGTCTAACTCTCCTTCGCGTATCCCTTCTTGTATTCCAAGCAGGAAGGGAATAACAGCTTCTGGTACTCCTGCATCCTTCATTGTATCTGCATAGGTATCGTCATCTACTTGTTGTACTGCTATGTCCTTCTCAAGAACCGATTCGAGAGCAGACACTAAAGCCTCTTGAGTCAACGGGGTGCCCGATAACTCATAGATTTTATTTTCATGACCCTCTCCGGTTAAAACAGTTGCAGCTGCTTCTGCATAATCCTGCTGCAATGCCCAACCAGTTCTCCCTGTTTTAGCAGAAGTAACCCATGGCGCACCTGCAAGAACCCCTTGAATACTAGCAATTTCATTTTCCAAATACCAGTTATTTCGTAAAAAGGCATATGGAATCCCGGTTTTTAGAATCGCCGCTTCTGTTGCTTGATGGGGTGGCGCTAGGATCATCTTACTTTCACTTGCATTTGCTATACTTGTATAGGCAATAAATTGTACGTTCGCCCGTTCTGCAGCCGCGATCGCATCCGTATGCTGTCTAATTCTTTTTTCATTATCCCCGTCTGCGGAAATAATTAACAAGCGATCAATCCCTGTAAATGCTGCATCCATCGTTTCAGGCAGGTCAAAATCACCATGGCGAACCTCTACCCCACGTTCACTTAAATGTTTCGCTTTTTCCGGGTTACGTACACTTACCACTAACTGACTTGCGGGAATAGTCTCCAGTATTTTCTCCACTATCTTACTACCAAGTTTTCCGGTCGCTCCTGTTACTAAGAATTTCATTGTGACTCCTCCTGATCTCCCCCGAGGGTTGTTGTAACCATATCGATTACTTGTAATCATATTAATTACAACTTGTAAAGATGTCAACTAAAGTGCTGTAACCATTATCGTTACAAGACATTTAAATACTGGTATAATGTTGCAAGGAAGGTGATTCAATATGGCAATTAGCAGCAGGTTTTCTGTAGGAATCCATATTCTCACGCTTATAGCATTCAATAAAGACGGAGTTAGTTCGTCAGATTATTTAGCCGCAAGTGTGAATACAAACCCTGCACTTATTAGGAAAATAACAGGTATGCTTAAAAAAGCCGGATTAGTAGAGGTGCGACCAGGGGTTGCTGGCACAACACTAGCTCGAAAGCTCTCAGAGATTACATTACTGGACGTATATCAGGCAGTTGATGTCGTACAGGATAACGAACTATTTAACGTGCACCCTAGTCCAAGTCCCAAATGCGAGGTTGGTAGAAACATTCAGGAGACGATTGTACCAATCCTCTCAAGCGCCCAGTTAGCATTAGAAAAGGTACTTCAACATGTAACTATTGGAGATATCGTAAAAGACATTCACATGAAAGAGGGAATATAACCTAATGGTTGTTACAAAAGCAGCCCCTACTTGGTAAAAAACAAAGGCGACATCTTCTTTTCTTGTGAAGATGTCGCCTTTGTTAGTCTTTGTGCGGAACCCGGTCAATTTCTATTAGACCATCACTTTACAAATATCTCGTGTGAATTCAACTGGATCATTAATCGGTAATCCCTCTATAAGTAATGCTTGATTGTATAGCAGGTTTGTAAATAAATTTAATTTGTCTTTATCTTTTTCGTACGATTGTTTTAAGGATTGGAACACCTCATGGTCAACATTGATTTCCAGCACTTTATCAGCTTGAATCTGTTGGTTATCTGGCATCGCATTTATAACTTTTTCCATTTCAATGGAGATATCACCTTCTGCAGTCAAGCAAACAGGGTGTGATTTTAATCGCTTTGATGCACGAACATTCTTCACTTTACCAGTCAATACTTCTTTCATTGCATCAAATAATTCCTTGTTTTCTTCCTCTTTCTCTTTCGCTTCTTCGTTCTCTTCTTCATCAATTCCAAGGTCTCCACTTGAAACAGATTTAAATTCTTTTTCCTTATAGTTCATAAGCATCTTAATAGCAAATTCGTCAATTTCATCTGTGAAGTATAGAATTTCATAGCCTTTTTCGGCTACCATTTCCGTTTGTGGAAGCTTATCAATCCGGTCAATAGAGTCGCCGATTGCATAGTAAATATACTTCTGATCCTCTGGCATTCTTGATACATATTCTTCTAACGTTACTAGTTTCTTTTCTTTTGAGGAATGGAACAACAGTAGATCCTGCAATACCTCTTTATTTGTACCATAATCACTATATACGCCAAACTTCAGCTGCTGTCCGAATGCTTTAAAGAAGCTTTCATACTTATCACGGTCATCTCGCAGGATGTTTTGTAATTCCTTTTTAATCTTTTTGTTAATGTTCTTTTCAATTAGCTTCAATTGACGATCATGCTGCAACATCTCTCTGGAAATGTTTAAGGATAGGTCTTCTGAATCTACCATTCCTTTTACAAAACTAAAGTAATCTGGCAGTAGATCTGCGCACTTGTCCATAATTAGAACACCATTTGAGTAAAGCTCTAGCCCTTTTTCATACTCTCTCGTGTAATAATTGTATGGAGCATTTTCTGGTATATACAGAATTGCATTATAGCGAATGCTTCCATCCACGTTAATATGAAGGTGTTTCAGTGGCGTATCAAAGCCGTAATGTTTTTCCTTATAGAAGTTCTCATAGTCTTCATCCGTAAGCTCGCTCTTGTTCTTTTTCCAAATTGGAACCATAGAGTTGATCGTTTGTTCGGAGACAACTTCCTCATACTCTTCTTCTGACCCTTCTTTTGGTTTGCTTTCTGTCACATCCATTTTAATTGGGTAGCGAATGAAATCAGAGTACTTTTTCACAATTTGGCGCAAACGGTATTCTTCAAGAAACTCATCATAATTATCTTCGTCGGTGTTTTCTTTAATCTCTAAAACTATTTCAGTACCTGGCTCGTCCTTTTGTACTGGTTTAATTTCGTAGCCATCAGAGCCTTGAGATTGCCATTGGTACGCTTCATCACTATCAATAGATTTTGTAGTGACCGTTACTCTATCTGCCACCATAAAGGCAGCATAGAAACCAACACCAAACTGTCCAATAATGTCGTGCCCATCTTTAATTTCGTTTTCATTTTTAAAATTAAAGGATCCACTTCTAGCAATGGTTCCCAAATTGGATTCCAGTTCTTCCTTTGTCATGCCAATCCCTGTATCTATAACTTTTAATGTTCGTGTATCTTTATTTGGGACAAGTTTTATGTAGTAATTATCTTGCTCAAAGGAAATCTGATCGTCAGTAAGAGCGCGATAATAAATTTTATCCATTGCATCGCTTGAATTAGAAACAAGTTCTCTTAAGAAAACTTCACGCTTGGAGTAAATCGAATTGATTACCATATCCAAAAGCTTTTTTGATTCTGCTTTAAATTCCATCTTTGCCATGTGACATAACTCCCCTTCGTATTTTGTTCATTAGCACTCGGCTAGCTTGAGTGCTAATCCCTCTATGTTTTTAATACCATAATCATTTTTACATGTCAATCCTATTTGCTTCCATTCTCACTAGATATAATTGTAAGTGCTTGGCACGATTGTTTCTAGTCTGGAAAATTAATAAAAGCGTTTACAACAAAAAATACATATGTTAGGATACTTGTATACAAGTATTCATCTTCTATTTAAAGGATGTTGATTCATATGAAAGCCCTTTACCCAGAAAAGAGACTAGTAAATGCGTCAATGGGTGCAAGAGTAGTGGCAGAGTTGCGTATGCGGATTATCACAAAGGCTATTAAAGATGAAACCGTTTTAACCGAAAACCAGCTTGCCAAAGAATTTCAAGTAAGTAGATCACCCATCAGGGAAGCACTTAGGACATTAACCACTGAAAACTTAGTTCGACCTGAACGAATGGGTGTTGTTGTAGTTGGAATTTCCGAAAAAGATATTGAAGAAATATATGATATACGCCTGATGGTGGAATCCTTTGTTTTTGAGCGCTTGCTGCATAAGGATAACGGCAAACTGGTCGGTGAGCTTGAAAAGTTAATTGAAATGATGAAGATTGCGATCAAGTATAAGGATATCGACGAATTTTCTTTTCTCGACCTAGAGTTTCATGAAACGATCATCCGATCCATTGATCATCGTTATATTTCCATGCTTTGGTCGAATATTAAACCCGTTATGGAGTGTTTAATCCTTCTATCCATGCGCTACCGATTGGAAGAGAACGATAAAGACTTTGAGCGTGTGATTGCCAATCATGAATTAATCATGGAATCGATCGCAAACAAAGATACCGATTTGATTAATCAAGCATTTTATAAAAACTTTAATGATGTCCAGAATAAAGTAGAACAGTTATGGAGTAATGAAGAAATGATGAAGATTGCGAGGGAGAGTATTGAATTCAAATAAATATATGCTTGGGGTCGATATTGGGACAACCAGCACAAAAGCAGTATTGTATCGTGAGACGGGCGAAATTGTGGCACAGGAGAACAATGGTTATGAGCTAAGCACACCAGATGTTTCAACAGCTGAGCAAAGTCCGGAAGAAATATTTTTAGCTGTCCGCCTATCTATTAAAAATGTTATGAACCATTCAGGCATTGATCCTGATAACCTATCGTTTATATCGTTCAGCAGTGCGATGCATAGTGTGATTGCCATGGACGAAAAAAATCAGCCTCTGACCCGTTGTATTACATGGGCAGATAACCGTAGTGCCCATTGGGCTAAGAAAATCAAATCAGAGTTGAATGGGCATGACGCTTATTTAAGAACAGGCACACCAATTCATCCAATGTCGCCATTGAGTAAAATTACATGGATACAGCACGATAAGCCGGAAATTGCGCAGAAAGCCAAAAAATACATTGGCATTAAAGAATACGTCTTCTATCAATTGTTTGGCGACTATGTAGTAGATCACTCCATTGCATCAGCAACCGGGATGATGAATCTTAAGTCATTGGAGTGGGATAAGGAAGCCTTGGAAATTGCAGGGATTTCTGCAGACAAATTATCGCGTCTTGCTTCCACAACAGAGATAATAACTGGATGTGACCCTGATTTAGCTCGTGAGATGGGCATTAAAACGAATACGCGCTTTGTTATCGGTGCTAGTGACGGCGTTCTTTCTAACATTGGTGTAAACGCCATCAAGGAAGGGGAAGTTGCTGTCACCATTGGGACAAGTGGTGCCATTCGTACCGTGATCCCTGAGCCAAGAACAGATGCAAAGGGCAGAATTTTTTGCTATGCCTTAACTGAAGATCATTGGGTTATTGGTGGTCCAGTCAATAATGGTGGCATGGTGTTGCGCTGGATTCGTGATGAATTTGCAGCAAGTGAAGTGGAAACGGCAAAACGCTTAGGTGTCGATCCTTATGAGGTTCTAACGAGGATTGCTAGTCGTGTTGAACCAGGCGCAAACGGGTTACTCTTCCATCCATTCTTAGCTGGAGAGCGTGCACCGCTATGGAATGCAAATGTTCGCGGTTCCTTTATTGGATTAACCTTAAATCATAAAAAAGAACATATGGTACGTGCAGCATTAGAAGGTGTCATCTTTAATTTATACTCTGTCTTTCTAGCATTGGTAGAGGTCATGGATACCGATGTAACGGCCATAAAAGCAACAGGCGGATTTGCCAGATCAGAGTTATGGCGCCAAATGATGGCAGATATCTTTGATCAGGATGTTATCATCCCGAAAAGCCATGAGTCATCTTGTCTTGGTGCCTGTCTATTGGGCCTATATGCCGAAGGAAAAATTGACTCCTTTGACGTGGCAGAAGACTTAATCGGCTATACAAACAAACATGAGCCAGATAACGCACACGCAGAATCTTATCGTGAATTGATGGCTATTTTCATACGCATCTCTAGATCCTTGGAAGATGAGTACGAGCAAATCGCTAAGTATCAAGAAAAATTAAAATAACAATAACACTTACTAACTAGATTGGAGCTGAATGCTGTGTCTGTAATGGAAAATCTCACACCCCTTTTTATCGTAGCTTTAGGGGTTGTCGTCTTATTACTATTAATTATGAAATTAAATTTAAATACGTTTATTTCCCTAATCGTTGTCTCGTTTCTAGTGGCTTTAGCATTAGGGATGCCACTTCATGAAATTGTTGGTTCAATTGAAGGCGGGATGGGCAATACACTTGGAGACATTGCTCTAATCTTTGGGTTTGGTGCCATTTTAGGTAAACTTATTTCTGACGCGGGTGGCGCCCAACGTATCGCGCTTACATTAATTAATAAATTTGGAGAAAAAAATATCCAATGGGCCGTTGTAATTGCCTCCTTTATTATTGGTATTGCACTATTTTTCGAGGTTGGTCTAGTATTGCTAGTTCCAATCGTTTATCAAATTGCAAAACAGCTAAAAGTTTCTACCCTTTATTTAGGAATTCCGATGATTGCTGCGTTATCTGTGACTCATGGATTTTTACCACCACATCCAGGGCCAACAGTTATCGCCCAACAATACGGAGCAAATATTGGAATGGTCTTAATTTATGGTTTAATCATTGCACTCCCAACCGTGGTTATAGCGGGTCCGCTATTTACCATAGTTGCAAAAAAACTTGTGCCGGATGCCTTCCAGAAAACCGGGGATATTAAATCATTAGGTGAAGTAAAACAATTTGAAATAGAAGACACACCAGGTTTTGGGATCAGCGTATTTACGGCTATCTTCCCAGTTATTCTTATGGCGTTCGCGACGATTATTGATTTACTGCAAGATGTCTGGGGCGTTTCAGACAATCTATTTTTTGAAATT
Source organism: Oceanobacillus picturae (assembly GCF_000612865.1). Taxonomy (NCBI): domain Bacteria; kingdom Bacillati; phylum Bacillota; class Bacilli; order Caryophanales; family Bacillaceae; genus Oceanobacillus; species Oceanobacillus picturae. Next base: position 233,182 of record NZ_CCAX010000003.1, read on the forward strand.
GTGCACCTGATTGGGGAACCAACGCCTGCATTGCTTTTATCAGTATTGCTAGCTATATACACAATGGGCATTGCACGAAGCATTCCAATGAAAGATGTCATGAAATCGGCAGAAGAATCCATTCGTTCCATTAGTATGATGCTACTCATTATTGGTGGTGGCGGTGTCCTTAAACAAGTGCTTATTGATGGTGGTGTTGGCGATTCTGTGGCAGAATTATTTGAGGGTAGTAGTATGTCACCAATTCTATTGGCATGGATCATCGCTGCTATCTTAAGAATTTCCCTAGGCTCAGCCACAGTAGCCGCATTAACAACAGCAGGACTCGTGATTCCGTTAATGGAAGGAACAGATGTCAATTTAGCATTAATGGTTTTAGCAACAGGGGCCGGTAGCGTAATCGCCTCACACGTTAATGATGCAGGATTTTGGATGTTTAAGGAATTCTTTGGTTTAACCATGAAAGAAACCTTTTCCACATGGACCTTACTAGAAACCGTGATTTCCGTTGTGGGTCTAGGCTTCATTTTACTACTAAGTATATTTGTTTAAAGGATGTGTCATAAATTGAATTCAATAGGTGTATTTGGGCTCGGTGTAATGGGAGCAAACCTTGCAAAAAATATGGTGAATCACCAAGAGAAGGTTGCTGTTTATAATTACACGCCGGATCTAACAGAAAATTTCATTGCCGAATTTCCAAATGAAAATGCGGAGGCACATTACGAGCTTGAAAGCTTTATCGCTTCTTTAGAGAAGCCAAGAAAAATTTTCATGATGGTGACAGCAGGTCCTGTTGTAGACTCTGTTATTAAATCAATGATCCCTTTACTCGAAAAAGGGGATATCATCATGGATGGTGGTAATTCCAACTTTCAAGATTCCAACAGAAGATACCATGAACTTAAACGTGCAGGACTTCACTTTTTAAGCGTTGGTGTTTCTGGCGGTGAAGAAGGTGCGCTTAACGGACCAGCGCTCATGCCAAGTGGCGACCCGGCAGCATACAAACAGGTTGCTCCAATCTTGGAGGGTATTGCTGCACAGGTTGATGGGAAGCCTTGTTGCACCTATTTAGGGAATGAAGGATCAGGTCACTACGTAAAAATGGTTCATAATGGGATTGAATATGCGGACATGCAATTAATTACCGAGGCCTACCAATTCTTACGAGAAAAGCTAGGACTTACAGTAAACGAAATTGCTGATGTATTTAAATCATGGAATGAATCAGAGCTGGAAAGCTATCTGATCGAGATTACAAGCGAAATCCTCACCCATGTGGATGAGGAGACGAAGCAGCCAATGATTGACGTCATTCTAGATAAATCCGGCTCAAAAGGTACTGGTAAATGGACAAGTCAAAATGCTTTAGATGTCGGTGTACCACTCTCCATCATCACAGAGTCTGTATTTGCTAGATACCTTTCCGGACTAAAAGACGAGCGCGTTTTAGCGGAATCTGAATTAACAGGTCCATCTATTATAGATGAGGAAATCGACAAAGAGACATGGCTCAACCTAGTCAAGGAAGCACTTTTCATGGGAAAAATTGCGGCATACGCGCAAGGCTTCCATCAATACAAACAAGCATCTGACCACTATGGATGGGAATTGAAACTCGATGAGATCGCGTTGATTTTCAGAGGCGGCTGTATTATTCGAGCTGATATCCTTAATCCGATTAGTGAAGCCTTTAAGGCAGATCCTAACTTACCAAACCTATTGCTTTCCCCTTACTTCAAGGAAAAAGCAGGTAAGTATCAAGCGTCACTTCGTCAGGTTACGATGAAGGGTATGGAAAACGGCATGTCCTTACCGTGCTTTAGCGCGGCGTTATCCTACTATGATGGCTATCGTTCCGCACAAAGTGGAGCCAATATGATTCAGGCACAGCGTGATTATTTTGGAGCCCATACGTACGAACGGAAAGACAAAGATGGAATTTTCCATACGGAATGGTATTAGGTGATTAAAAACTATACCTGATTGCTAGTAACCGCTAAGAATGTAAAGAGTAATAAAAAAAGCCAAGAGTCTATAATCAAACTAGCTCTTGGCTTTTTTGTACTCTTCATTTCCATGATTTTAGTAGTAAACTGAAATTTATATATAGGTTAAACCATACTCGTCTCCGAGAATGTAATATCCACCTCTTGCCTTTTGCTCAATTAGCCTTTCCCCGATTGAAAAAACAATATGAAAAGCATGTTTGTACTTATCCACCAATCGATAACTTCATTGTCATTCATTCTTCTATTTCCATTAGCTTCTTTTCTTAGATTTTCTAAACGGTCGTTTGTGATACTTCTATAAATATCTAAATGATAACACATGATGATTCCCCCCTTACGTTGTTTTACCTGTTTCTCAACAACTGGGAAGGCTTCAGGTCGGCATGGTGACAGACATATCCCCGAAATTAACTCACTTATAAAAGCAAGCATACTTTCAGGTGGTAATACCAATTATTTCAACTTCTGTTTATAGGGTGTGTGTTCAAAAAAATTTTACCGGACTTTTTGAACAACCTATACTAAAATCACCTTATTTAACGCATTCATCATAATGCAGCCTCCTTTCACCATTAGCTATCGCTTCATATTCATTAACTCACGAAACAACCTTACCAAACAAGGGAAAGAATGGTTATAACCATTCTTTACACCCTCTATCCTTTAGAAAAAATATGGGGTTACTATAAGCAACATGAAAAAGCGTGATGAAAAGATGCCACTTTTTCACCACGCTTTCCTTAATTCAACTCGGCTTTTCCTATGAACGCTTTTACGTTTCTCCGCAAATATTACGCGTTTTATATATGATCTTTCGAATACTGTCTATAGACAAATTGTACATCTGCTCTAGCTCTTCAAGGGAGGTTCCCTCTCTAGACATCTTAAAAATCTCTTCATTTCTCTGGGCAATAATCTACCGTGAACCGTTTACTTCTCCCCATCCCGCCCGTTGACTTTTTTTCTTGGGGATGTAAATCAGTTCTCCCTGAATATATTTCTGCATTTCTTTCAAAAGGTTAGGGGGAAGAACCTCTTTTCCATTTTTGTATTGCACGGTTTACGTCCTCCTTCAAAAGGTCTCCATTGCTACGGTGTTCAAACAGATTCCAATTAATCATCAAACTTCATCTCCTTTCTTCCAGTTTTTTTATTTCTACTTCTTTGTCTTTAAGTATAATCGACTTTTTCAGTTACGGAAAGATGCTAATTTTCCGAATAATAATGAGATAATAAATGGGGTCGCATAATGCGACCCCAAACGTTGAGATTCCCGCTATGCGGAAATCACCTCAAATTCTGCGTAAATCATAATCAGCCTCCTTTCACAAGAGTCTGTCGGTCCGACACCCTTATTAACTCATAGGATATGCTATATGGGCAAGGGAAAGAATGATTATAATTGTTTTTTGCCATCAATACTCATGGCGTAAAATAGAAATCTGAGATGTTTTTCTCAAACCTTGTTTGGTCATTTTATCATCTTTCATTTCCTTATGTTCACTGAACCCTAACGTTTACCCTCCCTTCCAATCAGCGTACTTCTATAATAAAGCGTCATAAATACATGGAGGGATACAATGGAATATATTAATCTAGGAAACTCCGGTCTTCGTGTACCGAAGTATATACTTGGGACCATTCCATTTAGTGGTACAAACGGTTTTGAACCTGCTGGAGATGTAAAAGAAGAAGAGGCCCGCAAGATGGTAGATATTGCATTGGATGCTGGCATCAATATGTTTGATACAGCAAACCTTTATTCTCGCGGTGATGCTGAACGGGTATTAGGTGCAGCAATCAAAGGGCGCCGAGATGAAGTGATATTAACCTCAAAAACAGGCTTCCCACTCAGCGATGATCCGAACGCTCGTGGTGCTTCCCGAATCAATCTAAAAAACTCCATTGATGAATCATTAGAGCGTCTTGGTACAGACTATATCGATCTTTATTTTGTTCATTTGTGGGATGGTCGTACACCGATTGAAGAAACGGTTGAAACCATGACAGAACTCGTAAAATCCGGAAAAATTCGCTACTGGGGTGTTTCCAACTATAGTGGTTGGGCGTTAGCAAGAACGCTATCAATTGCCGAAAAGCCTGGCTATATTGCGCCGGTTTGCCAGCAAATTTATTACACTCCAGAAGCGCGCGAGGCGGAATATGAGCTACTACCAGCAGCGAGTGAAATGGGCATTGGCTCGATGATTTGGAGCCCGCTTGGTGAAGGCCTGCTTACAGGCAAAATTGATCGCGATAACGATGCGCCGAAAAACACAAGACAGGGCGAGGGATGGCCAGAGCCTTGGGTAATGGATGACGAAAGATTATACAACGTCATTGACGCCTTAAAAGAAGTAGCCGAGAAACGTGGAGCGAGCGTTCCGCAAATCGCACTTTCTTGGGTGAAAGATCGACCTAATATTGGGCCCGTGGTCATCGCTGCACGGAATGAAGAACAATTAAAGGAGAATATCGACTCCTTTGAAATAAAATTAACAAAGGAAGAGCATGACAAGATTGAATCTGTCGCACGTCCGGCACCAATCTATCCTCTATGGCACCGTGTAATGGCTGCCATGGATCAAGGATCGCCTTCTGAAATTCCATATTTAGAAGAGTATAAAAAAACACTAGGTATTTAAAGGAAAAGGCATCGGGGCTCTTCCCAATGCCTTTTGTGTATTCTTCATTATTCATTTTTATTTCGAAGTGAATGGATATGAATACCTAAATAGACTAAACCGATAACTAAAGAAATATACGGAAAGTAGTAAACCGACATTTTCATATACGCTAGAGGCTTTTCAGGAAGTATCCATTCACCATACATGACGATAACCCTAATAATAAAAAACATTAGCAGTGACGTTGCAATATAGATCGCTGAAATAACATGGTTCATCAACTTCACTCCTCTCTATCCAAATAAACTACTCTAATCATTTCTCCTAAATCAGCATAGTATTTAAAAAAGGCCGGAGAGGGGAAATGAGAATGTATTATCCATATGTAAATGCTTATAGGCAAAACACGCCCAACGATCATAACGGATCAAACCAGGTTATGACAGTATTAGGAAATGGATCAGTTTCCGTACAGCCTGACGTTGCGAATGTAGAACTGGGAGTGATTACAGAAAACGTCTCCCTCCTAGAAGCTCAACAAGCAAACGCCACTACTATGAATCAAGTTATCGAGGCATTGTTACGATTCGGAGTCCCTCGAGAAAACATACAAACCACTAGTTATACAGTGAATCCTCGCTATGATTTCGTTGATGGCGAACAAATTTTTAAAGGTTACCAAGTATCAAATATGATTACAGTGGAGATAACAGCAATCGATCAAATTGGTAGCATTTTAGATGCAGCTGTAGAGAGTGGAGCAAACCAAGTCAACTCTATTCAATTCACCGTCCAAAATAGCGACACATACGAACAACAGGCACTCCAGGAGGCATTAGCCAACGCCTATGATAAAGCAAACGCGATTGCTACATCTATGCAGGTAAACTTGAACCCCATCCCTTTCAGAATCGAAGAAAGAACAGATACGATGCCAATCCCTTTTTCTAAACTAGCCTTGTCCGCAGAAGCTGGAGCAACACCTATCGAACCAGGACAGATTGTCATTCGTGCTACATTGGAAGTAAAGTTTCGCTATTAATTTTCTTAGCTACTATCGGCAAGTGAGAAGCTGTTATCACAAGTCATTCTTTTTCCTTTCTTGCTGATACAGCTTCTGCATTTTTACATACAGAAGAAAGAAAATGACACCAATACTTGTTAAAGACAATAAAATGAATTTTTCAATAGTCGTTCCAAACATGGTCTCCCCCCTAATTAGATGACCTCTTCGGAACGCTAATTAGGACCAAATCTTTCGTTCCATGAAAAATAATATGAAGTACAGCGAGCAATGTAATAATATTGAAAATCGGGCTTACATACAATATCAACCAATCATAAAAGAACTTCGAATCTACTATACTATATGCCACATCACCCAGTTTATTGCTGTTTGCTTCAAGGAATGTTCCATCAGTCAGTTTATTGCTGTTTGCTTCAAGGAATGTTCCATCAGTCAGAATGAATACAATTTGCATCACAACAAAGCCACCTATTGTAATGACCCACTTTCGGATAAGATTCTTTGATCCTTTCTCTCTCTTTTTCCCCATTTGCGCCCTCCTCTCTACTTGATTAAAAATCAGATGAAGCTTATCACTCATATAATTCTATGCTAAAGTTAATAGTAACGAATGAACAACCAGCAATACTTGGAGGCTACCCCATGAAAGAGACCGTTTCATTAAGAGAACTAAAAGCATACGTTGAAAAGAAAACAAGCAAGAAAACGATTCTAAAAGTAATGTGGAATGATCAGGAGAAGATTACGTTGCTGATCACACCAAATATGAAAATTAACTCTTTTATTCTAGATGAAAAAGAAGGTTATGTGTTTTATGACCTTGAAGGGAAACCCATTCAGCAGTCCATTCCCTGTGTGTTACCTGAAGCTGCTGTCCATGGAGCTAAGGTAACCCTTACGAAGCAGATTAAAATGATGAATCAAGCATTATCCAAGGAAGATATGGCGGAGCTATTACAATAATAGCTCTATCTAAAGAGAGGCATGATCACTCCACTGTCTCTCTACTTAAATCTTCATAATGTGAAACTTCAATCAGTTTTATAGTTACTTTCCATTAATGTAGCACATTAATTAGGAAAGATGGATACTTTGAAGACTTCTGATAAGATTAAGTCCCTAATCTGATCTAGTAGAACCTCGTAAACAAAACTTCTGCTACACCATTAAATGCATCATCTCCTTTTAGCAATGAATGCCCCTATCCCGGAGATCCAAATGAACAAAAAGAAAAAGATCCATAAGTAAAGCAGTGGCACTTCTTCATTTCCTAAAAGCGTAAAGAGCGTCATCCCAATGAATAAGACAGCTAGGAAGATATGCGAGGTGAATGCAAAAAAGCGAAATACATTGCGCGCTACTCGTTCATCGGCTTCCGGTACATTGTCCTTTTTGCGTTTTTTCTTGATCACTTCTATTACTGTTAGAATGACTGCCGCAACTAAACTACCAATTACAACCTCATAAGGGAATTCTCCATTAAAAAGATAAACCAGAGATGCTCCTAAACTAGCCCCAATTGCAGTACATACAATAATAAAAATCCCTCTCCATTTCTCGAAAAACGCTACCCATTTTTTCCTTTCATTTGTTTTCAAGTTTCATCCTCCTCTAAGATAAAGATTTCTTCTATAGGAACATCAAAATAATCTACTAGCTTTAAAGCTAATTCTAGGCTCGGATTATATTTGTTTTTTTCAATAGCATTAATCGTTTGGCGTGTAACTTGAAGATCCTCCGCCATTCGAATTTGCGTGATCCCTTTTTCAATCCGGATCTTTTTAATATGATTGACCACTCCCATATGTTCGACCTCCATGCGACGGTAAAGATATCTTTACATATAGAGTAGCAAAGATCTCCGTATACGTAAAGATATCTTTACATCATGTTTGGTTGTCTTTATTTCGGGAACAGAAATATTATAGGCGATATGAACCATATATATTAAAGAAAACAACAGAAAGGATGGTATCTTTATGACTAGATTAGAAGGTAAAGCAGCAGTTATTACAGGTGGTGCCGGCGGTATCGGGAAGAAAACAGCCGAAACCTTTTTAAAAGAAGGTGCTAAAGTACTATTAGTAGATATGAACCAGGATGCGTTAGATGAAGTAAAATCTGACCTAGATCAGTTTGGTGAAGTTGCCACAGTGAAGGCCAACGTAACCAATGAGGAAGAAGTAAAAGGGTATGTGAATAAAGCGAAAGAAGAATTCGGATCTATTGATATCTTTTTCAATAACGCAGGGATTGAAGGCGAAGTTGCCCCAATTGCGGAACAAAAACTAGAAGACTATCAAAAGGTTATGGCCGTGAATGGCGAAGGAGTATTCCTTGGGCTGAAACACGTGCTTCCCGTCATGTCTGAGCAAGAAAGTGGTAGCATTATCAATACTTCTTCTGTTGCCGGACTTGGTGGCTTTCCAGGGCTTGCTCCATATGTAGCATCTAAACACGCGATTGTTGGTTTAACCAAATCAGCTGCAGTGGAAATCGCTGATAAAGGGGTCCGCGTCAACTCTATTCATCCATCACCAGTTAATACAAGGATGATGCGGTCCATCGAGAAAGGCCAAAACCCGGACGACCCAAGCAGCTCAAAAGAGGAGCAAACGAAAGCAATCCCACTAGCACGTTACGGGGAAGCAGAGGACATTGCCAATTTAGTACTCTTCCTTGCTTCTGACGAAAGTAAGTTTATCACCGGTTCAGAATATCGTGTTGATGGTGGCTTAACAGCAAATTAATTAGTAAGAAACGCATTGAAGCGTAGGGGGAGTTATCCGTCTCCTAGCAAAAAAGCATCCATTCCCTCTAAATAAAGGGGGAGGATGCTTTTTGCTATTTTTATTTACCCTTCACCGTATTGGTTTTCTTCAATAAATAAAGTAGATATGGTGCGCCGATTAAGGAAACGATAATCCCAGCTGGAATTTCTTTAGGTGCCAGAATAAAACGACCAAGAAAATCAGCAGATAACAGGAGTATGCCACCGACCGCTAAGGTTAACGGCAATAACCGCAGCAATTTAGGGCCGACAAGCTGCCTTGCAATATGAGGAGATAACAGTCCAACAAAGCTAATCGCACCAACAATTGAAACACAGATAGCCGATAAAACCACACCAAGCACAATCATTAATAATCTTATTCGATCTGTTTTAACCCCAAGGCCAATCGAAACGGCATCCCCAAAGGACATGATCTCAAACGTTGTAGCCAAGGAAACCACAATCGGAAAAATAATAATCATCGCTATGATGAAGATGATAAAGTGACCCCAACCCACGCCATATGTGCTACCAGCTAGCCATGTTAGAGCCTGGGTAGCATGCACGTTGGCCTTTACGAGTAAAATCTGAATGATGGCAGCACCAACCGCAGAAATCGCAATCCCCATTAAAAGGAGAATCATAGGCTGGAACCCACTCCGTGCACTAATTGCAAGTACAATTCCCATGGTAATAAGAGCACCAAGTAATGCACCGATTGGAACGAATATAAAAGGAGCCTGTGGGAAAACGATGATAAACAACATGGCAAACACACTAGCCCCAGACGTTATTCCAAGTACAGAAGCATCAGCAAGCGGGTTTCTCAACACCGTTTGCATCAAAAGACCACTTATTGCCATCATCATTCCGACACCGAAGCTAACAAATACACGCGGCACGCGGATGTCCCAAACAAATGTGTTGTACATGATTTCCTGCGGTAATTCTAGCAACTTCGTGAAACTGGTTCCACCGAAAGATAGACTCGTCATCACAATTAGTAATGTTACAACGGCAAGAATGGGATAAAACAGTTTGTAGCGCGTGATACGTATTTTACCTTCTAAGGCATTCCCTGCCGCACGTGACTGGGAGCTCATTTTCAATGCTAAGTAAACAAGCCATGGAGCTCCAACAATTGCGGTCATTGCGCCGACAGGCAGTTCAGAAGTTTGCGAGATGATACGTACTAAAATGTCTGCCGCAATTAACAAGCTGGCCCCCACAACAATGTTGCCAAAGATCATGGTGCGGTGCATTCTGAAGCCCATTAGGCGGACTAAATGTGGCGCAATAATACCAACAAATCCAATTGGCCCTACAACAGTTACCGTAACCGCCGCAAGCAAAATAGCAATTGCCCAGCCTAGAAGCTTGCTTAATGTAATATTTTGTCCCAGCCCAATCGCTGTTTCATCACCTAATAGTAAAATATCAAATCGTCGACTCACAATAAGTGCTACGACAAGGGTAATCAGGATCCATGGTGCGGCAAATTGCACTCCACCCCAGTCAAGTTGTAAAAGGGTACCTGCTCCCCAAAGGAAAAGCCCTGAAACTTCATTTTGAAACAATAGCTGCAGTGCACTCGTAAACGAGGAAAACAACATCGTGACAATCATCCCTGTTAATGCAATACGCACAGGGTCTAGCGACTTTCCTACGAGAAACGTTACACAGAGAGCAGCTAATATACCACCTGCCATGGTAACAGCAATTGGGGAAGCCCCACTAATACCCGGAAAGAAAATCGTGAAAAAAACGACGAAAAAGTAAGCACCTGCATGGATACCTAGCGTACTTGCACTTGCAAGTGGATTTTTCGTCATCGTTTGCAATAGCATTCCAGCTACCGCTAATGCAGCTCCCGCCAAACAACCAACCACAAAACGGGGCATACGACTATGTAATAAGAAATTCATTTGTTGCTCATCGTGCCAAACCTCTGTCCAAAATGCAAAAAATCCACCTGAAGCTTGTCCCTGGCTCACGTGAATGAGGCCAAGGACAAGAAACAATAGGATACTTCCAATAGAATATAGCGTAGCTTTTACATTCATAGCATTAGTTCACGAGCGCTTCTTCTAGCTGCTCAATTAATGTCTCCATTGATAAGACACTACCGAATGTCCAAACTCCTGGCCCTACGTCATACATGTTGCCTTCTTCAACAAAGGTTAAGCCGTTCCATGCACTGTTTCCTGACAAATTGTCAAACAACGGATCATCCTCTTGCACCGTATGGATAAAGAGCGCCTCATCATAATTGGATACACCTTCTACATTCGCTTCAATAAACCCACTTGATTGCGGTTCCTGATCTTGGATTTTGTTTGTTAGTCCTAGACCTTCTAACACATGGCTCACCGTAGAGTTTTCAGTAAATAGACGGAAGGTAGGAGCTTCATTTACCGTATAGGCTTGTGTGAATACAAACTCCTTCGTTGGCAATTCAGCCGCTTCAATTTTCTCAGCACCTTCAGCCATTCGCTCCTCTAAATGCGTAATATGTTCTTCGGCTTCCTGCTCTTTTCCTACTAACTTAGCAGTTTGCTTAAATGTTTTTAACATATCGGCATATAAATCCTCAATTGCTTCATCAGATGTGTTTTCATACATCACAACAGGTGCGATCTTCTCTAACTCTTCTTTTAGCTCACCTTGATACCCTTTCATGCCGATAATGACATCTGGCTCAAGCTTCGCGATTTCTTCAATATTCGGCTCTGTTCTCAGCCCGACCTCTGTTACACTATCATCTAACTTCTCATCAATGGTTACCCATTTATTAAAGCCTTCAATATCGGTAACGCCGACTGGTTGTACCCCAACAGCTAGTAATTCCTCAACAATACTCCACTCGATTGCCACAACTTTTTGTGGTGCCTCATCAAACTCCTGTTCACCAAAACCATCTTCAATTACAATCTTTTCACTTGCTGTATCTTCTGACTCGGAGGAGCTAGTATCCGCTTCATCTTGTTGCATACATCCTGCTAAAACAAGAACCCCAACTAATAATATAAATAAGATCTTTTTCATTTCTTATAACTCCAATTCTGCGTATATTTTTTTGTTTTTATTTTTAAATGACTCATGATGGGAAGAAACCATGGCTGTTTTAACAGCAGTAGGCTCAATAAATTGCTTTGCACGGTTTACAGCATTCGCTGCATCATGAAACGCACCGGCAATTAAATGAACTTTTCCATCATAATTAACCGCATCTCCTGCTGCAAAAATCCCCGGAACAGAGGTCTCTGCCATACTAGTTCCTTGAATCCCGAACTCAGGATGCATTTTAATATCCACTTCACTTTGCTCCTGTAAATCGTTTTGACTATCGTAACCGTGATTAATAATCACTTCCTCAACTGGAAGCTGTTCTGTCCCATTCAAGGTTACACTTTCAATATAATCGTTACCATTCAACCCTGTAATAACAGATTGATAGATTACCTCTACGGAACTGTTCAAGAGTCTTTCAATTTCTGCTTCGTGGCCTGATAGGTGATCCTTACGGTATGTGACATACACCTTTTTCGCAATTGGCTCTAAGGTATTTGCCCAGTCAACGGCAGAATTTCCGCCACCAGAAATCAACACGACTTTATCTTTAAAACGGGCTAAAGATTTTACCGTATAATGTAAATTTGTTTGAATGAATTTCTCCTCACCTGCTAGGCCAATTTTTTTCGGTGTAAGAATTCCACTACCTGTTGCGAGAATAACCGTTTTACTGGTATGAGTCTCTCCTGTTTCAGTAGATAAAAGGAACCCACCATCTTGTTGTGAAATCCCTTCCACTTTTGAATTAAGCACAACAGTTGGGTCGAAAAGAATAGCCTGTTCAGAAAGTCGCGTAATAAGTTGCTCACCTAAAAGTGGTGGCATTCCTCCGACGTCCCAAATCATTTTTTCTGGATACGCATGTATTTTTCCACCTAGCACAGCCTGGCTGTCAATGAGTTTCGTCTTCATGCCACGCAACCCGCTATAAAAAGATGCGTATAAACCTGCTGGACCAGTACCTATTATGGTTACATCATACATGGGCTACGCCTCCTTCATGCCGTACGAAAGACATATCGGATTTTGGCTAAATGGACAGACAGTCAGCATCGCCTGAATTTGGAACACGTCCTGCAGGTTTGGTGCGGTCATCACTTCATGCGGTGCACCTTGTTGTAAGACTTTTCCGTCTCGCATCGCAATAAGGTTATGTGAAAATCTTGAAGCATGGTTCAAATCATGTAATACCATCACAATGGTTTTGTTCTGTTCTTTATTAAGCTTATCCAACAGCTGTAAAATATCAAGCTGATGGGCCATATCTAAGTATGTTGTCGGTTCATCCAGAATGACGACTTCGGTATCCTGAGCAAGTGCCATGGCAATCCAGACACGTTGGCGTTGACCGCCAGATAGCGCTTCAACTGGACGGGATTCTAACTCCGTTAACCCGGTTGCTTCAAGAGCCCAGTCAATCGCATCCAAGTCTTCCTGCTTTTGTTTACCAAACTTGGACTGATGAGGAAAACGACCATATGTGATCAGTTCTCTCACTGTTAAACCAGCCGGCGCCTCCGCTGATTGTGGCAAAATAGCCATTTTACGAGCTATATCTTTTGTAGAGGTTCGACTAATGGCTTTTCCATCTAAGTAAATCGCACCACTATTCGCTTTTAAAATTCGGGCAATGGTCTTGATTAATGTAGACTTCCCACATCCATTCGGGCCGATTACTGTCGTGATTTTCCCTTTTGGAATAGTAAGGTTTAATGAATCTATAATAAGTGCATCACCGTATCCGACTTGCACATCTTCTACCTGTATCATGTGTTCACCTCAATTGATAATGATTATCATTACTACTGATACTATAGGTATATGTTTAATTTGTCAATTGAATTCGCAAAGTTTTCACTGTTTTGTAGGAGTTTTCTCACAAGTTCGGAAATGTTCGCTCACTCTCAAGCGATGTTCTCTCTTCCTCGGCTGATGTTTCCTCGCTCTCAGACGATGTTCTCACTTTCTCGGCCGATGTTTCCTCGCTCTCGGACGATGTTCTCACTTTCTCCGCCGATGTTTTCTTGCTCTCGGGCGATATACCCACACCACAGGCCACGAATCAAATGGAGACATAAAAAAATCTAGCAAGCTGCTAGATTTTTCATTCGATAATCTCTGTCGCAGGAGAATTCTCTTCCAATTGAAAGTCTCCTTCTTCAGGATTAATATAATTCACTTCCAGATAGTCTGACTCCTCATCACTTTCAGAAGCTGCTTTGAACGCTGGGAACGAAGTATATTCTTCGTCTTTCCACACCCATATAGCTCCTTTGCCTTCTTCCTTATCAAAGACGTTCCGGGATAACGTATTGTTTTGGTTTGTTGTAAAATAGTTGGCGATAAACAGACGGGAAGATCCTGCAGTGAGAATGTTTTTTTCAATGACGTTATTTCTCGTGTCATGCTGAATTAAAAGTTGCCCACCATCTAGTCCCACCGTGTCATTACGATACATTGTATTTTGTGAGATGGTAGAATTGATTGTTCCTCCGCGTTCCTCGTCATATCCTCCTATTGAAATGCCGGTATAGAAGTTCTCATACACTGTATTGTTCAGCACTTCAATGTTCTCGGCATACTTCCCAGCATGTTCCGAGGTTACTTCTATTCCAATATCACTTTTATAAATGGTGTTCTCTTCTATGATTATATCTTTCCCACCATCCACATAAATGCCACCAGCACTATAATCTTCCCCATAAGCTGGATTGCCAAATGAAGAGATGTTGTGTATTTCATTGTTTTTAACAATGCCGTTTCTCACATAATCATCATCAGGTGAAACCCCTTCGTATCCAATTAAATCAATTCCAATATTGTCATTTCGACGAACGAGATTATCTTCAACTCTGAAACCGTCAATATCACCATTTAGCACGAGAGCTTCACTTGCACCAAGCTTTAAATCTTCTACCGTATTATGCAAAATATTGATGTCGCTCATGGGGCCTGTGCCGTAAACTGCAATACCATGGGCATTTCCATCATCTGAATGGGTCTCCACAGAGCGCACATGGTTATCTTCCAATGTAATATGACTGCTCGTTCCTGTGACATACATTCCCATTACTGTTTCGTCAGCTAAGTCCGTTGTCAAATCTTCAATGGTTAAGCCACGTATGGTCACATGATCTTGATTTTCTATTGTGACAAGGGCAGTATCTCCCTCTTCATCTAGTAGATTCTCACCGCTGAGCACCACTTTTTCTTGCTTATATGGCTGAAAAACAATGGGGCTTGATTTCGTACCACTGTGCTGTACGACAAGCTTTTCCTTATACGTTCCTTCTCGTAGATAAACCATTGTTCCTGCTTTCGCCTCTGATGCAGCTTTGTTTAATGTACGATAAGGCTGTGATTTGGTGCCATTCTGCTCGTCATTTCCATCTGTTGCTACGTAGATAACGCTATCTTTCTCGGCGGTCAAACTAATTGTTATACCTATTCCAATAATAATTACTGCTGTAAGTACTAGGATAATTATGGTCTTTTTCATGATGTCGCTCCTTAACGCATACCTCTCTTAAATGTAGAACTTGCCTGTTTTTTACTGCCAGTATAAACCTAGCCTGTTTGTACGGCTTCCACACATCAGCTTTATCAGCTGACACGCGATTAAAGCCCCTATAAAAAGACATAATTGCTTAAAAATATACCCTTAATGCTTCCCCAATTTATCTAATACCCAGTTGGCTCTCGCACCGTTCTCACCTGTACTTGGGGATTTAGTATCTTCTCCAGTTAATTCTTCTACCATCATGGTTACAAGAGGCTGTTGAATATGCTGGGGGCGCTCAAATTTCCATTGCTGCTCTCCAGCTGCAGTTGTTAATACAACTGGATCATCCCCAAACGTAGAGAAGGTAATTTTTCCTTCACTGCCTACAATTTCGTTTACATCCACATTCTCAAAAGCTGCAAAGCACCAATTTCCTACACCATGTACACCAGAATCAAAACGGTACGTACCTGTCACGATATCCTCAGCCTGGTAATAACCAGCCTGGTTTGACGCAATTCCATGAACGTCTTTGATTGGTCCGAGTAGAAAATCTAAGATATCTAGTGTGTGACTAGCTAAATCGTAGAATAGCCCCCCACCTGACATTGCAGGCTGCAGTCTCCATGGGAGTTCTTCTCCCTTTTTTACTTCATCGGCTGTTTTTTGATACTGCGTACTCGAAACAAAACGCACATCTCCAATCGCCTTACGATTCAATAATTCTTTTATTTTTAGAAAACGTGGCTGCGCTCGTCGATAATAGGCAACATATAATGGTACCCCAGCTGCTTTGCAGGCGGCGATCATGTCATTGCATTCCTCGAAATCAATGGCCATAGGCTTTTCCACATAAACCGGCTTCCCTGCCGCGGCAACTTTTAACGTGTATTCCTTGTGTGACCCAGGTGGTGTTGCAATATAGACTGCATCTACCTCAGGATCCTGTATAAGCGCATCCGCGTCATCATACCATTTCGGGACATTGTGTCGCTCAGCGTAGTCCTTCGCTAGTTCGCCATTACGTCGCATCACAGCAACCAACTCAGAATTCTTAACCTTTTGAAAGGCTGGCCCACTCTTCACTTCGGTCACATTTCCACAACCAATTATTCCCCAACGAACTTTTTCTAATTTCATGTACTTTCCCTCCCTTTTTATGGTGCTAAATAGCCTTTATTACCAAACAGGTTTCATTCTACCTTTATAAAATTAGCAAATCCTAATTCATTAGCTCTCATCAGTATAACAAAAAAAGACGGTTACCCAGGTAACCGCCTCGTAAAAGCTATTAATTATATGGACCAATTAAATTTTCAAAATTGGTTTAATGGTCGTTCCTTTACCAGAATCCTCAAATGCTTGGTTAATTTCTTCAAGCTCATAGAATTTTACTAACTTATCAAATGGGAATTGGCCATTTTTATAGTACTCAATTAGTTTTGGAATGAACAATTGTGGAATAGAATCTCCTTCTACAACAGACACAATAGATCTTCCTTCATTTAATAGGTCTAGTTGTACATTAAGGGTAACTTCTCCAGTAGCACCAACTACAGCTACGGTACCTAAGCTACGTAGGGATTGTACAGATTGAACAACTACTGGTGATACACCTGTTGTTTCAACAGCGTAATTAACCCCTCCATCGGTAATTTTTCTAATCTCTTCTAGTGTCTCTACTTCAGAGCCATTGATAACATGAGTTGCTCCTAGCTCTTTAGCTAATTCTAATCTACTATCATGAATATCTACTGCAATAATTTTAGAACAGCCAATCAATTTTGCACCCATAATAGCACTTAGTCCCACAGCACCACAACCGAATATCGCAATGGTTGAACCGAACTCTGGCTGTAATTTATTAATTACGGTACCAGCACCAGTCTGAATGCCACATCCTAGTGGTCCTAAAAGGTTTAGATCTACATCTTTATCTACTTTCACGACATTTCGTTCATGAGAAACGGCATACGTACCAAAGGTAGACTGACCAAAGAAGGTAGAAACTTCTTGATCTCCTTGATAAAGTCTATTTGTGCCATCAGGCATTTTTCCGCCAAAGTTAAACTCCGTTAAATGTATACATGCAGCTGGATGTCCTGTCAAGCAGTTTTCACAATTTCCACAGGATGAGAAAGATAATACAACATGATCGCCAGGCTCAACCGTTTTAACACCAGCTCCAACTTTTTCAATAATCCCTGAACCTTCATGGCCAAGCACAGCTGGAAGTTGTACTGGAATCATTTGGTCACGTGCAACAGCATCCGTATGACAAACGCCTGCTGCTACGACTTTTACGAGAACCTCATTTTCCTTCGGTTCAGAGAGTTCCAATTCTTCTATCTGAAATTCCTGTCCTTTTCCGTGTACGACAGCGCCTTTTATTTTCATTTACTTTCCCTCCTAAAATTATTTACCTAAGTAATTATACCTAATTATTTTTTAAAAAGGTAGATTGTTGCTCATCGTGCAATTTGTAGTCTACTTCTTGGTCTTATCTAATACTCTCCGCGTATACTTCTATAAATAATATAAAATTTCTGTATTTTTTTACCCCATCGCCTTCTTTATCTTGTAAATTTTAGTAAAATAGAACCAAGGGGGAGAGTTGATGAAAAAGTTTACGAAGCAAGAAACGAGTTGGATGTACTATGATTGGGCAAATAGTGCTTACTCTATCATTATTACGACTGCCATTTTTCCAATTTTTTATAAAGCACAAGCAACAGCTGCTGGGGTAGAAGCAGCAGATTCTACGGCCTACCTTGGATACACGATTGCTATCTTTACCTTTATTCTGGCCATGATCGGACCAATCTTAGGAACTTTCGCTGACTATGAAGGATACAAGAAAAAGTTTTTCTTAGGCTTTTTATTAATGGGTCTTGTTTCGACTTTTTCACTAATCTTTGTGCCCGAAGGAGAATGGTTGCTATTACTAATTATCTTTACCATATCTTCGCTAGGGTTAAGAGGGGCAAACCTCTTTTATGACGCGTTTCTTGTTGACGTGACAGAGGATAAACGGATGAATAAAGTATCCGCACGCGGCTTTGCTCTAGGCTATATTGGAAGCGCAATCCCTTTTATAATCAGTATTGGGATTATTTTGATGGCCCAGCAAGAAATTATCCCCATCTCCAGTACGACAGCTAGTAAAATCGCCTTTGTTATCACCTTCATCTGGTGGGGTGTATTCTCGATACCAATGTTAAAAAACGTAAAACAAATCCATGGAATCAAACGTGGCCCTAAACCGATTCGCACAAGCTTTTTACGCCTTAAAAACACGGTAAAAAATATTAGCCAATATAAATACTTAACTATTTTTCTCATCGCATACTTTTTCTATATAGACGGTGTGGGGACAATTATTTCCATGTCTACTGCATATGGGACAGATGTTGGTGTTAGCTCCACCATATTACTCGTCGTACTTTTGGTTACTCAAATTGTAGCAGCTCCTTTTGCTGTCTTATATGGAAAACTAGCGGATCGCTTTTCCGCTAAAGCCATGTTAAACGTAGGAATCATTGTGTATACGATCGTGTGTATTTATGGTTATTTCCTTGAAACAGCATTTGACTTCTGGGTTCTTGCGATGCTCGTTGCCACCTCTCAAGGCGGCATTCAAGCATTAAGCAGATCTTATTTTGCGAAGCTCGTTCCAAAGGCTAATGCCAATGAATTCTTTGGTTTTTATAATATCTTTGGTAAATTTGCATCTGTTGCAGGACCTATACTAGTAGGTGCCACAGCGCAAATTACCGGGAAAACCAATGCTGGTATTTTAAGTCTTATCATTCTTTTCATTATTGGCATGATCATCTTAAACTTCGTACCATCTGATAAGAAGATGGAAGGCGTAAAAACTCCTGAAGTAAATATTTCTTAGTTCAATAGAATTTTCGTTAGAGATAAACCGTTTATCCGTGAGGGTAGGCGGTTTTTTGTTTGTGCTGGAATGTGCGTCAGGCGAGTAGCGGAGTTTAGCATGCGTCTTTTAATAGTTCTCACGCGAGTTGTGAAAGTGGGCACGCGACTTTTAACATTTCCCGTGCGACTTGAGTGTGTTCTCCCGCGACTTTAAAACTAAAAGGTTGACGTTACTAAAAGTAAGTGCTATATTATATTTAATTCAAGATAGTTTAATTAAATCTAAATGAATTAATAAAACACAATTTCATAGGACATCAGGTTGCCTAGTGAGAATAGTGATTAAGGTAGGGGAAGAAATGGGTTTACTCAATAGATTTTTTGGAAGAGAAAAAGAGGAGGAAACAACAATGGAAAAATTAAACATTGGTATTATTCTAGGTTCAACACGTGAAGGACGCTTAAGTCCACAGGTAGGAAATTGGGTACAAGAATTGGCAGACCAACGCGGGGATGCAAACTATACGGTTATTGATCTTGCAGACTACAAATTGCCACTACTTGGTGAAAATGGCGGAGACACTTCAGGTGCAGCTGCATGGGCAGAAGCAATTGCGAAACAAGATGGGTTTGTTTTCGTTGTACAAGAATACAATCATTCTATTACAGCATCACTTAAAAACGCATTAGATTATCTACGCGTAGAATGGAACAACAAAGCTGCAGGTATCGTATCCTACGGTTCTGTTGGTGGAGCACGTGCTGCGGAACATTTACGTGGTATCCTAGGTGAATTGCTAGTAGCAGATGTTCGTGTTCACCCAGCTCTTTCTTTATTCACAGACTTTGAAAATGGAGTAGACTTCAAGCCAGCTGCGGTTCAAGCAGATTCCGTTAACCAAATGCTTGACCAGCTTATCCCTTGGTCTACTGCATTGAAAACAATTCGTTAAGTATAGAAAGAAACTATCAAAAACCTCTACCCTTTATGGATAGAGGTTTTTTTACGTAACATTTTTCACTCTCCTATACTACCGAATGGCCAATTCACCAACAAAATCTCCTCCTTTACAAATCACTATATGGAGGTTATGATTTTAACTACCGAACGTTCGTCAGTTTAATCTGGTGTCATAGTCGGTGAAAGGAGTTTGCACAATGGTACAGCAATCTTTGTTTAAAAATCGGACTTTCTCTATATTACTCCTCGCTGGGATCTTTGCAATTGTGGGATTCAGTATGTTTCTAACCACAACGACCTGGTATGTTACAACATCACTTAGCGCCAGCTCCTTGGGTCTAGTCTTAATTTCTGCCACGGTCCCCCGTTTAATTATGATGGTTTTCGGTGGGGTTATAGCTGATAAATATAAAAAATCGCTGATCATGTTCTGGACTAACTTAATCCAAAGCATGCTTTTATTTAGTATTTTTCTTTTGGTCTCCAGCGATAACATGAGTCTTATGCTATTACTTATTTTATCTGGTGTGTTTGGTATGCTTGATGCATTTTTCGGCCCTGCTAGCTCCTCTATGATTCCCAAAATTGTGGAGAAGTGGCAATTACAACAGGCAAACGCCTATTTTCAAGGTATCGACCAGATTTCCTTCATTTTAGGCCCCATCCTGGCCGGAGTTATTATGGAAGTATCCAGTGTGGCAACAAGCTATTTCGTAGCATCTATTTTCGTGTTTCTCTCAGCTGTTATTATCTTTCCACCATTTGTGAAGGAAGGAAATGTAGAAAAGACGGACCAAACTAAACCTTTACACGATTTAAAAGAAGGAATCTCTTATATTCGCCGTTCATCCTTCTTATTAACAGGTATTCTTGTCCTAATAACACTTAACTTTTTCATTTTTGGTACACTGAATATTGCCTTCCCCCTTGTCGTTGACCTGCATGGTGGTAGCCCGATTAATTTAAGTGCCATGGAAGTTAGCTTAGGCGTGGGAATGATATTCAGTACGATTATCCTTAGTAAAGTTCATATTAAGCGAAAAGGAAAGGCATCTATTATTGGGCTACTTGCTGCCATCCTTAGCTTTTTGATTTTTAGTCAGGCACCTAGCCTTATCTTACTGACAGTGCTTGTCTTCTTTATTGGCTTTTCCATGTCCTTTGTCTATATTCCGTTTTTCACAGCAGTACAGGAAACAACGGATAATCGTTTAATGGGAAGAGTCATGAGCATTATTTTTCTTGCCATGAATGGTTTTGACCCGATTGCATATGGGGTAGTCAGTGCCCTAATAACGGTAGGGATTTCGGTAAAAGTGACGCTGCTCACATTTGGTATTGCGGGATTAATTGTAGCGCTTATCATATACTTTAGGGCGCGGAATTATGTGAAAGCATAATCTAGTAAATCTTGAGACACCTTTCACATCGATAGGAGTGGTAAACATGATTACAGTAGCTGGAAGTATAAATATGGATCTTGTCGTCACAACAGATCGAACACCCAACAAAGGTGAAACACTGTTAGGAAGAGACTTTCAAACAAACCCGGGTGGCAAGGGGGCAAATCAAGCAGTTGCTGCCGCTCGCCTTGGTAACACGACGAACATGATTGGACACGTGGGGAAAGACGCATTTGGTGTTTCATTAATAGAAAACTTAACCCAACAAAACGTCGGAACCGAATATGTAAAAACAAAGGATGGCTCATCAGGCATTGCAACGATAACGGTGGCAGAAGGTGACAACTCTATTATCGTCATACCAGGCGCTAACTTCTCGTGGGAATTGGAGGAGTGGAAGCAATACGCGTCCATCATTCAAAAGAGCGATGTGTTAATCCTTCAGCTCGAAATCCCACTCAACGTGGTAGAGGCATTTGCAAATATGGCGAACAAGGTAGGAACCACGGTCATCTTAAATCCTGCACCAGCGCAAGCCTTACCAGCTACCCTAATTACATTAGCTGATTACCTCACACCTAATGAAACAGAATGTAAGGAACTCTTTGGTATGGAAGCTGAAGATGCTGTCGCTCAATTCCCTAACAAATTAATCGTCACAGAAGGAGAAAAAGGGGCACTTTACCATGACGGTACATCCCTTATGCGCATTCCAGGATTCCGTGTCAAAGCAGTGGATACCACAGGTGCGGGAGATACGTTTAACGGTGCATTAGCTTCGGCTATTGCTGAGGGCCTAGCTTTAAAGGAAGCTGTCTCCTTTGCAAATGCGGCAGCATCCTTATCTGTTCAGCACCACGGAGCACAAAAAGGAATGCCGCTGAGAGAAGCAGTTTTAGAGCGATTAGGTGAATTGGAGTAAAGGCATATTAACGCTGATTCCATGTCCTTTTTTGGCAAATTCAAACTCAGCTCAATGAAAGCGATTAGCGAGCATAATATTATACAAACCCACCTTGATCTATTATCATATCGAGAACAAGGAGGAGTAAAAAATGAACCCAGAATATCAAGATTTGTTTTCTCCATTAACGTTAAAAAATGGTGTTGAATTAAAGAACCGCTTAGTGATGGCGCCAATGACAAACTCTTCATCCAATCCCGATGGAACCGTAACGGATGCAGAGGTGGACTACTATGCTCGCCGTTCTAAAGGCGTAAGCATGGTCATCACGGCTACAACATATGTTATTCCAAGTGGAAAAGGATTTCCTAATGAATTTGCGGCCGATCGTGATGCCATGATCCCGAGCTTAAGCAAACTAGCAAAAGCAATACAAGCACAAGGCGCTAAAGCCATCTTACAAATTTTCCATGCTGGAAAAATGAGTCCCACAGATCTTGTTCCAGGTGGCGATGTTGTGAGCGCAAGTGACGTTCCAGCGGATCGAGAAGGTGCTGCCAAGCCACGTCCTTTACGCGAAGAAGAGGTAGAAGAGATTATTGAAGCTTTTGGTGAAACAACTCGTCGTGCCATTGAAGCAGGTTATGATGGTGTGGAAATACATGGAGCGAACGGCTACTTAATCCAGCAATTCTTTTCTCCACATTCCAACCTACGTGAGGACCGGTTTGGTGGAAGCCTGGAAAAACGCATGACTTTCCCACTTGCTATTGTTGATAAAGTACAAAGCGTCGTTGCGGAACATGCAGATGACTCCTTTATCGTGGGATATCGTTTTTCTCCGGAAGAGCCTGAAACACCAGGAATTACGATGGAAGAGACACTTCATTTAGTAGACGTGTTAGCAGATAAAAGCCTAGATTACTTACATGTTTCCTTGTTCGACTTCTTCTCTAAGCCAAGACGAGGTGTAGAGGATTTAGAGAAAACTCGTATCGCACACCTGCTTGAAACAATTGGCGAGCGTGTACCTTTAATCGGTGTAGGTTCTATTTATACTGCAGAAGATGCGAAACTAGCATTCAATACAGGTGTCCCACTTCTTGCCCTAGGTAGAGAGCTCATTATTGATCCTGATTGGGTTCAAAAGATAGCCGAAGGAAGAGAAAGTGAAATTATTACGGAAATTAATAAAGAGAAGCAAGAAGAATTAGTAGTACCAGACCCACTTTGGAAAAATATCATAAACACACCCGGTTGGTTCCCAGGAGTGTAATAAGAAAAGGCCAGGCCACTGCACCAAACTGTAGGGCCTGGCTTTTTCTTATTTATTCTTTAACGCTTGGGACAGACCTTTCAAAGCATCATATTGCTCAATATGATATTTCCGGCCATCCTTTTGTAAGTAATGCTTTTCAGTGAATTGAGTTAGCACATGTAATAAATGTCTGTAAGAAACACCCAGATAATCACAAACTGTAACATGTTTCTCTTTATAAATCCCGTTATCTGCCGTTTGCAGGATGAAATCAGCAAGTCTGTTTTCAAGTGGGAAGGCAAGACTTTGCGTATATTTCATTGCCATCTGGGTTGCCTTTACGCTTAAAAACCGCGTTAGTTCGCGCAAGAATTTCGCATCTTCCATCAGTTGCCTTCGGTAGTAATGCATCGGCAGAGCGAAACAAATGGTCTTTGTTGAGGCTTGAATCCCCTTTGTGTAATACACATCATGCAGTAATTCCATTTCCCCAATAAATTCATTGGCATTGATAAAATTAATTAGCGATACTTTCCCATTTTGATGGGTGATATAGATCTTTGCTTTTCCCTCTACCACGTAATATAGAAAGTCAGGCCTCGTTCCTTCTTGAATAATCCAATCATCACGCTGATATTCATGTACCTCCAAATACGCTTCTACCGAGGCAGAAAACAAATGTTCAATTGAGTGGTTTTCTACATATTGGTGTTTTTTGCTCGCTTTATAAATTTCCATAATTCACCTCAAAATAGGAGATATCTCATATTTTCTCTTTTCTTTCCATGATATCATGCAATCAATGAGGGGGATATAGAATGAATACACAACGTTGGATGGGCATACGATTTTTTAGTTTTTTTATGACATGGGGCATTTTTCTACCCTATTGGGCCGGGTGGATGATTTATACAAAAGGCATCTCTGTTTCAGAAGCTAGTTTAATCATGAGTGTAGGCTTGGTCGCAAGAGGACTCTCTACCTTATTTGCTTTTCCGTACCTTTCCGATAAGGTGAGCAGTAAGCGATTATTAAACATAGCAGGGATTGGGACATTCATTGCCCTTATCGCTTACATTCCGGCAAGCTCCTTTACGAGTTTAATGGGAGCCACCATCCTTCTGCACCTTTTCTATCCTGCACTTATGCCTGCATTAGATAGTGCTGCTGGTGTACTGGTACAAAACAAACAATTAAAACATTATGGGAGAAGCCGCCAGTGGGGATCGATTGGGTTTGTTTCCATTGGCATGGTACTTACCATTTTCACAGCAAAGTTTGGCGATGAGATCATTTTTTGGGCGCTATTACTAGGAATAGTAGCTTTTGTGGTGCTTAGTCTGTTGCAAGCACCCGCTGTCTTATCTGTAAAACCACCAGCCGATCAAACACAAAAGATTGGGCTTTTCTCTGTATTCAAAATCAAACATTTTAGCCTCGTACTTTTCATTGTTATATTACTACAGGCAGCACATGCGAGTTACTACAATTATGGTTATATTTTTTTACAGGATATCAACGCACCAACATACTTAATCGGTCTTATTATTAACATTGGGGTTATAGCTGAAATCATCTTTTTCTCTATTGCCGATAGAAGGTTTGGTAATTTTTCAGTGGGAGCATTACTAACACTGTCAGCAATTGGTTCCTCTGTACGTTGGATTGCCGTATTTGCCTTTCCAAGTGTCGTTATCTTTAGTATTGCGCAAGTTCTCCATGCATTTTCCTTTGCGATGGCGCATTATGCCTTTATGAAATACTTAATTAACAATATTCCGCAAGTACAGATACCAAAGGCACAGGGCATCTACTCTGCATTAGCGCTTAGCTGGAGCACAGCAGTATTCACCATATTCGGTGGCTTTTTATATGAGATCGAACCACGGTTTGCTTTTATTGGCATGGTCGTTTGTACCATTCCAGCCATGTTGTTAGCGTTGGTTTATCGAAACGTGGAAGCTAAGAAAGGGAATGTGTTGGAAACCATCTAAAAAAACAGGCTTGTCCCCAGCGGATAAGCCTGTTACTTTTCTCACCTTTTTAAGCTTTTAACCGATGTACAAAGTCATGTAAATAATCGAGTGAGGTAATGTTCTGGTTACATGTTTCATTGTCTCGGCAGATATAATTCCCTTTCTTGGTAAACGTCCCTTGTACTTTTCCCTTTTTATGTGCAAGGAACAAACCTACCTCTTCATGTTTATGACAAATGGAACATATCCCTTTCTGTTTTATCATCTCGAAGGAACCGTGTAACCCCGTTAATTTCCCATTATGTTTCAGCACAATAAACTTTTTATTCGTACTGTAATCAATCCAGCTCAAATAACATAATTGCTGCAAGTCTAATTCTTGTAAAGCTGGTATTTTTAACTTTTTAACTTTAGGAAACAATTTTTTGATTCCTTGCTCTGTCACTTGAAACGGAATGACGTATGGTTTCAACTGTGATAAAAACCTTTCCGCTTTATCTTTATCATCCACCAATGTAATAGGTTGAAGTAACTGTGCCTGTTCTTCTGTAATTGCAGGTATTAATGCTAATACTCTTTCTCTAGCCATTGATTCTAATGCGCCCAATACGGCTTTTTCATTAGAGGTTGAGTGGCCATTAACTAAATCTTGTGCTTGCCGTGCAATGAAATTGAATTGGTCCACCCGAATAAAAGGCTCCATTTCTATCTCTCCAATCTTTAAACGTAACTCAGATTCCTTACCCATTATAGAAAAGAAACCCTCTTATTCCTATGCAGAAAACAATTAAAAAACGTTTTGTACATAGGCAGAGCCTTTCTATTCGTTGTATGCATATACGAAAGCACCGGAAATCATCCTTTCAGAAAGACTTCCCGTGCTTCATGATCTCCTTATGTCTAGCTAGAATAGATAATCTTCTTAATGGTATCTACTGACAGATAATATTCTTCCGCTAAATCATCTATTGAAAACCCATCTTTATAGGCGTTTTTAATGGAAGCGTTTCTTTCAGCAATCGCCTTTCTTGCTCCAGAAGACGATCCCCACTTTTGATAGCTTGACTTCTCTTTCGGTATATATATCGTTTCACCTTGAATGTACTGCTGAATTTCTTTTATTAACTCTTCTGGTAAAATGGAATTCGCTTTAACATAGCTCATCATAGACAGCTCCTTATCCGTAATATGGAAAATAAGGGGCAAAGCCTATAATTACTTTAGACGAATATATTTTTTAATGGTAACTCATGCAAAGATTCGCCTATTCATTATTAGACTTTGCATGAGAAGCTACAATATCAGACATGATAAATGCCATATCTATCACCTACTCTTTATAACGCATTTTATATGACTCTCCTCCTTACTGTAATGAAATTTCTTCTCCTTTTCAATACAGGAATTAGGTTCCATTGTTTTTTATAGTGTATTCATTGATTCTAAATCAACATAGTAAGAAATGTTTTTCCTTTAATAGGGAAGTATGAATTATATCGAAAAGAAAACCGTATTAACAGGAGGAACGAATCATGTATGACTTGGATTTACATCATATTTTTGAACTTGGTCTTATTTTAGTTATGATTGCAGCAGGAATTACGGCGATTGCAAAGAAATTTAAACAGCCCTACCCCATTGCGTTAGTCATTGTCGGGGCTATCATTGGGCTGGTGAACATTCCTGTATTAGAGCCATTAAAAGACTTTATTACAGAAGGAGAGGTTTTTAACTTTGTTATTATCACATTGTTCTTACCTGCTTTATTAGGGGAAGCAGCGTTAAAGCTCCCTTTTTCCCATTTAAATGAAAACAAAAAACCCATTTTGGCACTTGCGTTTGGTGGGACCTTTTTATCCTTTCTAATCATTGGTTTTTCATCCTTATGGCTACTTGGACTTTCCATCCCTGCAGCCTTTGTATTTGCAGCGTTAATGAGTGCTACAGACCCTGTTAGTGTTTTATCCCTCTTCAAGAGTGTCGGTGTGAAAAAGAGACTTTCTACAGTAATTGAAGGGGAAAGTCTGTTTAATGATGGATTAGCGGTTGTCTTATTCAATATTTCCGCTTTCTCCCTGATCTCCTACCTCGACATGGGGATAATAGGTGCTGGACATGGTGTATGGGAATTTATTAAAGTTATCTCCTTAGGATTACTTATTGGTGGATTACTTGGCTATGGCTTTTCGCGTCTCACTCGATACTTTGATGATTACCCATTAGAAATTATATTTAGCATTATTCTTTTCTATGGTGCCTTCTTACTTGCGGAAAGCTTCGAGGCTTCTGGAGTTATTGCCGTTGTGGTTGCCGCTCTTATTTTTGGAAATTATGGTTCAAAGATTGGTATGAGCCCTGCCACCAAACTAAACATCAGTAACTTTTGGGATGTCGTAACACTGCTAGCCAATTCTCTCGTCTTTTTAATGGTGGGATTAGAAATAACACGGATTAATGTAGCTGAGCATTGGGGGCTTATTTTCACTGCCATTTTAATCGTGCTAATCGCTAGAAGCTTCGCAGTCTATGGCAGCCTTCTGTTCAATAGAAACATCCCACTCTCCTGGAAGCATATTTTAAATTGGGGCGGTCTAAAAGGATCCCTATCCATCGCACTTGTCCTTAGTCTTCCGAGGGATTTTGAAGGTCGCGAGGAGATCTTAATTCTTGCCTTTAGTGTCGTCTTGTACTCGCTTGTCGTGCAGGGCCTTTCCATTAAACCGCTGATAACATGGCTTGGCGTGAATAAAAAAGAAGAAGGTTACCAAAAGTATGAAGCCCTTATCGCCCGTGCGCATCGTTATGAGACGGGAATTGAAGAAATCAATAAGGTAAAAAAGAACTTGTTTATAACCGAATTGGTTTCAGAATCTGTTGTCGATGAGTATAAAAAGCAACGTACTAAATTGCACAATGATATCAATGCGCTTTTCCATAAACACCCTGAACTTAGAAAAAAACAAGAAATCGCCCTCTTAAAACATTCGCTATACGCGCAACACGAAGCCGTTGGGCATTTGTTAAAGGAAGATATCATTTCGAGTGAAGTTGCTCAACAGGAACAGGATTTGATTACCAACAAAATCGTGGAATTAGAGGAAGAGTCATAAAGTGAAACTTCATTTGGTGGGGGTGTTACTGCCAGTTGAGGCGGGATAAAGCGAGAAAAACAAAAATGGTGTATCTGTCATTACATAGTCAGATACGCCATTATTCTTTTAATGACTTATAAATTTAGTGTTCATTTTGTTCTACATAGTTTTTGAAATTGTTCAGGATTGCCTGCCAACCTTGTTGCTGAAACTCTGCTGGATGTGAAGCGTCTGCATCAAACGTCTCCACGACCTCTGTTTCCTTGTCATCACCTTTAAAAACGATTTTTACTTTTCTTCCATCCGCCATGGTGTAAGCAATAACCTCATGTAATGTTACTTCATCATAGATTCCACCAAAGTCGAAACCAGTACTGCCATCTTTGGCTTCCATTCTTGAAACAAATGTCCCACCTACTCTAAGATCATTTTCTGCAAATGGCGTGTGCCAATCATCTGAAGCATTGTTCCATTGTTTAATGTGGTCTGGCTCTGTCCAATACTTCCAAACCTTGCCTATTGGTGCTTGCACAGTTGCTTCTACTCTGATTTCTTTTGATGTTCCCACTTTAATACCCTCCTAATAAATACATGTTTTTTTATCGGAGTTGGTTACATGAGATGTCTTCATATATATTATAAAAGATCAATAGTTATTTTACTACTTAGAATTGTTAAAAAGTTAATTACCCGGGAAATAATCCTAAACTATCCATAACCAATTACAATCACCTGTTTTAATGTTCTAACGCTTCCTTTTCTCCCTCTTTCCATTCAACGGGGATGTGTCCAAACCGCCAAATTAAACTTCTTTCATAGAAGTCATACCATAAATTTATCTTGTCAGAAATTTGGTCGACTTGTTCTTCCGACACAATAGGGTCTATATGTGTAAGAGGGATATCATTATTCAATACGTACGAACGGCAAAATTGTTTCAACTCTCATAAATATCCTAGTTACCTCCAAAAAAAGAGCACACCAACAAAAGGTGTGCCCTCATCTCTTCTATTATCGATCAAATGTAACTCTCTCTGTTGCATTTCCCAAGGTAATCGCTGTTTCACTTGGTTTTGTTTGGGAAATCAGCTTGCCATTTCGGAAGGAGTACCGTACTGCAGCCTGCTTGCGAATCACTTCATATTCATTCTCTGCTGTCATGACGATGAAGTTTGCTGGCTTTCCTTCTTCAATTCCGTATTTGTCTTCAATATGCAAAGTCTTCGCACTGTTTTTCGTGATCAAATCAATCGAGTTTACAATCTGCTCATAGCCCATTAATTGTGATGCATGAATTCCCATATGCAATACCTGAAGCATATTTCCTGTTCCGAGAGGATACCATGGATCAAAGATATCATCATGGCCGAAGCAAATGTTTAATCCAGCTTCTTGTAATTCTTTTACCCGCGTTAATCCACGGCGCTTCGGATACGTATCAAATCTTCCCTGCAAATGAATGTTCACCAGTGGATTGGATACAAAGTTAATGTTCGAGAGCTTCAATAGGCGGAATAATTTCGTTGTATAGGCATCATTGTAAGAGCCCATTGCTGTGGTATGGCTCGCAGTTGTTCGCTCGCCCATGCCACGTTCGTATGCTTCTTTGGCTACCACTTCCACAAATC
This sequence comes from Oceanobacillus picturae, assembly GCF_000612865.1. Taxonomy (NCBI): domain Bacteria; kingdom Bacillati; phylum Bacillota; class Bacilli; order Caryophanales; family Bacillaceae; genus Oceanobacillus; species Oceanobacillus picturae. The sequence continues at coordinate 263,302 of NZ_CCAX010000003.1, forward strand.
GAGACTGCTCGTCATCGATTTCATCACAGTGGATATCTACTAGAAGATCATATTTCTCAGCTAGATCAAAGGCTGTCTTCATCGACTCCACACCATATTCTCTTGTGAATTCAAAGTGAGGAATACCACCCACAACATCCGCACCCAATTTCAATGCCTCTTCAAGTAATTCGACACCATTTGGGAAAGATTGAATCCCCTCTTGCGGAAACGCGACAAGCTGAATGTCAACAAAGTCCGCCATTTCTTTCTTCACTTCGAGCATCGCTTTTAATGCAGTCAGACTAGGGTCCGTTACATCAACATGTGTCCGAACATGTTGGATTCCTTGTGCAATTTGCCATTTTAGTGCCTTTTTCGCTCTTGTCTTCACATCTTCCTGTGTTAACGACTCCTTGCGCTGAGACCAACGTTGGATTCCTTCAAAAAGGGTGCCGCTTTGATTCCATTCCGGCTCTCCAGCAGTTAAGGTTGTATCTAAATGAATATGTGGCTCAATGAATGGCGGTAAAACAAGTGCGCCCTTTGCGTCAATTACCTCTTCTATACCCGAAACTTCCTCAAGATTTTGTGTAATAGCAGCAAACTTGCCATCTTCAATCAATATATGCCAATGTCCTTCTTTTCCACGTAATGTTGCATTTTTTATGAGCATGTGAAATCTCCCTTTTTCTAAAATAAGAATGTATAAAGTGAACCTTCAAACAGTGGGGTTTCCCCCAAGCCAGCCTTTCCTAGTCGGCCTTCCTTAAAACGGGTGCTTCTTCTTTTTTCATTTTTATTGATGCGAGATACATAAATACGATATAAACAGTTGCTGTTCCAATTAAGGCATTTAATGGAGTAATTCCTGGTGCTAGCTGTGCAATTACAACACCACTTGCCCATGCCCCAATCGCAACCCAGTTTACTGGTTTAAACGTCATTTCTTTAAACGTACCATACTTCCTTTTTCTAACAAAGAAATAGTCCGCGATAATGATTGCCCCAATAGAAGGGATAGCTGCGCCCAGTATGTTTAAGAAGCCGACAAAGTTGTTGTACATCCACATGGCGAGCAATGTCCCAACGAGCCCATTTACGACAACAAATACCTTTTTAGGAAGCTTGGTGATATTCGCAAACCCTAGACCTGATGCATAGAGGGCATTGTCATTGGTTGTCCAAATATTTAACCCTAACACGATAATCGCCGGAATCATTAATCCTTGTAAAAACATCACTTCTGAAATATCTGGTAGTCCGTAAGACATTGCTCCGACTGCGCCAAATAGGAACATCAGAGAGTTTCCTAAGAAAAACGCGATAACCGTTGCTACTACTGCAGAACGTGATGTCTTGGCAAACCGCGCAAAATCTGGTGTTAACGTTCCGCCACTAATAAAGGAGCCAACGCAAATCGTAAGAGCTGCCGCTACCGTCAAGGTTTCTGTAGGTTCATAGCTCCACAGTGTATCAAAACCCCCCATGTACTCTGTTGCTTCAAATACAGAATAGCTTCCTAAAATTGCAATCGCAGGTACAGCAATAAATCCTAAGACGACTAAAGCTTTCATGCCAAAGATAGCTGATGCTGTAATGGCAACTCCAAAGATAAAGATTAAAGCATAGACATTCCAATCCATGGCGGTTGCGACAGGCACAGCAAACATCGCCACTCCAACACCAAACCAGCCAACCTGCGTAAATCCTAGTAAAAAGGATGGCAAATACGATCCCTTTTCACCAAACGCGTATTTAGCCAGAAGATGTGTAGACAAGCCTGTCTTTGCCGCAATATAAGCAAGCGATCCTGTATACATACCAAGCGCTATATTTCCGATTAACATGATTAAAATAAATTGTGAGAATGATAGGCCAGCCCCCAATTCCCCACCAGCTAGCATACTTGCAGAGAAGAACGTAAATCCGAGCATAACGGATAATGTCTTCCAAAAATTATTTCGTTCTGACTGTGGTACTGCTTGTAATGAATACTCAACATCTATTTTTTTCATCATTATTCCCCCAACTATGATTTTTCCGGCACCAAAAATCACAGCAAAAAAAGAGGCTAATTACCAGTTAACCTGACAATTAGCCTCTTTTTTTATACAATACACCAGCATAGGGTAAAGCACACCTACTCCTCGTGTATTGTAAAAATCCGCTGTCCTTGTCAGCCTCTCTGGACTGAATTAAAGGTACCATATGCAATTAAGTAGATTATGACAGGAAAACTAGTTCGTGTCAATTGGTTACATTGGCAGAAGTAGATTTCCTTTTACAAAAAGCTCGCTCATAGATGAAACCGTCGAATGAACTCCTCTTTAAATGTTTTGGATGAAAATAACAGCATGCCAATAAGTGTTAGCAGTGCATAGAGAGAAGTTCCTGCGCATGCCCAGAGGATTGTAGCAATCCCGGTAATATACAAGCCAATGGGAACAAAACCGATCCCAATCATGGCTAATATATAGCCCACATATTCCCGCCAGCGCATTCGTTTTTTTAAAATAATGATGGTTATCATAAGCGTAGCGATAATAATTATCAAAGGGATGGCAAAATTTACTGACCACCGCTGGAAAACTGATGTTATGTCCATGATTACCAGCACACTAGATAGGCTTATTACCTGTAAAACAATTTTCGAGCCTGTATGTGCTGATGAAAGGATTGTATGGTTCATTGTTACGAAAAGATAAAGCGCCCCGCCTACTACATACAGCGACCAAAGATAGTCTGGATTTATTAAAAGGTTTATAACAAAACATGTACTTGCCGTAACAATAGATAGAAAGGTCACTAACTTTGCGATAAATGTCCTTCTTTTTTTCAGTGTCATATCTGGATAGTCTGGATATAACTTTACCTCATTATCTATTGATTCAGCTACTTTACGATGACATAAGGGACATGTCACGTGATCGACCGACACCCCACAATGATTGCAGTAATTCATTTCGTCTCCCCCCAATTATTGGAGTAAACTTCCACATTAAGGCCTGTTAAACGAGACAGTTGATTGAAGAACGACTTAATTATTTCCGATTCTACAATCGAGCGCGTAAACGTTATGGTCATTTGGTCATTAACAGAAGAGATTCCACAATTAATGGGACTATTTTTGGTGGGATACAGGACAACTTCCATTCTTTCAATATAACTTTTCATCGAGTCAGGCAGATTAATGCTTCCTAGATTAGTTAGTGTGAGCGTTTTCGCTAATTCCCCATAATGTCTAAACCCGTAGCGCATCGCATGATACTTTATGGACAATGGTACAATTCTTGTTTTTAAGCTCTTTTGTAGCTGCACGTGTCGATTGATCCCATCCTGTAAGTGCTGTCTATCCGTCTTACTTCTTAGTTGCTCCGATACTGTTTTAATAATATCCTCTAATGTAATTTCACCCGAGACATCCACCCTTACATTGACTACAGAAAAGAAGTTTCTTAATGTTATGGAAGGAAATTTGCGACGGAGATTAGCAGGCAGCGCTATTGTAATATTTTCATTGTATACGCCGTACTTCATTGTTTCGGAATAAATCGCATGGATGAGCACTGCGGTAATAAATTCCGTTACAGACATGCCCTTTTGCTTTGCAACATGATTTAAAGCCGAAGCACGGATTACGCCATGAATAACATTTACGCCTGAAGGGTCAAATGGCGTTCCTTTAATCTGAAAAGCTCGCTGTACTTTATCCTGAAGATAATTTCGAGTCGACTTCTGATAATACTTTTCAAAACTATCTTCTGTTTCATACTTACTTGGCACTTGATCCGAAAATAATAACGCATCCCCGTCTACTGCTATGTCTTCTCCTTGCAATGTTAAATATTGATAAATTAATGTTTTAAGAAACTCAACTGCTCCTGTACCGTCTGTAAGGGAATGAAAAATTTCCACCGCTATTCGTTTGTTAAAATATAAGACTTTGAACAAATAGCCATTATTCTCCTTTGGATGAATGGGGTGACAGGGGTAGGTCGTTTCCTGCTGAACGCTAAGTTTTTCTTCATTACTCTCCATAAAGTCCCAAAAGATCCCTTTGCGTACTTTGACAGCTAGTGTCGGGAATCGTTTGATGACGTGATCGAGCGCCTCTTGCAATATCTCCTCGTCTATCATGTCTTTCATTAGTACAGAAACACGGTATACGGAGGAATTAGAGGCTTCTGTTACTGCGTGAAACACCTTACCTGCATTATCAACTTTATACCATTTACTCATAAACGTACCTTCTTTATCTATGATAAAAATTTCTGCCATTTTAGTTGGTAAATCCGTGGTTCTTATCGTATCATCTTTGCCACTTTTTTAGTAACAAAGTCAATATAAGAATCCTATGCTCTTAAATAAAGGATGAGGGTTGCTATGAACCCAGCCCTTTAAAAAAGGGAAGTAGGGGAATATTCATTACTTATAAGCTTTATACCAATGATACGGCTGAATTTCCTTTAATGTTTTAAATTGAATTTCATTAGAATGATTGGTTACTGCTGCTTTAACATCTTCTCCCCAGTAAAAAAGCCTTTCTTGACATACACCACATGGAGTTAAAATCGTAAACGGAGCATTTTCATCCTCCCGTACGACACAGATAGTATGCGTTACTTTCGTATTAAGCTTATGCGCTTCTAGAATAGCGCCTGTTTCTATACATAACTCTGTGGAAGCAACAATAACATCTGGTGCTACACTGGTGAGGATTTGCCCGCTTTCCGTATACATTGCAGCGGCGCCTCCCCATCCAGAAGGGTATCTATCTTCTATTAATTCGATTGCTGATTGGTAAAGCTGTTGTTCTATGTCCATCTTATCCTCCCTAAATGAATGTTGCTTATATGTAATTCACAACTATAAAATGGTACTCTACAACCTGTTTTCCTTTATAAACGCTTCAAAAGTACCAACACTATTTTTACTAAAGCGTTGTTTTTTCTTTACAAGCCATAGGTTTCGTTTAAGTTGAACCTCGTCAAGCTTCGTTGCACACAATATCCCCTGTTCAAGCTCCCTTGCAACCGCTAGTTTCGAGACAATACTAACACCAAGCCCTGCTTCTACCGCACTTTTAATGGCTTGGGTGCTACCTAGGTCCATATAGCTTTGTATCTTATCCAATACTTGATACTTTCTGAGGAAATTCTCAATAATTAATCTTGTACCAGAGGCTGGTTCTCGCCACAGCATTTGCTCGTGCGCTAATTCGGCTATGTGGATTGCGTTGCGCTCTGCCCATGGGTGTTCTGGGGAATGAATCAGTACTAACTCGTCCTCGGTAATAGCTTCCACGAGAACATTGTCATTCAATACCTCCCCTTCTACCAAGGCAAGGTCAATTACATCATCTAGCAATGCTTCGATTACGCGTGGCGTATTCTCTACCAATAGCGATACGTTAACAGTTGGATAGTTCTTTTTCAATTGCCCTAACATCCCTGGGAGAAGGTACTCCCCAATCGTTAAACTCGCCCCAACATTAAGGGAATCGTGATACCCCTTTAAATTGTCGGAAACAGCCGCTTTTGAACGATTAAAATCGGCTACAATAGCTTTTGCAAACGGGTACAGGGTCTGTCCACTCTCTGTTAACGTTAATCTGCCGTCTGTTCGGTCAAATAACAATGCATTATATGTTGTTTCCAACTGGTGGATCTGCTTGGTAACAGCAGGTTGGGAAACGTAAGATAACTTAGCTGCTTGACTAATACTACCTGTATCTACAACGAGACAAAAGATACTTAATGTATCTATATTCATGTTTATGTCTCCTTCTTATAACGTCTTTTCTTTAAGTATAAAGTGATAAACGAAAAAAACATACTACCTTTAGTATGTTTTATTAGAGGAAAGTGACCTCCACAATATTATATAGGTTAATAAAAATAATAACCAAAATCGTAACACTAAATATCTTGTCTATTTGGTTATCTGTCAGTTTAACGCTAAAATTTGAGCCAATAATCCCACCCAAAATACCTCCAGGGATCATGTAAAGTAACATGGACAAATCATATTCCGCATATCCAGTGGTAAAGGCAATGAGCAGCAGTGCAGATAATTGAGAGAAAAATATAATAAAAATAGAATTAACAGCCGCACTCTTTGTATTCATAGCAAACAATAAAATCAACACCGTAACATTTAATGGACCTCCCCCAATTCCCAGAAATGCCGATAAAAAACCTAATGCAAGGCCGATGGAAAAAATACCAGCTTTATTTTTAAAAGCTAACGATTTTACTTTATCTTTCTTAAGAAAATAAATAAAGACAAGCGTTAACAGCGCCGCTAAGACAGAGGATTGGATAATTGCCGTGATGGTTGGAATGTTCATAGACACCGCAATAACGTTAAAGATACTCTTCCCTACAACCCCGCCAAGAATAGAGCCTCCAGCAAGAATGGAACTAACTGCTTTATCAACTTGTACTTCCTTGTTCTTAAGTTTGATTAACGACATGGTTGCCATTGCTAGAACGGTGGCAGCGGATAAGACACCTATGGTCGGTAAATCAAAATCACCAAAAAAATCTAACACTGGTTTGATAATGACCCCACCACCTAAACCAGCAATAGCCCCAAGCGTTGAGGCGAGTAAACCAATAATAAAATATAAAATGAATATATCGACCAGCTCCCAAAAACAAATACCTTACTACTTTAAAAGCTTAGCAAACAAACCTTCATTATCAAAATACCAATATGTCATAGGGTATAACCAATTGGTATGGGGTGCTGATCAAAAGTATAAAATTGGTCATTTAATATTAAATTTAGTAGAAAAGCCAATATCTTTCGTATTTTTCAAGTATAATGAAGCATATTCAGATCATGCATATGATATTTCTTGGAGAGAATCCTATACATATGACGAAAAAAAACAATTAAAGAGGTTATATAATGAGTAAAAGAAGTTTTGCGGATTATCAAGTAAGCGACGAAATAAAAAGAGCACTTGCTGTGTTAAAATACGAAACGCCAACAGAAGTTCAAAGTAAAGTCATCCCATTAGCAATGGAGAACCAAGACCTTGTCGTAAAAGCTCAAACTGGTAGCGGAAAGACGGCTTCCTTTGGTATTCCTGTTTGCAATATGATTGAATGGGAGGAAAAGAAACCACAGGCTCTCATCCTTACCCCAACAAGGGAGCTTGCCGTTCAAGTCCGCGAAGATATCACGAATATCGGCAGGTTTAAACGTATGAAGGCAGTAGCCGTCTATGGAAAAGAACCTTTTACAAAACAAAAGGATGAATTGAAACAAACAACGCATGTAGTCGTTGGGACACCTGGCCGGGTCAAGGACCACATTGATCGAGAAACCCTAGATTTGGATCAAATAAAGTATCTTATTATAGACGAAGCTGATGAGATGCTTAATAGAGGTTTCATTGATGAAGTGGAAGCGATTATCCAAGCATTACCTTCAAACCGCGTAACCATGGTCTTTTCTGCTACCTTGCCTAAAGATGTTGAAAATCTTTGCTATAAATATATGAAAAATCCTACTCAGATTGAGATTGAATCTACTGGGGTAACGGCCGAGTCCATTGAACATTTCTTAATTAAAGTGAGAGAAGAAGAAAAGATTTCACTTCTTAAAGATATCACCGTTGTAGAAAATCCAGATAGCTGCCTGATTTTCTGCCGAACGAAAGAACATGTAGATACAGTGTACAGCGAACTAGATAAAGCTGGTTATCCTTGTGAGAGACTCCACGGGGGACTGGAACAAGAAGACCGTTTCGCTGTTATGGAAGGGTTCAAAATGGGGAACTTCCGCTATCTCGTGGCCACTGATGTAGCTGCTAGAGGGATTGATATTGATAATGTAACACTCGTCATCAACTACGACGTTCCTATGGAAAAAGAGAGCTATGTACACCGAACCGGAAGAACCGGCCGTGCCGGAAATAAAGGAAAAGCCATGACGTTTTCTACACCTTTTGAAGGGAAATTCCTTAAAGCAATTGAAAAATACATCGGCTTTGAAATACCTACTATAGAAGCTCCCAGCCCACAGGAAGTGGCTAGTGGAAAAGCTGCCTTCGAAGAAAAACTTAGCAGCAGACGCATTGTAAGAAATAATAAAACCGCCCGAATTAATCAGGACATTATGAAACTTCATTTCAATGGTGGCAAAAAGAAGAAGATTCGTGCTGTTGACTTTGTTGGAACAATTGCCAAAATCCCAGGCGTCTCAGCAGAGGACATCGGCATTATCACCATCCATGACCAAATGTCTTATGTCGATATCCTAAATGGAAAAGGCTCCGTCGTAATACAAGCCATGGAGAATACAACAGTCAAAGGAAAGAAATTAAAAATAAACAAAGCAATTAAGTAATAACTTAAAAAGAGTGGGTACAATTAATTAAATAATATAAGCAAAGCAACAGCCGGACCATTTGAATTATTTCTGCAAAATACTTCGATGGCCCGGCTGTTTTTTTCTGTTTTGAATCTAGATCACGCTTAAGCGAAGGAAAATGCGAAGACTCCTGTGGGAACAGCACGAGTCCGAAGAACCCGGAAGAAGCGTTCTTTGCTTCTGAGGATTCTGAGGCCGTGCCCAAGGAAAGCGTAGTATTTTCCATAGCGGCGATTAAGCAGTCCTCTTACCTTTTTACTTTAAGTTCTTAACACCGGTTTCTAATATCTCCATTTGTAACAATGTCTGTTCATCAGTGATGGTTTTATCTTTACCATGTAGGATCGCTTCGTATATGTCATCATATACTCTTCCATAATCCCCATCTACGGACTTCACTTTTTCCTCGTGAACGGTACCTTCTTCATCAACATATGTCAGAACCCCATAGTGCTGCAATGTATCAACACCAAAATCTTTGTTATCAGGCATGTAGAATAATTTCAAATGTTCTTCCTGACGATCTTTCGTTTCTTTGACAAAAGCCCCTTTTTTACCATGAACGACGAAGCTTGGTCTCTCTTTCACTCTGAAATAACTAGATTTCACCGATACTTTGACTCCGCCATAATATAAATCCAAATCGAAGTAATCATTTTTTCTTCCCTGTCCTAAAATCTGCCTTACGTCATAATGAATATCATCTGGCTTTCCGAAATAGCTAATAACCTGATCTAGCGTGTGGCAGCCATGTTCATATAAAAAGGACGAAGCAGGGTCAAAAGAATGCACAGACTCAGGTACTTCAGGACGGTAGTAATCATAATGCATTTCTACTTCTAACAAGTCGCCTGTTTTCCCTTCTTCAATGACCTTTTGAACGGTTAAGAAGTCACTATCAAAACGCCTGTTTTGGTATGCCTGCACAATTAAGTCCTTCTCTTTTGCCAATGCAAATATTTCTTTTGCTTGTTCTGAGGTTTCCATAAACGGCTTTTCAACCAAACAGTGTTTATTATGCTCTAATACTAGTTTAGCGTAATCATAATGGCTGTCATATCTTGTGCAAACCACAATGAGTTGAATGTCCTCATCATTTAATAACGCATCTAAATCAGAGGTGTAATTTACCCCTGCAATTTTATCCCAATTATCATTCTCAGGTGTTCTTCGATAAATTGTTTTCACTTTAATATTGTCTCTTTGCAGTACGAATGGAAGATGATATCTGTTCGTGCTTTTCCCATTTCCTATATAACCGATCGTAAGCATAACTGCCTCCTAAAACATATTTTTATTGTTGAGCTCTTCAATTATGAAAAAGTACCTCCTTAGGTTGATACGTTATCAACCCAGGAGGTACTTCTCTATTGTATTTTTCGAATAAGGTTCTATCGAAAAATTACATTAAACCAATTACGTGGAAGACAATACCTAGAACGAACAATCCAAGGATCATAATAATTGGAGAAACTTTCTTTCTAAGTAACCACATACAAAGAAGGGTTAACGCCAATCCAGCTAAACCAGGAATTAAGCTATCAAAGTTGTCTTGTAAGGTCGTGACATTATACTCACTTAACGACCGCCCTGCGGCTTGCTGTTCTAACGCCGTTTTAATCCCTTCGGCACCAGAAGGTAAGTTTTCCCAATCGATATACGCACCTTCATCAAGTTTAACTTCAGAGACGGTTGGCGCAAAGGATACGGCTACCCACCGATTAACCAAGGCACCGAGTATAAACATACCGAGTATCGAGGCGCCCTTCGTAATATCTTGAAGCAATCCGCCAGATAAGTCATCCGTGATTTTAGAGCCGGCTTTGTAACCAAGTTCTTGTGAATACCACATGAAGCCCATACGAATCAGATTCCATAAAACGAAGTAAAGAATTGGACCAAGTATATTACCGCTCATTGCAAGCGAAGCCGCCAATGCACCAAGGATCGGTTTTACCGTGAACCAGAACAGTGGATCACCAATACCAGCTAAAGGTCCCATCATACCGACTTTAACCCCTTGAATGGCCTTGTCGTCTACCGGAGCACCATTTGCTCGTTCTTCTTCAAGCGCAAGCGTTACACCAATAATTGGTGACGCTACATATGGGTGTGTATTAAAAAACTCTAAGTGACGCTGCAATGCAGCAGAACGATCTTCTTTTGTTTTATATAATCGTTTGATTGCCGGGATCATCGAGAATGCCCAACCACCGTTTTGCATCCGTTCATAGTTCCAAGAACCTTGAATGAACATGGAACGGAACCAAATAGCTATACGATCTCTTTTTGATAATTTCAATCCTTTTTCCATTTTTTAAGCCTCCTCCTTTTAGTAGTTATCAATAATGTCGCCTAACGGATCACCAGTGTTACCGCCTCCGCCATTACCAGAGCCACCTTGTTTTGTTAATGCAATATAAATTAGTGCGAGTGCTACACCGATACCACCAAGACCTAAAAGGGTAAGAGATGGAATTGTTGCTATTACGAAACCAATTGCCAAGAATGGCCATACTTCTTTGGTAGCCATCATGTTAATAACCATCGCAAAACCAACCGCTACTACCATTCCTCCACCGACTGCTATGCCGTCTGTCAACCAAGCAGGCATCGCTTCAAGCAGATCTCTAACTGGACGTGCTCCAATTGCTACAATTAATGCAGCCGGGATGGCAATACGCAAACCTTGCATAATGATCGCGATAATATGCCACATTTCAACTTTTCGGAAGTTACCCTCTTTCGCTGCGGCATCCATAAAGTGGACAAATGCTGTTGCAATCGTACGAACAATAATTGTCAAAAGTAATCCAGCTACTGCAAGTGGTACTGCAATCGCGATTGCTGAGGAAACACCAGATTCCCCTTGTCCACCTAAAACTAAAATAATTGCTGATGCAACCGATGCTAATGCAGCATCCGGTGCTACGGCAGCCCCAATGTTTGCCCAACCTAAAGCAATCAATTGAAGGGTACCACCTAAGATAAGACATGGTATTAATTCTCCTGTAACTAAACCGATTAACGTACAAGCAATAATTGGCTGATGGAAGTGGAATTCATCCAAAATCCCTTCCACACCAGCTAAGAATGCTACGATAATAACGAGTATTATCTGAATAATAGTCAAATCCATGATTATTCATCCTCCTTTTTGTCTGGTAATTAAGATTATCTTTGTTTATCTAACTCTGCTTGAGCTCTTTTTAGAATTTCATCCATGTTGCCATATTGATCAGCTGGAACTTTACGTACATCAAAGTCCACGCCAAACTCTTTCAATTTGCGGAACGTATCGATATCATTTTGATCAAAAGCCAACACTTTATTCGGCTGTACTTTTCCAGGTGAGTGGGACATCGAACCAACATTAATGGTTTCTAATGGAACGCCACCTTCCACTGCTCTAAGCACATCCTGCGGGTTTTCGAAAAGCAGTAACGCGCGCTGACCGCCAAAGTGCTGATCATCTTTTGCAAGCTCGATCATTTTTTTAATTGGCACAACATGGGCCTTCACACCTGATGGTGCAGCCTGCTGGATCAATTTCTTACGAAGTTCATCCTCCGCTACCACATCGGATACGACAATAATTCGCGTAGGCTGTGTATTTCGTGTCCAGGCTGTTGCTACTTGTCCATGCAGCAAACGTGTGTCAATACGCGCTAACACGTATTCAAATGAACCAGGTGCGCCTGTACTAGCTGTTCCGGCATCAGCCTTCGCGGTGTCCGCTGGTTCTAACTCTTCAGGTTTTATTTTAACTGCTTCTTTAGCCGTTCCCAGAATCTGTTCAGCAACCTCATACGCTGTGTCCTTAGACATGCGCGCTGCATAAGATTCGATGACCATTGCTAAATTTAAACCAGTAACGATCGCCCATTTACCCTCTTGTTCATCAATCAAGCTGCTGGCTTGGTTGAAAGGAGTTCCACCCCAAAGATCAATTAAGAATAATACTTCGTCTTGATTGTCAAAAGAGGAGATTGCTTCTTTCATTTTTGCCTTTACGTCATTAGGCCCTTCGCTCGGCATCAATGTAACAGCTTTTACATTTTCTTGTTCTCCAAAGATCATCGCTCCAGATTGCAAGATACCAGTGGCAAATTCGCCGTGACTAGCAATGACAATTCCTACCATCACTTTACCTCCTATTAATTTGATCTGTTAAATCCTAAATATGATAAACTCCTAAAGTGTATTATTTCCCAGCCCAACTAAAACGATTACATTAGAAACAAAAAAATAAAAAAGACATAAGTAAAAAGTAGATTAAAGGAAGGTATAGGTATAGTAGGACCCTAGTTCTTCATGTTTAATCAATACTTTTCACTCATGCCTGATCGAATCAGTAACACGTAAAAAATATACGATGGCTATTAAGTTTTAGTTGCAAACGCTTCAATTATACCTCAAATAATAAGTATATTAATACTTTAATGAGTTTATCTAAGAGTATTATAGCACTCCATTTTACCCATTTCAAGAAGTAAGTTATTATTTTTCATGCAGTTCCTTTTCACTAGGAACCCTATTTAACGATATAGTCAAATTACCCTGGCAAAAATAGAATCGTTCAAGCTTACCTAGTAAAATGACTACTTATTAAATTTCCCTTTAAACCCACGTTTGATAACGTCAAAGAAACCTAATGATTGAACCAAGCGATCCTCATCCACGTACTCACGAATGGTTCGCAACACTTTCTTTGGATCCTTTGAAGAAAAGGTATATGTCCCGTCACTTTTTGTTTTAATTGCATAACGCGGGATCCACTTTCCTTTAAACATGACAGAAGCGATCACTGTATCCACTTCTTTCCACGGAATTTGAATAAACTTCCGAGCATCACGGGTGTTGTAGAATTCAAACCCTTTATCACCAATCATGATCTTACCATAATCAGTCATTCTTATATGTGAGGTTCCGTTAATAACTAAATCAACTTTTGTGTTGATAGATTGGACCATTTGACCTACCTCATTTCTTTCTATTACTAAAAATCATTATACACGTTTTATAGCTCTAAGCCAAAAATGCTTTGAGGAAGAGGATGCTAGCAAGACTTATTTATTTCATTGGTCAATTCTTCATTATAATAAAAAGCCATTACATTCACCCAAAAGACAGATTGGGCATAGGCTATTTAAAATGAGACTGATTAAGTGAAACACAAAATTTAACCCGTTAAGGAAGTGACTCCTTGAAAAATTATTATTATGTAACGGCCAATACAGCCAAGGGATTTCTGAACTTACTACCTTCCAATATAGAAGGCCTGCAGCAAGTCATTAGTCTAAAACACCCTTCCCAAAAGGTAAAAGCAAAGATTCTCCGTCAATTGGTCCTAAAATATGAATCTTCTACTAATACAGTGGAAGTGTTGAAGAGTGCATTAGGTGAGGATTACTTGGATGGTGTTGTTATTCGTAAAAAAGGCATCGCATTTTTAAATGATTCCATTGTGCCAAGTGATATGGATGGGGTTATCGAACTGGATTTAAGTCACTTTACACTGAAGACTTCGGTAAAAAACACAATTCAAAATGAAAACTTTAAGCATCACACCGAAAAGGCATATAAAGATTTTGAAACAGGATTACGCATCCATGATGACCTGGAAGAAATCTATATTAAAGAAATGCATTTTGAAAAGGCAGATGAAATGGCCGATAGATTTATTCAAGAAAGATTACAAGGACAACCAAAGAAGACCCGTGATGCCCATGAATACCATCGCCTTTTTGGAACGACAACCGTGGATGGGCCTGTCAATATCATCCCCCATATTACGGAAAACCTCTCCCATGTCTTTTATGTAAAAGGGCGTGCTGGAACAGGCAAATCTACCTTTATGAAGAAAGTAGTAAGTGCTTGTATAGAACATGGTTATGATACGGAAATTTATCATTGTAGTTTTGATCCAAACAGTCTTGATATGGTATTGGTTCCAGATTTACATTTTTGTCTCTTTGACAGCACGGATCCCCATGAATTTTTTCCAACAAAGGAAAACGAAGAAGTCATTGATTTATACGAAGGGGCTGTCACTCCTGGAACAGATGAAAAATATGCGGATGAAATTAACAAAGTAAATGACCACTACAAATCGTATATGAAAAAAGGCGTTGTAGAACTGAAAAAGGCCGGAGAATACTTGGAAGAATTGGAGCAGCAGTATTCCGTTACGGAACAAGAACAGAAGGAAATACTCAAATTTATTGGGGAGAAAGTTTAACCGTTTTGTCGGTTTGAGATTTAATCCAGTATCTAGCTTAAGAAGTAACAAAACTATTATGCAATATTTTTCCATACATCAAATGCCATAAAAACAATCCACTATTGTTTTTATGGCATTTTTTTCGTGGTTATACATTTAGAAGATGTTCCATAGTGAATAAATTGCTCTGTATTAGGTGATGTTTGTAGTTTCTTTCTTGATTAATTCATAATACAAAGCTAAAGTCGTTTGAACCAATAAAATCACAAGCAATGAAAAGTACATATTATATCCATGTTGATAATGGATAACTCCCATATATACTGATAATTTTTCCATGGTTAAACTAACAATAACCCAACCTAAAATATAAAAAATAAAACGTTTGTTATTGATGTTTAGCACTTTATAAAAATAGATGAAAAAGTAACTGAATATCGGGAATTGGAGATAGGTTAATAAATCTGCAAACTCATAACTGTTAGTATCATTAATTTTATAAAAATTGAGCATTCCTCCACCAATAGTAAAGTCGACTAACATTGCTGTAGTTAAACCCCAAGTTAAAAACAAGACGGTAATAGGAAGAGGCAACTTTTTAGGGAAAACAATGATTGCAGCATAACCCACGAGCAGTAAAACTAACGTATATATTTCGTTTTTATCAAAAGAATCCCATAGCATCATTTATTTTCTTGAACCCCCTTTATTTTATTAAACAAGGTGTAAGAAATAAGCCCAATAAGATTTAGGCATAGAAGGTAAATGGCCTCTAACCAAAGGTTCCATTCTTTGAATTCTATCATGTTTAATCGGGTTGAAATAAAACTAATCATGAGCAAAATTATTATGGAAGAAACCATGATAATTCCTTTCTTGATATATGAATTAGTTTTTATAAAAAGGTTTACTTGTAACAAGACAAGAACAGGTATAAGGATACTGCGATTCAACAAGTATGCTGTGTATGGCACCCACTTTTCTTTTAAGGTAATTAATTTCAATTCATCGTTAATGACCCATGAAAAATTTATACTTACGATAAGTATAATTAAAAAAATAAAAGTGTTTTTTACAATATTTAAATCTTTATTTATAACTGTAAATATTGATATTGCTAACCAGGATAGGAAAAAGAAAACAGCAAGTTCCATAAGACCTCCATATTTGATTTTCTTTCTAGTATGTCAACTGAACAATAATTTATCCCCTGTATTGCATTTAGATCGAATTTTAATATTTGAGAAGAAAGATTATACTTACAGTGGCTTCCTTTGAAGAGGAAAAACTAAAGTCCTATGTTGCCATCAGTCTTAAAAATATTAGGGGTTCTTGGCATTATTCTCACTCAAGCTCTATAATACAAACAAACGTTGAACGAAGAGGGGCGCATGGAAATTATACATTGGCTGATAAAGAAAGCGCGACAGAGGATCATGGATCAGCAATATTCGATCGATCAAACACTGGCTGGACGATACAAAATAGAGAATGTGTTACAGAATGGGAGTTACGGCATTATCTACTTGTGCTGGGACTTGAGCGCAAACCAAAGATGTGTGGTTAAACAGATGCGTAAAAGCAAAAAGAAAGAAAACACGGAAAACTATAAGCAAGAGACAACCATTTTGCAGTTGTTAGATCATGCTGGCATTCCCAAATTAATAGAGACATTTGAGTATGAGGGTGAGCAGTTCTTTACCATGGAGTTTGTCGAGGGGAAAAACGTAGAAGACACGTTATTCGACACAAAGCAGAAATACAGTGAAAAGGAATGTCTAGAAATTGTTAAAAAGCTAACTGCTATCATTTGCTATATTCACGAAAAGAGCGTGTTCCATGGTGATATCCGAATTCCAAATGTGCTCCTTCATCAAGATGAACTTCATCTAATAGACTTTGGTTTAGCACACAATTTGCATACAGACGACAAAGCAAAAGAACATCAAGAACAATTAGCACGCGATGACTTTTTTGATATAGGGGATTTCCTGCTATTTCTTCTCTACTCTTCCTATGATGGGGAAACGAAAAGGAGTAGGCCCTGGACTGAAGAGCTAAGCCTCCATCCGAAAACAACCCACATTCTGAAAAGATTGTTACAGATTGAATCGCCGTATCACCAGTGTGAAGCTATTCTTGCAGATATCGGGGAAGCGATCAGTCTTCTATCAGCAAGCCATTAGAAGGTAATGACGTGATAGCAGAACATAGTTGGACTTAAAAAAACTCCATTTAGCAGGAAATGTATTCTTCCCACCAAATGGAGTCTTTTTGTAATTTATTCAAATAACGATCAGCTACTAGAGTAACGGCCTTTTTTTCTGTAATGGCTTGAGCCACGATAGGCATTACGTCCACGTCGTCCGCTGCTGCTACTTCCGTAATATCTCCGTTTTTTTCCACTGCTAGAGCCATGACGACGGTATTTCGACCGACCACTGCTGCTACCACGTTTTTTCATCTCTTTGGAAATGCCTTTTAGGAACTTTTTAAACATTGAGTTCCCTCCTTTAGTGTATATACGAATGACCTTTTAGGTAGGTTTCATATATTCGGCTTACTCTTTAAGTCTACCCATAAGGTAGGTAGTAGTAAACCGAACCAATTCACTTAGCTTTTTAAAGTCTTTAATAACCCACAACCAAATGTTAAAGTATTATAGAAATGGAAAATGAATGAATTTTTTAAGAGGTGAGCTTTATGTCTCATAGAAACAAAAAAATTAAATTATCAACGTACATAGGTATATACCTGTGTATATTTATTATTATTTATTTAGGTGTTATGTTTTTAAAACACATAACCGGCGGGGAACTAACTTGGTTTAAGACTTTCGGGTTTATGTTTGGAATTACTGCTATATATTTATTCTTAAGAGCAACAACAAAGCACTTACACAAGTAATTGGCCCCCCTTACACGAATAACTCCTTGTAGACCTGCCACTGGCCTCATGGTAATATCACAGCTAAAAATTGCTACTTGATAAACTAGATGAAAGCTAGTAAACTATCTAAAGTGCTCGCTTATACTAAATACTAAATTAATATAACCTGTATAACCTCAGAATATGGCTTGAGGGTGTCTACCAGGAACCTTAAAATCCTGATTACAGAAAATGAGTTAAATCATTTTTTGTAATCAGGATTTTTTTATTATTTTTTAATTCGAAAGGAAGTAAGAAGATGAATTTAAAAGTTTTTATACTCGCATTATCTACTGTAGCGGTTGGCCTTGTTGAATTAGTCGTTGGAGGAATTCTTCCAACAATTGCGAACGATTTAAACATCTCCTTAAGCTCTGCTGGACAACTAATCACGGTGTTCGCCCTTATTTATGCGATATCCGGACCTGTGTTACTAGTTCTAACGAGTAAAATGGAGCGAAAAAAGTTATACCTCATATCCTTGTCTGTTTTCTTTATCGGGAATATCATGACCTATTTCAGTCCGAATTTTACCTTTATGATGATTGCAAGGGTCATTACCGCCATGAGTACAGCACTCATTGTAGTACTTTCGTTAACCATCGCTTCAAAAGTGGTTTCACCAGCACATCGAGCAAAAGCTCTAGGCCTTGTTTACATGGGAATTAGTTCATCGCTTGTTATGGGAGTGCCACTGGGAATTTTAATTTCCGATCAATTCGGCTGGCGCGTTATTTTCCTAGGAATTGCGTTGTTATCGATCGGTTCTTTTGTGCTTATTTCCATCTTTTTAGATCGATTCCCTGGCGAAAAAACGATCCCACTATCAAAACAACTAAAAGCTGTGAGCAGCGGAAAATTAGGTAGTGCACATCTTGCGACCATGTTTATGCTTGCAGGACATTACACGCTTTATGCTTACTTCACGCCATTTTTAGAAACAGAACTTCATTTGAATTCTAGTTGGCTCAGCATCTGTTATCTATTATTTGGGATTGCAGCGGTAAGCGGTGGCGCATTCGGAGGATTTCTTTCCGATTCGATTGGAGCCCCTAAAAGTATTATTACCGTAATCATCTCATTTGCAGTGGTGTTATTCATACTGCCATTTACTACTTTTTCACTTATTGTATTCCTACCAATTATGATGATTTGGGCAGCATTAAGCTGGAGTCTAGCTCCACCACAACAAAGCTATTTAATTCAAACAGATCCTGCTACATCTGATATCCAGCAAAGTTTTAATAATTCCGCATTACAAATTGGGATTTCGCTTGGTTCAGGATTTGGTGGTATCGTTTTAAATCAAACTGGAAATGTTTCCAGTACAGCTTGGTTTGGCGGCGTGATTGTGATCATCTCCCTAGCATGCGCAGTCTTTTCTTTAACAAGAAAAACGAAAGGAAGCGAAAAGACAAAGGAGAGTTTTGTAGTAGAGCGTCCTTTACAGGAACAAAACTAAACTGATTGGAGAGTTCGCTAGCTGAACTCTCCATTTTTTAAATCTCTCTGTTAACTTCATTGAAAATAGGGTATATATCTAGAATAATAGATAGTAGAAATTAATACATAAGGAAGTGAACAACATGAAAAAATCAGCATTGTTATTCTCAGGAGTGCTTATCCTGTTTTTCCTGATCGCTTGTTCGGAAAACACCACTACCCAAGAGAATGAAAAAAGTGAAGAAGAACCAGCACAGGAAGAGGGAGCTTCAGATGAGCAGGAAGATAAGAAAGAAGAAGCGGAAGAAGAGAAGCCCACTCAACCTTACAAAGCAATGGAACCAAGAGAAGATGCTTCTCCTCTAAAAGAAACGTTATCTGAAGAGGAGATTGAAAAGATGCCTAGTGAAGAAGCTCGCGGAGGGGATCGTACTAGAATGGTTCCAGTCGGAGAAACATTGGTAAAAGGAGCCGATGATCAAACCGATGGTCCATTAAAGAATCATAGACTCGTAGCTTATTACGGACATCCGAACTCTAGCAATATGGGGATATTGGGAGAAATGGAACCAGATGAATTAATGGAGAAATTAAAAGAGCAGACCCAAGCATATTCAGATGCAGATCCTTCGCGCCCTGCTGTACCAATGATTGAACTCATTTCTACCGTAGCACAGCGTGACCCGGGGACTGAAGGGACATACGTCCATCCAACCCCACCAGAGAAAATTGACGAATATGCCAAACTAGCTGAAGAAAATGATGCGCTACTTATGCTGGATGTCCAGCTCGGAACAGATTCCGTCATCAATCAAGTTAAATCACTTGAGAAATGGTTGAAGCTTCCCCATGTTCACCTAGCTATTGATACGGAATTCCATGTAAAAGAAGGTCAAACACCGGGTATCGATCTTGGCCAAGTAGACGGTGCTGAAGTACAAGAAGCGGTGGATTACTTAACGGAAATGGTGGAGGAAAATAATCTACCAGACAAAATTGTGCTGGTCCATCAGTTTATGGACGAAGCATTAACGAACAAAGAAGCCATCCAGCCAACCGAAAACGTTGAAGTGGCCTTAAACTATGACGGTTGGGGCGATTCTGCCACCAAAATGTCACTCTATCGTAAATTCGTGCGAAACGAAGCAGTCCAATACGGAGGATTTAAAATCTTTTATAACAAGGATGAGCCTGTGTTAAGTCCGGAAGAGGTCTTGAAGCTAGATCCCAATCCGGCGATAATTAATTATCAATAAGTTAATGTAATTCCATAATTAGTGTCCGAAAATGATAACAAAGCATGGGGCGGTTTAACCACTTCTACCAATAACCGCCCCTGTTTTCACCTTAACCCAAATTTTATTTATACATCAAAAGCTGTAATGTCTCTTCCATGCCTTGTTTAAAAGGAGTTTTTGGAATGGCACCAATTCGCTTTTCATATTTTTCACCACTTAAAACAAACCCTTCTTTAGTAAGGTACATAATTTCCACAACTTCCCTCATAAATTCATCGAACAATCCAATAAAACGAATGGCATTTTTAGAAAGTGGTATCACCATTTTATTACTCCCAGTTATGTGACGAGCCATTTTTATAATCTCTTTTCCCGAAATCAACCCTGCTCCTGGTATATTCCAATTCTCTCCATAAGAATCGTCTTTCTCTGCTATATTTACAATCATCTTCGCCGCATCTGGCAAATAGACATACTCACGAGGAGTTTTTAGATTTCCAATAAATATAGAAAGCTTTCCTGCAGCTATCCCTTCTAGAGTAGGCTGTAAATAAGAATTTTGTGAGGTAGGGCCATAATAATCTGGCAGCCTGACAATTAATGCTTTAGCACTTTTCCATTTAGGACTGAAAATCAGTTGCTCGAATTCCACTCTAATCTTACCTTTTTTTGTATGGGGCTGGTGTGGATGGTTTTCATCCCCTTTTGCAACTTGGTGTCCATATACGTAAATACCATCTACAAACACAATCTTTTTACCCAAAGCATCGGCTGCCTTCATGACACTCTCTCCAAGTAATAAGAGTTTACTCTCCATCTCTTGATACTTAACATTCGCACACTGAAAAATAACATCCACATCTTTGGCAGATTCTAACATTGTCTTATACTTAAATATATTTCCTAGTGCATAGGTTAATTTTGGGTGATAAGCATGTTCTTTCATTAATGCCTCCAATTTCTCTTTAGATCGCCCGAATGCAATAACCTCTACGTCTCTACTTAATAATTCTGCAACGATAACCTGTCCCGTTCCCCCTGTTGCTCCTAATACAACTGCTTTTTTCATTTTTAACACCTCTTTTTTATTGATTCATCAATAAATAACTGTACTAAAAAATTGGCCCTTATTTATCCGATTATCGCATACATAGCATGCTGTTATTAATCCCAAAACGTGAATAAGACGGTCAAAACTGCAATAATCCCCAATCCAATAGATAAATACGAAACAGAATTCTTCTCATTATTCATCATTTCACCTCCCCGATTATGTTTGATTTTAGTAGACTTAACCCCACCAACTTATAATACATACCACAATAATTCCTATTGATAGGAAGTCTATTTTACTTAGCTTCATATTTTCACCTCCTTTTCACATTAGTTATTGATCAATCAATAACTAATGTGAAAAATAAATAACTCGCTTAGGCTACATTATTTATTTTTTGTATCTATAAGCTCTGGGAGATCTAAGAAATAAGATATATTGCACAATATCCCTCTGGCCAAAAATGTAGTAGCTTCTCTTTCCACATTTTCTATACCCGCATTTCTAAATCGCTCTAAAGTGTAACTGCGAATATTGGATAGTCCTTTCTGCGTTGCAATTCGGATAGCACTTTCTGTAACAGAGATGCCTATAACCTGTAGGGAAATTTCATTAGGATGACGTTCAGAAAGTTTATCATAAGCGTCAATCATTTTCTCAACAAGTTGTTCTGCACTAGCCTCTACATTTTTAAAGGTATCGAGAATTCTATCAAATGCGCGGTCTAGCGCGGCAATAAACAATTCCTCTTTTGTTTTATAAAACCGAAAGACATATGGTTGCGATATCCCCGCTTTTTCTGCTATATGTGCGGTAGTTGTATTATAATAACCTTTCTTTGCAAATACTTCTAATCCCGCTTCAAGTATTTCTTCTTTACGGTTTCCCCCACTTGGCCGACCCATATTAAACACCTGCTTGTTATTAGTTATTTATTGATCAATTACATTATAAGAAACAGTACGCTTTAATTCAAGTATAAAATTTTATTAGCTGTACTGTTTATACCTTAAACGGCTGGATCTCGCCATTAAGAATGCTAATGGCAATGACTCAAAGTCGAATAGTTATAATATTCCTAGTTACCTTTTAAACTCTATCTTCCTTAAATTTCAAAACTCAATTATTAACATTATATAACATATATATTAACATAGTGTTAATTATTTTCTTTAATGTTGATTGTTTTGTTAATAAATGTTATGGTGTTTCCGAATGAAAAATAGGAGCGAAAGATGAGGTTAATCAACAAAGAAATTTATGCTATGGAGTGGAAAAGCTTGAATCAAACAAAAAGACATGTGTTTATTTTAGAAAAAGTAAAGGTAAATGGTGAGGTTAATTCTAAGGACTTAGCCGAAGAACTCAACGTATCTTTAATGACCATTAATCGAGACTTGAAAGCATTATCCGAAAATGGTGAGCTAGAGTTGGTTTATGGAGGTGCTGTTTACAAAAAAACGAATTTATCCGAATATCCGATGACGATTAAAAGAGAAGTTAATGCCTATGGCAAGAAACTAATCGGGGAATACTGTAAGCGCCTTGTAAAACCCTATTCTTCGATATTTATTGAAACCGGCACAACCACTTTAGCTGTGGCTCACGAAATATTTAGAACAAGGAACTGCACCTTTTATAGCAACTCCTTAATGGTCCTTTCCACTTTATCAAAACATAAAGACATCTCTTTGTTTAGCGTTCCGGGAGAGTACAGAGATTTATCTCAAGGTTTTTTGGGAGTGCAAACAATTGATTATATAAAAGACTTTCAGTTCGATTTAGTGTTTGTAGGTACGGAAGGGATTACACTTGAACACGGTGTAACATTACCAGACGAAGTAGACGCATTTACAAAAAAGGCGATTATCAACCAGGCCAAGCAAGTAGTGCTAGTTGCCGATAAGACAAAGTTTGGCCTTTCTCACCTTTATAAGGCAGGGGAAGTGAAGGATTTTGATATAATTATAACCGACTTACCAAAGGATCACGAGAGCTTTAAAGAAATGAGTCACGTGACCAACATCATCTCAGTTGCAGAATAGAAGGAGAAATTATAATGGATATACAATTAACACAGATTACGCCACCGAAAATTCACCAGAATATGCAATCTGTTATCTTAACAGACGAAACATTAGCCCAACGTCATACGAATTTCTTGGAAAAAATGAAAGAACATCAAGTGGATACAGCAATTATATATGCTGACCGTGAACATGGTGCCAACTTCGAATATTTCACAGGGTTTATTCCCCGCTTTGAAGAGGCTTGTCTTGTTTTGCACAATAACGGAAAAAGCTATTTATTGTTAGGAAATGAAAATTTAAAGCTAGCGAGTAAATCGCGGGTGAAGGCAGAAGCCATTCATGTTCCTTTCTTTTCCCTGCCTAACCAACCGATGGAAAATGAAAAGGAACTAGCTCAATATTTTAAAGAAGCCGATATTGCTCCAGACTCCAAAGTTGGGTTAATTGGTTGGAAGATGTTTACGAGCACGGTTTATGAGAATAGCGACCTTTTTGACATTCCTTATTTTGTTGTAAATGAATTGAAAAAATATGTGGCACAAGGAAAAGTGTTCAACTTTTCGCCAGCTCTCCTCTCTCCTCTTGAGGGTATTCGCACTATTAATAATGCGAATGAAATTACACATTATGAATACGGAGCATCATTAGCTGGGTCTCGTTTATATCAAGCGCTACAAAACATTGAGGTGGGGAAAACAGAAAAAGAAATTGCTTCCATACTAGCGGCGGATGGACAGCCGAATTCTGTAACGACCATTACTGCTGCAGGTGCTAGATTTACCAACGCTATAATCTATCCAAGAGATAAAGCAATCAATTACAGAGATAACTTTTCCATAACAGTAGGCTACAAAGGTGGATTAAGCAGTCGAGCGGGCTATGTAGTGAAAGATCCCGAGCAATTACCGGAAGAGCAAAAGGACTATCTTGAGCGACTAGCAAAGCCTTACTTTACTGCTTATGCGACTTGGTTAGAATCCATCAAAGTCGGTCAATCAGGCAAAGATATGTATGCGATTATAGAAGAGGTGTTGCCTAAAGAGGACTATGGCTGGTCTTTAAACCCAGGCCACTTCACCAGTGATGAAGAATGGCTATCCTCGCCCTTCACGAAAGCTTCAACAGCTGTCGTTAAAAGTGGTCAAATGTATCAGATTGACATTATTCCAAGTGTGCCAGGCTATGCAGGAGCATCATGTGAAGAACCAATTGCCATTGCAGATGAAGCATTGCAGGCAGAAATTAAAAACACTTATCCAGAAGTATGGGAAAGAATTCAAACGAGAAGAAGCTATTTACAAGATGTTTTGAATCTATCCATTAGCGACGAGCTACTTCCATTAAGCGATACAGTCGCCTTTTATACCCCGCTCCTGTTAAATAAAACATTGGCATTTAGTAAAAAACAATAACTTTTTTAAGCCAGGTTCTGTAACGATGTCATACAGATCCTGGCTTAAATGCTAAATAAGAAGTTATGTCGTAGCTGGCGGAGATGATGCTTGGTCAGCCTTCACACAGTCTATGGCTATGACGAGCGCAATTATGATCGTCTCCATCTCTTCGTTCAGTACTTGAACCTTGTAGCTATCTCCCCATGTAAACCATTCTTTATTCACTTTCCCTACGGCTTCCCCATACTGAAATACTTCAAAGTTCATATCCCACCAGTTACCATGCACTTCTATCCCCGCAGCATCAATAGAATAACGTGCTTTAAGGAGAGAAAACGCTTTATTAATCGTTAATACCTCTTGGCCGTTTACCTCAACATAAAATTTCGGTAAGAAGCTCATCACCTTTTTCGTTATAAGTGCTACCTCTGTTCCAGCTGTATTTAATATGGAGAACGTTTTTGGGATTTTCATAAAACTTCCTTCCACATAATAAGCATCATTCTCCTGCTGGTCCTTTATCGTGAATTTGTCTTTAAAACTCATCACTTTTTGTTTTATATACAATTGTTTCAATATAAGAACACCCTTCCATTTATGGGTTACTTATCTATAAAGTTACTGAAGTATTTCCTATTGTACGATATTAGCCGCTAGGAGGTTTCGTATTATCGATACGATAAGGATACGAATTAAATGAAATTTATTTCGATAGATAAAGGATTTTCATTAAAAATACGGCACCTATTTATGGTACGGTTCCCCCCGATTTATCCGAAAAGCCCGATAAACCTGCTCCAACAAAATTAACCTCATAACCTGATGCGGGAACGTCATCTTAGAAAAAGACAATGCCAAATTACTCCGCTTCTGAACCTCTTCACTAATCCCCAAAGATCCACCAATCACAAAAGCAATCTTACTCTTGCCATAAGTCGCAAGCTCGTCCATTTTTGCTGCAAGCTGTTCAGAGCTTAGCATCTTTCCATTGATCTCAAGGGTGATGACATATGTATCCTGGTTAATATGGGAAAGGATGCGCTCGCCTTCTTTGCGTTTTACTTCAAGCATTTCTGCGTCACTCATATTCTCTGGGGCTTTTTCATCAGCGACTTCCACAATATCTACCTTGGCATATGCACTCAGTCGCTTCATATACTCTTGTATGCCTTGCTTGAGGTACTTTTCTTTTAATTTACCAACTGATACGAGGGTTATTTTCATTGTCGTTACATCCTTTTCCATCTTTTATCCCTATAGTTTATCACAGTTATTCCATAGCTAACGCCGAATCGTGTTCACGAATAGCCTAGCTAATATAGAAGCCAAAGGAACCAGGAGAAACAAAATCAACAGTAAATTCCATAGATCCGATACAAGGGGCCACGGCATAAGGCTCTCCCAGTAAGTTACAAAGATTTTTAATATAATCCAAAACAAGATAAAAAAAGCAATAACTGAAATAAGTTTATCTTTCATAACGCTTCCTCCCATTCTAAGGAAATGGACCTATTTCTAGTTTAGAATACTTTCCATAATTTTCCTATTAAAAATTCCATGATTCTGAATTTACTATGGTATAAAACAAAACATTGCTGTCCTTATACTCCACCCCTCATCGTAACTTGTATTACGTTTCATAACTTATTCGTACACAAAAAACTCCATTTAGTGAGAATTGTTGATCCCTCCAACCAAATAGAGTCTTTTTACGATTTATTTAAACATCAGTCACTAGAGTAACAGTTTTTTCATTGTAAGATGTGAACCATAATAAGCGCTACATCCCCGTCGATCACTGCTTCAAAGTGAAATAAAAATCTCTCGAGTCCATTTATTGTTCTTGATTTGTCACATCCTTTAGGTTCTCAAACAGCCTCTTAAGGATTTGTTTATCAACACTTTCTGGGTCGACAGTAGAGATTTTATTCAACACATACGCTATAACATCTTGAACAATAAAGCCATTTGAATTATCTACCACAATATTCGCCTGTGACATCAACCAGTTCACATCACATTCAACCATAGAGAAATATAAAAAACTATCTGTAATCAGAAAGGCATCGTCACCTTTTTGAACCTCTTTTTCTAATTGCAAAGGTGTATAACTATTCTTAGCATGTAATCTAGTCGATTTATTGGCATGAGCTTTGCGGGGCTGACCTTTATTTTTTTCGCTTAAAATAGGGCTTCACCTTCTTTCGATTAATTTAAAAGCTGTATGGAATTGTTGTTAAGAATGGAACTATTGGAAGTAAATTGTAGAACGATTGCTGAAATAATGAGTATGATGACGGATAGAGGGACAAGGAGCGTTACAATCAGTAATAAACACCACGAGAAAGTCGGTATCAAAAATGACTTTTCCTTCGCTCCATTCGCTCCTTCCAGTGTATATGACTTAGCAGGCTATTCATAGGTGAAATTACAAATCGTTTTGTTTTATGTTACATAAAGAGCCGAGACATCCGATATTGATGCCTGGGCTCCATTTTCTACGTCTCATCCAACTGAGCAAGCATTTTAGACAGGGTTTGTTTTAGCTGGATCACTTCTTCTTCGTTTAGATTGGTCTGTTCAATAAATTGTAGTGGGATCTGTTCTGCTTGTTTCTCTGCTTGCTTCCCTTGTTCTGTTAAGACGACTTCCACGACTCGTTCATCTTCTTTGGAACGCGTCCGCTGTATGAGGCCATGTTCTTCCATCCGCTTCAACATTGGTGTCAGTGTTCCAGAATCTAAGAAGAGTCGTTTACCTAATGCTTTTACCGAGATGCGATCTGTTTCCCAGAGGACAAGTAACACTAGGTATTGTGGATAGGTGACGTTCAATTCCTCTAATAATGGACGATACCGCTTCGTCATTTCGCGTGTTGTTGCATATAGTTGAAAACAGATTTGATTATCTAACTTTAATATCTCATTTGCCATTGTTGATCACTCCTGGGCTTATTATAGCAAGTTCAGAAATAAAATTATAATAATTGACGTTACGCTATTTAATTGTGTACAATCTAATTGTGCACAATATAAAAAAGAGGAGTGTTTAATTATGGGATTAGCATTATACACAGCGTCTTCAACTGCAGCGGGTGGCCGTCAAGGAACGGTTAAATCATCTGATGGCACTTTGGATCTAGCTTTATCTTTACCAAAAGGATTGGGTGGAAATGAAAAAGAAGGCACCACAAACCCAGAACAGCTCTTCTCAGCTGGCTATGCTGCCTGCTTTGACAGTGCATTGCAAATGGTTGCCGGGAATGCGAAGAAAAAAATCACCTCAGAAGTAACAGCAGAAGTAAGCATTGAAAAACAACTGAAAGGCTTTGGCTTGAGTGTAAAGCTAAAAGCTGAGATGGAAGGCGTCACACAAGAAGAAGCAGAGGAACTAATGGATAAAGCACATGAAGCTTGCCCATACTCTCGCGCCATTGAAGGAAATGTGAAAGTGAAGAAAACAGCAATCGCAAAATAAAGAAGAGGAAGTTAAAGCGTTTCAGTTTGTATCTCCCTTATTACCGCAATGGCCCCTTTTATGGGGCTTTTTGCGTTAAATTTTTATTGAGTAGTCTAATGGAAACAACTATTTCCCACTACCATAATATTTTTCTCCTTTATAAATTGGCAAAATATTCGTTTCCTTGTACTATAAATATATACTTGTGTGAAGGAGGTCGAAAACCATGCAAAGAGTAAGAAAACATAATGTAGTGAAAGCATTAGTCATTTCTTTCGTTATTACGATAGCTGCTTTTTTCTCCGTCGATATGCCATTGATAAATAAGGCATTATATTTACCTCTTGTAGCAGCTGTATCATTTGCAAGCCTTCTCTATATTTCAACCATCACGTCAAGAGCGTATGAGAGATTTACAAAACAGACGTAATGCAAATTGAAAAATAGTAAAGAGGAATATGCGGCAACCTTTCTTCTTGCTAGGTGTACTAATCTTTAGCATTCGACACCTAATGATTTAAACACCATGATCCACAAACATTTCTTTCACAACCCGTTTATACTCCGCATATTCCTCGGAATTTTTGTAGTCATGATGTTCGGCTATTTTCTTCAATGACCCGTATACGTATGCCTTTAGCTTACTATCAGGAACGTTTCGATCATTGTCCACGAACTCCCTTGCGTATTTTTCAATAATTTGATGCCACTTTTCCTTTGCCCAACGTCCAGCAGCGAAGTCTGCATAAAATTCATTGGCAATCTCAATAATTTCTTCCATTTTGTTGGTTGGCTTGTTAACAGTTGCTAATGAATGTTTTTTTGTATGTATTTCTTTTGTCTTTGTTTCATTTGTAGTAGCACTTTTTGCACTGTCCGCTTTGCATTGTACATTTTGCAAATCAGAAAAAAAATCAGGTACAAC
Source organism: Oceanobacillus picturae (assembly GCF_000612865.1). Lineage (NCBI taxonomy): Bacteria > Bacillati > Bacillota > Bacilli > Caryophanales > Bacillaceae > Oceanobacillus > Oceanobacillus picturae. The sequence continues at coordinate 292,363 of NZ_CCAX010000003.1, forward strand.
AAGGGGCGAGTCCTTAATCGCTTTCATATTAAACACGGCTAGACCTTTTTCTTCAAGCTCTTTTTTTTGTTCCCCAATAAATGTTTCAAAATCGCTTTGTGAAAAAGGATGATCAGCTGCCTTATAGAAATACTCATGGTGTCCATCCACATGACAGAAAAAACCCATGATGTAGCGATGCTCAAGCAACACCTTCCAAGAACTATCCACCTTTCGGCGAGTGAATTGTTTATGTAGCTCTGATTTACGTATTCTCCAAGTTGGAGAATGACTTAGAATGTGTGTGAGTAATCCAATTGCCGCCAAGTCATTTAAGTCTTTTTGAACTGTTTGGTTATCAATCTTAACAAATCCAGATTCTTTACGGTTTTTTTCAATATAATTCATACTTGTCCATCCCTTTTATTCGCAGGCGAAAAGGCTATCCTCCCAATAACGCTGAGACAGTCACCTTGCGTGCGGTATTTTATTTTCGAATTTTAGTTATATACTTTAGGTTATAGTTGGACGCTCATGCACCATTACATCCGCTATCCCCAGCCCAAACGTCCAGCGATTCCTTAGTGAATATGATTGTATTAAGAATGACCAAATGTGGTATTTTGTTTCGCTTCACCAATAAGTACACCATGTCTCTATGTATGCCAAGATACGCAGCAACTTCTCTTACACATAATGTCGTTCGGTTCATCATGCTCCCTCCTCCCTATGCTATAATCCTTCTATTTTTCCTACTCACTTCTATAATCGAAAAAAGAGACGCTTTGGGGGCATCTCTTTGAAAAAAACTTTTTATAGGCAGTGTTTTTTATTGAAATGGTATAATATCGGTAGAAATGACATGCACCGTTTTTTACTACTACTTTAAAATTGAAGGTGGAACATATGAAATTAACTAAACCGAACATATTAGAAGCACTGCCGAAGGGGAATTTTCAAGATATTTTATTTGAGGAAGATCCGCATCTAAGTAATATGGAAATTGAAGGCTCTTTTTTTGATAACGAGGTACTGGATCGTGTCCATTTAAATGGCATGGTGATTAAGCATTCGACGTTTCACAATACATCTTTTGAGAATATCGATATGACGGACGTGCACTTTGAGAATTGTGACTTTTCCAATGCAAATTTAAGCACAGCAAGCATTCATCGCGTTACGTTCAAGAACTGTAAGCTTTTAGGTGTGCAGTTTGTCGAGGGACGATTTGGCAATGTGACTTTTGACAATTGCTTGCTATCCATGTGCAATTTCGGTGATTCCAAATTTGAAAAAACCCAGTTTACCGAATCAAACCTGCAGAGTGCTGACTTCTTCAATTGCAAACTGAAACAAACGTTATATTCTTATTGTGATTTAAATGGAGTTAGCTTTGACAGCACCAAGTTAAAAGGAATTGATATTAGTACATCTCACTTCGAATCCCTCGTGGTTAAGGTGGAGGATTTGAAAGATTGCATCGTTTCCCAGCATCAGGCAATTTACTTTGCGTCTATGTTGGGGTTGGATATTAGATAGTCTACCTTTGAGAACAGCGACACCTCTGGAGGGCCGCTGTTCTTTAGATGTCTGAGATTCGTGTTGGTCATAAGTACTTGAGGGTTTATAAAAAAAGTTTGAAACTATCTTATTTAGACTTATGGAGGCTGACTATAAATGTTTGATTTTATTATAGATCTGTTCGTGGAGTTTGTTGTACCAAACAAGAAAAAGAAAAAAAGTAGAAGAGCTAAAGGAAACAAATGATTCATTAAAAAAATAAAACTCCTAAAACGGAAATAGCTTGAAGATTTGAGACTAGGAAATGAAAATTATAAAACATAAAGAGCTACACCACAAGCTGTATGGTGCTTAAGGTGATAGCTTCTTTTTATTTTCATCACAAGTCAGAATGGATTTTCACCTTTCACAAAAGGGATAAACACAACATAATTGGCTGCTACAAAAGCAAGCCAAAATAAGATCGACTTAAGCCGTTGTTTAAACAAAATACTATTTTTAAATAAGAATAGAGCAACAACCAACGTGTACAAGACAAATAGCATATAAGACACACCAAACCAATTCACCCATACATTTCCCATAAACTTAATTCCAAAGCTCTCGTAAATGGGTTCTCAAAAGGACTATCTTAATGCTTTATATGTTAGATATAGATGTTTTCTCATTACATAATATAAAATAAATTTAATTGCACAAAGGGAAATATTGCCCTTTGTGCAATTTTTGTGTTATAACTAAATGTGGACTACATAAAGTGAAACTTCAATCAGTGTGGGTTTTCTTCCTTCCCCACTGATTTTTAGTTGAACGAATCGGGGTGAAAAAATGTCTGAAGAGAGTCTCAGGATAAAAAAGAAGAACGCCACCAAAAGGGCCCTTGCTGAAGCAGCTTTTGAACTAGCGATGGAACGTGGCTTGGAAACTTTTGTGGTAGAGGATATTGTGACAAAAGCAGGCTATTCAAGGAGAACTTTCGCGAATCATTTTTCCTGTAAGGAAGAAGCCATCGCGAGTGCTCTCACCATGAATGATTTTCGTGAACATGATGAGGCCCATTCCTTAGAAGGACTTACACCATTAAGCACTATCGAAATGTACATTAAGCGTAGTTTTACGATTGATAAGTTAAAAAGATTGCATGAGTTGATTTCTTTATCTAGAGATCATCCAACTTTAAAGTTGTATGTGACGGGTGTCTTAAAGGAAACGCAGGACTTTGCTCGACTTGGCATTAAGGAAGGATTTGGTGATGCTTATTCTGAAGAGTATTACCATCTATTAATTGGTGCAGTATTTGGCGCTCTAATGCCTGTCCTTGATGGAAGCATGAATGTTCATTTACCAGTTGGTGACACAGCACAAGACCAACCTAATAATGAGTTTCAGGAATACATGGAAATCGTCTTCTCAAAATTAAGAGAAGGCTTTAAATAAATATAAACGAGTAGGAGTTTAAAGAATGTCGAAGTTATTTTACAGAATTGGTAAGACAGCATATAACAAGCCGTGGGCATTTATTGCCAGCTGGGTAATCATTTTAGGAATTATTATCGCAGCAATTGTATCAAATGGCGTGAGCATGACCAGTGAGACAAGAATCGATGGGACAGAAGCACAGGAGGTTCTTGACCAGCTAGCAGAAGACTTCCCAGTCGCCTCAGGTGGGCAAGGAAGCTTTATATTTGAATCCCCTGAAGGAGAACAAGTTGATGCTCAAGCGAATGTAGCGTCACTTGCAAGCGTGATTAACAGTATTTATGAGTTAGACTTTGTCGTCAATCCACTTGATATAGTAGGAGATAGTGAAGACATGGCTCAGCTGCAAGAGCTACAAAGTCAGCTTGGGCAAATGCAAGAGAGTGAAACCTCTTATAGACCATTCGTCGTGAATGAGACGCCTATACCAGGAGTGAAGATCTCGGAAGAAGGGAACATCGCGCTTTTCTCATTCCAAATGACAGAAAAAGCGGAGGACCTTTCTGCTGATCAATTAGATCAATTAAAGGATCTAGCAAATAACGTAGAAGAGGATACATCGATTAATGCCCTTTCAACTGGTACGCTTCAAAGCACGGATATTCCAATTGGAGGTACGCATGAAATTATTGGTCTGATTGTTGCTGGGATTGTCCTTGTGGTGACATTAGGTTCCCTTATAGCAGCAGGATTGCCATTAATCGTTGCCTTTGTTGGAGTAGGGGTTGGAGTCGGCGGTACTTTTGCCATGTCTAGTCTGTTTGAAATGAACAGTCTTACACCAGTACTTGCTTTAATGGTTGGGTTAGCAGTAGGAATTGATTATGCGTTATTTATTGTGAATAGACAAAGGAAGATAATGTTTGAAGAAAACCTGCCAGCTAAGGAAGCTGCCCCACGTGCGGTAGGAACAGCAGGAAGTGCCGTATTCTTTGCAGGCTTAACTGTAATCATCGCGCTATGCGGATTATTAGTTATTGGGATTTCCTTTTTAAGCAGTATGGCCCTTGTCGCTTCACTGACAGTATTTATCGATGTGCTTGTAGCACTCACATTATTGCCAGCCATTTTAGGATTAGTTGGAGAGAGAATTGTTTCCGCTAAAGCGAGAAAGAAACATAATGCGAAAGACAAGGACAAGCCGACCTTTGCGAACAAATGGATTAATGGAATTATCAAGCTTAGATGGCCTATCGTTGCACTTATCATTGTGATTTTAGGAACGCTAACAATTCCAGTTGCTGATATGAACCTAGGAATGCCTTCAGGTGCAAGTGCGAATAAAGATACAGCCGAACGACAAAGCTATGACATTGTTTCAGAAAGCTTTGGAGAGGGCTATAATGGCACCTTGTTACTTGTAGCAGAAGATAAGGATGGCAATGCAATTGATACACAAGAGTATCTACAGTTGCTTTCCAATATTAATGAACTTGATAGTACAGTAGAGGTATCACCAGGTGGGTTTAATGACGACGGAACGATAGGGATTGTGAGCATTACCCCAACTGCTGGCCCTACAGATGAAGAAACCCATGATTTAGTAGAGTATTTAAGAAATAACGATTCTGTGGCCGAAAATACAAATCTGGAAATTGGCGTAACGGGACTCACAGCGATCAATATTGATATTTCACAGAACCTATCTGATGTATTTCCAATTTATATTGGTATTATCGTTCTGTTATCCTTAGTTATCTTGCTCGTTGTATTCAGATCGGTTATTGTACCAATCAAAGCAACAGCTGGTTTCTTATTAAGTATTATGGCTACATTCGGTGTTACAACAGCCGTCTTCCAATGGAACTGGTTCGGGGTAGGTTCTTTATTCGGAATTGATACAGGCGGACCGCTCCTAAGTTTTATCCCGATTATGGTAACAGGTATCTTATATGGTCTAGCGATGGATTATCAAGTATTCCTTGTATCTTCCATGCGGGAAGCTTATATCCACGGAAATAAAGGTAATAAAGCTGTAGTGAACGGCTATACCATTGCAAGTAGAGTTGTCGTTGCGGCAGCGTTAATCATGGTTTCTGTATTCTCAGGCTTTATTTTCACAGATGATATTATGATTAAACAAATAGGGTTCGCCCTCGCCTTTGGTATTTTAATTGATGCATTCTTAATCAGAATGATCTTCGTACCGGCAGTTATGTCTATATTTGGTGACAAAGTTTGGTGGTTACCAAAATGGTTAGATAAAATCTTACCTAATTTGGATATTGAGGGAGAAAAATTGACGAAAGAACTAGAGAAAGAAAAAGCGAAGAATAAATAGTCGTGTAATGAAAACGGAGGCTGTCCTAAGTGACAAGCCTTCGTTTTCAATTCTTCATGATGGGTATCTATAAGACTGCTTAACGCATTTATATTTAATCCAAGGAGTTTTCTGTATTGCAAACTGCCCATTTAAATTATCCTTTTTACTTCTCACTATAGAAAGTATAATAAAATTACAGCTTACATAATTCACAGGATTTATTTGGGGAGACGGTGGGTTAAATGAAACGTTCAAATGAAAGTAGAATTTTTAGGGGATCTCTGATCTCACTATGTTTGAGTTTAGTTCTTCTGCCTCTTATGATTTATTTAAGGGAAATTGGGATTTATATTCAATTTGGAACACCACCGCCCTTTATAGGTCATAAACTTATTGAGTATATATTAATTGTCAATGTGGTTATATCACTCTGTTTCATAATAAAAAGCCGCTCCTTGAAAAGTATTATGGTTTTGGCTGGAGTGTTTGTTTTATTAGCAAGATCCATTTTTTATTCTTTCCCTAATCCTTTATGGGAGACTGAAGTCACGACACTTGTTTCTCCTGATAATTCATTTAAATATATAGTCGTCGAAACAGGGGTTGGCCACCTTTACAAATTATCTGAATCAGGATTATATATGACCTTTATTACAACTCTCCGAACGGATGACGGATATCAACCCTTTGCTAATGACGCTTATAAAATAGATTGGTTGTCATCTGAACAATTTGTAATACTCTATGCCTTTGATGTTAGTAGTGAAGAAATGGATAAAGAAGTAACTATTTCAATAGAGTAGAAAAAGCACATAAATTAGCTAACCCTTTATAGATTAGCAATTTATGTGCTTTATTTGGTTTGTATATGTTCTATACCCTAAATACTATATTGCCAGTTGCTCTTTCATTTGCTGTTCATTGAGCCGCTTCATATGGTGACGGAAGCAAGTCATGATAAATAGATGAGCGTGAGCCTGGGTGTATTGATAGACAAACCATGGCAGGGACGGTAGGTAATCGTGGATAGCTATAATCGCTTCGTTCGATTCTGGTATTTTTCTAAATTCCATGCGGCCTCGTTCATTACGGCTGGAATCTGACAGAAAGCCGCCACTTATATAATAAAGTGCGCGATCCTCTGTACTTCGTTCAGGTGCATACGCAAGCTCCAGCAGAGGCTTCTTGTTACCAATCCATCCGATCTGGCAATTTAGATCCTCATCAACCGTTGTACGAACCCATGGATTTAGGAATCGTTCCAGCCATTGCACGTAATACCTTGCCACCTCATCGGCACGATAGCCTTCTGGTAGTGGAATCCGCTGTACGGAGCGCACATCTCTTTTCAGTGGTCCGATTTCAGGTTTTGGAAATAGCTTGCGCTTATTTTCCTCCTCCCTTAGTGAATATGCTGCCGCTTCTTTAAAGGAAATCGTTCCATGGCTGACTCCAGCTTTATCTTTTTTGGCAGTTAAGGGATGCTTTAGACTCGCCAATAGCGGATACACCGTTTCCTTTGGCGTTTGCGTGATTAGTCGTAGCCATAAACGGGACAGGTACAAGGAGAAGAAGGGAACATTATACAGGACCCGCTTTTTCCCCATTACTTCAGCCGTTTGCTCCATCATCTGGCGGTATGTCATAACCTCAGGACCACCAAGATCATAGGAATCATTCACTGCCTTCTCTTCCGAAACCGTTGTGTCCAAGGAGTTCAGCACATCCGGTAGCGCAATGGGCTGTGTCTTGGTGCGCGTCCATTTCGGTAGAATCATAATCGGCAGACGCTTAACCAACTTAGCTAGAATTGGAAAGGAAGATCCCTTTGGCCCAACAATCAGCCCTGCACGTAAAGCAGTCACCGGCGTACCATATGCCCGGAGAATGCGCTCCACTTCCAATCTACTTTTCAGATGGGCGGAAAGCTTTTCTACCCCTTCAGGTACAATGCCACCAAGATAGATAATTTTCTTAACGCCTTGCTTCTTTGCAGCCTGAGCGAAGTTGTCAGCAAGGATCACATCCATATCCGCAAAATGACCCTGTGTAAGCTTAGCTGATGGCATCATGGAATGCACGAGGTATACTGCAATGTCTGCTCCCTCTAGTCCTTTTTCCGCATCCTTTAAGGAGAACAAGTCACAGGAACGCCACGTGATATCTTCTGTATCTTCACGCTTATCTCCGTTTCGAGAAAGCCCAATAATATTCATGCGTCCACGTAGCTTGGCAAGTAAGTTCTGTCCAATATAACCACTCGCTCCGGCTACAGCGACGACGGGTTTGTTTTCTGACATAGGTACACATCCTTTTAATCTCTTCTACTAGGTTGTACCCTCTAAAGGGCGGCTGTAACCAATGGGGCAATAACTTTCATTTAAAAGGAATGCTACTTAAAATAATTAATTACTATACTGCCTATAATCACCAATAAAGTAAGGATAATCATAAAACCAGGCTTTCCTACAAATGCTCTGTCAAACGTGTCTTGTTTATCTTCTCTTTCTCGATCGTTTCTATTTCGACTCATAAAAGCCCCTCCTTCGTATTAAAAATACATATAAGCACGCTCGTAATTGGAAATTTATAATAAAAGAAATTAGCAATTGCAATTAAAAGGTAAAAATAAACGACAGAAATTTAAAAAGTTTTATGTAGCTTCTTGCATTAGTTTATTTATTTAAATAAAACAAAGTTCGAAATGACACATAACACCAATACCCAAAAGATATCTTGGCGTTCAGGATTAATTAAAAAGTAGCTAGAGAAAAAATGTTGAAGTGGTCTTACTTTTGACAGTTTTGGGGGTATTACCAAAGCTATAAAAGTTAGTTGCTTGGCATTGGGATATTTTTCTAAAGTGGAGAGCCCAATGTCATCAGATAAAACTTACTATTTATATTCCTTAGAATTATATGTTTCTCATTTTTTAGTAGGTAGTAAGAGCATTTATTTCTAAAAACTATAACTTCCTTTCATATAAAAACTTCCTTAATCCAAATTTTTTTAATAGGAATTAGAAAAAGGACTGAGTACCAGTCCTTTTTCTTAAGTATTATAAGCCAAAAATAATTATAAGCCTATGTTACCAAGAGATTGTAATACGCGGATTAGAGGAAAGTTCCACATTGGACTCTTCAACAACTTCTACAAGCTTTGCATCATTTTTCATCTTATTTCACCCCCTTTCAAGCTAATATAACAGAACATTAGCACTTATCCCATAATTTGTAAATACATTATTTTGAATAAATGACAAATTTATTTCTACTATTAAAAAAGACTATTTCTTTTCCTTTACATATCTCTGTACCAACCATTAAATCTATATTCGTATTTGGTACAAACTCTGTACTTGAGATCGATAGTTTTTTAAAGTTTTGTTTTATATTTGGTAATTTAAGCTCATATTCCTTTAGAAGTCCCTTTTTATCCACATTAATACCATTTACACCAATAGAGTATACTTTTTTTTCTGTTAAAAACGGATTTCCAACTAAGATAGGAGATTTTTCGGATATCCATGTTTTGTTTGCGCCCAAATCAATCCCTACAATTCTCTTTTTATTAGAATCAAAGATAATAGGAATCATTGAGGGAAACAAGTAACTGCTTGGTATTTTTTGAAACTTTTTTGCCATCTCTTCGTCAAAAATTGTAAACTTATTTCCTGCCTCTTGAATCGAAAAATCTATTTTACTTAATAGATCCCAGCCCAATATTCCATCAATTTGTAACAAGTTGAACAGCATATTATTTTCCTCTTTTATGAATAGAAGAACATTTTTAGCTTGGTTTGTTCCAAAACTAAAGTCATCAACGAGCACTGCTTTTGATAAGTTCGTTACTTTCCCAAACCCATTCAATTTTACTCTTTTATCCAACTGTAACTCCTGAAGGTTTACATTTTTTTTCATCTTGATCAAGGAAAGTTGAGACGCTGTATCTACTAGAAATCTATGTTTTACGTTATTAATCTTAATTGTCATTATGTAAAGATTCCAAAAATTCCTTTTGAGTCTGATTGTTTCTGGCTTAATATGGCTTAGATCGACGTTTTCCAAGCCCATCATTTGGTATATTTTTTTATGCAAGTCAACCTCATAGACGCTTTTCTTTTCTTGTGGAGTTAAAATTTGTTTTATAGGACTATTTGTCACGTACTATTTTACCCCCTTTTTTATACATTATTAGGTAATATCGTTCAAAAATCAACCAATTTGACACAATTCTAATAAATTTATACAATTAGAATATAACTATTTTTCAAAATATATTTGGAGGTTTGTTATGTTATGGAACAAGAAAAAATTCAATCTTATCTAGGAATGACAACACCTGCTTTTAAAATGTATACAGATATCCTAATGTCAGAAAATGAGAGGTTTGCAAGTAGTCGTTTTAGACGTTTTTATAAAGATGGTGAACATTTCTTAGGTTTGAGTATGTATTCTTACTACCCTTTATTTTTTAGAGAAGTTATTCAGTTGGAAGAAGCACACATAAAAAATCTACTTAAATTCTCCCACTTTCATTTTCTGAGCCTTTTTTTGTTAGATCAAATTTACGACTCTAACAAGATTCGTAACCCATATGAAATGGTTGTATTGGTTCGCTTGTATCAGGAAGCAGCATATTCTTTGAAAGACTTAATTGGTAAGAATGAAGACATAATGGACATTGTAGAAATTAATCAAATACATAATGATGTGAGCATGCTCAACGAAAAGTATGTACTTAATTATAGCCAGTCTTATAAGGAGTCTATTATTAAGGAGTACTGTATTAACAAATACATTTATGCGAAATCCGCTCTTCAGGTGTATAGTTTATTCGATCAAACAGTAAAAGAAGAAACCCTTGATAAATTAAATCTTTCGCATGATTACTTTGCTATCGGCAGACAGTATCTAGATGATTTACTGGATTATGAAGAAGACTTTAATGAGGGTGGATTTAATATATATTCATACCATTTTTATCAAAAACATCCAACTGAATCTCAATTAGAAGAGGATGATGAGGTGGTTACTTATATGATAAGTGAAGCAGAAAAACATTTAAAAAATGCAGTTGACGCACTTGACAACTTGCCAGTAACAGGTTGGAAAAGATATCTGGAGTCTTACGCTAAGCGTATATCTAGTTATAAAGTTAAACAGATAGGATGAAGATAAAATGGAGCAGATTGTAAAGTTTAACCATGTCACAAAAAAATATAAAAACATTACAGCAATAAATGACTTGAGCTTTAGTATAGATTCAAATGATATTGTTGGTTTGCTTGGGCCTAATGGTGCTGGTAAAACTACTATCATTAAATTAATAGCGACTTTAACTTATCCAACCAATGGAGAAATTTACATAAATGGAAAAGTTAATAAGAAAAAGAACCCAATTATCTCCTGTATTATGGAAGGGAATAGAAGTCTTTATTGGAAACTAACAGTTAAAGAAAATATTGAATTTCTCTTGACATTAAAAGGAACTGACTACAAAGCAAAAAGAGAAAAAATTGAAGAATTATTACAAGAATTTAATTTAATCTCTAAGGTAAATGAGTTAGTTCAAAACCTCTCTAGAGGTATGCAACAGAAATTATCTATTCTAATAGCTCTACTTGAGGATTCCCAAATTATTCTTTTAGACGAGCCGACATTAGGATTAGATGTTTCCACTTTGAGAGATTTAGAAGTTTTACTTCCAAAAATACCTAGCAAAATGAACAAATCCTTGCTCATCACCTCCCACGACATGAGATTTGTGGAGAAGGTTTGTAATAAAATCATGGTGATTCAGAAGGGACAATTAATTACAGAGAAGGACACGGATGAATTTAAGAATATAATTGATACAAAATCAGGAACGATTAAGGTGAAAGATTTTGGTGGACTCGATAAGGAACTAAATGAACACAAACTTTCTTACGAATATGAGAAAGAAACAATTAATATTTCCTTCGAAAGTCTTTCCCAGTTTATGGATGTATTGAATATATGCAAGGATCGAGGAGAAATAATAGAATTTAATTATGGGCAACTTAAATTTGAAGACTTGTTTTTAGAAATGATTAAATAACAGGGGATGGTTTAACGATGTTAATGTTGTTAAAAGCATACATAAAGAAAGAAGCTATTATAGCTAAAAGGTATTTGGCTAATACAATTGGCGGGGGAATAACTATTTTTCTCGTATTTCTACTTATATTTTATGGATATTCTGGCGTGGTTGGCTTTAATTTGGGTGATGACTCAAAGGAAAGCCTCATTCTTAGTTTTACTATCTGGATTTTAGCCTTATCTATATATCAAAACATTACAGATTCAATTGAAGAAGAAACTCGAATTGGTACAATCGAACAACTCTACTTATCACGATACTCTTTTCTCTCAGTAATCACATTTAAATCGTTTGCTATGCTTCTGATTGATTTAATTCAAATTATTTTATTATTATTATTGATGATGTTGGTAACTCAAACATTTCTTGATTTCCAAAGTCTCTTTTCCATTCTCTTTCTAACTATATTTATATCTTTAAATTTTTGGGGATTAGGATACGCTTTAGCTGGAGGAGTATTACTTTACAAAAAGATGGGGACCTATTTACAAATATTTCAATTTATACTTCTTGGTTTGATGTTCGTCCCGGCTGAAGCCAATCCTTTATTTAAACTCATACCGCCTGTATGGGGATTAAACCTTTTACAGGATGTTATGGTAAATAAATCAAGTATAGCGGCATTCTCTTTAAGCGACTATCTTTACTTAATCATTCCTGGCCTAATTTCTCTGCTTTTAGGTGTAATCATTTTCAAACGTTCGTTGTCTAAAGCAACTGAAAAGTCTATCTTAGGATTCCATTAGTCACCTTATTTTTAAAAGCACTAAAAAAGAAGATATTGGTCTACAGACTAATATCTTCTCATTATATTGGTTTAATTATCGTCAGCATTAATGCTCATACCTTTGTCATACCTTTGAACAAGTAAAACAATTTGCATTAGTTTTTTTATAGTACTACCTATTCTGGGTATAATGGCCAGCCGTAAACGTAAATAATTAAAATCGAATTACAAATCCTCTATTGAACTAACCGTTTTAATTTGTTAAAAACAACTGATTTTAAACTAATATCTATGACTGAATGCTCATAAACCAACAACAGGCCTTTCACAATTTCCCTCCTAATTTTTAACGTTATTCCACCTATGGTTAGAGAACTATACTCGAACAGGGAAGAGCTTGGTTTCATGTCCATGGAAAGTTTCTTCGGTCTTCGCACAACCGTCATGATCCAATACTGGCGCTCAACGGAAGACTTGCTTGCCTATGCGAAGGGGAGTAACCATTTAAAGGCTTGGAAGAACTTTAACCAAAAGGTTGGCGACAATCCCGCAGTAGGTATTTACCATGAAACCTATGTAGTGAAGCAAGGGAACTATGAATCTGTTTATGGCAACATGCCAGAGTATGGGTTGGCACAGGCCATGCCTCGTATTCCAATTAATCCGGAGAAAAGATCAGCTAGGAAACGCCTAACATCGTCGACTAAATAATGCCCCACACTCGTTGCTTGCTTTATGCTTTCGGTCCCTTTCTATAATCCGTTTGCCCGCTATTAAATTTCTTCACTTCTTTTTCCAAATGGTCAAGCCGTTTATGAATTCGATAGAACATAGGAAGGTATGCCACGATAATAATAATGATAATCCATGCTATTTCCAAAACCTTCACCTCCATTGATATATTTATCTTCTTTATTGTAACAACATATGGGTAAGCAAACTAGGATTCTCTAGTAAACCTTTACAATTAAGGATCCTTGCAGTCTACATCCTAAGCCACACGTCGCGCTTAATAGGCTATGTGTGGTTTTTGGCATGCCTATAAAATCTCCAACGCACCCAATTTTCACAGTTAATATTGACTTCAAAAAAGTTATCTGTTATGGTTATACACATAAGTATATAACCATATAAGTGTATAACACAAAAAAGGATTGTGGGAGATAACATGAGAGGTGCATTTACGCAAGACAAACCAATATATGTCCAGGTGCGTGAAAGATTGGAAGATCAGATATTAAATAATCAATTAAAAGAAGAGGAAAAGGCACCTTCCACCAATCAGTTGGTTGATTTTTATAAGATTAACCATGCCACGGTGACCAAGGGGATTAATCCGCTAGTGGAGGAAGGAATCCTTTATAAGAAGAGAGGGATTGGAATGTTCGTTGCCGTTGGGGGAAAGGAAAAGCTGAAGGAAAAGCGTAAGCTCTCCTTCATGGAGGACTATGTTGTCAAATTAGTTCAGGAAGCTGACAAGCTGGAAATTGAAGAGAATGAGATCATTCAATTAATAAAAAAAGTAAAAGGCCGTGATCAAAATGACCATTAAAGTGAAGAACTTGAGTCTGCATTATAGGAATCATACTGCCCTGCATGATATAAACTTTGCGTTAACAGAAAAGAAAATCTATGGTCTGCTTGGCAGAAATGGTGCTGGGAAAACAAGTCTGCTATCCATCCTCGCATCCTTTAATGAGCAGTCTAGTGGCTCGCTTACCATTAACGAGAAAGCCCCCTTTGAAAATGCAGAGGTTATGCAGCAGGTCGCCTTTTTATATGATAAAGACTATAAGGACGAATCAGATAAAATAGTGTCCTTACTTCAAGATGTTCAGCACTATCGTCCTAATTTTGATATGGATTATGCAGAAGAGCTTGTAGCAAAATTTAAACTGCCCAAAGATAAAGCAGTTAAACACTTTTCAAAAGGAATGCAGTCCGCTCTCAATGTAATCATTGGTCTCGCGGGCAGAACACCTATCACAATTTTTGATGAGGTATACCTTGGAATGGATGCCCCATCACGGGATATCTTTTATAAAGAAGTTTTAGCAGATCAGCAAGAGCATCCAAGAATGATTATTCTTTCCACACATCTCGTTTCCGAAATGGATTATCTATTCGATGACGTGTTGTTATTAAACAACGGAAAGCTTTTGCTTCACGAGGAATACGATACACTTCTTGCAAAGGGTGCATCTATTACAGGGAGCAAGGAGATCGTGGAGGAGTTCGTTAAAGACATGGAACAGATACATGAAACGCAATTAGGTGGGACCAAATCGGTCATGGTTTATGGCACATTACGCGAAGAGGAAAAACAGGCTGCACTCGCTAAAGGGTTGGAAATCGCACCACTATCGCTCCATGAACTATTTGTCCACTTAACCGAGGAGGAAGCCGAATGAAACAAACAAATAACTATCTTAAAGTAATGAAAGATATGTTCACTGTACAAATGATGTGGGCATTTGGCGTAATGGGCGTCATGCTAATCATCGGCATTGTAAGACTCGTCCTTCAATTTCAGGAAAATGGGCAGGATAATTTCTATAATTCTTTCTTTGTCGTAGCTACTTTCTTCTTTTTTGTTATTGGAATCATGGCCACGTACTTTCTGCCACACTATGTAGGGCATGGTGTAACGAGAAAGGATTACTATAAGGGGGCCTCTCTTGCCTTGATTGGTATGGCAATTACGCTTCCGTTTATCGTGTGGGGCATTTCCGTTTTAACAGAGTTTATTGTTGAAAATGTTACGAGCTTTTCATTTAAAGAACCCAATATGGATGTATCTACAGAAGATAGTAATTTCATAGGGGATATTGTTGAGTTTCTTATTGTAACGCCCTTTGTGGAGCCTGAGAGTAATTGGGTTTTGGCGATTGGTATCTTTAGTTTAAAGATTTTGACCTATTATTTGGCTGGTTGGTTAATTAGCGCCGCCTTCTATAAATTTTCGGTTATTGCCGGCTTAGGATTTATTGCCATGTCAATCGTTCTTCTAACAGTGGAAAATGTACTCCTTAGATCAATATTAAGCCTGCCAATCCCTAATCGATTTGCATTCCTTGAAATGCCAGAAGGAATCGCTATTGCAGCCCTACTCCTTATTCCTCTTGGCATGTTTTGCTTAATCCGTGTCATGACAAAACGTGTTTCGGTTAAGATGTAGAAGTTCACATTTAGAATATATTTGATCAGAAGTTGGATAATGAAAACAGCCACCTCCGAAATGGAAGTGGCTGTTTCCATTGCTTGTTTTATGGTTGTTGGAAACCATAAACAGCTACAAAAGTAGCAACTAGACTTACTAGAAGCATACTAATACTAATAATAAACAATATTACTCTGTACTTGTTTTTCTCAGCAACGCAAGCAAACAATAAGCCTAGAAAATTATAAAGGTTTAGCATAACTATAGACCATGCACCTTTTGTTCCGAATGTTAGGGTTTCAAAAAGTTTTCCATCCTGTGTCAGGGAAACAATGATAGTAAACCCTAATAGTGTAGAAATTAGTGATAGAACTGAAAAAGTCTTCCTCATTTTTCTCCCCCTTTTTATATGGAGAAAACATCTCATTCCCTAATCTTATTCTGTAAATTGGTAAATAACCCTTTTTAAAATTTCATTATTTCACTATTGTTTCCACAAAATCTTCTCCATCTTTTTTCCTTTTGCTAATTCATCGACCAATTTATCCAAATAACGAATTTCCTTCATCGTTGGTTCTTCGATATCTTCCACTCTAACACCGCAGATCACACCTTTAATAAGCTCACGTGAAGGATTCATTTTAGGTGCTTCCGCAAAGAAGGTCTCAAAGTCTGTCTTTTTTTCCAATTGATCTTCTAATTCTTTCTGGCTATAACCTGTCAACCAACGGATAATTTCATCGACTTCTGATTTTGTACGTTCTTTTTTCTCCGCTTTGGTAACATAATGTGGATAGACACTTGCGACACTCGTTGTAAAGATCCTGTGTTTCGTCATGCTACATCCTCCTTAGCGTATATATACTATCCTAACTCGCGATCATAGATATCGGCGTTAACTTATGTAATATTCTAACACAATAGCCTCCATTACCTTAATGAAATAAGGTAAAATGAATATATAGAAACCTATACCTGGCTAGGGAAGGTTATGAAGAAAAGGAGCTTAATATGGACTCTTTAGAAATCAAAGAACTGCAATCTCTACATGAAATTATGGACGCATTTCCGGTCATGAATCAATTACGAACTCACCTCGACGCAGAAACATACCTTGAATTAGTTTTAGAAGCAAAAGAGAAAGATAGCTACAAACTAGTTGCATTAATGGATCAAGAAGAAATAGTAGCAGTTATCGGATTCAAACCGATGATTACCCTCTATTACGGGCGGTTTGTTTGGATTTGCGATCTTGTTACACATACAAATAAGCGTTCAAAGGGATATGGAGAAAAGCTGCTAACATACGTTCATAAATGGGCAAAGGACAACAACTATGAGAGTGTAGCCTTATCTTCTGGACTACAGCGAACCGACGCACATCGTTTTTATGAAGAAAAAATGGATTATGACAAAGTTAGTTTTGTATTTAAATCATCGTTAATATAAGTGAAGGCCACACTTTCAATTTGTGGCCTTTTTTAGATTACAGCTATTTATAGTTCTCTCCCTGAAGCACCTGGGTGTTGGTTTGAGGTTTTACTATTATTGGTTTTCGGATCCGTATTCTTTGCACGTTCCCCGTGACCTGGGTAGATGGATCTGTCTTTCCCTTGCGCTTTAATAAACTTTCCAAAGTCTGTATTAACCATTATGAAACGCCTCCTTTCCCCATTACAATGCCCCACTGTTTTTAGTTTAATCAACTGTTTTGGCTAGCTAAACATCCCTCAATGGTTGGTTACTCTTTAAACTTTTGCACATAATAAGTGGGAAAACGAGATGGGTGGTGCATTACATATGGATATTAATGAGCTAATTTTAAGAGTCGTGATCGGCTTTTTTGTGCTATTTGCGATGACGAGATGGCTTGGAAGGAAAGAAATTAGTCAAATGACCTTTTTAAATTTTACTTCGGCCATCGCCATTGGATCCATTACAGCAAACCTTGTCGTCAACCAGAATTTAAGCATTCTAAATGGCGTGTTGGCAATTGTCGGTTGGGCAATTATTACGTACATTTTAGGGGTCGTAGAATTAAAATCAAAAAAGGCACGAAAAGTTATTTCCGGAACCCCTGTGGTAGTCATCAAGGAAGGGAAGCTCGTCAACAGAACGCTTCAATCAACCAGGTTAGACTTGGATTCATTAAATGCTTTGCTTAGACAAAAGAATATCTTTTCCATAGCTGACGTCGACTATGCTATTTTAGAAACCAATGGGAAATTAACCGTTCTCCCTTTAGATCCTAAAAAACCTGTAACTAAGTTGGATATGAATGTACCGATCACACCAAAAACATTCCCTATTCCTACAGAGGTGATATCGGATGGCAGAATTCTAACAAAGAACTTGAAAAAGTTAAAGCTAGATACGAATTGGGTTCAACAACAATTACAACAGCACAATATAACCTCCGCATCAGACGTATTATTCGGGCAAGTCCAGACAGATGGGACATTGTTCGTGCATGTAAGAGGAGAAAACTCCGAATAAACCTTTTCATTATTATGGTCTTTAACCTAATTGCTTGTTTCCATTAAAGCAAGAGGGCTTAAAGGCCTTTTTTTTGTACTTCTTTTTCACTTCTCCTTCCACGATATTTCCTCCATGTATAGCGGTAAACTCTGTCCTTTCATTACTTTTGGCTGAAATATTCCATTTTTAGGAAAAAATAGGTCTAAAGGGAAAGCAATTTATTTGTCCCTCTCTTCGATTTTTCCCAACATGGCAACAGCTTGGATATACACATGAAGGTAGCCTCCTAGCCATATAGTTTTTTGTAGTCAAAAAAAGGGAGGAAAGTAGATGAAAATGAAGGGCTTTAGTTTTTTGGTGTTTTTGCTTTTGGTGGTGGCTTTTCCTTTAGTGGGTTTTGCCGAGGAGAATCAGCCATTAGATGGGGAGAAGGTTTCTGTTAATGTAGGTGTTGAAAAGAATGCTTATATTAAAGGAGAAGTTATCGTTAAATTTAAGGATAGCGTTTCATTAAACAGTCAAGAACAGATTTTAAACGAATTGAATGCAAAGGTTCAACCAAGTCCCACTGTCGTGAAGTCCCCGTTTGTCGTGTTAGAAGTGGGGGATGTGGAGAGTGTTGTAAAAACATTAAGTAAGAATTCGAATGTGGAATACGCCGAACCGAATTATGTATTAAAAGCAACCTGGAATCCCAATGATACGTACTTCAGCACATCGTATCAATATGGGTTATTTAATACATCTGCAAATCAAGGCTGGGATTATGCAAGAGGAAGTTCCTCCCAAGAAGTTGCTGTTCTTGATACTGGGGTAGATTATAACCATCCCGATTTAGACGGAAAGACAAACTTGGGATATGACTTTGTGGACCGTGACTATACTCCTTTTGATGCGAATGGTCATGGCACCCATGTTGCAGGAATTGCCGCAGCAGAAACAAATAATGGTACCGGAATTGCTGGCATGGCACCGAATACCAAAATATTAGCCGTTCGTGTCTTAGATGCAAGCGGGAATGGCTCACTTGCCAACATAGCCAATGGTATACGTTATGCAGCAGACAATGGTGCCGAGGTAATAAACCTCTCTTTAGGCTGTGCGTGTAACACGCAAACGTTAGAATCCGCTGTTAACTATGCATGGAATAATGGCTCTGTTGTGGTAGCAGCTGCAGGAAATGACGGTACATCCCAACAATTCCAGCCAGCATCCTACGCAAATGCAATTGCTGTTGGTGCTGTTGATCGGAATAATAATAAAGCAAGCTTCTCTAACTATGGAACTTGGGTAGATGTGTCTGCTCCAGGAGTTGATATTGCTTCCACCTATCCAGGGAATAGCTATACCTATATGTCAGGAACTTCCATGGCCTCTCCTTATGTTGCTGGTCAAGCGGCCTTATTAACTGGTCAAGGTAAGAGCAATGCACAGGTGCGCGCTGCTATACAAAATACGGCTGATAGTGTAAGTGGAACAGGGTATTATGTACGTTATGGAATGATTAATGTGTTAGATTCCGTACGATACTAAGAAGTCTTTGTAAGTAGCATCCACCTCGGGTGCTACTTTTTTCCTTGAGTTACCTAACCCTTCAGTAAAAAAAGGAAGTCTTACACTTTAGACCCTTTTTCAAAGTATACAAACAGATTTGTAATCCATTTTGACAAACACATAATAACTAAATAACCTATTAGAATATGGAAATAGTTAGCCCCATTATCTAAAATAAACAAATCAAGCATGCTCATTAAAGGCTTAAAAATAAATGAAATAAACAAGCCCAAGCCTGTAAAATACAAATAATAATTATTGTCATGGTTTATTACCCACTGATAAAGGAGCTTAAAAATCACAGGGATAAAGGATACATCTAACCCCAAACTAATTGTGATTGTTGGCATAAGTTTGAAAAGGGTAACTCCAAAAACCTAACTTTGCACCGAAGGTATCTATGTAAGTAAACCATACATGAACATTAAAACCGTAAAAGCCAAGCAGTAGGGCTTTTTTTCTATCTATTTTAAAGTAAAGTATTACGAGTGGTACCAATAAAAACATAACATGTAACCAAAATTGCCACGTATCAAACGAAGAATGATTATGCCAATAGTCTGTAAATCCTTTTGTAATATTTGTCTGTTTATTTTCCAGGTCTGTTAATAACTGTTGTTGTTCGTCATTCATTATCCTTCATCTCCACTAAATAGAAATATTGTTTTTATTACCTCTAGTATTGGTGAATATATAGCTTTTATCCATTAATTTACAAATTAGTGGTAGATCCTCCTTTTACGAGCCGTTTACCCCTCTTCGGTAAAAGTCTTCTTATTTATCCTATAGTTTTACAATACATTTACCTTACTTAATGGGCAGTTTTAAAACGCTATTCAGATTTATGATAAGTACATAGTCTTCATGAAGGTTAGAACAATCCTCTACGTGCACGTAGACAAGGAAGATAAAAATAAGAAAAAGGAGTTAGTAGAATGACAACAACTATTGCAAGTACTACGGTTTACATTGTCCAACCAGGAGACGTATTGGGAAGGATTGCAGAACAATTTGGAATGACGTTATCTGAGATCATGTCGCTTAACAACATTAGTAATCCTGATCTCATTCAAGTGGGACAAGAGTTACTTGTTTATAGTGATGGGAATGACGATGGTGGTTCTTCTCCTGACACGATCATTTATATCGTCCAGCCAGGCGATGTGTTGGGAAGGATTGCAGAGCGCTTTGGGATGACGTTGGATGAAATCATGGCATTAAACAACATTAGTAACCCGGACCTTATTCAGGTGGGACAAGAGCTGCTCGTTTATGATAACGGGGATAGTGGTTTGCCACCAGGTGATGGTGATCTCTATGTAACGGAAAGCCAACTAAATCAAATTGGGTGGTCTAGCACCTATCTTTCAAACGCCATTTTAGAAGACTTAAATAGATGCTTAGAAAGATATAATATTACAACAACATCGCGACTATGCCATTTTATTAGCCAATGTAGCCACGAGTCGGGAGCTGGTCGATGGACAAAAGAACTAGCATCCGGTTGGGATTACGAAGGACGAACAGATTTAGGGAACACCCAACCTGGTGATGGCCCTAAATTCAAAGGTGGAGGTTATATTCAATTGACAGGTCGCTATAATTACACACGATTTTCCAATGACATTGGTGATCCAGAAATTGTAAACCAAGGTGTTGATTACGTTGCTGCTAATTATCCATGGACAAGTGCCGGCTTCTGGTGGGACTTAAACAATATGAATGCACTTTGTGATACGAATCCATCAGTCGAGGCTGTCACGTTAAGAGTTAATGGTGGTTACAATGGATTAGAGGATCGAAGAATGTATTATAACCGATGCCTTCAAGTCTTCTAATCGAAAAGAAACAGATCCGAAATAACAGCAAGGGGCGGCTCACAAATTAGTGACCCGCCCCTTACTGCTAGTGAATTTTCATGATGTCTATGAGCTTTATAATTTCTTCGTCATTGCCCGGATCAATTTTCACTAGCTCTGTTTCTTTGATTAAACGCTCTGTGTACTCTTTCATGAAGTCTTCATCTACCTCCGCATCACTGCTATCCCAACGTAAAGGAACATTGTAAACATTAATGGTGCCATCTCCATTTCCACTATATGTAACGGAACCATCAACCAAGCGTGAACCCGCTAGCTGGATGACATCTTCTGGATAATTCGCACTGGTTTCATCGTTAGGATTAATTGGCTCTCCCGCAGCAATATGCCGAACATTTAATTCATCAATCTCCTGGTTAGGACCAAGCTCTAGCCAAACTCGCGCATATTCAATTTCCTCTGAAGAATAATCCTCAAGTGACTTATCCTTATCTTCTTTGTCTTCAGAATTACTTTCTTCGTCCTGGTTTCCTGTTTCCTCTGAAGAAGTGTTATTAGAATCATCGTCCGCTTCAGTAGTAGCCGTTTCTGTCTCTTCCTCAACGTCAGATTCATTTTCATCTGACTCGTTCGTTTGCTCTTCAGATTGTGAAGCATTGTCACTTTCTGTTGTATTCGCTTCTTCATCTGAACCTTCGCCACATCCAGCAAGCAATAGAACAAGCAAAAGTAATAGGAAACTACCATAAAGTTTCTTTGTATGCCTTTTCATCACAACATCCCTTTCTTCAATCAAAAGATACCACACTACACGTTAGAGTCAAGTTAACTTTGGCAAGTAGATGTGGCAATGAGAAAAACGCAAATCGCATTGAATCTACCTGCATGATTAGTCGCCCCATAACAGATAAAGTTACATTTTTTGTTAAAATTTGCATTGATCAATATAGATAGTTCACGGCAAAACAGTAAAAAGCCTTCATCATAAATTGAGATCTAATATGACCAAGGCTTTTATAGTGGCTTTCTTTAATTCTCTATAAATAAATAAGACACCTAAGGGAGATTAGTAATTTTTTTAGCGTTATTTTTCTAATGTTAAAAACATATTTTTCACTATACCCCAAGTCAAAAGAGGTCTGCACGATTGTCTTCCCTTTTAGATAGCGAGATGTTACAAATTGAGATTCTGTTTCGTCCAATTCAGCGATCGCTTCATCAATAGATGTAACGATTATATGGTAATGTAACCATTCTTCGTATAGCTTAAGAACTTTTACACTTGATAATCTATCCAATTCTTCACCTAAAGATTCTATCGTAACCCTACCATCCACTTCATAGCGTGAAACAAAGCCCGGGACCAGGTGATTTAATTGCTTTTTTATAATGCTTATTGCCACTTTATACGTCGTATAATTTTTCAAATGGGTTTCTAGCTTCTTTATCTCATCCTTTTCTGCCTTTCTTAAACTCCCATTCATTAGCAAACCTCCCTGTAGTTCTTCTTATTCCTTTTAATGCTAAGGGATTATATGCAGTAAGAAGTCTTAATCTAATTAAAAGTTGCTACAAGAAAGCTCAACCTATTCTACGGATAAAGTATAGTATTTTTCTAAATCATCCAAATTGGAAATATTATCCTTTTAATTAACGAAAGGCAGTGGTACAATAAAAACAGAATGTATGTTCTATTTTTTAGGAGGGGTACAGTTTGCAGATGGAACTCACCAAGAAAGAAAAAAAGGATAAAATAAAATTAATAGAGTACTATTTAAAGCATTACACAACATTTAAAGTTGCGAATGATAATCTCCAAAGACAGCTTCAGTACCTTACACCAGATGAAAACCAAAGCCACCTCTCTATGAACTCAGATGAAAAAGAAAAGATCATCATCATTCGCAAAAAATTAAACGAAACGCTCCTAATAGAAAATTCCATTGAAAATGCCATTTCAAACTTAGACTTGATTGAACAAAAATTTATTAACTTAAGATACTTTCGGAACTATTCCATTGAAAAGACAGCTCAAACTATCGGCTATAGCAAAGCCTCCCTATATGTACTCAGAAGTCGTATCATGGATAAACTACTCATCAGTTTCGGAGTTATGATAAAGTGAAGTATTTAATGAAGCAAAAAACAGACAATCCTCGTAACATAATAAATAAGTTTCGAATTCGTCCCGGAATTTTTATAGTACTATAAATGCAAAACATAATACTTAGCGGAGAAAAATGCGTAGACTCCAGTGGGAATAGCACGGGTCCGAAGACCCCATCAGAAGCGTTCTTTGCTTCTGAGGAGGCTGAGGCCGTGCCCACGGAAAGCGTAGTATTTTCCGTAGCGATAAGTTAGCAGTACTCTACACTCTTTCATTAAGTTATGTCCCATCGTCAGTATTTTAATTGTCAATCTCCCCAATATCATCACTCTACTTCAGCTTCACCTAACTGCCATAAATATTACTCAACAAGGAACCTTAATAAATCACCAAAAATGATGTTATCTGATAACTCCAACTCTTGTCTCACTATTTCTGAATCTGGTTCACAATACTGATTGTCTACTTCCTGTCCGTTTTCTTTCCCATAACAAACATTATCCTTATAAATGTAATCCTCTGATATAAAACTACCATCTCGGAAAATGACAGGATGATCATTATCTCTTGTGAAGAGATTACGCCCGAAAGAATAGAGGCCATCTGTTTCTATGCCTAGAAGGTGAAGAAGCGTTGGCCGAATATCAATTTGTCCACCTTGTGTCTCAATTGTTTGCCCCTCTTGCCCTGGGACATGAATGATTAATGGAACTTGTTGATAGTTCATATGGTTAACAATATTAGGCTGTTCCTCTAATAATTCACTCAAACCTTGTTCATATTTTTTAGAAATACCATAATGATCCCCAACTAGGATGAAGACGGTATCCTCGTACATACCTTTCTCCTTTAGCTTTTCAAAAAATGTTTCAATAGATTTATCTAAATAACGCACTGTCGTAACATAACGATTTACGACACCCACTTCGGTATCCGCTTCATCAATCAATGTATCCTCTTCCTCTAACAAGAAAGGGAAGTGATTCGTTAACGTAAGGAATTTAGCATAATAAGGCTCTGATAGCTCCTCTAAATGATCAACGGATTGATTAAAAAACGGAATATCTTTAATCCCATAATTAATGGAGTTTTCCTCTGTTACGTTATAATCTTTTTTTGAAAAATACGTATCATAACCGAGTGCTTCATACATTTGATCCCGATTCCAAAATGTCCGATCATTCCCGTGAAATGTGGCAGCATAATAGTCATTGTTCTGTTTTAATATATGCTGGAGACTCAAATACGTATTTTCTGGCCTTCTTACAAATGCAGAGCCACTTGCTAAGGGATAGAGGCCCGTATCCACGATAAATTCAGCATCAGATGTTTTTCCTTGTGCTGTTTGATCATAGATTTGGTTAAAATAGAAACTATCTTTAATTAAATCATTTAGAAATGGGGTCACTTCTTCTCCGTTTACTTTTTGATTTATAACAAAGCCTTGGGTCGATTCCAATGTGATGAAGACAACATTTTTTCCTTCTGCTATGCCGAATAGATCCGTTGGTTTGGAATCAATTTGCTGTAAATACTTTTGTGATGTAACTGCATCTGTCTCATTAGCAACTACCCGCTGTAGAGGAGCTTTTACCCCTAAAGCTATATCGTATACATGATAGTTCAGTGGTCCCAATGTCTTCACCATCTGCTCCCTGTCATACGATTCGGAGAAGAGATGGACTGATTTAATCAATCCTAAACAAATTGTCATCACGACAAGTGTTGAGCCAACTAGAATATAGCGTCTTTTCCTTTGTTTTGACACAGTAAGGTTCAACTTGGTTTTAAAAAGAAGCCATCCTACTATAAATAGATCGATAAACATAAAAATATCCCATGGACTCATTAATTCAACTGTACTGGCACTCAAGCCACCAACATTATCAAACTGAAAAAGAATTGGTATCGTAACAAAATCTGTATAAAAACGATAGTATAGCAGATCCCCATAGAGGATACCTGTCCCGATTACGAGGAGGCCAAACAATATAAATCTATTTACCGTTTTACCAAAATAGAAACTAAAACCCATAATGAGTAAGAGGGAACCTATCGAACTGGTTAAGGTTAAGATAATATCAAAAAAAGAATGCATACTTAGATTAAAGCCGACAAAGCATGTGACAACTGTCTTTAACCAAAGAATGCCTGTTACCAATAAGGTAAATTGTGTTCCTGACGTGGTTGCTAACCTTTTATATCGTGACATCATTAAACGAACGCAACCTTACTGTTTATAATTTGCTTTAAAATAGCAAGTGCTTCCGCAAACTCCGCCAACGAATGATCTCCCATTAAGGCAAATTGGATCCAATTCCGTTTCAACAAGTAATCACTTTCATAGCTGACGATAACCCCATTTTCCTTCAACCGATCTCCTATGGTTCTAGATGAAACAACACTTGGAAGCGGAAGGGTTATAATGCCAGGTGAGTAATCCTCCATACCTAAATAGTCAAAGCCTCCTTCTGTTAGCATGCTCCTTACATCCTTTGCTAACGTTTGCTTTCCCTCTAAACTTACCCTTTTTACGGCTTCACTTAATGCCAAAATGAGGTTTGATGAATGCGTATATGGAACACTATCCGTTTTTGTGTACTGCCCTAAATCCAAATATCTTGGTATATCATTACTAGGTACAATTGGCTCTTGGTGAAAAACAATTCCTAAACCTGGATAAGCACCCAGCCCTTTGCCACTTACCGTACTAGCTAAATAAACATTTTGTAAATTCACTGGGACAACTCCAACAGAACTGCATGCATCCACACATAATTTCACATCGTAATCTATTGCGAATCGAGAAATTTTATCCAGATCATAAAGATAGCCTGTTGATGTCTCACAATGTACTGTCCAGATCCAACTTATTTCACGATCTGTTTTTAGGTAACACTCTAACTCTTTTATTGTTACTTTCTCGTTCCACTGTTTTTCCAATTTAACGTAATGTAAACCGAGCCTTTCTGCATGGTCGATTAACCGATACCCAAACTCTCCATTGGCAATGATTAGGCCTTTTCCAGGTAGTTTCTTCATTTGCGCAGCCACTAAATCATTAGCAAGTGTACCTGTCCCAACAACGATTTGAGTATTTTGGGCATTAACCAGTTCGCAAAGCTTTGATTGAACGGTCTTCATCTCATCAATAAACGCTTTTGAACGATGAGAAATAGCTGTATTCTTGAATGCTCGTTCCACCTCTTTATTTATTGCTACGGGACCAGGCAGAAAGTTGATTTGCTTGGTTGGTTTCTTCTTTTTCAGCATCATTTTAGTAAAGGCTCTTGAAGTGGTGGCAAATTTCTCTTTGGTTAAGTACATAGGTTGGTACATTGCACCTTCCGTTCCTACCATTGGACCGAACGATTCAAAGCCGATTCTTTTATACAGTTTGATTTGTCGATCAGTACCCGAAATAAGCGCCATATTATAATTCTTTTCCAAGCAATAACTAACAAGCAAGTCTACCAATTGATAAAACACCATGCTTTTTCGATATGCTTTTTTTACAGAAAGCAGTCGCACTTCACACGGTGTTGCGTGTTTCGGGAGATAATCATCTAGATTTTCTAACTTATGATCTAAGGAAAATGGACGATTAGCACAAACAGCAATCATCCCAACTACTTCCTCTTCATCCTTTGCAATAATATATGTATTTTCCCTATCAAATTTGTCGATTAAGCGACGCCTTTGATTCTGTTGATGTTGCGGAATTTCTTCTACAAAGGTCTCATAGTTTAGCTGATAGATTTGCTCCATTTCTTCTAGTTCTGATGCTATTTTATATGTTAAGGTATGGTGTTCCATGTCCAACCCCCTCAATTCATGTAGGATATTATTTCTTTATAATATGTGGGATGATAACCACAATTAATAATAGTAATAGACCAATAGCTAAATCAGTTTCTTCCAATATCCAAGCTGTAATAGGAATGGAAGTCATCGAGACCAATCCAATGATTTGAAAGTTGCGGATAAGGAGATAACCTATGCCTACACATATTCCTAACACGGCAATTGCAAGTGGCAGGCAATACAATGTGGCGGCCAAAAATACAACGACTCCTTTTCCACCTTTAAAGCCAAGCTGTACCGGCCAAATGTGCCCAATCAACAAGAAGAAAGTGCTAACCATTAACATGATGTCATCTTCCGGGAATAGATCCGTTGTTATAGAAAGGGCGATCATCACCTTTACAACATCAATAAGAAGGGTATACATAAATCCTTTCTTCCCGAGCTGCCTTCCTGCATTTCTTGCGCCAACATTCCCGCTCCCAAGCTTGCGAATATCTTTTCCGATCATCCATTTCGCTATATAAAAAGCGCCCGTTAAGCTTCCAAGGCTATAAGACAGCAGAACGGTTAACATAACCTTCCAATCCATATGCTCCCCCCAAACGAGTCACTCTTTCTTTAGAAAAAGGGTTCTTGTACTTTATCCAGAAAATGGCACACGTTTAACTCCATTATATCGCTATACATTGTAAGAAATAAGGGTATTCTTTATTGTTATTCAAACAAATGATGCAGCAACCTATCCTTATTCTCAAAAAACTGCTTCATCGTGCGGTAGTGGCCCGTGTCCTCTAATGCTGTTTCTTGCATGCCATCCTCTGTCAGTTCAATTAGTTTTGCACCCGGATAAGCCATCAGAATGGGGGAATGGGTCGAAATAATAAATTGTGAGCCTTCATTAACAAGTTCATGAATTCGTGCAAGCATGGACATTTGCCTTAATGGTGAGAGTGCAGCTTCAGGCTCGTCCAATATGTAAATCCCTTCGCCAGAGAATCGGTGGAGGAAAGCCGCAAAGAAGGACTCACCGTGTGATTGCTCATGGAGCGACTGGCCACCAAAGGAATCAATTATACGTCTGCCACCACCTATCTCCTTGTCCATTTCCTCAATATTTGTGGCAACATTGTAAAACGACTCCGCTCGAAAAAAGAAGCCATCCCTTGGACGTAATGGACCCTTTGCCACTCGCAAATAATTGTCGAGCTCAGAATGGGAATCATAGCTGGAAAAATTGAAATTACGTGTGCCACCCTCTGGATTAAAGCCCGATGCAACAGCAATCCCCTCTAACAGGGTTGACTTGCCCATCCCATTCTCTCCTACAATATAGGTCACATTTGGGTGGAAAGCTAGCTTATCCAAATGTCGAATAACTGGAAGATCAAAGGGAAATCGATTATAGCTTGGGATATGATCTCTTTTTAATTCCATGCTTTTTATAAAAGCCGTTGATTCATCAAGTCGCATCGTTCCACCTCTTTTTTCTTTATTTTAACAGAATTGTTTGCCTTTTGGGAGAGTTTGCGTGGGTGGGCTTAAGTGTTAGCTCGATTCATTTTTGAGGGGCTGATGATTCACTTTTGGGGGCTCTCGATTCACTTCTCGGTGATGACGATTCACTTTCATCTGATGGCGATTCTCCTTGACCAATTTCGATTCATTTTCCCTGCTTTGGTGCAGCTCGCTCTTATTTGCAAGCCTAAATACTAAAAAGCTACCCTTCATACGGAAGGGCAGCTTTCGATACCTTTACTTATTCGGAAAATTGATGCTCTGCTAGGGTAGTTGCAATGTCATCCTCTATGGCGCGAGCGCCGGAGCTTGATCCGAGATAGTTGTTAATTAGAATGGAGAAAATGAGTTCCTCTCCGTCTGCTGACGTTACATAGCCAGAAAGTGTGGATACGCCGGTTAGCGATCCTGTTTTGGCCGTGACATTCCCTTTTGCAGGCTCTTCTGTCATCCGGTTACGCAACGTTCCACCGACAAACCGATCTGATTCACCAGCAATAGGGAGCGCATATTGAAATTCTGAGAACCAATCCGTTGCTTGAATTTCATATAAAAACTGGGCAAGATCACTTGGTGGTATCATCGTCTTATGCGACATGCCAGATCCATCGCGTAATTGTATCGTATCTTTATCCATTCCAAACTGGGCTGCCACGTCTTCGATTACGTCTAGACCTTCATCCCAGCTTCCTTCATCAGCGACGACTTTCCCCATTTCTTTGGTAAGCACCTCACCATGGCCGTTATTGCTTAGTTTCATAAATGGAATTAACAGCTCATGAAGTGGCATTGACTGCTTGGATGTAAGCAGCTGAGCATCTGCAGGTGTGGCACCAGTCTTTTCTTCAGATCTACCTATAAATTGAATGTTCTCTTCTTCCAATGCTTTCTTAAACACATCTAGAGCATAACCTGTGGGTTCCCAGACAGATGCCCACGAACGAGAATTGGATCCATCCACCGGCATCGTTCCCTCTACGACAATCGTATTGGTACCGTGCTCGCGTTCGATGGAGATATCCTTACTCTCACCTGCAGGAACCATCTTGGTTTTGTTTTCTATTG
Source organism: Oceanobacillus picturae (assembly GCF_000612865.1). Lineage (NCBI taxonomy): Bacteria > Bacillati > Bacillota > Bacilli > Caryophanales > Bacillaceae > Oceanobacillus > Oceanobacillus picturae. Next base: position 321,961 of record NZ_CCAX010000003.1, read on the forward strand.
TGACATAATCTGTTTCAGGGCTTAGGGTTATCTCCGCCTTTCCATCGGTCTCATCGGCAGGGCTTACTTGGACAATAACTGTACCTGCATCATAATCTTCATTTGGAGAGAGCGTTAGTGCAGAGACTTGGGCTCCTGTATAGAAAGGCTCGTCCGACCAATTTAAGTCCTGGGAAAGCCGCACATCGTCATACCATGTGTCATCACCAATTAGATCTCCTTTTACCTTTTGAATGCCTTGTGTTTTCAGTTCTTTAGCAAATTGATCAAGATCCTCTTTTAAGAGCGTAGGATCTCCCTTCCCTTTAAGATAGAGGTCTCCATGTAGAACTTTTCCACGTTTTTCTCCGTTTGTCAGTACTTCAGTCGAAAACTGATAATCTTTTCCCAATGTTTCCAGAGCAGCTGCAGCTGTAAGAATTTTCATATTGGAGGCTGGATGTAAACGAATATCTCCATCCTGTGAAAAGAGTTGTTCTCCTGTCTCAGCTTGCATGATGTTTACACCTGTTATTGCTCCGTCCAACTGTTCATTATCTAAGATGTGGCGCAACTTTTCTTCCAAGTTCGCTTCGGCAAATTCTATGTCGGTTATCTCATCGGTTGCTTGAACTGATTGTCCACCTTGATCAAGAAATGGAAAAACGGCGAGGACAGCAATGATCAATAAAAATAGCACTTGTTTCAAACGCATCTTTGACATCATACCCTTGTACACCCCTTTAATTTTTGAATATTTAAATTATACAGTAAAGGATCTGTGCTTAGTAGAGTTCTAGTAGAAAAGGGTTACATGGGCCTAGGTATCATGCAAAGATCCAACCATTGAAGGGCTTCCTCTATCCTAGTTATTTCTTCTATGAAATGCGGCTAGATGAGCTGTCGACTCTATTTGATTTGTCTTCAAGATCCCGTGTTTGATTCCGCTCCACCTCGGGAACCGATTTATATGAACGATACATCCTTCAAAGAGAGGAGTTTTATAATGAATCAAGTTCTTTTTATTCAAACAGGAACTGGTATCGACGTTCATGGACAGAATATAACGAAGGCAGCTGTCCGTGCAGTAGAAAATGCGATCTGGTTTAACTCCATGCCAGGCATTGAGAAAAGCCTTCCTGAACAGCAATTAGAAAATATGAAAGTACAGGTGAAGTTGGCTGTACCGCTTGATCGAGAGCAGCTGGATACGGAAAGCGTTAAAAAGGCAATCCCGTACGGCACCGTTTCAGTAGATGTTACAGATGGGGGAATGGCCACATCCAGTGGGATCACCCTGAAAGACAAAGGCGATGAGAATGACTTAATGTATATTGTGAATGCAGCAGTTGAAGTAGGCTATTAAGGGGATTTTGATCTTAAATTTTTTCTGGTTTTCTCCCACCCAAAGCAGGACAAGGCTGGCATACGCCCCTTGTCCTGCTTTTCTGGTGTATTTAAATTGGTTTCGCTTTTAAGTGGTCACACGGGACTTCTACTCTTCCCGCGCCACTTTCTGCTCTTCTCGCGCGACTTTCTACTCTTCCCGCGCTACTTTCTGCTCTTCTCGCGCGACTTTCTACTCTTCCCGCGCCACTTTCTACTCTTCCCGCGCGACTTTCTATAACTTAAAAATCATACTCCGCTTCTTTAGCTTCACGAATTTTCGTATAGGTCTCGGTTAATACGACGGTGTCTTCGACGAGTCTTTCAATGCGAAAATGGACATCATCATTGGTAATTTCTTTGCGATAAAAGTCACTTTCTTCGATGAATACATAGGTTTGCACGATTTGGGCTTTCATGTAACCAAGAATTGGCTTTAATTGCTGTTCTACAATTAAGAAATGCTTTGCAGATCCAGCCGTCACAAGCATACTGACTACCTTATCTTGAAAAGCGTTTATTGGCAGTAGATCAAAGATATTTTTTAAAGTAGCCGGGATGGAAGCCTGGAATATTGGGGTTCCTATAATCACAGCATCTGCTTCCATGATCGTTTTCGTCACATAGCCGGTATCTCCCTCATAATCAAGGTAGTTGCGCCCATCACTAAATTGGATATCATAATCGGCTAGGTCGATTAGTTCTGTCTCCATTTCTGGATACTTTTCTTGTAATTTCGTTATCGTATAATTCATAGCGGTTCTTGTTTTGGAGCCAACTTTTGAGCCGGATAGTCCCACAACCTTCATCTGTATTCACCTCTATTTTTTTGCTGTATGTTTTTTGATTGCCGGAAGAATTTCTGTTCCGATGATTTCGATGTTTTTACGTAGCTTATCGAACGGCATACCACCAAAATCTATTTGGGCAATATAGCGCTGATGGCCAAACATTTCATGCTGGTAAAGCATTTTTTCGATGATTTGCTCTGGGCTCCCTATATTCATAATACTATGCGGGTCTGCACCTTGTGCAAAAGCTTGTTTTGGAAAACCTTGTCCATTTGTACGCTTCATACCTTCGTTAATATGTGGATACATATCCCTAAGCGCCGTTTGCATGTCTTCCGCCGCGTAAAAGAATCCAGCAGTTGCAACAGGTAGCTGGTCCGTATCAAACCCACGACTTTGAGCTGCTTGGCGATACGCATCAATTGATCGTTTAAAGCTACTTGCTGGCCCGCCTAAATGGGCAAGGAACATTGGCACACCTGCATAGCCTGCTTTAATTGCACTGCCAGGTGAACCACCGACAGCACGCCAGATTGGCAATGAGCCGTTAAGTGGTCGTGGAAGTACTTTCGCGTTGTTTAACGGAGCGCGGAACTCGCCTTCCCAGTTTACAACCTCTTCTTCATTAATTTGTCTTAATAAATCAAATTTCTCTTCAAATAACTCCTCATAATTGCGAACATTATAGCCAAGTAAATCAAACAAGCCAATTCTTGATGCTCGCCCGGCAACAATCTCCGCACGTCCACCAGAAATTAGATCAATTGTAGCAAAATTCTCATAAACACGCACGGGATCTGATGTGCTAATAATAGTCGAGGAACTGGCAATTTTTATATTCTTTGTAGCCTGGGCGATTGCTGACAAAACAACGGCATGTGCCTGGGTAGCGAAGAAGTCCTGATGACTCTCGCCAACACTAAAGAAATCAATTCCCGCCTGATCGGCCAGTTTTGCTAATTCAATAATTTCCTGTATGCGTTGCTGTGCAGGAATTCGTTTTCCTGTATGTGGGTCAGGCAAATGATCGCCAAGTGTGTAAAGTCCGAATTCCATTCCTTTGCTGGGATCTATACGATATTTTTTCATTCATTCTCAACCTTTCTATCTTACATAATCTATATCTTCATTCTTTCTATTTTTCCATTATAATGCTATTGTAAGGTATAATGAATTTTTTATGAAGTACGCACTATAAAGTGGTATAGTATACAAAAGGATACTAAAGGAGCGAAAAGCATGGATAAGGTACCAGAGTTATGTCGCGTTGAGGATGCACTTAGTATTTTGGTCGGAAAATGGAAGCCCATCATTCTTCTTCATTTACTGCAAAAGGGGACACAACGATTCAGTGAGCTTAAACGCAGTATGCCCGGAATAACACAGAAAATGTTAACAAAACAATTACGTGAGCTGGAGGAAGAGGACATTATTGAGCGGGTTGTTTACCCACAGGTCCCTCCAAAAGTAGAATATTCTATGACGGAATATGGGAGAAGTCTAGAGCCGATCCTAGAAGCAATGCATGAATGGGGAACAAAGCATACCATCCATAAACAAGCGAAGCTCGACCAGCAAACTTCCTAATTATATATAGACGAAAAAGCTCTCCCTTTATGGAAGAGCTTTTTTCGCTTACTCTGACATGCTTTTTTCATTAATCTTACGTGTCATTTCTTTTTCTTCCTTTGGTGAGCTTAGGAAAAATGCGAGTACTAGACCAACGAATGCTAGTACGGTGCTTCCCATAAACGCCCATTCAAATCCTTGAATTTGGGCAAGCTGACCAATCGCATCTGCTGATTCATTTTCTTCTGGTGTAAACTGCTTCGCCCCAACTGTCGTCAAGGTGACAAGAATAGCTGTACCGATTGAGGCTGAGATTTGCTGCAATGTATTAGCCATTGCCGATCCATGTGCATACCATTTTGGTGGTAACTGATTTAATGCCGATGTCATAACTGGCATTAAAGCGAAAGATAAACCAAACATCCGAATGGCATATATTGTGGACAGGTAAGCAAATGACGTTTCCATTGATAAGTTTGTGAAGAAGAAGGTCGTTACGGTAACTATGGTAAGACCCGTGATTGCTAGATACTTACCACCAAACCGATCAAACAGAATTCCTGTGATCGGAGACATAATTCCAATTACGATGGCTCCTGGTAATAGCATCAGCCCTGATTCAAGTGGGCTAAATCCAAGTGTGTTTTGCATAAATAGTGGTAGTAGTGTCTCTGCACCAATGAGAGAAATCATCACTGCCATTGTGATTACAATCGCCAGGCTAAAGATACGAAATTTAAAGATACGGAACTCGAGAATCGGTTGTCGAAGCTTCAATTGTCTCAGTATGAACAACGTAATTAAAATTGCTCCGCCGATAATCGCAATGAGGACAGTAGCGCTTCCCCAGCCATGCTCTGAGCCAATACTAAATCCGTAAAGAAATCCTCCAAACCCTAGTGAAGAAAGAATAACCGATAGGACATCTAACTTTGGTTTGCCAAGATCCGTCACATTTTTTAGGAAAAGTGCTGCCAAGATTATGGTAACCACCACTATTGGTAGTACAGTGAGGAAAAGCGCCCGCCACTCGAAGTGTTCAAGTAGCCAACCCGATAAGGTAGGTCCGATTGCAGGTCCGAACGCAATGACAATACCAATCAATCCCATTGTTGTTCCACGTTTCTCTACTGGAATAATCGCCAGCAATACTGTCATTAAGAGTGGTAGCATTATCCCAGAGCCAGATGCTTGAATAACCCTTCCTAACAGTAGTACAGGGAAAACAGGAGCAAGCGCTGCAGTCAATGTTCCTATTCCGAATAGACTGATTGCTGTTAAGAACAGCCCGCGGGTCGTAAATCGTTCAATAAAGTAAGCTGAAATCGGGATCATAATCCCATTCACCATAAGAAATGCTGTTGTCAGCCATTGAACTTGAGCTTGTGATATTTGAAACGCATGCTGGATCGTTGGAAGTGCTGTCGCTAAAAGCGTTTCATTAATAATCCCCATAAATGCGCCAACTAGCAATGCTATAATCATTGCAATTTTTTGGCCTTTAGGCAGATTAAATGAATTCGCAGATGTAGCCATATATATCCTCTCCTTCTTTCTATCTTTGTTAATCGTGGGTTTTTTATGTAAAAACCTAAGACATCTCTTTACTATATCGGATACTTTCGCTTTCAAACAATTAATGTGCCTGTGATTTTTATTAATTTTTGTTTATAATTGAATATTTTGACATAGTGGTATAATAAAGGTGCTTACCATTAAGTGAAACTTCAATCAGTGGGCGTTTCCGTTCTTCCCCCACTGATTGTTAGTTGAACGAATCGGGGTGTTAGCGTCCGTTTACTCCCACTAAAAACTTTTTGGCTTCACTTCATGTTTTGAGGTGGGAGTCTTACGGACGGTTTCTCCGGGGTAAAAAGAAGAAGGAGATACAGGATGAAATATTATATTGCATCAAGCTTTCAAAACAAAGAAAATGTCCAAGCTGTCAGTCAGTATCTTTTCTCTAAAGGACATGTGAATACATACGATTGGACTTTAAATGAACGTGCAAACACTGTTGACCAACTCGAAAGGATTGGCACATTAGAAAAACAGGCAGTGGCAGACTGTGACCTATTTATTCTGTATTTACCGGGTGGGAAGGGTAGCCATGTTGAACTTGGCTTGGCATTAGCCTATGGTAAAAAAGTTTTGATCTACAGGGAAAAGGCGTTTTCACCAGAAGAAGCATCGAGTTTTTATTACGTTGAGGGTGTGAACCATGTTTTTGGGGACTTGGAGAAGCTATTTAAGTTATTTTGACTTTCTAAGAAACTATATTAAGCAGGCATTGGAAGAAAATTGCCACCTGCTAGTCGGAGAGGCAGCCTACCTGAGCACAAGCCAGCGGAATATGGAAAGGGCTGGGATGAGACTTGCCTACACAAAGGCGATTTGGCGGAAAAGGTAAGATAGAAAAGGTCATAAAAAATAACCACCCCAGCCTAGCAAGCTAATTAAGTGGTGGTTATTTTATCATCTTATTAGTGAGCTGCCCCCTTGAAGGGCTACTGCACTTAACCGTTTGGTGTTACAGCACCAAGCGGTATTTTTTTATATTAAGTATATCCTACTTTACCACTTTTACAAGACTATCATTATAACTTGAAATAATCTCATTCTTTTCGGGGATTACGCAAATTCAATTTGGCAGTAGATAAAGGTGTTTTTAAGGGAATCTTTTTAATATTAATCGTAAGCGCTATCTCATGTTTTCTTCTCACCATAGGGTGGAATAGACTATTGTGACGCAAAAAGTAACGTATTTAATCAAGGAGGTAATGTCACTTATGGATCCGAAAGAGATGCAAAAGGGTAGTACCCCTAGACAAAAACAAGAGAGACAACCAGGTATTGAGTCAAAAATGAACCCATTACCGGCACAGCCAACAGAATATAAAGGTTCAGAAAAACTGAAAGGAAAAAGCGCCTTAATTACAGGTGGCGACAGCGGGATCGGACGTGCTGTAGCAATGCTTTACGCGAAAGAAGGGGCAAATGTTGCCATTTCTTATCTTGATGAGCATGAGGATGCAGAAGTAACGAAAAAAGCAGTTGAAGCAGAAGGTGTAAAATGCCTGCTACTTCCTGGCGATATTAAAAATGCCGCGCATTGTAGAGATCTCGTACAAAAGACAGTCGATGAGTTTGGCAAATTGAACATTCTTGTAAATAATGCAGCCATCCAATTTGTTCGGGAAGATCTTGAGGATATCTCAGATGAACAGTTTGAAGAGACATTCCAAGTCAATTTCTTCTCCCAATTCTATTTAACAAAAGCGGCAGTACCTCATATGCAGGAAGGTGATTCTATTATCAGTACTTCTTCCATTAACGCATATCGTGGGAACCCAATCTTTATGGACTATTCCGCAACTAAAGGTGCTATCACGGCATTTACTCGAAGCATTGCCCAAAGCCTTGCGAAGAGAGGAATCCGTGCCAATGCAGTAGCACCAGGCCCTGTATGGACACCACTTATTCCATCTTCCTTTGATGAAGATGGCGTAGAAGGATTCGGACAAGATACGTTAATGGGCCGACCTGGACAACCATCTGAACACGCAATGCCATATGTACTACTGGCTTCAGATGAAGGTTCTTATATCACAGGACAGGCCATCCATGTAAATGGTGGCGCTTGGACCTCTTCTTAAGACACAGTTTTAAAAAATGAAGAAAAGTGCAGGGATCCTTTAAGGCGCCCTGCACTTTTTATTATCCTTCTAGTTTTGCAAAAGCCACCAATGAACCCTTGTCACAGGACGCGAAGCCATTTTTCTCATAAAAATGCCTCACATCTGATGCCTCTTCTGTTAACAAGACCTTCTGCCGCACATGCTCATACTTCTGCATCACTTGCTCCATTAATTGTGTAGCAACCCCTTGATTTTGATAAGCATTCAATACCAAAATATCTTGGATATAGAGGATCGTTAACCCATCGCCTACGACACGAATTAGGCCGACTAACTCCTCACCATCCCATGCAGAGATTACATCAAGCGATGCCCGCAGTGCATTGTTCAATGTGCTTGCATCCTTCGTATACGCATACCATCCCACATCATTATATAATTTCATTACCTGTTCTTTGTCTATGTCTTTACTATCTTGAAATGCTATGTTCATTTCTTCTCCTCCTCAAAATTTATTTATTTTGAAGAGTTACGTCGCAATTTATCCACTGTCTAATCTCTCCTTCCTTTATAATTATTCCACAAATATACTTGAAAACCTTCTCTAAAGACGTTCCTTTTTATCAGAACCAATTATCTATTTTAAAATCTAAATTATCTGAAAAATAGTGCTTCTCCCTCTTCTAGCTTACCTTCTTACATGCTATTTTTATACTAGATTAATAGAGGAGGGAATGTATTGTTTAGCAAAACGAATAAAAAAGTAGTACATGCTGTCCTGTCACTTGCTGTTTTGTCTGCACTAGCCACTCCTGAAATCGTACATGGCGCGGCTGATACCGCGCAGGAAAAGGAAGGATACGAGCTGGAAAATGGGGTGACAGAACCGATTTATTCTTATCAAGATGCAATTACGGAAACGATCTATGTAGAATCCACCATGGATAGTGATCGAGATGGGGAACTTGATAAAATCGCTGTAGACATTATTCGTCCGTTGGAAACAGAAGATGACTTAAGCGTCCCTATCATTATGGATGCGAGTCCATATTATGAAGGCCTTGGGCGTGGAAATGAATCGGAAATCAAGGACCCAGATAACGATGGAGTAAATGAAATGTTTCCACTATTCTACGACAACTACTTTGTACCACGAGGTTATGCGGTTGTACAAGTAGATATGGTAGGAACCAATAACTCTGATGGCTGTCCGCCAACTGGAGGGGAAGAAGAGACCGAAAGTGTGAATGTCGTGATAAACTGGCTAAACGGTAAAGGAAAAGCGTGGAATGAAGCTGGTGAAGAAATTGAAGCTGATTGGTCAACAGGGAAAGTAGGTATGATTGGGAAGTCCTATGACGGAACCTTAGCAAACGCTGCTGCTGCATCTGGTGTGGAAGGTTTAGAGACAATTGTGCCAATCGGTGCTATCAGCAGCTGGTATGACTATTACCGCTATGGAGGTACACCTTTTTATACAAATGGTCCGGGTAATCTATCACGCCTTGTAACAAGCAGCGAGCGTGTAGAAGATTGTGCTGTTGTCCGAGAAGAGATGCGCTTGGCAGCCGATGACGAAACCGGTGATTATAATGCGTTTTGGGACGAGCGTAACTTTGTGAAAAATGCCGATCAGGTGGAGGCAAGTGTGTTTGCCATTCATGGCATAAATGATTATAACGTTAAAGCGAATCATTTTTCTAATTGGTGGGAAGCTCTAGCAGAGAACGATGTACCGAGAAAGCTTTGGCTAACACAGACTGGCCATGTTGATCCGTTTGATTTTCGTAGAGCGGAATGGGTAGACACCCTCCATCAATGGTTTGATTATTGGTTACTTGATATTGATAATGGCATCATGGATGATCCAGCAGTGGACATCGAGCGGGCAGCTGACGAGTGGGAAACTCAATCTGCTTGGCCTAACGAAAAGGCTTCTGCCGTCAATGTGCGCTTTGCACCAGCTTCGGAAACCCTCCCAGGCACATGGCTAACAAGCCCATTATTAGATGCTAGCACCCAGTCCTTTACAGATGATCCTTATCAAACCGAACAGCAAATGGTTGAGGATGCCTTTCAATCAAAGGAAAACAGGCTCCTATTTGTCTCTCCGGAATTAGGGGATGAGGTGCACTTAAGTGGGGTCCCCGAGCTAAAACTCGACGCTATTGTAGATAAAGAAAATACACACTTAACTGCACTAGTCGTCGATTATGGTGTGGATGAGAGGGTGGATCATCGTGACCGTGGAGAGGGGATTCGTACACTAGAATCTGAATCCTGCTGGGGAGAGAGCTCTGAATCCGATGATGCCTGCTACAAGGAAACAGAAAAGACGACTGTGGAAGCCCCATACGAGATCGTAACACACGGTTGGATGGATGCCCAAAATTGGGAGTCGTTATCAACGTCTAATCCGCTAATTCCCGGCGATTCATATTCATTCGAATGGGAGGCATTGCCAGAGGATTATATTTTTAAAGAAGGGCATCGAATTGGTATTGTGATTGCAGCGAGTGATGACAGATGGTTAATCCCTGACAACAACCGGGCAACATTTGACGTGTCCCTTGGCGAAAGTACCATTTCCTTTCCTGTTGTTGGTGGTAAAAAGGCGCTAGATAGCGCACTAGGTTACGAAGGGGGGACATCCCCTGAAAATGCTGGGGACATGAAAGAGATTGTGGACTATTACTTGGATAATGGGGCATTCTCAAATCCAGGTGTATCCCGAGCAGTACAAGCTCACATCCGATCAGTCGAACAGTTTGAGAAAAAAGAGCGCGGCGATAAAGTAATCAAGCATCTGGAAAATCTTAAAAAACTACTCGATAATCAAAAGAACAACAACTTTCTTACAGACGAGGCGTACCTTGTTCTAACTGCTGATGCCAATACAATCATAGACAAATGGAAATAAAGTAGATAGATAGTCTTTTAAATAAGTTGCGAAAAAATAACCATGCTTATTTGCCATCTGATATAGGTGGTTATTTTTTTGAGGAAGAGAGAAAGACGGGTTCTATCTCTACACGACTTTCAGTATTATAAAAAAAGATCTGGGACAGTCTACCTCTACCCCAGATCAATCATTGTTTTTACTTCCACTCCTCGATCACGTAATCACTATAATCCAGTAGTGCACCTGCAGATATCTCGGTGATATTTCCCTGATCACGCTGATGGGTGACAAGCTGCATAAAGCCTTCCATATGTTTGATGACTTTTTCAGATTCCTTCTTTTTCTCAAATCGCTCTACAACAGTTAAATGGGTTTGTAATGCTCGCAAAGTCTCCTCATTGGAGATATCCTCTAACACTTCATAGCGGTTAAGAAGTTCTTTTAACCCTGTAGCGCTGAGATTACTCAATAGAAGCGTCACATCCTGTTCGACCTGACTCGCGTCCGTTTCCGATGTTGCTGTAAAGCTCAGTGCTACAGCCTCCTTCTTATTTTCCGGTACTTCAACATATACTGGCACCTTTACCGTTTCTCCTGATTCTACTTCAATTACTTCTTGTTCCAGCATTGTTTCCCAGCCGCCATCTATATCTGCTCGCAAACGGAAAAGGTCGGTTGCTTCGCCTGTATTGGTAACCTGGAAATAATGTTTGGCTACTTTTCCCGGGATCGCTTGTTCTTGCTCGCCACTTTCCGTTTTGACTCCGCGAGCAAAGTCGCCCCCACCATCCAGATGTCTTACCGCGACCCTATACGATAATGGGTCTTCTGTATCCCGATTATGATTAAGAATATAGAAGTGTAGTCTGTTATATTCATCTACATATTCACTAACGACATCATTTCCTGTTCCTGCTTTAAACAAGGCATCCGATAGTTGACGATAATCACCCTTCGAATACATTGCATCTGTCCCATCAGGTCTGGTAAAATCCTTTTGATTAATGTCTTCCTCATGGGAATCAATCACCCAAATATTTGGTGCAGATTCACTATCCTTCGTCTTCGCCAGCAGTACACCAGAATCTGGTGTAAATGAATCCATTCCAACACGGTCGACTACTTCCACAGTGTAATTGTCATACCATTTCTCTCCGCGTTGCATATCAGCCCGCCAATCATCTTCCAGGGAATTGGCCGGTGTAAGGTCCTCCATCATAATATTAATGCCATGTATTGCGGACTCGTCACTTGTACTGTCTTCTGGTACAGCACGTGCGAGAATATCAGCGAATACCGGCCCAGTCTCTGCCAATGCATCTCGATCGACATTTAGATAATCCTCTTCTGATAGAAATCCTTGTTTGATCTTATTTCGAAGCATATGATGAGACGGTGCAGAACCGCCTAGTGTTGGCATGACCATCCAACGTGTATGCGGCCCTCCTGGCCCGTTGAAACTCCCTCTGCTCATTAATTCCCATGGACCAGAATACGTACGAGAAACCGGATTGGCATACGGATTGTTATAATTATCCAGCAGATTCATAATATGACCGAATTCATGAGCGAACGTACCCATGCCGTCATTTTCCCCTTGAACAGATATGCCATTCCGAATATCGGCACTAGACCAAATACTTTTTCCCGCGACCCACGAAGTCCAGTCCACATACCTTGTCAGTGCCCAATTTGGCATATCGTAGTCTAAAGGTGGGCCGAATTCGTCTGTCACTGCCTCTTCATTTAAAAACATCATTTCACCAAATTCTTGCCATACGCCTGATTCATCGTACCCTGCGTGCAAAATAAAAGTGAAATCAAATTCCTCCCCAAATGCTTCCATATCTGCCTCTGCTTTGCTCATCGCCTCTGGACGGAGACTTTTTGCTTCATAACCCGGTGGCATATTTTCCTGCTGTCCGAATTCGTTCAACCCATACTGGAACTCATTTCCATCCATTCGGTAAGGGCCAAAAGCCTCCAGCTCTACTGCCCACTTTCCATAAGAATTTTCCCTCCAGTATTCATTGATCGTTCGATAGTTATTCAGTGTCTGCGGTTTATTGAGAAAGTCCACCCAATATTCCCCAACATCCTCTCTAGGAATATTTCCATTTCCAACCGGATTCCCAGCTTCCATAGAGCCCTCCTCTTGACTTATGATAAAATCGCGGTCTTGAAAGTCAACAACGATGAGGGCTCCCTTCAGCACTCTTTCCGGCTCCACCTCCGAATTCCGCCAATCTACCCCAGGAACCGGTTCATAGTCTTCCCACGTCATATCTTCTGGCAGCGTCCAATTCTGAGAATCTATCGGACTAGGAAAGGCTGGTAACCCTTCCGATGCAGCTTGTGCCGTGGTTGATAAAAGCATCATGATAAGAACGGCCAGTACGAGCGACTTTGCCACCTTCATGCATAACCCCTCCCTATTTAATGGACCAACCAACAACAATTCCAGCTATATTCTCTATATAGCTGGAATTGCCATTTTATTAGTAAACGCCTACTGCACTATACGCCTGCTCAACTGCTGCCACTGCATCCGAGTCGCTACCATAAAGGTCGCCAGCTGCCTGTATTGCCGCTTCTCGCATCATGCTGAAATCAGAGCTGCGAGTTAAATAGAGTGATAGTGCCCGGTAGTAGATTTGCTCGGTTTTATCTCTACCAATGCCATTCACTGCTACATCAAAGTGTTCTCCACCTTCAGAAATTAGGTAGGCTGCCTTGTTATTAATACTCGAATTAATATGAACCCCACCATTATCAAGTGTGCCTGTATATCTTTTGCTCCAGTGATCTGGATACGGTGCTTCCGTTCTCCGTTCAATTAGGTCCGTCGGGTCCTCCATCGATCTTAGTGCAAGCGTGCCATCTGCCATAATATTTTCTCCAATAAGCCAGTCATCTCGGTCCACCATTGCGCCAAAAATATCAGCAAAGGACTCATTCAGTGCTCCTGATTCACCTCGATAAATTAAATTGGCAGTATGTTGGACAACGCCGTGGCTCATCTCGTGTGCTGCTACATCAAGCCCTGCAGCAAGTGGGTGAAATCTAAGGCCATCCCCATCGCCATATGACATTTGTCTACCATTCCAGGAGGCGTTATTCCAATTATTACCCACATGGACTGCTGAAATGAGAATTTGCCCATTATCATCAACGGAATCTCTACCAAATGTGTCCTGGTAATAGTCATATGTTTTTTGGGCATTGGCATGGGCATCTACTGCCGACCCATCTTTAAACATTTTATTTATGCTAAACACATCAAGGTTTGTTCCTGTTGTATTGTCATATGTCACCACACCATCTCCTCTGGTCACATCAAACAGACGAAACTTCCCTTCATAGGCTTGTGCCTCAAACATTTTCCTATCTCCAAAAACCCCTGTACCAAAGGCTGTTACATCATGTGCAGTATTATAGGAGTCAACAACATTTCCATTCGTTGCGTCGATAAAATAATGCCAAAATCCTACTGCGGGCTCGGTGGTCGATGCTGTTACGAGATACGTATAATAATAGGCATCGTCATATTCATAAATATAAGGATCTACCTCTAGCGGACCGTCATAGTCTTTCACTTTGCCAATCTTTTTCTCAATTTCCTTTTTTGCAAGCTTAATCGCATCAGATTTTGATAGGTTTGCTTGCATGTTTATCTTTTTCTTATCAAGCTCCGGAATCACCTCTCCAAAGTATGCGGTTACATTATTATTTTCATCTAACTTTATAGTTTGATCTGCTCCATAAACAGGAATCCCTTTGTACGTTTGCTGGACTTTAAAATGGGAGTTATCTGTTTGGTCATCCTTCAATTCCTCTACAATATCAAAGTCTACATCTTTATTATTTTGTAGTTGGAAGTCTCCTTTATTCTGGGAAAAGTAAGCTCGGACAATCTCCTGCTTGGTCATTCCTCCTGGCGCATCCCACTTTTCCACAATATAAGATGGTGTATTGTAGGTGTCGTTTAATTTTATGTTGTCCTCCTCTGCAGAAACGGTTGTTCCATGTGTAACAATCCCTATTGATAGCGACAGTACTATGGTAGAAAAGCCAATTTTTTGGCGTAATTTCATTCCCCTCATTCCTTCCTTTGGATTTATTCGTTATTTTTCCTCTCCATCTCCCTGTGTCGCGTTAAAGGTCCATTCCAATGAGAGTGCGTCTCCCTGGTACATGTTCTGGTCTGCGTCATTATCAACAAATTCAAATTCAACCCAGAAATCATGCGATTCCTCTGAATCCAACCCACCTTTTTGCTCCCACAATGGATCCCATATATCCCGCTTCACGACATCTGGGTCCATTTGCTGTAAATCATATAAGGTTGTTTCAAACACAGGCTCACTTTCCTGATCCCAATTCCAAAGGAAATTAACTTTTATATGCTTGCCATAATCCTCTGTATTGTTGTTCTCTATGTCATTTACAGAGTAGGCGGTTTCTAAAAAGACATTTTCAATCTTTAAGCTTCCGTCATTTTCTAAGTTGAATTCTCGCATCATCGTATCACCAGGCTTAAGATTCTCCAATTCTATTAACGCCGTTTCATTCATGGATAAATCCAATGTGCCTGCAGCAAACGAATTACTCGACACCTCCTGATCACTAAAATAGGCATAGGTGCCTCCACTAATCAGTGCCACCCCTAATACACTTGATGCTAGTGCCAAACTCAACTGCTTTTTCAGTTTCATACCCGTTCCTCCCCTTCGTTTTTTGTCTACCGCATCCCTGCATGACCGCTTACAGTGATCCTTCACCTCCATTATCTCTTGGAATCACCTTGATGCCTGCCTGCTATTCTTGTAACTCTATTATAGGTACGCCCATCTACTAGATGTGTCGAAGCTTGTTGACGATTTTATGCTTTTACAAAAATGAACAGGAAGTACTAGTGACCATTTAAAAGCTTATAGGTATTCAGCATGGATAAATTTTACAACCAGCATTGGAAAAACCCTTTTACTCATACATAGGATTCATTTAGATGAAATTGCTAGTTTAATAGAATTGAAAAATAAATAGAAATGCCCAATAACAAATTTTGCAAAGCAGCTGATTCAATGAAAAAGGGGAGATGAGCATACAATACAAGCGGAATTTCCTAGAAATGGGAGCAAGGCAAAGAGCGGATTGTGGCTTTTGGCTTATGTATATATGGAGCTAATTTATTCCTCATCTACCAACGGGGCAATTATTGTCGATTAAGAAAAAAGGAAGAGGGCGAATGTGGCTCTTCCTTTGTGTGGCGCTCTAGGGTGGAGTTTGCACGCGACCTTGAGCATCTTCCACGCGATACCTGTTGCTATCGATCTGTTTCTTTAAATGTAACGGAGATAACTTCTTCCGTTTCTGGATGAAATTCAATATTTACATAGACACCAAATTCTTTTTGATCTTGCTTTAACCATAATTTAAAAATTTCAACCTCAGAGTTGGCGTTTTCTTTGCTGCCTTCATGTAGATAATCGATAATGTCTGCTTGAGGGTATTTGGCCTTCGTTTCTTTCATGGCAAGCTTTCCCCACTTAGCATAGGAAGGGACTTGCTCTCGTTCTTGTTGAGGTTCCGTATCCGCTGTTGGTAAAGCTTGTCCGATAAAGGTGGATAAACCTAGGCTTATTGCTATAAGTAAATTTTGCATAACGCACACTCCTTTTAGCTCTAGGTTGTGACATTGGGACAGATTTATTCAGCTGACCGCCCGCAGATAGAGCGAAATCTGTTATTATTTTATTAATATACATAATGCAAACAAACAGGGGGTTATGGGAATGACGACAATTTGCCTTATACGACACGGTGAAACAGACTGGAATTTAAAAGGAAAGCTACAAGGGAGTACAGATATCCCGCTAAACGAAACAGGGATTCGTCAGGCTGAAAAAAGCGCAGCCTATCTTAATGCAGAGGATTATGATGTTATGGTAGCAAGCCCTATGAAACGGGCCAAACGCACAGCTGAAATTATTAATGCTTCTCTACAGCTCCCATACGAGGAAATGAGCAATTTTGCAGAATGCTCTTTTGGTGACGCGGAAGGACTGACAATGGAGGAAAGAACGACTCAATATCCTGATAAAGCCTATCCAAATCGTGAAGAACCAGAAGACTTCATCAAACGTGTGATGAGCGGAGTGGATGATGTTCTGAAGAAATATCCCGATAAGCGCGTTCTTATTGTTGCCCACGGTGCGGTAATAAATGCTATTTTAGCAACTGTCTCTGGTGGAGAAATCGGTGCTGGGAAAACAAGGCTAATGAACGCTTGTATTAATAACATCCACTATAAACAAGAGAAGTGGGAAGTGCTGAACTACAATCAGGTCGAGCATTTAAGTGAAGACCTTTAAGGTAACGCAGCAGATTTTGTACTGTTAGTTTTAAATCAAATTTTAAAGGGGGATGACATGCTAACATTTGAGGCGATTGATGTAATGAAGCACCAAGCCAAAGTCATTGCATTTCGTAAAGACTCCTTTAGAGTTAGTTTTGGTGATACTTCAGGCTTTGGTGATGAAGAGGATTACTTGCGTTGGTTAGAAGAAAAGAAGCATGCATTCCCCGCTGGGTTTATGTTGGTTCGTGAAAATGATGCGTATATTGGACAACTTGAATTATCCATTAAAGAATACAACGGGGAGTCCATTGGGTATATCCATTTACTTTACCTTGTGCCTGAAAAACGCGGTCAAGGGAAGGGCTTGGAATTGTACCAATATGCAAAACAGTTTTTTCTTCAATACAATGTGGCTAGCTATGAACTAAGAGTTTCTCCCTCGAATACTGCTGCCATAAACTTTTACCGCAAAAGTGGTATGGAGGCTATAAAAATAGAATTTGATGGAAAAATAATTCGGATGAGAGGTATGCTTTCCCATGATAGAGATACCGACCTCGTGTAAAGGCGTAAACTTAAGTTTATTTATCGCAGTGCAACCGTCCGTAAGACTCGCACTTCAAAACATAAATTAAAACGGTAAGTTTTTAGTGGGAGTAAACGGACGCTAACAACCCGATTCGTTCAACTAACAATCAGTGGGGGAAGAATGGAAAACCCCCACTGATTGAAGTTTCACTTTATCAAAAGATAACCCTTTATATAATGCGGTTATCTTTTCTCTTTTAATGCGGAGTTTCTTCTCTTCCTCCAATAGAATTTTCTCTTTATCCTGCAACGATTTTAGAACTTCAGTAACTAATTCAGGGGATCCGCACCCCATGTTCTTTTTCACTTGAAAGATAGCTTGTATTTCCTTCAAAGATAAACCCAATTCCTGCAATTCTTTGATTGCCATAAAATCTTCTAGCTCTTTTTTTCCGTAATCTCTCCGGCTATTCATAATGCTTGGTTTTAATAAGTGGAGATCTTCATAGTGTCTTACCGTATGCTTGGTCGTGCTTGCCTCTTTTATAAATTGGCCAATTCTCATCCTTCTCTTCCTTTCTCTTTAAATCCCTCTTTACATGGGGTCGACCCCACCTTGTATGCTTTATCAAACAGTTCAAGGGGGAATCAACATGTTACACGGAATCATAATGACGCTATTTGGTCTTATTAGCTTAATTGGAGTAGTAGGCTACCTGCTTAAAAATCAGTCTCTGATAAGAGGTAAAAAGCTTTCTCTATTTTTCTTCACCTTTAGCCATGTTTGCTTCCTTATTACAGGGATTATGTCATGGCTTACGTCCGTTTCACCTATAGTTTTTATTTCAACTGTTGTACTTGTTTTCATCTCACGGATTATTAATGGTTTGATTCTCTATGGGAAAAACAATCCTAGGCATTATCTCGTGACTGGTGCCATCTTAATGTTGGCATTTCTATTATACTTGTACTGCTTATAATGATAAACTTTAACTATCTCATTAAACAGAAAATTTAAAACTAGGGGAACACCGATGACCATAGAAAATTTAGAAGAATATCAGGATCCCATTCAATATGATAAGGAACACGTTGCCTATGATGAGGATATTTCCTATTTAACAAAATCGGCAGACAAGGCTACAGGTCCAATTGTAGATTTAGCCTGTGGTACAGGAAGGGCGACCATACCCTTAGCAAAAGCAGGAAACAGCATAGTAGGAGTGGATTTACATCGTGGTATGCTAAGACGAGCAAGAGAAAAGGCAGTGGCTGAAAAGCTTGATATAGGCTTTATTGAACAGGATTGCACAAAATTGGAGCTTGGTTTAAAAAGCGACTTTATTTTCATGGTTGGAAATTCCTTTCAACATTTCCTTACCAATGAAGCGCAGGATAAACTATTAGAATCAATCCAACGCCATCTTGTTAAGGGAGGTCGCTTTCTTTTTAACACTCGTTTTCCAGGTGAAGAGGAACTAGTCTCCACGAATGATGAAGAGCCAGGGTTTTCTTATAAAGATGGAAAGCTTTCTGTCCACGTCTCCTACATCAGTGAATACGATGCACTCAATCAGGTCCAACATAATATCACCATAAGAAGATTTTTTGATGCGAATGGGAAACTACAAGATGAGAAACGCTCTGTAATTGATCTACGCTTCGTCTTTCCGTTAGAGATGGAACGACTACTTGAAAAGCACGGCTTTACCATTGAAGGGGTATACCAGGACTGGAATGAATCACCTTTGACATCTAATGCTTCGAAAATGGTTTATCTCTGTAAGAAAATAAATTAATGAGTTAAAGAAGTGGGGGATATTAATGTGGAAAAAAGAACTACTTCATACAAAGCGCGGCACCTTTGAATACTTTGTTAAGGGAAAGGGGGAACCGATCTGTATTACCCATCTGTACAGCCAATTTAATGAAAAAGGCTATTATTTTGCTGACCCATTCACTGAACACTTTCAAGTATATTTGGTAAATCTAAAAAATGCAGGTAATTCTAGCACAGTAAGCAGTGACGAAGAATTAAGCATGTTGGAGAGCGTAAAAGATTTAGAGGCCATCCGCGAAGAGCTGGGATTTCAGAGATGGGCTTTTGGAGGTCACTCTACAGGCGGAATGCTGGCTTTAAAGTATGCGATTCATTTTCCTAATTCCTTAACCAAGGTAATAGCAGGAGGCGCTACAGCATCTTATGAATATATGAACCACGAAGGAAGTATTTACTCTAGGAAAAACCCCCATAACAAAAGATTAAAAGAGATCTTTTCTGTATTAAACACTTCTAATAATATACAAGAGCGAAGGGCTGTAGCCAGAGAATGGTTAGAAATGTCCTTATACCGACCGCAGAATTATGATAGTTACTTTTCGAAACCAAGTAGTGGGAGTGTGGTACAAAAACGGCTTGATTATTACTCTTATGAAGAATTACCAGATTATGATATCAGAGAAGAATTGAAAAACGTAAAGGTCCCTGCCATAATCTATTGCGGAAAGCATGACGCACAATGTCCTTTTGTCTTTTCAGAAGAAATCCACAAGCAA
This sequence comes from Oceanobacillus picturae, assembly GCF_000612865.1. Lineage (NCBI taxonomy): Bacteria > Bacillati > Bacillota > Bacilli > Caryophanales > Bacillaceae > Oceanobacillus > Oceanobacillus picturae. The sequence goes on from NZ_CCAX010000003.1 coordinate 341,671, forward strand.
TTACAACATTCTTCTTTTTATTGTTTTCATGAAAGCAATCATAATCCCTTTCTTGAGGAAGCAGAAGCCTTTGAAGAAATGGTGCAGGCATTTAAAAAACTCTCCTAAAAAATATAAAGTGCAGTTTTATTATAAAAGATGTTTCATGTGAAACGTTGCGCGTATGCTAGTTCACTTATCGCCATTTTTTACAAACTACATACCAAAAAAGGCGTCTAAACTCTTTAGCTTAAACGCCTTTCTTTTTACCTCATCTGCACTTTATGCAAATGGGCGAAAATACCATCTCGTTTTAATAGTTCTTCATGGCTTCCTTCTTCTTCAATTCCTTCTTTTGTTACAACCATAATTCGGTCGGCATTTTTGATCGTTGCCAGTCTATGCGCAATGATCAACGTGGTGCGATCCTTCGCAAGCTCTGTTAATGCCTTTTGAATAATGGTTTCGGTTTCTGTATCCAATGCAGAGGTTGCTTCATCAAGAATTAGGATTGGCGGATTTTTCAGGAACATTCTGGCGATGGCAATCCGTTGCTTTTGACCACCTGATAATTTCAATCCACGCTCGCCTACCTGTGTTTCATAACCATCAGGTAATTCCTTAATAAATTCCTCCATATGTGCTTGGCGGGCAGCTTTTTCTATTTCTTCATTTGTAGCATCAAGTTTTCCGTAAGCGATGTTTTCTCTTAACGTTCCTGTGAAGAGGAAGACATCCTGCTGCACAATACCAATCTGTGCACGTAGCGACTCCTTCGTCATGTCACGAAGGTCTAACCCATCAATGGTAATACCACCTTGGTCCACATCGTAGAAACGCGGAATAAGCGAACAAATTGTTGTCTTACCAGCACCAGATGGCCCGACAAAAGCAATGGTTTCCCCTGCGTTAATGGAAAAACTCAATTCATTTAAAACAGGACGCTGTGTCTTTTCATAAGCGAACGTAACGTCATGAAAAGCGATATTCCCTTTTAGGTCTTCTACTTTTTTCGCATCTGGCTTGTTATCCACATCCGGCTCAACATCCATCAGGTCCATAAACCGTTTAAAGCCGGCCATTCCTTTTGGATATAGTTCCAGTAATGCCGTGATTTTTTGGATTGGATTAAACAGCACATTTACAAACAATACAAAGCTGACAAGTTCCCCGTACTGCAGTTCATTTTGATAAGTTAACCAAGCACCGACCACAAGAACAAGCAAAGTAATCAGGCGCATCATCATATAAATATTGGAATGCACAAATGCCATTACTTTATAGGCACCAATTTTGGCAATACGGAAGTTGTTATTATCCTTAGAGAAACGCTCCATTTCAAACTTTTCATTTGTAAATGATTGTACGACACGCACACCTGATACGGCATCTTCTACGCGTGCATTTACTCCAGCGATTTCCTCGTACATTCGCTTCCATGCCTTATTCATTTTAATATTGCTTAACGTAATCAAGAAAATAAGAATAGGCACAGCGATTAGAATGATGAGTGCTAGCTTCACATTAATTGTAAACATGATGAGAAACGCACCAATAAAGGTCATGATGGAAATAAAGAAATCCTCTGGTCCATGATGGGCAAGTTCCCCGATATCAAAGAGGTCATTGGTTATTCTACTCATAATATGCCCTGTTTTCGTATTATCAAAAAAGCGGAATGATTGCCTTTGCACGTGGTGGAATAGGTCACGACGCATATCTGTTTCAATATTAATACCGAGCTTATGCCCCAAATAAACCACTACAAATTGCATGAGGGTACTAATGATGTATACCAATAAGAGCAAGATACTCACGGTTACAATTACATTCCAATCTCCCTTTGGTAATAATACATCTATAAATCGTTGCACCGCAACCGGAAACGCTAACTCCAGAATGGCAACGAAAAAAGCAGAGGCAAAATCAATTATAAATAACCGTCGATGCGGTTTATAGTAAGAGAAAAATCGCTTTAGCATTGCTTCACTTCCTTTTTTACAGTCTAAAAGAAATTATAAGGTTAATTACAAGGCTTGGCAAGGGAAGGAGCTAAGGCATGACCGTTTTTAAAGGGACTCTCCCAACTTTTCTTATTTATCCTCCGTAAGACTCCCACTTCAAAACATGAAAAGAAACAGTGAGTTTTTAGTGATAGTAAACGGACGCTAACACCCCGATTCGTTCAACTAACAATTAGTCGAAGAGCGAAAACTCCCACTGATTGAAGTTTCACTTTATTAATTGCTTGGCAAGGTTGTCCAGTTACTTGCATATAGTTACATATGGGATGTAGAAATATTGGGGGTGAATTAAATGAAGTTGAAATTATCTATGCCAACGTATACGTGGATCTGTTATGCAATTGGCTTTGTCTTTATTATTTCAGGAATGATGAAGCTTGTGGATAGTGATTTTAGAGGGATGTTTGCCAGCATGGGTTTACCTTTTCCTGAGGCAACACTATTTTTAGTAGCAGTCGTTGAGCTTGGTTGTGGCATTCTTATTGCAGGGAGGCTCTATATTCATCTTGCTGTCCCACCATTACTGCTCATCATGCTTGGTGCACTATATTTCTCAAAGCTACCCACCCTTTTTAATGAAGGGGTACTCTCCTTTGCCTTTGCGGCGAGACTCGATATTGTCATGCTTATTCTTTTACTCCTAGTTTGGCAACATGTTAGAGGGAAAATAGTACTCTGATAATAGTTATAAACAAGCGTATGAACCTTTTCTGTTGAAAAGTGGTGGATAACCTGTCTAATCTATGTGGAAAAACTAACTTTATCCACAAAGTTATGCACATATGCACAAATGTTCGTAGTTATTTTGTTGCCGAACATTCTTTCTATACCATATATTGATTTTGGCAAAATAATTATCCACTAACTGTGTATAACCCACTTATTTCTGTGGATAAATTGGAAAAGCTATCCTCTTTTTGGTGCAGGATAGCTTTTCTCATTACTGTTGGGTTCCTAATACTAAGGTAGTTTCCTTTTTTTCGCCTTCACGGTAATAGGTGACAGTGATTTCATCTCCTATTTCTTTTTCCTGATAAAGAATTTTACGAAGGTCGATCATATTCATCACAGGATTGCCATCCAATTCTGTAATGACATCTAACCGTTTTAAGCCTGCTTGGTCAGCCGGAGATAACGGCTCTACACTCCAAACATACACCCCACCCTCGACTTCATTAGGCAGATTAAGGGTACCTTTCCATTCAGCCTGTGGTACCTCATCCAAAGAGTAGATTTCTACACCTAAAAATGGTCTGGTAACTTCGCCCGTTGTTTCCAGCTCTTCCACAATTGGTAGGGCTGAATCAATTGGAATGGCAAAGCCTATTCCTTCTACGGCAGTCTGGTTAATTTTCATGGAGTTAATTCCAATCAATTGCCCATTAATATTGATTAACGCTCCACCACTATTTCCAGGATTGATGGCCGCATCTGTTTGAATTACTTCAGCTTGCCAGTCTGCACGACCGTCCTGATTGAAATCTTGAGGAATCGTACGCTCTGTCCCGCTAATAACACCTTGGGTTACAGAGCTTGAAAACATGAGGCCGAGCGGGTTTCCGATTGCAATGGCAGGCTCGCCTACTTTTACATTTGCAGAAGAACCTAGTTCAATTGTCTGCTCAACCTGTTCTCCATCCATTCTTAAAACAGCTAAATCAGAGAACACATCACTGCCTATAATCTCAGCTTCTAAATGTGTCTCATCATATAGTACCACTTCAACGCTATCTGCACCTTCGATAACGTGATGGTTTGTCACGACATAGGCGGTACCATCTTCGTTTTTGTAAATAACACCTGATCCTTCTCCAGCTTCATTTGACTCCTGTTGTTGCCAAAAGTCACCCTGCTGTTGAATATTAATTACGCCTACTACTGCAGGGGTTACTTGTTCTACTACATCTGTAACCTGGGTAGAGACATCTACGTTTACTGCGTTACTTGACCCTTGGGAGCCCTCATTCATACTGGAGCTTTCTAGTTGGTTCTGTTCTGATGTATTACCTGGGAGCACATTATTCTCTTGCAATGCCGGCAATGCGACAACTACTAATAAAATACCAATTATGACACCAAGTAATGCCGGAACAAGCCAACCTCTATTTTTCCGGCGGCGATGAGGGTTTGGTGGGTAGTTCTGATCGTAATATCCCATAACTAACTTTATCCCCTTCTATCCGAAATAAGTCTAAACACTCTAGTATAGTATTCCTTAACCGCTAATATTATAAACAAAAAATGTTATACAACTTCGTATAAAGGTGTCGGTGCTTTAGGGTCTGTATCATGCAGATCAAGCGTAATGCCTCTTTCCTGTAAAACACTGTCTACTGACATGCGAGCAAGGTCTTTCATATTATTATCAAGACTTAGATGGGCAAGATATATTCGCTTCGTTCGGTTACTTATAATATCGGTAAGGGCCAATCCACAATCCTCATTGGAGACGTGGCCTGAGTCCCCGAGTATTCTCCTTTTTACATTCCAAGGGTAGCGCCCCATTCGTAGCATCCCTACATCATGATTTGCTTCAAAAATATAGGCATCTGCATCCTCTACTGTCTTTTTAATCCGTTCAGATACATAGCCCAGGTCTGTGACTAGTGCCACCTTTTTCCCCTCATGATGGAAGGTATAAAACATTGGTTCCGCCGCATCGTGTGAGACGCCAAAGGATTCTACATCCAAATCCTGAAACGTCTTCACTTGCTCCATATTAAAGTAAAACTTCTGATCTAATCCAATCTTGCCAATACTGCGCTCCATCGCATTCCACGTTTTTTCATTAGCAAAAATAGGTAGGTTGTACTTTCTGGCCATGATGCCGAGCCCTTTAATATGGTCACTATGCTCATGTGTGACAAGAATGCCTGTAAGTGTGGAAGGATCGATGTTAATCTCACTAAAAAGATGATCCATCTGTTTTCCGCTCAATCCTGCATCCACAAGTAGTCTTTCCTTGTCGGATTCTATATAAAACGCATTTCCTGTGCTTCCGGATGCAAGCACACTAAAACGTAATGTCATGGTTATTCACTCCGATTTGTTTCTGTTTCCGTTTCTGTTTGTGTCAAAGTTCTAAGTTTGTTAATCATATCCTCTTTCCAGTCAACATCCTGTGGGATAAGCTGAATATCACCTAAATTCTCCCTTACCATATCCCGCGTAAAGCTTTCATCAGAGTTGGAAAATACTTGTCCCTCAATGGCGTTTACAAAGTAATCCCGCTCATCGTTCACAGATACCTTATAAGTCGGCGCGAAAACCTGCTTTCCATTCTCAAGAGACGAAATCCATGTATGGTAGCCATAATCAACATCTACCGTGTCTTTAGAAACTAATTCGTTATTATTATACAACGTGCCAATTGCTTGAATTGGCTGGATGAGCGTTCGCTTACTATCGTCGTTTTTACTTTCTGCCACTCCAAGCATGGATTGGGTATAATACTCCATCTCATTGTCTTCATTTAAATAGACAAGTAAAAGGGCGCTCTGGTTGTAATAGATGGGCTGGTTTTCTTTCTCCTGGAAGAAAATGAGAACATTCAAGTCTTTATCCCATTTCCAAAACTGATAACTATCGAATTGGTATATAAAATTACTAATTATATTACTAATTTCCTCACCGCCTGCGTCCTCGGCTATGGGTACTGGCTCATCCATATGGCCAACGATAAGATCTTCTGTGTTTAATACTGCTTCCTGGTTTTCCAAGCTTTCGATTTCTCCTACTTGCTTATCGGTATATTCCATTGGTAAAACAGAGATAGAAGAATCTTTCTCTACACCTACATCAATATCTCCGAGAGTGATCTCCTCTCTCTCCAATTCTTCTTGAAGTGTGAGGTCTTCTCCTCCTGGATACTGCTCTTGAGCTGCTCTGTCCTGCTTATCGATAAATTGTACAAGTAAATAAATATCCAACACGAGAAAACAGAGGATAAATAGGGTTTTAATTTGACTCCATTGCATCCTTGTTCTCCTCCCTTACCGGCTTCCAGGAACCTTTATAGTTCATGTACCATTTAGCTTCTAGACTTAGGAAGTTAGCATTATCGTCATCATTGTAAGTAAGTTGATAACCAAGGCGAATAGCTTCAATATTTTCTAAAGAAATTTCTTTGTCGTTCCGTAAATAGGTCAATATTTCCTCTCCTGTGTCGAGGTTTGCAGGCTCTGGATCTGGAGCAATTTCAGAAGTTACTCGAAACAGTGGGCGCTGATAACCGACAAGGGTTCCATTTTTGAATTCCTGTTCGATCCTTGTAAGTTGCGTAGTTACCGATGGCTTATCAAAGACAGGATAATCTGCATAGAACATTTGATAACGAACGATTCCAGCACGTCTATCTATCGAAAGCAGCTTGTAGTCATCTGTCCAACCACCATGGTCGGAAATGCTACCCATACTACTTTGAAGCAGTTCATGCCTTTGGGCTGGTATCCCTTCCGCCGAGTTTGGGTTAATAAAACTGACAGCCCGTCCATTATCTACAACTTTTAATTCTCGTACAGCATCACTGAAATAGGGTTGTCCTAATGGAGTCAGGGAACGACTCACCATGGTTGGATCCCGGAATAAAGAGTTAACTAGCATTTGTTCATTAAGAGGTACAACGGAAAGCGAATAGTTGGTCATATCTTCCGCTTGACTAGGCAAATAAACGTTACCTGCTCCTTCTGATAAATGGATATATTGTATTAAATCCTCTTTATCAATAAGCTTAGATTGAAATAATTCAAAACTGCTTGCATCATTAATAACCGCACTTGCTTGGCGTTGTTGATCTACCGAAACAAAGGTCACCTCTAATAATGAACTATTCTCTTCGTAATCGATCAGAACACGATTAAATGACCAGTTCGGCAGGCTTTCCGCAGGTTGATCTAAATTAAATAGAATGTTTGCAAGCGTCATAGGCAAGGCATCGGAGAACTCCATTTCCATTTCAGGTTCCAACCCACTTATATTTTGTTTCTCCCGAAAATTACTCATCTTCCACCTTTGGACCTCTTCATAGAATTCTCGCTCCAACTGAGGGGAGGGAAATCCGTAGTGTTCCCCTTGTGAATGAAAAACGAGGGACTGCGGCTCAACAATGGTTTTAATTGTTTCCTCTGTTCCCCCAAGGTCACCGGTAACGGTATCTTCATCGCCCAAAGAAGCATCGCCTTCTGAGGGCTGGTAGGTCCATAGGCCAAAGGTCAGCAATAAGCTCACACCAATTAGTATAATTAATAAAAACGATTTAGTCGTCTCCATTCTCATCGCTCACCCCTCCACTTCTTGTTCATAAGTGGTAGTGTAAAGAAAATAGTCGTTCCTTTCCCTTCTACACTTTTCGCCCAAATTTTCCCGTGGTGTACTTCAACTAGCTCCTTGGCTATAGCTAATCCTAAGCCTGTTCCACCAAGTTTTCGTGTGCGCGCCTTATCCGCTCTGTAAAAACGTTCGAAGATTTTTTCTAGCTTATCATACGCGATTCCCATCCCCTGATCTTGAATGCTAACCAGGATGTGATGACGGTTGTTTTCAACCTTAAGCTGAATGGTTCCACCTTCAGGAGAATACTTAATGGCATTAGAAATGATATTATCAAGTACCTGCGTCATTTTATCCTTATCAAGCCAAACAAGATACTTACCTCGAGGCAAGTCACGATGTAACGTAATATGTTCTGGCGTATTCATCTCAAAGCGGTCAATAATGTGATGGAAATAGCTGACAAATTCCGTCCGTTCCTTTTGAAGTGGATACTCTTTTGCATCCATTTTAGATAACTGCAGTAGATCATTAACCATACGGATCATACGGTCTGTTTCATTTTGCGCTACATCAAGGAACTTAGGCGCAATCTCCTTATCCTTCCAAGCTCCATCCGTTAATGCTTCTAAATAGCTCCGCATTGTCGTTAATGGGGTTCTAAGCTCATGTGATACATTGGAAACAAAATCCCTACGTTCTTGTTCTACCTTCTCCTGTTCGGTGACATCGCTTATAACGGTGATAAAACCAGTTATCTCCTCTTCGTCATCCGCAACAGTGGAGAAATTCGCCTTAACAAGAAACTCTTCTTCTTCACTACTAAAATCAATGATCATCGAGCCACTTTCCTGTAACTCCGTTATATCGACGATCTTATCTTCAAGCTGTAATACATCAATGAGTAGCTCCCCGATAATATCGTCTGGATCATGACCGATTAACCTGCCAGCTGCCTCATTCATCAACGTAACTGCTCCAGCATTATCTGTTGCAATGACACCATCGGACATGTTCGAGAGTACCGAACTAAGCTTTCTTCGTTCCTCTTCAATGGTGGCGTAGGAATGTTTTAACCTACTGTTCAAATCATTAAAGGTATCGGCAAGATGCCCAATTTCATCTCTTCCATATACATTTACCTTTTGGGTAAAATCTCCCCGTGCCATTAACTGTGCTTGACGACGCATTTCTTTAATCGGTTTAGTAATAGTCCGAGCTACTAAAATACCAATAAAAGCCGATACCGCGATAGCAAGAAGGGAACCCTTAAGGAAAATATCGTTAATGTTATCGAGCTGGTCATAAACCCTTTGTATATTCGCTACAACATAGAGCCATCCGACCGTCACGTTTTCCTCCCCTTCTTTATAAAGAGGTTTTACAATCACGTATAACTGGTCTTTCGTCTCTCTATCCTGCATCTCCTTTATTTCCGTGGTTCCGCCTTGCGTAAGTACACTCTGAACGAGTTCGTTTGATATTTTCTTTCCTACATCGCTTTGACTCTGATAATCGTTCGTTGCCATAATTCTGCTTTGGTTGGTAATAACCTGAAGCTTTATATTATCCTCTGAGGCTACTTCGGAAATAATACCGCGAACTTCCTCCTCAGGTGTTACCTCATCCTCAGCTCCGGACGGCACCCTGTTTAATGCCTGTTCAAGATTATGAGAGATCAGATTAACACGGTCATTAATGGAGTCTTTATACGTTTTAACCAGCTGATTCTCCAACTCCGTTGTAAAAAAAGAGCCAATCACCTGGATCGCTATTAAAAGCAACAGAATATAGATGATAATGAACTTTATCTGTATCGAACGAAAGAAACCAACTTTATTCATTCCACATTACTCCTGCTCAGGACTGCGTAAATAATATCCAACACCTCTTCGGGTTACAATCCAGATCGGATTGCTTGGATTCTCCTCAATTTTTTCACGAAGTCGACGCACCGTAACATCTACTGTTCGCACGTCACCAAAATAATCATATCCCCATACCGTCTCCAGTAAATGCTCTCTTGTCATCACCTGCCCGATATGGCGGGCCAGATAATGAAGCAGCTCAAATTCACGATGGGTAAGCTCAATTTGTTCCCCATCTCTTGATACAACATAGGCATCTGGATGTATCACCAGTTTACCGATCACAATATCCTTCGTTGCTTTCACTGTATCGTCAGGTGCCGCTTGTTGTCTACGCAGATTTGCCTTTACTCGGGCAATTACTTCCCTGTTACTAAATGGCTTCGTAACATAATCATCTGCTCCTAGTTCCAATCCAAGGACTTTATCGATCTCGGAGTCTTTTGCTGTTAGCATAATGATTGGCATCATCTGTGTTTTTCGGATTTCTCGGCACACTTCATTCCCATCTTTATTTGGTAGCATAATATCCAATAATATTAAATCAGGCTTTTCCGCTTCTGCTACTTGTATGGCTTCATCGCCATCATGTGCAAGTACGACATCATAGCCTTCTTTTTCAAGGTTGAACTTTAATATATCTGCAATTGGCTGTTCATCATCAACTACTAAAATCTTTTGACTCATCTTTGCCACATCCTTTTTTTTCACATACTTACTTGAGGTTGTTCAAAAAGTTCGGTTTTAAACCAGCGCCATATTAATGCAATGGCGGCTGGTGGCGACATCACGAAATTACACTTTCCGCTCGCCATCTTTATTAAAACACTTACTTCTATTCTACCGTACTTTGGGGCAAATGTCTTTACCCGCCTATTAGTGAACTGGTTGATTTCCTTCTTCTAAACACAAAGTGCTTATTATAAAAATGAAATGCAAAAAGACAGCCATAAAGGAAGGACCTATTAAGGTACTTCTTCCTTCATGGCTGACTCTCCATTCCTTACTTAGCTATATACACTCCGTACCACATTTGTCTGACTGCGGTCAGGCCCAACAGAGAACACAGAAAGCGGAATTTCTGTTAGTTGGGAGATACGCTCTAGATAATGACGTGCATTTTCTGGTAGTTCATGTAAGCTTTTAACGCCCGTAATATCTTCAGACCAGCCTGGCATTTCTTCATAGACTGGTTCACATTCGGCAAGTGCCACAAGACTTGCAGGGAATTCGTTAATAACTTCCCCTTTATAGCGGTATGCTACACAAATCTTCAATGTTTCGATTCCTGTCAGGACATCAAGTGAATTTAGCGATAAATCTGTGATACCACTGACACGACGCGCATGGCGAACAACGACACTATCAAACCAGCCAACACGACGTGGTCTGCCTGTTGTTGTACCATATTCACGACCAACTTCCCTGATTTGGTTACCAACTTCGTCATGTAGCTCTGTAGGGAATGGGCCATCACCAACACGCGTTGTATAGGCTTTGGATACGCCGACAACATGGTTAATTTTAGTTGGACCAACACCAGAACCAATTGTTACTCCACCAGCAATTGGATTGGAGGAAGTTACAAATGGATAGGTTCCTTGGTCAATATCCAGCATGACACCTTGTGCACCTTCAAATAATACTCTGCGACCTTCATCAAGTGCGTCATTAAGTACTACGGATGTATCACAAACGTACTTAGCCATTTGCTGTCCATACTCGTAATATTCTTCAAGAATTTCTTCCACTTGGATTGGATCTACTTCATATACTTTTTCAAATAAACGGTTCTTCTCTTTAAGGTTTTGTTCTAGCTTTTCACGGAAGGCATCCTTGTCCATCAAGTCGGCAATTCGAATTCCCATACGTGCCGCTTTATCCATGTAAGCAGGACCAATTCCTTTCTTCGTTGTCCCGATTTTGTTTATTCCTTTTTCTTCTTCTTGTAAAATATCTAGTTTTAAATGATATGGTAGGATAACGTGTGCACGGTTACTGATACGCAGGTTATCTGTTGATACATTGCGTTCATGTAAATATGCAACCTCTTCTACGAATGCTTTTGGATCAATTACCATTCCATTACCAAGCACGCAAATTTTATCATCGAAAAAAATTCCGGATGGAATCAAATGTAATTTATACGTAACGTCATCAAACTTAATTGTATGTCCAGCGTTGTTACCACCTTGATATCTGGCAACTACCTCTGCATTTTGCGATAGAAAGTCAGTAATTTTTCCTTTCCCTTCATCGCCCCATTGTGTTCCAACTACTACTACTGAGGACATAGTGCACCTCCACAAATATTTATATTATATGTTTTCTTTAATCACCATTGTAAGTTTACCAATTTTACTCATGCCAGTCAATGCAAAATACGAACAATGTTATATGAATAAATTTTATTGTTCGTGATAGAGGACTTTTGTTTGATATATACATAACCCTTAAAGAGCATGATTGAAAAATTTCTAAATCGGCGCTGTGGGAAATATTCCCCTTTGCTGGGGGCGCTGTACTCTGCAAGCCGGGGATCTTACCTATGCCACTACCTAGATTTTTACTCATTTGATATATTGTCCTAATTTATTAGAAAAACTCGTATTCGCCCTTCTTTTCCTATACTTGGGACGTTAAATTATACCCCTTAACGAATAAAAAACAGTCTCTCCTACAGGAAAGACTGCTCAAATTATTACACTGGGACTGGTGGAACATCACTTTCTGAGTAGCGATGATCTAAGTCCACAAATTTATTGTATTCTTTAACGAAGGCCAATTCTACGTTACCAACTGGACCGTTACGTTGTTTGGAAATTATGATTTCGATAATGTTTTGTTTCTCTGATTCTGTATCATAGTAATCATCACGATATAGGAAGCCAACAATATCAGCATCCTGCTCAATACTACCTGATTCACGAAGGTCGGACATCATTGGGCGTTTATCTTGTCTTTGTTCCACACCACGAGAAAGCTGAGATAGCGCGATAAGCGGTACGTTCAGTTCACGGGCAAGTCCTTTTAATGAACGGGATATTTCTGAAACTTCCTGCTGTCGGTTTTCTTTAGAATTAACACTACCTTGGATCAACTGCAGGTAATCAATTAGAATCATCCCAAGCCCATGCTCTTGTTTTAATCGACGGCATTTGGAGCGGATATCAGCAACCCGAATACCAGGTGTGTCATCAATATAAATACCGGCATTGGAGAGGCTTCCCATTGCCATCGTTAGCTTACTCCAGTCATCTGCTTGCAACTGTCCATTCCGCATGCGCTGGGCATCAATATTCCCCTCAGCACAGAGCATACGCTGTACAAGCTGATCTGCTCCCATCTCCAGACTAAATATCGCTACATTTTCATCTGTATTAACGGCCACGTTTTGCGCTACGTTTAAGGCAAAGGCCGTTTTACCAACAGATGGACGGGCAGCTACAATAATCAAATCATTTCGTTGGAAGCCTGAGGTGATACGATCTAAATCACGAAAGCCTGTCGGTATCCCAGTAACATCCGCGCTTTGGTGATGAAGTTGCTCAATATTATCATAGACATCGATTAATACATCTTTTATTGCTTTAAAAGCACCAGAGTTTTTTCGTCCGGAAACCTCTAGAATTGTTTTCTCAGCCTCGTTTAATACATCTTCTACTTCATCTTCCCGTTCAAATCCAGCTGTAACAATGTCTGTAGCGGATCGAATCAGACGGCGTAACAACGCTTTTTCATCAACTATTTTACAATAGTATGCTATATTCGCAGAGGTTGGGACACTTTCAGCCACCTCGGAAAGATACGTTACACCTCCAGCTTCCTCAAGCTGCTTTGCATTATGCAAATACGTGGTAACCGTAACGACATCAATCGGCTCACCTCTGTCAGCAAGCTTCATCATCGCACCAAAGATACGTTGATGTGCTGCCCGGTAAAAATCCTCTGCTACGAGCAGTTCTGATGCTGTCGAAAACGCCTCTGGATCTAGAAATATAGCACCGATAATGGATTGCTCTGCCTCTATATTATGTGGTGGTCTACGATCGCTCCATGTGTCGCTCATGTACCCCGCCCCCTTTCTTTTGTGATTTCATGATAGAAGGCTCACCTTTTAAAAGTGAGCCCTCCTTCAAAATTTTAACTACGTCGGCATTACTCCCCAGCTAAAATTTGATACTTGCCTAACGTGTAAAGATAACATGTTCCCATCAGCGTGCCATCGTTCATAAAAAAACATGGTACGGTGGAATGCTTATTTTTCTGCTACATGTACTTTGATCGAGCCAGATACCTCTTGGTGGAGTTTAACTGGTACTGTTGTATACCCAAGTGCACGGATTGGCTCATCTAGCTCAATTTTACGTTTATCTATTTTATAGCCATGCTCTTTTTGCAAGGCTTCTGCAATTTGCTTGCTTGTAATAGAACCAAAAAGTCGACCACTATCACCGGATTTTGCTTTTAGTTCAACTGTAAGCTCCGCAAGTGTGTCTTTTAAGTCCATTGCTTCTTCTTTTTCTTGTTGCTCTAGTTGTTCACTCTTTTTCTTTTGTGCCTCTAAAGCTTTCATATTAGCATTGGTTGCTTCCTCTGCCAAGTTATTTTTTAAAAGGTAATTACGTGCATAACCATCAGAAACATTTTTCACATCACCTTTTTTGCCTTTTCCTTTAACGTCTTGTAATAAAATTACTTTCATTCAGCTTCTCTCCCCTCATAGTACTCTTCTAAAATATCTTTGAGCAGTTTCTCTGCATCATCGATTGTAGTATCTTCTATTTGAGTTGCGGCATTGGTTAAATGGCCGCCACCATTCATTTTTTCCATGATTACCTGAACATTTACTTCACCCAATGAACGGGCGCTTATTCCTATTCTACCATCTTTTCGCTCGGAAATGACAAATGATGCGCTAATTCCACTCATTGTCAATAATGTGTCAGCCGCCTGGGCAATTAATACCGGCCCATAGGCAGTGCCTTCATCCGCTTTTGATATGGCAATATGGTCGCGGTACACGTCTGCCCGCTCAATAAGCTTACTTCTTTCAATATATAAATCGAGATCTTCTTTTAAAAACTGCTGAACAAGTACGGTATCTGCACCTTTAGCTCTTAAGTAAGAGGCTGCATCAAAGGTTCTCGATCCTGTACGTAATGTAAAGCTTTTTGTATCGACAATAATCCCTGCAAGTAGTGCAGTAGCTTCCAGCATCTTCAGCTTCAGTTTTTTCGGCTGGTATTCTAAAAGCTCTGTCACCAGTTCAGCAGTGGAAGACGCATATGGTTCCATATAAACAAGGGTTGGGTTATCGATGAACTCTTCCCCTCTACGATGGTGGTCAATAACAACCTTGTATTCTGTTTGGTGTAGCAGACTCTCACTCGCTACCATGGACGGTTTATGCGTATCAACAACAACGACCAGGCTTCTGTTGCCTGTAATAGACTCTGCTTCACCTGGTTCAATAAAGTGCTGCCACACACTCTCTTCTTCTTTAATGGCATCCACTAATCGATAGACACCTGTATCGACATCATCTGGATCAAACACAATATAGCCTTCAACATCGTTGGCTTTCGCGATATTTAAAATTCCGATCGCCGCACCAAGTGAATCCATATCAGGGGATTTATGCCCCATAATGATAACATTGTCGCTTGCACGTACCAATTCTTTTAAAGCATGGGAGATGACGCGCGCTCTAACTCTTGTTCTTTTTTCCATCGGGTTTGTTTTACCGCCATAAAATCTTACTTTCCCTGATTCATCTTTAATTGCTACCTGATCGCCTCCGCGTCCAAGCGCTAAATCGAGACTCGACTGCGCAAGCTCGCCTAAAGTTGGTAAATCAACATCTCCCTGACCAACACCGATACTTAGTGTTACAGGGTTATTCTGCTCTCCACTTAACTCACGAACCTCATCAAGAATATCAAACTTCACTTTTTCAAGCTTTTGTAAAATATCTTTTGTACCAACAGCCAAGAACCTTTCCTGGGAAGTACGCTTTAAGTAAAGCCCATAGGAGGTAGACCATTTATTTAGAACTTCCGTTACCCTGGAATTGAGTTGACTCTTACTAGTGTCATCCATGTTCTGGGTAATCTCTTCATAGTTATCTAAGAAAATAAAGGCTAATACTGTCTGGTCATCATGATACAGTTGTTGTAACTCAGCCTGCTTTGTCCGATCAAAAAGATAAAGCAATCGCTCTTGCTTCTTCACCGTTGTCTGAAATTCATAGCCTTCTAAGTGAAACCATATGCTATCTTTATTCTCTTTAATCATTGGAATAAGATCTTCGGATAATTGCTGGAGTGAGCTCCCAACCAAACTATCGTCTGCAAACTGATTCATATAAGGATTTGCCCACTCAATGGTGTAATCCTCATTATATAAGATAATTCCAAACGGCATTTCAAGCAGGGCCTCTTCACCGACCCGCTTTATTCTATAAGATAATGTTGAAATATATTGTTCTGCTTCATCCTGCAAAGTTCTTTCCGTACGAATGCTGTAAAAAAAGGATGCCCCAAGTAACAATGTCATGATAAGACCAAGCACCCACTGGAAATACCATATTACAACGAGCAATACGATAGATAGTAAATAAATGATCCATAAGTGACTACTTAGCATAGGGTTCTTCTTTCCATCTGGCATTTTCATCAGCTCCTACTGCGTAAAACCAATTTTTGAGGACTATTCATCTTTTTTATCAAGACGGTCTCTCATCCCAAATCCCAAATCTATAATTCCGATGAATCGTACAAGAAACAGTAAGAGTGTTGGGAATAGAAGGGTGAGTACCACACTGAATATAGGAATTGCTTTTGACATTTTCTTATGGTGTGCATAAAAGAAAATAAATGAAAATCCCTGTAGGGTCATCAGTAGCCCTGTTAAAGCAAGTATGTTTTGTGCTCCAGTATAAAAGAAGCTTGTCGTGTCACTTACCAAAAATGATACGATTAAAGCAAAGAAATATACCCAAATTAATGATGCCGGAAACCGAAGTGTTCGGAACGGCGGAAACCGCAATTCTTTTTTATCTAGTCTATTTAGCACCTTATAGCTAAGCCATTGACTGATAAATGCCATTACAATGGCGCCTCCAACAAGGAAAACTGGCAATAGGTTTACAAGGAGATCGATTGTTTGGCTAACCATTTCCTCTCCCTGTTCTTGTTCTGAAAATCCGAATTCACCAAGTGTCTCAAAGGTCAAGTCCATTGACGTATTCATTTGCTGTTCTATTTCTTCTGTCCAATTTACTTGAAAGACAACCTGTGTAAAAACAAATACAAAGAGAAGTCCAACAATAAATCCAAACGTTCCTCTGGCCCATGTTTCATGAGCTGAGAGCTTACGATATATCGCGCCCCCGATCATTATCCCTCCAGCACCCATTAAAACGGCAATAGGTAAGGAGAAAGTAGTAACGATAAGCACCGAGATAATTGTTGCTGCTAGCCACATCAACAAAGCAGGCTTCCCACCGTGCCTTGATGTATAAATCACGAACGGTATTGGTAATAGTACCACCGCTAGAATTGATATTACAGGAACAAATACACTGACAAGCAGAAGAACTGCATATACTGCAGTCAGGATAGCTCCGTCTACTAATTTTTTAGATTGATTCATTTCGCACCTCATCTAACTTTCAACAAATATTATTCCACTTTAACATTTATCCCCCCACTTTATTGCTCGGCAAGATGTAAGCAGTAAAGTAGGGGGAAGCTTCATTCGCCTAATACTAATTTAAAGCGGACAAAAAGATTACCTTCTATTATGATAACATGTTTTTTATTGAAAGGCTTGTCGAAAACAGTAGAAAATATTATTTCCCGGGGAATATCCTGTTATAACTTGTAACGGTTTTTTCTTACAAAAAGGCTACATGTCCCGTTAATAAAAATGTCATGTTTTTTCCATCATGTGAGTTGGTTTTCCTTTATAATAGAAGGTAGACTATTAAATAAGGATGAATAATATGAAATTTCGTCAAGTATTTCTACAAAGCCTTAAACTCCCAAGTAAGAAAGCTACCTTCTCGCTAAACCGTGTTAGCATGGATATTGCGATTATCTATATGTTTATTCTACTTATACTTGTCTCCATTCCAGCTTTTATTGATCGCATTGTAGAAAATAGCGGCGTGTCAGCAGAACTTAACATAGCCTTCCTAATTATATATTTCTTTATCTTTTACTATTTGCCAATGGCTATTTTTGTTTGTATCGGTATCTCCCTCATCGCTTACATTGGTCTCGGTTTAGCAAAACTGATGGAACGCAAGCTACAGTTCCCACTACTTTGGAAAATGAGCGTATTTATTGCAACGATTCCGTTTATTATATATACGATCATTGCATTACTTTTTCCTGTAGATGATATGTTGTTAGGCGCCTTTTTTGTTTATATTTTAATTATGCTGTTCTTTATTATCTCTATCTATCCAAAGCGAAGAAAGTAAAAAATAACCGAATCCATATAGTTAGGAGCAGGATTATTTCCTATGAAGTATCTAGTATTCGTATTAATTGGTTTAGTAAGCCTTACCGGTTGTTCAAATGAACCATTTGTAAAATCTACTGAGGAAACCCATTTACTATTGGCTACAACATCCAGTATGTCCGGCGTTTTGCCCGATTTAGTGGAAGCATTTGAAGAGGAGAATCCGTATATTAACATTAACGTAGATTACGGTCCCTCCGGAGAGCTCGCCCAACAAATACAGCAAGGAGCTCCTGTTGATCTATTTATCTCTGGAAATCAGGAGTGGATGGACATGCTTGCAGATCAATCCATGATTACACAAGACTCTAGAACAAACTTTGCAACAAATCAACTAGTGCTTGCCGAAACAGCTGGAGAAGATTCTGATGTGTCGTCATTTGAGGAATTAAGGCAGAGTTCGTTTGATAAAATTATATTGGGGCAACCTGAGACTTCACCAGTTGGCACCTATGCAAAGCAAGCACTGCAAGCCGCAGATGCCTGGGATGGCTTATCCCATTCTTTCTTCTATGCAAAGGATGTTTCCCAAGTGGTAACTTTTATTGAATCAGGAAAAGTGGACGCTGGGTTTGTTTATTATTCCGATATTATTGAATCAGATCGACTGGAAATGCTCTTTCCTGTTGATTCAGAACTCCATGATCCCATAGAGTTTCCAGTAGCAGTTACTACCTATAGCACCAACCATGCCGACTCAGAGAAATTTATTGATTTTCTACAAAGCGAGACAGCAAAAGAAATTTTTGATGAGCATGGGTTTAACAGATAAAGTGAAACTTTAGTAAGTCGGGTTCTTTCTTCCCCCACTTATTGTTAGTTGAACGAATCGGGGTGTTAGCGCCCGTTTACTCCCACTAAAAACTTAACGGTTTCACTTCATGGTTTGAATTGGGGTCTTACGAACGGTTGCTCCAGGATAAACAGATCGAAGGCATGCCTCGTCGCTGAGTAGTTTTTCTGCTATGTTTTTAAATAAGTTCATCAATTTCCCAACCAATTAAAAAACCTCCAGATCCATATAAGGATCTGGAGGTTTTATTTACAATTACTCTGCTACGAATGGTAACAATGCCATTGTACGAGCACGTTTAATTG
Organism: Oceanobacillus picturae; assembly: GCF_000612865.1. Lineage (NCBI taxonomy): Bacteria > Bacillati > Bacillota > Bacilli > Caryophanales > Bacillaceae > Oceanobacillus > Oceanobacillus picturae. The sequence goes on from NZ_CCAX010000003.1 coordinate 360,440, forward strand.
CTACAGTCAATTTACGTTGGTATTTTGCAGAAGTTCCAGTTACACGACGAGGAAGAATTTTTCCGCGTTCAGAAATGAAACGTCTTAGCAAATCTACATCTTTGTAATCGATGTGTGTAATTCCGTTTGCTGTGAAATAACACACTTTACGACGCTTTGCGCGTCCGCGACGAGCTGCCATTGATAACCCTCCTTTTTATATTAGAATGGTAAATCATCGTCTGATATATCAATAGGCTCCCCATTATTTCGGAATGGGTCGTCCTGATTTTGGTTCTGGTTTTGGTTCTGATTCTGATTAGGCTGATACTGATTTTGGTTTCTATCTTGTTGGAAACCTCCTGAGTTGTCCTGTCCTCTACCCTGGGCTCCTTTAGATTCAAGGAATTGGACGCTGTCTGCAACAATTTCTGTTACAAATACCGTTTTTCCATCCTGGCCTTCGAACGTACGTGTTTGAACACGACCATCCACACCAATCAGGCTTCCTTTTTTCATAAAGTTTGCAAGGTTTTCAGCAGGTCTTCTCCAGACCACACAGTTAATGAAATCAGCTTCACGGTTTCCCTGCTGATTAGAAAAAGGACGATTAACTGCAATAGTAAAATTAGCTACGGCCACTCCGTTGGGTGTATAACGTAAATCGGGATCCTTCGTTAACCTGCCAACTAGTACGACACGATTTAACATCAGAACCACTCCCTATTATTTATCTTCTTCTCGAATTGCAATATGACGAATAATGTCATCAGAGAATTTAGCAAGGCGATCAAATTCATTTACTGCATTTTCATCACCGCTGAAATTAATGATTACATAATATCCATCACGATAGTCTTTGATTTCATAAGCAAGACGTTTCTTGCCTTTTTCATCAACTTTTTCAATCTCCGCGCCATTATCAGTTAGAATACCATTAAAGCGCTCAATTAGAGCTGTTTGAGCATCCTCTTCAATATCTGGGCGGATGATGTACATGATTTCGTATTTTCTCATCCGTTACACCTCCTTTTGGTCTTAGCGGCCCTTATTTTTTGTCAGGCAAGATGCCTTTCTCACCAAGGGCAAGGAGTAATCGTAATAATAATTACTCACAATAGTGTATTATACCAAATCTTTATTGAAATAACAAGGTTTCGAGAGATCCTTTTTTCGTTATACTTTTAATTACACATTGAAACGGAAATGAATGACATCGCCGTCCTTAACGATGTATTCCTTACCTTCCAAACGCACTTTACCATTTTCTCTTGCTTGTCCCATCGTTCCTGCAGCTACCAAATCCTCGTAAGACACCGTTTCTGCACGAATAAAGCCTCTTTCAAAGTCTGTATGAATGATACCTGCTGCCTGTGGTGCTTTCATGCCTTCACGGAATGTCCAAGCTCGAACTTCCTGCTCTCCAGCAGTAAAATACGTAGCTAGTCCTAATAGATGGTAGGATGCTTTAATAAGCTTATCCAATCCAGACTCCGTAATGTTGAGATCTTCGAGAAACATTTCCTTCTCTTCCTGATCAAGCTCCGAAATTTCTTCTTCTATCTTCGCACAAATGACAATAACCTCTGCATTTTCTGCAGCTGCAAATTCTCTTACCTTTTGTACGTTTTCATTGCCATCAGGATCTGCAACCTCTTCTTCACTAACATTTGCCACATATAATGTCGGCTTTGCTGTTAGTAAGTGAAGGCCTTTTACTATTTTCCATTGATCTTCCGAGAAGTCTAATGCTCGAGCAGGCTTTTCTTCTTCTAGTCCAGCCTTTAGCTTCACAAGTATTTCCTGCTCGGCCACCGCTTCTTTATCCTTTTGTCTTGCCAGTTTTTCTACACGTTGAGACCGCTTGTTGACGGTTTCTAAGTCAGCCAAAATTAGCTCCAAATTAATGATTTCGATATCATCAAGTGGATCTATTTTTCCGGAAACATGTGTAATATTTTCGTCTTGGAAACAGCGGACGACCTGACAAATCGCATCCACCTGGCGGATATGGGATAAGAATTGGTTTCCTAGCCCCTCTCCTTTACTTGCACCTTTTACAATTCCTGCGATATCAGTGAATTCAAATGCAGTGGGTACGGTTTTCTTCGGTTTTACTAATTCTGTTAATTTATCTAAGCGCTCGTCGGGTACTTCCACAATACCTACATTGGGATCAATCGTTGCAAACGGATAGTTCGCAGCTTCTGCTCCCGCTTGCGTTATTGCATTAAATAATGTTGATTTTCCGACATTCGGAAGACCGACGATTCCTGCTGTTAAAGCCATACAACCTTCACTCCTTAAGGATTTCCATTCACATGAACGTGGTAGTCCTCCTAATTATAGATAGTAGACAATCAATTGACAAGCTAGCAAAAAACAAAAATAGGCATTTTAAAATGCCTATTTTCGTATTTAACCTTATTTTTTTATCTAACACTATCTTTTTCTACTCTCATGATACCATTTTTCCAGGAGAATCGTCCATTTTACACGTATTAAAACTTTTCGTTTCCTCCGCAAGCATCGCTTGAGACTACGCTTCTGCTTTTTCCAAAACCTTTTTCATTTTCTTTGAAAAATCTCTTCGTGGAATCATCACACTATGATCACATCCAAGGCACTTAATTCGAATGTCCATTCCCATCCGAATTATTTTCCAGCGATTCTCTCCACACGGATGAGGCTTCTTCATTTGCACAACATCATGTAAGTTAAAATCTTTCTCCGCCATTCCCTTTTCTCCTTTATTTAAAGTTAATAGCTCTATTATATAGGGAAATTACTCGCCGCGCTCGCGATTTTTATCTAGTAATTTTTCTTTATCATTTCCAGAGTACATTACAATACGTGGTGCAGGGATTTCGATTCCTGCATTGTACAATTGGTTTTGAATTTCTTTTCGAATATTTCGTTCACCGGCCCATTGGAAACCAGGAAGTGTATCAGCAATGATGCGGATCGTAAAGTGTGATACATCTAAATTTTGTACGCCAATGATTTCTGGAACCCCAACAATAAAGTCGTACTTATCTGGTAGTGTAGCGACAATATTGTTGATTGCATTTTCAGCATCATTTACATTGCTTTCATAAGGGATATTAACGTCTACTATAGAAAGACCATTATGAACAGAATAGTTAATAACTTGTGTTACATTGCCGTTTGGCAGCACGTTTAACTCGCCAGTCCAGCTCAGTACTTTCGTAGTACGAAGTCCTATTTCTTCTACCGTTCCTTCAATTCCCGCGACTCCAACATAGTCGCCTACGGAGAATTGATCCTCAAAAATAATAAAGAACCCGGATATGATATCACGCACAAGGTTTTGCGCACCAAACCCGATAGCCAGTCCAGCTACACCAGCTCCTGCTAGTAGCGCTCCGACTTGAAAGCCAAAAACATTATCCAAAATCATAATGATAGCAACAAAATAGACAATGTAGGCTACTACATTTTTAATTAATTTCTTTAGCGTGTTCTCTCTTCTTTCTGTTATACGAATTGGCCCTTTTTCTCTTTTCTTAAAGAGACGGTCTACTACTTTCCTTGTAACCCGGACAACTATTAATGCCAATACTATAATTAAAATGACTTTAAAAACTCTCTCCCCGATTAACAACCATAAATCTGGGCCTTTTAGATAATCCCAAGTATCTTCAAAATTTAACACTACTTCTCCTCCTCGTCATGTTGCTATTTTTTTCTACGTTTGTTTATACCATAAAGGAAATAGCAGCAGTCTAGTTAACACATATAAATTCAATATCCCATAGATCGGATACAAATAACTAACCAGTGTACTAAATCCTAATGCCGTTAATGGAATCATTGTAACCAAGGTAACCACGACAATCAACCATAATGGTTTGTTTACATAACTTTGAATTCTAGTCACAATGCCAAGAATACCAGAAGCTGCAGTTGTAAAAATCGCAAACCATAATAAGATACTTATGAAAATAATCATTTGCACGGGGTAATGCTGTAGAATGGCAAATAACGGAATCTCGTAAAGGAGTAGCTCGTCTGCAATTTGGATAAGACTATTATTATAGATATAGGAAATGATTCCTAACAGTACACCACTCCCAATACAGGCTACCCATATTTCTTTTTTTGATTTCACTTTATTCCCAACTGCTCCAAGTACGGCGATTAACGGTAAAATGTTTAATGCTGTGAATGGAAAAGCTGCTGTCCAATTACGTTGTTCACGCCAATGGGAGAATAGCTCGAGTTCTTGATCAATCGTAAATAATAGTAAAACGTACACCAAACCACCTAACAGGGGTGGGAGAATGAATTGATTTATAGAAAGCAGTCCATTTATATCCTTCATAAACAGTGCTATCAACGCCATTAACATAATACCTATACCCCACCAATAGGGGAAATTAAACGCTTGTCCTGTAGCACCGCTTCCAGCAATCATAACGACCGTTGTAGTAAATAGATATAGAAATATCATGACATCGTAAATCCCCGTCATCCTCTTGCCAACGATAATACGTAACACTGGCAAATAATGAACCGATTGCTTTTTAAAACTCAGACTCATGATCACCCCACATGAAAGGGAAAAAAACATAGCAAACAATAGAATAGCAAGTCCACTTTCATGGCCAAAAAATTGCCATAGCTCTCTCCCTGAGGCATATCCTGCCCCAATTGTCGTCCCAATAATTAAAAACATCCACTTTATCCCTGCTCGCATCTTTTGTCCCCCATATATCCATATTGTATGTATAGATTTCTGAAATTTTCCGTATACTATACCAATATGTATTTGGAGGATAAGCTATGAATCTAAAAAGTCGTATCACCCCTACTAAAGAAAACTTTCGTATGCACCACACAGACCCCGAGCTATTTCATGTCATGAGCGAAAAGATAATTTCATGGCTGCCGGCTATACCAAGAGATTATGTCCTCGTATGTATTGGTACCGACCGCTCAACAGGTGATTCCCTAGGTCCATTAATTGGTACCCTCTTTACTGAAACTAAACCAAAGCATATGTCTGTATATGGAACCCTTCATGAACCAGTACATGCTACAAATCTCCACGATTATATTGAACTTATAAACAAGCGACATATTAACCCTTTTATTATTGCCATAGATGCCTGTCTCGGGAAAAACTCTTCCATAGGTCACATTATATCTGGGACTGGTCCTATTAAGCCAGGAGCGGCCTTAAACAAACCCTTACCAGATATCGGGGATGTGCATCTTACTGGAGTGGTAAATATAAGTGGATTCATGGAGCATTCCGTCCTTCAAAACACGAGACTGTCGATTGTAATGGATATGGCAACCAAAATCGCGGGTGTATTGGACCAAATTGATCAACGCATGACATATAATCAGCCTAAGCCCTCTGTCGTACTGCGATTTAGTTGAAGAAATGAAAACATCAGCACCGCCATCCTAGGTGTTGAATAAAATTTAAGATCAAATAGAAAAACAACGAGTATGCACCCGTTGTTTTTCATATTTATATAAGATAATAAATAGAGTAGATGATACCCACTGTTAGAATGGAAGGAAGTAAGTTCCCGATTCTGATTTGAGTTAACTTCAATAGATTTAAACCAATTGCTACGATTAGTAGTCCACCGACTGCCGTTAATTCAACAATAAGTCCATTAAGGAAGGCTTCTGGAAGCCAGTTTTCTATTTGTGTTGCGAGTAAGGCGATTGCACCTTGATAAATAACTACAGGGATTGCAGATAGGATCACACCAAATCCCAGTGTTGTCGTGAGCACCAGTGCAACAAACCCATCCAGTATACCCTTTGTTATAAGCACTTCATGATCTCCACGTATGCCGCTATCTAATGCACCGAGTATGGACATAGCACCAATCACAAAAATCAAAGAAGCCGTAACAAAGCCTTGTGCCACACTAAAATTGTCGTTCTTTGTCGTAAATTTGCTTCCTATCCAATTACCTAGGCGGTTGAGGCCTTCTTCTAACCTTAGAAGTTCACCAATAATTGCCCCGGTTAACAGGCTTAATAACACGATAATAATGACTTCTGTTGTGAATGCCATTTGTAAACCAATGAGCAAAACTGCCAATCCAATCCCATGCATGACTGTCTCTTTATAACGCTCTGGGATTTTGGTAAAGAATAAACCTAATATGCTTCCAATAATAATAAGTCCGCCATTTACTAGTGTCCCGTATAATACCATTGTTACCTCTCCAGTATGTAAAATGTCTCTCTTTTAGAATTGTTCCACGTGAAACAATATGTTCAAGAAAAGCTAAGAAATGCTTGTGACTAGTGGACTTAATAGCAAAAGACTGACGATATACACCGCCAGTCTTTTCCGATCAATCTTCTAACACTTCAATGATTCGCTGTAAGTCATCGTCTGTATAAAACTCAATTTCGATTTTACCTTTTTTCTTCCCGCGCTGGATTGTTACTGCTGTACCAAACCGATCACGTAAAAAGGATTCTCTCTCCTGGAGAAATACGTCCTTTTTAGGTTTTTCCACATCTTTTTTAACTGGGTTTTCGTTCAGCTGTATAATTAGCTGTTCGACTTGCCTCACGTTTAATTTTTCTTTACGAACTTTATTCACGAGTGGGATTACCTTTGTTTTATCCTTTAAACCTAATAACGCTCTCCCATGACCCATGGAAACTTCCCCATTATTAATATAAGCGATGATTTGCTCTGGTAAGGAAAGAAGTCGAACAATGTTTGCAATATGAGATCTACTCTTCCCAAGTCTTTTTGCCAACTCTTCCTGGGTGATTTTTAGCTCAGTCATCAAATTTGTGTAGGCGTGCGCTTCCTCTATCGGTGTTAGATCTTCCCTTTGGAGATTTTCCAAAAGAGCTAGTTCCATCATCCTATCATCAGATAGTTCTTTGATGACAACAGGAACAGTTTCCAGACCAGCCTCTTTTGCAGCACGGAATCTTCTCTCTCCTACTACAATTTCATATCCTTTAATACTTTTTCGAACTATGAGCGGCTGGATAATGCCATATTCTAAAATTGACTCTTTAAGTTCTTCAATTGCATCAGCATGAAATGTCTTTCTTGGCTGATAAGGATTTGGCCTACATTCTGAAATAGAAACTTCCTCTATTTTTTCATCTGGCTTTTCCTCAATTTCAGGAAAAAAAGCATTTATACCTTTACCTAACCCTCTCGCCATTGGCCACCACTTCCTTCGCTAATTCAAGATATACTTCTGCACCTCGAGACTTAGGATCATACGTTATAATGGGTTGTCCATGACTTGGCGCCTCTCCCAACCTTACATTTCTCGGTATGATAGATTGATAGACTTTGTCCTGGAAGTATTTTTTCACTTCGTCGATTACTTGGATTCCTAGATTTGTACGAGCATCCAGCATAGTCAGAAGAACCCCTTCAATCATAAGATGTTTATTCAAATGCTTCTGAACAAGACGAATTGTATTTAATAGTTGGCTTAGGCCTTCCAAAGCGTAATATTCACATTGTACTGGGATTAACACGGAATCAGATGATGTTAGTGCATTTAGTGTTAATAGACCTAATGAAGGCGGACAGTCGATAAGAATGTAATCATACTCTTCTTTAAGACTCTCCAAGGATTTTTTCAACCTAATTTCCCGCGAAATAGTCGGAACAAGCTCAATTTCTGCTCCGGCAAGCTGGATGGTTGCAGGTATTATATCTAAGTTGTTTACGTTTGTGGGAATGCAAACTTCTTCAGCCGGCATATCTTCTACTAGCACATTATAAATACAATGCTTAACATCTGCCTTATTCACACCTACCCCACTAGTTGCGTTCCCTTGTGGATCTGTATCGACAAGTAACACTTTATTACCTAAATGGGCGAGGCAAGCACTCAAATTAACGGATGAAGTTGTTTTCCCTACGCCACCTTTTTGATTTGCGATGGAGATTATTTTTCCCATGTTGACACCTACCTAACGATATACATTTTATTTTATCACTAATTGCAATAAAAGGACGAGATTATTTTCACTTTTGTTAAGAATTTGTAATTAGAAGGAGAATTAAAGGGGAGAAATGTCGATGAAATAGCCTAATAGTAGGCCATTTAGCAAAGGGATGGAATGTGTTATTAGAAAAATGCGCTCTAGCTTGTCTATTAGCGAATGTATACCTTTTTCTTGTATTCGGAACATAAAATTTCATTGCAACGTAATTGCTTCCTAGCTAAAACTTTTTACTTTCCTAATGTGTGAGAAAAATACCCATCTCCTTTTAAGATGGGTATGGATTATTTTAAAAAAGATAGGAGAATTATTTCTGTTTCGGTATTTTAATTGTTATTTGATAATAGTCATCCATTTCCTGCTCGTCCGACTCCACTTCGACCCCAGTATCTGAAACCATGCTTAAGGACTGCCGAATAGTATTCATTGCAATTCGAATATCTTTGCTGAAGCCTTTTAAGGTTGCCTTCTTTTTAGGCGGTGCTTCTTTAGGTTCATTAATCTTTGTAATCCGCTCTTCTGTCTGTTTTACATTTAATTCATTCTCAAGTATATTCTTAAGAATTTCAAGCTGCTTTACTGGATCTTTTAATTTAATTAAAGCACGTGCATGACGTTCTGTAATCATTTTGTTCAGCAACGCCTCTTGAACCTCTTCTGGGAGCTTTAATAATCGCAATTTATTAGCAATGGTTGATTGGTTTTTCCCCAACCGTTGGGCCAATGCTTCCTGCGTTAAAGAATGGAGCTCCAATAATTGAGCATATGCTTTTGCTTCCTCAATGACTGTTAATTCCTCACGCTGCAGGTTCTCTATTAATGCAACAGAAGCCGTTTCTGTATTCGTCATTTCTCGAACAATCGCAGAGACTTTCTCCCAGCCTAAAAACTGTACAGCACGCCAGCGTCTCTCTCCTGCGATCAGTTCATACTTACCTTCTACATCTTCCATTTTACGCACAACAATCGGCTGGATCATACCATGTGTATTAATGGTTTGTGCGAGTTCTTTTATTTTCTCTTCCTTAAAAATAGTTCTTGGTTGATAACGATTGGGCTCAATATCACTTACTAGAAGCTGAATCACTTCATCCGGATGATAGGCTTCTACTTCTACCTCTACTTCTGTTTCAGAATCGGAAGCAGGTTTCTCTCCCAAACCAAAAATTTTATTAAAAGGCTTTACCATCATCAGACACCACCTTTTGATTTACTAGTTTTAAAGAAACGTATTAGCCCTGGTAAGCGACTGCGTTCCTTAAATAATGATGATCTATGTATAAATGTTTCACGTGAAACATTATTATTTTCATGGCATATATTTCTACTAAAACTAAATGCTAGCAAAAGAAAACACTTTATTCGACATGCCAAAATAAAGGATCTCTAGTACAATAAAGCGAAACTTCAATCAGTGGCGGTTTTTGTTCCTCCCCCACTAATGTTAGTTGAACGAATCGAGGTGTTAGTGTCCGTTACTCCCACTTTAACATGACGCTTGCACCAGGATAAATTTTAAATACATAAAAATTAACGTCATGCAGGCTCTACTTCTATTTTACCATAATAAAGCCTGAGAAAGTAATTAATTGTAACTATATCACCCATATTAAATAGAATTTTTTAAAACTTATTCGATAGGTTCCTTATTTGGTGTACCAGGCTTTCTCGGATATTTTTTTGGTGTCTTTCGTACTTTATCTATTACAACTATTGAGCGCTCACTGTCTTCTTTGGGTAATGTAAATGAGAAAGTGTCAGCTGTCTTTCCACCCATCAACTCTACCGCAGCTTTGCCTATAGAGAGTTCTTCCTTAACCTGGGATCCTTTCATCGCAATGAAGACGCCCCCTTTTTTAACTAACGGCAAGCATAATTCACTGAGAACAGACATCCTTGCCACCGCTCTAGCCGTTACAACATCAAAACTCTCCCTGAATTTGATATTTTTACCAAAAGTTTCCGCTCTGTCATGATAGAAGGCTACATCGTTAAGCCCGAGTTGTGCTGCTAAATGGTTTAGAAAACCTATTCGCTTTTGCAATGAATCTACGATTGTTACCTTTAACTCTGGGAAGCAAATTTTCAACGGAATACTAGGAAATCCCGCGCCTGCTCCTATATCACATATATGCAAAGGACCACTGAAGTCAAAATGAAACGCAGCGGAAATAGAATCATAAAAATGCTTCAAATAAACGTCCTCTTCAGCTGTCAACGCTGTCAAATTTATTTTTTCATTCCATTCTGTTAAGGTTTGAAAGTAAGTGGCGAACTGCTCAAGCTGATATGCTGTAAGCTCTATCCCCTTTTCTTTCAAAGCAGCAGCAAATTCTTCTGGATTCATAGTATGGAATCTCCTTTACGTTTTACACTTTTAATATGTATTATGATGCGGGGTAAAATTGCTTCTCTCCCGCATCATATAACCATTACTACATTATTTTTCCACTTTAAACTAGTTTGCCATCCTCGCAATATTACCTTGTTCGATATAAACAAGCAGGATTGAAACATCTGCCGGATTAACACCAGAGATCCGTGACGCTTGGCCAACAGATAATGGACGAACCTTTTTAAGCTTCTCTTTCGCTTCTGTGGCAATTCCGCCTATTTCATCATAATCGATATCGTCGGGGATTTTTTTATCTTCCATTTTAAGCATTCTGGCAACTTGCTCATAGGCTTTTTTAATATAACCTTCATATTTAATTTGAATTCCAACCTGTTCCTTCATTTCCTCTGAAAGTTCCGGATTAGGTTCTATCATTTGTTCAATAATGTCATAAGAAAGCTCAGGTCGCTTTAATAAATCGTACGCCTTTACTGCTTCTTTTAATGGGGTTGCTCCTGCTTCCTCCATCACCTGATTAATGGCTTCACTTGGTTTAATAATAAGCTTATTCAACCGTTTCTTGTCTTCCTCTACCAGTCGTTTCTTCTCCACGAATTTTTGGTAACGAGCTTCTGTAATCAAGCCAAGATCATTTGCTGTTTCTGACAAACGTAGATCAGCATTATCATGACGAAGCAGCAGACGATATTCCGCACGTGAGGTAAGCAGTCGATATGGCTCATTGGTCCCTTTTGTAACAAGGTCATCAATGAGAACACCAATATAGGCTTGTGAACGATCTAAAATAACCGGATCTTTTCCAAGCACTTTTGCTGCTGCATTAATCCCTGCCATAATCCCTTGGGCAGCTGCTTCTTCATAACCAGAGGTACCATTAATTTGACCAGCTGTATAAAGTCCAGCAATTTTTTTCGTTTCTAATGTTGGCCATAACTGTGTTGGAACAACTGCATCATACTCAATGGCATAACCAGCACGCATAATTTCTGCGTTCTCCAACCCTTCTACACTTCGCACCATGTCATGCTGAATCGATTCAGGAAGGGATGTTGATAATCCTTGAACATAAACCTCTTCTGTATCTCTTCCTTCTGGTTCCAAAAAGATTTGGTGCCGTGGTTTATCATTAAAACGCACAATTTTATCTTCAATAGATGGGCAATATCTCGGCCCTGTACCACGTTTCATTCCTGAATACATGGCAGATAAGGAAAGATTCTCATTAATAATTTCATGTGTGAATTCATTTGTATAGGTCAACCAGCATGGAATTTGATCTGTAATATATTCAGTCGTTTCGTATGAAAAGCTTTGCGGCTTCTCATCCCCTGGTTGAATTTCCGTCTTCGAATAGTCAATGGTATGACTGTTCACCCGTGGTGGAGTTCCAGTCTTAAAACGAGTAAGCTCAAAGCCTAGCTCCTCAAGATGCTCTGAAAGTTTTACAGATACTCTTTGGTTGTTTGGACCACTTTCGTATTCTAAATCTCCCATTAGCACTTTCCCACGCATAAACGTACCTGTCGTAATAATAACTGTCTCGGCGCTATATGCAGCCTTTGATTCTGTTATTACTCCTTTACATACCCCATTCTCAACAATTAACTCATTTACCATACCTTGTCTGATTGTTAGGTTTTCCTCGTTTTCAATAATATTTTTCATTTCTTTTATATATAAAGGCTTATCAGCTTGTGCTCTTAACGCTTGAACAGCTGGACCTTTCCCTGTGTTCAGCATACGCATTTGGATATGCGTCTTATCAATTACCTTTGCCATTGCGCCACCAAGCGCATCTATTTCTCGGACAACAATTCCCTTAGCCGGCCCGCCGATGGAGGGGTTACATGGCATAAAGGCAATCATATCCAAATTGAGTGTCAGCATTAAGGTTTTTGCACCCATCCGTGCTGAAGCTAATCCTGCTTCTACACCAGCATGCCCTGCACCAATCACGATTACATCATAATGCCCAGCATCATATGTCATTGTTTTTCATCCTTCCTATTATTTAAAGTACATGTTTTTCTAACATGCAACGATTATTTTCCTAAACAAAATTGGGAGAACAATTGATCAATCAAGCTGTCACTAGCAGTATCGCCAATAATCTCACCTAAAAATTCCCACGTTCGCGTTACATCAATTTGTACGATATCTAGTGGCATTTCCATTTCCAAGCCTTGCATCGCATCTTCCAATGCTTCTTTCGCCTGTTTCAATAACTGGATATGACGAATGTTTGATACATAGGTTAAATCACCAGTATCAATCTCACCAGAGAAGAATGTATCAGCAATGGCTTGTTCTAGCTTATCGATCCCTGCTTCTACCAGTAAAGAGGTTGTCACAATCGGGTTTCCTTCGGCTAGCTCTTTTACTCTATTTAGATCTAAGTTTTGTTCTAAATCTGTTTTATTAATAATTACGATATATTCAAGTCCTTGAATTGCTTCAAAGAGCTTTTCATCTTCTTCGGAAAGTTCTTCGTTATGGTTTAAAACAAATAAGATAAGGTCAGATTCCTTTAAAACCTTGCGTGAACGCTCTACCCCTATCTTCTCTACTATATCTTCGGTTTCTCTTATCCCTGCAGTATCTACAAGACGCAAGGGAACGCCACGAACATTAACATACTCTTCAATGATATCTCTAGTCGTGCCAGGTATTTCGGTTACAATGGCTTTATTTTCTTGAACTAGTGCGTTCATCAAGGAAGACTTGCCGACATTTGGCCGGCCAATAATCGCTGTAGCAAGCCCTTCACGTAATATCTTTCCTTGTTTGGCAACCTGCAAAAGATTATCAATTTCACGATGCACTTCTTTTGTTTTGTCACGCATCACTTCATTGGACATTTCCTCTACATCATCGTACTCCGGGTAGTCAATGTTTACCTCAACATGCGCTACTGTTTCGAGTAGATCCTGCCGTAGTGTTTGAATCAGCCCGGATAATCTTCCATCCATCTGCTTTAAGGCAACGGACATCGCTTTGTCTGTCTTTGCTCTGATTAAGTCCATTACTGCCTCTGCCTGCGATAGGTCAATCCTTCCATGCAAAAAGGCGCGCTTTGTAAACTCTCCTGGTTCTGCCAGTCTTGCACCCTTACTCAAAATAATTTCCAACACACGGTTTACAGCGACCATCCCACCATGGCAGTTGATTTCAACGACATCTTCCCGTGTAAATGTCTTTGGCCCACGCATTAAGGTAACCATAACTTCCTCGGCAACCTCCTGCGTTTGTGGATCAAGGATTTTTCCATAGTGAATCGTATGAGAATCAGCTTCGCTTAAGCTTTTCCCTTTAAAAAGTTGTTCGGTAATGGAGATTGCCTCAGGACCGCTTAGCCTGACGATGGCAATCGCTCCTTCGCCAATAGGTGTGGATATTGCTGTAATTGTATCTGTCTCCACTACATTTCACCTCCAGAAACGTGTTCTTTATCTATATTAATAACGAATTATATTTTTATCGCCACTAACTTAATAGAATACCACACCTTTACCCAAAAATAAAGTTATCCACAACAGTTTTTCACTTCTCTTTATTGTGCTTTTATCCACATGTGGATAGTGGTTGTATTATTAATACGCTTACCAGAGATTGAATTTGCTAGACTGGTACAGTTTTATACTTTTATAACGCAAAAAATCCGTTTGGTTTCACTTGAAAACCAAACGGATTTTAGTTTCATTCCACGTTATAGTTATGTCGTTCTGAGAAAACATTTCGCTTTCCCGCTGGAGTCTCGATGTATCTCTAAACCTAGATTAAAAACATAGAAATTTAAATTTAAATAGCATCATTAAGTTGCAAATTGTTTTTCAATTTATGGCTTGATGACGATGTGTCGGTGTGGTTCGACTCCGTCTGAATAGGTGTTGATGTTTTTATTGGATTGCAGAGCACTATGAATAATTTTGCGTTCGAATGAAGGCATTGGTTCAAGTGCAACTTTTTTGTTTAACCGCACAGCTTTATCAGCCATTTTTCCAGCAAGAGACTCTAGCGTGTCTTTCCTGCGTTGGCGATACCCTTCTGCGTCAAGGGATACGGTGTAAAACTGCTTTCCATCTTTATTTATTGCAAGGTGTAGCAAATATTGTAGCGCATTTAGTGTTTGACCACGTTTGCCGATCAATACAGCAATATTATCACCGCTCAGCTCAAAATTAACATGGTTCCCCACCACGTCCATCTTGATTTCTGCTTCTACATTCATATTTGCAATCACTTGGCTAAGATACACTTGTGTTTCTTCCACTTTGTTCTTTGCTAACGTCACTTTAACAAAAGCACGTTTGGAACCAAATAGACCGAGCAAACCCTTCTTACCCTCGTCTATTATATCAATTTCGACCTGATCCTTTGTGGTGTTCAACTGCTCTAATGCTGACTGGACCGCTTCCTCAACTGTTTGTCCACTCGCAGTTATTTCTCTCACTTTTTGTCTCCTCCAACTACGTCTTTCATCATAGGTTTACGGATAAAAATAGTTTGTATAACCATAAAGATATTCCCTACAACCCAGTATAGTGCTAGTGCTGCTGGGAAGAAAATAGCAAATACAGCAATCATGATCGGCATAACATATAGCATAACTGCCATTTGCGGATTGTTTGCTGCCGGACTACCAGCCATCATAAGCTTTTGTTGAATAAAGGTTGCGCCACCTGCAATTAACGGTAATAAGAAAATTGGATCTGGTGAACCTAGTTCAAACCATAAAAAGCTATGTGTACTAATCTCTTCAGTTCGCATGATAGCATGATACATCGCAATTAAAATTGGCATTTGAATAAAAATAGGTAAACAACCAGCTAGCGGGTTTACGCCATGCTTTTGGAACAACGCCATTGTTTCCTGTTGCAGTTTTTGCTGCGTATTTGCATCCTTAGAACTGTACTTTTTCTGGATTTCTTTTAATTCCGGTTGAACATCCTGCATCGCTTTCGAACTTTTTAATTGCTTAACGTTTAACGGCACGAGGATTAACCGGGCTAAAATGGTCACAATTACAATGGAAAGACCATAGTTTTCGTTGAATAACTCGGCAAAATAAATAATAACCTTGGATAATGGATACACGAAGTAACTATTCCAAAATCCTTCACTTTCTGGTGTGATTGGTTCGTTAACCTGAGTACAACCAGAAAGGATTGCCAGCAACAAAATCAGTGTTACAAGCAGAAAATACTTTTTACGCAAATTGTTTCCTCCTAACTATATGAAAAGCGCAAACGCTTAACATAAGCCTTATACAGATTGTCCTATATAAATTTTACCTTAAAACCATATAGCTTTCTATATAATAACGTTATTTTTTTAGTAGTCGCTCTTTATAAAGTAAATGATTGAGACTTTTTTTTATTTCTTCATACGACATTTTTTTCGTTTGTTGTCTTGCAATGATCACAATATCATGGGGATATTTTATCCGGTCATCCATCTCCTGGAAGGCCTGTCTTAAATAGCGTTTAATGCGATTTCTAGTAACCGCATTTCCAATTTTCTTTCCTACTGAAAGACCTACACGATAATGCTCTTGGCCCTTTTTCTCTATATAATAGATGACAAGCTGTCTATTTGCAAAAGACTTTCCATGCTTAAATGTTTGTTGAAATTCTTCGTTCTTTTTGATGCGATACTCTTTTTTCATCATGATCACCTTTACTACTCTACATATACAGCTTGTCCTTCGTGTTCTATGTAATGGTACCGGGAAAAACCCGAGGTACCAGATTGTTGCTATCGCCTAAAGTCAGTTAGAAATACTCAAATTCGCCATCATCTAGCGAATTTGTACGTACCCCCTCTACTAGGAATTTAAACAATTCATAAATTCCTAAGTGTGAAAAAAGACCACTGACTTTTCAGTGGCCTATGCAGACAATACTTTTCTTCCTTTACGACGACGACGAGCTAAAACTTTACGTCCGTTTTTAGTACTCATACGCGTACGAAAGCCATGTACTTTTTTGCGTTTACGGTTATTTGGTTGAAACGTTCTTTTCATTTATCATGCACCTCCCCAAGGGATGAAATATCCTGTTTAAAAGTCATATTCATAGACAGTCTTTGTAATTATAAATAATAACCAGCCCTTCTGTCAACTTCCTTTTTGTTATTGGCTGTTTTTTACAGAATTATACCCCTGGTCTACTCACGTGTGGATAGATTATCACCTTTTTCTCTACCTACTTAGGTGGCTAGCAGCCAACCATACCTCTACTACTAAAAAAATTCCCTTCTACGAAAAACTATCACATTCTAAAATTCGGTTGATCAACTCCAAGTCGACCTTCCTCTACTTCAACAAGACAATTCCAACTAAATGATCCCTTATGCTCAAGTAATAAATAAGTGAACACCTTCTAGCGCGGCTCATTAAAAAAAGAGTTTACCTTATATTCGACTATCCACAGTCTATTGTTCACTCTTTTATTACAAAAAAATACTATCCACAACACATATCGACAGGAAAATCACAAAATATAGTGGTGTGGATATTTATTATCTACAAGCAATGGACCTTGTGGATAATTGTCGAAAGAACATTGCACACCGCGCCTTTTTTTGGTATTATAATTGTGTTTAACTTGTGTAAATCGATTTGAGGGTTTTTAGTTATTCACAGATTGTGGATAACATGTGGATATTTATTAACACCATCGTTTACAACGTTATCCACAGAAATGTTAATAACGTTTATAAGCATTCCAGATGCATTATTGCACTGTACGCAACTATCCACAAGACCTATTTTGATATCGTTCATTACAGCATGCCTACTCAAGGCCAAATAAACCGCCTTTTTATGAATGAATGCCTGTCCATCGTTATGATTGAGAGAGGCTTTTTCTGTCATGATATAAACCCAGGAAGGAGTGAATAACCGCTTGGAAAACATTGAAGAACTTTGGGTCGCAACCCTTGAAAAAATTGAAGAAAAAATTAGTAAGCCTAGTTTCGATACCTGGTTGAAAAACACAAAAGCTGAATTTCTTGAAGAAAATACACTCGTCATTTCAGCACCCAACGAATTTGCCAGAGACTGGCTTGAGAACCAATATACCGCACTCATATCTGATATTTTGCTAGACATCACCGGTTCTCGTTTGGCTACTAAATTCATTATTCCAGATTCTACTCCACCAATAGAAGAGTCAGAGGTAGCACCCAAGCAAACAGCAGGAAACGAAGCAAATCACGAATCGCCAAGATCGATGCTAAATTCGAAATATACCTTTGATACATTTGTCATTGGTGCAGGTAACAGATTCGCTCATGCTGCATCACTTGCTGTAGCAGAAGCTCCTGCAAAGGCCTATAACCCACTATTCATTTATGGTGGCGTAGGATTGGGTAAAACCCATTTAATGCATGCGATCGGCCATTATGTTCGTGAACACGATCCAAATGCAAAGGTTGTTTACTTATCTTCAGAGAAGTTTACGAATGAATTTATTAACGCGATTATGGATAATAAAACCGTGAACTTTCGCAATAAATATCGAAATGTCGATGTCCTATTAATAGATGATATTCAGTTTATTGCTGGAAAAGAATCAACACAGGAAGAATTTTTCCATACTTTTAATACGTTACATGAAGAAAGTAAGCAAATTATCATTTCTAGTGATCGGCCACCTAAAGAAATTCCAACACTGGAAGACCGTTTACGTTCCCGTTTTGAGTGGGGCTTAATTACCGATATTACGCCACCAGATCTGGAAACTCGTATTGCAATATTAACGAAAAAGGCAAAGGCTGAGGGACTTGATATTCCGAATGAGGTGATGCTATACATTGCAAACCAAATCGACACCAACATTCGAGAATTAGAAGGCGCCTTAATTCGCGTTGTCGCCTATTCTTCATTAGTGAACAAGGATATAGACGCTTCGCTAGCTGCTGACGCATTAAAGGATATTATCCCAAGCAGTAAACCGAAAATCATTAGTATACCGAGGATTCAAGAAGCAGTTGGCGAGAAATACAATATTCGCCTGGAGGATTTTATTGCAAAAAAGCGGACCAAGTCTATTGCATTCCCGCGACAAATTGCCATGTATCTATCTAGAGAAATGACGGACTCCTCTCTACCAAAAATCGGCGAGGAATTTGGGGGACGTGATCACACAACTGTTATTCATGCTCATGAAAAAATAGCACGTCTTATGGAAAACGATACGCAATTAACACGTGAAATAGAAGAAATAAAAGAGAACTTAAAATCATTCTAAAGCCATCTTTTTTTAGAATGTTGGACGCGATTTTGTCTTTTTTAAGACGTTTGTCTAAATATGACCTGTGCACAGTGTGAATAGTCGTGCAAACTTGCAAACAGTTTATCCACATGTGAATAACTTTTGTAAATCTGGCTTTTCTTCGCTTATCCACATACTCACAGGCCTTATTACTATTAATACTGTATTTTTATAAAAAAAATAAATATAAAAGAACTTCCCTTAGGAGGATTTATTTATGAAATTTGTTATTCAACGGGATCAATTAATATCCAGTGTGCAGGATGTCATGAAGGCTATCTCATCCCGAACCGTTATTCCGATATTGACTGGAATGAAAATTGAAGCAAAAGAAAGTGGTATTACCTTGACTGGTAGTGATTCAGATATTTCGATTGAATCCTTTATCCCAGCTGAGGAGAATGGCAATGTAAATGTAGAACAAATTGAAGCAGGAAGTATTGTACTACAAGCTAAATATTTCCCTGATATTGTCCGTAAGCTCCCTGAAAAAACAGTGGAAATTGAATCAGATGAAAACTTAAAAGTAACGATTCGTTCTGGAAAAGCCGAATTTAATTTAAATGGTCAGGATGCAGAAGAATATCCACAGCTACCTAAATTACAAACGGATGACAGCTTTGAGTTGCCAATCGATCTCTTAAAAAGCTTAATAAAACAAACAGTATTTGCTGTTTCAACAATGGAAACCCGACCAATTTTAACTGGGGTAAATATTAAACTGGAGAATGGCAATTTGACTTTTACAGCAACAGACAGCCATCGCTTAGCTTCTAGAGAAATTCCTGTCACTGAGGCACCAGGTCAACTGCCAACTGTGGTGGTTCCTGGTAAGAGTCTGAACGAGTTAAATAAAATATTAGATGATACAGAAGAAACAGTAGAAATAAGTGTGACAAATAATCAGATTCTGTTCCGTACAAAAAATCTTAACTTCCTTTCAAGATTGCTTGATGGAAATTATCCGGAGACCTCCCGATTAATTCCAGAACAAAGCAAAACCGTTCTTCATGTGAAAACGAAGGAACTCTTAAGCACAATTGACCGAGCTTCACTTCTAGCAAAAGAAGAACGGAATAATGTTGTTAGATTGAGCACGAAAGGGAATGGATTGATCGAAATCACAAGTAATTCTCCTGAAGTAGGAACAGTAGCAGAGGAAATTACGGTTCCTTCTATAAGCGGAGAAGAATTGAAGATTTCTTTCAGCTCCAAGTATATGATTGATGCATTAAAGGCAATTGAATACGAAGAAGTGAAAGTAGAATTCACTGGGGCAATGCGACCATTTATTATCCGTCCTGCCAACGATGACCCGATCTTACAATTAATTCTACCTGTTAGAACGTATTAATAAGCAGAATGTGATCTTAGGTCCTTATCTTAAAAAAGATAGGGACCTTTATTTTGTTTTGGACAGCACCTATATAACAGGTTAACGGCTTTTTAAAAGCAATTTTAAGCCTATACAGGCATTTATTATGCAAATATGGGGTCATACCTTTCCATAATGACAAATCTTTAGTAAAATAGGTATACATGACGTTTACAGGTTTAAACTAATGATATCCACACGAAGAAACTGCATTTGCTCATTTTTAGTGAATGTATGTGTTTCTATGTTTTATACTGTCCTGAAATCTTTTGGCAGTCTTAACGTTTTTCTAAAAAGTAGGAAACTTGGTGATAACATGCATGAAGAAATTGAAATAAGTACGGAATATATTGCACTAGGCCAATTTATTAAGCTTGCCAATATATTGGAATCTGGTGGGATGGTAAAGGCTTTTCTGCAAGACGAGGGCGTATTAGTAAATAACGAACGGGAGCATCGTCGTGGTCGCAAGCTATATGCAGGGGATATTGTTGAATTAGAAGGCATTGGATCCTACAAAGTGATAAAAGCTTGAGATACATGAACTGCCTCCTAGCAAACGCTCCTGATCTGAATCGAAAAAAAGAGGATTGGTCATGCACATAGAACAGCTAAAATTACGTAATTTCCGCAATTATGATGGACTGGAAATGGAGTTTAATAATAAAATAAATGTCATCATCGGGGAAAATGCACAGGGTAAAACCAACCTGATGGAGGCAATCTATTTACTTGCCTTTACTAAATCACACCGAACTCCCAGAGAGAAAGAATTGATTCAATGGGAAAAAGAGTATGCTAAAATAGAAGGCAGGATAACAAAAAGAAATCAAACCTTTCCGTTGGAAATCGTTCTTTCGGCAAAAGGTAAAAAAGCGAAGCTGAACCGGCTGGAACAAAAACGGCTAAGTGACTATATCGGGGCGCTTAATGTTGTGATGTTTGCACCAGAGGATCTCACGTTGGTTAAAGGTGCACCACAAATACGCAGGCGTTTTATTGATATGGAGCTTGGACAGATCCAGCCACGTTATATCTATCATCTAGGGCAATATCAAAAAATATTAAAACAACGAAATCATCTGTTGAAACAATTGCAGCGTGGCAAAAGCCAAGATCATACCATGTTGCAAGTTATCACAGATCAGCTCGTAGAACATGCCGCGACCTTATTGGAAAGACGGTTTGTTTTTTTGGAATTATTAAGGAAATGGGCTAGTCCGATCCATCATGGTATCAGCCGTGAGCTGGAAAGGCTTGAAATAAAGTATTCTCCCACTATTGAGGTATCAGAAGATGATAATAAGGAGAAAATAGAGAGTATCTACTTAAATAAATTTCAACAAATACAAGAAAAAGAGATTGAACGTGGCACAAGTTTAATTGGTCCGCATCGTGATGATCTCCTCTTTTATGTGAACGGTAAGGACGTCCAGACCTATGGATCACAAGGGCAGCAACGTACAACTGCCCTGTCGGTGAAACTGGCAGAAATTGAACTCATTTACAATGAAGTTGGGGAATATCCAATTCTTCTGCTTGATGATGTGTTGAGTGAACTGGATGATTACCGACAATCACATCTACTTCATACCATCCAAGGAAAGGTGCAAACCTTTGTATCTACTACGAGTGTTGATGGAATAAATCATGAGACCCTGAATAAAGCGGAATTATTCCGTGTCCGTAATGGTGAAGTGGAAAAATAGAATGAGGGGGAGATAGCATGTTTATTCATATCGGAAATGATAATGTCATCCGTTCTCAGGATGTGGTTGCAATCATTGACTATAATTTAATCTCATCATCTACCATCATGGAGGAAATGATGGAGAACGCTGGCAAAGAAAAGAAAGTAGTAGGTCCAACGGTTGATGCAAAATCAGTCATGATCACAAAGGAAATCATCTACTACAGCACGCTTTCTGTCTCAACATTGAAGAAACGCGCTAGTATGATCTCCACCATCAGTAAGCTAGATGATTTCTCAGATGAGATTAAGGAAGAAGAAACAGAAGCAGAAGAAGCATAGCATACTGTTTTTAATTCGAAACATTTTAAGTAACAGGAAATGGAAGTGAGAGCATGACAATGGAAGACAATATGACGAATACCCAGCCCGAATATGGTGCAGATCAGATTCAAGTACTAGAAGGACTTGAAGCAGTAAGAAAAAGACCTGGTATGTATATTGGATCAACGAGTGAGAAAGGCTTACACCATCTTGTATGGGAAATTGTCGATAACAGTATCGATGAAGCATTAGCTGGGTACTGTGACAGAATCGATGTAACAATTGAAAAAGATAACAGTATTACCGTAAGCGATAATGGCCGTGGTATTCCAGTAGGCATACAAAAGAAAACAGGTCGTCCAGCATTAGAAGTCATCATGACCGTACTCCACGCTGGAGGAAAATTTGGCGGTGGCGGCTACAAGGTTTCTGGTGGACTGCATGGTGTAGGTGCTTCTGTAGTTAACGCCCTGTCAACAAACTTGGAAGTCCATGTTCACTTGGATAATAAAATTCATTATTTAGGCTTTAAAAAAGGAGTTCCACAGGGAGATATTGAGGTCGTTGGCGAAACGGACGTAACAGGAACGACTACCCATTTTGTTCCAGATCCTGAAATCTTTGATACAACCGAATACGATTATGATACGTTAACACAGCGCTTGCGTGAGTTGGCATTCTTAAATAAAGGGATTACCATCACCGTAGAAGATAAACGTACGGACGAAGAACCTGTCAGCTATTTCTACGAGGGTGGGATAAAGTCCTATGTGGAATTTATCAACCGCACGAAAGAAGTCTTGCATGAGCCATTCTATGCAGAGGGAGAAGATCAAGGAATCTCTGTAGAAGTTGCAATTCAGTATAACGAAGGATTTGCAAGCAGCTTATACTCGTTTGCCAACAACATTCACACCTATGAAGGTGGTAGTCACGAATCTGGTTTCCGAACAGGTCTTACTAGAGTGATTAATGATTATGCTAGAAAAAACAATTTATACCGAGAAAACGATCCTAACCTATCTGGTGATGATGTACGGGAAGGAATGACCGCCATCGTCTCCGTTAAACACCCTGATCCACAGTTTGAGGGACAGACAAAAACAAAGCTTGGTAACAGTGAAGCACGTACCATTACAGACTCAGTTTTCAGTGAAATGTTCTCCAAGTTTCTATATGAAAACCCGTCTGTCGCGAAAATTATTGTTGATAAAGGGCTAATGGCTTCGCGTGCCCGTTTAGCTGCGAAAAAGGCTAGAGAGCTGACTAGAAGAAAAAGTGCGCTCGAGATTTCGAATCTACCAGGTAAGCTTGCCGATTGTTCCTCTAAGGATGCAAAAATAAGTGAGCTTTATATCGTAGAGGGTGACTCTGCTGGTGGTTCAGCCAAGTCTGGTCGTGACCGTCATTTTCAGGCGATCTTGCCACTACGTGGTAAGATTCTCAATGTTGAGAAAGCCCGACTTGATAAAATTTTGTCCAATAATGAAGTTCGTGCCATGATTACTGCCCTTGGTACAGGTATCGGAGAAGATTTCGATATTACGAAGGCCCGCTATCATAAAGTCGTTATCATGACAGATGCCGATGTCGATGGTGCACATATACGTACATTACTATTAACCTTTTTCTATCGTTATATGCGTCCATTAATCGAATATGGCTATATTTATATCGCACAGCCGCCTTTGTATCAGATCAAGCAAGGGAAAGCTGTTCATTATGTTTATAACGAAAAAGCATTAGATAAATTGCTTCAAGAACTTCCACAATTACCTAAGCCAGGGATTCAGCGTTATAAAGGGCTAGGAGAAATGAATGCTACCCAGCTTTGGGATACGACGATGGATCCAGATACACGTACACTTCTTCAGGTTGATCTAGCAGATGCCATCGAGGCAGACCAAGTATTTGATATGCTGATGGGAGACAAAGTGGAACCAAGAAGGAACTTTATTGAAGAGAATGCACAATATGTAAAAAATCTTGATATTTAAATCATATCAATACATGTAATATTTGAGGCAAATCACTATTTCGTTGAAAAATAGTGATAGGAGGTATAAGAATGGCAGAGGAAAAACGTCCAAACGTTCAGGAAATAAATATTAGTAATGAGATGCGCACATCCTTCCTTGATTACGCAATGAGTGTTATCGTATCACGTGCATTGCCAGATGTACGGGATGGCATGAAACCAGTGCACAGAAGAATTTTATATGCGATGAATGACTTGGGGATGCACTCCGATAAAGCATACAAAAAATCAGCCCGTATTGTTGGGGAAGTTATTGGTAAGTACCATCCACATGGTGACTCAGCGGTTTATGAAACAATGGTCCGGATGGCACAAGACTTCAGCTATCGCTATATGCTAGTGGATGGCCACGGGAACTTCGGTTCAGTTGATGGTGATTCAGCGGCAGCAATGCGTTATACAGAGGCAAGAATGTCCAAAATATCAATGGAGCTCCTCCGTGATATAAACAAAGACACAATTGATTACACAGATAACTATGATGGCTCTGAGCGAGAACCAGTCGTTTTCCCAGCTCGATTCCCTAATTTACTTGTGAATGGCACATCGGGGATTGCAGTAGGAATGGCCACAAATATCCCTCCACATAATCTAGGAGAAACGATTGACGCCGTGCTTGCGATTAGTAAAAATCCAGATATCACGATTAATGAATTGATGGAAGATTATATCCATGGCCCTGATTTCCCAACAGCTGGTCAGATTCTAGGAAAAAGTGGGATACGAAAAGCCTACGAAACAGGAAAAGGGTCAATTACCGTCAGGGCAAAAGCAAACATTGAAGAGCATGCTAACGGTAAGGCAACGATCATCGTCACAGAGCTTCCGTATCAAGTCAATAAAGCAAAATTAATAGAGCGGATTGCAGAGCATGTGCGTGATAAGCGAATTGAAGGAATTACCGATTTGCGTGATGAATCAGATCGTAACGGAATGCGCATTGTGATGGAGCTACGTCGTGATGTTAATGCAAATGTCGTGTTAAACAACTTGTACAAACATACGGCTCTGCAAACAACATTTGGTATTAATACATTGGCTCTTGTTGATGGTCAGCCTAAAGTGTTGACGATTAAACAATGCCTTGAGTATTACCTTGAGCACCAGAAGGTAATTATTAAACGCCGGACTGCATTTGAATTACGTAAAGCAGAAGCTAGAGCACATATTTTAGAAGGATTGAGAATTGCGTTAGATCACTTGGATGAAGTGATCGCGCTTATCCGTAATTCCAAAACAGCCGATATTGCTAGAGACGGTTTGATGGAACGCTTTAAACTTTCGGAAAAGCAATCACAGGCAATACTAGATATGCGTTTGCAGCGGTTAACTGGTCTGGAACGTGAAAAAATAGAAAATGAATACAAAGAACTTCTAGACTTAATTGAAGAATTAAAAGCTATTTTAGCAGACGAGGAAAAAGTTCTTGAGATTATTCGCGAAGAGCTAACAGAGGTAAAGGAACGCTTTAATGACGAACGCCGGACAGAGCTTGTTCTAGGTGGCGTTGACTTCTTTGAGGATGAGGACTTAATTCCAGAAGAAAATATCGTCATTACCTTAACCCATCAAGGTTATATTAAACGTTTGCCATCCTCTACTTACCGAACTCAAAAACGTGGAGGCCGTGGTATTCAGGGTATGGGTACGAATGAAGATGACTTTGTAGAACATCTTGTTTCAACCTCTACGCATGATACCGTGCTATTCTTTACGAATAAAGGGAAGGTCTATAAGGCTAAAGGCTATGAGATACCTGAGTTCAGCAGAACAGCGAAGGGTATCCCAATCATTAATCTCTTACAGATAGAAAAAGGCGAGTGGGTTAACGCTGTTATTTCTGTAAACGAATTTACTGACACAGATTACTTGTTCTTTACAACCAAGTACGGGATCTCCAAGCGCACAACGCTTTCGCAATTTGCTAACATCCGTAAAGGTGGATTAATTGCTGTAGGGCTTCGGGATGAAGATGAATTGATTTCAGTGCGTCTAACCGATGGTGCGAAAGATATGATGATCGCTACGAAAAACGGTTATCTCATTCGTTTCCCTGAAGATCAGATCCGATCTATGGGTAGAACAGCTGCCGGTGTGAAGGGTATTTCACTACGGGAAGATGATGAGGTTGTATCCATGGAAATCCTTCAGGAGGATTCTAAAATCTTGCATGTTACAAGCAAAGGTTATGGAAAACAGACTCCTGAGATGGAGTATCGCGTAACAAACCGAGGCGGAAAAGGGATCTTTACATGTAACTTAACAGATAAAACGGGACATGTAGTAGCTGTAAAAGCTGTTTCTGGAGAAGAAGACCTCATGCTTATTACCGTAGCCGGCGTACTTATTCGAATTCCAGTCCAGGATATTTCAGAAACTGGCCGGAATACAATGGGCGTGCGTTTAATTAGGCTACAAGAAGAAGAGGAAGTAGCAACGGTAGCACGTGTTGACCAGGATGAAGATGAAGAAGAAATCGAGGATGAAACAGAAGTTTCTGAAACAGAAGAGTCAACAGAAGAGAATACAGAGGAATAAAAAAATACAGAGGACGGGGCATAACAAAAAGTTTTAGTCAAAAGACGGGTGATAGCTAGAATAAGCGTAAGAAATATACGGAGACTCCTTGAAAATCAAAAAACGATTTTCTGCGTGCGATGCAATGCTGTCGAAGTCTTCCTTGTCCTATGGGAGGAAGGCCTAGGCGAGACCCCGGAATGCGGAGCATCCGGAGGCTCACCAGCCGCCCATGGAAAGCGAAGTATATTTCTGAAGCGGTTTTCAAACATCATTCTTTCAGATTTATCTTTTGCGTAAATAATTTTGTCCCGTCCTCTAATTAATATGGCAAAGGGGGAAGAATGATATGAGGGTAAAAGCCTCGCAGCTTGTCCCAGGATGTGTGTTGCTTCGAGAAATAAAAGGGAAAACAAATAGAGACATTATCCCCAAAAACACGGTGTTAACAGAGGAACATATTATGGTCATAAAAAAGTTTCTTGTTGATAGTGTAGAAGTTTCTTCTAAGCTGGTTGAAGGGGATTCCTATACTCCAGAAAAGGTAGAGGAAGTGGAACAGGTTCAACAAAAGGCTGAAAAGAAAGTTACGGAAGAGCTCCCACCTTTCCAAGAACATTATGAACAAACAGTACAAGCATACAAAAAAATGTTTGAAAACTGGAAAAACGGTGCGCCGTTAGATATGCCATACGTTCGCAAACTCATCATTCCTTTATTAAAAAGAATGGACGATATTTCCTCTGCTGTTTACACCATGCACCATTATGCAAACAAGCGGGATTATATTTTCTATCATAGCGTCGCAGTCAGCATCCTATCCGCATTCCTTGCAAAAAAAATGGGCTATCCCTCTGGTGATTGGCTACAAATTGGTCTCGCCGGGTTTCTAAGTGATGCAGGAATGGCAAAGGTCGACCATAACCTTCTTCATAAAGCAGGTACCCTAAACACAGCACAAATGAACGATTTAAAAAAACATCCAACTTATTCTTATCGCATGGTTGAACAAATCCCAACCATTAAACAATCCGTGAAGCTGGCGATTTTGCAACACCATGAAAGAATGGATGGCAGTGGGTATCCACTTGGCCTTTCTAGTGGAAAAATACATAAAGTTGCAAGAATAATAGCGGTTTGTGATATGTACCATGCTATGACATGTGAAAGGGCATATAAGGAAAAGCAATCTCCATTTTTGGTTATAGAGGAATTGCAAAAGGAGCAGTTTTCCACCCTTGATCCAGATGTTGTTGCTAGCTTTGTTGAAAGTATGACGCATTTTTCTATTGGAACGAAAATTCGTCTTTCCAATAACCAGCTTGGTGAAATTGTGTTTATTGATGCAAAGCATCCAACAAGACCTATGGTACGAATGGAAGGTAAAAAAGATATCATATCCTTACAGCAAACAGAAGTGTTCATTGAAGAAATAGTCGGTATCCAGTAACGAGGATTACCGGCTATTTTTATGGATTGAAAGTTAGTACGTTACCCCTTTGATGACGATCAAAACCACCCAAACATCTCCCCCAAAATGCCCATCACATCTTGCCTGACGATATAAACGTCATCAAACCTTTCTTTTATAAAGCTCTAATCCCAATAAGATCGGTACTTTTTCGGCTGATTCTTTGAGAAACTGTGTAATAAAGGGATAGTCTGCATCTAACTTTGATGTAAATAGATCCCCCCACCAATCGGTTTCATAGCGACAAAGCATACTAAGATTATATAAGAGTAAGTAATGGACCATAATCTCGGAAAGTGGCAAGAACAGTTCTCTTTTTGCAGGAAAAAAAATGGGGCTTTGCGTTTTATCTGAATAGAACGGACCTTTGAGCTCATTCAAAGGCTTGGCAAGCTCTACTTGTATATGATGGGAATCTGATTCCATATGTCTTATTTCTGGGAGAAAGGGGGAAATTTTATTAAGAAATCCATCCTTTGTTGTATGGTAATCATCCAGTATTTTAAGTGGAAATTCTAGCCATGTCCCCTGCATTTTTCCTACCTGATAGAGTCCTTTCTCCTGGTGGAAACCAAGCATCATCCCCATTTCTGGAATGAGGGCAAGGAGCTGTTGCATATTAATTTTTTCAAATGGTAGTCTATTTATATGAAATAAGTGCTCAGAGAAGTAAGGGAATAAGCCATTGTGCTGGATCTTTACTTCATCCCGCAGAAAGGAGTAGTCCTTTTTCTTTCGTTTTCTTGCGGTAACTCCGTGGGCAAGTTGGCTTGTCGATTCTGGATAATCTGGTCTTACTGTCATCAAGCAGGCTTTAATTAGATGTGCCATGCCGTAAAAGTAGAGGACTGGCTGCAGAATGGGAGAGGAGTTACGCCCACTTTGGTAAAACATTTGCCCATGTTGTATATACGAGGTAAAAACAGTGCAGTTTTCATAGCTTTTTCGATCCGCATCTATTTCCCCTATTGCTTTATAACAGTTGTATAGATAATGCTGCGCCGTTTGCTGTGACGTCAAATAAGTATAAAACATCTCTATATCCTGCATATAACATCATCTCCCAACTGTTTAAAAATTTCGAATCTACTTTCTTTAATTTTGTTTCATTATCTAGTTGAAAAAGCAAATAGGTTGGCGTATTGTATATAAAAATAGCATTACTTGCATAGCTTGTGCAGGGATTGCACGTTGCATACATATTACGAATCAGGAGGAGGAAGTATCATGCGTGAAGACAAGTTCGCTAAAGAAGGATTAACGTTTGATGATGTGTTGTTAATGCCAGCAAAATCCGAGGTATTACCTAAGGATGTGCAGGTTAAAACAAAACTGACAGATAACCTGCAGTTGAACAATCCATTTATTAGTGCCGGAATGGATACCGTAACAGAGGCTGAGATGGCCATCGCCATGGCTCGCCAAGGTGGCTTAGGAATCATTCATAAGAATATGTCAATTGAGGATCAGGCTGAACAAGTGGATCGTGTGAAGCGTTCGGAAAGTGGCGTCATAACCAACCCATTTTTCCTTACTCCTGAGCATCAGGTGTACGATGCTGAGCATCTAATGGGTAAATTCCGTATTTCAGGTGTACCAATTGTTAACTCTATCGAGGAACAAAAGCTTGTTGGTATTTTAACGAACCGTGATTTGCGTTTTATCCAGGATTACTCCATTTCCATTTCTGAAGTTATGACAAGCGAAGACCTTGTTACAGCTCCAGTAGGAACAACATTAGAAGAAGCAGAGCAACTTCTCCAACGCTATAAAATTGAAAAGCTACCTTTAGTAGATGATCAAGGCATGCTTAAAGGATTAATTACGATTAAAGATATTGAAAAAGTAATCGAATTTCCAAATGCCGCCAAAGATAGCCAAGGAAGATTACTTGCAGGAGCGGCTGTTGGTGTTACTGGCGATGCGATGAAGCGAATTGAAAAACTCGTTGAAGCAGGTGTTGATGTTATCGTAATTGACACAGCACATGGCCACTCTAAAGGGGTACTTGACCAAGTGAAGGTTGTACGTGATACGTACCCTGAATTGGATATTATTGCAGGAAATGTGGCGACAGCTGAAGCAACTAAAGAACTGATTGAAGCAGGTGCTTCCATTGTCAAAGTTGGGATTGGTCCTGGCTCTATTTGTACAACGAGAGTAGTAGCAGGAGTTGGGGTTCCACAAATTACTGCTGTTCATGACTGTGCCCTTGCAGCAGCAGAATACAATGTCCCAGTTATCGCTGATGGCGGGATTAAATACTCTGGTGATATTGTTAAAGCATTGGCAGCAGGAGCGCATGCAGTAATGCTTGGGAGCATGTTTGCAGGTGTGAATGAAAGTCCCGGCGAAACGGAAATTTATCAAGGAAGACAATATAAGGTTTACCGTGGTATGGGTTCTGTTGGAGCAATGAAGGCTGGTTCTAAGGATCGTTACTTCCAGGAATCAAGCGAAGCTAAAAAGTTGGTGCCTGAAGGAATTGAAGGAAGAGTTGCCTATAAAGGTGCTCTCGCTGACACGGTACATCAATTAATAGGTGGCCTGCGCTCCGGTATGGGTTATTGTGGTACAGGTTCTATTGATGAATTACGTCATGATGCCCGTTTTATTAAAATAACGAATGCGGGGCTTCGCGAAAGCCATCCACACGATGTTCAAATCACGAAAGAATCACCAAATTACTCTCTACAATAGAAAAGATAATCATATTAGGAAATTTAGTAGACGGGGTTAATTCCCCGTCTATTTTTTCAGCGTTTTCTATGGTAAAATAACAAAGTGCGCATGTACATCACAAGAAGGTTAAACTACAAGTTGGAGGTAAAGGAAGTTGAAACACATAATGAAAAAGCGTTTATCAATGCTACTGGCTTTTCTGGTAGTGATAACATCAGTATTTGTCCAGCCATTTGCGGCGCAAGCCCAAGACACATTAGATATTGAAGCTGACTCGGCTATTTTAGTTGATGCAGCAACAGGGAAGATTATCTTTGCGAAAAATGCAGATGAAGCCCTGCCTCCAGCAAGTATGACAAAAATGATGACGGAATACCTTGTATGGGAAGCCATAGAGGAAGGTCAAATCAGCTGGGATACAACAACAAAGATTAGCGACTATCCATATAGCATATCTGCCAATAACTCTTTTTCAGGAGTTGGATTAAGGCAAAATCAGGATTATACTGTCGAATCTTTATACGAAGCAATGGCAATTAACTCCGATAATGCTACAACTATTGCACTTGCTGAACTGATCGCAGGTTCAGAAGGTGAATTTGTAAAAATGATGAACGAAAAGGGAGAAGAAATGGGGCTCCCTGATTATAAATTTGTAAACTCTACAGGATTGGATAATGCCTCACTCGGTGAAAACTATCCAGAAGGTACGGAACCAGATGCTACGAACATGTTATCTGCTGAGTCCTCTGCCTTACTAGCTTATCATCTCATAAAGGATTACCCTGAAGCTTTGGAAATATCCAGTATTCCAGCTACAGAATTTGATGGGCAACAAATCCGGAACTGGAACCACATGCTTGATCATGATACGACGTTTTTAAAGCAGTTTTATTATGAAGGGGTAGATGGATTAAAAACAGGTCATACCGATAGCGCTGGATATACCTTTACTGGAACAGCAAAACGCGGTGATCAACGTTTCATCTCGGTTGTAATGAAAACCGACAGTGAGGAAGAACGTTTTGCTGAAACAGCGAAACTATTTGATTATGGGTTTGATAACTTTGAAACAACAGAGTTATTCCCGGCAGGTTATCAACTTGAAGACCAAGCTACTATTCCAGTAGCTAAGGGAAAAGAAGATGCAGTGTCCGTATCTACTGGACAAGCAGTTTCCTTCCCGATCAAAAAAGATGAAGCGGATGCTTATAGCATTAAATATACAATAGACGAGGACAAGCTAAATGCTGAAGGAGAGTTGGCTGCACCTGTTAAAAAAGGGGATGTAGTAGGAACTGCCGAACTCGTTTATGAAGGCGAAAATGATTTTGGATATATTATGACTAGCTCTGATGGTCCAATTGACTTGGTTGCAGACGAGACAGTAGAGAAATCCAATTGGTTTATGCTGACACTTGGCGCAATTGGCGACTTCTTTGCAGATCTTTATACAACTGTTGTAGATTGGGTTAAAGGTTTATTTAGTTAATAAGAGCGAGATAATACCAAGAAAATTGTAACGTTTTTTTGAAACACCAATTATTCAATTTAAAAATAGGGGGAATTATTCATGTCAAATACAGGTACAGAACGTGTAAAACGTGGTATGGCGGAAATGCAAAAAGGCGGCGTCATTATGGATGTAGTGAACGCTGAACAGGCAAAAATAGCGGAAGCTGCAGGAGCAGTTGCCGTAATGGCACTTGAACGCGTACCATCAGATATTCGTGCAGCAGGTGGAGTAGCACGTATGGCAGATCCAACTATTACAGAAGAAGTTCTTAATGCAGTTTCCATTCCAGTAATGGCAAAAGCGCGTATTGGCCATATTGTGGAGGCTCGTGTACTTGAAGCAATGGGTGTAGACTACATTGATGAAAGTGAAGTACTAACACCAGCTGATGATATTTATCACTTAAATAAGTCAGATTACACTGTACCATTTGTATGTGGCTGTCGTAATCTTGGCGAAGCAGCTCGTCGTATTGGTGAAGGTGCTTCCATGTTACGTACGAAAGGCGAGCCAGGAACTGGGAACATCGTGGAGGCAGTTCGCCATATGCGTGAAGTGCAATCAGAAATTCGTAAACTTTCTGCTATGTCCAAAGATGAAGTCATGACATTTGCGAAACAAATTGGTGCACCATTTGAGTTATTGTTACAAATCCGTGAAGAAGGCCGCCTACCTGTCGTTAACTTTGCTGCAGGTGGAATTGCAACACCTTCTGATGCTGCACTTATGATGGAGCTAGGAGCAGACGGTGTATTTGTTGGATCAGGTATTTTCAAATCAGATAATCCGGAAAAATTTGCGAAGGCTATTGTGGAAGCAACAACACATTACCAAGATTATGCATTAATTAGTGAGCTATCTAAAGGACTTGGTACAGCTATGAAAGGTCTTGAAATGAGTACAATTGCTGCTCATGACCGTATGCAGGATCGCAGCGAATAGAAAGAAGGAATGATTTTATGATAACGATTGGTGTTCTTGCTCTTCAAGGGGCAGTACGTGAGCATATTCGTTCAATAGAAGCATGTGGAGCAAAAGCTGTGGAAGTAAAGCGTGTGGAACAGCTTGAGGAAATTAACGGCATTATTCTTCCTGGTGGGGAGAGTACCACCATGCGTCGTTTAATTGATAGCTATGGTTTCTTCCCTGCTCTTAAGGAATTTGGCCGCCAAGGTAAACCTGTTTTTGGCACATGTGCAGGGTTAATTTTAATGGCAAGTGAAATTGATGGCCAAGACAACGCCCATCTCGGTTTAATGAACATGAAAGTAGCGCGAAATGCATTTGGCCGTCAGGTGGCAAGCTTTGAAGCAGATCTTGAAGTAAGCCATATTGGTGATGCGTTTAATGCTGTATTCATTCGTGCACCGTATGTATTAGAAGCTGGCCCAGAAGTAGAAGTATTAGCTACGTATCAAGACAGAATAGTTGCAGCAAAGCAGGGGCATTATTTATGCACAGCATTCCATCCAGAATTAACGGATGATAACCGTGTCATCGCCCACTTTGTAACAATGGTCGAAGCATCCATGAAAGCAACTGCTTAATTGTTTTATGGTTGTCGAATTATATCATTTTAGATTCATTCGATCTTATTAGACGTACTAACAGAGGCCATTCAGCGAAGGGAAATACGAAGACTCCAGTGGGAACAGCACGAGTCCGAAGACCCCGGAAGAAGCGTTCTTTGCTTCTGAGGAGGCTGAGGCCGTGCCCACGGAAAGCGCAGTATTTCCTGAAGCGACGATTGTCAATTCGTCCCAGGGTTGCAATCGATGTATAAATTGTATATGATATGCTATAATTAGTAGTAGAATATAAAAGTTATGACAGGAATTAGTAACAGTATATCTTTCTGAAGAGAGTCGATGGTTGGTGTAAATCGATGTGAGCGTACTGTGAATCCATCCTTGAACTGGTTCATTGAAACCGGATTTTCCGGAAGTAAATAAACCCGGTAGTTACCGTTAAAAACTGTGAGCCGGAAGAGGTTATACTCTTCAACAAGGGTGGCAACGCGGGAATTATACTCTCGTCCCTATTTATTTAGGGACGGGAGTTTTTTGTACGTTAGGAAAGTATTAAATTTTAGCTAGGAGACAAGACGACGTAGTTAAAATTTTGAAGTCCTAAGTATAAGAAAAACTTACACATTCGCTAAAAAGACGAGCGAATGCGAGTTTTTCTAACGTTATGAACCCTGTCATAAAGAAGGAGGAAAAGAACATGTTGGATATGAAGTTTTTACGTAATAACTTTCCGAAAGTGAAGGAAAAATTAGCACACCGCGGTGAAGATCTGTCCGAGTTAGACAGATTTGGGGAATTAGATGAAAGACGAAGAGAACTCATTGCTGAAACAGAAACGTTGAAGGCGAAACGTAATGAAGCGTCTAAGCAGATCTCTGTGCTAAAAAAAGAAAAGAAAGATGCTGACCAAGCAATTAAAGAAATGCGTGAGGTTGGAGAACGCATCTCTGAACTGGATAAAGAATTAAAAGAAATTGAAGAAACGCTTAACATGATTATGCTTTCTATCCCAAACATCCCTCATGAAAGTGTACCTGTGGGAGAAGATGAAGAGGATAATCAAGAAGTGCGCAACTGGGGAGAACGCAAAGACTTTAGCTTTGAAGCACAACCTCATTGGGATATTGCGACAAACCTTGATATCCTTGACTTCGAACGTGCAGCAAAAGTAACAGGAAGCCGTTTTGTCTTTTATAAAGGGCTTGGAGCCAGACTAGAGCGTGCTTTATTAAACTTTATGATGGATTTACATGCAGATGAGCATGGCTATGAGGAAATGCTTCCACCATATATCGTCAACCGCACCAGCATGACAGGAACAGGTCAGCTACCTAAATTTGAAGAGGATGCCTTTAAGCTAGAAGAGTGGGATTATTTCATGGCTCCTACAGCAGAAGTACCTGTTACGAATTATCACCGTGATGAAATCTTAAATGTAGATGATCTTCCTAAAAAATACGTAGCTTTCAGTGGTTGTTTCCGTTCTGAAGCGGGTTCTGCTGGTAGGGATACACGAGGCCTTATTCGTCAGCATCAATTTAATAAAGTGGAGCTCGTTCACTTTGCTAAGCCAGAGGATTCTTATGAGACATTGGAGAACCTGACAGGTCATGCTGAAAAGGTATTGCAACTATTACAGTTACCATATCGTGTCATGAGCATGTGTACAGGGGATCTTGGATTTACAGCAGCGAAGAAATACGATATTGAAGTATGGATTCCAAGCCAAAACACGTACCGGGAAATTTCTTCTTGCTCTAACTTTGAAGACTTTCAAGCAAGACGTGCCGGCATCCGTTTCCGCAGAGAAGCAAATGCGAAGCCAGAGTTTGTCCACACATTAAATGGTAGTGGATTGGCACTTGGTCGTACTGTAGCAGCTATTCTGGAAAATTATCAGCAAGAGGATGGCTCTGTCATCGTCCCTCCTGTACTACGTGCATATATGGGTGGAAAAGAATCCATTAAATAATTGGATAAGATAAAGAGTAAGGCTGTTTTTCGGTTATCGAAAACAGCCTTTTCTAGTTGTTTCGGAAAGTAAGTCAAGCTCATCGCGAAGTTAGTAGATAGATTTTTTCCCTCGTATCTCTATGATCAATACTCCTTTTATAGCAAAATTGTACAAAAAAGACGTAAGTCGGAGTAAATCGACGTAATAGAAGCATGTATCAAAGAAATCTCTGTTAAATTAAAATTTTACAAACTTTTTATACAGAAATAACTGAATATGGACTTTGAATCAAGCCTCCAATAGGTATAACATTAAACTTGCATGCTTGCGATCTAACATGCTGGGGATCGTACCATCAAATATATTGAAATTATAGTAGATAAAATGGAGGTTATTTT
Source organism: Oceanobacillus picturae (assembly GCF_000612865.1). Lineage (NCBI taxonomy): Bacteria > Bacillati > Bacillota > Bacilli > Caryophanales > Bacillaceae > Oceanobacillus > Oceanobacillus picturae. The sequence continues at coordinate 396,534 of NZ_CCAX010000003.1, forward strand.
TACAACATGATGAATTTCAAACGTAAAATACTAGGAATATTTATTGTTTTAATCTTATCTCTTATGATAGCAGGTTGTGGATCAAGTAATGAGGATGCACAAGCAGAAGGAAGTGTTAGTGAAGAATTAGATTATACTATTACTGGTACAGAGCCTGGTGCTGGACAAACTAAGAAGAATGAAGAAGTTTTAGAATCGTACGATAATCTTGCCGGTTGGGAACAGGAATTATCTTCGGCAGGAGCAATGTTATCCCAATTAAGTAAGGCTATTGATAATAAAGAACCAATTATTTTTAGTGCATGGTCTCCACATTATAAATTTGCCAAGTGGGATTTAAAATATTTAAAGGATCCCAAAGGTATTCATGGTGATGAAGAAAAGATAACAACGATTGCAAGAAAAGGCCTAAAGGATGAAATGCCTGAAGCTTACACAATTATTGATCGCATACAATTGGAGCTTCCAGATGTAGAAGAAGCATTATTAGAGGCTCAGGAAAAGGAATATGCTGAAGTAGTAAAGGATTGGGCTAAGGAAAATCAAGAAACAGTTGCAGAATGGACGGAAGGTGTAGACTCTGTGGATGGGACTTCTATTGAAATCGCTCTTTTACCTTGGGATGATGCAATTTTTACAGCAAATGTTGCTAAATTCGCGTTAGAGCAAAAAGGTTATGATGTGACACTTACACAAGTTGATCCAGCTATTATGTTTGAAGCCATAGCAACTGGGAGTGCTGATGCATCATTAGCAGTATGGATGCCAGTAACACATGCCGAATTATATAAACAATATGAAGATGATTTTGATGACTTGGGGCCAAACTTAGAGGGTGCTAAAACTGGGTTAGCAGTACCAGCTTATATGGATATTGACTCTCTAGAAGATCTAGAACCAAAGGAATAACGCTTGCATTGAAAGAACCCTATCTGTTTGCGGTAATTCAAAGGATAGGGTTCTTTATCTTTTAGTAATCCTTTACTTATGCTAAAAATTAAAAGAATGAATTGAATAATTTATTAGAAAAAACTGTTGACAGATTGAAAGGCGGGTAGTAATGTAAGTAGCAACAACAAATTAAATATGCATTACTTCTTATTCAGAGAGATGGAGGGACTTGGCCCATTGATATCTCGGCAGCGGACTTTTAATAGTACTGTGCTAAATCCAACAGGCGAATGCGAGCCTGAAAAATAAGAAGAGGATGATCGTACATAGCTGATCCCTTCTTATTTTTATAAGAAGGGATTTTTTAGTTTTACACGAAACAACTCTTCTTCACGACAAAATTAAATATGCATTACTTCTTATCCAGAGAGGTGGAGGGACTGGCCCATTGATACCTCGGCAACGTGCTTTTAAAGCAACGTGCCAATTCCAACAGACGAAGGTCTGTAAAGATAAGAGGAGGATACTAGTTCATTGCCTCTTCTTATCTTATAAGAAGAGGCTTTTTAATTTGAAACTACAACGAGCAGGAGGAAGTAGATGATTACATTTGATCAAGTTTCAAAAGTATACGGCGAAAAGGCAGAAGGTGTAAAAGCACTGGATAATGTGGATCTCCACATAGAAGAGGGAGAGATATATGGTGTGATTGGGTTTAGTGGTGCTGGAAAAAGCTCGCTCATTCGATGTGTTAATTTACTCGAACAGCCAACATCCGGAACAGTAACCGTGAATGGGCAAAACTTACAAGCACTTTCACCTAAGGAACTACGGGAGGCAAAGCGAAACATAGGGATGATTTTTCAGCATTTTAATTTACTTAATTCGAAAACCGTGTTTACCAATGTCGCAATGCCCTTACTGTTAAGCAAAACTCCAAAAAAGGAAATAACCAAGCGTGTTTATGAACTACTTGATTTTGTCGGCTTGCGTGACAAGGCTGACAGTTATCCAGATCAACTTTCTGGGGGACAGAAACAGCGAGTTGGGATTGCCCGTTCTCTTGCAACCCAGCCATCCATTCTTTTATGTGATGAGGCAACATCAGCCCTTGACCCAGATACAACAAATGCTATTTTAAAACTTTTAAAGAAAATTAATCAGGAATACAATATCACCATTTTAATTATCACGCACGAAATGGGCGTAATTAGAGAAATTTGCGATAAAGTTGCTGTGCTTGAAGATGGAAAAGTAGTTGAATCTGGTTCTGTATTTGATGTCTTTTCTCAGCCGCAAACGACCACAGCTCATAACTTTGTCAGTACGGTGATGCATGATCAAATCCCAGATTCCGTATATGAGTTAGTAAGAAAACAAGACGCACATAACCAAATTTATCGGATTGTCTTTGTTGGTGAGTCTACTGGAACACCGTTGTTGTCGCAAATCGCAAAGCAATACGAGGTAGAGGTAAATGTTCTGTTTGGTAGTATCACAGAATTACAGGGCGTACCATTTGGAAATCTTATCGTGCAATTTGAAGGGGAAGAAAAAGAGATTAACCGTGTCATTATGCATATTCATCAGCAAAAAGTAAGTGTAAAGGAAGTGTTAGCAGATGTTGGTTGATTGGCAACAAATTACAGAGGCATTATGGCAAACCATTGTAATGGTAGCAGTCGCCCTATTTTTCTCTATGATTATAGGGTTGGTATTAGGAATTGTCCTTGTTGTAACACGTAAAGGGCACTTATGGGAAAACAAGTATATTTTTACGGTCTTAAATGCAATAGTAAACATATTTCGTTCTATTCCGTTTATCATCCTAATGGTCGCAGTCATTCCATTCACGAGATTAGTTGTTGGAACCTCAATAGGCACGGCCGCAGCTATTGTACCAATGGTGTTATTTGCAGGACCATACATTGCAAGATTAATAGAGAATTCTCTTTTAGAAGTAGATCCAGGTGTGATGGAAGCTGCCCAGTCAATGGGAGCAACACCTTGGCAAATAATCATTCGCTTTCTTATACCAGAAGCTCTTAGCTCCCTCGTGTTAGGGGCAACCATTGCCACAATTGGATTGGTTGGAGCCTCAGCCATGGCAGGAGCTGTTGGTGGTGGCGGATTAGGAGACCTGGCCATTACCTTTGGTTATCAGCGGTTCGACACAATGGTGATGCTAATAACAGTAGGAATACTCGTCGTCATGGTTCAGGGATTACAATCCACCGGAAATATTTTATCCAAAAAAATAAGAAGAAGATAAAATCAAAACAAAAGGAGAAGATACAGCATGAAAAAGTTAAGTCTATTATTGTTATTAGTTAGTTTAAGTTTGGTGATTAGTGCTTGTTCTAATGGGGAGGCTGCAACGAAGGTCAAAGTAGGAATTAGTGGCTCTGACACAACGATTTGGGATTATGTAGCAGAAAAGGCCAAAGAAGAAGGAATAGAGGTTGAGATTGTTCGCTTTTCTGACTATGTGCAGCCGAATCTAGCATTAGCTGAGGGAGAAATCGATGTGAATGCTTTCCAGACTGTTTCATATTTTGACGCCTTTATCGAGGAGCATGACCTTGACCTGACTCCAATTGCAACAACAGTTATCGCGCCAATGGGTCTTTATTCTGAAAAGCATGATTCTGTAGAAGATATCCCTGAAGGTGGAACAATTGCCTTAGCTAAAGAAGCAACGAACATGGGCCGGGGACTTTTACTTCTTGAAGAAGCAGGACTAATTAAATTGGAAGAAGGCTTTGACGGAAATGGCTCTGTCGATAAAATCGTAGAAAACCCGAAGAACCTTAAATTTGAACAGCTTGTAGCGGGTCAGACTCCAAGGGTGTTGCCAGATGTAGACGCCTCACTCATCAATAACGGTATTGCAGTGGATGCAGGATTCAGCCCATTGGATGATTCCATTTACCATGAGGATGAAACAGCTACCCCGTATATTAATATTATCGCCGTACAAGAGAAAGACAAAGATGATGAAACCTTAAATAAACTAGCAGAAATTTACCAGTCTGATGACGTAGCAGACTTTATTATTGAAGAACGCGATGGAAACTCCATCCCAACATTTGTACCGTTAAGTGAAATTGGCCATTAAAAGAGAGAGTAAGACGTACAGCATAAAAATAAAAAAACGAGGTGGAGTAAATGAGTGTTGTAGCTAAAAGTTTAGAAGAAGTGAAGAAGATCATTGTTGATAATATAGAAGAAAATAAACAGAAATACATTCAAGCAAGTCATGATATTCATGATAACCCGGAAATTGGAAACCAAGAGTTTTATGCATCTGGTCGCTTAATTGAATTGCTTGTAGAGGAAGGGTTTTTAATAGAAAAAGGGGTAGCAGGACATGAAACAGCATTCATTGCGAAAAAGAAAAGTGAAAAAGAGGGCTTAAGAATTGGCTTTTTGGCAGAATATGATGCCTTACCAGAAATCGGCCATGCGTGTGGGCATAACTTAATTGGTACCACAAGTGCTGCAGCTGCTATTGCACTTAGTAAAGTATTGGATGAAGTAGGAGGAGAGCTTGTCGTATTAGGTACCCCAGCAGAAGAAGGGGGTCCAAACGGAAGTGCAAAAGGGAGCTTTGTAAAAGCTGGATTGCTCGAAGATATTGATGCAGCGATTATGATACACCCAGGTGCTGAGACAAATTTAACTGGTCCGAGTCTCGCGGTAGATCCACTTGATTTCGCTTTTCATGGAAAACCAGCACATGCTTCCGCTCATCCAGATAAAGGAATTAATGCTCTAGATGGCGTCATTCAACTATTTAATGGCATTAATGCATTACGACAGCATCTTCCGTCAGATGTTCGCATTCATGGAATCATTACAGATGGGGGAGATGCACCGAATGTAGTACCAGATTACGCTAAAGCAAGATTTTATATCCGAGCTAGTTCTCGAGAGCTTTTAAACGAAGTAACGAAGAAAGTGAAGGGTATTGCACAAGGGGCTGCATTAGCTACAGGCGCTGATGTGAAAGTGATTGCTTTCCAAAATGAAGTAGATAACTTTGTCGTCAACAAACGATTTGACCAAGTATTTAAAGAAATAGCTGAGGAATTGGGAGAGGTAGTAAATACGGAGGAAAGAAAGGCTTTAGGCTCAACAGACGCAGGAAATGTCAGTCAGGTGGTACCAACCATCCATCCGCACATCAAAATTGGCTCGAGCGATCTAATTGGTCATACAGTAGCATTTCGAGAAGCTGCGCGCTCTGAAAAGGGCGATGAAGCACTTATTAAAGGAGCGAAGGCGTCAGCATTCACTGCGCTACAGCTTCTGACAAATAGTACGTTGTTTGAGGAGATCAAACAAGAGTTTACAGAGCGGACAGGAAAATAAATATTTGAAAAGGTTCGTCAGCCTTTTAAACATTCAATAAAATAAAAAGTAGCATTCTTTTTCAGAAGGAATGCTACTTTTTATTTACTTTCCAAATATTTCATATATAATGAGTTTAATTTTAAAAAATAGAGGTGGTTTTAGTGGAGGTTGAAGATATATTCGGGAACCTACCAACATTAGAAACAGAACGTTTACTATTAAGAAAAGTGACGTTACATGATTTGGAAGATATTTATCATTATGGTTCAAATGAAGAAGTTTCTAGATACGTAACATGGGACACACATCATACACTATCAGATACGAAAGAATATGTTGATTTTGTACTGAATCGATACGAGAATAAACGTGTTGCACCTTGGGGTATTGAGTATAAAGGAAATGGTAAATTAATAGGGACAATCGATTTTGTTTCGTGGCAAACCGGACATCGTACAGCGGAGATAGGTTATGTGATCTCCTCCGATTATTGGGGAAAAGGGATTGCTACAGAAGTGGCGAATGAAGTGATTAAATTTGGGTTTCAACAGATGGATTTAGTTCGTATTCAGGCAAAGTGTTTTGAGAAAAACATAGGTTCAGCACGAGTTATGGAAAAAGTAGGGATGTCTTATGAAGGTACGATTAGAAAGGGAATGGTAGTAAAAGGAGAACATCAAGATTTAAAGCTACACTCTATATTAAAAGAAGAGTTCTTTTCTAATCAACATCTAAAACTAGAAAGTGGAATTAAATTATAAGCAGCTTGTAGTTAGCAAGGTACAGGTAGTAATAAGAATTGAGGTAAACATGCATAACCGTTTAAGGTTTTCTTTGTATCAATTAGTCTGTCTGTTATTTTAATTGTGAATATCATGAGGTTACGAACTAAGATTTTTTTGTCCATTCTACCTGCAATTATTTCTGTATTAGTTCTGGGATTTCTGGGAAGCCTGTTATATATATAATTAGGATTATATTTCGAACCAATAGAATGTAACTTCATTTAATGGGGGACGCCTACATTCCCTAGTTAAAACGTACTGGAAGTGGATTCTCTACGTAGAATGCTTCATCACACACACTTTCTTGAAGTAGGAGTCCCCCTGCCAGTTAGGCTAATAAATTCCAAACTTCTCGGTCATTCTTCAATCTTAAATTTTTTGTAGAAAAATAATTGACATCTTTTTTTGAGCATGATATATTATATTCTGTTGCCACGGAGGTATACCCAAGTCTGGCTGAAGGGATCGGTCTTGAAAACCGACAGGCGGGTCAAACCGCGCGGGGGTTCGAATCCCTCTACCTCCTCCATTAATATAATTAGCGCATAAAATTTGGAGATAAAAAAAACCGTTACCTAGTAGCGGTTTTTTTCTTTACACGTTAGGAAAGTATAAAATTTCAGCAAGGAAGTAAAGTCGACGCAATTGAAATTCTGAGGTTCCAAGTATAAGAAAAACGTACGTATTCGCTAAAGGGCGAGCAATTGCGAGTTTTCTAATATTATATCTTGACTTTTTTGCTTTGAAGACATATAGTAATAAAAATTAATAATAAGACATTGATCAGACTAGTAGTATATAAGCGCCTGAAAGAGATTGGAATTCACCGGCTGAAAAATTCCATTGGGGACAGCGTATATGAACCTGCCTGAGAGTAGTTAGTAAAAAGCTAACCGCAGTGGAACTGTGTTGACAACAAAAGCTGGGCATAAATATGCCAATTTAGGTGGTACCGCGGAAACTCATTCCGTCCTGAGATGATTCAGGATGGCGTGAGTTTTTTTAGTTAATTTTTGCTTAATATATAAAGGAGGAATAGAAAATGAAGAAGATTGCCTTTATCGGAGCAGGTTCTATGGCAGAATCCATTATTTCTGGCATTGTACAGGCAAATGTATTGGAAAACGATGATATTATCGTAACGAATAAGAGTAATAAAGAACGAGTAGAACGTCTTGAGGAAAAGTATCTCATTACAAGCATGCAAGATAAAGCGGATGTTGTGAGGGATGCTGATGTTGTAGTTCTAGCAACAAAGCCTTACGATCTAGAGGCAGCAGTAAACTCTATTAAGGAACATATCAAGCAAGATCAGTTGCTTGTTTCTGTGATTGCCGGAATCTCCACAGACTATATTGCCTCCCTTACTGGTCAAGACATCCCAGTCATTCGCGCCATGCCAAATACCTCTGCTTCAATTGGATACTCTGCAACAGCCATTTCGGCGGGTGCATTTGCGAAAGAAGCACATATTGTAACGGCAAAGGAGCTGTTTGACACAATTGGTACGACCATTATTGTGGAAGAAGAGGATATGCATATTGTGACAGGCATTTCTGGAAGCGGCCCTGCCTATATTTACTATTTGGTAGAAGCAATGGAAAAGGCCGCTATCGACTCTGGGCTTGATCAGGAAATAGCAAAGGCTTTAATTACTCAAACTGTACGTGGAGCAGGTGAAATGTTGAAGCAGTCAGGTGATTCTGCAGAAGTATTACGAGAGAAAATCACTAGTCCAGCAGGAACAACACAGGCAGGGATCGAAGCATTAAAAGAGAATGATTTTGACCGGATTGTAAGGAGCTGTGTCGAGAGTGCAAGAGATCGTTCGATAGAGCTTGGTAAAAAGAATGGCTAATGAGCAATAAACGATTAGGGGGGAAGGCTGAATGGGGAAAAAGAGTAAAGGATTTAACAAGCAATTTTTCTTTTGGGCTATACTCGCTATTGTTTTGGTTTCCATCTGGATTTTTATTTAACTGTATAAAACACCCTACTGTGAAGAAGCCAGGATGGCACTTTTTACAGTAGGGTGTTTTTAATATTTTGGTTTTATTTCATCAGTTCTCTGGACTTCCAGCGTCTGGATTGCTGGATAAAATGACCAACTTTTTCAAGGATAGGCTCAATGGAATCTTCTTTTTTCATTAGATCATAATCTGAGATATTAATGCGTAAAATTGGGCAGGCATTAAAGTTATCAATCCAATTGGTGTAACGGTTGTACATCTCTTCCCAATAAGAATTAGGTGTGCTTTTTTCCATTTCTCTACCACGTTCTTGGATTCGACCAACCACCTCATCAAATGAGCCCTCAAGGTAAATAAGTAAATCAGGGTGTGGGAAATAAGGTGTCATGACCATTGCTTCAAAGAGATTTGTATACGTTTCATAGTCCGTTTTTGACATCGTTCCATTTTCGTAATGCATTTTAGCAAATATACCAGTATCCTCATAGATAGAACGATCCTGAATAAAGCCACCACCGTATTCAAATATTTTCTTCTGCTCTTTGAAGCGCTCAGCTAGGAAATAGACTTGTAAATGGAAACTCCAACGCTCAAAGTCTGCATAGAAATTTTCCAAATATGGATTTGTGTCCACTTTTTCAAAGGATGTTTTAAACTGTAATGTATTCGCCAAGGCCTTTGTCATCGTCGATTTCCCGACACCAACTGTACCGGCAATCGTTATAATGCTGTCATTTGGTATAAGGTATTTTTCTCTTAAATTCATCGGTAGTTCCCCTTTTTTCTTATTTACGCTGTTCACCTATCGTCTCATTGCACGGAAGCTTTGCAGTTGTTTATCGACCTGCTCTATAATCCCATCCAAATCATGCTGATGCTTTACAAAATCAATTTTGTCTCCATCAATCCGAATCACAGGGATATCTGGATGGAGTATTTCAAATTCATTCATATAGTCTTCATAGTCCTGTGCAAGCTGTGCAAGATAGGATGCTTTGATGTTCTGTTCAATATCCCGTCCACGCATCTGGATACGTTCGAGAATGGTATCCAAACTCGCATGCAAATATATCATCATGTTAGGGACAGGCATATCGCGAGTTAAAATATGATATATTTGTTCATATTTCTCAAACTTATCTGGCTGTAAAGTACGCTTTGCAAAGATCATGTTTTTCGATATATGATAATCCGCTACAGCGGCTTTGTCCTGGTTTAAAAACTTTTTCTCGATATCCTCGAGCTGTTTAAATCGATTGCATAAAAAAAACATCTCTGTTTGAAAGCTCCACTCGTCAATATCATCATAGAATTTACCGAGAAAAGGGTTTTCCTCAACAATTTCCTTTAATAAGTGAAAGTCATAGTGAACAGAAAGTTTTTTAGCTAGGGATGTCTTTCCAATCCCGATTGGTCCTTCTATTGCGATAAAAGGAACTCCTGACATGGCTATTCCTCCAATCCATATTCCATTGAACAAGATGTATTATATTTTACCACACAACGGTTGACCACACCATGTGAAAAAAATGTTATGCTTTTCAAATTGCCCTCCATTTTGTATAATGATTTGTACCGTGTAAAACTTAGTGCCCGTTTTAAGGAACGCCGACTAAGAACGCCCCGTCATGGGGAAACATCGGCATGACCTGGGTCTACCGGGCCCTCGTAGCTCAGGGGATAGAGCATCGGTTTCCTAAACCGTGTGTCGCAGGTTCGAATCCTGCCGGGGGCATTACTAGTTTAATGGATATCTAGCACCCTCTTTCCGTATTTAATGGAAAGGGGGTTTTTTTGTGTTTTCTAAACCGAATTAAGCAATTTAAGCATAGAGAGCCTCGTGCTTAGGAATTTAATATGATTCTATTAATTCAGCTGCTCTCTAATAATGTCATTAGTAAATATACTCTGATATAATGGACAGATTCGTTATAGTAACTTGGCTAAATTTAAAAGCAGTTGTTTTGGGAGGGAATATCATGCATAACAAAATATCAAAAATCGACTATCTTGAGGTGATAGAGTACTCTTTGGATCCTCTTATCATCCATACTGATTATCAAATTATGTACATAAATCGAGCGGCAGAAGAACTTTTCGGTGCCACTAAAAATGAGATTATCGGGTCTAGTCCGTTAGACATATTCAAAGAGACTTCAAAGGACTCGATTAGAAATAGAATACAATCTGCCTATGGGCGCCCGGCAGATGTTATTGAGGAAACTGTTTATAGAATTGACGGAACGACAGTAGAGGTTGAACTATATTGTCACCCTATAGTAGTCGAGGGTAAAAGGGCTATACAAACTTATGTAAGAGACATAACAGAGCGAAAAAAAGCTGATCAGAGGCAAATAGAAATGACGGCACAAGTAAATGAATTATCTGCAACCCTTGTTCCATTACTCAATGGATTAGCAATTCTCCCATTAGCAGGCAGTTTTGATGACCAAAGAGCAAGACAGCTTGTAGATATTGTGCCATCAAAAGTTCAAGCTCAAAATATAAGTTCTTTAATTATTGATTTCTCTGGTATCTATAATCTTGATAATGTGGTGGCAGATCAACTTTTTAAAATAAACAAGGTACTATCCCTGCTTGGCGTGCAAACCATTATCACAGGGCTACGACCTGAGTTAGCCATGGTAGCAACAAATCTTAATCTAAATTTGGCCTCTATTCCAGTAATGACCACAGTAAAGGATGCACTTTCATACTTGGGTATAGAGTTTAAGAATAATAATTAATTCTCTTTGAAGAGAAATTAATTCATAAAGATATTCCTACTTAGAACACTAATTTGGTTGGATCTCCATTCCTTGCTCTCTATGAGTATTTAAAAATGGAGATTTCATTTTGTTTTGGACAGGTATGTTTATCTTCTTTTCTTTTAAAAGCACGTAATAGAACATCTCTTTTAACATAAGATAATGAAGGTATTAAATAACAAATATCGATACGACGAAAAAGCCAATTATCATCAGGATGATGAGGAGTAAAGTCCCCTTCCAGCCTAGAGCACCAACTAAATCTGAAAGAACACTTCCATGAATACTGCTAGAAGGTCTCTTTAACTCTTCCTGTCTCATTCTTTCTCTTCTTCTTTCAGGAGTTTCCTTATCATCACTCATTCCCATCACCCCCCCTTTATTATCTAATAATTCTAACATATATAGGTGCCTTCTTTGCATAAAGTTATTCCGAGTATTTTAATTCTCCAATTCGTTACATTTACGTTACGAAATATGGGGTTATATTACCATTTTCGATTGAATAAAATTATGGTAAAATAACATATACTGGTAGTCTATGCTTTATACAATAGGTTCAATCCGCACATGTATTCCAAATCTATTTTTATCATTTCTAGCAATCTCCCACACAGACCTAAACATTCCAAGTTATACAACAAAAGAATAAAACATAGAAAGGAATTAAGGCTATGAGTCTAACAAAAAAAATTATTATTGCGCTTATTCTCGGGGTTATTACGGGAATTGGTCTAAGCTTTGCACCATCATCTCTATATGGTCCACTAGATACTTACTTATTAGGCCCTGTAGGTCAAATATTTTTAAACTTAATTATGATGATTGTCGTTCCCATTGTATTTGTGTCCATTGTACTAGGTACTGCTGGTCTTGGTGATCCGGCAAAGTTAGGAAAAATTGGTGTACAGACAATTCTTTTCTATATGGTTACAACAGCTATCGCCTTAATTATTGGACTTGGTATCGCCTATATTCTGGAGCCGGGAAAAGCTGGGACGTTCGATACGAGTAATGTAGAGTACGAGTCTCAGGAAGCACCGCCAATTATGGATACATTAGTTAACATTATCCCTCAGAACCCAATAGAAGCGATGACCTCAGGGAATATGCTGCAGATTATCGCATTTGCTATCTTCATCGGGGTGGCACTTGCAGTATTGGGTGAGAAAACAATTGGAATTTATCGTCTGTTTGAACAGGCTAACGATCTATTAATCTTTCTGGTTAATGCGATTATGAAACTAGCTCCATATGGGGCGTTTGCTCTTATCGCTTCTGCCATAGGAGATGCAGGACTGAATGCTCTTGGGCCAATGGTCATGTATATGGTCGCTGTTATTCTCGCGCTCATTCTGCATGGCGCAATTACCTACAGTCTTGCTATTTGGGGAATTGGAAAGGGGAGTCCGTTGAAATTTTATAAAGGATTTTTCCCTGCGATGTCTCTCGGTTTTAGTACATCCAGCTCCAGTGCAACCCTACCTGTTGCCATGAAGACTGCTCAGGAAAACTTAGGTGTTAGAAAATCTGTCAGTAGCTTTGTCCAGCCATTAGGCGCAACGATAAACATGGATGGTACGGCGATTATGCAGGCAGTAGCTACAGTGTTTATCGCACAGGTTTACGCAACATCGCTTGGTGTAAGTGATATTGTAATGATCATCTTAACAGCAACACTGGCAAGCATCGGTACAGCTGGTGTTCCGGGCGTTGGGCTTGTCATGTTAGCGATGGTTTTAAACCAAGTCAACCTTCCTGTAGAAGGGATTGCTCTCATAATTGGAGTTGATCGTCTACTTGATATGTTACGGACATCGCTTAATATTACAGGTGACGCAGCGTGTGCCTACATTATTTCCGAGAATGAACGAAGAAAAGAAGAAAAGGCTAATCTTACCTGACGAAAGAGTATCTATCGCATTCGCGATAGGTGCTTTTTTTACAGGCAGTGCTGCTATATTAACTTGCTTATACACAAGTTTCTCCTTCTTCTGGACTAATTCTCGTATTCTTATATCTAATCACTTTAAAATTTTTTCCATATAGTCTAAAATAGGATTAGTTACCTAAATCTTTAAATAATTCGGATCGTTAAAATGCAATCGTTTACAAAAAAACAGAATGCTGAGGTGATTGGATGGATATGCAGAAAGTACCGTCAAGAGAAGGGGATCACAATTTAAAAGATTACAAGCAGGTGAAAGAAAATTTTTCTTGGGATAAGGTAAAAGAGAACTTTTCTTGGAATGAAACGGGTAAGATCAATGCAGCTTATGAAGCCATTGATCGCCATGCGGAGAACCCAGAAAAGAAAAACAAGACAGCCCTTTTATATTCTGCTCCGGGCAGGGAGGAGAAGTTAACCTTTCAAGATTTACGTAATCAAAGTAACCGTTTTGCTAATGTCCTGAAAAAACATGATATTAATAAAGGAGACCGCGTCTTTCTCTTTATGCCGCGTAGTCCTGAATTTTATGCCGCTTTCTTCGGTATTTTGAAAGTTGGTGCAATAGCAGGGCCTTTATTCGAAGCATTTATGGAGCAAGCTGTTCGGGATAGACTACAAGATAGTGAAGCGAGGGTATTGATTACAACGCCTGATTTATTGGAACGTGTTCCACAGGATGATTTACCGAGCTTGGAAAAAATTGTGCTTGTAGGCAATGGTCTAGAAAGCTCTTCTGTATTTGTTGATTACGAAGCAGAAATGAAGCAAGCATCTGACGAATTTTCAATTGAGTGGGTAGATTTAGAGGATGGCATGCTATTGCATTACACCTCCGGATCAACTGGTAAGCCAAAAGGGGTCTACCATGTGCATAATGCCATGATTCAACATTACGCTACGGCAGAATGGGTGCTTGATCTGAAGCAGGATGATATATACTGGTGTACGGCTGACCCTGGTTGGGTTACAGGCACAAGCTATGGCATCTTTGCACCATGGCTACATGGCGTTACCAATGTTATTAGGGGAGGGAGATTTTCCCCAGAGGATTGGTATGGAACAATTCAAAATCATGAAGTGAGTGTCTGGTATACTGCCCCAACAGCTCTGCGCATGCTTGTGAGTGCAGGAGCAGAGGTAGCCAATAAGTTTGCTTTATCCTCGCTGCGTCATATTTTAAGTGTGGGTGAACCGCTAAACCCTGAAGTTGTTACATGGGGGCTCAAGGCATTTGACCTGCGGATTCACGACACATGGTGGATGACAGAGACGGGTGCCATGTTGATTGCCAATATTCCATCAGAGGAAATCCGACCAGGGTCGATGGGGAAACCTGTACCAGGAATTGAAGCTTCCATTGTCGATAACGAAGGGAATGAGCTCCCACCAAAACAAATGGGCAACCTTGCGATTAAACAAGGATGGCCATCTATGATGCGGGCAATTTGGAATAACCAAAGCAAGTATGAAAGCTATTTTATAAATGGGTGGTATGTTTCCGGGGATAGTGCGTATAAGGATGAGGACGGCTATTTCTGGTTCCAAGGTCGCTTGGATGATGTTATTAATACCTCGGGTGAACGCGTTGGACCATTCGAAGTAGAAAGCAAGCTCATTGAACATGAGGCGATTGCGGAAGCAGGCGTAATAGGGAAACCAGATCCTGAACGTGGAGAGATAATTAAAGCCTTTATCACGTTGAACAATGGCTATACGGAGTCGGAAGAATTGCTTGAAGACATTCGTAAATTTGTAAAAAATGGGCTAAGTGCCCATGCTGCACCAAGAGAAATAGAAGTGAAGGATGCTATCCCTAAAACAAGAAGCGGTAAAATTATGCGTAGACTTCTGAAGTCTTGGGAGCTGGGACTTCCAACAGGGGACACATCAACCCTAGAAGAATAATACATTAGATCGCTTTTAATAGATATCTTCACAGAATAGGCCACGGAGCAACAATGTTTCGTGGTTTTTCGAATTTTTTAGTAGGACTAGAATGTTTTATTTTCTCCAGAGTGGGAACAACTATTTATGTAATACTACTAAAAGGAGCGGATAATTCATGGGTAAAAAAATCGCAACAGTGCTTACAAACATGTTTGAGGATGTAGAATATACAGATCCAGCTAAAGCATTTAAAGATGCTGGACATGAAGTGGTTACCATCGAAAAAGAAAAAGGCGCAAAAGTAACAGGAAAGAATAATAAAGAAAGCTTAAGCGTTGATTATGGTATTGATGATGTAAACCCAAGTGATTTCGATGCGTTATTCATTCCAGGTGGTTTTTCACCAGACCAATTACGTGCAGATGATCGCTTTGTGAAGTTTGCGAAGCATTTTATGGATGAAAAGAAACCAGTATTTGCAATCTGCCATGGTCCGCAGTTGCTTATTACAGCGAAGACTTTAGAGGGACGTAAAGCGACAGGCTTTAAATCCATTCAAGTTGATATGGAATATGCTGGCGCAACAGTAGTTGATGAAGAAGTAGTAGTTTGCCAAAATCAGCTTGTAACAAGCCGTCAGCCTGATGATATCCCGGCATTTAACCGTGAATCCCTAAATCTTTTAAAATAAGGTAATGGGATATTAGAAGCGACGTACTAATTTAGCGTTACAGAAAAGACGCTGAATTGGGTTTAAAAACTTCTAAATATAAGGAAAAGCCGAATGAGGCATTCGATATCTATCCAAAATTCGAATGACCATTCGGCTTTTTAATGTAAAAAAGTCTTTGCTTAGTTGGCACATTTTCATTACTATACCTAAACGAGCTTTTCTACTTCGAATTGGTCGTTTAGTAACAACCAATTTTGCGGGAATGCTAGCCCTAGTTTCCAATATGCGATTCCTCGTAGGTTTAGTTCTTTAATTAAGTTGAATTTTGCTTGAATGGATCGAGCGTCCTCAAACCACACCTCATGCTGATTCCCCTCGCCGTCGGTGTATATGAAAAATGGAGCCTGGGAACCCGGATCAAATTGAATCTCAGCATTATTTTCCCGTGCGATGGTTATAGCTTGTTGCGGGCTTACTGCGCGAGCTGCTTCTCCCCCTTCTTCATAAGGAAGTGTCCAGTCATATCCATATAAATTTTGACCAAGCATAATTTTTTCAGAGGGCATTTCAGTTAGGGCATATTCTACCACACGTCTTACTTCGTTGAGTGGTGAAACTGCTAGTGGAGGGCCGTAGCTGTATCCCCATTCATAAGTCATGAGCACAACAAAATCAGCAATTTCTCCATGGGCAGCGTAATCATGGGCTTCATACCATTGCCCTGACTGAGTTCCACTAGTTTTGGGAGCAAGAGCCGTAGATAGCATTAAGCCAGCCTGGGAAAAGCGCTCCTTTGCCTTTCTTAAAAAGGCGTTATATGCCTCCCTGTCATCTGCTCGGAGAAATTCAAAATCAAAATGAATATCCGTATAGCCGCCTTCTTCAGCAACATTCAAAACACTATCTAGTAGGGTGTTTTGCACTGCTTGCACAGTTAAAATAATATGACCAAGCTCCGCGCTGAATGATCCCTCTTCTAGGTTGGTTAAAACAAGCATGAGTGCGGTATTATTTTCCTCCGCAATCGCTGCTAACCCATTAACTGGTGGGGGTGTTAGCGTCCCATCTCGATTCACGTTATAACTAAAAATAGAAAGGTATGTTAGATATGGAGAATTTCTAGTTGCGGCATTTATTAATGTCTGTGAAACCGTGTCACCCATT
Source organism: Oceanobacillus picturae (assembly GCF_000612865.1). Lineage (NCBI taxonomy): Bacteria > Bacillati > Bacillota > Bacilli > Caryophanales > Bacillaceae > Oceanobacillus > Oceanobacillus picturae. The sequence goes on from NZ_CCAX010000003.1 coordinate 412,979, forward strand.
GGCTCAATGTATGCAGCGGATTGAATGGATCTTCGAGGTTGCTGGGGGATGTACAGTCGATACCCCACAGGGAGAATGTTTCCAATTGGGAATTGGTTAATTCGTGCTAGCTCCTCTGGTGACATATTGAATTGCTGTGCGATCGAGTACAAGCTGTCACCTTGCTGTACAAAATAAAATCGACCTATAATAGGAATGACTAATGCCTGACCTACTACAAGGCTATCTGGGGCGTGTAATTCATTCGCTTGTGAAATTGCAGTTACAGAAGTACTATATGTATTTGCTATTTCATATAAAGTCTGCCCTTGTTCGACCACGTGAATTTGCATAAAAAATCCCTCCTTCATAGATGTCCTACTTACAAATTATGAAGGAAGGGTTCGTTTTATGTCATTAGAAAGTATCAATATCTGCTTTCATAACAGACTCCATGAGGTACAGAGCATAGTCGTTTGTTTGTTTACTCTCTGAGGCCATGCAATTTTTGGGTATTTTTAACTCGAATTTATACATATAGGCATCTTTAGCTGTAAACAAAATACAAATGTCACCAGCAATACCGGAAATAATTAACTTGGTTTTCCCGAGCTCTGTTAAAAGCGATTGAAGAGGGGTTTGGAAAAAGGCCGAATGCTGTGGTTTAATAAGAAAATAGTCGTCATCATCTGGACCAATCGCATCAATCACCTCTTGGCTTTTCTCATTCTTACAGTAGTCTGTTACTTTTTTAAAGTCAGCCTGCCATAAGCCATAGTGATCATTTATATAAATAAGAGGCAATTCATGATCTTTCGCATATTGACGAAGCCTTTTCATGTTCGGTAGAATTTCTTTAGTATTGGCGAGTAAGTCATCTCCACCATCAAAATCAAAATGATTTATAATATCTACAAACAATACAGCAGTATCGTTTTGTGGCGTTTCCATGCTAGCAGCTCCTTTTTAACGTCATATTCTATTTATTACCTATTTGAACTAATTCAAACTTAAGAAGGTGTCATGTATGAAGATGGACGATCATTTTATGGAACAGGCAATTATACAAGCGAAAAAAGCAGGTGCGAAAAAAGAAGTTCCGATCGGCGCTGTGATTGTTTTTCGAGATGAAGTCATTGGCACTGGTTATAATGAACGGGAGGCTTCCCAAACTACGCTATCGCATGCAGAATTATTTGCGATTGAGGAAGCGAATAAAAAGATAGGGAGCTGGCGCCTGGAGGACTGCACACTCTATGTCACATTAGAACCATGTCCGATGTGTGCTGGGGCAATTGTGCAATCAAGAATAAAGCGAGTGGTATATGGGGCGCCAGATCCAAAGGCTGGATGTGCTGGAACCCTTATGAATTTATTAGATGAAAAACGATTTAACCACCAAGTCGAGGTGACAGGTGGTATTTTGGAAGAGGAATGTGGCTCCCTTTTACGTGATTTCTTTCGTGATTTACGGAGGCAAAGGAAAACTGGGGATGGGTTGTTGCCCGATTAAAACCGCCTCCAGCTTTTATTCCCATATTTTTGTATGGGACAATCATTGCATTCTACTAAAAAAGTCGTTATAATAGTTAATGTCGTGCTAAGCGGGGAGGTAGCGGTGCCCTGTACTCGCAATCCGCTATAGCGAGGCCGAATTCCCACCCAAGGTTTGGCGACTTTATGGCCTGCCCTAAGGGAGTGGTGTTGACGTCCAGGTCCTGCGCAACAGAGACCCATGAATTCTGTCAGGTCCGGAAGGAAGCAGCAGTAAGTGGTTATCTCCGTGTGCCGCGGGGAAGCCTGGACCGAGCCATGAACTTAGGTAACGCATAGGGCCGTCAAATCGACGGTGGGTGCACGGCATACATATAAAGAAAGCCTTCAGTCCATTAAGGGCTGAAGGCTTTTCTTTTTATTTAGTTGCATATCCATCGACGACAAGATCAAGCTTTCCTGTATCTGGATTGATCACAAGTCCGTGTACGGGTACATCAGTTGGTAGCAGTGGATGGTTATGTACAGTGGAAACACTGTGTTTAACACTGTCCTCTACATTATCAAACCCTTGTAGGAATTGTTCAAAGTCAATACCGGAAAACGCAAGTGTGTCCAGTTTCTCTTCTGTCACACCACGCTCTTTCATTTTCTTTAGTGTATCGTCTACTTTAATCCCGGACATCCCGCAATCATGGTGTCCTACTACACATATTTCGTCAATGCCAAGTTCATAAACGCCAACTAAAATACTCCGCATAATACTGCCGAAAGGGTGGGAGACAAGCGCGCCTGCTGTTTTTAAGATTTTCACATCCCCATTCCCAACATTCATTGCCTTTGGTAAGAGTTCGACTAATCGTGTATCCATACATGACAAGATTAGTAAGCGTTTATTGGGAACCTTGCCTTTCTGGTATGCTTCATATTCCTTTTTTTCTACAAATTCTTCATTATAGGATAAGATATCATTTAATAGACTCATATCAATTCTCCTTCATACTTGTTTCTTATTTATTATAAAGGAAAATAGCAAGCAGGCAAAACAGAATAGATTTTATAGAAAGAATTTACGTATGCACTAATCTTTTTTTTCCTAATATTTGGTTGCAGAAGACCTTCAATCATGCAGATACCGGAAGGCTTGAGGCTAGAGAGTATAAACTTTTGTCTTGCACACATTATTTTTGTTAAAACTGTAACAAGCTACGGTTCACATTCACCCTGTAAATAGAGTATAATTAGAAAGAGATCATAGAGGGGATTTTGTATTATGAGCTATCAGGCATTATATCGCGTTTGGCGTCCTAGAAAATTTCAGGACGTAGTCGGACAAACACATATTACACGTACATTGCAAAATGCGATTGTCCAGGAGAAGTTTTCGCATGCTTATGTATTCTCGGGCCCACGTGGAACGGGGAAAACGAGTGCTGCAAAAATTTTCGCCAAAACGATAAACTGTGAACAGGCGCCCGCAAAGGAACCTTGTAATGAATGTGCGGCATGCCGCGGAATTCAGGATGGGTCGATTTCGGATGTAATTGAAATTGACGCGGCCTCCAACACAAGTGTGGAGGATATTCGTGACATACGGGATAAGGTGAAGTACGCTTCCAGCTCTGTTCCCTATAAAGTATATATTATTGATGAAGTGCATATGATCTCTACGAATGCTTTTAATGCCTTATTGAAAACATTGGAAGAACCACCAAAGCACGTTGTCTTTATTCTTGCGACAACAGAGCCACATAAGATTCCATTAACGATTCTCTCAAGGTGCCAACGGTTCGACTTTAAGCCAATTTCCAATGCAGCGATTGTAGAGCGTATGCAGTCGATTATCGATGCAGAAGGTATTTCGGTTTCTCAGGAAGCAATGGAAACAGTGGCACTTGCAGCAGAAGGCGGAATGCGTGATGCGCTAAGTATACTAGATCAGGCAATATCCTATAGTGAAGAAAAGGTTGAACTGGAGGATGTCCTCGCAGTTACTGGCGGTGTTTCGCAACAGATTTTAACGGATATGGTACAATCCATGCACGAAAAAAACGTCCAACATGCATTAAAACAATTGGATGAATTGATAAGTCGTGGAAAAGATCCAGGTCGTTTTGTCTATGACATGATTTACTTCTTGCGTGATCTCCTGTTATTTAAGAGTGCTCCATCGCTTGAGGGGTTACTGGAGAGGGCAAGAACAGATGAAAGCTTCACTTCTTTGGCAGAAGCTGTGTCGATCCAATGGGTACAACAGGCAATCATGGAACTAAATCAATGCCAGCAAGAGATGAAGTGGACGAACAGCCCCAAGGTGTTTATTGAAATAGCCGTCTTGTCTCTTACAAACGGACAACAGCAAACTGATGCAGCACCGGTAGCGGAAAGAAACGAGGATTCCGATGCCGTCATGAAACTGACCAGTAAGCTATCAGCGCTAGAAAAAGAAGTAGCTGCATTAAAACAAAACCCACAAGCAGCTGTGCAAACTGCCGCTCCAAGAGAGCAGCGCAGACCACAGACAAGGGCAACGAAAAACAGCTATAAAATTCCGAATGAGCGCATTCGTGACGTGTTAAAGCAGGCAGAAAAAGCCGCATTGAAAAATGTGCACGGCCAGTGGGCAAACTTTCTATCAAAGCTTAAGTCATCAAATGCTCCTGCACATGCTACTATACAGGATAGTAAGCCTGTAGCAGCATCAGATCAGGCGATAATTGTGGCATTTAAGTATGAAATTCACTGTTCCTTATTTCTTGATAACCGGGAGACGGTCGAATCAGTTCTTGCAAGTGTACTGAACAAGCAGCTGACTATTATCCCTATTCCCGAATTGAATTGGTCGGAAATTAGAACAGATTATATAAATAACCAGGAAAAAAGCAACGAATCTGAGGAACAACAGGTTGATCCACTGGTGGAAGAGGCACGAAAGCTTGTTGGTGATGATCTGATTGAAATACATGATTAGCTTTACTAAAGTTTGGTAAAATAATGCTAAGTTTAATTTAAAGGAGGCGTTTTCCATGAAAGGTATGGGAAATATGGGCGGAATGATGAAACAAATGCAAAAAATGCAGAAAAAAATGATGCAGGCACAGGATGAACTCCATGAAATGACGTTTGAAGCATCAGCAGGTGGGGGAATGGTTACTGTTACTGCAAACGGTAAAAAAGAAATTACGGATGTACAGATTAAGGAAGAAGTTGTAGATCCAGATGATATTGATATGCTACAAGATCTCATCCTTGCAGCAACAAACGATGTAATTAAGCAAATTGAAGATAAAACGAATGACACGATGGGGCAATTCACCAAAGGGTTGAATATGCCAGGAATGTTCTAGTTTCACATCAGCGCTGCCACCTGTGAAGCGGGGAGGCAGCATGCTGGGTTTAATAGCAAGTGGGTGGATAGCAATGTTAGTCTAGGCCCTTGCTTGTGTCGCTTCTAGGAGGAAAATGATGTACTATCCAGAACCAATATCTAAACTTATTGACAGTTTTACAAAATTGCCGGGGATTGGACCTAAGACTGCTGTCCGACTGGCATTTTTTGTTTTGAATATGAAAGAGGACGACGTAATGGACTTTGCCAAGGCTCTCGTAAATGCCAAGCGTGAACTAACGCATTGTTCTGTGTGTGGGCATATTACGGATCAAGATCCGTGCTCCATCTGTCAGGATACATCAAGGGACGCGTCCATCATCTGTGTAGTTCAAGATCCTAAAGATGTGATAGCAATGGAAAAGATGAAGGAGTTCCACGGTAAATACCATGTCCTTCATGGAGCTATTTCTCCAATGGACGGAATTGGCCCAGAGGATATTAACGTACCAGATTTAATTAATCGCCTTAAAGACGAAGAAGTAAAAGAACTGATTCTCGCCACTAACCCAAATATCGAGGGAGAGGCAACGGCGATGTATATCTCCCGTCTAGTAAAGCCATCAGGGGTACGAACAACTCGTATCGCGCACGGTCTTCCAGTCGGTGGGGATTTGGAATATGCAGATGAAGTAACACTATCAAAAGCGTTGGAAGGTAGAAGAGATTTGTAGGGATTAGGTGGGACACATGGCCAAAAAAATTAAAAAAAGCGATATGGATGAGCAATTATTAGATTCAATATTCAAATTGGAAAACGAATGGAAGCACATCTCTTCTTTGCTAGAACAAAGCATCGAACGACCGGTACACGCGGTAAGTAGAGAAGCACTTGCTCAAGCGAATTATTTATTTTTACTCCGTGAGGCAAGGCATCGTAAAGTAAGTGCCATGAGTTTCCGCTAACCACAGAGAATTTCTGAGAGCAAAATTTTCTTTACATTTCTATTCCGAAAAGGCAAGGGAACCTATTGTGTTCCCTTGTCTTTTTTTGGTTCTAAAATATTTGTTGGAGTGAGGATAATCTTCTGAATATAAATAAAAAGCACGCAAGCTCCTTATTTGTTACACTGGGTGCAGCAGTTCAAACAACCAAACAAAAAGGAGAAACATGTAATTGAATTCTACCGTTAAATTACCAGGATTTGAAGGGTTTACGGTTCAGCATACAGAAGAAATAGATGGAGTTTATCGCTTATTTGTGGTGAAAGAAATAGTTCGAGCAGCCTGTATAGCTCTTTCCCCCATTTGTTCCTCTACTTCCTTAGACTCAAGATAGCTATTTATGGCTGTATCTTTGTTTGTAAAGAGATTTTTCTCATTCTACAAAACCTTTCTATAACCTAGTTGATTTATTGCTCTATATACATTAAAGTGCATGCTTTTATAGATTTATAGACTGATTTTTTAGTGTAGACAATGAATCTATGTCTATCAAGAAGAAATTCTATTTCTATTTATAATATTTCAATGTATGCGTTGACAATTTTAAAAAAATCATTTACTCTTAATTCTACAAGTTAAGAGGTAGCGGAGACGAGGAGACCATTCTATTTATATACCTCCCTTTTGGGATGTATATGTTTTAGTATGGCTTTTTTGTGTGAAATCCAATCTACTTACCTAGCGACTTCAGCTTTACTAACGAAGGAGGGGCAGCTAACCATTATATTAATGGGTTTTTGGGAGTTTGTTTTCTATTTTTATATACAACAAGGAGGAGCTTTTATGTTGAAATTTTTTAAACCTGCTCCAGCCAAAGAAAGATTACCAGAAGATAAGATAGATGCTGAGTATAAAAAACTTAGATTTCAAGTCTTTATGGGAATATTTATTGGTTATGCAGCTTATTATTTAATTCGGAAGAACTTTTCACTTGCTATGCCTTATCTTACAGAAGAAGGTTTCTCAAAGGGTGAATTAGGTCTAGCTTTATCTGCTATTTCCATCGCCTATGGAATAAGTAAATTTGTTATGGCAACGATCTCAGATCGAAGTAATGCTAGAGTTTTTCTAGTCACTGGTTTAATTTTGTCGGCAATTATAAATTTATTAATGGGATTTATTCCTTTTTTCACATCAACCATCACCATTATGTTTATTATGTTATTCCTTAACGGTTGGGTTCAAGGGATGGGCTGGCCGCCTTCTGGACGTGTTCTTGTACATTGGTTTAGTGTGAGTGAACGTGGTGGTAAGACCGCTATTTGGAATGTGGCACACAATGTGGGTGGAGGACTTATGGCTCCATTGGCTATTGGTGGTGTATCGCTTGCCACAACCTATTTTGGTGCAACCTTTATAGGCTATGAAGGGGTATTTATTTTACCAGCGTTAGTCGCTGTCGTAGTTGCAATTATTGCTTTTGCATTGATTCGAGATACTCCACAATCAGAAGGTTTGCCTCCAATTGAAGAACATCGAGATGATTATCCAAGTAAATCCAAAAAAATATTTGAAACAGAACTAACTACAAAAGAAATTCTATTCAAATATGTACTAAATAATAAATGGGTTTGGGCTATTGCTATTGCTAATATTTTTGTTTATTTTGTACGTTATGGCGTGTTGGATTGGGCTCCAACCTATTTAAGTGAAGAAAAAGGTTTTAATATGAGTGAGTCTGGAATTGCTTACTTCCTATATGAGTGGGCAGGAATTCCTGGTACGCTGTTATGTGGTTATATTTCCGATAAAGTCTTTAAAGGCCGTCGCGGACCGGCTGGTGTTGTGTTTATGCTCGGCGTGCTAGTCGCAGTTCTTGTGTACTGGTTCAATCCTGCTGGTAACCCACTTGTAGACAATATTGCATTAATCGCCATTGGTTTCTTGATTTATGGTCCTGTTATGCTAATTGGCTTACAAGCTCTTGATTTTGTACCTAAAAAAGCTGCTGGTACTGCTGCTGGATTAACAGGCTTCTTTGGTTATATCGGTGGTGCTGTATCAGCAAATGCAATTATGGGCTTTGTAGTTCAGCACTTCAGCTGGGATGCTGGTTTCATGTTATTAACAGTTTCTTGTGTGCTTGCAGTAATATTGTTTGCAATCACTTGGAATGTCCGAGGTCATGAAGTTGTAAAAAATCATTAATTCATGCTAGGAAACCTTTGAAATTATTTAAAGACGAAATACCTGCCATTCCACAATGGCAGGTATTTTTATTGTGGTCTATGAAAACCCCTGGCTATGCCGGGGGTTTCATAGAGCTTCTAGCGTAGAGGCATGTCCAATGCAGGATAAGAATAATCTAGCAAATACACAGTGGAGATGTAAGTTCCCCATAGTTTTTGCACCAAAATATAGAAGACAAATTATTTACGGGAAATATAAAAAAAGCATCGGAGAAATAGTAAGAGAGCTTTGTGAAAGAAAAGGGGTTGAATCCCGAAGTATAGAAAAACATACATATTCGTTAGAAGACAAGCAATCATGAGTTTTTCTAACTAATGTTCTTTTTCCCCTCTTTTCTTCATAAAAATAAGATAAGCGCAGAGTCCAAGTGAGAGGAAAAGAAGTGATGGTGACTTTCGCCTTCCAGACAAGGCATAAGGGCGACGGAGACTCTGGCGAATGCCAGTCGGTAAATCTTCTTTATCGTAGGCAATTAGGCGGCGCCGAGTATTTGGTGTTCGTAGCGAGCTAGACAACGGCGCTTATTTTATACTTTCTTGCATTTCAAGAAAGGGGACAAGGAGGGGATTTGGATGAGTTCTACAGTGGTCATAACAGTAATGGTTGCACTTATCATTGTTTTGTTACTGGTAGGGGCCCCCATTAAGCCAATGCGTTTTTTGGCGCAGGGGACAGTAAAATTAGGAATTGGGATTTTATTTTTGTTTTTTTTCAATGTGTTTGGTGGAGCAATGGGATTACACATTCCAATTAACGTATTCACAGTAGTTGTATCCGGATTTTTAGGATTGTTTGGAATGGCCTCCCTAGCAGCTATTCACTTATTTATTCTTCCATAATGTCTACCATATAAAAAAACTGCCACTGGGACGAGTTCCCCGCCAGTGGCAGTTTTTAATTTAGAAAAGAGTCCCAAGTATAAGAAGGACGTACCCATTCCATTCTCTAAAAGACAAGCAATGTGAGTCTAATGCTTTAAACAGCTTGACCAACGTAACGGTTTTGATTAATATATGAATATAAAATAAATTTATTCATATATTCAAAAACAAGGAGATGTTGGGATGCCAAAGTTTGGGCAAAGGGAAAAGGAATGGATTCAACAAGAGCTTCTTACAAAAGGAAGGGACTTGTTTGTGAAACGAGGACTGAAGAAAACGAGTATTTCGGATATCACGAAATCAGTCGGGATAGCGCAAGGTTCTTTCTACAATTTTTATGAAAGCAAAGAAGTGCTTTATTTAGAGATCTTGGAGCAGGAAGAAGAAAAGATTAGAGAACAACTTGTGCTACCATTTTTCAAGTCGGGTAACGTCACGAGAGAAAGCTTTAAATCCTTTTTAATGGAGGCTTTTTCTGTAATGGAGACTAATGCTTTTATTCGCCAGTTATTTGACGAGGGAATCATGGAATCGCTATTTAGAAAATTACCAGAGGAGAAAGTAGCCCACCTTGCTAATAGTGATGTGGATTTCTTCACACCACTAGTTGAAAAATTGCAAAGGGAAAATGTCATAGTAGAGGAAAAATCTGAGCTTGTTATCCAACTACTGCGCATGGTTTTCTTATTATTTCTCCAAAAGCAACAGATTGGTGAGAAGCATTTTACAGAATCCATGGACTTACTCCTTACCTTTATATCTAATGGCTTAATTAAGAAGGTGGATTAGATGATAAAAGTAGATAAGTTGTTTTTTACTTATCCTGGTCGTAAAGAGCCTACCCTAAAAGGGATGGATTTTACAATAAAGAAAGGGGAGATTTTTGGGTTTCTTGGTCCATCTGGTGCGGGAAAAAGTACGGCCCAAAAAATCCTAATTGGAATGCTGAAAAACTATCAGGGCGGGGTTCGCATTTTTGACCAGGAAGTAAGCCAGGTAAGGCGTTCCTATTATGAAAGCATTGGGGTAGCTTTTGAATTTCCTAATTTCTATCAGCGGCTTACGGCAATAGAAAACCTCTCCTTATTCCGCAATCTCTATGCAGGGGATACTGCTGAAGCAGCGCAGTTGCTTACAGAAATGGGATTAATGGAGTCCGCTCATATGAAAGTGGCCGCTTACTCTAAAGGAATGAAAATGAGGTTGAATTTATGTCGCGCATTATTAAATAATCCGGATATCCTCTTCCTAGATGAGCCGACTTCAGGATTGGATCCACTTAACGCTAAGAAAGTAAAAGATAAAATTATAAGCTTAAAAGAAGAAGGAAAAACGATTTTAATTACCACACACAATATGAGTACTGCTGATGAGATTTGTGATCGGGTTGCTTTTATAGTAGATGGAAAGATCGAATTGATTGATTCCCCCAGAAATTTACGGGTGCTTCATAATAAAAGAAAAGTCCGCTTGGAGTATCGTAAAAAGGATCATCAGTTAGTAACAAGTGAATTTGACTTGCAAGGAATCGGGACAAATCATGATTTTTTAGGTATTCTCCAAACACGTAATGTGGAAACGATCCATACTCAGGAGGCAACACTCGAAGACATCTTTATTAATGTTACAGGGAGAGGGTTGAAATGAGATTTCCTGCAGCCTTTCTCTATGATATAAAAATTCAATTTCGTCACGGACTGTATGCAGTCTATACGTTAGTCAGTCTGTTTTACATTATTGCGCTCCATCAGATCCCGGAACAGTATAGAGAAATTGCTGGGATCTTCATTACATTTTCTGATCCTGGTGTATTAGGATTTTTCTTTATCGGTGGGCTCGTCCTTTTAGAACGGAACCAGAATATTTTAGACAATCTATTCATTACGCCGTACAAAGTGGAAGAATACATCTTCTCCAAAGCACTTTCACTAACGGTGTTATCTATTCTAACAAGTTATATCATTCAATATCAGTGTTTTTGGTATGTCTCATTATCTGGTGCTGTTTCTGGTCGGTGTGTTTTTAACATCCATGTTTTTTACCATTTTTGGTTTAGGGGTAGCGGTGCGCTGCCATACGCTAAATGGATTCTTTCTCCTGTCCTCTATCTACAGCCTGATCTTTTTACTTCCGTTACTAGAAATAACAGGGATGGACCATTTTCTTTTTATGCTTTTGCCAACAAAAGGTGCTCTTCTTTTGATCAGCTCAGGATTTCATTCAATTACTACGTGGGAGGCAATATATTCTGTGGTAATGCTATTAATTTGGGGTGTCATCGCATTTATTTGGGCAAGGAAATCTTTTTATACCATGATTATACGTAAAGCAAGTGAGGGGAAAACATTATGAAGTCCGTCTTCCATTTAATAAAAGGGGACATGAAGCAAATATACAGGGATCCAATGCTTTTGATTTCTTTGATTGGCCCACTCTTGCTCATCTTGCTTGTTCGCTTTATATTGCCGTTTGCTACTGCACAGTTTGCGTTAGGAGCCTATAATGGACTCTTGGCAAGCTTCTTTATTCTATTAATACCATTATTACTAGGCATCATGGCAGGCTTTATTATGCTTGATGAACGAGATGACAAAATGATAGACTACTTTGCTGTGACGCCGTTGAGTAAACAGGGCTACCTGTTGTATCGCTTGTTATTACCAGGAGTGTTAACCGTGTTGTATGGATATATTTATCTGGAGTGGGCGAGTCCTGTTTCCTTACCCATTTTAGATAAACTGTTGGTAACAGTAATGCTAGCAATGGAGGCTCCGATTATCTGTTTGTTTCTTGTTACCATTGCAGCCAATAAGATAGAAGGGTTAGCTCTTTCTAAAGGTGTCGGTCTTGTTGTATTTGTCCCATTCATCGTTTACTTTGTTTCAGAGTCATGGAACTGGGCTGGTGGTATCTTGCCAACCTTTTGGCCGGCAAAGCTATTTCTTATAGAGGGCGTCCATTTGATGAATAGCCTCTTTATTGGGGTTTTGGGAGCAGGTATTCACATCTTCTATATCATTCAATTGTCCAAACGGTTCCTTAGAAAAACAGATTAATAGCTTCGCATTTTTTCAAAGATTTTTCGTATATATTTCGTTAGATTGGGAGATACTAGTTTCTAACGGAGGTGGGGAGATGGAACAAACAACATATTCGCAACGATGTGGGATCTGTGAGGAAGAAAAGGCTAGAGGGATCCATTTGTACACGACATTCATTTGTACAGAGTGCGAGCATAATATGATTCATACAGAGCCACGAGAAGAAAAGTACAATTATTATGTGAGAAAATTAAAGAATGCAACCAAACCAAAACTATATTCATAGATACCTAAGTCTTTGCTTTTTGCAGAGACTTTTTTTATTTCCTACTGGTTTAACTAGAGGGGTAATCGTCGTTCCATAAAAACAGGCGCTTGCCATTTTGTTATAGTAAAATAGCATGAACAAATAGAAATCATTACCGGCCTACATAAACAATAAAAGAAGGAGCGTCTCATCATGGATCAGCAATTGACCCCTTTATTCCAAGCATTAAAACAATTCACTAAGAACAGCCCTGTCTCCTTTCATGTGCCAGGGCATAAAAATGGAACCATTTTTCCCGAGAAGGCAAGTGACTTTTATAATGAAATATTAAAATTGGATATGACAGAACTGACTGGACTAGATGACTTGCATGCCCCGGAAGGTCCTATCGCAGAAGCAGAACGTCTTGCTGCCGACTATTTTCAGGCGGAACATACCTACTTCCTTGTTGGAGGGAGTACAGCGGGGAATTTGGCCATGATTATGGCAGCTTGTTCACGTGGGGATAAGGTTATTGTTCAGCGAAACAGCCATAAATCCATTATGAATGGTTTAGAGTTAAGGGGAGCTAATCCGATTTTTATTTCTCCCGCATATGAGGAAAGTGTCGGTCGCTTCACCAACCCCGAGCAAGATTCATTACTAGAAGCTTTGAAAAGACATCCAGATGCGAAGGCAGTGGTGCTGACATACCCGGATTATTTCGGAGGAACGTACCCCTTAAAAGAGATGATTGAACTTGCACATGATTATCAAATCCCTGTACTCGTAGATGAGGCGCATGGCGTGCATTTTTCTCTAGGCAACCCTTTTCCTGCTTCTGCTATTAGCTTAGGAGCAGATGTTGTTGTTCAATCGGCACACAAAATGGCACCAGCCATGACGATGGCATCCTTCCTGCATCACAACTCTTCTTTGGTGTCGCGAAGGAGATTATCTCATTACTTGCAACTCTTGCAATCAAGCAGCCCATCCTACCCGTTGATGGCATCACTAGATATTGCAAGGGCTTTTCTAGCAACTATGCCCAGACAAGATGTGGATGCTGTTATGAAAAGTGTCGAAGAAGTAAAGAGACTATTTGAGGATTCGGAAAACTGGTCCATTGTCCCTGCAGAGGATCCATTAAAAATAACGTTACACGTGAAACATTCTGCCAATGAAGTAGCAAAACTGTTTGAAGAACAAAATATTTATCCAGAGCTTCAAACAGACAATCAAATTTTATTTATTCACGGGCTGTCTCCTTTTAGTCAAACAGGAACATTGAAAAAAGCAGTAAAAACAGTGAATGAGCAATTAAAAAATAGTCGAATGCATGATACAATAGATATAGTACCGTTTTTAACGGGGCTTGAATCCATAACAGAGCTGGCAATTCCTTATGCAAAAATGGATCAGTTGGAAACAAGGCATGTGCCTATCACCGAGGCAGCGGGACATATAGCGGCAGAAGCCGTTATCCCATATCCGCCGGGAATACCGCTTATACTTAAGGGAGAGCGTATTAAAGAGAAACAGCTTGAACATATAACGCAACTCCAAGGTAATGGAGTGCGGTTGCAGCAAAGGGACCCTGAAAGAGTAGCTGTCTTTATAGGGTCAACAGAAGGAGAAGAATGACGTGGACGGAATCTTTATAACATTTGAAGGCGGTGAGGGTGCTGGTAAAACCTCTCTTCTTCATCGTATAAGCAAGCATTTACGTGACCAGGGTTATGATGTTCTAGCAACAAGAGAGCCCGGAGGCATTGAGATTGCGGAACAGATCAGGAAAGTAATACTCGATCCTGCCAATACGGAAATGGAAGAGCGCACCGAGGCTTTATTATATGCAGCCTCTAGACGGCAACATTTAATTGAAAAAGTATTACCTGCTCTCAAAGCGGGGAAAGTAGTACTATGTGATCGTTTTATTGACAGCAGCCTCGCATACCAGGGACATGCTAGAGGACTGGGCATCGATGAAGTGTTCTCTATCAATCAATTTGCCATTGGTGACTGTATGCCTGATTTAACTTTATTTTTTGATATAGAGCCAAACAAGGGATTGGCAAGGATCGCGGCGAATAAAGATAGAGAACGAAATCGTCTGGATTTGGAAAATCTCCATTTTCATGAACAGGTTTATGATGCCTATCATATTCTAGTGAAAAGATTTCCTCGCCGAATCCAGGCGATCAATGCGGACCAGCCTATGGAAGCTGTTGAGAATGAGGCGATGGATCGCATTGTCACGTTACTAAAAAATAAAGCGTAAAGGGGGTTACGTATAATGAAATTGCTTATCGCTGTCGTTCAGGATAAAGATTCCAATCGTCTAGTAGATGCATTGGGAGAAGAGAACTTTAAAACAACCAAGCTCGCTACTACAGGTGGGTTCCTTAAAGAAGGGAATACGACGCTTATGATTGGTTGTCAGGACGAGTATATAGACGAAGCATTACAAATTATTAAAGACAATTGCTCTCACCGTGAGCAAATGGTAGCACCCATTTCCCCAATGGGAGGGAATGCTGATTCGTATATTCCGAAGCCAGTTAAAGTTGAAGTTGGTGGCGCAACCGTCTTTATTCTGCCAATCGAGTCGTTTTATCAATTTTAGAAAGCTCTCGGCTTAGATATACAATGAGGAAAGGCGGCCAGCAGATATGAAATGTTGATGCTGGTCGTCCCTATTCTTAAGAGATTGTTCAAACACGCATTCCAAGGAAAATATTAAGGGACTGATTTTATGAAAATTGGCCAGGAAATACGGACACAAACAGAGCCGAATTATACTAGGACGAATGTGGTCGAATCTAATTCGTTTCAACAAAGCCTGCGGTCCCAAACCCAAAGCTTGAAACAGCAGGAATTACAGCAATTAATGAAAAATATAACGCTACAGGGAAATAAGCTAGCGCGGTTTCGGTCCTTTCGTGATCTTGCAAAGTTTAAGCGAATGGTGAAAAGCTTTTTGCAAGAGACCGTGTCAAACGGACTTGACCTTGAACATTCTCACAGCTTCAGTCTAGATGGTCAAAGCCGTAAATTGGCTATTGTGAAGCAAGTAGATGAGAAATTATTAGAGCTAACAGAAGAAATAATGAATCGAGAAAAAAAGACAGTAGATATCCTTGGCTTAATCGGAGAAATTAAAGGACTATTGATTAATATATATACGTAACAAGGTATGCCGTAAATGAGGGAGTGAATACAATGATGAACTGGTCTGAAATTGCTGAAGTACAGCCATTGGCTAGCAGAATTATTACCAACAGCATAAAAAAAGACCGTATTTCTCATGCGTATTTGCTTCACGGGGCACGTGGGACAGGTAAAGAAGCAATTGCACAATTGATTGCCAAAAATTTATTTTGTGAAAAGCTGGCAGGGGTAGAACCTTGTAATCAGTGTAATGCATGTAGAAGAATTGCCTCTGGGAACCATCCTGATGTTCATTGGGTAGAACCAGAAGGGAAGTCCATTAAAATAGAGCAGATCCGTAATTTACAGAAGGAATTCAGTTATTCTGGTATGGAATCAACTCGTAAAGTATATGTCATAAAGGGTGCTGAGACGCTTACCGTTAATGCAGCCAACCGTATTTTAAAGTTTTTAGAGGAACCAAGTAAACAAACAACGGCCATCATGCTGACAGAGAATAGCCATGCTATTTTGCCAACCATTCGTTCTAGGTGCCAAATTATTGACTTACAGCCCCTGAATATTGTTCAATTTGAGCGGAAATTAGTGGAGAATGGCTTGAGTAAAAGTACGGCCAAATTGATGGGGGCCCTAACGAATAATTTGGACGATGCGATCGCTCGTAGCAATGATGAGTGGTTTGCCACTGCTAGAAAGATAGTGGTACAATTGATAGAAATGTTTGCCGATAACCCACAGGACGTTTACTTATTTATTCATAACCATTGGGTGGTACATTTTAAAGAACGAACCGAGCAAGAAGAAGGACTTGATTTACTGCTATTAGCGTTTAAAGATGTACTTTATTACCATATTGGAAACGAGTCTGAAATGGTCTTTTTTACGAATCAGGAGCAGTTGCTCGAAAAAGCAGCCCTTTCCTTTTCGCAGGAAGAACTACTAACAAATTTAAATGCGATTATGCAGGCAAAAAGAAAATTGAAGCAAAATGTTAATCCCACATTAGTGATGGAACAACTTACACTTCATATTCAGAGGTGATTATGTGATAGATGTTATTGGAGTCCGTTTTAAAAAAGCGGGTAAAATATATTATTTTGATCCTGGAGAACATACCGTTTCCTTGGACAGTTATGTCATTGTCGAGACAGTGAGAGGAATAGAGTTCGGGAAAGTGGTTATTGCCAAGAAACAAGTGGATGAGGAAGATGTTGTGCTTCCACTGAAACAGGTAATTCGTGTGGCGAACGAAAAGGACAAATTAACTGTAGTGGAAAATCAGGATCATGCTGAAAAAGCATTTCAAACCTGTTCAGATAAAATAATTCAACATAAGCTTGATATGAATCTAGTAGAGGTAGAATATACATTTGATCGAAATAAAATTATTTTTTATTTTACAGCAGATGGCAGGGTTGATTTCCGTAATCTTGTAAAAGATTTAGCAGCTATGTTTAAAACACGTATTGAACTTAGACAAATAGGTGTACGTGATGAGGCAAAAATGCTTGGTGGAATTGGTCCATGTGGCAGAATGCTCTGCTGCTCTACTTTTTTAGGTGACTTTGAACCAGTTTCCATTAAGATGGCGAAGGATCAGAACTTATCCCTTAACCCGGCAAAGATCTCTGGGCTATGCGGAAGGCTTATGTGCTGTTTGAAATATGAGAACGACGATTATGAAACGGCCAAGCGTGAACTTCCTGATATTGGGCAATCTATAAAGACACCACATGGCAAAGGGAAAGTAGTTGGGTTAAACATTCTGGAACGACTTATCCAGATCGAAATTCCAGAAAAAGAACGTGTCATTGAATATACTCTAGACGAACTAATTGATGAAGGTATATTAGCGCAAGCCACAGAATAATGGGGTGAGTTAGGCGTGAAGAAGAGACAGATTTTTGATCAGGTATCGGATATGGAACAGCAGATTGGGGAATTATATGAGCAGCTTGGCGATTTAAAGGGTCGCTTACGTGATTTGCTAGAAGAGAATCACAGGCTTGCTGCAGAGAACCATAATTTACGCAATCATTTGGAACAAACGGATAAGCAGAAGGATACAGAATCAGGTGAGGACAAGCCTTCCAAGAGTTTTCCTGGAGAAGGTTATGATAACCTGGCGAGGCTGTATGAAGAAGGATTTCATATATGTAACCTCGAATTTGGTAGTCCGCGGCAAAATGAAGACTGCATCTTTTGCCTCGACTTCCTAAATAAGAAAAAATAACACACAAGAGCGGCTGTCCCAATCACGGGGCAGCCTTTCTTACACGTTAGGGAAGGATAAAATTTGAGCAAGGAAGCAAAGTTGACGCTGTGAAATTTTAAAGTTCCAAGTATAAGAAAAACGTAACATTCCCTGCTTTTTAGTAATAATTTAACTTAGCGTAGAAAATACACGAAGACTCCTGCGGGATTTTTTACATAGAAAGGGTAAGACAATGGTAGCGTTATTTGATGATGAACGAATCGATTATTTACTGGCAGATGAGAGTATGAAAATTATCCAGAGCCCAACAGCATTTTCCTTCTCCCTTGATGCCGTACTACTTGCACAATTTGCCTATGTTCCCATTAAACGAGGAGCGATCTTGGATTTGTGCACAGGAAATGGGGTAATTCCTCTACTTTTATCGAGGAGGTCACAGGCAAAAATTACAGGGGTGGAGATACAAGAACGTATTTTCCAAATGGCACAACGAAATATTGAGCTGAACGAACTGGGTGAAAAGTTAGAGATGCTTCATGCTGATTTAAAGAATGTAGGACCAACTTTGCAACAGAGCAGTTTTGATGTTGTGACATGTAATCCACCTTATTTTAAAACCCCCTCTAAAAACGAACATAATCATAATGAATACCTCACAATTGCTAGACATGAGGTCTATTGTACGTTAGAGGATGTTGTCAAAGCATGTAAGCTATATGTTCGTCCTGGCGGTAAAGTGGCGATGGTTCACCGTCCTGATAGGCTTGTCGACATTATTGAATTATTCCGGAAGTATAGGCTGGAGCCGAAACGGATACAACTGGTTTATCCTAAAAAAGGTAAGGAAGCGAACATGCTGCTAATAGAAGGAACGCGGGATGGGAAGCCAGGCTTAAAATTTCTACCACCTTTATATATATATAATGAAGACGGTATGTATACGGAAGAAGCGGCGGAGATTATTTATGGATGATGCCAAGCACACGGTTTATATACTAAAATGCAAAGATGGTTCCTTGTATACGGGATATACCAACAATCTAACAAAACGTCTTCAAATGCATCGAGAAGGCAAAGGTGCTAAATACACACGTGGCAGAGGGCCGCTTGAAGTCGTTTATGTGGAACACTTTCCGTCAAAGGAACAGGCAATGCAACGAGAGTATCGGATAAAACAACTACCCCGTAAGGAAAAGGATATCTTAATACGGGACAGAATGGAAGAAGGGATGCAAGGTGAAAGTACAAAAGAGCTATGAGGAAGGGTCGGGCGGAACGCTTTACGTGGTACCTACCCCAATCGGTAATCTGGAAGATATCACATTTCGCGCTCTTAGAACATTAAAAGAGGTTGCTGTGATAGCAGCAGAAGATACGAGAAACACGAAAAAGCTAATGAACCATTTTGAAATAAACACACCATTGATTAGTTATCATGAACATAATAAGCTGGGACGGGAGGAGCAACTCCTTCCAAGAATGATTGATGGGGAATCCATTGCAGTAGTCAGTGATGCTGGAATGCCGGCCATTTCCGATCCTGGCTATGAGCTCGTACAGGCTGCCATTGAAAATGACCTACCAGTTGTCGTCCTTCCTGGTGCCAATGCAGCGCTTTGTGCGCTAGTAGGTTCGGGCCTATCTGCCAAAACGTTTCATTTTTACGGCTTTCTGCCAAGGAAAAAGAAGGATAAGGAAGCAGAGCTTGAGCGGTTAAAGGGTCTACAAGACACCCTGCTGTTTTACGAATCTCCTCATAGACTAAAGGACACCTTAAAAGCATTGCGAGACCAGTTGGGGAAAAGACAAGCTGTGATTGCCAGAGAACTGACAAAGCGTTTCGAAGAATATAGTCGTGGTACAACAGAAGAATTGCTGACATATGTATCCGAAAATCAGCTAAAGGGAGAATGCTGTATTGTGGTGGAAGGTAGTAGTAGTGATATAGAAGAAAACACTGTACTATGGTGGAGCCATCTTCCAGTAAGAGAGCATGTCACCTATTATATAGAAGAAGAAAATTTACCGAGTAAAGAGGCGATAAAAAAGGTAGCTTCGGAAAGGCAGATGCCAAAGCGCGACGTTTATCAGACCTATCACATTGATTAAGAGAAAAACGGAAAGCAACACAAGGAAAAAGGGCTGACGTGCATATGCAAGCGTCAGCCCTTTTTAAAACGTATAATTACCAAGCTTTATAACACTTCGTAAAGAAGCGATTACTTATTAAAACGTGATTGTATTTCGTTCACAAGTTCTTTAGCGCCTTCTTGGCTTAGAACTAGTTTTCCGTTAGCTAAAGAAAGGTTGTCATCCGATACTTCCCCAGTTAGGTGACAAGTCATGTTTGGTTTATACTTTTTAAGGACAATTTTATCGTTGTCCACGTAGATCTCCATTGCATCTTTTTCATGAATATCAAGTGTGCGACGGAGTTCAATAGGGATTACAACACGACCAAGCTCATCGACTTTACGTACAATTCCAGTAGACTTCATTTTTCTCCCCCTCATAGGTTGGAAAGTATCTTCAATCATAATGGGATGTATTGTATTGAACAAACTTTCCGTAAAATAAATCGCCATATTTCGACATGTTTCTAAGCAATAGAATACCAACGATTCTCACGCCTGTCAATATATATTTACCTAAAAATAAAATTAGTGGGAAAATTTGATAAACCGCCTATAAACTAGCCACTAGGCAAAGTCGTCAACTACTTTACCTTAACCTAATAAGCAAGTGACTCCATGTATCGAAGGAAAATCAACTTAAAATTATTCGACATAATTCGACAAAATAAACTTTTTTACACGTTCGGGATGTAAAATTTTAGCCAGGGAGCATTTACGACACATTTAAATTTTTGAAGTACCAAGTATAAGAAATACTTACACATTTGGTAAAAGACGAGCGAATGCTAGTATTTCTAATGAAGAATTGAGAACATGGCTATACTGAATCTTGCAAGGGGTTTGGCAAAATACGTAAGAAAAGCTACAATAGGAATAGTTTAATAATAGATGTTAGCAATTGAAGGAGGTAACATAATGCCATCAAATAAAAAGACTTTTTATATAACAACGCCAATCTATTATCCAAGTGGTAATTTGCATATTGGGCATGCATATTCGACAGTAGCTGGGGATGCAATTGCCCGTTATAAAAGAATGCGCGGTTATGATGTAATGTATCTAACAGGTGCGGATGAGCACGGGCAAAAAATCCAAAAAAAGGCTGAGGAAAATGGACAGACTCCTCAGGAATATGTCGATGAAATTGTTGGAGGAATTCAAGAACTTTGGAAAAAGTTGAAGATCTCAAATGATGACTTTATTCGAACTACAGAGGAACGACATAAAAAAGTACTAGCTAAGCTATTTGATCAGCTTGTAAAGCAGGGAGATATCTATCTTGATCAATATGAAGGCTGGTATTGTACATCGTGTGAATCCTTTTTCACAGAAAGACAGCTAGACCATGGACATTGTCCTGATTGTGGCGGTTCTGTAGAAAAAGTTAAGGAAGAATCTTATTTCTTTAAAATGAGTAAATACGTTGATCGACTTGTCCAATTCTATGATGAGAATCCGGAGTTTATTCAGCCTGAGAGTCGTAAGAATGAAATGCTGAATAACTTCATTAAACCGGGCCTTGAAGATCTTGCTGTATCAAGAACAACATTTGATTGGGGAGTTAAGGTTCCAGGAGACCCTAAACATGTTATCTACGTATGGGTTGATGCATTGTTTAATTACATTACAGCACTCGGTTATGGTACAGATGATGAAGGGAAGTACCAAAAATACTGGCCCGCAGATGTACATCTAATGAGTAAAGAGATTGTCAGATTCCATACGATATACTGGCCAATTCTACTGATGGCACTTGATTTGCCATTACCGAAAAAAGTTTTTGCACATGGATGGATCCTGATGAAGGACGGCAAGATGTCAAAATCTAAAGGGAATGTAGTAGACCCAGTAAGTTTGACAGATCGCTATGGTCTTGATGCGTTACGTTATTACTTGCTTCGTGAAGTTCCGTTTGGTTCAGATGGTGTCTTTACACCAGAAGGGTTTGTAGAAAGAACAAACTATGACTTAGCAAACGATTTAGGGAATTTATTAAACCGTACAATTGCTATGATTACCAAATACTTTGATGGTGAAATTCCTGCATACAAGGCAAGCGAGACGGAAGTAGATGCATCGCTGGAAGCATTCGGAAAAGAAACGATTAAAAAAGTGGAGAATGCACTAGAAGACATGCAGTTCTCTGTGGCATTATCTTCCTTGTGGCAGATGATTAGCCGCACAAACAAATATATTGATGAAACAGCGCCATGGGTGTTGGCGAAGGATGAGTCTCAAAAAGAACGGCTGGGCAATGTGATGGCACATCTAGCAGAGTATCTACGTAAGGCTGCTGTTATGCTTCAACCATTCTTAACAGAAGCGCCGACTGAAATTTTCCGTCAGTTGAATGTAACGAACGATTCCTTGCATGAATGGGAAAGTGTCTATGAAGAAGGCAATATCCCTGCAGGAACCAAGGTACAAAAAGGGGAGCCTATCTTCCCTAGACTTGACGTAGAAAAAGAAGTAGCTTCTATTAAAGCGATGATGCAAGGTCCAGCACAGGAAGAAGAGAAAAAGCCTGCCAAACAAGAAGAAGAAGCAAAAGAGCAAATTGCTTTTGATGATTTTATGAAGCTAGATATGCGTGTAGCAGAAGTAGTGAAGGCAGAGCCAGTTAAAAAAGCAGACAAGCTGTTGAAATTGCAACTGGATCTAGGATCAGAAAAGCGCCAAGTCGTTTCTGGTATTGCGCAGCATTATAGCCCAGAGGGATTACAAGGTAAAAAAGTAATTTGTGTCACTAATTTAAAACCGGTAAAACTTCGGGGGGAAATGTCTGAAGGTATGATTCTATGTGGGGAAGACGAAGAAGGAAAACTAGTCCTTGCTTCTGTAGAACAAGATTTACCGAATGGCTCCGTTGTAAAATAATAAACAAAAGAGGAAAGGTCAGGTCCCGTTATTGGGAGGTGGCCTTTTCTGTTATCGTAGCATAGCTAATACGATAGCAATGCCAGAAAACTGTAACGTTGTTAAGGAGGATGAAAGAATTGTTATTTGATACACATGTCCATTTAAATGCCCGACAATTTATGGAGGACCGTGAAGAAACGATCCAACGAGCTTTTGATGCCGGAGTAAAATACATGGTTGTAGTCGGGTTTGACAGTGAAACAATCCCGCTTGCAATCGAAATCGCTGAACAATATGACACGATTTATGCAGCGGTAGGCTGGCACCCTGTTGACGCCATTGACATGACGGAGGACCATTTAAAATGGATTGAGGAATTATCTGCACATCCCAAAGTTGTCGCTATTGGCGAAATGGGCTTGGACTATCACTGGGACAAGTCTCCTAAGGACATTCAGAAAGAAGTATTCCGTAAACAAATCCAACTCGCGAAAAGAGTACAGCTGCCCATTATCATTCATAACAGGGAAGCCACGGAGGATATTATTGAGATATTACAGGAAGAAGATGCTCAATCCGTTGGCGGTATTATGCACTGCTACAACGATTCAGTGGAATATGTCCAAGCATGCTTAGATATGAATTTTTATATCTCGCTTGGAGGTCCTGTAACATTCAAAAATGCGCCCCTTCCCAAGGAAGTGGCAGTACAGGTGCCAGGGGATAGATTACTTGTAGAAACAGATGCCCCATTTCTTGCTCCACACCCGAACCGAGGAAAGCGAAATGAGCCTGCCTATGTAAAATTGGTTGCAGAGGAAATTGCAGATTTAAGAGGAGTAAGTTTAGAGGAACTTAGCAAACTTACGACACAAAACGCCTTTTCTCTCTTCAAACTCGAATTATGAGGGTTGTAAAACAAATAACATAATATGTTAAAATATAGGAAAAGTATGGAATTATTATGAGAGCCTGGCCACAAGAGCCAGGCTTTTTTTTATGAAAAGGATAAACAGGATAAGCCTTTATATACCAAGGTTTGTGGCTGCTTGTAAGCTTCGTACATCCCATGCCAGATATAGTTGTAATCTAATTGTAACTTAACCGTAATCGGATTTACTTTGACTTTGCATATAACTGTATCTATAATCAAAAATGCATTGAGAGGGGGCAGAAGCATGCGAATTATTTCAAAGCTAATGCCGGCATCGAAAATGAAGCTGGTTATTTCAAGCATTGGTGTTTTAGCACTTGTAGTATTTTCAGGTTTAGTGCTATTTGATGCCACAAAGGCAGAAGTTGTACTAAATGATAATGGGGAAAAACAGAAAGTGAGAACACATGCAACAACGATTGACCAACTGTTAGAAGAGGCAGGGATTACCGTTGGGGAACATGATCTGTTGTCACATAAAACAGATACGGCTATTGAAAACGGTATGGAAATCAACTACAAAACAGCTAAACAGATAATCGTTACAATAGATGGAGCAGAGCAGGAGTATTATACAACTGCGGACACAATAGATGAATTTCTAGAGGAGAACGATCTCTCCTTTGCCGATCGTGATGATGTATCACATGATTTGCAGACAGCATTAGAAGATGGACTACATATTGATGTAACGCAAGCATACCAAGTTACTATTCATGACGGCGAGAAAGAAGTAAAAGCATGGACTACTGGCGGAAATGTAAAAGATTTGCTTAATGAAGCTGGCATTGCATTCGATCCAGAAAGCGATGATCGAATTGAACCAAAGCTAGACGAAGCGCTTTCTGCAGAAACGTCCATATCCATCGTTCGTGTTGAAAAAGATAAAGAAGAAGTAAACGAGACCGTTGCCTTTGATACGGAGAAACAAGAGGATAGCAGCCTTCCAAAAGGGGAGGAGCGTGTTGTTTCTGAAGGTGAAGAAGGAACGATTAAAAAGGTATACGAGATTGTCAAAGAGAACGGAAAAGAAGCAAGTCGCGAGTTGCTCAGTGAAGAAGTAACGAAAGAATCAAAAAATCGTGTTGTTGCGATCGGTACAAAAGAGCAACAGCCACAAGTAGCGAAAAAGCAGGAATCAAAGAGCGAAGGCAACCTAGTTACCTTAGCGAAAGAAGAGCCAAAAGAGAGCAAGAAACCAAGCTCTAATGGCAAAGTGTTCACAATGACTGCAAGTGCGTATACAGCAGGGTGTAGCGGTTGTTCTGGCCATACATCTACTGGAATTGACCTAAATGCAAATCCGAACATGAAAGTAATTGCTGTAGATCCAAGCGTTATTCCATTAGGCACGAGGGTTTGGGTTGAAGGATATGGAGAAGCCATAGCAGGTGACACAGGTGGCCACATCGTCGGAAATCGGATTGATGTCCACGTTCCAAGCAAAAGCGCAGCATATAGCTGGGGAAGAAAAACAGTAACAGTAAAAGTTCTTGATTAATATTTATGCTCTTACCATGGTATAGTGGTAAGAGCATTATTTATATAGAGCGATAATTAAAAGCATATCCTGCCTGAACTTGCAGTAAACCCTACTAAATGAAGCAAAATAGCAAAATGGAATGGGTATGGCAGAATAGAAAGAAGTAAATCCTTTGTAGGATTGCGTCATTCTAGCCTGATATTACATTAATCGAAGTGGAGGGCCGTCGACTCCTGCGGGAGAAAAGGCATAGGTGAGACCCCGGAGTGCGGAGCACACGGTGGCTCACCAGCCGCCCGCGGAAAGCGACTGTCCGGAGCGGAGATGACGCTGTACCTCCATTCCGTAAAGAGATACTGTTAGAAGAAAGAGGAATATAATGAAAATAAAAGAAGTCATTGTTGTGGAAGGTAGAGATGATACAGCCAAGATTTCGCAGGCTGTCAATGCCGATACAATTGAAACAAATGGATCTGCCATTAATAGTGCGACCATTGAGCAGATCAGACATGCACAAGAAAAACGTGGCATCATCATTTTTACAGACCCGGATTATCCCGGTGAACGAATCCGCCACATCGTTAACCAGGCTGTACCTGGCTGTAAGCATGCTTTCTTAACTCCTGATCAAGCTAGAGCCAATTCTATTCGGAGACGCAGTTTAGGGATTGAACATGCTTCCCTAGACGCAATTCAAAAAGCATTAGCAGATGTGTATGAATTAAAGGAAGTAGAACAAAGTGACATAACGAAGGAAGATCTTGTGCAAGAAGGACTTATCGGAGGCGCGGGTGCAAGTAATAGGCGAAAGCGACTTGGTGAGCTTTTACAAATAGGGCATACTAATGGAAAACAACTCTTAAAACGCCTGACCATGTTTCAAATCACAAAAGCACAGTTTGAGGAAGCTATGAAGCAACTGCAACAGGAGGATCGTCATGACAAATAATAAATATATCGCAACACCCACCCGCACAAAAGAGATTCTAAATAAATATAAATTTACGTTTAAAAAAAGCCTTGGACAGAACTTTCTTATTGATAGCAATGTCCTTGAAAATATTATTGCCCATGCTGGAATTGATAAACAAGCAGGAGCGATTGAAATTGGGCCGGGAATTGGCGCCTTAACGGAACAACTAGCAATCCATGCAGACAAAGTCGTTGCCTTTGAAATTGATCAAAGGTTGATACCAGTTCTTCAAGACACACTTGGTGACTATGACAATGTACAAATTGTAAATGAAGACATATTAGAGGCGGATGTGGCAGAAACCATTGCCGCTAACTTCCCGAAAACGCAACCCGTCCATGTTGTAGCTAATTTACCATATTATATTACGACTCCTATATTGTTAAAGCTGCTTCATGAAGATCTTCCTGTAACAAGTCTAACCGTAATGATCCAAAAAGAGGTTGCAGAGAGAATGGCAGCAGGACCGAATAATAAAAGCTACGGATCTCTAACGATCGCTGTTCAATATTACACAGAAGCTGCTGTCGTGATGGATGTTCCAAAGCAGGTCTTTATGCCACAGCCGAATGTTGACTCAAGCATCCTGCGATTAGTAAAAAGGGACAAGCCCCCAGTAGAAGTGGATAATGAGAAATACTTCTTTGCATTAATTAAGGCAAGTTTTGCTCAACGTCGTAAAACGCTACGTAATAACCTAACGAGCTATTTCAAAGGTACAATAGATAAAGACGCAATTAATCAGACATTAGAAAGCGTCGGCATAGATGGAACAAGACGTGGTGAATCTCTAGATATGCAGGAATTCGCTACATTAGCTAATGCCTTCTATAGATTAGGATAGAGAAGACACACCCTGAAGTTAGGTGAGGTAAATTCTAAACATAGGGTGAGAGAAAAGAAAATTAAACAAAAAGTCGGATGCTCAAACGAATTATTGTAAAAAATCCAAATAAATCCGGATAGTCCCTAATCTCTTTGTATCTAATTACAATTTAGCGAAGGAAAATGCGGAAACTCCAGCGGGAACAGCACGAGTCCGAAGGCCCCGCAAGAAGCGATTTTTGCTTCTGAGGAGACTAAGGCCGTGCCCACGGAAAGTGGAGTATTTTCAGTAGCGGTAATTGAGCAGTCTTTTTTCATATTTATTTTTGCTTGTCTTAAAGAGGGCTGAGACGTTATGTCTCAGCCCTTTGTTATATTTAATGCATTAAAACAAGGGGCAATTTTTAGTAAAAAGCTACATACTTCTTATCCCCTCTAATTCGAAAATCTTAAATTAATAATGCCCTTTTACTGAAACAAATAGTAATAATAAAAAAACAATAACGAGTAACACACCATATGATTTTCGTTCATTCTTGAATTCTTCTAATCCCATTACCATCATCATTAAACCTAGAAAGAACACCATATAAGGCTGAAACATAAAATCCCCTGTTGTTAATCCATAAACTGCAAAGAACATAGCCACTGCAGCAAATATAAAACGTAGTATTTTTAGCAAAGAAAGCCCCCTCATATATGATCATCGCTCAATAATAAAACTAAGTCAGCACCTGGATAAAGGTGCAAGAATTAAAAACCATGGCAACCCTTTTAAAACGGGTATTTGCCAACTTTCTTTTTTGTTCCAGTGTAACACATTGTCCGTCAGTCCACTTTGCCTCCGCACGGTTCTCGGTATTGCTTCATAGTCTATAGAAGCAATGCTTTGGATAATGGAAGGCTGTGAAGGAAATGGATGTAAGGAAAGGCGGACTAGTAACAAGGAAGTCATATAACCATGATCTTCTCTTTCGGGTCGACAAGGTGGAAAAAGGGGTGGCGGCTTTGTTCGGCGAAGATATCCGACTCGAGGCAGACGCCCCAGTCAATGATCTTACTATTGTGGCAGAGAGAGAACTGGAAAAGCACCGAAAAAAGGGTAAAGAGCAAGAGGAGTTTTCCTATCGTTTGTTTCGCCAGGACTATCAACTTTTGAAAGAAAAACGAGAATATCAATCAACGGATGGCTACCAATATGAAGCGAAAATCTTCCAACTGCCCGCAAAAGTACTTCATTTAGATGGGGATCAAATGTATTTACAAAAATGTATAGAGCTTTATCAACGAATGGGGCTTCAAGTGCATGGCATTCATTTAAATGAAAAAGACATGCCACATGAAATCGGGCAGCTCATTGATAAAATACAGCCTGATATCCTCGTGATCACGGGACACGATTCATTCTCGAAAAATAAAGGGATAAAAAATGACCTACGAGCCTACAGACATTCAAAGTATTTTGTGGAGACAGTAAGAGAGGCGAGGAGAAGTAACCCTAATTTAGACCAACTCGTTATCTTTGCTGGCGCATGTCAGTCACACTTTGAATCCTTAATAAGAGCTGGAGCCAACTTTGCGAGCTCTCCACGGAGAGTTAACATTCATGCCTTAGATCCTGTCTATATCGCTGCAAGAATCGCTTACACGCCCTTTATGGATAAGGTAAGCGTATGGGAAGCTTTGCGGAACACGTTAAGTGGAGAAAAAGGGATGGGCGGTGTGGAAACAAGAGGTTTGCTCAGAACAGGGATGCCATATATGGAGGATGATGAAATATAAGGAGCTCCTTACCTAAGGGTAAGTCTGCTCCTCTTGGTAGTAGGACATGCACCTATAAAAGTAATATATTTCAAAAAAACAGTACATAAATTGTTAAGTTTTACAAATAATATTGAAAATCGACAAAATAAATTGTTGACATTAAAAATGATATCTTGTTATAATAAAAAGTTTTATTTGACTATTAAACAAGCTTATGTTATGATGTTAACAGTGAGGTGGAGTATAGTGGCTAAAACATTAATCGAAATTAAGCAAGGTCTTGAAGGTCACGTTGGAAAGCGATTAAAGCTTAAAGCCAACGGTGGTAGAAGGAAAACGATTGAACGGTCCGGAGTACTAGCAGAGACGTATCCTTCAGTTTTTATTGTGGAGCTGGACCAAGAAGAAAATGCATTCGAACGTGTTTCATACAGCTATGCGGACGTGTTAACAGAGACAGTAGAATTAAGTTTTGCAGAAGAACGAGCAGCGATAGCATCAATCATGGAGCAGTAGACATTCGTTTACTGCTTTTATTTTTTTACAAGCAACCCTAGTAATGGAAGGAAAACCCAGCGTATTATTTTCCTTTTTTACATACTTCTGCTTGGTGTTGAGTTGACCTTTTGGCATAAACTATAGATGTCGTAAAAACTCATGCAGAAGGGGGTTGTTCTTTCATGGCTAGACGTAGAGGAATGATGTCAGACCAATTGAAAGAAGAAATTGCAAAAGAGTTAGGATTTTACGACACAGTTAAGCAAGAGGGCTGGGGCGGTATCAAGGCAAGGGATGCCGGTAATATGGTGAAACGTGCAATTGAAATGGCCGAACAGAATATGCAAACCAAAGGCAGACCCTAATAGGGTTTGCCTTTTGGCTTTTTTGCACAATATATAATATTACATTCGTTGCCGAATCAATTTGCTGGTTTCTTTTCACTTAATAGGTGCTTGGCCCATAGGTCGCCACTGGTTTTTGAATATGTTACAATTTGTTTATCTATGTACAAGAAGGTGACGGTGTTGGTACTTTTTGAGAAAGCTCCCGCCAAAATAAACTTATCACTAGATGTGTTAAGTAAACGAGATGATGGCTACCATAATGTTGAAATGATTATGACCACCATCGACCTTTCTGATCGGATTGAGTTTCATGAATTGAAAAAGGATCGGATAACCATTTCCCTTGAAAGCAGGTTTGTCCCAAGTGACGAAAGGAACTTGGCATATAAAGCCGCGGCTTTGTTTAAGGAACGTTATGGCATTAAAGCTGGGGTGCATATAAAAATTGAAAAGAATATACCAGTTTCTGCAGGACTTGGTGGTGGCAGTTCAGATGCTGCTGCAGTATTGCGGGGATTGAATAGGCTTTGGTCAATGAATTTATCCTTAAAGGAATTAGCTTGTCTTGGAGCTGAACTTGGTACGGATGTCCCTTTTTGTGTGTACGGAGGTACTGGGATTGCAACAGGACGTGGAGAAAATGTGGAACTGCTTAAATCAGCCCCGGCTTGTTGGGTTGTGCTTGCTAAGCCAAATATTGGCGTCTCTTCAGGTGGGGTATTCCAACAAATCAAGTTGCATGAAATTGAACATCCAAATACCGAGAAGCTAATGAAAGCATTGGGTGAAAATGACTTTTCCATGATTTGTACCCATTTGGGGAACGCATTAGAAAGTATAACGATGGCGTTACATCCAGAAGTTCGTCATATTAAAGAGACGATGATGCAAGCAGGCGCTACCGGGACCTTGATGAGCGGAAGTGGGCCGACTGTTTATGGACTTGCGATGCAAGAAAGTAAAGCGCAACGTATATATAACGGGATGCGTGGATTTTGTGAAGAGGTCTTTTTAGTACGACTTTTAGGATGATCTTTCTAAATGCATATATTAATGTTATAATATGTATCAAATATTCGGTTTTGAGGTGTGGAAATGAAAAGAAGCAATCGCTTGGTTACATTGACTAACTTTTTTTTGGAAAACCCTAGAGAGCATGTACAATTGCCATACTTTGTCCGGCTTCTGCAAACAACGAAGGCCTCTGTCAGTGAGGATATGGATATCATTGACGCAGTATTTCAGCAAGAAGGGTTGGGCTATTTAAATCGTACTACTGGTGCTTCTGGCGGAGTAAAGTTTATACCTGAATTTTCCCAAAAGAAAAGCTTTCAGTTTATTGAGAAGCTAAGACAAAAACTTGAGGACCCAAGTAGAATTCTCCCTGGTGGATATTTATATATGAGCGACCTATTAGGAAACCCTAAAACAGTAAAGGAAATTGGACGTGTCTTTGCTTCGGTATTTTCCAAATCTGACATTGATGTGGTCGTAACGGTAGCGACAAAAGGGATACCTCTAGCATATGCGGTAGCGTCGTTTCTTGATGTCCCTGTTGTTATTGTAAGAAGAGACCCAAAAGTAACAGAAGGATCTTCTGTAAGTATTAATTATGTTTCTGGATCCTCACGGAAGATCCAAACGATGGTTCTACCAAAAAGAAGTCTTCAAGAAGGTGCCAATGTTTGTATTATTGATGATTTCATGAAAGCTGGCGGAACAATTACCGGTATGGTAAGCCTGCTTGAAGAGTTTAATGCCAATGTAAAAGCTATTGGAGTACTAGCAGAAGCGGATGATGACGAAGAAGAACGGGTTGTAGACAACTACACTTCCTTAATTAAAATTTCCCATGTAGATATTAAGGGTAAAAAGATCGAAGTGCAGTCTGGAAACATAGGAGAAAAGTCCTCTGAGTAAAGATTTTTGTAGCAATCAAAGCCTCTTTTCCCACTTTTTTTGAAAATAATAAATTTTTTTCTAAGAAAAAGAAGGATTTTCCTTTTATTTGTTGAACTTGTTAATTAAGTTCTAATGGGAAAAGGTGGTGAAACATCATGGAAGTAACAGACGTTAGATTACGCCGCGTTAATACAGAAGGAAGAATGCGTGCTATTGCGTCGATTACACTGGATCAAGAATTTGTCGTTCATGATATCCGTGTCATCGATGGAAACAACGGTTTATTTGTAGCAATGCCTTCCAAGCGGACTCCGGATGGAGAGTTCAGAGATATTGCACACCCAATTAACTCCGGGACGCGTGGAAAGATTCAGGATGCTGTATTAGAAGAATATCGTCGTGCAGGGGAAGAAGATGTAGAGTATGAAGAAGCGGGCGCTTCCTAAATCGTTAATCCTGCGTGATCACAACTAGAGGTCTAATCTTACAACAGGTTAGCCTTCTTTTTTTTGCAAAAAAGGCGTTAAAATTAGGAGTTCTATATAAATGTTTACCACCCCTCCACCCTCCAGTATCAATTCCCCCTTTATATGCAGGTAGAAGAGCAATTAGTGTTGAAATCCATGGCTATTTAGGATATATTCATTATGGATTAAATTATAAACGTACAATATTTATTCTTAATATAGTGATAATAGAGCTTAATACAAACATGGAGGTCTCCTTAATGACAAATCGGTATGCGGTAATCCTAGCAGCGGGTCAGGGAACTAGAATGAAATCAAAGTTATATAAAGTACTTCATCCTGTAATGGGTCGCCCTATGGTTCAGCATGTATTAGAACAAGTGAAGGCGGTCAACCTAGAAAGTGTCGTTACTGTCGTTGGCTTTGGGGCAGACAAAGTTGCGGAATACATAGGACATGAAAGTGAATTAGTTGTACAGGAAGAACAATTAGGAACGGGACATGCCGTTATTCAGGCAAAGGAACGCCTAAGGGATAAAGAGGGGACTACTATTGTTGTGTGTGGTGACACACCTTTAATTAAAGGTGAAACGTACATGGAGTTATTTGCACACCATGAGCGCACAGGAGCAAAGGCAACGATTCTCACAGCCAAGGCACCAAACCCGTCTGGATATGGAAGGGTCATTCGAAATGAAGATAACGAAGTAGAAAGAATTGTTGAGCATAAAGATGCAAGTGAACAGGAGCTTATGGTCGATGAAATAAATACAGGTACTTATTGCTTTGATAATCAGGCCTTGTTTGCAGCGCTTGAGCATGTTTCAAACGATAACGCACAAGGAGAGTACTATTTGCCTGACGTCATTGAAATCCTACGCAAACAGTCTGACGTAGTAAGTGGATTTTTAACGCCAGATTTTGAAGAAACACTTGGTATTAATGACAGAGTTGCCTTAGCTCAGGCGGAGGGAATTCTGAAACAACGAATTAATGAAAAGCACTTACGTAATGGAGTAGGAATTATTGATCCAAGCCATACGTACATTCATCCAGACGTTGTGATTGAACCGGATGCTATCATCCACCCAGGATCGGTAATTAAAGGAAATACTACCATTAAAAGCGATGCTGAGATTGGCCCCTTCACCGAAATAACGAATTGTTATATTGGAGAGAATACGGTTATTAAACAAAGCGTTGCGTCTGACAGCCATATAGGCGACCGCGTTAAGGTTGGACCATTTGCCCATATTCGTCCTGAATCTTCCATTGGAGATGAAGCAAAAATCGGTAACTTTGTTGAAATAAAGAAAACCACCCTTGAGAACAGTAGCAAGGTTTCCCATCTTAGTTATATTGGCGATGCGCATGTTGGAAGCAATGTTAATGTTGGTTGTGGTACAATTACAGTGAACTATGATGGAAAGAATAAATTTTTGACAACAATAGAGGACGATGCATTTATTGGATGTAACTCCAACTTAATTGCACCTGTCACAATTGGCAAAGGTTCTTACGTCGCTGCTGGCTCTACTATAACCAAAAATGTCCCTGAAGATTCGCTGTCTGTTGCGCGTGCTAGACAAACGAATAAAGAAGGGTACGCATCAAAAATCAAAAACAGACAAAAAGATTAACGGAGGGTTCTAACTCATGGCATCTACTTACAAAGATTCATCTTTGAAAGTATTCTCTTTAAACTCAAATCTTAAATTGGCGGAAGATATCGCTGATCACATTGGCACTACATTAGGAAAATGTTCAGTTACACGATTCAGTGATGGTGAAATTCAAATTAACCTAGAAGAAAGTATCCGTGGTTGTGATGTTTATGTTGTTCAGTCAACATGCTCGCCTGTAAACGAACATTTAATGGAGTTACTAATTATGATTGATGCACTTAAACGTGCTTCAGCAAGATCTATCAATATCGTGATGCCTTACTATGGTTATGCCCGTCAGGACCGTAAAGCAAGATCCCGTGAACCAATCGCTGCGAAGTTAGTCGCAGACCTCGTGGAAACGGCTGGAGCTACAAGGGTGATCACACTTGATCTCCATGCACCACAAATTCAAGGTTTCTTTGATATTCCTATTGACCACTTGCAAGGTGTACCAATTCTTTCAGATTACTTTGAAGCAAAAAATCTAGATGATATTATTGTGGTTTCTCCGGATCACGGAGGCGTTACACGTGCCCGTAAGATGGCTGATCGCTTAAAAGCACCAATCGGGATTATTGATAAGCGTAGACCGCGACCAAACGTTGCGGAAGTAATGAATATTGTAGGTAACATTGAAGGCAAGACGGCGATATTAATTGATGATATCATTGATACAGCTGGTACCATTACACTTGCTGCAAATGCATTAATAGAAAATGGAGCGAAAGAAGTGTATGCATGCTGTACACATCCTGTTCTTTCCGGTCCGGCAATTGAACGGATTGATAACTCAAAGATTAAGGAATTAGTTATTACAAACTCCATTCCTTTAACCGATGATAAAAAGAGTGATAAAATCACGCCACTATCTGTTGCACCGTTAATCGGGGAAGCAATTATTCGAGTTCACGAGTTACAGTCCGTAAGTATTTTATTTGATTAAATGTTTAACAAACTGATTTAATGGGTAATATCTAAATGGAGCGTATTTTAGAAACACTAGTAAAGTGTCGCATGAAACTGATGAGAGGACTTTGCTAGACACTGCGTAGAATATACACACGAAACATAAAAGAGAGAAAACGGCTAAGTTTTTTAACTAATTTGGAGGGTGATGAATATGGCAGTAAAGCTAAAATCAACAAACCGAGAAGATCTTACAAAATCAGCTACAAAACAAGTAAGAAACAGTGGGAGAGTCCCAGCTGTTGTATATGGTCAAGGTAAGGAACCGAAGTCTATATCTGTTGACAGCATTGAACTTGTGAAGACAGTTCGCGACGAAGGTAGAAATGCTATCATTTCACTCGACTTAGACAACAGTGAATCAGTAGATGTGATGTTGCATGATTATCAGATTGATCCGATTAAGGACGAGCTCATCCATGCTGACTTCTATGTTGTAAATATGTCTGAAGAGATGGATGTAGAGGTTTCACTACGCTTTGAAGGAGAGGCACAAGGTGCTAAAGACGGTGGCGTGCTACAACAGCCATTATACACACTACAGGTTCGTGCTAAGCCTAGCAGTATTCCAGAAGAGATTACAGTTGATGTAAGCTCCCTTGAAATTGGCGACAGCTTAACAGTTGCAGACCTTTCAACATCTGGTAGCTACAAAATTCTAGATGAGCAAGATACTACGGTTGCAACGATCGTTGCTCCAGATACGCTTGACGATGTAGAAGAAGCACCAGAAGAAGGCGACAAGCCTGAACTAGTCGATCCTGAAGCAGAGACTCTAAACGAAGAGAATAAGTAGTACGTCTATCATTAGGCGTTGCTAAACTAAATTGTAATAGTTAATAGAAAATATATAGACCCTCCCTCTCCAAAGAGGGAGGTTTGTTGTATTGTATAACAAAAGCGAAGAGCACACGTTAAAGGAAGGCCGACTAAAAACGCCCCGTCCTGGGGCAACGTCGGCATGACCCGGATCCTCCGGGCCCACGTACGAACTGGGACTGCGGTTACTCGTCCCACCGAAGAACTTTTGCGCCTGGCCATGCCAGGTGGCTCCGTGTTGCCACGCAAAGTGGCGATTTTAATGGAGCATTCCTACGTAGGAGATAAAGGAATCATGCCCCTGCAAAAGGGGTATGTCGACGTTGGCCGGCAAGGCCGAATTAAGTCGACCTACCTTAATTTGCAATCGATGATGACTTTCACCCTCCGGGTATAAGTGCGACTAAGCCTCTGGTTAACACCAAGCGGCAAGTCTTCTTTATTGTACGGAGGTGAAGGAAGTTGCGCTAGTCGCTGTGTACTCGTAGCTAGCCGAACAAAAGCGAAGAGCACACGTATATAATTTAAAAAGGGAAGAGTGTAAATGAAGTGTATCGTTGGACTGGGAAATCCAGGTAAAAAGTATAAGGATACCAGGCATAATGCTGGTTTTATGGTGATAGATGAATTGTTACGCCGCCACGGCTGGTCTTTAAATAAATCCAAATTTAATGCTGATTATGCGATGGAGACGCTTAACGGAAATAAAATGCTTCTCGTCGAACCACAGACATATATGAATCTATCCGGTGATGCAATTAGGCCATTGCTTGATTATTATTCGATTGATGTTGAAGATGTGCTTATTATCTATGATGATCTTGATTTGCCTCCAGGTAAGATAAGGTTACGACAAAAGGGTGGGCATGGTGGCCATAATGGGATTAGATCGACTATCTCTCATTTGGGAACCAAAGAATTTAAGCGAATCAGAATTGGTGTAGGCAGACCAACTACACCTGTACCCGTAGTAGATTACGTGCTAGGACAGTTCCATAAAGCAGAGCAAAGTGATGTACAGCAAAGTATTGAGAAAGCTGCTGATGCATGCGAACTTTGGCTGGATAAACCATTTTTAGAGGTAATGAATGACTATAATAGTTGACACTGCCTTAGTTAGGACGAGTTTGTTCCGCCATAACTTGCAATTAGGCACACCACTGATGGAAGTTTTACTTTATTGTGCTAGTTACTGTTTTTATTACATAGGTATAAGGAAACAGCCTCGGGGTTAAACTAAACAAGACATCTTGTTGGTTTCCAAGGAGGTTAAAAGGTGCCTATTATTTATAAGTGCAGACATTGCACGAAAGAGATTGGAAGGTTAGATCATCAAATCGTCGAGTCAACCATGCTTGGTTTTGATCAATTAACCACAAAGGAAAAAGAAGATATGATAAAATACAAGACGAACGGTGACGTCGAGATAACGTCCATATGTGAAAGCTGTGAAGATACATTAGGTCACAATCCTCATTATCATGAGCTAGACTTTTTTATACAGTAGAAGCAATAAAGCTTTGGTGCTCAAGCCAAGGCATTTTTGCGTTTATTCAGCAGGCGGAGGTTTAGGAATGAAAGGTATTAATAAGTATTTAAAATCTAAAGAAGATATCCAATCTATTATTAGTGGGATAGAAAGTGGCATGAAGGAACAGCTCGTCGCAGGGCTCTCTGGCTCTGCACGGAGTATCCTTGTGTCCATTTTAAACGAATCGACAAAACGGCCTGTTTTATTAGTAACCCATCAGCTTGTTCAGGCCCAGCAATTATATGATGATTTATCCGAAATCATGGAAGAAGATACTGTCCATCTATACCCTGTTAACGAGTTAATAGCCTCCGAGATAGCGATTGCCAGTCCAGAGCTGAGGAGTCAGCGAATTGAATCTTTAACTGCTTGGGCAAACAGAGAGACAGGAGTTTTGATTGCGCCAGTTGCGGCACTGAAGCGCTTACTCCCGCCCACACATTACTGGAAAAACTACCAACTCGAATTTAAGCTTGGTGAAGAGATAAAGATCGATAACTATTTGTCTTCCTTAATTGATATGGGCTATGAGCATGCGTCCATGGTTGCATCGCCTGGAGAGTTTAGTAGA
This sequence comes from Oceanobacillus picturae, assembly GCF_000612865.1. NCBI lineage: Bacteria > Bacillati > Bacillota > Bacilli > Caryophanales > Bacillaceae > Oceanobacillus > Oceanobacillus picturae. Next base: position 450,271 of record NZ_CCAX010000003.1, read on the forward strand.
CGTGGCGGTATTATTGATATTTATCCTATAACAGAAGAACACCCGATTCGTATTGAGTTATTTGATGAGGAAATTGACTCGATACGCTATTTTGATGCAGAGACCCAGCGTTCGTTGGATACATTAGAAGACGTTACGGTTGGCCCAGCAACAGAGTTATTGCTTACACAAGAGGATATTCTATCAGGTGGGGAACGCCTTGAGGAAGCCTTGGCAGTTAGCATGAAGAGTCTGAAGTCTACTGAAGCAAAGGAAACACTCAATGAATCTCTATCTCATGATATTGATCGATTAAAAAATCTTGAACGCTTTCAGGAAATGTACAAATATATTGGGTATCTTTATCAAGAACCTGCTAGTTTATTAGATTACTTACCAGATAATGGTTTGATTATCATGGATGAAATGAGCCGTATTCAGGAAACAGCAGTAAACCTCGATACAGAAGAAGGAGAATGGTATAGCAGCCTCCTGGAGACGAACAGAATGGTGAAAAACAGTAAGTTCTCTTTTGACTGGAACCAGGTTTGGGACCATCTAGAGCACCAACGTCTCTACATGTCTGTTTTCCTGCGACATATACCAAACACGCAACCTCAAAACATTATAAATCTGTCATCACGGGCGATGCAGGAATTTCATGGACAAATGCATTTATTTAAGAATGAATTGCTTCGCTGGGAAAAAGGGGAATTTTCGGTTGTCATTCTGGCACCAAATGAAAAACGGGCAGAGAAAATTCATTCCATCCTTACAGACTATGACATTGAGGCATCTGTAACCAAGAACCTTGAACTACCTGCTGAAAAGCCCGTGATAACGGTAGGAAATATGAATGGCGGTATTGAACTGCCTATGCATAAACTTGTTTTAATTACCGAGAAGGAATTATTTAAAAAACAGACGAAGCGAAAAAGAAGACAGCAGAAGATATCTAATGCCGAGCGGATCAAAAACTATCAAGAGTTAAAGGTAGGCGATTACGTTGTGCACGCCAATCACGGAATTGGCCGCTATCTAGGTATTGAGACATTGGAATTAAACAATATGCATAAGGATTATATGCTTATTAAGTATTCCGGTGATGACAAGCTGTTTGTACCAATAGATCAGATTGATCAGGTCCAGAAATTCGTTGGTTCAGAAGGTAAGGAACCTAAATTATATAAGCTTGGTGGGAGTGAATGGACCAAGGTTAAACGAAAGGTACAGTCTTCTGTTGAGGATATTGCCGATGATTTAATTAAACTCTATGCTGAGCGTGAGGCACAAAGAGGTTATGCGTTCTCAGAGGATACGGAGATGCAGCGTGAGTTCGAAGCATCCTTCGCTTATCAGGAAACAGAGGATCAATTAAGGTGTATTGAAGAAATTAAAAGTGATATGGAACGAGAAAGACCAATGGATCGCTTGCTTTGTGGGGATGTTGGCTATGGTAAAACAGAGGTGGCAATCCGTGCTGCCTTTAAAGCGGTGGCTGACGGCAAACAAGTTGCTATCCTTGTACCAACAACGATTCTTGCCCAGCAGCACTACGAAACAATTCGGGAAAGATTCCAGGATCATGCCATTAACATTGAATTAATGAGTAGATTCCGCACACGAAAACAACAAACCGAAACAACAAAAGGATTAAAAAAAGGTACGGTTGACGTTGTGATTGGGACACATCGAATTCTTTCCAAGGATTTAGAATACCGTGATCTTGGACTATTAATAGTCGATGAGGAACAGCGCTTTGGAGTGAAGCATAAGGAAAAAATAAAACAAATGAAAACAAATGTGGATGTCTTAACGCTTACTGCTACTCCAATTCCGCGTACGCTTCATATGTCGATGCTTGGTGTTAGAGATCTCTCTGTTATTGAAACACCACCAGAGAACCGCTTTCCGATCCAGACCTATGTTATGGAATACAATCCAATCTTTATGAGAGAAGCTATTGAGCGAGAAATGGCCAGGGGGGGACAGGTTTTCTTCCTATACAATCGTGTGGAAAATATCGATAAGGTAGCAAGAGATTTAGGTACACTTGTGGGGGATGCACGTATTGCGGTGGCACATGGTCAAATGAATGAGTCAGAGCTGGAGAACGTTATTTTTGCCTTTTTAGAAGGAGAATATGATGTATTAGTAAGCACAACCATCATTGAGACTGGTGTGGACATACCGAATGTGAATACCTTAATTGTAAACGATGCGGATCGTATGGGGCTAAGTCAGCTGTACCAACTTCGTGGTCGTGTCGGACGTTCTAATCGTGTTGCCTATGCGTACTTTACCTATAAAAAAGATAAGGTACTTACTGAGGTAGCTGAAAAAAGGCTTCAGGCAATTAAAGAGTTTACCGAGCTTGGATCCGGCTTTAAAATTGCTATGCGCGACCTATCCATTCGTGGGGCTGGTAATTTGCTAGGCTCTCAGCAGCATGGTTTCATTGATTCTGTTGGTTTTGATATGTATTCACAAATGTTAAAAGATGCAATTGATGCAAGAAAAGCCGGTAAGGAGCTTGAGGATATCACGCCATTTGAGCCGGAGCTTGCCTTGAATCTTGATGCTTACATTCCAGAAACGTACATCCCTGATGAAAAGCAAAAAATTGATATTTATAAGCAATTCCAAACAATTGAAGAATCAGAGGATATTACAGAGTTAACAGATGAATTAATGGATCGCTTTGGCGATTACCCGGAAGAAGTAGAGAATTTATTTACTGTAACGAAGCTCAAAATGAGTGCGAAGCGGGAAAGAGTCGAATCGATAAGCGAAAAAAATACCAAAATTGAATTGCTTGTTGAAGAGAACCGCAGTCAACAAATTGACGGTGCCAAATTATTTGAGCTTGCAAATAATTATGGTAGGAATGTCCAATTAGGAACAGAAAGTAATAAACTGAAAATCGTCTTTAAAAGCACACAGGATTCCAAACATCAACGGTATGAGATCGTTTCGAAATTTATTCAAGAGTTAAATAAGCTTGATCGGGAATAATGGAATACGATTGGCTACGAAATGCTTTTATGCATGCGCCGTAAAGTTAAAAACACACAAAATGAGGAAATTCCTATACTTTTTTTCCTGTAGCTGTGAAAAATTGGTTCATCATGTATAGTCTTCCTAAGTTGATTCATACTAAGTTCACAGTTGGTGAATGATAACCCCGTGAGAAAAGGATTAACAGAAAAAAGAAATTTACTATCACCAATTTTTCACCATAGGAAAGTGAGGCTACTGAGAATGAAAGCAACAGGTATCGTTCGTCGTATTGATGATCTTGGAAGAGTAGTTATTCCCAAAGAAATCAGAAGAACTCTAAGGATTCGGGAAGGCGACCCACTTGAAATTTTTGTGGATCGAGAAGGCGAAGTTATTTTAAAGAAATATTCTCCTATTAATGAACTTGGACAATTTGCCAAAGAATATGCTGAAGCGCTATTTGATTCCCTACATTCACCAGTTATAATTTGTGACAGGGATGAAGTTATCGCGGTAGCAGGAGAATCGAAAAAAGATTATCTTAACAAAAATATTAGCCCTGATATTACAAAAATTATTGAAAATCGCTCCCCGGTCTTTGAAACAGAAAAAGGAAACATGGAAGTTATTGATGGAAAAGAATTTGAACTACATTCCTATTGTATAAGCCCTATTATTGCAAATGGGGACCCAATCGGTTGTGTGATGATCTTTTCCAAGGAAGAGAAAATAAGTAAAGTAGAACAAAAATCCATTGAAACGGCTGCAAGCTTTCTGGCCAGGCAAATGGAGTAACAGTGAGCAGAGGCACCAGATACAGGTGACGAAAACTATCTCGGAAAAGGCCCTATAGAGTGGACAGGTTACAATGTCACCTATAGGGTGCTTTTGTGTGTGCGAGTTGATCTGACAGGTTAAGACTTTAGTAGAGGCGGTTATTATCAACCTGACAGGTATGCTATAATAGAGAAAAATTTTACGGAATTAAAGGGCGTTAGTCATGAGCAGGAACGAAACGAATCAGCTGTTAAAGGGTGCTCTTCTGCTAACGGCGGCTGGCATATTCAGCAAGCTGTTAAGTGCGGGGTATCGAATCCCATTGCAAAATCTCACGGGAGATATAGGCTATTATGTGTATCAACAGGTTTACCCGATACTTGGAATAGTCATGGTCCTATCCTTGTATGGCTTCCCTGCCGCTATCTCAAAAATACGGTCCGAAACTGCTGGCAAGGCAGGCGGGCAAACAATACGGAGTTTTTATTTTCCGTTATTCCTTATATTGGTAGTTTTGAATGGTTCTTTGTTCCTTTTCTTATATATTAATGCACCGAATCTGGCAAGATGGATTGGGGATCCTGAACTTATAAGTACATACCGCGTCACGGCAATTATTTTCCTTTTTGTCCCTTTTTTAGCGCTTTTGCGGGGGAGCTTTCAAGGGGAGCAAAGAATGGCCCCAACGGCCATTTCACAAGTAACCGAGCAATTAGTACGCGTCACGCTACTTATTACAGCCGCTATCGTAATAAGTGTAAAACAACTTGATATTTATGAAATAGGACATGCCGCGGCAATTGCTTCCATTGTTGGAGCTTTAGCCGGCGCAGCTGTATTGTTTGTGCTCTTTCTGAAAGACATGCCACGGAGTAGGGAAAAGGAGATAATAGAAATCCCCTGGAACTATTATGTGCGGACAATGTTGTTGTTCGGAGCTGTCGCGGCGTTAAACCATATGGTCCTTCTCGTGATACAGTTTGCTGATACCTTTACATTGCTCCCAGGGTTAATCGAATCTGGTCTTGCTAAACAGGAGGCGATGGAGGCAAAGGGGGTATTTGATCGAGGGCAGCCCTTAATTCAATTAGGAACGGTTCTCGGCTCATCTTTTGCTTTAGCCCTCCTGCCCACTATTTCTCAGGATCGGCTAAGACAACAGCCGGCTTTATTTTACCAATACATGAGAGGGGCACTTCTTTTTAGCTTTTATTTGGCATTGGGAGCTACCATCGGCTTGGTTCTAATTTTTAGAGAAGCTAATGTATTATTGTTCCAAAATGAACAAGGGACTGCTGATTTGCGACTGTTGGTTGTTTCGATTCTTCTTTGTTCATTATCGGTTACGGCAGCGTCTATTCTGCAAGGTCTTGGGCATGTGAAAAGGACAGCTGGCTTTATCCTAGGCGCATTTTTTATCAAGTGGATTGCCAATCAACTGTTGGTTCCTTTCCTTGGTATTACGGGGAGTGCGTTGGCTACCATCCTAAGTCTGCTCCTACTGTGTGCTGTTACCCTATATGAATTAAAGCGCAAGCTTCCAAAGTTGAACTTGATGAAGGTCGTGAATTTACGGGCAATGCTGATTGCCATCGGAGCGATGGTTCTATATGTGCTCGGCATGCATGCGTTGCTAGCAGACCTATTTCAATCAAGTAGAGGACTTTTGCTGCTTTATGTTATATTTATCGCCATTACTGGGGGAGGATTGTACTTATTTTGTTTGTTACGCTTTCGGGCATTTAACAAAAATGAACTAAGTATGCTGCCATTTTCCACCTATTTATTACGTTTTTATAAAGGAAGGGAAAAAAATGAACAGAATTGATGTTATTGGTCTAGGTGCTGGAGATATTGATCAACTCCAGCTTGGACTCTACAAAAAGTTACTAAAGGAAAAGCAAACAATTTTTACCCGTACAATAGACCATCCCGTGATACGTTCACTAAAAGAAGATGGTGTGTCTTTCGAAGCCTTTGATCAGCTCTATGAGGCAGAGGATGGATTTCAACAGGTTTATCAAAATATAGTGGATACCCTACTTGAGCATGCAAAGCATCGATCACTTACTTATACGGTCCCAGGCCACCCGATGTTAGCAGAGAAAACTGTCCAGCTTCTCCTCGAACAAGGGGAGGTAGAAGTGAATGTACTAGGAGGGCAAAGCTATCTTGATGATCTATTCACAGCACTACGCATAGACCCGATAGAAGGGTTCCAGTTTGTTGATGGGACGGCTTTTTTGAGAAGCGATTTAAACTATCGGCAACATCTGCTATTCTGTCAGGTGTATGATCGGTTCATTGCTTCAGAAGTAAAGTTAAGTCTATTAGAGGATTTACCTGCCGACTATATGGTAACCATTGTGGAAGCAGCAGGCAGCGAGGCAGAGCAGATTCGCCAAGTTCCATTAGAAGAACTCGATCATGCGATTGAAATTAGTAACCTAACAAGTGTGTATGTACCGCCAGTGTCAGAAACGTTATTAAATCATACCTTCAATAGACTTCGTGAGGTTATTGCTGTATTAAGAAGCCCTGAAGGCTGTCCATGGGATCGGAAGCAAACCCATGAAAGCTTACGGGAATATGCCATAGAAGAAGTGTATGAGCTAATTGATGCCATCGACAATCAAGATGATGAAAATATGATTGAGGAGCTTGGGGACATTCTTCTTCAAGTGATGCTTCATAGCCAGATTGGGGAAGATGATGGATACTTTACAGTAGATGATGTAATTCGAGCTGTTACGGATAAAATGATACACCGCCATCCGCATGTATTTGCTGATCGTCACGTTGACTCTGTTGAAGAGGTTTATAAAAACTGGGAAGAGCTTAAAAAAGAAGAAAAACCAGGGGAGCGTACTTCCGTTCTAGATGGCGTTCCAAAGAATCTACCTTCACTAGCAAAAGCCGTAAAGCTGCAGAAAAAGGCTGCCAAAACAGGATTTGACTGGGATGAAGCAGAAGACATCTGGGCGAAGCTGACGGAAGAGCTAGATGAGGTAAAAGAAGCAATATCGAGTGATAATAAAGAAGAAATCGAAAAGGAATTTGGCGATATTCTATTTGTCATTGCCAACCTGTCAAGGTATTATAAAATAAACCCAGAAGTTGCACTAAATCGCACAAATGAGAAGTTTACTAGCAGGTTTGCATTTATTGAAGAACAGCTTGGGGAGCAACAAAAAGATATTCAAAAAGCAACCTTGCAGGAAATGGATGAACTGTGGGATAAAGCAAAGGAAAGAGAGGGATTGAATTGAGACTAGATAAATTTTTAAAGGTTTCCCGATTGATTAAGCGAAGGACGCTGGCAAAGGAAGTTGCTGATCAGGGACGTATTACAATAAATGGCGTTACGGCAAAAGCATCCTCAACCTTATCAAAAGGTGATGAACTTGTTATTAAGTTTGGCCAGAAACTTGTGACCGTAAAAGTCAATGAGTTAAAGGAAACCGTAAGAAAAGATGAAGCTGATATGTTATACAGCGTAATTAAAGAAGAGAAAGTAAACAGCTAGTTCTAACCTTGTCCCTCCTGTCATAAAGTAATAATGATAAGGAGGGTTTTACAATGAACTATTATGAAAATAAAGAAACTACTACGCGTGTACAAGCAGATCATGCGGTGAAAATTAATAATCGGAAGAACCTTGAGATCAGTGGTGTAAAAGAAGTGGACAGCTTTGATAATGAGGAATTTCTTCTAGAGACAGTGATGGGTTATTTAATTGTAAGAGGGCAGAACCTGCAGCTGAAAAACCTTGATGTAGGGGAAGGCCTGATTACCATTAAGGGTAAAATTTATGAGCTTTCCTATGTCGATGAGCAACAGCAGGAGAAAGCTAAAGGGTTCTTTAGCAAGCTATTCAAATGACCCTTAGCACGCAGTTCTTGACAATGCTTACAATGGTTTCAAGCGGTTTCTATCTGGGTATAGTACAGGACACCTTTCGTCGGTTTACACCATATTGGAAAAAGAGGGTTGTCCTCACCTATACCATGGAAATCAGTTTTTGGTTAACCCAGACGCTTATAGTGTTTTATGTCTTATTCCGAGTAAACGGGGGAGAGTTGCGTTTTTATATATTTGCAGCTTGTTTGCTAGGTTTTGCTGCCTATCAAGCCTTGGCAGCAGACTCTTATAAAAAGCTTCTTGAGCATATTATTCGTATCATGACAGCTGTCTATCGCTTTGTTGAACGATGTGTCATAGCGTTGATTTTTACCCCCATTAAATGGATCATAAAACTCCTCTGGACGATGACCTTTCATGTGTTTAAATTAATAGGGACGGTACTTTTATTTTTACTAACCGTTATCATAACGCCGTTTGGCTGGATATTCGGATTTATCTATCGGCTACTTCCGGAAGGTTTTAAAAAAAACATTCGCAAACTTGCAGGATTTTATAGTAAAATGAAGAATATATGTATAAAGCTAATGAAACGCCTGAAAAGGAGGTAGAAGCTTTGTCTTCTAACAAAGAATCGGTAGCAAAATTAAATTCAAATTATACGCAGCAATATGATGTTTACATACAAAGACAGAAGAGAAAGAAGCAACGTTTGGTCCGTAGGCTGGTATTATTCTCTATTGTTGTCGCCATTGTAATAGGAGGCATTGCTGCATACCATGTGAAACAACGAACGGTTTATGCGGAGAAGCTTGACCAATATGAGGAGCTTGAAAAGGAACTCTCAGTATTGGAAAAGAAAGAAGTGAACCTGAAAGAAGAAATATCCCTGTTAAATGACGAGGATTACGTGTTAGAAATAGCCCGTACGAATTACTTCTTCTCAAAAGAGGGAGAGCTTATTTTTAAGATTCCTGAGGAAGACCCCTCTTATTGACACACTTTTGAAAGCTTCGCTATAATATAATACAAAGCGATTGTGTTTTATGTAGCACATTAAAAACGAGGATGAAAGATTGCTCGTTTTTTTAAAATTTTAAGGAGGAGCATTTTTTTATGTCAATCGAAGTAGGCAGCAAGCTGCAGGGAAAGGTAACAGGGATCACTAATTTTGGGGCTTTTGTGGAGCTGAAAGAAGGCACTACTGGTCTCGTACACATTAGTGAGGTTGCCGATAACTATGTCAAAGACATTAACGAACACCTGAGTGTGGGTGATGAAGTTACGGTCAAAGTAATTAATGTCGGGAAGGATGGCAAGATTGGACTGTCGATCAAGAAAGCGAAAGACAAACCAAAGCGTCCGCAACGTGATACGAGGGAGCGTACAGAGTCATTTGAATCTAAAATGAATCGTTTCCTTAAAGACTCTGAAGACCGTTTATCCTCTTTGAAGAAACACACGGAATCCAAACGCGGAGGACGGGGTGCTAAGAGAGGATAGCAGTTGCTGTCTATAGACAATGCTCTATGAAGATATAAAACAGGAATCACCAGCTGTGGTGATTCCTGTTTTTTTAATTTATAACTTAGAAATGGCAAAATAAAAACCCCTCTGCATCATGCAGAGGGGTAAGTGATAGCGGCGGAGGGGATCGAACCCACGACCTCACGGGTATGAACCGTACGCTCTCGCCAGCTGAGCTACGCCGCCAAAATAAGTCAACAAAAAATATAATACAGCAGGACAGCCCATGTGTCAATAGATTTTGAGAAAAAATGATAGGATGCCTCCCATTTGAAGGAGGCATCCTACAATGTCGCACACATCACCCTTTCCTGATAAGGGTTTTGCTCTTTAACACGTATGGCCCATCATTGCGGGGTCATGACGTGCAAAACGCAAGGAAATCCCCGGCATAATGCTCATCAATGCGGTTATGATGTGCAAAACGCAAGGGAATCCCAGCGAAAAGCTTATCATCGATTCGCCCCATCAAGGTAGCTCGACTATAAATGGTCTTGCCGGCTAATGCCGACATACCCCTTTGCGGGGGCATGATTCCTTTATTTACAATGGGGATGCCCCATTAAAACCGCCACTTTGCGTGGCAACATGGAGCCACCTGGCATGGCCAGGCGCAGTCACTACGTGGGCCCGGAGGAACCGGGTTATGCCAACGGTGGCCCAGGACGGGCCGGATTTAGTTGGCGTTCCCTTGTTATGGCGCTCTACGCTTTTCTTCTTACTTACTTGTCTGTTTGTAGATTCGTACGGGCTTGCACTTTAGCTGTAGCTTTAGTTGCCATTTGCTTATTGTAGGCTTCGTCTTCTTCGACTGGTTTTGTCTTTTTGATAAAGAAGGAGAGAACGAACCCAATTAATGCAAAGACAGTTGCGACGGTAAAGGCATCGTTAATTCCTTCGATTGTAGCAAGGTTTTCGATAACCCCCATCTGTTTTTCTGTAGGCATCCCAGTAGCCGGCATAAATTCTGGTATATGCTTGGCTGTTTGGGCACTCATTACTGTAACTAAAAATGCTGTACCAATTGAACCAGACATTTGGCGTAGGGTATTGGCCATTGCGGTACCGTGAGAATAAAGTCGTCTAGGAAGCTGATTTAATCCAGCGGTCATAATGGGCATCATAATCATGGAAATACCAATCATTCGTGCAGTATATAATGCCATCATGGAGTAATATCCTGTGCTGTCAGTCAAGTTTGCAAAGAAATAGGTTGTCACAGCTGTAAGGAATAATCCAACTAGTGCTAATGGACGGGCGCCAATTTTATCAAACAGTTTACCAGTAATAGGTGACATGATTGCTGAAATTAGAGCGCCAGGCAATAGTAATAGACCAGACTCTAATGGGCTGAAACCACGGATGTTTTGTAAATAGATTGGAATAAGGATCATAGCTGCAAACATAGCCATGGTTACTACTACGCTGATAACCGTAGTTAGAGAGAACATATTGTATTTAAAAACGCGAAATTCAAGCATTGGTGTTTTCATGCGAAGCTGTCTTCGAACAAAGAAAAACATAATTGCCGCACCAATGGCGAGTGTCAAGATAACAGTAAGACTTCCCCATCCCTTTTCACCCGCACTACTAAACCCATAAAGCAGACCGCCAAAGGCGAACGTGGAAAGGATGATGGACTTAACATCCACTTTTGGATTAGATAGTTTGGTTACGTTTCGTAGTAAGAAATAGGCAAGGATAATATCGATTACGACAATTGGGAACACAATAAAGAATAGGACACGCCAAGAATAATTCTGCACAATGATCCCTGATAGTGTTGGACCAATAGCAGGAGCAAACATCATTGCTAGACCAATATATCCCATGGCTGCACCACGTTTTTCGATACTAAATAGGCTTAGGATGACGTTCATTAGTAGTGGCATCATAATTCCAGCACCAGATGCTTGTACGACACGTCCGGCCAGAAGCGTTGGGAATGAAAATGATAAACCACAAATTAGTGTACCAAGAGCAAATAAGGACATTGCTGTAAGGAACAAATGCCTTGTTGAAAACTTCTCCATAAGAAAAGCAGTTATGGGAATAAGAATCCCGTTAACCAGCATGAAAATTGTCGTTAGGGATTGTGCAGCGTTTGCCGACATATCCATATCTACAATCATGACTGGTAATGCTATATTCAAAAGTGTTTGGTTTAATATAGCAACAAATGCACCCATGACCATAACGAATATTATGGGAATTTTAGGTACCTCTGAAGCCTCTACATATGCTGAACGATCTTTCATTTTATATCATCTCCGATTAATTTCATTTTTTCTTGAACTAACTGATGCAAACGCAACAGTTCTTCTAAGTCTTGTTCACTAATTTCTCCTAAGGGGTCCAGCCGTTTAAAATATAGTGCATGCGTTTCCTCTTTTTTTTCTTTTCCGAGCGGGGTTAAACTCAGAACAATGGCTCTTCTGTCAGCTTTAGAATGTTCTCGCTGGATGTAATTTGCCTTTACTAATCGATCAACGGTAGTGGAAACAGCGCTCTTTCCACTATTCATTCGTTCGCATAATTGAGCCAAACTAAGGTTTGGTTCATCATCCAATATTTTAAGGATTTGTAACTGCACTACTGTAACACCAAGCTCATTGGCATGATGCCACATCTGTTTATGGAAGATATTGTGCATCTTGCGAAAGGAATACGTAATGTGCTTGATCTTTTCTTCGTTATCCATGCAATTCAACTCCTGGTTGTAAATTAGTTCATGCACGAACATTTCGGCATAAGAAGTATTATATGAAATAGTGAACACTTTGGCAAGGGGTTTTTACTAGAAATATAAAAGTAATTATTTTCTGTGAAAGGGAATTACGCATCTTACGTAACAAGTGAAGTTATAAATACCTCGTTTCGCCATAACCTCAGGTGATTCGGCAATGGAATTTCCTAAAAGCGAAATCATAATTAGGTGGTTTATGGACTACATTGCGCTATGTAATGGAATTACTGCCTGCAGACAAAAAACTTCTTACCTTGTAGAACTCTGCTGAAGTACTAAAAAGACGTCGAACGATTTATGGGACCTGCTCTGTTGTTTTGACAAAAAAAGAAGTCATAATGTGGTTTAATTAACCTCACTAATGACGGGAGTGGTTTTATATGAGTTCAATTTCTGGGGTAGAGCCTGGTGTATATGGAGTAGAGAATGGTAATAAGGTAAAAGTGCTTCGAAGGAAGGTCCATGCTAAAGTTTCAACGCTGTTTTTGGATAAAGGGCTACTCTACTACATTGTTGGATTTCTGTTGGGACGAGCTGTTATCCTTTCTGCAGTATCGCCTTTTGCAGTAGCATTTCTCGCAACGATGTGGTTCGTTCATCGAGAAAAAACAGCCAGATCGCTTCTCGCTGTTTTAGCGGGTGCGTTAACTTATTCAATCCCGCAAAGTATTTTTCTTTCTATTGCTATATTGTTATTTATTTTAATGGCCGGGTTTTTTAAGAAAGTCAAAAGGCAACAGATCCTTATTCCTCTATTTGTCTTTTCTTCCACAGTCGCAACCCGTCTATTTCTATATTCTCTTAATGGGCAGCTAAGCTCTTATGAATGGTTGCTACTCTTTGTCGAGGGGATTCTGGGAACGGTCCTTGTATTAATCTTTATGCAGAGTATCCCACTTTTATCCCCAAAACGTTATAAACCGAGTTTGAAAAATGAAGAAATTGTCTGTGTAATCATCCTTATCGCATCTATTCTCACAGGTACAATTGGATGGGAGTTATATGGTGCCTCGGCTGAACAAGTTTTGTCTAGATACTTTGTATTGCTATTGTCGTTTGTTGGAGGGGCGGCGATTGGTTCTACCGTTGGGGTAGTAGCGGGGCTAATTCTATCCCTTGCGAATGTAGCCAATCTTTATCAGATGAGTTTGCTAGCATTTTCGGGTTTACTTGGTGGCTTACTTAAGGAAGGGAAGAAGCCAGGGGTGGCTGCTGGTCTGCTTGTCGGTACTTTTCTAATTGGCATTTATGGTGATGCAGCTAATGTCTTACCATCCATCATAGAGTCATCTATGGCGATCGTCTTATTCCTACTAACGCCGGCAAGTATTTTTAAACGAATTGCCCGTTATATCCCTGGAACAGAAGAATACACGAAAGAGCAAGAACAGTATTTACAAAAAGTCCGCAATGTAACGGCAAAGCGTGTCGAGCAGTTTTCCGATGTGTTTGAAGCCCTATCGAAAAGCTTTAACACCATGGATCCACCCGATTTGGATGAAGAGGATTCAAAGCGTGAGACAGATTATTTTCTAAGCCAAGTGACAGAGAAAACATGTCAGACCTGTTTTATGAAGGAACGCTGCTGGCAAAAGCAATTTGATAAGACCTATGCTTATATGGAAGAAATGAAAGAGGATATGGCCGAAGGAAATGAGCCAAACCGAAAAGTAGCCAGGGAATTTGAAAATTATTGTGTGAAATCTAAGAAGGTAGTAGAAGCGATGAAGGAAGAAACGTCCTTCTTGGAAGCAAATAGAAGGTTGAAACAACAAGTAATGGAAAGCAAGCGGTTGGTGGCTGATCAATTACAAGGTGTTTCGGAGGTAATGGATGACTTTGCCAAAGAGATTTTAAAAGAAAGGCAGCAACATGAGCAGCAGGAGCTACAAATTATTAATGCACTGAAGCATATGGGAATCGATCTTGAAAAGCTCGACATCTACCGTCTTGAAAAAGGCAGTGTAGATATCGATATGACAGTTAGTTTTTATAGTTATAACGGAGAGGGATCTAAGCTGATTGCGCCTGTTCTCTCAGATATATTAAACGAAATGATTATCGTGAAGGAAGAGGAGATTTCTCCATTCCCAAATGGGTATAGTTACATTTCCTTTGGATCAGCAAAAGCTTTTGTAGTGGAAACAGGTGCCTCCAATGCAGCGAAGGGTGGAGGACTTGTATCAGGTGATAGCTTTACAACAATAGAGCTTGGTGCAGGGAAATACGCCATGGCGATTAGCGATGGAATGGGGAACGGAAAACGTGCCAGAGAGGAAAGCATGGAAACATTAAGACTCTTGCAACAAATTTTGCAGACTGGTATTCCAGAGAAAGTAGCCATTAAGTCGATTAATTCTATTCTTTCCTTAAGAACGACGGATGAGATGTTCGCCACATTAGACCTAGCAGTGATCGATTTGCACAATGCGTTTGTTCGCTTTTTAAAAATTGGTTCCTCACCGAGTTTCATTAAACGAGGAGACAAGCTTATTCGCGTTGAGGCAAGCAATCTACCAATGGGAATTATTCAGGAGTTCGATGTAGACATTGTGAATGATCAGCTTATGGCGGGGGATGTCCTTATTATGATGAGTGACGGAATATTTGATGGTCCAAAGCATGTGGAAAACACAGATATGTGGTTGAAACGAAAAATCCGTGAAATGAAGACAGAGGATCCGCAAGAAATTGCTGATTTATTACTAGAGGAGGTTGTTCGGACACGCGCTGGCGAAATTGAAGATGATATGACCGTGCTTGTGGCTAAGATTACCGAGAACAAACCAGAGTGGGCAGCAGTCCCTGTTTATCGTGACAAAGCGCAATAGAGTAGGAATACGGCTTATAAAAATGTATAAACCTTCCTTTTTCTGGCGATGATGTTACTGGAATAAACGGGAGGTAGATGGTTTTGAAAAAAGGTACGATAAAGCAAATATTACTCATAACAGACGGATGTTCTAATAAGGGAGAAGACCCAGCTGCTACTGCCGCGCTTGCAAACCAGCAAGGTATCACCGTAAATGTAATTGGGATTATGGAAGATACACACACAGAGGAGACAGAAGGGTTACAAGAAGTCGAGGAGATCGCGCAATCTGGTGGCGGGGTAAGTCAGCTAGTCTATAAGCAATCCCTATCCCAAACTGTACAGATGGTTACAAAACAGGCTATGACTCAAACATTGCAAGGCTTTGTAAACAAGGAACTAAAGCAAATTCTCGGCTCAGAGCAATCCATGGAAGACCTTGATCCGGAAAAACGAGGAGAGATTATGGAAGTTGTGGAGGATATGGGGGAGACATGTGACCTGGAAGTACTTGTACTCGTTGATACAAGCGCCAGTATGCATGATAAACTCGAGACAGTGAAGGAAGCTTTAATCGATCTTTCTCTCAGCTTAAATGCAAGAATCGGACGGAATCGGTTCAGCATTTTTAGTTTCCCTGGTAAACGCAAGGATATGGAAAAAGTATTTGACTGGTCTCCGAGACTTGATTCCATTTCCACTATCTTTCCAAAACTAACGAGTGGTGGTATTACACCAACAGGCCCAGCGATTAGGGAAGCGATGTATCAGTTTGGAAAGAAAACCTTACTAAGGAGCTTCAGGGATGATGAAGCAGGATTGGAAGAAGCATGATTCGGAAGTTAAACCAGGGATGTTCATTGAAGGTAAATGGCACAAAAAGAAATATCTAATTAAGAAAAAGCTTGGAGCAGGTGCAATCGGCTCCGTATACTTATGTGATGTCAATGGTCGCCCTGCCGCACTAAAAATTAGTGATAACAGCACATCAATGACGGTAGAAGTCAATGTACTAAAATCACTTGAAAAGGTCCAGGGTACTCGTCTTGGGCCTTATTTATTGGATGTCGATGATTGGGTATCCCCACTTGGGGCAAAGTATTCCTTTTATGTCATGGAATACTTAAAGGGAGAACCTCTGGGTACCTTTATTCAACAGCAAGGGAAAGAATGGCTTGGCGTTTTCATGCTCCAGCTTTTGGAGGATCTAAACAAACTCCATCAGTCTGGATGGGTTTTCGGTGATTTAAAGACGGAGAATCTGATGGTTATTCAGACACCGCCAAGGCTCAGGTGGGTGGATGTGGGAGGAACCACACAAATTGGTCGAGCAATTAAGGAGTACACAGAGTTTTATGATCGGGGCTATTGGGGAATGGGTACAAGAAGAGCGGAACCCAGCTATGATTTATTTGCCTTTGTCATGGTGTTCTTACATGTATATTACCCAAAGCGGTTTGAAAAAGGGGCCAACCCAGAAGCAACCTTAATGCGAAAACTGAATGAGGTAAAAGCACTAACACCATATCGTCATGTATTGAAAAAAGCGTTAATGGGCAAATACACTTCAAGTGCTGATATGAAAAGAGAACTAATACAGCTATTACAAAGGGTGCAGCAACATAAACAAACCCAAACTCGTTCCCAGAGTAGGAAAAAGATGAACTCGGGTAAACCGGTTGCAATCGAAATAGGCGGCTTAACCTTTTTAGCTGTTGGCTACTATTTGTTATCCCTGCTTTTATAGTCTATTCAACAGAGGGGCTTGCTTTATTCCCGACTAATTGTGTGATAGGATGAACAAAAATGGGTTAGTTGGAGATGCACATAATGAAAAACACAATCCTTTCTTTTATAAAGGGAAAACAGTTACTTACAATGAATGCTACCGTTCTGGTAGGGGTGTCCGGGGGTCCTGACTCCATGGCACTTTTACACTTTTTTAAAAGTTTGCGAAAGGAGTGGCAGCTTAAACTCATTGCAATTTCTGTGGACCATCAATTACGGGGAGAGGAGTCCTTGGAGGACCTTCACTATGTAAAGGAAATGTGCAAACAGTGGGATATTCAATTTGTTGGAACTTCTTTGGACGTTCCTGCGTATAAAGAAACATACCACCTTGGAACCCAAATTGCTGCAAGGGAGCTTCGTTATCAGTTTTTTGCTGAACAAATGCAGCGGTTTAATGCATCCTATCTAGCATTGGGGCATCACGGAGATGACCAAGTCGAGACAATGTTAATGGAATTTGTCCGTTCAGCAAGCTCAAACACATTATCAGGGATTCCTGTTAAAAGAACTTTTGCGACAGGTAGAATCATTAGGCCATTTCTCTGTGTCACTAAGAAAGAAATTGAAGCCTATTGTGTTGCAGAACAAATCGTTCCGAGAATAGATCCTTCTAACAATGAGATAAATTACACACGGAATTATTTTAGAAAACAAGTTCTACCATTAATAAAAGAAAAAAACAGTAATATACATACAACAATGCAGCACTTAAGTGAAACCCTTCAAGAGGATGAAAACTTCCTCCAAGTGGAAGCTAAAAATATGGTTAAAGAGGTGGTTGAGACTAATCTCTCCAATTGTGAAGCCATGTTTGAAATTAATAGCTT
Source organism: Oceanobacillus picturae (assembly GCF_000612865.1). Taxonomy (NCBI): domain Bacteria; kingdom Bacillati; phylum Bacillota; class Bacilli; order Caryophanales; family Bacillaceae; genus Oceanobacillus; species Oceanobacillus picturae. Next base: position 467,591 of record NZ_CCAX010000003.1, read on the forward strand.
CAAGCAGTACCCCCGCGCTTTACAAAGACGTGCCTTTCATCTAATATTAAATTATCTGTATGAAGATTTGCCAAAGAACCTATCTTATGTACACGAAGCGCATTTTTTCTCATTATTACAAAGTGAAAAAAGCAATGTCCAAATTGATTTTCCCCACCATTTAAAGTTGGAAAAGTCCTATGCAAACGTACGGTTTTATTTTGAAACGCAACAGGAGCAAGGCGACACATTTCATAACATAATGGAGGTACCAGGGAAGGTTTCCTTACCAGACGGATCGACCGTTACGGCTGCGTCCGTTAACAAGTGTACAGAGGAGGACGAGCTTACATATTTTTGTAGTATGGATCAGGTAGCTTTACCATTACATATTAGAACACGGCAATTTGGTGATAAAATGCGTTGGAAAGGTTTGAATGGAAGTAAAAAAGTAAAAGACATCTTTATCGATGCAAAAATCCCAAGAAATGAGAGGGATACCTGGCCAATTGTAACAGATAATAATGGGGAAATTCTCTGGCTTATCGGCCTGAAAAAGGGACACCCCAAAAGAAAGTCGAACACTGCTTCGTATATTCAATTACACTATGAAAATGGCAACATGTAGGAGGAGCAAACATGCACGACGATATTAAGGAAATTTTAATCTCCCAGGAAGAGATCACTAATAAGTGTAAAGAACTTGGGGAACAACTGACTAAGGAATATGATGGGAAATTCCCATTGGCAATTGGTGTCCTAAAAGGGGCAATGCCATTTATGTCTGACATCCTTCGATACACGGAGGTTCATTTAGAAATGGACTTCATGGATGTTTCCAGCTACGGGGGTGAAATGAGATCCTCTGGTGAAGTCAAAATAGTTAAAGACCTTGATACAAAGGTAGAAGGCCGGGACCTGCTGATAATTGAAGATATTATCGATAGTGGTTTAACCTTAAGTTATTTAGTGGATCTGTTCAAATACCGTAAAGCCAAGTCCATTAAAATTGTAACACTGCTTGATAAACCATCTGGCAGAACGGCAGCAGTTAAAGCAGATATAGTTGGGTTTGAAGTACCAAATGAGTTTGTTGTTGGTTATGGCTTAGACTATCAAGAAAAGTACCGCAACCTTCCATATATCGGTGTACTTAAACCGAAAATTTATGGCGGAGAAGAGTAGTTTTTCTCCTTTAAATAGGGATCTAAAAGCGGTAAGAGCAATTCATGGATTAAACTGGTTGAATAAGGGAAATTAGTTGTATTCCAACTTTTTCTTATGGTACGATGTTATATAGTTTTTCCCGCTTGGGAGGAGGTAGGCAATGAATCGGATATTTCGCAATGTATTCTTCTGGGTACTCATATTTTTTGTCGTTGTCGGCGTTATAGGAGTATTTAACGGACAGAATGAAGAAGCAGAAGAATTTAACGTAAAACAATTTATGGATGCTTTAAACAATGGTGAAATCGAAGAAATGACGATGCAGCCATCAAATGGTATTATGCGTTTTTCCGGAACGCTTACGGATGATGACAAACAGTTCGTAGCACAAGTTCCAGATAATACAGATATAATTGCTTCGATCACCGATCAAGCAAATGAACAAAGTGAACTTCTAGTAGATGAAGAGGAACAACCAAGTGCTTGGGTAACTTTTCTAACTACGATGATCCCGTTTCTAATAATCGGACTGTTCTTCTTATTTATACTTAGCCAGGCCCAAGGTGGAGGCGGCGGTGGCCGTGTCATGAACTTTGGTAAAAGCAAAGCTAAAATGTACAGTGAAGAAAAGAAAAAGGTACGTTTTAAAGACGTGGCAGGCGCTGATGAAGAGAAACAAGAGCTCGTTGAAGTAGTGGACTTCTTGAAGGATCCACGTAAGTTCTCCGCTGTTGGTGCGAGAATTCCTAAAGGGGTACTGCTTGTAGGACCTCCAGGAACAGGTAAAACATTGTTAGCACGTGCAGTTGCCGGAGAAGCTGGAACACCGTTCTTCTCTATCAGTGGTTCTGACTTTGTTGAGATGTTTGTTGGTGTCGGTGCATCCCGTGTACGTGATTTATTTGAAAATGCGAAGAAGAATGCACCATGTATCATTTTCATTGATGAAATTGATGCTGTTGGTAGACAGCGTGGTGCTGGACTCGGCGGCGGTCATGATGAACGTGAGCAAACATTGAACCAATTACTTGTCGAAATGGACGGGTTTGGTGTAAATGAAGGTATCATTATCATTGCTGCAACAAACCGTGCAGATATCCTTGACCCAGCCCTATTACGCCCAGGACGTTTTGACCGTCAAATTACGGTAGATCGCCCTGATGTAAAAGGTCGTCAGGAAGTATTGCAAGTTCACGCAAGAAATAAACCATTAGATAGCACAGTGGATCTAAAAATTATTGCGATGCGTACACCAGGATTCTCTGGTGCGGATCTGGAAAACCTTCTTAACGAAGCAGCACTTGTGGCGGCTCGTTCAGATCGAACCGAGATTAATATGCTTGATGTCGATGAAGCGATTGACAGAGTAATCGCAGGACCTGCGAAGAAGAGTAGAGTTATCTCACAGAAAGAACGTAATATTGTTGCATACCATGAAAGTGGTCACACCATTATCGGCATGGTTCTGGATGATGCAGATATGGTGCATAAGGTAACCATTGTTCCTCGTGGTCAGGCTGGCGGGTATGCTGTCATGCTACCGAGAGAAGACCGTTACTTCATGACGAAACCAGAGTTGTTTGATAAAATTACCGGACTACTTGGTGGACGTGTCGCCGAAGAATTAATCTTTGGAGAAGTAAGTACTGGAGCACATAATGACTTCCAACGTGCAACAGGAATTGCTCGTAAGATGATTACCGAGTACGGTATGAGTGATAAAATAGGTCCGCTCCAATTTACGAGTGGCGGCGGTGGCGACGTATTCCTTGGTAGAGATATCGGCAATGAGCAGAATTATAGTGATGCCATTGCACGTGATATTGACCAAGAAATGCAGAATTTCATCAATTACTGTTATGAGCGCGCGAAAACCATTCTTACGGAAAACCGCGATAAGCTTGAATTAGTTGCCAAAACGCTTCTTGATGTAGAAACACTTGATGCGAAACAAATCAAAGCACTCTTTGAAGATGGCACGCTTCCTGAGCCAGAAGATTACGGTACGGATTCTCAAGATGTGAAAGTAAACATTCAATCTAAAGACGAAGAGCCGGAATCTTACACGGAAGCAAAAGAAGAGGTAGAACGTAAAGAAGAAAAAGATCGTTATATTAATGATCCGATCATGCGGGATAACAAACCTGCTTCCGGTGATGATGACGATAAAGAGAATAAATAAGATTAACTGATAAATGAAAGGCAGTCTTCCAATTTGGATGGCTGCCTTTTTGCTTATCTAGGTTACCTTTCTTTTACTGGTCCCTTTATGGTTTTAGGAAAGGAGGGAAATTAGTTTAGTGAGCCTATAAGAAAGCCTTCTCCATTCGAGTTAGCGAATCTAGACATTGCACATTTCATGTTGAATTATGTTATATTATAAGGTGAAATTGGGATTTTAGAGGTTTATCCCGCCTAAACTGGCAGTAACCCAACCAAAAAAAGTTTCACTTAATATAGAAGGGTCTGGATACGCTATGCTATTTGTACTGGATGTAGGAAACACGAATACGGTTCTGGGAGTGTTTGAACAGGACCAGCTTAAACACGAATGGCGGATTAAGACAGACCGTTATAAAACAGAAGATGAATTTGGGATGCTAATTAAGTCTTTACTTGATCATAAAGGGATAGCCTTTTCAGATATACATGGGGTTATCATTTCATCTGTTGTTCCGCCGATAATGTTTGCATTGGAGAAAATGTGCAAGCTTTATTTTAATATAGAACCACTAGTTATCGGGAAGGCAGATGTTCAATCCCACCTTAAAATGCAGTACCCGAATCCACACGAGATTGGAGCGGATCGTATTGTAAATGCGGTGGGCGCCATCACAGAATACAAGGGACCATTAATCATTATTGATTTTGGTACAGCTACAACGTATTGCTATGTGAATGAAAACGAGGAATATGTGGGCGGTGTTATTTCCCCGGGCATAAATGTTTCGATGGAAGCACTCTATAGCAAAGCATCTAAGTTGCCCAAAATAGAAATTGTACCACCAGAGCGTGTAGTAGGAACTTCAACAGTGGAGGCAATGCAGTCTGGTGTGTTTTATGGATATGTAGGACAAGTCGATGGAATAGTAAAACGTATTGAGAAACAACACAGTGTAAAAGCAACAGTTATTGCTACTGGGGGGTTGGCATCATTAATTTCCCATGAATCAGAAACGATAGATCATGTAGACCCTCATTTAACATTAAAAGGACTTTACCTGATCTATCAAAAGAATTACAGAGCTTAACGTACAAAAGGAGGAAAACAACATGAAGGATTATTTAATAAAAGCAACGGCTTACCAGGGGAAAGTAAGGGCATATGCTGCAACATCTACAGAAACAGTGGAAGAAGCTCGTGGAAGACATGATACCTGGGCAACTGCATCTGCTGCTATGGGGAGAACGTTGACCATTACAGCTATGATGGGGGCTATGTTAAAAGGTGAAGATTCACTTACTGTAAAAGTAGAAGGTGGAGGACCAATCGGCGCTATTATTGCAGATGCTAACGCGTTTGGCCACGTCCGTGGTTATGTATCGAACCCGCATGTGGATTTTGATTTAAATGATAAAGGAAAACTCGATGTAGCAAGAGCGGTAGGAACAGAAGGAAACCTAAGTGTTATTAAAGACTTAGGGCTTAAAGATTTCTTTACAGGAGAGGTACCGGTTATTTCCGGGGAAATTAGTGAAGACTTCACGTACTATTTTGCTAACTCGGAGCAGGTCCCTTCTGCAGTAGGGGCGGGCGTTCTCGTGAACCCTGATCACACTATTTTGGCTGCTGGTGGTTTTATTGTCCAAATTATGCCAGGTGCGGATGATGACATTATTACACGCTTGGAAAAGCAAATTGAATCTATCCCACCTATTTCCTCGTTAATTAGAGAGGGGAATAGTCCAGAAGAAATCCTGGAACGGTTACTTGGTCAAGAAGAGCTTAAAATTCATGAAAAGCTACCAATCGAATTCCGCTGTAGATGTTCGAGAGAAAGACTTGAACAGGCTATCATTGGATTGGGAAATGAAGAGATAGAAAACATGATTCAGGAGGACCATGGTGCTGAAGCAAGTTGCCACTTCTGCAATGAGAAATACGTTTTTACTGAGGAAGAGTTAAAGACATTAAAGCAGTAAAGCGAGCAAGGTACACAGGGGGAATTGAGGAATGTCCAAAAAATTATTGCTTAGCATCATCGTAATCTTACTCATCACCAATATCGCCTCCTTAACTTTTTGGAATAACGGGGAGCAAACATCTGTAAGCGAAGAGGATGAAGGTGTTCCTGCTATTGATGCGAAAAAACCAGTTGCAACCGTTGGTGATGTGGAAATCACTTACGAAAATTGGATGAGCAGTTTGCGTTCCAACCATGGAGAAAAACAATTGAAAACGTTAATTGACCACCAGGTGGTAAGTCAATTGGCGGAAGAAAAGGGAATTGAGATAGACGAGAAAGTAATAGACCGAGAAGTAGCAATGCTGACCGCTATGCAAGGTGTCATGACCAAGGAAGAACTTGATAAGGCAGAAGAAGGGTGGCGTAAGGATATCCGTTACCGTTACCAATTAGAAATGCTGTTAACGGAAGGAACCGAAATCCCTGAGGGAGATATGGAGAGCCATTATCAAACCTACGGAAACCAGTATAATGTTACACCATCTATGCAGCTTTCCCATATCGTAGTTGAAGATGAAGAAACGGCTAATAAAGTTGTAGAAGAGTTGGATAATGGAGCATCTTTTAACATGCTTGCAAAAGAGTACTCTACTGATGAAGAAACAAGGGATGACGGCGGCTATATGGGATACATTTTTACTACTAGTCAATTCTTCCCTACAGGCTATGAAGATGTAGTTGCGGATATGGAAGAACATTCTTATAGCAAACCTTTCGAAGTGGGAAGCGGTTATGCCATTGTTTACCTGCACAAAAGGTTATCAGCAATCGATTTTACTTATGAAGAAATGAAACCATATATTAGAAGTGAGCTAGCTATGCATGAACTCGACCAAACCCTAAATGCGAACCCTTTATGGGAGGAACTGGACGTTGAATGGGTGTATGATGAATAAACTACTATAGGTTGACATTTACCGTGATAAACCGTACATTAGAATTAAATCATACAAAATGACTAGGAATTAGGAGGGGTTTTAATGAGAGTAGCTGATAATATTTCTGGACTGATTGGTCAGACTCCTATTGTGAAACTAAATGGGATTGCGGAAGAAAACAGTGCTGACATTTATGTAAAGCTTGAATTTATGAATCCTGGAAGTTCAGTCAAGGACCGAATTGCATTAGCAATGATAGAGGCAGCTGAAAAAGAGGGTGCTTTAAAAGCGGGCGATACGATTATAGAGCCAACAAGTGGAAACACAGGAATTGGCCTCGCGATGGTAGCAGCTGCTAAAGGGTACCGTGCGGTTCTAGTCATGCCAGACACAATGAGTAAAGAGCGAAGAAATCTACTGCGTGCATATGGAGCGAAGCTTGTCCTGACGCCAGGAGCCGAAGGAATGAAAGGCGCTATTAGTAAAGCAGCAGAATTACAGAAAGAAAATGGCTATTTTATGCCACAACAATTTAACAATGAAGCGAACCCTGAGATACATGCCCGGACAACAGGGAAAGAAATTGTCGAGCAAATGGGAGAAGAACTTGATGCGTTTGTTTCTGGAATTGGAACAGGTGGGACAATTACAGGAGCTGGAAAAGTATTAAAAGAACATTTTAAAGGAATTAAAGTATATGCAGTCGAGCCAGAGGATTCTGCAGTACTATCTGGAGATAAGCCTGGACCTCATAAGATTCAGGGTATCGGAGCAGGTTTTGTTCCACAAATACTCGATACAAAAATTTATGATGAAGTTCTTTGTATTTCAAATGAGGAAGCCTTTGCTACCTCTCGTGAAGTAGCTACTACAAATGGAATACTTGGTGGGATTTCAGCTGGAGCCGCGATAGCAGCAGCCAAAAAGGTTGCCAAACAGCTTGGCAAAGGGAAAAAAGTTCTAGCTGTATTCCCTGACAATGGAGAGCGTTATTTATCTACACCGCTTTACCAATTTGAAGAGGATAATAATTAAGAACTCTTTGATGTAAGGCCAGCACCTGCGGAGGTGCTGGCCTTTTGTCTGGGAGAATAGTTTCATACCGGTTAGCTTACGTTTGATTCGCGTTTCGTTCACGGGCAAAACAGGTCGCCTGCCATGCTGGTTTATGGTACGATAGTAGTGACTTAAAGGTGCGAAGGAAGGGCCGATTTAGTTGAAAATTAAAACAAAACATACTATATACGATCTAACCGAACGAACACATATTATGGGGATCCTGAACGTAACACCAGACTCCTTTTCAGATGGGGGTAGCTATGACTCTGTTCATAAGGCGGTACAGCAAGCAATCCTTATGGAAGGTGAAGGGGCGGACATCCTTGATATTGGCGGGGAATCCACTCGGCCGGACCATGATCCCGTAGCACTCGATGAGGAGTTAAATCGGGTCATTCCTGCTATCAAAGCGATCAAGGAAAAGGTATCGCTACCAATTTCAATCGATACCTATAAGGCTGAAACTGCAAGAAGAGCAATAGAGGCCGGAGCCGATATAATTAACGACGTTTGGGGAGCTAAAAAAGAACCGGCCATCGCACAAGTTGCGGCAGAATTTGATGTGCCGATTATTTTGATGCACAACCGCGATAATATGGATTATGAAGACCTCATTGAGGATATGAAGCAGGACCTTAAAGAAAGCATTGATATTGCCCGCTCAGCAGGGGTAAAGGAAGAGAATATAATATTGGATCCGGGTGTTGGCTTTGCGAAAACAGGAGCCCATAACCTTATGGTGATGAATAACCTTGAGGCTTTCCGTGAATTAGGTTTTCCGATGTTACTAGGTACCTCCAGAAAACGATTTATTGGAAATGTACTAGATAATGAGCCGAAGCAACGTGATGTGGGGACAGGTGCAACGACCTGCCTTGGCATAACGAAAGGTATAAAGATTGTACGGGTCCACAATGTAAGAATGAACAAAGAATTGGCCACAATGATGGATGCAATGCTTAAGTCAGGGAGTGAAGAAATTGGATAAAATAGTTCTGCAAAACCTCCAGTTTTATGGGTATCACGGATTACTCCCTGAGGAAAACAAGCTCGGGCAGCGGTTTAATGTAGATGTCGAGTTATACGTTAGTTTGCAGAAAGCTGGGCAATCAGATAACATGCATGACTCCATCCATTATGGACAAGCTTATGAGAAGATCAAAGCAGTTGTTGAGGGAGAAGCGAAAAACCTAATTGAATCCGTTGCAGAGGGCATTGCTGAAACGTTGCTTCATTCCTTTTCCATGCTTACGGCCTGTAGGGTGAAGGTGATAAAGCCTGATCCGCCGATACCAGGGCATTATCATTCTGTTGCCGTGGAAATATATAGGGAGAGATAGGATGAACACAGGATATATTGCATTAGGGACAAATATTGAACCGAGAGAAAACCATCTCAAAGAGGCGCTACGGTTGCTAAAGGCTCATTCTGAGATAACAATAGAGAAGGTTTCTTCTATTTATGAAACAGCGCCTGTTGGTTATACAGATCAGGCAGACTTCCTAAATATGGTGGTGCATGTCCATACCTCGGATTCTCCAGTAGAGCTGTTGGACAAGTGCCAGGAAATTGAGCAACAACTTGGTAGAAAGAGGGGAGTTCGCTTTGGCCCTCGCACGATAGACCTTGACATTTTGCTTTATAATCATGAAAATAGTAAAACGGAACGATTAATAATTCCTCACCCAAGAATGCATCAACGAGCTTTTGTTCTTATACCATTACATGAAATTGCACCAACGATATTGATACAGGCGCTTGGGAAAAATGTGAAGGAATTAGTTAGAGAACTTCCAGAAACAGACATAAAGGATGTACGAATATGGATGAAAAGCGAATCGGTAGAAGAATAAAGGCCTTTCGCAAGTTAAAAGGGTACACACAAATAACGTTTGCTGAAAAGGCAGATGTTCCTATTGCTGTAATAGGGGCTGTGGAAAGAGGAACGAAGAAGGCAGACGATGAATTACTTAAAAGAATTACGGATTTCCTTGAAATTACAAGAGAAGAATTAGTGCTGGATCAAGAGACAGAAGATGTCCAGCCATAAAAATGGATTGAAATAGACTGTTAGCTTAATGCGTGCAGGCTTTTATAAATTAGATTATAGATTTAAATTAATGACAGGAGTGATAGTGGTGTCAGAAGAATTAAATGAACATATGCGGGTAAGACGTGACAAGTTGAATAATTACAGAGAGCAAGGACTTGACCCATTCGGCAGTAAGTTTGAGCGGACGCATCTAGCGCAGGAATTACTCGATTCATACGACCAATTTACGAAAGAAGAACTTGAAGAGAAGACAGATCAAGTGACTATAGCAGGGAGAATGATGACCAAAAGAGGAAAGGGAAAAGCAGGTTTTGCCCATATCCAAGATTTAAGTGGTCAAATTCAGTTATACATTCGAAAAGATGCTGTTGGAGAAGAGGCATATGAATTATTCCAATCCACTGATCTAGGAGACATCGTAGGTATCACTGGTGTTATGTTTAAAACAAAGGTTGGGGAGCTTTCTGTTAAAGCTACTGAATTCCAACTGCTGACGAAATCACTTCGTCCATTACCTGAAAAATATCATGGCCTTAAAGATATTGAACAACGCTACCGTCAGCGTTATCTTGATCTTATAACGAATCTGGATAGCAGAGAGACATTTGTATTGCGAAGTAAAATCATTCAATCAATGAGACGTTATTTAGATGGACAAGGGTTTCTTGAGGTGGAGACACCTATGATGCATGGTATTCCTGGAGGGGCATCTGCTCGTCCGTTTGAGACACATCATAATGCGCTTGATATCCCTTTATATATGCGTATCGCGATTGAACTACATCTAAAACGCCTTATTGTAGGTGGATTAGAAAAAGTTTATGAAATTGGACGCGTCTTCCGTAATGAAGGTGTATCAACAAGACATAACCCAGAATTTACGATGATAGAGCTGTACGAAGCTTATGCTGATTATAAGGATGTTATGGCCTTAACAGAGAACTTAGTTGCACATATTGCCAAAGAAGTTCTTGGTACAACAAAAGTGACCTATGGGGAAGAAGAAGTGGATCTTGAGCCAGCCTGGAGAAGGGTGCACATGGTAGATGCTGTTAAAGAGGCAACTGGAGTAGACTTCTGGAAGGAAATGTCTGACGAAGAAGCGAGAGAGCTTGCGAAGGAAAATGGCATTGAGATAAAAGAGACCATGTCATTTGGCCATGTCGTAAACGAATTTTTTGAGCAGAAGGTAGAAGAAACACTCATCCAGCCTACATTCGTTTATGGACATCCAGTTGCAATTTCACCACTTGCTAAGAAAAATCCAGAAGATGAGCGGTTTACAGACCGCTTCGAGCTATTTATTGTAGGACGCGAACATGCAAATGCATTTAGTGAGTTGAATGATCCAATTGATCAACGTGATCGTTTTGAAGCCCAAGTGAAAGAAAGAGCAGAGGGTAACGACGAAGCCCATCTTATGGACGACGATTTCTTGGAGGCTCTTGAATATGGCATGCCACCAACAGGTGGCCTAGGTATTGGAATCGACAGGTTAGTTATGCTCTTAACTAATGCGCCGTCTATCCGCGACGTACTATTGTTTCCACAAATGCGTAATAGATAATATAAGTATATGTAAAGCCCGCTGGAGGTTACACTCCGGCGGGCTTTTATATACACTTCTATAGTTGGGTATACTATAGAAGAAGAGGTAAAATTCCATTGTAAAAAGGACTTAATACCAAGTTAGAAAGTTGGCTAAATAATATGAATATACTTTCCTTTAATTTCTTTTTAAAATGTACTTGCATTCAAAAGTGAATCATGGTAAATTAATTAACGTTGCTTTAACAAACAGCAACAAGATAAACATTTTGAGAGATAAACAGTTAAATTAATTTCAAAAAAACATTGACTTAATCTTCTCGGTATGATATATTAATAAAGTCGCCAAATTGATAAGCGACTTACAAAATTGCTCTTTGAAAACTGAACAAAACAACTAGTATGTCAAGGGAAAACAGACTTTCTGTTTTTCGAAGAAATACAAGCAGAAGCCAGTTTTCTGCGAAGCTAAGACGGATCATGTTGATTGGTGTCGACATGATACAAACTTTTTTGGAGAGTTTGATCTTGGCTCAGGACGAACGCTGGCGGCGTGCCTAATACATGCAAGTCGAGCGCAGGAAGCAAGTTGATCCCCTTCGGGGGTGACGCTTGTGGAATGAGCGGCGGACGGGTGAGTAACACGTGGGCAACCTGCCTGTAAGACTGGGATAACCCCGGGAAACCGGGGCTAATACCGGATAATACTTTCTTTTGCATAAAGGAAAGTTGAAAGGCGGCTTCGGCTGTCACTTACAGATGGGCCCGCGGCGCATTAGCTAGTTGGTGAGGTAACGGCTCACCAAGGCGACGATGCGTAGCCGACCTGAGAGGGTGATCGGCCACACTGGGACTGAGACACGGCCCAGACTCCTACGGGAGGCAGCAGTAGGGAATCTTCCGCAATGGACGAAAGTCTGACGGAGCAACGCCGCGTGAGTGATGAAGGTTTTCGGATCGTAAAACTCTGTTGTTAGGGAAGAACAAGTTGGGTAGTAACTGACCCAACCTTGACGGTACCTAACCAGAAAGCCACGGCTAACTACGTGCCAGCAGCCGCGGTAATACGTAGGTGGCAAGCGTTGTCCGGAATTATTGGGCGTAAAGCGCTCGCAGGCGGTCCTTTAAGTCTGATGTGAAATCTCGCGGCTCAACCGCGAACGGTCATTGGAAACTGGAGGACTTGAGTACAGAAGAGGAGAGTGGAATTCCACGTGTAGCGGTGAAATGCGTAGAGATGTGGAGGAACACCAGTGGCGAAGGCGACTCTCTGGTCTGTAACTGACGCTGAGGAGCGAAAGCGTGGGGAGCGAACAGGATTAGATACCCTGGTAGTCCACGCCGTAAACGATGAGTGCTAGGTGTTAGGGGGTTTCCGCCCCTTAGTGCTGAAGTTAACGCATTAAGCACTCCGCCTGGGGAGTACGGCCGCAAGGCTGAAACTCAAAAGAATTGACGGGGGCCCGCACAAGCGGTGGAGCATGTGGTTTAATTCGAAGCAACGCGAAGAACCTTACCAGGTCTTGACATCCTCTGCTATTCCTAGAGATAGGAAGTTCCCTTCGGGGACAGAGTGACAGGTGGTGCATGGTTGTCGTCAGCTCGTGTCGTGAGATGTTGGGTTAAGTCCCGCAACGAGCGCAACCCTTGATCTTAGTTGCCAGCATTTAGTTGGGCACTCTAAGGTGACTGCCGGTGACAAACCGGAGGAAGGTGGGGATGACGTCAAATCATCATGCCCCTTATGACCTGGGCTACACACGTGCTACAATGGATGGAACAAAGGGAAGCAAAACCGCGAGGTCAAGCAAATCCCATAAAACCATTCTCAGTTCGGATTGCAGGCTGCAACTCGCCTGCATGAAGCCGGAATCGCTAGTAATCGCGGATCAGCATGCCGCGGTGAATACGTTCCCGGGCCTTGTACACACCGCCCGTCACACCACGAGAGTTGGTAACACCCGAAGTCGGTGAGGTAACCTTTTGGAGCCAGCCGCCGAAGGTGGGACCAATGATTGGGGTGAAGTCGTAACAAGGTAGCCGTATCGGAAGGTGCGGCTGGATCACCTCCTTTCTAAGGATAGAATCGGAACGCCGAGGATTCTCTTCGGAGAATCTTCCGGTAAGGACATACTAGTTGTTTGGTTCAGTTTTGAGGGAGCAATTCTCTCATCTTGTACCTTGAAAACTAAATAAGAGTAACAACGACATCATTTTTTAAAGCTGCAACAATTTGTTCAGCTTGAAATAAAGCAAGGCTAAGAAATTAGCACGCTTATTTACTGTAACTTAGTTAC
>NZ_CCAX010000004.1:0-282316 GCF_000612865.1 Oceanobacillus picturae
GATTGGCGATCCTTTCTTGTTGATTGGAGGTCTCGTTTGATTGATTGGCGATCCTGTCTCGTGGATTGGGAGACTCATTTGATTGATTGGCGATTCTTTCTTGTTGATTGGGAGCTCTGTTTGATTGATTGGCGATCCTTTCTTGTTGATTGGGAGCTCTGTTTGATTGATTGGCGATCCTTTCCCGTGGATTGGAGAGGCACTATTCAATCGACTGAAGCTCCCTTTGAGATAAAATAAAGGAATTTAGCATTGAATAGAGAATTTATTAGTAATATAGAAAGGTGGGATAAATTTGATTAGTAAACCGCGCTTGAAGTCTTACCGACTCTTGGCTTATGAGGCTTTACACCGCAGATTAAAAAAAGAATACAAAGATAACGAGGTTTTCCTTCAGGATTACGGGAGGTACTACGCTGGATATTTAGGAGAGAAAAGAGTTGACTATACACTATCAAACTTTCGCGAGGAAAATATATTTATAATTAAAGATCTTCGATTAAACAATTATAATCACTACTTTCAAATTGACACACTCCTCATCACCCCATATAACTTAATCATTTTAGAAATTAAAAATTTTAAAGGTGAATTAAGTTATGACTCCCTTCAAAAGCAATTTATTCAACATGCAGATGGTAAAAAGACAGTTTATAAAGATCCTATTCAACAGGCAAACACACAAAAAAGAAACCTTGCGTACTGGTTGCAAAACTACTCTATGAATCTACCAATAGATACACTAGTTATATCAAGTAATCCCGCCACTTCAATCCAAAACATTCAAGAAGATCCCCAAATATACAATCAATTAATTCACTCAGAAAGCATTCACTTTCATCTTGAAAGAATTTTTAAAGGATACTCAGAACAAAGATTGAACCATTCTGCCCAAAACAAGTTATATAAACTGCTGCTTTCACATCACGTAGATTACGTCCCAGACCTTCTTGAGTATTATAAAATATCTCCTGAATTTTTAATACAAGGTGTGCCATGTCCAAAATGTGTTAACTCTCTAATGAAGAAAAAGAACAAGACTTGGATCTGTTACGAATGTAAAAATACATCCCTTACTGCGCACGAGCAAGTAATTTTGGATCACTTCTTATTATTTAAGCCAACTATTACTAATATGGAGTGTCGAAAATTATTGAATATACCTTCGCCAAGTACAGCATATCTCCTTTTAAAAGGCATGAAATTACAACAATCCGGTAAAAATCGATACAGATTATACCACTCCCCTCCTATTCAAACCTACCCTCAAGATAAAGGCATTCCTTTTCCTAGCAACAATATATTCGAATAATCACCTCCATTTATACGAGCTAATTCTTTTGATTGTAGAACTTATGTGATTGATTGGATCTCTCTTATAATTGATTAGCGTCCATTACGCTTTGATTGGAAGATCCTTGGCATCGATTGAAGCGCCCGTGTGATTGATTGAACGTCTCGTATGATTGATTGGCATACATTACTTGTTGATTGGACCTCTCTTGGCATCGATTGAAGCACTCGTGCGATTGATTGAACCTCTCATATAATTGATTGGCGCTCATTACGCAGTGATTGGACCTCTTTTGACATCGATTGGAACACCCGTATGGCCCAACCAACCCACACCCCACCCCAAAAACCGGAACTTCCCCAAAAGGAGTTCCGGCTTTCTTCATTCTCTCAGTTTTCCTGGTAATCCATGAATTGATTCGATGAGCAGGTTTAGCTTTCCTTCAATGCGGTGCAACAAATAAAAGGTGACGGCAATGGGAAAACCGACATCTGTCAGCAAGGGAATCCATGTTTCCATTTGAATACCTCCAATCCTCTCGTTTACGCTCACTCTCCCAATCATCCTTCAACCTTTCAACCAAGCAGATAGAGAGAGTCACGCTCACCCCGCTAATTTTAAAAAGCAGACCAGAGGCATGGCCACTGGTCTGCTCCCAATCCAATGTTATAGTCCAAGATCGATTTCTTCTACTGTTCGATCGACTACGCGGGCGCTTTTCTTAGCAACGATATCACCACCAGTAGATGTGAATGCATTTTGGGCGATGATCTCATCCATTGCCGCATTGACAGCTTCTGTGTCAACTGGTTCAACAGGTTGATCCAGTGAGTACGTGACTGTTTTCCCATCAAAGTTAGTGAATTTAAGCTCTAGCTTTTTCATTCCTTCCCCTCCTTTCTTTTAATGTTTGCTCCCATTACTCCTCGATGATATCGGAGCTGTCATTTCGTTCAATGTTGTAAAGTGGAAGCTCCTGTAAAGCTGCTACTGCTGTTGCAATGGCATAAAGTTGATCAGCAGTGGCTGATCCTTTCACATTGGTAAAGCTTTTTGTCTTGAATGATGGATTGCCTGAATCTTCGTCAATGCCATTTTCAAAAACAAGTCGTAATGAGGAATTCATTAATTCTGCTACTGCCATGTTTGTCACCTCCCTTCACCCTTATAATCGAATACAAGGACCATGAGGGGGTGGCATCAAGAAAAAAACACCTCCTTATTAGGAGATGTCTGGCTATGATAATTTCCTTTTTCGTTCAAATTGCAGATAGTGTAATTCATTTTCATGGGTAACGATGTGCTTTTTTAATCTGACAAGATTTTGCTTCTCTTCACGGATTCTTTCTTTTAACTCACGGATGGTTTTTACTAATTTGTCATTATAAATAGGAGAATGGGTGGCGGGAAGTTCCTCTAATTGAAGGAATTTAAAGATCTCTGCCTGCTTTTCCTTACATATGGAACTTTGTGGTTTTGAAGTGGACTGATAGGATTTATTTTGGGTATATTCTTCCATATAATCATATAAATGAGTGAGGCCTAAAGCTAAGTATTCTATATCATTTCGCTTTGCTTTTAATTGCAATTCTAGACGATAAAGTGTTTCCTCTATCGCGGAGATTTGTCTATTAATTACTAAAAGAGAACTCATGTTTACACCCCATCATCAAACTAAGTTTCTATTGTGATTGGTTCTATTCCCCTCATTATAAGGGAGGCATCTTTGTTTGATAAGAGCATATATTACTGAATTTTCCCTCATATTCTGCAATATGGGGTAGAAAATTGTAGGTATATGGAATCATATAATTCAAATATAGGCAAGAGCCAAGGATCTCTTGGCTCTTTGTTTATTATGCTTGACTCATAGGGATAATCTGCATTGTCTCATACATCCATCACACAACGAAAACCAATATTCCCTGTCGAGCTATCAGGGCTGTTCGCAGTTCTGGCGGCAACCCTGTAGCGATTGCAATAGCTATCATGACATAGATAAGAGCCTCCCCGCATGACTTTGTTTGTCCCCGTCTCTGCGCCTGTTGGGTTATCCTTTCCCCCTCGCTTATGGATATTGGTGGCAAACCAATCGGAACACCATTCCCATACATTCCCAGCCATGTTGTATAATCCATAGCCATTCGGTGGAAAAGAGGCTGCCGGAGCTGTCCCTACATAGCCATCTTCTTCTGTATTTTCTTTAGGGAAATCTCCTTGCCAGATATTACATTGATGCTTTCCTTCTGGAGTAAGCTCGTTCCCCCATGGATAGGTCTTCTGCTCAAGACCACCTCTCGCGGCGTACTCCCACTCCGCTTCTGTAGGAAGTCGTTTCCCAGCCCACTCACAGTATGCCATGGCGTCGTTCCAGGAGACATGAATGACGGGATGGTCCATGCGATCAGCTATATTCGAATCTGGTCCCTCTGGCTGATCCCATGTTGCTCCTTCTACAACAAGCCACCACGGTGTCTGCGCAACTTTTTGTTTCACTTTTTTTGCCGTGGTCTCACTAACCAGTTTATAAAAGACAAATGACCACCCATATTGCTCCGCCTCTGTTCGATAACCCGTTTCTTCTACAAATCTAGCAAACGATCCGTTCGTTACCGTATGGGGATCGATATAAAAAGAATTCACCTTTATATTGCGAATTGGCCCCTCCCCATCTTCAGGAAACCCTGCCTTTTCCTGTGTACCCATTAAAAATTTACCACCTTTAATGAGGATCATGTCCTCCTGGGGATTAGTCCTGCCAGTTGTCCTGAAAGGCATACGGACAGGATCCGACTTTTTTATACTTTCCCCTCTAGATGCCGCACAGCATCCGCGAACTTCTGTATTCTTCATTTATTTCACCTATCCTACTAGACCGTTTCATTATATTGTTCTCTTAATCTCTTAAGCTTGTCCTTCAATTCAATCACCGTCTCCGCGTATGCCGGATTATCATACTCATTTTTTAATTCAAGCGGATCCTTCTCTAGATCAAATAGCTCCCATTCCGGCTCCATTGGTTTTGGAACTGCTCCAATGACATCAAGTGGGTCACCATAATAATAGATAAGCTTGTACCGATCTGTTCGTACCCCATAATGGGCGGTTACATTATGGATCGTTAAATGTTCCCAGTAACGGTAATACACTGCATCGCGCCAGTCTTCTGGTTTATCCCCTTTGGCAATTGCTCGGAAACTTTCCCCCTGCATCCTCTCTTTGGCCTCCACCCCACAGTAGTCCAAAAAGGTTGGCGCAAAGTCATTGTTAATAATCATGTCCGTCGATACTTTACCCGGCTTAATCTCTTGCGGATAGCGCATTACAAACGGCATTTGCAAAGATTCCTCAAACATAAACCGTTTATCATACCAGCCATGCTCTCCCAAAAAGAACCCTTGATCAGAGGTGTACACAACAATTGTATTTTCTGATAGACCTGCTTCATCAAGGTAATCGAGCAGCCGGCCAACATTATCATCGATCGAGATGACACAGCGTAAATAATCTTTAATATAGCGCTGGTATTTCCAATCCTTTACCTCTGCAGGATTGAGCCCCTCCGGTGGTGTTCCTTTAACATCCTCTTCATTCAAGTCTTCAATGCGCATGTCTGCTATCTTCGCTGCATTTGCTCTGTTAGCATAATCATCATCATACGTCTCTGGTACTGGAAACTCCCTATCGGCAAATAAATCTTTATATTTTTCAGGTGGATTCCAAGGTCGATGTGGCGCTTTATGATGCACCATCATCATGAAAGGCTTTTCATTTTTTTGTTTACTAAGCCAATCTAACGAGAGATCGGTCACAATATCTGTGGCATATCCCTCTCTCTTTATATCTTCTCCCATTTCGTTCATAACAGGGTCGTAATAATCTCCCTGATCCGGAAACACATTCCAGTAATCAAACCCAGTTGGATCACTATACCCGCCTTGACCTAGGTGCCATTTTCCAATAATGGCTGCTTCATATCCATTTTCCTGTAGGAGCTTCGGAAATGTCTGCTGTCTTCCATCAAACGGCTCTGACAACCCGCGCACCCCATTTTCATGGCTATAATTGCCTGTCAAAATTGTTGCCCTGCTTGGCGCACATAGTGAATTGGTACAATACACATTATCAAAACGCTTGCCTTCCTTTGCAATACGATCAATGTTTGGCGTCTCAACTAAAGTCTTGTTATACGCACTAATTGCTTGTGCCGCATGATCATCACTCATAATGAATAAAATATTCGGTTGCTGTGTCATGTATATCCTCCCTTTTTGTAAACGATTACATATTAAATTTAAAAAATACGCTTCCCTATCAATATGTTAGCACAGTTTCTTACTATCTTTAAGTAAATAATAAAAAAACCTGCTAGACTACTTCTAACAGGCTCTCATGAAAATCACTTATTTTTTTAGATAAAAACGAAATATAAACTCAAACACTTTAATAATTCGTTTAAACCGATATGGCTGCTTTATAAGACGATATAGCCACTCCAGATTCAACTTAATTATCCAATCAGGTGCGCGCTTTACATTTCCTGCTAATACATCAAAACTTCCACCGACACCCATAAACAACCCTTTAGAAAATTCATCAATATGCTTGGAAATCCATTCCTCTTGTCGTGGAAGCCCTAAAGCAACAAAAATTATATCTGGATTACTGTCTTTAACTTTTTTCACAATAGCAGGGTCCTCTAATTCAAAATATCCGTGATGATGCCCTGCAATTTTGAGGTTAGGATACTTCCGCTCCGCTTCTAGTACTGCTTTTTCATTAACATAGTCCTTCGCTCCAAGAAAAAAACAACGTAAGCCTTGCACTTCTGCAAAAGAAAGAAGGTCCATCATAACGTCCAAACCAGATACCCTTTCTGGAATCGGCTCTTTTATATGCTTTGCTGCTAGTAAAATCCCCGCGCCATCTGGAATTACATAGTCAGCAGAAAGCACGATTTGCTTATATGTAGGATCTTCCCTTGTTTTCATTACAATTTCCGGATTTCCTGTCACGATAAAGCATTTTTGTTGTTTGTTAAGACGCGGGAATATGTAATGATTCAATGCATCCTTTTTCGTCTTATTCAAGAAAGGGATATCCATTATTTTCACAAAATCCTTCGAATCTATCATTTTATGTGCAACCTTTCATCCCTATTTAACGTCTAATACATATAACTTACAAAATTGTAATACAAATGTTGTTTACTAAACCAAGTATTCATAGTAAAATTAAGCTTAGTTTTGTAATTAACTAAAATTCTTAATGAAATTATGATAACATTAAATGTTACGTTTTTCTATTTTAAAATAAGGGTGAATATAAAGCATGTCATATAATAAAACAAACCAAACTCGTGTGGTAAGAAGAAAGAAAAGGAGACGGCTCAAAAAGCGCGCTTTTTTTATTCTGATACCTCTCCTCGTTATTCTTGCAGGGGTGTCCTATGCATCTTACTTATATATAAAAGCAGACAGTGTATTTTCAAATTCCTATGAAGATGATGGAAGAGAAAAATCGGAATTAAGGGAAGCAGCAGTAGACCCTACAAAAGATAACGTTTCCGTGTTAATTATGGGTGTGGATGCTAGTAACATTCGCCAAAATGCAGACAACTCTCGTACCGATACATTAATGGTTGCTACACTAAACAAAAAGAATGATAGTGTGAAGTTGCTTAGTATTCCGCGTGACTCTTATGTCTATATTCCGGAAATTGGCCGGGAAGACAAAATAAACCACGCACATGCTCGTGGAGGAACGACTGCTACGATTGATACAGTGGAAAATCTCTTAGATATTCCGATTGACTACTATGTCAAGGTCAACTTCGAAGCCTTCATTGATGTGGTAGATGCGGTAGATGGCATAAATGTTGATGTTCCTTATGAATTAAAAGAGCAAAACTCTAAAGACCAGGCAGGAGCGATTCACCTACTTCCAGGCGAACAGCAACTGAATGGGGAGGAAGCACTTGCGCTTGCTAGAACAAGAAAGCAAGATAATGATATTGAACGTGGAAAAAGACAGCAAGAAATCATTAAATCGGTAGTAAAAAAAGCAGCTTCTCTTAACTCCGTATTGAAATACGATGATGTGATCGATGCTGTAGGAAGTAACATGACGACGAATATGACCTTCAGTGAAATGAAGAGCTTTATATCTTATGGAACAGCAGGTAAAAACTTGAACTTTGAAACGTTAAGCCTTGAAGGAAATGATTACCAACCAGGAAACGTTTATTATTGGCAATTAGATCAAGTTGCTTTGCAAGAGACAAAACAAACATTACAGAGTCATTTGGGCATAACCCCGAGTAGCAGTACAGTCAACAGCACAGACGGTTCGACAACTTCGGAGGAAAACTCCAGTCCATATTAATGAAAACTCCCATTCTCTAGATGAGCGAATGGGAGTTTTTTTACTTCGTCGTTGCTTTCTGGCTTAAAGACATTTCAACCATGTGAAAAAGGAACTGACAGCAACGTGACTGTCAGTTCCTTTTTATTTTTGCCGAAATCCTTTAAGTAAATTTGTTAATGGCTTATAGTCACTATTTATAAGTTCCAGATTTTCTATTAACGCCTGAAGGGTTACCAGAGCGACGGTAAAGATTAAAATTGAACCCCATACTGTCGTCATGGAAAACAAAATGGCTGCCAAGCTGAACATTGCGCTCAGCGCATAAATAAACAGTACGGTCTGTTTGTGTGTCATCCCGAATTTCACGAGACTGTGATGTAAATGAGAACTGTCCGGACTCGACATCGGTTGTTTATTAATATACCTTCGTACCATGGCAATTAAGGTGTCCGAAATCGGAACCCCTAATATAAATATCGGGATAATAAAAGAAATAATCGTGACATTTTTAAACCCTAATAACGCCAAGACAGATATCATAAATCCGAGAAATAAAGCCCCAGTATCCCCCATAAATATCTTCGCCGGGAAAAAATTGTACCGTAAAAAGCCGAGAACACTAAAGAAAAGAACTAAAGCCACGGTTGCTACATAAAGATGTCCCATCATGACGGCCATTACCGTGATAGTAAAAAGCGCAATAGATGATACACCTGCTGCAAGTCCGTCTAGCCCGTCAATAAAATTGATCGCGTTTGTAATTCCCACGATCCAAAAGATCGTAATGATTGTACTTAAAATACCGAACTCGATCTGCCCACCAAATGGGAGATTAATAAATTCAACCTGAAGCCCTCCCCAGAAGACCACGATACAGGCTGCGGAAATTTGCACGATAAACTTTAACTTTGCAGAAAGATCAAAGATATCATCCAAAAACCCTAACCCAACCATTAGCGAGGCTCCCACAACAATAGAAAGATGGTATTCACTTACTGGTTGGAGAATAACCAACCCTATTAGAAAGCTCATATAAATGGCTAATCCACCCAATGTTGGGACAGGGTCCGTATGTACTTTACGGTGGTTTGGTTTATCGGTTGCATTCAATTTTTTTGCGTATTTAATAACAATTGGTGTTATGAATAACGATAGCAGCGTACTAATAAAGGCTAATAGCACTATTTTTACCACTTAGCCCACCTCTTCTAGTCAGTCTATTTTTTTCATGCTTAGATATACATTATATATGTTTTCTGCTAACTTCTCCAATGTAAATTTTTGTGCGGCGTGAGATTGTAGCTTTGAACCTATTAAAGGTAACATTCCCTTTCGATACATAAATAATGCATCAAGCATTGCTGCGTGAAGTTCTCTGACGTTATTCGGCTTAATCCGCCATCCATATGACTTGTCCATAATAAGCTCCCCAATTGCCCCAACATCTGTTGCGATAACAGGTGTTCCGGCCTTAGCAGACTCCAGTAATACCAAGGGAAAGCTCTCACTAAAAGAGGTAAGCATGGTGACATCTGCCATTTCATAGAAACAATCAATATCCTCCCGATGTCCGACAAAGTGTATATGCGATGCAATGCCCAAATCAATCGCCTGTTTTTCCAACTTCGCTCTTAGTCCCCCATCCCCTGCGAGCATTAAGTGACAATCATTGTTATTAAGTAGAAGCTTTGCGAATGCCTTCAACGCTAATTCATGTCCTTTTACCGGCTCAAGCCTTGCAACCATCAATAAAAGAAAAGCATTATCTGGTATACCAAATTCTTTTTTCGAATATGTATTTCGATCACATTCACTAAAATCAATGCCATTTAACGTTGTTACAATTTTTTCTGAAGTAATTCCAATCTCAGATAAGCTCTTTTTAAAATTATCCGATATCGCAATTAGTTTATCTGCACGTCTCACTGCATTTATATGTACGCGGGAGAGTAATCTTCCATACATTCCACGCCCCATAAAATCGTGAAGTGGGTGACTATGTATTGTCGTAATCCACTGAAATGGCACTAACCTTTTTAACATGTTGGCATAAACATTGGCTCGCGGTCCGTGTGTATGGATAAACGTTATTTCTTGCTCTATGATATATGCTCTTATCTTACGTATTAATGGCAGACTAAGCCTTGTATTACAAGTAAAATAAACGGTATTTATACCTTCTTTCTCCGCTCTCTCCAATAACTCGCCACGTTCTAATACTCCAAGTATAAACTGATCTCGATTTAATTCCTTCATAAGACCAAGAATATGATGCATACCTCCGCCAGTTTCATTCCCAGCGTTTAAATGTAACACCTTCATGTTAATAGCCACCTCTGTTGAGTTATTAATACATCAATATAACCAACTGGTGGGAGAATTATAATGGCGCTGAATAGAAATGTGAAAGTTGACCATTACTGTATGGAGGGCCTATAGCATGCAAGCGTGTTTAACTTTGCACATTTATTATGAGGTTGATTACGTTTACCTTAAAAAGATTATAGTCGAGGACATAAAGATGAATTATTTCCCAATAAAAAAAGATTCGATAAACCAAATGTTGTTTATATTTTTTCTGATCCAACCTTTATTAGATTTAATGACAGCCTTTACACAGGAATTACCTATTTCCGTTGGTGCATTTGTACGAACTTTTCTTATGGCTGGACTGTTCATCATGCTGAGCATTTGGCATATAAAAAGGGGAAAAAGCCAACTACTTTTATTTCTCCTACCTTTTGCTGTAATTCTAATCAGTCTCTTGATTAATTACCTATATAAGCCGCAAATGAATTTGTTTCAGGAGATTAATTTTGCAATGAAAACTTCCTATTTCCTGACGTTGGCAACAACAGCAATCGTGTTAGTAGGACTTTACATATCTAAACAGAATTTATATCGGGTTTCTGAACTTATCAGCCTTATTATTGGCATCGCTTATTGGTTAGCTATTATCACGAATACGAGCCGAGAGAGCTATTATTTCACAGGCGAGGGGTACGCTGGCTGGTTTTTTTCAGCAAATGAATTAAGTGTCATTATTCTATGTTTGCTGGGTATCCTGATAACTAAAATCACACATTTCAAGCCAAAAGCTATAACTTGGGTTGCCTTCATTTTGCTGCTAGCCATGGTACCGACTATTGGTACGAAGACAGCCTTTTTAGGGGGAGTTGTTTTAATCGTTAGTGCCTTCATTTATATTATGAAAGAAAATATTAGATTTTGGCAGGATAGAAGGCATCTCCTGCTATTGTTTCTATCTTTCTTACTAATTGTACTTATTCCGCTCAGTCCAATACGTGAAAATACCGAGCAGATAACAGGGCCAAAGTATCAAGAACAGCCTTCCCTGCAATTGGAACAATCAGGAAATAGGGTTGGTTTGCTGAATCGAATACTGAGCTCACGTGATATTTACCTTCGAGAAACCTATCAGGATTTTAAAAATGCCAGCCCAATAAGACAAGCATTTGGCCTAGGGTATGCGGGAGATTATGAGGAAGGAGCTGCTAAGTTGGTCGAAATGGATTTATTTGATCTGTTTTTCGGATACGGGGTGATAGGCAGTATTATCCTCCTCATTCCTTTTGGGTGGTTGGGTTTCATGCTGGTAAAACGTTTATTCCCGCTTCGTGCACCACCTTTTTTATTAGCAGTCACAATCTTCCTCTGTTTGGGTATTTCTTTTTTGGCAGGGCATGTTCTACTAGCACCTTCTGTTATGTCCTATTTAACCCTTGTCATTATTCTGCTGGGAGCTGAAAAAAATGTCTCTTAACAATGTGGTAAGTATTATTGTCCCTGTATATAATGCTGAAAAGGAGCTGCGTTATTGTGTGCAAAGCATCTTACAGCAATCTTATAAGCAAATTGACGTTATTCTTGTGAACGATGGTTCGACAGACAATAGTGGAGAAATATGTAACGAGCTTGCAGTAAAACACTCCCAGGTTTCCGTTATTCACCAACAAAACAAAGGGCCTTCCTCTGCCCGGAATACAGGTATCAGTAAGGCTAGTGGGCATTTTATTCAGTTTGTAGATGCAGATGATTATGTTCATCCAACGATGACAGAAAAGCTGGTTGAGTGCACACTATTGGATACTGATCTTGTCCTTTGTGGCTACCATGCTCAGTTAAGGGGGAAAAAGCCGGTAACTATTCCGCATGTGCCTAAAATGGAAGGAAAATTCTCTAAACCCGCTTTTCTGCAACATTTCGGAGCATTATATCGAGAGATTCTGCTCCCCTCGCCATGTAATAAACTATACGTTCTTTCACTCATACGCGAGCATGCAATCCGTTTTAATGAAACCATTAGCATGGGGGAAGATTTACTGTTTAATCTGGATTATCTACAAGTCTGCTCGTCTGTCTACATACTCGCCGATCCTCTATATACTTACGTGTCACACGGAAATACGTCGCTGTCTAGAGGGTATATAGACGAATTCTATTCCAAACAACAATTCCTTCAAGAAAGCGTTCGGCAATTTTTAAAGAGTCAAGAAAAATACACAGCCGAAAACAGATTAGAGCTTAATACGGTCATGACTGCGACTTCCATTAATGCATGTAGTAATCTATTTCACCGCAGCAGTCCCTTAAGTAAACAGGAAAGAAAAAAGCAACTTCGAGTCATTATGAAAGAGCGTGTGGATCATGGCATCATCCAAGATCATCAAGCATTGCAGGTGAAAATTTTTCTCTATCTTGTTAAGAAACAGTCATTAAATGGGTTGTATTATCTATTTTTTATTAAAGAACTAACCAGGTATCTGCCCTCCCCTTTTCACACACTATTTCGGATGGTAGCAAAGTAAAATAAAAGACTGCATTAGGTCTAAACTGTTCACTATTGTGAAAGGATATTATTAGAGGTGCGATGTGGGATGAAAAAAATAAGAATCTATGCATATACACACGGAAATTTAGGGGATGATTTATTTATAAAAATTATATGTGAACGTTATCCTGATACCACGTTTGTGCTGTATGCTCCAAGGCATTACCGAACTACATTTCAGAATTTACCAAACCTGCTCATTGCTCCAAGTGATTCCCTTATGTACCGGATTGCCAACCTTATCGTTCGAAAATTCAACCTCTATTTCTTATTGTACAGATGGTTGGACAGAGACTGTGATGCGTCCGTGCAAATTGGAGGATCGTTATTTATACAGGGGAAACACTGGAGGAAGGAATTACAGATAACAAAAGCAATGCGGAGGAAGAAAAAACCTTTTTTTCTATTAGGTGCTAATTTTGGTCCGTATGATGACCCTGACTTTTATACAGAGCATAAAAGGATTTTTCTGCATGATCATGACATATGTTTTCGGGAAGAACATAGCTATAAGTTGTTTCAGGATTTAAAGCCTGTTCGTTTAGCCGCAGACATCGTCTTTCAACTACCAGTAAAGAAGGCATTAAATCACAAAAAAGTTATCTCGATTTCTGTAATTAAGCCCTCTGTACGTAATCATCTGGCTGACATGGATACGATCTATTACACAAAAATAAAAGACATTGCGCTCTTTTTTATAGAACAAGGATATGAGGTATTGTTGCTATCTTTTTGTGCGTATGAACAAGATCCCGTTGCAATCAAGGAGATTGTGAGTAAGATACCAGAAACTGCTCGAAAGAAAGTGAAGACGAGCTATTATAAAAATAATCCAGAAGAGATATTGCAACAGTTAGCCGATTCTGCAGGCATTATCGCTACACGATTTCATGCCATGATTATTGGCTGGATATATCAGAAACCTGTTTATCCCATTCTCTATAGCTCTAAGATGCTCCATGTAATGGAAGACATCGGATTTACTGGACACTATACAGACTTCGCACAGTTATATAAGCTTCATCCACTCGATGTCCAGCAAAGCATGGAAATGGCAGCACCTCCAATTAGTAAAGAAAAAGTCGATTCAGAAAATCATTTTAAAGAGCTAGACGTGTTTTTAGGCAGGAAGAGGAATCAAGATGATCATTTACAAACCCGAAGTAGTTCAGATAAATAACACTGTGAGGTTGCAGGCAAAATTTGAAATAGATAACAAGCAGGAGTCCCTTTGGTTTAGCGTTCCATTAGCCTATGAGCAATACTTACTGCAAGAGCGAGCTGATTCCTTTCTAGTAGGGCTGTTGCCTCTGGCCATGGAGCGTGGAGAAGATATATTTCTTAAGGCACCAGTGTCAGAAAAACTGTACTACACCATAACAACGTATCTCATGGGGGCACTTTGTATTGCACTACCGCATTTAAATAGGATATCGATTAGAGCAGAAACTCTTATGCCCAACCCAGTCGAAACAGCAAATGCGGTCGGTACGGGCTTCTCAGGTGGTGTTGATTCCTTCCATACCATTTACGAGCACCTACATAGAGCCTGCCCACCTTCTTTTAGGTTAACTCACTTCACCTTCCATAATGTCGGGTCGCACGGTGACTTTGGTGGGCAGGAAGCAAGCGACCTTTTTCAAAAACGCATCCAGCTGATTCGCCCGTTTGCCGAAGAGCAACATATCGATATTATTGAAATTGATTCGAACCTCAGTGAAGTACTGAAAATGAATTACGTGCAAACACATACTTTAAGGAATGTAGCGGCAGTGTTGACCATGCAAAAGTTATTTCGCTACTACTATTATTCGTCAGGTAGGCAGTTCAAAGATTTCGAATTAAAAACAAAGGTCGCCGGTTCCTATGACCTGCTTAGCCTCACAATGCTGTCGACAGAGTCTTTAAGCTTTTTTTCATCAGGGGCTAATTACTCTAGAGTGGAAAAGACACGTCACATAACTGAGTATGAACCAACACACCGTTACTTAAATGTATGTGCCGGGGGAAGCTCTGCAAACTGTTCTCGTTGTGAAAAATGCCTCCGTTCCATGCTAACTTTGGAGGTCCAAGGTAAACTCGATTTATATCAACCTGTGTTTGACCTGCATGTGTACCGTCAAGAAAAAACCAAGTATATTGCCAAAGTCCTTGCAGATGTTAAAAAGGATGCTTATGCGGCGGAAATTTATAATGAGATGCGAAAGCACGCGTTCCCAATATCGGCTTCGTCCTATTTATTAATGCCATATTATAAAATAAAACATAGGTTAAAGCGATTGATCATGCAGGGAAAATAGTAGAATAGAATGGAAGGATGACAATGACCAATGGAAAAAAGCTATTTAAGGATACGATTATCTATGCTATTGCCAACTTTGGGTCAAAACTCCTCATCTTTCTTATGTTGCCACTATATACGCATTATTTTACTTCGGCTGAATACGGCACGTGGGATTTGTTATGGACGACTGTTTCCCTTATCGTCCCTTTCATTACATTTGAATTAGTTGCAGCAGTGTATAGATGGTTATTAGAAGAAGAGCAGCCACAAGAACAGGGACGTATTATTACTACTGGAACGCTCACTATTCTGCGTAACCTTCTTATTTTTAATGCTGTCGCGCTTGCTGTCATGCTTTTTGTTGACTTTCCCTATCATTGGGAACTTCTGCTACTGATTAATTTCACAGTAACTAGTAGTTTTTTGCAACAATGCGCCCGTGGGCTCGGGTTTAATAAATTATTTGCGATGCTGGGTATTATTCAGACAGCCCTCTCCGTTGGATTTATTCTCATTTTCATTTATGTTTTCGACCTCAGGCTGTTGTCCTTTTTCTATTCTTCTATTCTAGCTGCAGCATCTGTCACGATCATCGCATGGTGGATACTAAAATTCCACCGGTATATTGAGTGGAAAGGATACTCTAAAAGCTTACTAAAGTCCTTTTTAACCTATTCTATCCCAATCATTCCCGGTGCGTTAAGCTGGTGGATACTCACCATGTCTGATCGTTATGTTATTCTAGCATTTCTTCATTTAGATGCTAATGGTATCTACGCGGTCGCTAATAAAATCCCTGCCTTACTACTTATGGTGAACACCATATTTTTTCTAGCCTGGAAAGACAGTGCGATTACGTCCTTCCATTCAAAAGAAAAAGACGCTTATTACTCTATTGTATTCAAGCATTATGTAAGGTTAATGATTACCACAGCCATTCTCATTATTTTAGTAGCCAAACCGGCCATGGAAATTGTCATTGCCGATACATTTGGTGAGTCCTGGAAATACGTTGGAATTATGCTAACCGGTGCCTTATTTAGCTCGCTTTCGCAATTTTGGGGTGCTGGTTTTCATGGCGCAAAAAAAACAAATAGTCTTTTTCTAACCTCTATGATCGGCGCACTGCTTAATATTTTGTTAAACCTTGCGCTCGTCCCATTTATTGGTCTATATGGCATTGCTGCTTCCACTTTATTGGCATTTCTATGTATGTGGTTATTCCGAGTTACTGCTTCCCATAAGTATTTTACGATACGAATACAGTGGAGAGAATTGGTCCCCTTATTTGCTCTCCTTTTCGTCTCCTTAATCTTGCCCTTTATTCTAGAGGACAAAGTATTATTTATAAGTATTGCGATAGCCGGGATGCTCTTCCTTTTAGTAAATAGGGAGTTGATTGGGCTTTTATATAAGACAGGAATGGCATTCTTCCATAAGCAAAATGCAGAATAGTTGTGTTATCCTGTTAGTAATATGAAGAACGGAGATGATATACGTGGTACTAAATTTCGCTCATCGCGGGTCTTTAACAGAAGCACCAGAAAATACATTACCCGCCTTTCAACTAGCAATTGAACACGGCGTGAAGGCAATAGAATTAGATGTCCAACTTACCAAAGATGGGCACCTTGTTGTCTGTCATGACCATAAATTAACGCGTTTTAATAAACACGCTGGCTTAATAAAGGATTATACATTAGAGGAAATAAAGCAAATTGATATTGGTTCTTCATTCCATGAAAAATATAAGGGTGTGGTTCTCCCTACCTTAAGTGAAGTACTGGAAGTGTGCCCTAAGGACCTTTTATTAAATATTGAAGTTAAAAATATCCCTGTTATTTACCAGGGGATTGAAAAGAAATTAATTGATTGCCTTAGAGAGCATGAACGCTTATCTAATGTTATCCTGTCTTCCTTTGACCATGTCGCCTTAAAAAACATTCAAGAAATCGATCCGTCTATACCGCTGGGGATGCTTTTTTACTATCGAATCTTAAATCCATGGGAATACGCAAAGCAAAGTGGCCTCAACATCACTAGTATTCACCCAAATAACGTGTATACCGATAAAGAATTCGTCAGAGAGTGTAAAGCATTTGGCTACAACGTATATCCATATACAGTTAATGACATGGAGAGATACGAACAGCTTGTGGAATACGGCGTGGATGGCGCCTTCTCAAATAATCCAGAGATCTTTGTGAGAGAAAACTAAAAAGATTAAAACTGCGGATGGGATACGTTAACAAACTTGTACAAGTGATTGCTTATTCGTCGCTGCGGAAAATACTCGCTTTCCGTGGGCACGGCCTTAGCCTCCTCAGAAGCAAAGAACGCTTCTGAGGAGGTCTTCGGACTCGTGCTGTTCCCACTGGAGTCTACGCATTTTCCTCCGCTAAAGTTTGTATTAAAAATCAAACAGCGAATAACTGTCCGTATTAAAACTCTGATTCCCCTGTAATCATAAGAGTCTTAGTACGGCCCCTTTCGCTTCTTGGATCTTCTTTTGTCCCACCCTCTTACTATTAAGCGTTAACTACCTACTGAGGATATCGGCAGCAATTCTTTCTGTTGCTCTTCCATCTTGGTAGTCAAAGAAGCGATCTTTAAATTGCTTTATCTCGTGATCATCTGGTAGATTTACGATTGCCTCGACCAGAGATTTTGTATCCATTACCATAGGACCGGGTATCAGTTTCTCATACTCATAATAGAAGTCTCGCTCTTTTTTATAGTCTTCCAGATCATAGGGAAAAAATATAATGGGCCTTTCTAGAATACTAAAGTCAAAGAATATGGTAGAGTAATCGGTTATCAATACATCCGTCAGCATTAGAAGTTCCTGTATCGTATACCCCTCTTTAATATAATAAGAAAAATCAGTATCAGCTGCATTAACCCCTGCTTGCATATACGGATGTAGATGAACAAGCAACACATATTCCTCTTGCAGCATTTTCTCCATGTAATCTACATCGAAGGGAATGGCAAACGCCTCTTGATAATGACTTTTCCCTCTAAAAGTAGGAGCATATAAAATTATCTTTCTACCTTTTAAATCAGGGAAATCGCTATAAAAACACTGTTCTAACAAACGGTTATCATTATAAAAGTAATCAGTCCGAGGAATACCTAATGGAAGGATATTCTCTTTAGGCATATTGAAAGCCTCAGAGAAATAAGGAATGACTTCTTTTGAGCTTACGTAGGCCTTCGTATAATTCCCGTGAATGGGAACGTGTTTTAAATAACTTCTACTCGGGCCAAAACTCTTCCCAACTGTACTATAACCAAATTTCTTTAGAGCACCCGCACTGTGCCAAAGTTGGATGATTTCCAGATCTCTCCTAGGTTTAACTACATAGATGGGAAAATAATAATCATCCACAACGAAATAACGTGACGTTGCTAAATGAAAACAAGCTTTAACCATATGAAAAATATAGCTAAGCTTTCCATACAAGGAACTATCCATTTTTTTAAATAGATAGGTTTGCTTTATCTCTGGATAATTAGCTCGCATTTCCTCACTAAGATAGGCTAAATTATCTTTAATTTTGTTTGACCTGTAGGAAGCGAACGTCATTTTATTCTCATCTTGCTTAAATATTATAAGAAATACAACATACAAAGAGACTAGAAAATATTTTACGATTATAGTAGGTAGTAACCTGATTTTTTTCATACTATACCTACTTTCTCTATAGATTAATGATCAAGACTAGCGGTTTAAAACATGCTCGTAAATATACGTTACCTGTTTATCTAGAACTTCTCGTTGGTTATCGCGAGAATAAAAGATATCCAATACCCTTTTTCTTTCATCTCGATAGAGTTCTGGGCGTGCAATTGAATTTTCAAGCACTTCGATAAGCTCTGGAAAGGTATTAACTTTAGGACCCGGTGTAACATCAAAGTAATTAAAATACATATCATTCGATTTCTTTAAGTATAGATCCAGATCATAGCTATAGAACAAAACGGGTCTATCCAACAGTAAGTAATCTGTATAACAGCTGGAATAATCCGTTAGTAATACGTCCGAGTACTTTAATAACAATTGTGGGTCATATGGCTTCTCACTAATATCTATAATATTTTTAAATCTAGTTGGGACGTTGCCGCTACTGTACATATGCCTCTTCACTAGAAAGGTGTAACCCTTCTCTTCACAAAACTGATCTAATCTTTCAAAATCAAAAACTGAATTAATATCAGTCTCTAGCTTTCCAAAACTTCGGTGTGTCGGCATATACAAAATGACCTTTTGTTTCCGAATCCATTCAGGTATGTTTTTATCTTCTTCTGTTTCTTTGAAAAAGACATCATTTCTTACTTGGCCAAGCTGAAGTACATTTTCCTCATGAACTAAAAAGGTTTCCGGGTAATAAGACGAAACAGCTTCGCTGGTTGAGACCACGTAGTTTCGTTTTGCTAGATTTGTTTTCACAACAAATTTACCAAAGTATCGTTTTAATTTACTTTTTTCGTGCAGGACTTTGTAGGAGAACGTATTTTTATTAGCTCCCCATACCTTTTTCAACCCTACCCCATGCCACGTATTATAAGAGATTGCTCCTCCAACAAATGCTTTACTAAAGTCATCATTAATTGAATGGGAATGAATAATCAATCGTGCTCTTAATTGGTGATAAATCCCTTTTAATGAGTTATGCTTATATGCTTGAAAGCCTTTCTTTGTTAAAAAGGAAACAACTTCGCTATTTCTAGAAATCCATACGCATTGTAATTGTTTGTCCTCATTCATCTTTAAAAATAAGTATTTCGTGTTTCCACGAAACCCTTGGCCGTTTTCCCCCCCAAAAACAACGAGTTGATTATTCTTAGGAGTTAGCTTTGATAGAGAATGAACAGTTACTACAACCGTTCTTTTAGCAATTAACCGCCCCTTTTTTAATAAAGGACGATTAACTGACAGAAGTATTAGTATAAGTAAGACTATTTGTGTTATGTCGATTTTATTCATATTGTATCGCCTCTATTATCCGTAATTAACTTGTTTGTTTGGAAGGGCTTTTCACTTGTTGTACTTGCTTCCTGACTACTATATTTTGCCCATCTAAGCACACCCCATTATCGGAAAGAAGCTGTTGCACAACTTCTCCTACATGTTCTGGCTGCATGATGGTTGAAGGGTCCTCATCAGGAGCAAGAATTCTTCTTAACTCCGTAGCACATCTACCTGGAGAAATACAATAAACAAGGATGCCATAGCCGGCAAGCTCTTCCGATAACGTTTGAGAAATGCTTATAAGCGCCGCTTTTGAAGAAGCATAAGCCAACCAACCCGGACGAGCAGAACTGCCTGCAGTTGAAGCAACATTTAGGATTTTACCCCCAGACTGTTTCATATATTTGACTGCTTCTTTGGTTATATTAAATAAGGAATGGACATTAACTTGATATGTTTTTTCCCACTCTTCAATAGATGTTTCTAATAAGGATTGTGGGTTAGCATAGCCAGCTACATTGATTAACATATCAATGGCACCATATTTTTCGCCTATCTCGGAAATCATCTCACGCACTTCACTATAGTTTCCGAGATCTAAAGCATAACAATGAATGTTTTTCTCCCTATTCATTAAAAGGGCTGTTTCTACTAATCCCGTTTCCGTCCTGGATATAAGTATAAAATTAGTAACATCCTCTTCATAACTCAGTGAAACTGCAATAGCTCTCCCAATACCACGACTTGCACCTGTAATAATACATGTTTTTGTCATTTTTAGTCCCCCAATAATATAGTTTCTTTGTAAATGGCCTCGGCAAGGATACGATCAATTGGTTTCGTGATTTTGATGTTATATTCCGATCCTGGCAATACAACTATGTCTGACCGGAAGTAATGAAAATAAAGACTTGCATCCTCTGTAAAATTTAAGCCATCTTCAGCAGCACATTGGTGCGCGTACAGTAGCTTTTTCGCATTGAACTTGTGGGGTAATTGCACATTCAGCAGCTCATCTCGTTCCAAATTACCTTCCACCACCTCGCCTCCCCGTAGGACAGTAAAAGGAATATCCAATCCAAAGATAGCGTTTTCATTACTTGTTTCAATTAACCTCATAAAATCTTTCTCAGAAACGAATGGGCGCACCGATTCATGAATGATAACATTATCGTAATCAGCTGCTTGTAATCCCTTGAATACGGATTCCTGTCTAGTCCCACCGCCTTCCACACATTTTATTGGTGTTGTAAAACCATATTTATTAATGATCTCTTCGGTCTTCTCAATAAACTCGGATGGACATGGCATGATAATCTCTTTTACTACTTGTAACCTATCCACTTTCTCCAACACGTGCACAAAGAGCGGTTTACCAGCAAGAAGTAAAAACTGCTTTGGCATATCTAATTTCATTCTCTTACCTACGCCACCTGACAATAACACCAGACTGTATTCACCCATGACTTTCCTCCTAAAAAAATTTACGTTTAATTTACATTATAACGGTAAGTCAGCCTATTGTTTGTCGGTTTTTGTCAATATAATAAAGAATTTTTCGACATTTACAAATAAAAAAACGCGAGATGCTAATCTCGCGTTTTAAAAATGAATAGTTTAGACTTTCTTCTCTTGTAAATGGCTATGGTGGATCCAAGCATTTTTTTCTTCAAGTACTCCATAGTACCAAAGGTTTTTACCAATCTTAACAGTCTTATTCACATTAAAATCAGTGTTCTTAAACTGTTCTAGATCATCATAAATAAGATTTTTATTTCCACCCCAAGGTCGATTATATGCTTCGCCGGTTCCCTTAATTAGGAACTGTTTTGCGTCTTCATCTATAAGCACTTCATTATGGCTAGATACATCCGTGGATTTCATCCAGCCAACTGTGCCTGTTGTAGCACTTGGCCGTTCACTTAATAGAAAATATAACTCATTATTAACACTTGCTTCCTTTTTAATATAATATACAAGGTTATGATATGAATCAGAAGGGATCTTTCTACTCCTTCCCTTTAGATTAGAATAAATATAACTGGAATTCGATTTAATATGCCCCATTTTACTAACAAGATTTTCACTATACTTGGCTTCTTTATCAAAGGGATGGTCTTCATCTATTA
The DNA here is from genome assembly GCF_000612865.1 of Oceanobacillus picturae. Taxonomy (NCBI): domain Bacteria; kingdom Bacillati; phylum Bacillota; class Bacilli; order Caryophanales; family Bacillaceae; genus Oceanobacillus; species Oceanobacillus picturae. The sequence goes on from NZ_CCAX010000004.1 coordinate 21,901, forward strand.
TAGCTTGAACAAGATCACTTTCCTCTTCTCTTGATACTTTTTTTGGATCTAGCTCTAACTCAAAGTTCCGATATATTTCTCTTTCTTCCTTTGACATCTTTTGCCAACGCTTTAAAAAAGCTTCATACTTAGGAATAACCTCTTTAACCGAACCATATTCCTTTACCATTCCAAATTCTAGCCATAGAATTTTTTCGCAAAACTTTTTCATTTGGCCAATGGAATGACTTACAAATATCATCGTTTTCCCTTGCTCTTTAAATTCTTTCATCTTGTTCAAGCTTTTCTCTGCGAAGGCTTTATCCCCTACAGACAATGCCTCATCAATAATTAATATATCTGGATCTACTGTAACGGAAATAGCGAATCCAAGCCTCGATTTCATACCGCTTGAATAGGATTTGACGGGTTGGTCGATAAATTTCCCTAACTCTGAGAACTCAATAATATCTGGTTCTAACGCTTTGATTTCTTCTTTATTAAACCCAAGCATAAGCAACTTTAATTCAATATTATCTCGTCCTGATAGGTCATTCTTCAATCCTGAAGACACTGCTATTAAGGATGCCTGACCATTTACCTCTAAAGTCCCAGAAGTTTCTGGTACTACCCCCGCGATAATATTAGAAAGTGTAGATTTACCTGAGCCATTCACTCCAATAAACCCTACAATGTCTCCCTTATCTGCCTGAAAGTTAACATCTGTCAAAGCATAGAAGTCTTCCCCATAGCTCTTTGGAGTCAACAAATCTAACAACCGTTCTTTTGAGCCATTATACAATTTATATTTTTTTTGGATGTTTTTAGCTATAATTGCTTTTTCCATATCATCACAAACCTTTATATATAATCTATAAAATGTCTACGGAACTTTACATGTAACGTAGAACCTACTAGGAAAAGCACGATCACAATACACCAGAAAACTAAACTGTATTCCCATTCTGTAATAAAATGCCACTCTGTACCAAATAGTGCTGCACGATAACCTTCAATCAAGTAATAAAGTGGATTAAGTTTTAATATCTTCATAATTACTTCATACTGGCCTACTAAAATAGCTAGTGGCCACAAGACCCCCGACAAATACAAAAGCATCCTCAACGTTGAATTTAAAAGCATGTGGATATCTCTAACAATTGTCGACAATGTTGACGTTATAAGTGATAGAGAAAAGATCAAACAAAATGCCGATAACATATAGTAAATCAATTGTAAGTAATAAATGGATATAAAGTGCCCGTTTATATTCAATATTATGATTGCGATAGCAAGCATAATAACGTGTACATAAAACTGGGAAAAAATAACGTAGCCTGGAATTATGCTCATAGGGAAGTTCATTTTAGAAAGCATCCTAAGACGTGTATAGATGGACTTAGAACCTTGAATTGTAGCCTGATAAAAAAATATCCATAAAAAGAATGCTGCTAGTAACCAACTGAAAAACTCAATGTGTTGGCCGTCAACTAATTCAATTGGACTTTTTTTTCTTATAGCTGAAAAAACAAACCAATAGATAACTATTTGTATAGAAGGGTTTAAAAATTCCCAAAGGATACCTAAATAGTTATTTTTGTTTTTGCTTTTTAATTCGTATATAGAGAGCCTTCTAATCAAATAAAAATTCTCTAATTGCTCTTGAGCAACCTTTATTGCTGATTTCATAGTATTATCCTTTCGGCTATAAAAATACTGCCTTTAATTACGTTATTAAATTATACAAGTAATATCATTAAATCTCAATAAGTTTCCTTCTTTTCAATCAAAACCTGCATATTAGTGTTGCTAAACAAAAGCCTCCGGTAATGGAGGCTTTTGTTTAATATTTAATCTTAGCAATAGTATTCAGCATTTTTCTTCTAACATCAAATGGTATTATATGTGATAACTTTCTCTTAGTCCTCTTTCTTTTCTTCCTTAAATTACTTTTATTATTTTCTATGGCTTCAAAAATCCTTTTTGAATTTTGGTTATCCATATATGTGAAATATTTTTCCCTTAAGTTACTATACTCGACCTTTTCAGAGAAGTTCCTTAGAATATATTGTTCCATATTTTCAACTAGTTCTTCAGAGTCATAGGCTACATCTCCAAAGAGATCCTCTTTAAAGTCCATGTAACTTCCCTCATACTGTAGATATTTCTCCACATCAAAGTGATAAAATAAACAAGGTTTTTCTAGATAGAACATTTCCCATATAACGCTCGAATAATCAGAAATCATCATTGAACTTTTCATAATCATTTCATCCAATGGCACTTCCAAGAACCCAAACTTTTCAATGTATGGGGAGTTAATTTCAAAAAGATCGATATAATCCTTAAACTTTGGATGGAGAAAGAACATAATTTTAATGTTATTATCTTTAAGTACCTTATGAAGTCTATTCGAGCTAAGAAAATCGTTGTAGTACTTATAATAATCACTTTCAAGGAATTCTTCTTTGCTCATGCCGTCCATCCACGTTCTCCAAGTAGGCATAACAAATATCTGTTTATAGTCTATCTCATTTGTTCTATCCTCGAGAACATCCCATCTTGCTAATCCAGTAGTTACAACTTCCTCTTCTGAATAACCCCAGTATTCCGTTATCATATTTTTTTCATATTCAGAAGGAGCAATAACAAGGTCAAAGACTCCCCTATCCTTATAGAAGTCGGGCACTGCTTTTAGCCCATTAACTCCATGTTGCAGATATACCAATTGTTTATCTGTAAGCTCTTTTCCTAAAATGCTCTTTTTTTGTTTAAGGCTATAACTATTCCTTTTTGTATCAGATGAAATTAATAGATCTGCCGCAAACATGTAAATAAAGTACTTAAGAGACATAAAATAAATAACCTTATCTTTTTTATCCATTAGGTTTACCAGTTCAGGGGAATCTTTCCTAATAACATAATAGAAATTATCATGTTTCCTATTCTTGTATACATAATCGAAGAAGTAATAACCACTTTCGTGAGCCGACATTGCTAACTTCTCAAAACCAATCCATATTTCTTTATTTGCGAAATGCTTTCTAAATAGATTTACAACTAAAAATGCAAATTTCTCTTTTAGAAGATAATATCTATTTTCAAAATATTCTTTATCTCTTACTGTGAAGGCTAAGTCTTTACTTATTGTAATATAAGGGTAAAAAATCTTACCTTTTCCCATCCCACGTTGGTATTTAGATATTCTGGAATCTACTTTATATAAGGCATCTTTAGAAACTTTGGTTATTTTAACTAGCTCTTCCTTACCATCTATCTCTAATCCAATAAATAAATCCCAATACAAGGGAAATAGGACCACTTCTCTTAATTGGATATTAGTAATTAAAATAAGGGAATTTTTTTTAATTGTTGTATTGGTTAACTGCATATTTACTTTATTAAAAGTGTCTTTATTTCTATGAACTAAATATATATTTGTTGGCTTGATTGACTGCACATAAGGCGTGTTTAATTGAACTTCAATACTAACTTTTTCACCAAACATCTTTAGCTTATTTACTTTGGTCTTAATTTTAAAGTTGTTCTTTACCAAGTTTGATATTTTATCTTTTCTTATTTCTAGATTATTATTTTTATTCATGCAGAGGGCACTATGAAGATTATAGGTTGATAACGATGGGAAGTTGTCTTGTGATAGTATGTGAAAATTTCGCTCTGCTCCTTCTTCAATATTGCCTCTAATTCTAAAGGCATGTTCATTGCCTTTTGACATTAAATATATAATCCATTTTTCCTTCTTATTTGGTATTTCATTGATGAAACCATCTAGTTTAAAATGTAACTTAGATGAATCCAAATTTCCTCTCACTGAATATAATTGTTTCGTTTTTGTTTCTTGTAAAATTAGTATAGGCGTATCGGTATCTATAAACCATTCTATTTGATTCATGTTAAAAATTAGTGAATTACCCACTATATCTATTTCATTAACTTCAACACTGGAATGTTTCCCTTTTAGACTAACAACATTATTAATATTATGCCTCAAAAATTCCTCTTCGGTTACACCAATTAAATGTTCAGGTAAACCACCATAGGATACATTTTCATGACTTTCCTTAGTTTGTTTAATTAGTGTAGCTTCGAAAACATTTGAATTAATTGCAACTAATAAATGTAGGTTATATCCCTTGGTATACAATTCATTAGAAATATATATATGGCCTTTTTTTATTAAGACAGGTACCAAATAAGAATCAAATGAACCATCTTTATCTACTGATACCATAACATTATTATAATGACTCTCATTTAAGTCACTTACTCCTACTTCAATAAAGTCTCCCTCATTTTTGATAGAGATCTCACTCGTTATAGGGGGGTGGTATTTCATTTGAAAAACTACCTTTTTCAGATCAATAAATTTTAATTTAATATGTTCGTCAGTTTCTAATTGAGAACATATTGCGACCCGCTCCCCCTCTATGCAAACTGGAAAATTCCCATAATCATTCAAACTAATTTCATGTCTTCTTCCCTCAGCATTATAGAACTCTATATTATAAAATGCATTTGGGGCAAAGTTTTCAAAATTTCTGTCAAAAACTATAGCTGTTTTATCCGTACCAACACTTTCAAAGTGGAAATTTAAATCCAACCCGCCTAGGGATATTCTTTCTAATTCAAAAGAAAGAAGGTTAGAAATTAGAAATCTAGTTCTACCATTATTATTTACTATGCTTATATGATGCATTTTATTAATCACCCAAATTTATCCGTCTATTTATTTCATTAAATATTCTTTTTGAATTATCATGATCAGTATACTTAAAATACTTCTTTCTTTTTTTCTGATATCTTGGTTTGATAGTAAAATCATTATTAATATATTCACTTAATATATTGACAAGTTCTGAGGCATTCTCAGCACGCTCTCCAAATAACTCCCTATCCATATCTAAATAACTACCCTCTTGAGCATTATACTTTTCATGGTCAAACTGATAAAATAATACCGGCTTATTCATGTAAAACATATCCCAAGTTATAGAAGAATAGTCACTAATTAGGATGGAAGATTCCATCATTTCCTCATTTACTTTAATATCAAGGAAACTTTTAGTGTATATATTTTTTTGAGAAATCGAGAATTCGGATATATACTCTTGGAATTTAGGATGTAAGAAAAAGACTAAATCTAAATTATTTTCTTCTAATAACTGACCTAACTTATTAGATGACAAAAATGAAAAATAGTGATGATAATAATCTGAAGCAGCAAATTCTTCCTTTGTCATTCCCTCCATCCAAGACCTCCAGGTAGGCATAACAAAAATCTTTTTCCTTGCAACCGAATCAGCTTTGTCCTCCAATAAATCCCATCTAGAAAAGCCGGTAGTTATGACTTCTTCATCATTGTATTTCCAATTCTCTTTAATGATTTTTTGCTCTATATCTGAAGTAGCAACTACTAAGTTAAAATTGCCCCTTCCCTTACTTTTTTTAAAAACATCAGATTTTTTCAATCCTGTTACACCATGTTGTAAAAATACACTTTGTTTCGACTCTAGACTATTCGCAATTAAACCAGTTCTTACTCTAAGATTGTATGCGTGCTTTTTGGTTTCAGAAGATACCAGTAGCTTCGAGACATATATAAGATAAAAGTATTTAAAAGACATAAACTTAACGATATTTCTGTTTTGATCTTTTATCTTCCCATAGTCCGGTGAGTTTCTATCAATAATATAATAAAAATTATCATGTAGCTCGTTCTGTTCTACATAATTAAAGAAAGCATAGCCATTATCTTGAGCAGTTCTTGAGAATTTCTCAAATCCTAGCCAAACCTCTTTGTTCTTATAAGGGTACCCTCTTAAAATTTTATAGGTAAGGTACGCAGCCAGCTCTTTAATTTTATTCTTAACATTCTCGTATTGCTCTTTTTGCCTCATCATAAAAGATATGCTGTTATTTAAAGTCAAATAGGGGTATACCATTCTATCATGTGAGATAAGCGAAAGTTTAAAATAGTCACTTTTAACTATCTTCTTTACAAAATAGGTAGCTTTGTTAACTCTCATATACCCCTTATATCCCTCATAGTCCGTGACCTCTATTAAAATATCCCAGTAAAGAGGACGGAATTTTTCCCAATCTAGGACAATATCGCCTTTCACTTTATAATTTTTCTTACCTGTTTTTTCGAATGAAAAGTTAATAGCCTCCATAGCCCTAAAGTTTTCTTCATCTCTTAATTTTATTAAAATTTTACTCACTTCTAATTTTTCTTGAGAAGCAACATTTACACCCAGTTGGTAGGAATCTTTTCTATTTTTCTTTATTTTACTTATTAAAATTTCGGTTTTTGTTTTTTCTCTAAATACATTAAATGATTTACCCTTCACAATTGACAGTAGACCGTTTACCGTTTTATAAATGAGCAAAGATTCATCTACGTTCATATTGTAATACCCAATATCTTGCTTATCTTCTTTGACTTGAAGTCTTGCTTTAAAGTAGTCTTGACTGTTCACAGCCTCTAGGAAAATATTGTAACGCCCATTTTGTATTTCTTCATAAGGAAGCATACAAGAAATTTTCCTATTAGTCATTTGGGTATCTAGTATTAACCTCTCTTTTTTTCCTTTTCTTGCGACCAACACTACACTTACTGCTTCATAGTCCCTAAAATCATCATCTAATAAAAATTCAAAAGTATTTTCGTTTAAAGAGGCTTTACTAATATCTACTGTCTCGGTGATTTGATTTCTAGTATTTATTTTATATCTTAACTCATCTAATCTGCAAAAATATAAAAAACCTTCACTATTGATATAGATCCCACAATAAAGGTCTTCGTTTATAAATAAGTCTTTGATGTGAATATTCAACCCTTCACTATTTTGAATCTTTATTGATTCTAAAAGTGTATATGACTGAAATTTACTTTTTATACAAAATGACCAATGCCCTTGAAATCCTTCAAACCATTCTTTAAATTGATCTATATTTAAGTAAAGTTGGTTTCCCTCAATAAGACAACTGACTTTATTATATAATTTATTTCTTTCGTTATATAAATAAAGTTCCGTTCCTTCTTCCAAGCTTGTTAAGAATTCAATGACTAGTTGATCTTGTTTAAGAAAAACCCCTTCAACTTTAATTTGACCAAAAAGCACACTTTCAGTTTGATAACCTTTCCTATTAATGTCTATAAAATTCATACAATTCTCCTAATATATCATATTCTACCTTATTTTTTGAAATTTAAAAATGAGTTTTAAATATACTATATTATCTTATATTAATCATTTTACTGAGTCAATTTCATAAATAAAAAAACGTCCTAAAAATAGGACGTTTTATCTCCTATGACAGCATTTTTTCCCATTCTTTCAAGAAGTAACCTTGTGTGAACTTTATATCAATTTCTCCTACTTCCTTACGTTTTTTTGGTGTTTCTAGCAAAGTATACATAGCTTTCGTTAACCCTTCAATATCTCCATTATCTACTAATATTCCATTATTACTATTTATGATATCAGAGGGGCCCCAAGTAATATCATAGCTTATTACCGGGCATCCATTGAATACACTTTCTAAAACAGTTAGCCCAAAGCCCTCAAGTTCACTTGTCATTAAAAACATTGCTGAAGTACTAAATACCTTTGAAGGATCATTCGTAAAACCTCTAAATTTCACTGAGTTTCCAATTCCTAAATCATTTACAAGTTTTCTTAGATTTTCCTCCTCTTCACCTTTCCCATAAATCTCAAGAACACAGTTAGGTTTTAGCTTTAATAAATTATTGAAAGCAATTATAGCTTGGTCAATTCTTTTCAGTTTTACTAACCTTGAAACTATACAAATCTTATTAGGTTCAACTAATTTTTCTTTAATAGCTGGTTTACCACTGATGCAGTGTGGAACAACCCTAATCTTTCCTGAAAGATGAGGATGCTTTTCTAATATATTTTCTTTTTGCCCATTCGTTAAAGAGACAATTATATCTTGCTCATTTGAGATGTGTTCAAAGAGATATCTAAAACTTTTTTTGGTAACTGAACTTAGATTATTGGGTTCAGAAAGATGCGGACCATGTATTTGGAAAACTCTCTTTATATTGCTCGTTACATTTAGAAGTGGTCTATCTAAGTGTCTTACATCATTTATAACTATATTTCCATCTTTAAGAAACTGGTCGAACCAATATCTCATAAGATCCTTCTCATTTGAGAATACCTCAGAGGTGTGATCCTCTTTAAATAAAATAAACCTGTCAACTGCTAATTCACCATTCTTGTATACAAATTCTTTAGTAATATAAGGGTTATAATCTCTATCTATGAAGACATCTCTCACAATATTTTCTTTTAAATTATCATTGAAATACCTTATCCTATGGAAATTCCCATCTTTGTCTATATAAAGTCTTTTTTTAAACTTATCACCAAGACTAGCGTAAATTTCTACATGTCCCATTCTATTTGTTTTTGTGTTAAAAGATGTATGGAGTAGTGGGACTCCATTTTTATAATATACAGTTATATGCTCTTTCCCCTTTTTTGGTATAGCATAGTAACTCTGTCCTAACTCTTTCTCTAGATACGATTGATAATTATTTTTAATCTCGTGATTATCATTCCACCGCAAGTCATTATACATATTTAGAAAGTCCATTTTTTTATTTACTGATTTTTTCTCACGATAATCTTCATAAATATATTCATAATCTGGGTTATAATTTGTTGTTACTAACGTTACCTTATTAATGTTACGAACTTTTTCCGTGAGCAATCTCCCTCTTTGGAGTAAAGCGCTTGTTCTCCCTCCATAAGTATAAGGTAGTGAAGTAGTCATAATGTAAATATGTTTTTTAGTATCAAACATAAAAGAGCCTCCTCGTATATCTTTTCTTACCACTCTAATATTTAGGAATTTAAAAATTAATCTTTCCTAAATATCTCAGTTACAACGCGCTCTGTTGCCTTGCCATCTTCCAAATAACAAAATTTACCGTAAAACTCCTGCGCGTTATCCGTCAATGTTAAGTTTGTGTTTTCAAGCCTTTTAACCTCTTGAATGACCTGTGTAGTACTTTTCAATAATGGGCCAGGTGCTCTAGTTTCGAAGTCAAAGTAGAATCCTCTAAGATTATCCCTATAATCCTCAAGGTCATAAACATAAAAAATCATTGGTCTTTTTAAATTAGCATAATCGAAGAATACCGAAGAATAATCAGTTATTAGTATATCTGAAATTAAATATAGCTCTCTAATATCTTCATGGTTTGACAAGTCAAAAATAAAACCTTTATATTCGCTCAGATCTAAGTTCTCTGCAACAAGGTAATGTAATCGTAGAATAATGATATATTCTTCACCTAATTCTTTTTTCAGCTTACTAAAGTCCATGTTTAAATCAAACTTATACTTACCCTTTCCATAAAATTGATTATCTCTCCATGTGGGAGCATATAATATCACTTTTTTATTTAATGGAAGTTGCGCTTCTTCTTTTATGTTCTTTTTCATTTCTTCATTATTTGAATTGATTAGAAAATCGTTTCTAGGATAACCTGATTCAAGTATCTTCCCGTCAAAATTGAAAGCTCTTTTAAAAATCTCTGTAGAATACTCGTTTGGAGAAATTAGATAATCCCATTTACTAGCCTCTTTTAAGAAATTCCGTTTATATTTTTTAGTATTTGTTCCTGGCATTTTTACTTGGTCCATATCAGCAGCTAGCCTTTTTAAAGGAGTACCATGCCATGTTTGTACATAAATAGTGTGGGATGGCTTAGGAATCCATAAGGGTAAACGACTGTTCGTCACCCAATAATTTGCCCTAGCCATAAGGTATAACCATCTCAGGGAGAACCTCTTAATAGCTTTTACTCCACTTCTTTCATCAAATTTTTCAATGTTCCTTCTATCAAAGCTCCAATACATATGGTTATTCAACTTGTTTTCTTGCATATATTCAAAAATCGCCCTTGGACTATCGCTATACTGTTTTCCTAAGAAGCTTTCAAAAACGATTAAGTCTTTTTTAACCGGTAATTTCCCTAAAAGTTTAAAGCATAGTTTATAAAGCGCTTTTAACTTTTCACCTCTTCTTAACTTTGTCCATTTATTTTTTATTTTATTTATAATCATTTGTTTGAAGTTATAATGAGATATACCAATAGTAAAATCATTAAGTTTCTTTATAGAAACTTTATATTTTCGACCTTCATTAAAGATAATTGCGCTCGGCAGCTTTTTCTTATTTCCCATTATTTTTACTTTATCTGTATATTCTTCAATTGTCCCGTCTGCTTTTTTGAACTCCACCACAAGGAGTAATTGAAGTGTTTTTTGAGATAACAAATATTTTTTTAAATCAATTTTCCCTTCTATTTCATAACATTTTCTCCCACCTCTTTGTTCTCTCTCAACTAGTTTTAGGGAGATTTCCTCACTCTTTTCATCTTTAGGTACAGCAACATAAAGTTTCGCAGCTTCTATTGAGTAAGAGTCAGTTCTATAGAGGGGAGGGAAATCAAAATATCCAGAAAAATTTAAATTACCTCTTTTGAAGTTGCAACTTTCTATCTTAGAGAACACTTTATAATCCATCAGTTTAATCGAGAAATTGCCATTTTTAGTTTCATATGGCTGAATAATTTTATTTCGGTTAATTAAAGTTTCTGTAAAAGAGTAATAATCCTTATTTCCACCTTTAATTCTTATTATCTTTTCGCTTTCCTCACTTTTTTCATGGAACAAAAATAAATCCCAAATATCCTGCTCTATTAATTTACTTTCTAACTCTAGATATGGAATAGAGATCTCAATATAATCGTTCACTACATAACTTGAGGTTAGTAAAATTTTTTTAGTTCTATCACGAGATTTCAGAATAATACTCCAGTCCTCAGTCTCCTCAGCCAATTGTTTGTCCACTGAGATCTTTATTAAATAAATATTATTTTTCACTAAAATATCTTTAATTCCAATTTCCATCTTTGTATTTAAACTCCTCTCTAGGACTAAACTATGTAAATCAATTTAAATCTTAATATTTCCATATTGATAATTATAATTAACATTATTAATATATACAGTTAACCACTATTTAGACAAATTTCTTCCTTTAAGAAGAGTGGCTTTAGTAACTTTTAACTTAACATATTAATAAGTTTAGTTGTGACTTTACACACTAAACCACGTTACATAGTTTTGACTAATATATAAGGTTCGATAAAAATTAATGTTATCTTACTGTGCCTCAGAGTATTTTGTTTTATGATAAAGGTTAGAGGACTAACACCAGATTTAATAGTTTAGATTTAAAAATGAGAATATATTTAACAAAGCCGTCTAAACAAATATAACTAAATTCATTACGTTTTACCACTTTCGATTGTTCTAACACTCTCCATTTTGCCGTAATTTAACTTTATTAGTTCACCAATAAACACATAACTTGCTTACTATTTGTTCTACTTAGTAGTTGAATGAATTTCATAATTATTAATCCTTCTGTCTCAACGCTTTTGAGAGACAAAAAAAGAAGTACCTCCCCAAATCTTGTATAATGGTAGTTGACTATAAAACCATAAAAAGACTGAAGGAGCACTTCTTATGACTATTATACGACAAACAAGCTTATTTGGCATCCAAGAATTATACAAGATGGAACCTACCCAACGGTATGATTCAATTATATCCGAGATAGACGTGGATCGAATCTTCCATGAAGTGAATAAAAAATCACGACGTGGCGCTCCTGTGGAGCTTAATTATGCAGCGATGATTATCAGCTCTTTCATTCGCATAGTTGAACGTATTCCAACGATTAAAGATTTGGTGAAACGCCTGAATGATGATTTTGTTTTTAAATTGAACTGTGGTTTTCTTGTCTCGGACGAGACACCTTCCGAAGCTGCCTATTCTCGCCTGCTGACGAAACTTAGTGACTCTAGCGTTCTAGAAGAAGAACAGAAAAAAGTAGTCCTACAAGCCATTGTGGAAGGCTTTATTAGTGACAACACCGTCGCCATTGATGCCACTCACTTCGAAGCACGTGATCAAGCACCACCCAAAGAAGATAAGCCCAAAACAGAACCTAAAAAACGTGGACGCAAACCCAAGGAAGAACGGGAACAATGGTTACTTGAACAGGCTGAAATAGAAGCAAACTTGCCTCTTTATGAAAAGAAAATAGAAGCGCAATTAGACGTACCTTTAACCGACTTACGGGCTGAAGTCCCCCAAGCCCCAAAATGGGGCATAAAAAAGAACAGTGAAGGAAAAAATGTTTTCTGGTACGGCTACAAGGGCCATTTAGCTGTTGGGACATCTAGTCAATATATTTTACAGTCACTCTTTTCGTCAGGAAGTTTGAATGACGGAAAAGCCGCCATTCCCTTATTAAAAGGGGTGAAGGAACTAGCTCTTTCTTCTTTGCGCTACCAAACAATGGATGCGGGTTACGACTATGAACCTATTTATGAACAAGTACATCGAATGGGAAATCAGTCTATCATTGCCTATAATAAGAAAAATGAAAGGGAACCAATTGGCTTTGATAAATACTTTGCCCCAACTTGTTTTCGTGAGCATTCTTACCGTTACGATAGCTTTGATGCCAACTATGAAACGCTGAAATTCACGAGGCCAAAGGAGTGCAGTAGCTGTCCTTTAGCTAACGAAGGCATCTGTCAAAAGGTATATAAAGTAAAGATAACGCAAGACCTCAGAAGATACACAGCGCCAGCTCGTGGATCTAAAGCCTGGAGAACAATCTTTAAACGTCGTACAGCTGTTGAGCGCGTAAACGCATATCTTAAGGAGTTTTTTCAACTTAATAATGTTCGTTATCGTACCGGAAAGCGCGCCAAGGTTCATTTTGATATGATCACGCTTATTTACAATGCTTCAAAATTAGCTGCAGACCGTATGAATGCACGATTAAACCAACATAAAACTGCATGATTCCTGTTTTTAAGAATACAAGATCAGAATTCGGCTCGTCTTTGTATTTTTAAAAAGAGCAATTATGAAATTGACTCAGTTAAGAAATGTATTCAATATTTTTGGGTTTGTATTGTTTTTACCAGTGAAATCTTTTCTGTATCAAAGGTATATTTCATAAAATTTATTTTCTGTAATAGAAAAAAGAGAACCAATAATGGATTTGGTTCTCCCATTTTTATTCCAATTTACTTAACAAAACTCGAATGGATGAAAACTTCTTTCCCTTCCAATATTCCTCGATACCATGTATTGTTTCCTACTGTCTCCGTCTTGTTTACCTGAAACTCTTTCATACTTAAGGACGAAAGGTCATATACTAAGTCTTTTGATCCTCCCCACGCTTTACTATAGGCATTACCTGTGCCTTTCACATAGAAAGTTTTACTTTTTGTATCTACCCCTTTATGTGAATGACTGCTTACATCCTGGGCTTTTACCCAGCCTATAACACCTGTTTCACTACTTGGGTTGGTACTGATTAAGTAATACTTAGTTTTACCAATTTTAGCTTCAGCTTTGACGTAATAAACCTTTCCTAATTTTGCTGATCCTGCTTTGTTATAATCATTCGAATTAGTAGGATCTGCATAAATCTTAGTGTCTGATGATTTTAGGTGTGCTAGTTTACTAGTATTTGCTTTTTGATTTCTTACTAATTCATCATGCTTCTGGGTAACTAGACTTATAAATTGATTCCAATTATAACCATACCTTGAGAAGTAGCCATGTGGATCTACGTGTGTTGTCCCACCTAAGTGCGTACTTACCGCTTTATGAGACCATAATGAACCTATGCCACTTTGTTCTGCGCTTGTGACACCTAAACCATAGCTATAAAGAATATTTGCAATATAGTCAGCATAGTTGTTTATAGAACGAGCAAACTCATCAAAGTTATTAACCCTAACTAATTCTACATGTGCAAAACGTTCATTAGCATATCTTCCTCCGCCCCATGCTCCTTTGTCTAATGGATGTATTTGAATTATTCTTTCATGATCTACGAAAGCATGTACGAAGGCATTTTCATGGTTTCTAGTCATAAAGGAGATTTCACTATAAATAGTAGAACTATCATTGGCTGTTTCGTGGGCTACTACTCCTTCTACTGCGCCCTCTCCATTTCGATAATTAAATTGTTCAAACATAGTTTTATATTCATGTTGAACATTAGGTACATCCATATTTTTTATGTATGTATTTACATCTGGATAAATGGCTCTCATAAAAAATAAGGAGTTCTCTACTTTTTCTTCTGGCTCAGAGCTTTCAATGCTTCCATCTCTCCATCCCTTTGGTACATATTGCAGTTCCTTCTCGCTTAACTTACTTATATCCTCACCATACACTTCAGTACCTTCTTTAATACCGAATTCATTTACCTCTTCATTCTCTTCAGCCGACAGTGTTAAAGTTGGAATGAACATCATCATGATAAACAGGACGCAAAATATTTTTTTCAAAGTACTCCCCCTCATTTAATTTATAGAAAAAACATAAAATATAATATTAGGACATATCTACTAAAAGTGATATGTCCTAATATTTTAGACTAGCAAACTATTTGTTATTTATACTCAGGAATGTCGTACTTAAGAGTATAAGAGCTTAATTGTTGATAAAGATTGTACATTGTGTTCACTTGTTTATATGCCCAACCAATATCTGTAGCATATTGATGGTTCGCGTTTCCTAAAATACTCATTGCTGCAGGATTCCACCTAATATCATACAATGTATTTTGACCAGCAAAGATGTAATCTTGAGCAGCAAATCTTGCACCTCCAACGATTGCCTTATAAGGTGTAGTCCAACCTTCTTCATAAGCTCGTTTTGCACCACAAGAAATTGGGCAAGCGTCCACTGCACCAATACCATACATGTTGTAGACCTTCACTCCTCTGTATTCAACGCCTTTAGCTAAAGTAGAATTTCCGTTACCAGTTTCTAATATAGTATGAGCTACCAAATAAATTTCGTTAATACCATAAGCTTTCCCTGCGTCGATAAAGGCTTGAGCCTGGCCGTTTAATATTCCTCTTCCACTTAAATGACTATTAAAAACTCTGTATAACTCATTATCAGTAGCTTCGATTGATTGTGCAAGATCCACAAATTGCAACCTTTGTTTTTCATCATCTAAAAAGTTCTTCGGGTTTAGGTAGTATAAAACATCATTTTCATTGGGGTTTACCCATTGTCTGCTTTTAGTGAATTCTATTTTATACCATCCACCTTGACTGTTTAATATTGTAACTTTTTCTCCCTTTTTCAACTGACCAAC
Organism: Oceanobacillus picturae; assembly: GCF_000612865.1. NCBI lineage: Bacteria > Bacillati > Bacillota > Bacilli > Caryophanales > Bacillaceae > Oceanobacillus > Oceanobacillus picturae. Next base: position 37,153 of record NZ_CCAX010000004.1, read on the forward strand.
TACCCAATAATTTGTTGAAGGGCCTCCCCGTACATTAAGTACGTCCGCAGTAACCTTATTGCTACCATCTATATAGTTACTGGAAACGTAAGTATCATACTCCTTATCTGTTTGGGGAGCAGCACTCATTTGCATTTTTAATGCTTCTGACAGAGATAGGTTATAAGTTGTTTTCTTTTCTTGGTTTAAATAAGCTTCATGGATAAAAACTTCTTTTCCATCCAGTTCACCTCGGTACCATATGTTATTGCCCACTTTTTCTGTCTTGTTTACTGTCAAAACGTTGCCTTTTAATTCAGACAAGTCTTGATATATTACATCTTTCGAGCCGCCCCATGCTTTACTGTAAGCCGTCCCAGTGCCCTTCACATAAAAAGATTTACTTTTACTGTCAACACCTTGATGTGTATGAGTATTTAAATCTTCTGCCTTTAGCCACCCGAGTACACCTTTGCTACTGCTTGGCTCGTTGCTAATAAGATAGTAGAGTTGATCTCCCACCTGTGCTTGTCTCTTTATATAATAAACTGCATTTAAATAGTCATCTGAACTGAAACCTGTAGTAGTATCACCTATTGTTTCATAAATAGTAGATCCGCTTTTTATATGTCCTAAACGGCTTGTACTTGTTTCTTCTTTTGTAGTTAGGTAACTCGAATGGATAAACACTTCTTTACCATTAAGGTCCCCTCGATACCACGTGTTCTTCCCGACGGTCTCTGTTTTATTTACCTTCAAAATATTTCCTTTTAAACCAGATAAATCGTGATACACCTCATCATTCGGTCCACCCCACGCTTTGGCATAAGCTGTTCCCGTCCCTTTTACATAAAAAGTCTTACTTTTAGTGTCAACCCCTTTATGCGTATGGGTTTGCATGTCTTCTGCTCTTAACCACCCGACTACACCTTTACTACTGCTTGGCTCGGTACTAATGAGATAATACAATTGACCTTCTACCAAGGCTTGCCTCTTTATATAATACACTGAATTTAAGTAGTCATCTGAGCTGAAGCTTGTAGCAGTTTCACCAATTGTTTGAAAAATAGTAGATCCACTTTTCACATGACCTAAGCGACTTGTACTTGATTCTTCCTTTGTAGTTAGGTAACTCGAATGAATAAACACTTCCTTACCATTTAGAACCCCTCGATACCAAGTATTGTTCCCGACGGTTTCTGTTTTGTTTACCTTAAAAACATTACCTTTTAATACGGATAGGTCGCCAAACACAACATCTTTGTTGCCACCCCACGCTTTACTGTAAGCAGATCCAGTACCTTTTACAATCAAGTCTTTTCTCTTAGTATCCACACCCTTGTGAGTATGTGTGCTAAGGTCTTCCTCCATAACCCAACCTATTGTCCCCTGAGTGCTACTCGGTTCGGTGCTAATTAAGTAGTATTTTTGTCCATTCACATTAGCCTGTTTTTTAATATAATAAACTGCATTTAAAAAATCATCAGAGCTAAAGGACTCTCTACCTTCTAGAGTTTTATAGATTTCAGCACCACTATGGAGATGTCCTAAAAGGCTTGTGCTTTCCTCCTCAATAATTTGCGATACAAAGATTCTAGCCTGCTTGGTCGTTTCAACCTTTTCTGTCTCGTCTTTTTGATTTTCTTGAATAACAGAAGCTTCGTCTTCCGTTATTTGTTCTTCAGATTCTTTATTAGTCTCATCTAAAGGTTCCTTATCTTCCTCTAAATCATGTAACTTTTCCTCATCCGTGTTTTTATCTTCTACTTTTTGAACATCCTCTTCAGAGAGGGGAACTTCCTCTTTTTGAACATCCTCTTCAAGAGTCGGATCTTGTGACTGATCTTCTAGTTCTTCCTCTCCAGCAATTGATTGACTTTCATCAAGCTCGACTTCTTCTTTGTTTACTTCTTCATCTAAACTAACTTCCCCTTCAGTTTTATTAACAGCAGATTCCTCTTTCTCGTTGGAATCTGCCATAACTGCTAAAGGAGACAATAGTTGTACCATCAACAAAAAAACAATTAAAATTGCATTTTTCCTCATTTTTACCCCCCGTAATAACTTTAATGGACCTTTCTCTAACATCTTATATATCGGTTGCAGCCTAAACATTTTAAAGCAAACTCTACGATAATTCTTCAAATCTATTTATTATGCCAATCCCAGGCTGACCTAACTATATGAGTTAAGTCTAAATCAGCTACCCAACCTAACTCCTTTTTTATCTTGTCGGGTGAAGCTACAAGTTTAGCAGGGTCACCTGACCTTCTATCTGCGTATACAATTTTTGCATCTCTCCCTGTAATTACTTCACATGCTTTAATTACCTCACTCACTGAATAACCTTTACCGTTACCTAAGTTGAATATAGTCGACTTAAGTTCACCTCTCATAAGAGCTTTTAAAGATAAAATATGTGCTCTAGCAATATCAGTTACATGCACATAATCACGTATGCAAGTCCCGTCAGGAGTTTCGTAATCAGTTCCAAAAACTGAGATATTCTCCCTTTCTCCAAGCAGATGTTGTAATATAATTGGTATTAGATGAGTTTCAGGGTCGTGACTTTCTCCAATATCACCTGATTTATGAGCCCCTGCAGCATTAAAATATCGTAAAGCGACAAAGTTCAAATTATACGCGTTAGAAAAATCGCGAAGTATATCCTCTACCATCAGTTTTGATCGCCCATAAGGATTAATTGGATTAGTAGGTTCCTCTTCACTAATTAATTCTACATTTGGGATGCCATACGTTGCAGCAGTAGAAGAAAATATAAATTTATTGATTCCAAACTTTAGCATAGTTTTGATTAATACAAGTGTCGAGGCTACATTATTGTAATAGTATTTGTAAGGATCTTGCACTGATTCTCCTACTAAACTATTTGCTGCAAAATGCATTACGGCGTCTATATCATAATTAGAGAAGATATTATTTAAAACTGATTCATCTCCCATATCTCCTTGTATAAAATGCGCTTTAGAATCTATTAAAGATATAAAACCTGTACTTAGATTATCTAAAACAACTACTTCTTCCTGCTGAACAAGTTCTTTTACAACATGACTACCAATATATCCTGCTCCACCAACTACTAAAATCATAATTAAACCAAACACCTTTCTTTATATACGATTAATTCACCCGTTATTATTAGAAACTTCAGATGTGTTTTGAGCTTTTAATGTTTCTTCCAAAAATGCCAAAACTTCTGCTCTCAATTCTTCGTGTTGGAGTGAAAATTCGATTGTAGTTTTTACAAAACCAATTTTTTCGCCTACGTCATGCCTTTTACCATCAAAGTCTAGAGCGAAAACCTTTTGTGATTCACTAATTTTTTGAATAGCATCAGTTAATTGAATTTCTCCTCCGGCGCCTACTTCTTGGCTTTCTAGGAAGTCAAAAATTTCAGGTGTAAGTACGTATCTTCCCATAATTGCTAGATTTGAAGGTGCTTCACCATCTTTAGGCTTTTCTACTAATTGTTTAACCTGATATAGTTTATCTTCAGAACTAGAATAATCTATAATTCCATATCTATTTGTCTCATTATAAGGAACTTGCTGTACGCCTATTACAGACGAGTTTTTTTCTTCATATTGGTCTATCAACTGTTTTAAACATGGTACATCACTCTGGACTATATCGTCTCCTAACAAAACAGCAAAAGGTTCGTTACCAATGAAGTGTCTCGCGCACCATACTGCATGCCCCAAGCCCTTTGGTTCTCTTTGACGTATATAATGAATATTAGCCAACCCAGAAGAATATTGGACTTTATCAAGTAAATCAAATTTCTCTTTATCAACTAAATTTTGTTCTAATTCGGGCGCATTATCAAAGTGGTCCTCAATTGCTCTTTTTCCTTTTCCTGTAACTATAATTATATCTTCTATACCAGAAGCAACTGCCTCTTCAATAATGTATTGAATAGTTGGCTTGTCCACAATTGGTAACATTTCTTTAGGCATCGCCTTTGTAGCAGGTAAAAACCTAGTCCCTAAACCCGCTGCCGGAATTATTGCCTTTTTTATTTTCATCGTTATTCCTCCTGTATACTAAAAATGCTAATTGGGTCTCTATTAGATCCATATTTTTCACAATCTAACTACTTATTTTACAATATTTTAATACTAAATTATAGTATCAATTTTTGGTTACTGTTTTACTATTTAACTTATAGTAAAAAGTAATATTGTTTTTACAATCACACTAGTAATATTGGGCTAAATAATATACTATGTATATGTAGATTTATTGTTAAGAGTTTGTAAATGGAATGTAAAAGGAATATAGTATAATAAACTTGCATTAATACTAATGGAGGGTTTTTACAATGAAGAAAGTAATAACTTATGGAACATTCGACTTGTTGCATACTGGTCATATAAATATATTACGTCGCGCAAAAGAATTTGGAGATTATCTAATTGTGGCGATTTCTGCTGATGAATTCAATGCTTTGAAAGGGAAAAAGGCTTACTATACTTTCGAGCAGCGTAAAGCTATCTTGGAAGCGATTCGATATGTTGATGAGGTTATTCCTGAGTATACGTGGGAACAGAAAGTGGAAGATGTGCAGAAGCATGATGTTGATTTCTTTGTTATGGGAGATGACTGGGAAGGCAAGTTTGATTTTCTAAAAGATCATTGCGAAGTTATTTATTTGCCTAGAACGGTTGGAATTTCCACAACAAAGATTAAAAGTGACTTAAAACTAAACACAGCTAACAATGGTTAAAGAGCTATTTATAGCAATCTACCTTTTTGTTTTCCGCATTGTCTTTAACTTGTTTAAATTATTCCCCCAAAAGAAGAAAACAGTTTGTGTAGCTTCGTTTGGGGATAATATCTTTTATTCAGTGGATGCCTTACGTAGTATTTCTGATGAGGAAATTATCATCTTAAAGGATGCTTCGTGTAGGTACCCTTTTGATGGTTCTGAATATACCTTACTAGCTTTTGATCTAAAGCATCCCTTCTCTTTTTTGAAATCTATGTATCATCTTGCAACTGGTTCTACTATTTTAATAGATACCTATCACCCGTTTCTTTCCGTTACCAACTTCAAAACGTCTACGGTTTGCATACAGTTATGGCATGCAGCTGGGGCTATTAAGCATTTTGGGTTAATGGACCCTACAAATGAATATAGATCTGCTAAGGCAATAGAGCGTTTTAAACACGTCTATGATTCCTTTACCTATGCAGTGGTGGGCTCGGAAAATATGGCAGATACGTTCAAGGATAGTTTTGGCCTGTCTGATTCACAAATTCTTCGTACTGGCATACCGAGATCAGACGTTTTATTTGATAATAAGAAGAAACAGGAAGTTTATAAAAAGATCGTGCAAGAAAATCCCTGGATTGCAGACAAAAAAGTTATTTTATATGCTCCGACTTTTCGAAATGACCAACTTTCAAATTTCCAGCTTCAGCTAAATATAGAACAACTCTACGCATCGCTTTCTGATGAATATGTTCTATTTATCAAACCACATCCAGCTGTCTCTTATGAGATAAAGGATATGTTTAAGGAATTCGTTTTGGATGTCTCTTCCTTCTATGACACAAATGAATTGTTACTTGTCACAGATATTCTTATCAGTGACTATTCTTCCATTCCTTTTGAGTTTGCTATATTGGAGAAACCAATGATTTTCTTCGCTTACGATATGGATGAGTATAAGATTATAAGTGGTTTAATAGACAACTATGAAAATCAAATGCCTGGACCTGTTGTTTTTTCAACTGAAGCAATCATCTCATCGATAAAGGAGAAGAACTTTAACTATAAAGATATCAAGGACTTTGCCAAACGTTATAACGCCTACTCAGATGGTAGCGCCAGTTTAAACCTCGCAAAATTCTTGACCGAAACCGACGAAAGACAAAAAGAAAAAGTTTCGATTTAACACCTCATTTTTAAAAGTGGGGTGTTTTTTTGTGTCTTTTTTTAACTTAAATCTAGCATATCACAACCTGCCAGGTTCGCTTGTTAAGTTTCAGTAAATAATGTTAATTATCTGTAAATTATACTGCTTTTCCTTACAAAATGTACTACTATTGAGTTGGCATTTCGTCGTGAAGAAATTGACTAGGAGGAGCCATGCAATAGAGATGAAAAAAATACATAAACTATTATGCGTACCTGTGATCGCCGTGACAATCAGTCTCCCTCAAACAGCATACGGAAGTTCAGATCTTAAAGGACATTACTTTGAAAAGAGTATGCTATCACTGATCGAAAAAGGAATCATCGATGGGTACAGTGATGGCAGTTACCGCCCAGATCGCCTTATAACGCGTGCTGAGTTTACGATGCTTCTTGTAAGGGCGTTGCATTTACCAGTGACGAAAGCAACGAATCCTTATCAGGATATTGATCAAGGTGATTGGTATTACGAGGCAATTGTTACCGCCACCTCTAACAACCTAATTGGCGGATATCCTGGAAATGTGTTTCGGCCTAATAAGAGCATCTCCCGTCAAGAAATGGCAGCGATGATTAAGCGTGCGCTTGATATGAAAGGTGTAGAAGCTGAGAAAGCCTCCCTTCCCTTCACGGACACAGCTCAGATTAACCAGATGTTTATCGGCGCGATAGAAAGTCTTGTAGCACTTCAAATTATCGCCGGGAAGGAAAAGCAAGGTGAATTATATTTCGCACCATTGGACCATACGACTCGAGGGGAAATGTCAGCGATTTTTAATCGTATGTTAAAACAACTTGATGATGAAAAACTCACAATCTCTTATACAGAGTATCCCTATGATTTTAAAGAAATGGTAGATATTCAAGTAACGCGAACACCAAAAGTGGACGGTGCAGGTAACTTTATTGCTAGTCGTTCACTTGTTGAATATTACGCTAATCCAAATAACTTCTCTCCAAACTCGAGTGATTACTTGCAATTTCTTGACTTGTCCAAGCAAACACTTTTAGATACGAACGAAATCAATTCTAAAGTGCTAAACAATAAAGGAACATTATCCGGACAAGCGGCAGCTTTTATTAATGCAGGCAAGGCATATAACGTTAATGAAATATATTTAATGGCACATGCACTACATGAAACTGGTAACGGTACCTCAACACTTGCTTCAGGAATTCCAGTTGATGAGAAAGGAAATGTAGTTGCAAAGGAGAAGGCAACTCGAACAGTATACAATATGTATGGCTATGGGGCGGTAGACAGTAACCCAATTAATGGCGGGGCAAAGTATGCCTTTCAAAATAAATGGTTCTCGCCAGCAGAAGCCATAATTGGTGGTGCAAAAGACATTGCCGACAACTATATTAATGATGGCCAAAATACACTTTATAAGATGCGTTGGAATCCTGACAGTCCCGGATATCCACAATATGCAACACATGTTAGGTGGGCTGTTTTACAAACAAGTAAGATGCAAGAGATTTACAGTTTACTGGATTCCTATGTTTTGCATTATGAGGTCCCATCTTTTCAGAAACAACCTAATGCGGCTTCTCTCCCTTCAGCTGAGGAACATTACAATGTGAACACAAACCGTGAAGGGCAAACCATGTACACAACAGCAAACCTTAATCTGCGAGTAGGTCCGACTACTTCCTTCAACATTATAAAAACACTTGCAAAAGGGAGCCGGGTTAGCATTATCGGAGAAAACGGTGGTTGGTACAAGATTTCTGTAGACGGTAATAGTGGCTGGGTTTCTGGTAACTATTTATCAAGTAATCAATACAACATTTTGAATAGTATCATAGACTCTCCATCAATAGAAGTACCGATAGTAAACTCTGCTGATCACCTTTTCGGTCAACTAACAGGGCAGCCTCCTATCTTATATAAGGAACCAACTATCTCGGATGACAACATTGTAAAAGAACTACCTTTGCAAACAGACGTTGCAGTCCTCGAAATAAAGGGAGACTGGTTATTGGTAGCAGATCAGGAGAACGAACAAGGTTGGGTTCATAAAGACAACGTGATGCTTGGGAATCTTCTCAAGGTACAGGACATTGATACAAGGTTGCATATTAGGGAGACCCCAAGCCTTGAAGGTAAGGTAATTGGCAGCTTTGAGCCAAGTGCTTATTTGGTAGGTAATACAACGAGTGACGGGAAACCGATCAAAGAAGGTGCATGGTATCAGGTATTTTACGATGGAGCTCAAGTGTGGGTCCACGAAGACTATGTCCTATTCCATGACACCCTGAACTAGAATAAACTCTTCGTTGACATCAAAAGGAGCGTGTAAATCATGAGACATATCACCATAATGGACGTTCCATTCCTGTTTACGACACAGAAGGCCTTTAGTAGCCTTCTGGCTGAACGGATTGAAAAGAAATTGAAGACCTTTGTGATAACAGCTAATCCAGAAATCGTCATGATGGCTAAGGAAAACCCAGCTATCAAAGAGAACGTAAAGCGAGCTACCTATGTTGTGGCGGATGGAATTGGCATTATAAAAGCTTCCCAACTCTTAAATAATCCGTTGCCGGAAAGAGTCACTGGCTACGATACGATGATGCAGTTATTACCGATCGCTGACAAAAGGTCGTACAGGATATTTCTGTTGGGTGCACAGCAAGAAACATTAGAAAAGACAGAAAATGCGTTAAAAAACCGCTATTCTTCCATTCAGATAGTTGGAAAACACCACGGATTTTTTGAAATGACATCCAAACATGTTACCGATCAGATTATGGAGGCATCACCTGATATAACGTTTGTAGCTCTCGGTGCTCCTAGGCAAGAAGAGTGGATCGCTCGAAATTTATCTGCTTTACCAAATGGCTTATATATAGGAGTTGGGGGATCATTCGATGTAATAGCTGGAACAGTTAAACGCGCACCCATTATATTCCAAAAACTAAACCTTGAATGGTTCTATCGTCTCGTAAAGCAACCTAGCAGATGGAGAAGGATGTTGGCATTGCCTCGTTTTGCCGTACATATCCTGAAGGTAAAGTTTACGAGGAATCCCTTATGAGTTCATCCACCTTTATTAAAGGCACCTTGATATTAACAATAGCTACTCTGTTTTCTAAAGTTTTAGGAAGTGTTTTTCGAATACCGTTACAAAACATCGCTGGCGATCAAGTATTAGGTATTTTTAGTCTTGTTTACCCGGTTTATATGGTTGCACTCACTTTGTCTGTTGCAGGGATACCTATTGCAATTTCAAAGATAATCGCCGAGGAACAGGCAAAGAGAAACACCGATTCGATAAAAGAAATATATGTAACGGCAAGTATACTAGCCACTTTGTTTGGGATTGGGAGTTTTATACTCATTTACTGTTTTTCAGAGCCGATTGCGAACGCACTTGGAGGACAATCTACAAGGTTGGCATTAATCGTTGTTGCTGCTACCTTAATCATTGCTCCTTATATGGCTGTATATCGGGGTTATTTTCAAGGATTCGGGGATATGGCTCCTACGGCTATTTCACAGGTTATTGAACAATTTGTACGGGTCGCCCTCTTATTGACCATTGCTTTTCTTTTTGTGAAGAGTGGGTTGCCTGATGAAAAAGTTGCGGGAGGATTGATGGCTGGCTCTGTTTTTGGGGCGTTGTGTTCATTTATCTATTTACGTTTCCAATATGTCCGTTCCCCTCTTAAACAAACTAGCAGCAGAGCATATTCCAGTGCTTCCTTTACTTATTGGAGCCGTAAAATTTTAAAACTATCCATTCCCATTGCTTTTGGTGCTATTACGATGGCCTTAATCAATTTTGTTGATTCGTTCACCATTTCGTATAGCTTTCAAAAGATGGGATTAGACGAAGCAGACATTAACTATATGTATGGACTTTACGGACGGGGCCAATCCCTAGTGCAAATCGCTACTGTTCTAGCAACATCTCTTGTATTACCGTTAATTCCTTTGCTTACTACTAAATTAAAGGAAGGGAATAAAGAGCAGGTATCCCAAATTATTGGAAAGACGAATTGGCTGACACATTTGGTTTCCTGGCCGGCAGCTTTAGGATTACTCGCCTTAACATTACCTATCAACCTCGCCTTATTTACGGACATACAAGGGAGTTGGGTGCTGGCTGTAATTGGGTTCAGTTCTATCTTTACTTCTTTAACCGTTCTTAGTACTGGTATTCTCCAAGGGATGAACGCCGCCAAAATGGCTGCTGTCATGATTCTAATTGCTGTTATTTTAAAAGCTGTAGCAAATATCTATCTTGTTCAGGCTTTTGGTCTATTGGGTGCAGCTTTCTCTACATTGGCAATTTACATTATCTTATTTGTTTTAAATTCGTTCGCTATTTATAAAAAAACGATGTTCACGCTAGAAAAAACATCTGTCATGAAAATGATGGTAGCTTCCGTTTTCATGGGTGCAGCCATTGGAATCCCTACACTCTTTCTGGACATCACTTACTGGTCAAGGTTCCAGGCGCTGTCCTATACGTTCGCAGGGATTGTCATTGGTACCGTAATTTATATAGCATTATTACTTCTTCTAAACGTCATTAGTCAACAAGATATAAAGCACACGCTGTCAGGCACTCTACCCTCTTACAGGAAAGGAAGGAATTAACATGAGAAAAAACCGATGGATCTGGATCATCATCATCTTATTACTTATTGCTTCCTTCCCCGGTCTTTTACAAAGAAGCACGACCGAGCGTGAAAATAATACATTTGAATTAGCCGTACCATTTCAGGAGATAGACCAATTAAGTACAGCAAATGACGAATGGAACGTTGATGATGTACTCTCGTCACTGAAGGAAGCTGGTTTAACAACAGTAAGCATTACCCCATTTTCATTAAAATGGATGGAACAGGAAGGTATTGTTTCCATCTACAGTGATAAAGCACTACAGCAAGTCCTAAGATTCAATGAAGCGATGACAGACATCAAGTCTGAGGACCAAGGTTACTATATCACTGAACCTAAGAACGAATATTATGAAGAAATTATAGAGGAAACATTTCATCCAAAAGTGAGGTCAATTGGGGATGAATCGCTATTTTTTATTAAAGAAGATTCTCAAGCACTCTCTCGTAGTCTTGGATACAATCAGGAAACAATAAAGCAAATCCAGCAACATGAGCTGAACATTATTTATCGCATGGAAAATCAAGAAGGTCTTACAGAAGGATCGATTAGTCAGTTAGTTGACCTTCATGATGAGACAGCCTCTGGGGTTCTTTTTACAGGGAATGAAGTTGTTGGCTATCCTAATATAAATCTTGTGAAGGCATGGTCAGATCAGCTTACAGAAGTAGGCTATCCTTTTTATTTTATTGAATTTAATATGCAGCGTGGCATGCAGACCCTTGCTAGAGACACAGATTATAACACGGTACGAATGCATAGTATTCACCTAAATAACAAAACATTGCCTGAGAATATTGATCAAGCTGTAAGAGCAGTTAAAGAGCGCAATATCCGATCATTATTCTTCCATTTGCAAACAGTGGAGCCCAAAGAAACGCTGGATAATGCTGTTCAATTTATAACAGCGGTTAATACGAAACTGGATCCACAATTTCAGAGCGGGACCCCTACTCCCTTTCAGAAAATAGATACACCGTGGTGGACAATCGCCTTGCTTTTGGCTGCCGGTATTTTATTTACCTATATCGTTGCGGAACTAATGAAATGGAAAAAGATCCAATGGTGGGCCGCTATATTTATGACGCTAATCGCGATCGGCTACTTTATTACACAGAAGCTTCTATTGTTACAAGCATTCGCACTACTTATAGCCATTGCAACGCCTATTTATGCCATTCTCTCTACTAGAAAGATGCGAGATGCCAAAATGCTCACGATTAGCCTACATTACGGAAAAGCACTTGGCATTAGCATTATTGGCATACTCATTATAGTTGGATTACTAAACGGCAACGCATTTATAACAGGGTTCGAAGCATTTCGCGGGGTAAAACTTGTCTACCTTGTACCGTTAGTATTCACCGTAGGCTATCTCTTCTGGAAAGAAGGATTCCAACTCTTACAAGTAAATGTAAAGTACTGGCACATGCTGCTTATCGTGCTATTAGGTGCAATAGGTTTCTACTATATCACCCGGACAGGAAATCATAGTACCGTTAGCGAGATTGAACTTATGGCACGGAGCTTTCTTGAAGAACTCCTTTATGTCAGGCCGCGAACAAAAGAGTTTTTAATTGGGTTTCCTTTTTATATCCTGGCCCTCTATGTAATCAGACATAACGCGTTTATAGGTAAGCTTCTTTTAATACCTGGGATCATTGGATTTCTATCCATTGTAAATACATTTACGCACTTGCACATTCCATTACACATTTCGTTATTGCGTACGGGATATAGCATTCTGATTGGATATTTTATAGGTGTCTTGCTCATCTTCCTTCTAAAAATAGGTACTCCTTTGATTCATAGATTACTTGAAAAGAGGTCGGTCTAATGCATATTGTAATTTCAGGCTATTTCGGTTTTGACAATGTAGGAGATGAGGCAATCCTTTATTCTATTATCGAATCCTTAAGAGCTGTTAAGCCAAACGTCAACATTACCGTTCTTTCCAACAATCCTGCGTCCACTAGTAGGACGTACAACGTCCAAGCAGTAAACAGGCGGAAGCTTAAGGAAATCACACAAGCAATTCGATCCTCAGATGGACTCATAAGTGGAGGAGGAAGCCTGTTACAGGATAAAACAGGGATGTTAACCATTCCTTATTATACTGGCGTTATGAGGATAGCCAAGTTTTTAAATAAACCTGTATTTATATATGCACAAGGTATGGGACCGATAAGCAGTAAGCTGAATAAATGGCTTGTAAAAACAACCTTAAACAATGTGAGTCAGATAACAGTAAGAGACGAAGCCTCCAAACAACTGCTAACTGATATTGGCGTTACAAATCCTGTTCCGATTGTACCAGATCCAGTTCTTGGGCTCGATCAAGCCTCCTTCAGCCATAATTGGAAAACGAGTGAGCACTTGCGCCCTTTCATTACGGTAAGTATACGAGATTGGCCAACAAAGCAAGCTTACCATAAGAAAGTGGCCACTTGTCTGAATTACCTCGCACAAAACGGCTATGACATTGTATTTGTACCAATGCATGGGAAACAAGATGCTGTACAATCTAAGAAAACGGCTGACCTAATGAAAGAAAAGAGCTATCTATTTCCTTCCGACGCTTCCATACAAGAAAAGATTGCTATTATTGGAGATTCCCAATTACTTATAGGGATGCGACTCCATTCACTTATCTTTTCAGCAATATGTACAACGCCTTTTGTGGCATTATCCTATGATCCAAAAATTGATGCGTTTGCCAGTCTTTGCGACCAGCCTGTCATCGGCCATGTAGAAAAAGACAATTGGGGGCCAGATGATTTGTGGAAGACCATCAGGCGTATACTTTCGATGGAAGAATGGAAACAAGCAGATTTAAGACGCAAGGTTAGCGAACATCAGTATAACGCAAAAAAGACACCTGAAATGGTGTTCGAAACTTTCATCCAAGAGTTAAAATGCGAACAAAGCTATTAAGCTTTGCTCGCATTTTTCATTTGGTCGAATCGTTTTATAACAAATCGAGAACACGTGCTGAGAAGAACTACAATTCCGGCAGCCGTGATAATACAAAGAACTGGAATAATAAAGAATCCATACCTTGGAATGGTTAAAAATAAATTAGAAAGCCCGATATACATGAAGGCCACAGAGGCTAAAGCTAGTAGTTTCTTTTTTCGCGTTAGGACTGCAACAACACTTGTTATCAAAGCTCCGTTCACGATGATATGGTGTGTCCACTTGAACACTTCCATATATGATAGATCTGTGTAGTAATAAATAGCGTCCGGAATTTTAAATAACTCGTATGTCTTTCCAATCGTGAACCAGGACAGCCATAGACCAAAGTTTTCCTGGAAGCCTTCTTTTATTTTCATTATTGCATAGTCTTTTGCTTCCATTCCAAGTTCGTATCGTTCTTTCCAATACTCTGAGAAATCATACATATTGAACGGGTTGCTTCCTGCAAACCAACTATTCCCAGAATGAGTAGAGAACAGAATCAATTCGCCGAACGCTATATAATTCCTTATTAACCATGGAAAAATGACAACGGATGCACCGATTCCCCAAAATATAGTGACTGAAAAGAATTGCTTATACTGATGGCGATGTTGAACTGCTATAATAGCAAAGCCAATCAGCACGAGTGGAGCAATTACGGGTCTTATCATGACACCATAACAAAATATAATAGCAAAAAGCATATGCAATATTTTTTTATTTGTATGTAAAGCTAGTAGAAATACATAGATAGCTAGACAAAAAAAGAAAATTCCTGGCGTCTCCGTTAACGCTGTTCGAAAATAGTGAAGTGGCGTAAGGTAGAATGTATATAATCCTGCCGCTACAACTCCCACCCACCGATTTTTAAAAATCTGTGAAGCAATTAAATATAACAAAAGAACCGTTCCGATACTCAGTACCATATTAAAGAGCTTCACCATCGTCATCTGTTCTACCTGGAATAGATCTGCAACATGGAAAATTGCTACAAGCAATAGTGGATGACCTGGCGTTACAAAAGCATTTTTTATAATTTCTCCAGTATTGCGGGTGTCGTATCCGTACACACCATGCTCGATAAGCTGGTTTGCCATGTTGGTGTATAAATAAGCATCCCTGCTACCGTATTTCCATGTATGCTCTCTTAGTTTTGCCACACTTTCAGTTATTTCCTCATTTTCCAGTTGTTCTTGAATTTGCTCCTCTGTAGGCTCCACAAAATTGCTGCCAGGATGCTTTATTAAAAAATATGTATGCATGATTGTCGAAATGAGTAAGAGAATTATGAGCATGTATACTGGCATTTTTTTATGTAAATGTTTTAGACCGAACGTCTTGTTCATAGATTACCTCGCTATCAGGTATACACCAAAAACAATGACGGCTGCTCCTGCCCATTGAATAGGTGTGACCGTTTCTTTAAATAAGGCGAAGCCGATAAAGATTCCTAACACATAAGCTAAACTCTGAAATGGATAGGCAATACTAAATGGCATTCTAGTGAGTATATACAACCAGATTCCTGTTGCCAGCACATAAATGAGTCCCCCACCAATGATGTATGGTGACTTTACAACATGCAGGATCGTATGTAATCCCATTGGGGAAAGATGAGCCATGCCCGTTTTCCAAAGCATCTGACCGCTAACTAACAAGAGAATATTGATAACTAGTAAAATATAATTCATATCTTCTTTTTCCTAACTTCATTTTTGTCCTGTTTCATTCTTTCTTGTTCTTCCTTAAGCAACGCGAATTCTTGCGTGAGGACCGTAACTTTATTGTTTAATTTTGAAATACGTCTCGTTAAATCAAAGATCATGATAATGGTACTAATGAGACCAAATAAGAACAGTAAGCTTGGCGCATAGGCAATCCCGAGTATATCTGCAAGGTAGGCAAGTAAGTCTCTGGACAGACTTAACACACCCAGCACCATACAGGTAAAAATCCAAATGAGCGAATCCCTTGTTTCCAATATCCCTCTACGAACGGATTCCATCACGATAATAAAAAACAAAACAATAATAATAAATGACATCCACGTAATATCCATACGTTAATACTCCTTCACAATCGAAGACATTAAAATAGAGAGCGTTACCTTACCAAAATAATAAAAACTCTTCCATGTTGTAATTGATGAGGCCCCTCCCTGTCTGGATTGCATATTTGCAGGGACTTCCTTTATCCGCATCCCTTTTCTACTTAAATGCATCAGTACTTCTGGTTCTGGATAGTCCCTCGGATAATGATGAGCAAATAATTCGATTACCGTACGATTGATGGCCCTATAGCCTGATGTTGGGTCTGTGAATTTTTTTCTAGTTAGCAGCCTTAATACAAGATAGAAGTAATAAATACCAATTCTCCTGATCCTGCTCCCTCGATAATCCGTCTTTTGTAGGAATCTAGACCCTATAACCATGTCCTGTTCTTGGTTCATAATCGGCTGGATCAAATTAACAAAGTCTTGAATGTTATGCTGACCGTCTGCATCAAATTGCACGGCGATTTCAAAGCCATGATTGCAGGCATACTTATAACCTGTTTGTACTGCTCCTCCAATCCCAAGGTTCTGCGGAAGGTTAATTTGGACAACCTCAAATGTTTCTACAATTTCTTTCGTTCTATCGTGTGATCCATCATTCACCACACATATTTCCACATTGTTCAGTTCATTCTTTAACGCCATTAATCCTTCCAATGTTTTGGCAATATTGTCTTCCTCATTGTATGCCGGGACAATAATCACCGTTTTAGGTACGTTTTTTATATCCATGGTTCTCCCCCTTTTTATCCCGTTTTCGTTTCTTCCACTTTTTTCGTAGCATGGGGCTGAGGCATTTTTCCAAATACCATCCAGCTAAATGGAATGTATGTTGACGTTAATCTGACAACCAGCCAACTTAACAGACCTACAAAGATAAATGTGATAATTTGCCAACCATGGTAAACCAGTGGTGAACCAGATGAAACGAGCTGCCTGAACACCATTAAAAATAAAGGGTGAATCAAATAAATCCCAAAGGACGTTGCCCCAATTTCCATAAAGAACTGTTTGGTAATTGGCTTAAATACCCTATTTGCCAAATGGGCGAGATAAAACAGTAAAACGCCTGCAAACAAAGCATGGGTAGCCCAAGTAAACTCTCCTATGTATTTGGTTATGATTTCAGGGAGGTTAACTGCAATGGAAGGGAATACCCCAATTCTAGCGGTGTACATATAACCGGTGTACAGTATAAGTAGTACGCCGTAACCAATACATAACGGGATAAGGATACGATCTTTTATGTGCTTTTTATTAAAGCTTGCTTTTATGTCATCATAATAAATACCGAGGTAAGCACCAATGAAATAAAAAGACAGGTATGAAAGGGACACAGACCCTTTCCATTCAATATGAAAATAATGATTATTTAAAACAACCCATCCCCACTGCAATACTAACCCGATCCAAATTGCGTGCTTTCTCAAGAAATGAATTTTCTTAAATAGATATAATAAGAATGGAAACAGAATATAAAGCTGTACACTGATAAAAACAAAATATAAATGTGTATGCGCCTTCCCAACTGCTAGTAGGGTAAGAAACCGTTGGATGGCGTAAGATATGCTTGGGTAATCATAGTAGACATACATTTTTATCACGAAATACAGAATGGAGAATAAAATGTACGGGATTAAAATATACTTCAATCGCTTTGTGTAAAATCGCTTAATCAAATCCCCATTGATCTGCCGAGGATAGTAATTGTAAAAAAGAACAAAGCTACTTAGCATAATAAATGTTGGTGTACCGAGTTTCCCTGCAATGTTAAGGAAATTATATACAGGAAAAAGAATTGAATCGGTTTCAATGCTCGTCACACCACTTGAGCTTGAATGAACAGTCAGTACTGCTAAAATAGGAAATGCCCTTGCAAGCTGTATTTCATCTAAGGATCTTCTTTGTAAACGCTGCACTTCATCACCACATTACTTTCTATTTGTTTTTACTACGATCCTATTAATCTCAGGAAATAACACCTAATAATCAACCAGCACTACTTCTTATATTTACTCGTTTCAATCCAATTTAATATAGGTCTGTATCGTTCGCTAATAATCCCTGTTACTTCTACAATCAATTCCACCATCATTAAAACCGTGACCAACACAATCGTTGTTCCCCATACAGCAGACCTGGTCAAAAGGACAGCTGCAAGGCTAAACAACCCACTTAACGCATACAACATGATGACAGTTTGTCTATGAGAAAAACCTAGCCTAATAATACAGTGATGTAAGTGTAGTTTATCCGGCGAGGATAATGGTTTCTTTTGGATGATTCTACGTACAATCGCAAACACTGTATCTAATATTGGGATCGCCAATATAATGATGGGCACCATTAGAGAAAATACCGCTACATTTTTGAATAAGCCTAGAACTGCAATGACAGAAATCATATAGCCTAGGAATAATGAGCCGGTATCCCCCATAAATATTTTAGCGGGATAGAAATTAAATACTAAGAAGCCAAGCGTTCCCCCTAGCAATAGTAAAGACAGGAGCGCAATCGGCAAATTCCCCATTGCTCCTGCAACCAGTGAAATGGTTAGTAAAGATATCGATGAAACACCTGCAGCCAGCCCGTCCAGTCCATCAATTAAATTAATTGCGTTCGTAATGGCGACAATCCAGATAATTGTAATCGGGATAGCAGTAGCACCAAATTCTATTCTGTCACCAAACGGCACGGTGATGAACTCAATTGTGTACCCGCCCATTACCGGAATGCTGGCAGCGATCAATTGCCCTATCAGTTTTATCCGTGCAGTTAATTGATAGAGATCATCCAATATCCCGACGAGCACAATAATTGTGGCACCCATTAATATCACCCAGCCACCTGCAACGTCCTTAAAAAATACGAGGTAACCGATTAAAAAACTGATATAAATTGCAAGCCCTCCCATTCGGGGCATGGGTTTATCATGTACCTTGCGTACGTTCGGTTTATCCACGGCTCCCAACTTAATGGCGAGCTTTTTAATGAATGGTGTTAAGATAATTGCTATAATAAAGCACAATACTATACCACTATAATCCAAAGTAAATCCTCCTACTTCCCTTAAAGAGGTTGTTCAAAAAATCCGGTAAAAGTGACACATCGAATTTCTTTGTTGGCTTGCTTTTCCGTTCCTCACGCATTAGTTGCATACGTTCCGGTACTCAAAGCTACACCGCCTCGAACTTCTCGGTCCTTTTTATCCTCCTTTTTGAACTCGCACTTAAACTAATATCACGAAATAAGGACCAATCTCTTGCTCCTCTACAAAATGTACAAAATAAAAATGCCCTTAAAGAGCATTATCCATTTTGTTGTTTACACTCTCTAAAAATCTAACTATTAAATGATGACTTGTTCTAGATTGTCAGCATAAGTTGCGTTATATGCTTTATATTTCTCAAGTTCATCTGTCGTAATTAAAATGGAAGGGAATTTTTTTAAACGCTGCATTTGTTCAATACTATTTACTGTCCAAGCAACTACCTGTACGCCCATTTGCTCGCATTTATTAATATATTTCTCGTTTAGACCATCAAATTTCACAGCGATATATTCTGCATCCAGCTTCTCAATTAAGCGCAAATGTGACCTTTTCATCTTTGTAACCAATGGTCCAATTTTAATATCTGAGGAAAGTACTCTCATTTTAGCAAGGGATTTATGATCAAAAGAAATCACATATACTTCTTCTTCCATTTGTAGCTTCTGAACGATACGACATACTTTCTCTTCCACTGCGTCATATAATTTTGTGTTTTTCATTTCAATTGACACATGAATCTGACCTTTAGCTAAGCGTAAAACCTCTTCTAGGGTCGGAATTTTCTCGAATTCACCAACATTAAACTCCTGCAGTTGATCCACCGTATATTCCCTGATTTCCCCACTGCCGTCTGTCATTCTGTCGATGTTATAGTCGTGCATCACAACTGGGACCCCATCCTTACTAAGATGAACATCCAACTCAATATGTGAAAATCCTAAATCAATCGCGGCTTGAAAAGAAGATAACGTGTTTTCTGGATACTTAACAGGGTAACCTCTGTGGCCTATCCCTCTAATATTCATTGAGCATTTCTCCTTTTTATTCCGTTATTATCGAGTTGTTGCCTACCTCCTCGATTAATTTCATTATAAACGGGGATTATTAAGTGCATATTAGGTAGAAGTAAATAATTTGTAAATTCACATATTATGTACGTAATTACTTGAAAAAGCGATACTTAATAATGGAGGTTCTAAAAATGAAAAGAGTCATCACATATGGAACATTTGATATTTTACACCCTGGCCATATACGTTTGCTAAATAGAGCAAGACAGTTAGGAGATTATTTAATTGTCGGGCTCTCTACGGATGAATTCAACACGATGAAAGGGAAAACAGCCTACTATACGTTCGAACAGCGAAAAGACATCTTAGAAGCACTACAAGATGTTGATAAAGTAATACCAGAAAATACATGGGGACAAAAAATAACGGATATAGCATCTTACTCTATTGATACGTTTGTAATGGGAAATGACTGGGAAGGGGAGTTTGATTATTTAAAGGAACATTGTGAAGTTATATACCTCCCAAGAACTACCGGGATTTCAACAACGCAAATTAAGAAGGACTTAAACAAAAATGGGTAGAGAATTCCTCATTTATGTGTACCTTCATGTTTTCCGCTTTTTCTTTACACTCTTTAAACTGTTTCCGCTACAGAAAAATAAAACGACCTTTATTGCTTCGTTTGGGCAAAATGTCTGGTTTACACTTCAGCAACTGGGAAACAGTCCTGAGCAAAAGTGCGTTATATTACAAACGGCACGGTGTACGGAAAGCTTGCACGGCTATCCTTGTAAAAAAGTGATACCGTTTAAGGCAAAACACCCCTTTAACTGGTTCCGAGCTATTTACCATTTAGCTACTTCTCGAATTGTATTTGTAGATAACTACTATGGTATTCTTGCCGCTTCTGCTTTCCGTAAAAACGTTTACTGTATTCAACTATGGCATGCAGCCGGAGCGATTAAACGGTTTGGGTTAAAAGATCAAGCAATTAAGGATCGATCCCAGCGCACGTATCGACGCTTTGTGAAGGTATATAAAAGAATGGATTTCGTGGTAGTAGGATCTGAAAAAATGGGGTCGATATTTTGCTCCGCCTTTGGATTGGACAAGCGTCATCTGTTACGTACTGGTATTCCGAGGACAGACTTTTTCTTTGATCAACATGCACAGAGAGAGGCAGTTGAAAACATAATTGCCAAATACCCTGCTATGCAGAATAAAAAAGTTCTTTTATACGCCCCAACATACCGAAACGGTCCCTCGGGAAAACACTTGAAAATAGATCTAACGGCTTTATATAATGCTTTTTCGCAGGAATATATTCTTTTCATTCAAACTCACCCTACCGTTCAATGGAAAATCGACCAGCAATACGAAGGTTTTGCCTTTGAAATCACCAATACTACGATCAATCATATGCTATGTGTCACAGATATTTTAATAACAGACTATTCTTCCGTAATATTTGAGTATGCTTTACTGAAAAGGCCAATAGTGTTCTTTGCGTACGATTTAGGGGAATATGCAGAGGAAAGAGGTTTCTGGGAGGATTACACCTCCCTTGTGCCCGGTCCAATTGTCGAGAACACTGCAGAACTGATTTCATGTATCAAACAGTACGATTATCCAGTATCAAAAATTGAAAAGTTTGCTGAGGAGTGGAATCATTATTCCAAGGGGGAGTCCAGTAAGAATTTAGTAGACTTATTTTATCCGAAACACTAGCATTCGATCGTCTTTTAGTGAATAGGTATGTTTTTTTATACTTAAAACATCAACATTTTAACTATGGCGTAATTGCTACCTATCACTTATTTAACACGTAAAAAAACCTGGTGATATCCCACATATCACCAGGTTTTTATTATACCCGATTCTTCGCTTCAATTTCTTTTGAACCGGTAATGAGATAGTTAAGTTCTTCTTCTGGTATTGCATTAAACTCTTTCCGTTTTACAAGGTAGAAGATTAGACCCAGTACAATCCAGGCACCTAGCGCAATTCTAGACTCAATTCCAAGAAAAGCTGGTGACCCTGGGATTAGTAGCAAACCGAGAAATACGAGGCTTGATAACATTCCAATAGCAGCGATTACCTTTTTCAACGGTGAAACAGTATGTTTTTTCTCGTTAAAGGTAGCGTCTTTCTTTGTTTTAAACAAGGAGAACGCAGTATAACAAGTATAGAAATACGCAATGGTTACGCCAATCGAAGACATGTCCACGACCCAAAGCAGTGCTTCACGGCCAAACCATGGAGCAAGCATTGCCACAATTACTGTAAAAATGATCCCGACATATGGTGTTTTATGTTTCGGATGAAGCTTAGAGAATGCCTCAGGTAATATTTTCGCACGAGACATAGCGAACAGTAATCTACTTGAAGAGATGATGAAACCGTTAAGCCCAGTAAACACACCCATTGTCAAAGCAGTTACCAGCAGGACAAGTCCCATCGTCCCTAATAGTTCTTCAATAGCGGCACCCGTTCCCCAAACATGGGATTCCGAGACAAGTTCTTGCCATGGACGAATCATAGCCGTAGCAATGATCATTAAACTATACAGCACTGCTGCAAAGAAAATGGCTAAGATGATTAAGGAGAAGGCTTTTTTGGAGGAAAAATGAAATTCCTCTGCAGCCTGTGGGACATTGTCAAACCCAACATATGCCCACGGCGCTATCGCTACAATCGAAATAATTGCCGCAAATGCCGTCGTATCAGATGGGAAAAACGGCTGAACATTGGACAATCCCGCTCCTGGTTGCCCTCCAACCATAAACGTTATGGCTACAATACTAAGAATCATAATCGTACAAAAGACAAACTGCATCCGACCAGATATACCGCTACCACGGACGTTAAAATAACCAAACGCACCTAATGCAACAGATGCAATAATAATTTCCATTCCGTAAACATCCCAGCCTGCAATTTGGTATAAATGAAGATTTTCTATAAGTGCAGGAAAAACAAATTTAAACATTAACGCAAACGCCGAAGCATTTAAAGCTACAATACATATGTAACCGAGCGTTAGAAACCAGCCGCTGATGAATGCGTGGGTTCTACCAAGACTAATAAAAGCATAAGCGAACTCCCCACCAGATACTGGAAAACTTTTAATCAGAAAACCGTAGCTTACAGCGATCAACATCATTAAAATAGCACCAATTCCAAAGCCGAGGATGACTCCCATTGGACCAGCAGTGGTCATCCAAGTTGTAGGCTGTACGAATGCCCCCCACCCAATTGATGAGCCAAGGGCGATTGCCCATACCCAATGTGCCTTTAATGATTTTTTCAGTGTCGTTCTTTCATCCATAATTGGTCTCCTTAAATATATTTTGGCAGTTACAAGTTTCGTCTACCATCTAAAAAATTATACCAAACATATAATTTCTAAGCTATTTCCGCATAAGTAAGCATGAGACAGTATCAAATAACATTTAAGGGCATATTAATTTTGAATCTTCCCCAAGGTAAATAACAAGCAATTTTATTTATATTTGCCTGAATTTAAAATATTCGCCTCCCTAATTGCAGAATTAAGTGGTGAATAGAAGGAGGACAAGTTGATTGAGTGGGCGATTTGGTTGATTGGTTGTGCTTCTTGGTCGATTGATTGTGCTTTCTGGTTGATTGATCCTCTGATTTGATCGATTGAATGCGCTTCTTGATTGATCCTCCGTCTTGATCGATTGAATTCGCTGCTAGGTTGATTGATCCTTCGACTCGATCGATTGAATGCACTTCTTAATCGATTGATCCTCTGATTTGATCGATTGAATGCGCTTCTTGATTGATTGATCCTCCGATTTGATTGATGGACTCCCCGATTTAGTCGATTAAACTCCCCCACTCAACCGATCCGCTCAATTCTCTCGCTAGCCCTACTATCCCCAAATAAAAAACCAGCATCCTATTATACGGAATGCTGGTTTTCATCATTACTTATCCGAAAAGATTCCAAAGTTTGCCGATAAAGGAGAATACTCGTTCAAAGATATATCCTACTAAATCATACTTATCTTCGTCTTTATCTTCATCTTTGTCTTTTCCTGGATTCTTTTTCACTTGCTTTGTTATCACAACTTCTTCCACTGTCTCATGCCCGGCAAGATCTACTACTTTAAATTCAAATACATTCTCTCCATCCTCTAGATTGAGTTCAATGTCTTCGATTTTCTCTTTAAAGCTCTTTTTGCCGTATGGCGTTGAGAGGTCGTGGCTAAATACGTGATTGCCATTCACATAGAAATTAATATCATCAAAGTTATCTTTGATGGTTGCTGAAACTGTTACGCTATCTTCTTTTGTTTTCTTAGGTGCTTTTACTTTTAATGTTGCTTCTGCTGTATCAACAAAATACCTTCTGCCGATTTCCGTTTCATTTCCTGCGTTGTCTACTGCCTTAATATGACGGAAGTAGAAGTCATCCTTTTTGTGTGAAAGGGTTAAAGAGAAGTCATAACGATCTTCCTCTTCGTTATAAACAAGCTCTGCTTTTTTCCCATCAACTGTTACTTCTTTTACACCAGATGCATCTGTTACATATCCGGAAAAGACTACGTCTCTTGAATCATATGCCTCTAATAACTCCGGTGTTAGTAAGTGTAAATCCGGTACAGTTGTATCTGCAGGTTCTTCGACTACTGCTTCTTCTTCTTGCTCATTTCCTGCATAGTCTGTCGCTACTACAGTTACAGTGCTGTCTTCATCAAAGTCTGTTAACTCATGCTCTGTTACACTTTCTGTATAAGGTGTTTCCAGTACAGATTCACCGTCAACCAATACATCCCATGTAGCTAACCCGCTTCCTTCTCCATCATCTACAGCAACAGTTAATACTTCACCATTCTCATCAATGGTCGCATCGACTTCTGGAGCCGTTGTATCAAGAAGGACTGGCAGCTCCAATGTTTGCCATTCAGCATCTTCATAATCAATCACTGCTGCTGCTTGTAAATAGTACTGTCCATCTTCAGCTAGCTTGTTGTTGATCTTTCCGTCCCATGTACGTTCACCAGACAAGGAATATTCAGGTGCTGCTCCACCGTCATAATAGTTTTTACGAAGATCTGATTCTAAGCGTATCGTACGTACGACTTTTTTGTCTTCATCAAGAACATTAAATTTTGCTTCCTTCGCATTTCTCAAGAAGGACAAGATGAGCAATGCGTCATCCTGGACGCCATCACCATTTGGTGAGAAGGCAATCTTTTCTGGGTCTGTTTCACCGGTTTCTAGGTTTTCACCAAGGAATCCATAGCTATCGTCCCCGGTATTCGTAACAACTCCTGTCATGCCATAGAACGTCATTGCATCCCATAATGGTGTATCAAAGATTGGCGCATCATCCCAAGAACCTTTGAATCCAACATAAGGAACGGTTAATTCTGGATTTGTGTCAGTAGGATCTGTAAAGGTAACAAACCCTTCTACCCAATACCCGTTTGTGAAAATTTCTGCTAGTGAAGCATCGACTTCACTAAGATCAACGCTTACTTCAAGGCTTACTTGGCCATTAGCTGGCACCTCTACGGTTGATAAGGCTTCGCCGTTTACTGTAGCAATGTCGCCAAGATCATTTCCACCAAACATATTTGGTGCAGTGACAAGGACGCCACCACCATCAACTGGTGTATCTGTCTGTGCATTTGCAGAGACATCATAGGTTACTGCTTCATCTGAATAGTTTTCTGCGGTTAATTCGAATGTTACTTCATTACTATTAATTTCTTTTAACGCTACTTTCGCTTCATTCGAAGCTGACTCTGTTACCACAACTGGCGTTGATAATGCAGCATGGATTTGCATCAATCCTGCACCTTGACGTCGTGGTGATACAGGCGCACCATCAAAATCAACTGGTTTGGAAGTATTTAGCATTAGGTTTTTCGCTTGGTTAACGCGGTTTGCATTTCCATAACCAAATTCCTCATCTACACGCTGAAGTACAAGCGCACTTCCGCCTGAAACATGTGGTGCTGCCATGGAGGTTCCACTCATCAA
Organism: Oceanobacillus picturae; assembly: GCF_000612865.1. Taxonomy (NCBI): domain Bacteria; kingdom Bacillati; phylum Bacillota; class Bacilli; order Caryophanales; family Bacillaceae; genus Oceanobacillus; species Oceanobacillus picturae. The sequence goes on from NZ_CCAX010000004.1 coordinate 62,806, forward strand.
TCCATATTGATTGTCATTTAATGTAGAAAGAATTTGACCACCTGGTGCTGTGATTTCTGGTTTGAAATCAAGGTTTGGTGTTAATCCCCATGAAGAAAATGCACTCATTTTCCCAGCATCTGGATTATCCATTTTTGTCATTTCTCCATCAAATGAAACGGTCACAGCTTGTCCATTTTGAACCGCTTCTGCTAATCTGTCTCCATCACTCTTCAGCATAAATAGATACGGAATTGTAATAGAAGGATCTGAGGCCATATTTACAATTCCATCTGTGTTGTTGTAAACAATTACCCCTGCTGCTCCTGCATTTTGAGCGTTAAGTCCTTTTTCTGTGAAGGCAATCTCTCCACGCTGAATCAAGACATATTTACCTTCAACATCTTTTCCTTCAAAGTCCTCGGGAAGCCCTAGCCCAGCTTCTACGACTTCATATGCTTCTCCGTCTGTCGAAGGGAAAGTATCCCCTGCAGATAGAAATGCTGCTGTACCTGCTTCTTCATCAATGCTATATTGTAATGCGTCTACTTCCATAAACGTGTTCTCATAAGAGGCTACTTGTGTGGAATCATTTGCCACCCCTGGAGAACCACTTACCCCATAATCAGGATTGGATGCATATGGATAAAAGAAACCATCTGCAAACAATGCGGAGTTACCAGCAGAAATGGACATTAGAATTCCATTGTCTACTGCACGGGATACGGCGCGTTGCTCAGGAGAATCCGCATCAACATAACCGGATGGTGATCCAAGACTCATATTTAATACATCGGCACCAAGCTTGATAGAATCATCAATCGCTTTAATGTAAATATCACCATAGGTTGTTTGTAGCTCCGGATCATTGCCGAATACTTTTAATGCAAGCAATTGTGCTTCAGGAGCAATCCCTAGAATACCACCGTTATCCTCGTCGCCATTCGCAGCAACTGTTCCGCCTACGTGCATTCCGTGATAGCTTGCCCCACTATGGATTTCACGCACTTCATCATTTTCATCCATGTAGTTATAGCCATATGGCACTTTTTCTGTATAGTATTTTCCTGGAAGCCCTTCGTTACTGATTGTGTCCTGAACAAATTCTTCTGACAGTCCACCCTCAACATCTTCGGAAAGAACCATATCCTGGTGCGTATAGTCAATGCCAGTATCAATAATACCGACTACCATACCTTCCCCTTTATAACCATAATCTCGCCAAGCCTTTTGTGCTTCTACGAGTTCTTTACTGTACTTCATTTCCGGTTGTACCTTTGGTTGTTCATACTCTGTCACGATAGAAACCGTTTTAACATCAGGAAGTTCTCTAATAAGCTCGAGATCGCCCTGCTTTACTTCCGCACTAAAACCATTGACGACCGTAGTAAATTCTTGTAAGTATTTTGCTTCTACTTTCTTTTTCTTCATCTCTTCTTTTACTGCCTTTTGTTTTGATTTGGCAGCTTTCGTTAATTTCTGTTTCTCAGATTCGCCCATTGTATTAAACATAATACCTTTTTTAGTAGCCTTTTCAATTGGCGCTTCGTCATCCATTTCTACTATAACCCGAACTTGCTTATCAGGGTCCTCTGTTTCCTTCATTTCTGTTGTTTTGGCCTTGTCCTTTTTATTCGCATTCTGTGGCAGTGTTTTTTCCGCTGCACTTACCATCGCGAAATTACTAAAGACCATTAATACTGCTAAAAATATAATGGCAATTTTCCTACGCATTTCTCTCCCCCTCTAAAATAGTAATCTACTAAATATAAAGTTCCTCCTTCTCTGAATGTTTCGTGACATAATATTCAGATATTAATATCATACAGAAAACAAGACTATTGTAATAGCGCCAATAGTCCTGGGTAAGAAGTCTGTTTATTTTAAATTTAACTACAATTCCTCCTCGTTAACTGTTCATTATGTATTAAAAAAGGAAGTCCATCTATTTAATAGAACGCACAGGGTTGCTCCATCTAAAGCACTACTAGATAAAATCGGAAATAGCAGATACTTATCTATTTCGTATTTCACCTGACGTTAAATTAATATAAATAGGTTCCTACAATCGCTAATTTTATTTTAAGATGATTGTTGAACAAGAATCCGCGCCATCGCAATGGAATACTCTGTTGCTTTTTCTGCTCCAATCAATGTAGTCATAGATGTCGTCCCCTCGAGCAGTAACGTAATTTGGTTGGCTAAATCCTCTTTATTGTCTTTTCCTTTGCTTTGAGCCAATTGTTGAAAGTACTGAAGTAATTTCGCTTTATGGCCTCTTGCTATGTTTTCAATTTCATTATCTGCCCCAGCATAATCTTCAATAGCTCTTAAAAACATATCACCTTTATAGGATTGTTCCTTTAACCAACGGCCATGTGCCTCAACTGCGAGTACGAAAGGAGAAATAGAATCTTTCTTTACATTTGAATCTAAATAGGACCAATATCGCTCTTCTCGCTGTCTCAATACTTCCTCAACCAAGTTATCTTTTGAAGGAAAATGATTATATAGCGTCATGGTTGCAATGTTTGCTTCACTAATAATTTGCTTTAATCCTACGCCACGAAAACCATGTTCATAGAATAAGCGTTCAGCTACGTTAAGTAATATTTCTCTTTTAGTAGATCGACTCATAAAATTAATTTCTCCTTAAATAAAGTAAACCTTCACTTGGTGAGTAATTTTACTACCTTGCCCACCTAATGTTAGTTGAATGAATTATACTTTTTTACTTGCAGAAGATCCCCCCACTTAGAGCCTTATTATCAGTTAAAGCGGGAAAAAGTAGACCAACCATTAGCTTATAGATTAACAAGATCCTCCTCTTACAGTCAAACCTTTTTAGCATAGGTAAAATAGATACCTTTGCTCATAACACAGCTGTTAAATGCAACCTTTTCTCCGTTTGTGCAATCGTGAACTTCTTGGATTTTCACGTTAAATGAGCTAGTTAATTTAATTACAGAGGTTGATTTCCCATCTACGTTTATGTTAAAAATAGAAGGGTCGTTCTATCTATTTTATTAAATATACTATAATGTGTAGTGAACTTTTATGAAGCTACCAAATACATTTTTATTGGTAGAGTAATCGTATAGGCCTATTATTTGGAAGGAGAATGAAGTATTTATGGCTAAGATCGGTAAAGTCTTTTGGATATCATTATTTATATCAGCAATTTTTGTATTATGGGGGGTTTTTGCTCCGAAGAACTTGGAAAATATCACCTCGCAAGCACAAAGCTTTTTGACTTCAAATTTTGGGTGGTTCTATATTGTTTCGGTCTCTATATTCTTAATTTTTTCCATCTACCTTATTTTTAGTCGCTTTGGTAAGATGCGTTTAGGTAAAAAGGGTGATAAACCTGAATATAATAAAATCACCTGGTTTGCCATGTTGTTTGGTGCAGGAATGGGAATCGGTATCATCTTTTGGGGGGCTGCCGAACCTTTAACGCACTATGCTTCCCCACCTGAGGCAGACCCAGAAAGTGTCGAAGCAGCTAAGAATGCACTTCGTTATTCTGTGTTTCACTGGGGATTACACACATGGGCTATCTACACTGTCATCGCATTATCTATCGCTTATTTTAAATTTAAAAGAGGTGCGCCAGGGCTTATTAGTGCAACCTTCCAACCATTACTAGGCGCAAGAACAAAGGGTTGGATTGGCAAAACCATAGATATTATCGCCGTATTCGCAACTATTTTTGGTGTTGCCACCTCACTTGGGTTGGGCGCATCACAAATTAGTGGTGGTTTGTCCTTTGTTTCTGGTATTGAAAATAACTTTAATACTCAGATTATCATTATTATCATTGTTACCGTGTTGTTCATGTTTTCTGCTTGGACGGGTATTAGTAAAGGGATTAAATATTTGAGTAATACGAACTTAATTCTAGCAGCATTATTGCTTCTACTAACTTTAATTATTGGTCCAACAGGATTTATTCTTAACACATTTATTTCAACAATTGGTTCCTATATGGAGTCTTTACCCGCGCTCAGCTTCCAAACAGGTTCCTTTGACGAGGATCTTAATGGTTGGATTCAAGACTGGACTGTTTTCTATTGGGCTTGGTTTATTGCCTGGTCCCCATTTGTGGGCACCTTTATCGCTCGAATCTCCAAAGGAAGGACCATTCGTGAATTCGTCATTGGTGTTCTCTTTATTCCAAGTATTGTTTGTGCATTATGGTTTGTAGTCTTCGGGGGTTCCGCTCTCTTTCAAGAACTCAATGGTGTAACAAACGGGTTAACGGAATTAGCACAAGAGGAAACATTATTTGCATTATTTGAGTCTTTCCCATTTGCATCGGTGTTAACCGTAGTGGCAATTCTGTTAATCACTACCTTCTTTATTACGTCAGCTGACTCAGCAACCTTTGTTTTGGGTATGCAGACGACAAATGGAAGCCTCAACCCACCTAACCGAATCAAAATGGTATGGGGTATCATCCAAGCAGCAACTGCCGCTATCTTACTTTACTCTGGTGGCCTAGGCGCATTACAGACAGCTTCCATTGTCTCCGCGTTTCCATTTGCCTTTATCTTATTGTTTATGATGGTGTCTCTGCTCAAAGCATTAAATGAAGACTATTATCAAGAAAAAAGTGTAAGTGAACACAAAAAGCAGAAATAGTATTTCCTTTCTTGCCCTCATGTCAACAGTTAAAAAAGTATGCAGCTAATGAAATGGCCTATTATCTTTCGATTAGATTTCGAATGATGGTAGGCTTTTTTATTTTGGTGTGGTTCCTTATTCACCACTGTCCCTTTACCTTATTAATAAACTTAATAGATTTCAAATGTAAAAAACCCGACAGCTGCAAACTTTCGCAGTTGTCGGGTTTTATTTCATTATATATTCGATTTAGAACCAGCTATGGTGGAATACGCCTTCTTTATCTTTTCGTTCAAACGTATGGGCACCAAAATAGTCACGCTGTGCTTGGATAAGGTTTGCTGGTAGATCCTCACTACGGTAGCTGTCAAAGTATGCAACAGCACTAGACAGTGTTGGAACAGCAATTCCGTTTTTAATCGCGACAGCAACCACTTCACGAAGTGCTGACTGATAGCCTTCGACAATTTCCTTGAAGTATGGATCAAGCAGAAGATTTTTCAATTCTGGATCACGATCATAGGCATCTTTAATTTTTTGCAGGAAGTGTGCACGAATGATACAACCTCCGCGCCAAATCATGGCAATATCGCCATAGTTTAAGTCCCAGCCATTTTCCTCAGACTGTGCGCGCATTTGAGCGAAACCTTGTGCGTACGAACAAATCTTACTCATATATAAAGCTTTGCGAATTGCTTCGATAAGCTCTTTCTTGTCTCCATCATAGGCTTTAGGTGTTGGTCCTGAAATAACACCGCTAGCATGGACGCGTTCTTCTTTTAATGAGGAAATGTAACGAGCAAATACAGATTCTGTGATCAATGGAAGTGGCACCCCTAAATCAAGGGCATTTTTACTTGTCCATTTTCCGGTACCTTTTTGGCCGGCTTTATCAAGGATAACATCAACCATTGGTTTGCCTGTTTCTTCATCATTTTTCGTGAATATATCCGCGGTTATTTCAATTAAATAACTGTCAAGCTCGCCTTTATTCCATTCGGTGAATACCTCATGTAGCTCCTGTGCGTCCAAGCCTAGTACATGTTTCAGAATGAAGTAGGCTTCTGAGATTAATTGCATGTCCCCATATTCAATTCCGTTATGCACCATTTTCACATAATGGCCGGCACCGTCTGGCCCGATATACGTGGTACAGCTATCACCATCTACTTTTGCTGCAATAGCTTCAAAGATTGGTGCGACTAAATCATAGGCTTCTTTTTGGCCACCTGGCATGATAGACGGGCCTTTAAGTGCACCTTCTTCTCCACCTGATACGCCTGTTCCAATGAAATGAATACCGGATTCACTCAAGCTCTTATTACGGCGGATCGTATCTTCAAATAACGTGTTTCCGCCATCAATTAAGATATCCCCTTTTGCCAAGTGGGGTTTCAATGATTCAATGGTTGCATCTGTTGCAGGACCTGCTTTCACCATGAGCATAATCTTACGAGGTTTTTCTAGTGATTGAACAAATTCTTCAATCGTTGTGCTTCCGACAAAATTCTTTCCTTTTGCCTCTTCGTTTAAAAACGCTTCTGTTTTCTCTGGTGAGCGATTAAACACAGCAACAGAGTAGCCTCTACTTTCAATATTTAAGGCAAGGTTTTTTCCCATTACTGCCAAACCTATAACGCCAATTTGTTGTTTTGCCATTAGAACTCCTTCTTTCTATTAAATATATCTATGTTTTCTCTAGCATATACTACCTAAAGGTATTACGTCATCTAATCAACCTCTGAGAGTCTATTTTCTAAGTTGTACTTATTTTCGGTAATTATTCAACCCTCGGTGTTGCGTTTCTTCTTAAATAATCTCCCGATTGAATCAAGAACCGGGCGCTTCCCACCCATCACAATTCCGGCAAGCTCCGCAAATATATGTAAAAGTGCCAAAACAAACAGCGTAATCACGAAAGCAATCGTAATATTCGCATTCGAAAACAAAATCGCCATGGCCCCAAATAAGGCACTGAACCCATAGATAATGAGGACCGTGGTACGGTGGCTGTACCCCGCATGAAGGAGCTGATAATGAACATGCTTATTATCCGCCATCATAATATTTTCTTTATTATAGGCCCTTCTTACAATCGCAAATAAGGTATCGAATATTGGCACTGCAAGTACAATAATTGGAATAATAAAGCTGAACAAAGCGATATTTTTAAATAACCCGAGCATCGACACGACTGCAATCATATACCCGAGAAAATTTGACCCGGAATCTCCCATATAAATCTTTGCTGGGTAAAAGTTATGAAATAAAAACCCAAGATTTGCGCCAATTAATACGATACTTAAATAGGCGACAAGAAGTTGGGCATCGATAAGCGCCATGATAAAAATGCTAATTAACGCAATCGTTGTGACACCAGTAGCAAGCCCGTCCAGGCCGTCGATTAAATTAATTGCATTGGTAATCCCCACGACCCATAAAACCGTGATCAGCACGCTAACAAAGCCTAATTCGACTGTACCAAAAAAAGGCAAGGTAAGCTTTTCAATAATCAGGCCTGATGAAACAAGAAAAGAAGCAGCAACTAATTGGCCTGTTAACTTAACCACTGGCCGGATACTAAAGCGATCATCCAAAGCGCCTGTCAAAATGATAACCAGTGCACCGATTAGTATTTCCGGTAGATGGGGATGGCTAGGTTGTAAATAAAGAGCACCCAAAAACGCACCAAGGAAGATGGCAATGCCACCAAGTCTTGGTGTAACTTTTTTATGTACTTTTCGGTGGTTTGGCAGATCCACTGCCCCAATGACGTTAGCAAATTTTATAACGGGATATGTTAACACAAGGGAAGATATGGCTGCAATAAGAAATGCGATTATGAAGTCGACATAATTAAACATAAATTTCTCCTATAATTCATGATGACTGACCCTTCTATTTTTCCGTAGAACTTTCCTAGATTATATCGAAAAAAGTAAGCTTCAAGCAAGTTTCTTTTTAGAAACAATCACTAACCCCACGTAGTTCCTTCAAAAAGTGCGTCATACGCTTGTTTTATCGATTACCTCCCTCTGCAACATTATCTTTTCTACCGTGAAAAAATGAAACATTCATCCTATTAAGCCGTACTATAACATGTTGCTGAAAGGAGGTGGATAAAATGGTAGCCTATTATTTTGTCGCAGCTGCTGTTCTAGCTGCATTCCCAATACTTACTCTTTATAAAGTACTAGTGGGAAAACTAAAAGAAGAACCTGCAGCACAAGCAAGCATCCAACAGAAATTTTTTATCGGTGTAGCACTTAGCGAAACCATCCCGCTATTATTAATCGTGTTCGGCTACATAAATCTTACGCCCGTTAACTCGGTGGAAGAGTTGTATATTCCCGGTCTCATTGTTCTCTTCATTATGGCTTACGCTGTTTTCTTTATTTTTCTACAACGCAATGTAGATGTCACACCAGAGGCTAAGCCAATTGTACAATCATTTACACTGATTAGTTTAGCTTTGGCTTTAGGGGTGCCAATTATTGCATTCGTTTCTTTATTTATGATGATGCCATAACGAGAATTCTATTTTTTCCTATTAATCCATTAGTAAACGCCATTTTGGATCTGGTTTGACCTATTTAAAAGCAGGGTACCTTCTACAAAAAGGAGGGACCCTTAATGGAGCCTAAGTTTAAAATTTACCATAACGACGACCAATTAAGTGAAGCGGTTGATAAACTCCGTAACGATGGTATACCTGATGATGATATCTATATCCTTTCTATAGATAATGATCATGATCGCAGAGCAAGAAAAGAAACCGATGCAAATAAAATCGGAGCAAAAGTAATCGGCGTTAGTACGGCACTCAAAAATGTTTTCAAAGGTAAAGGGGACACCATACGTTCAAAACTAAATGAGATTGGCTTTGATAAATCGAAGTCTGAACAATTAAAAGTTGAATTAGATAAAGGGAAGACCTTACTTGTCGTAACAAATCAGGAAAGTATAGATATTTAATTATCAGTTTAGAAGCCTACAGGAGAGTTAAGATTAACTCTTCTGTAGGCTTCTTTTAACTCCACACACAAAGGTGTAACGAAAAAGTAACCTTTGTCATCTTTTTCGGAGTACCCCCCATATTATCCTCTTTCTATATTTCAAAAATGTCTAGCAAAGAAATAATTGATGTAATATTTGGTATTTATTTAAAATGTGCCTTTATACCGAGTTTCGCCTGTGTTCCGTAAGGCTATAGATAACAAACTTCATAGCTAATAAATTAGATCCCCAGAAAGGAGCAAGCAAGTGTGTGACAAGGAGAATAAAACGGTATCGAGACACAAGATGGAACAAAAGCAGCAACCATCTGTCCCATATGCTCTTGCAGGAGGAATAGTAGGAGCTGGTCTTGGCCTCTTAGCCAGTCCGGAAAATGGTAAAAGAATCGTGAACCGAATTGGTCAATCTTCCGTGCTAAAAATTGCTGGACGGGAGGTATTACGAACTACCCAGGATATGCTGACAGAGCAGGCGATGTTAGCTTTACGCCAGAATGCAACAGGTTACATCCAAAGGTACACCGAAAAATTGCACGAACCAAGACAGGAAACCCATCCAGATGCGTTGGAGAACAACCAAGATTCTTTTCAAGAAAAATACGAGGAGTTAAAAGAGGAAAATAAAAATCTCCACAACAATCTGCAACGGATTGAAGACAAGTTAAATACTTTACTTGAGGTGGTTGGGAACCCACCACCATAAAGGGGAAATTTAATGGCAGATGTAGTCAAGAAAACAGTTAAAAAGGTTGCAAAGAAGGCACTTGAAAAAACACCTGATGCGATCGAAGAGAAAGCAAAGGACAAAGTGCAGGAGAAAGCAACAAACCTTATGAAAGATAAAGTAGAAGAGAAAGCAAGATCACAAGCAGAAACGGCTGCCAACAAGTTAAAAAAAGTTAAAGAAAATAACAATAAGAAGGTCCATTCACGAGCCGAAACTGCGAAGGAAACAATGCAGGACAGTCTGCTGGCTGTTCGAGACAAATTGAGTGATGCCAAAGAAGCCGGTGAAGCATTACAGGAGAAAGTAAGGAATGGCAAACGTACCAAAGGTCGAGCTCGTACCTTAAAAGGGCCGAATGATATAAAAGGTATTTCCCACATCAAAAGCATCAGTAATCTGAAGAGTACGGCAGATATCAAGAAGGCAACAAATATAAAGTCACCTAAGGATATAAAGACATTAGGTTCAAAATAATCGATTGCGAAAGGAGAATGAATAATGGCAGTACAAAAGAGTACAGACAGTTCAAGCTTAGCAGAGGTTATTGACCGAATTCTTGATAAAGGGATCGTAATTGATGCCTATGTGAGAGTTTCCGTAGTAGGTATCGAGATTTTAACCGTGGAGGCAAGAGTTGTCATCGCAAGTGTCGATACGTGGTTGCGCTATGCAGAAGCTGTTGGGTTACTTCGGGATGATGTTGAGGAAGAAGGCTTACCAGCACAGCAAAATGAACGAGATGCTCAATTCAGTATATAAGTACGCGTTCAAAAGATGGTGATGTTCACTTTTGGAGAACAGTAGGATGGTGCCTGCTGTCCTCCCCTTATTTAAAGGAGTTGGAGGATGCAATGGCTATTAAAGAATTAATGGATAATGTAGCGGAATTTTTCAGAGCAAACGTTGCTCCCCCTCATAAAATTACATCCGTAGAAAAAGGAGAAGAGAATGGCTGGAGAGTAACGATCGAAGTGATCGAAGAAAAAGAGTATATGAGAAAATACGCAAAGGATGAAATGCTAGGTATTTATGAAGTCTTTTTAAATGATGAAGAAGAGGTAACTTCATTTAAGCGCCTAGATATCCGCTACCGAAGCAAGATTGAATAATCGATGCCTTCGATGGTATGTAAAGGAGTGAAGGATAAATGACCGAAACAGAACAAACCGGAATCTACATTTTCTGTGCAGTCCAAACAAGCGAACCAATTGATTATGGCCCCATCGTAATTGATGGAGCTCCAAGGGATACCTTCGCTGTCCAATATCAAGATGCTGCAATGATTGCCTGTGAAGCTCCCATGAAAATCTATCACCCAAACAAGGAAAATTTAATGATGCACCAATCAATGGTTTCAAGAGTGATGGGAGCAAATGATACAGTCATCCCTATCAGTTTTGGAAATGTATTCAAAACGGAGAAGGATGTCCAAATATTACTCGAAAACCTTTATGGCCAGTTTACTGAAATTTTTCCAGAGATTAAGGGGAAAATTGAAGTTGGTTTAAAGGTGATCGGAAAAAAAGAGTGGCTAGAAAAGAAAGTACAGGAAGATCCTGAGCTGGGGAAAATGGCAGCGACCACAAAGTGCAAATCAGCCGCAGCTGGGTACTATGACCGTATAAAGCTTGGCGGAGCAGCGAAAAGCTTTATCACGAGCCTTAGACAGGATGTGCAAAAAAACATTTACCATCCTCTTAAATCCCAGGCAACTGCAGCTACTTCAAATGAGACACAAGGGGAGAAAATTTTATTAAATGCCTCCTTTTTAGTCGACCGCGAAAAAGAGGAGCAATTCGATGAACTGGTCAATGAACGGCATGATCAGTGGAAGGATAAAGTAGACTTTCAATACACTGGTCCATGGCCAGCCTATAATTTCATCAATATTCGTCTAAGTGTCGAGGAAGCCTGATGCTTGTAACAGGGTCTATTAAAACCATTATCGGTATAGCCAAGAAAGTACAGGAAGAAGTCGATAAGGAACTATATGACCTACCGACAATACAGCAAAAGCTTATTCAATTGCAGATGATGTACGAATTGGAAGAAATACCTGAAGAAACGTATAAAGCGAAAGAAACAGAATTACTTTTACGTTATGAAGTGGCTAAGAAAAAAGAAATGGAACAATGGGAAGCACTTACGACGCAAAAGGAAGAGGATCAAAATGAGTAATCTAATTTATTTATACGGCCTTGTGCCAACAGAAGAAATGGAAAAGGAATCTTTATCTAATCTGACAGGTTTTGACGGAACAAGCAGTATATATTCGTTACCAATTGGCGACATAACGGCCATTGTATGTGCGTTACCAGCAGATGATTATAATGCTGCAACGATTGAAAGCAAACTAAACCAAGACATGGAATGGTTGCAAAATAAAGCATTTCATCACCATGAAACCATTACAGCACTTCACCAACAATATACGTTTATTCCATTGAAGTTTTGTACAATTTACGAGGACACAGCAAACCTTTACGAAACTATCCGATCTAACGAAAAACAGCTTACTGATTCTTTTCAAACCCTTCATGCTAGTGAGGAATGGACCTTAAAAATCTATTGTAATGAACAAAAGCTACGTGAATCTATTAAAGAATCAGATCCTGAGATTGAAAAACAGAAGGAAGAAATAACAAAACTTCCTCGAGGCAGACAATTCTTCGAAAAAAAGAAGATTGATTCCCTTGTTGGTAAACAGCTCGACCAAGAAAAAGACAGATTTGGAGAAACCCTCCATCGATTAGTAAAAGACGTTGCAACAAACTATACCGTGAAGAAAAACTGGAACAAGGATATGACGGGTCTTAAAGAAGAGATGGTTTGGAACAGTGCCTACTTGGTGCCTAAGGAAAAAGTCGAAAACTTTATAAATATCATTTTGAGATTTGAAAAAGAGCAGGCAGACACAGTGTGGAGAATTGAAGCTACAGGGCCTTGGCCGGCATACCATTTCTCCGACTTTTCACAAAGCGAGGCTAAAAGTTATGCCAACAACTCGTGAAACAATTGCTAATAAAGAAGTAGGTTTGATTGATATTTTGGATGTCATCCTCGACAAAGGGGTTGCCATCAAGGGTGACTTAATTATTTCGATTGCAGGAGTTGATCTAGTCTATCTTGATTTACGCGTACTGATAGCCTCTGTAGAAACACTTGTCCAGTCCTATAATCATCCAGAGGTTACCTCAGATAATTTCGACAACCAAAGGAGGGATTTGCTCGATGCTACAGGACAGCAAACAGAGTGGACGAATTAACCTTGACCCAGACAGCGCCCAAGACGGGCTTGCCCAACTAGTTATGACCGTCATAGAGCTTTTAAGACAGGTAGTGGAACGGCACGCAATTAGACGCGTTGAAGGTGGCACCCTAACTGAAGAGCAAATTGAAGATCTTGGCATTGCCCTTATGAATTTAGAAGAAAAGATGGAAGAGCTTAAAGAAATATTCGGTCTGGATGCCGAGGATTTAAATATTGATCTTGGGCCATTAGGAAATCTTATGTAAAAGATTGGAGGCTGCTATATGCCTGTCGAACAACAATTACAGCATGGCAACGGACCTAGTAATCTTGTTGACGTTCTGGAGAAAGTATTAGATAAGGGTGTCGTGATTGCCGGAGATATTTCCGTAGGCATTGCTGATGTAGAACTGTTGACGATTAAAATTCGTCTCATTGTCTCTTCGGTTGATAAAGCCAAAGAAATAGGAATGGATTGGTGGGAAACAGATCCATATCTGTCTTCCAAAGCCACGGAAAAAACGACAGCTTTAGAACAAGAGAATAAACAATTGCATGAAAGGCTTAATGCATTAGAGGATAAATTGTCCAAAAACAAATCTACAGCACAGACAACAGGAGGGGAAAATAATGACCAAAGATAAAAACACTAGCGACAAAAAAGGTGGAGCAATCAAACGAGCGGCAACCGGAGGGGTTGTAGGAGCAACAGTTGGTTATTTATCCGCACCACAGAACAGGAAAAAACTTATGACTAACTTAAGTAAGGAAGTGCTTGTAAACAAAGGGAATCAAATAGGCTCCCTTACAAAAGAAAAATTAAGTACGTTGAAGGATTCGGGAAAAGAAAAATCTACAAATGCCTACCAAAGCATAAAAGACTCTACTACTAGTCTTTTAAAGAAGAGGAAAGATGAAGATAGTAATACAGATACAGATCAAGATGAATCCTTCGAGTTACCAGAAGCTGATGATGAAGAAGAGCTTCAGAATACTGACACGCGGGATAAAGAGTATGATGCATTAAAAGAGGAAAACGAATCATTACAAACTAGGCTGGATAAACTTGAAGAAAAAATGAATCAGTTCTTGGACGCTCAACGTAACGAGGACAAGGGAAGCCAAGATGATAGCGAAGATCAAGAAGATAATGAAAGCCAAGATGACAGCGGAGATCAAGAAGATAATGAAGGCCAGGATGACAGCGGAGATCAAGAAGATAATGAAGACCAGGATGACAGTGAAGAGCAAGAAGATAATGAAGACCAGGATGACAGCGAAAACCAAGAAGATAATGAAGACCAGGATGACAGCGAAGACGACGAAGAGGAAGACAACGAGACAGAAACAGAAGATGAGAAAAAATCTTCTCCTAAGCTTAATGCAAATAAGAAATCCAATAAGGGAAAAAAGGCTTCAGGAAGTAAAAAGACCACAAAGAAACCTGGTAAATCTACCAGTAATACAAAATCTACAAAAGCGCAAAAGAAATCTGCTGATTCTAACGAAGATGAGACTAATATTGAAAGCAATGACGACACCTCTTCCTAGGCATAAAATTTTGAGCAAAAAGGAGAGATATGATGAGTGAATCCTTGATGAAAGATAATATACTATCCTATTTTGTGGTAGCTTCCAATAAGCATGATTTTAATCTCGATATTTCCCTGCTCGTAAATGGAGCACTCGTTTCAGGTACTTTAATCTCTGCACAAGATTATTTTCAGACATTAAGCAAGTCTTTTGAAGACGGGAATGACATTTCCAAGACAGTCGGTGAACAGCTAGCAAAAACGAGCGAATCCTTGGCATCCCAAGATAACCCTGATCAGCCTGAATATATTCATCTGAAAAACTCGCAAATCTATTTCGGGGGAAATAAGCCTACACCTTCAAAAGGAGATATCCTTTGGAGAGGTAAATTAAGTGAAGTTGACAGTTTTTTCTTAGGAAAGATCACCGAATCTAAAAATACGAGTAGTAGCAAGTAATCAGATAATATCCACAAAGAAGCAGAACCATGTTATATCTAGTGGTTCTGCTTCTTTTCTGCAGCCAGGCGATTATAATCCGATGCTTTATTGTAGTTATACCCTCTACCCCCTTTCTTTATTTCTAGCCACTTCTCTATTTTTATACTTTTCTTTATGCTATCTACCCCTTATACTTTTATCATATCAAAAAACGAAAGCGCGGTAATCGAATGGATGAACGGAGAGTAATTTCGAATGTATGTATGCTCGCTGGAAAGATTATGTTGGAGAGTGGTGCAGAAACCTATCGTGTAGAAGATACGATGAATCGAATGGCAGCTGCTTTTCAATTGACTGAGGCAGAAAGCTATGCCACCCCAACTGGGATTAATTTTTCTACGGACAGTGAGGAAGCCTCCCACTTTCGCCGTATCTCAAAGCGTTCAACAGATTTACATAAAATAGCAGAAGTAAATAGTATATCTCGGCAAATTGTAGCAGAAGGTCTTGATCCACGGGAAGCGCTTCTCTTATTAAAAGGCGTTTCTTCTTCAAAAGAACAGTATCCATCTTGGCTTTTGATTATAGCTGCTGCTCTCGTTAGTGGCAGCTTTGCCATCATGTTTGGTGGACAATGGCCGGATTTCCTGCCAGCTTTTTTAGCTGGTGGAGTTGGATTTGCCGCAATGATTGCCTTTGAAAAGCTCATTGAGACGCGCTTCTTTGCAGAGTTTTTCGCTTCCTTTGTTATTGGCATTCTTGCGGTAGTTTGTTTACATTTTTCAATTGGAATAAACCTGGATAAGATTATTATTGGGGCTGTTATGCCACTCGTGCCTGGCCTGCACATCACGAATGCAGTAAGAGATCTAATGGCTGGCCACTTGGTAGCAGGGGTTTCAAAAGGTGTAGAAGCGATGTTGACAGCATTTGCTATCGGGGCGGGAGTCGCTGTGGTCTTTGCCTTTATTTAACAGGAGATTGACTTGAATGAGGTGTTTTTTATGATATTCGCACAATGTATTACTAGTTTCATAGCCGCCGCTGGCTTCGGCATTTTATTTAACGCCCCGCGAAAAGCCCTTATCCAATGTGGGCTCGTCGGCATGTTCGGTTGGCTTTTATATTATATTTTAGTAGCAGAAGGCATTGATGTGGTACCCGCTACCGTTTTTGCGGCGATGCTTGTAGCAGTGCTAAGCCATGTTTGTGCTAAGCTGTACCGCACCCCCATTATTATTTTTAATGTTTCTGGAATTATTCCACTTGTGCCAGGAGGCATTGCTTATGATGCGATGCGTAACTTTGTAGAAAATGATTACTTTCATGCGGTTCAGTTATCCGCGAAAGTGATGCTGCTTGCTGGTAGCATTGCCATTGGTCTAATGTTCTCAGAAGTAGTCAATCAACTTTTTCGTAAATCATGGGATTGGTTAAAACCATAAGACCGTTCACTTTTGCTGTATAGGTTTTAAGCTTATGTAAAAGCTAATCAAAAGAGCAAAATGACTGTATTAAAATGTTCCTATCTAGGCGGTATACTACACCTTTCATTCCGCTCTAATTTTTCGTCCTAGTGTATCGCATCGGATTGATTAGTTGATTTATCATTTTTTTCCTTATAGAATTATGTATTATCTCAAATGAAATGGAGAGGCTTTTTTTGACTAACCTACACACACCTAAAGCAGTTATTGTTATCTTCGGAGCAACAGGGGATTTAGCGAAACGAAAGCTCTTCCCTTCTATTTATAAATTATATAAGAGTGGTAAAATTGGCGACGATTTCGCAGTCGTTGGCTTGGCAAGAAGACCATGGACCAATGATGTATTTCGCACAAATGTCAGGGAATCTCTGCAAAACGCACTCTCTATGGAAGAGGATGCAGAAGAGTTCACTTCCCATTTTTACTACCATCCATTTGATGTAACACAAGCTGAATCCTATACGGAACTTAATGGTTTAATTACCGACTTGGAGTCTACATATAAAACAGATGGTAACAGAATCTTTTATTTGGCCATGGCTCCGGAATACTTCGGATCTATCGCCCATCGTCTTGAGGAGTATGGCTTAAAAAACAGCGATGGCTGGACACGTCTTGTCATTGAAAAACCGTTCGGTCATGATCTTAAATCAGCAAAAGAATTGAACAAGGAAATTCGAGTAGCATTCAATGAAGATCAAATCTATCGTATTGATCATTATCTAGGTAAGGAAATGGTACAAAACATTGAAGTAATCCGATTTGCAAATGGTATTTTCGAACACTTGTGGAACAATCGATCCATTTCCAATGTGCAAATTACATCTAGCGAGGAGCTGGGTGTAGAAGAACGCGCACGCTATTATGATCATTCAGGTGCCGCAAGAGATATGGTCCAAAACCATATGCTGCAAATGGTAGCATTGCTTGCAATGGAACCGCCAATTAAATTGACCACTGATGAAATACGTTCTGAAAAAGTAAAAGCATTACGCGCATTACGTCAACTTGAGCCAGAGGAAGTGGACGAGTACTTCGTACGAGGACAATATGGCAAAGGTACGATGAAAGGAAAAGAATTAGTTGGATATCGTGAAGAAGCGGATGAGCTTCATGATTCCAATACAGAGACATTCGTTGCCGGCAAGGTAATGATTGATAACTACCGCTGGGCTGGTGTCCCTTTCTATATTCGTACAGGGAAACGAATGGCGGAAAAATGCACAAAAATCGTGGTAGAGTTTAAGGATATTCCGATGAACCTTTACTATAAGGAAGAGGCGGAAAAGCATCCTAATTTGCTTGTCATTAATATTCAGCCAAACGAGGGCATCACATTATACCTGAATGCTAAAAAATCTGGTATGGGATCTATGGCAGAGCCAATCCAACTCTCTTACACGAATAATGGCGTTAGTGGAATCAATACCCCAGAGGCTTATGAAAAACTCTTATTTGATTGCATGATTGGGGATACAACCAACTTCACACATTGGGATGAAGTTGCCCATTCTTGGGCCTTCATCGACACTGTCCTAAACAGATGGCAAGAGGTGAAAGCAGACTTCCCTAACTATACTTCCGGATCTATGGGGCCTGATGCAGCAAACCAACTGTTAGAAAAAGACGGCTTCCACTGGTGGGATGT
The DNA here is from genome assembly GCF_000612865.1 of Oceanobacillus picturae. Taxonomy (NCBI): domain Bacteria; kingdom Bacillati; phylum Bacillota; class Bacilli; order Caryophanales; family Bacillaceae; genus Oceanobacillus; species Oceanobacillus picturae. The sequence continues at coordinate 80,512 of NZ_CCAX010000004.1, forward strand.
AGCGAAGAATGAATAGCAAGTGAAGTCAATAATCAGCAGTTCCGTGTCAGGCGGGACTGCTGTTTTTTTGTGCTGATTGATGAAGTTGGTGACTTGGTGGGCGATGCTTTCTCTCGTGGGCGATGTTCTCACTTTCACGGGCGATACTCCCTTCCTTTCAGTCGATGTTCCTCTTCCCTCGGCCGATACTCCCTTCCTCTCGGGCGATGTCCCACCTCCCACGGCCGATACTCCCTTCCTCTCAGCCGATGTTCCTCTTCCCTCTCAGCCGAAGTCCCCCCTCGCACGGCAGATGCTCTCTCCCCCTTCTAACCACCAAAAAAAAGAGCCCTTCGCCATCAGGCGAAGAGCTCCTATCCTATTCAATTAAGCCTTTTTTCTTTTTTCTTCTTTTTGTTATTTTTAATGTTAAATCATCAAACAGGGTGTACACCACTGGGATGAGTAGTAGTGTAAAGATACTTGAAACACCAAGTCCGAAGATGATGGTTACAGCTAGCGGTTGTTGTGTTTCCGCTCCCTCCCCTAATGCGAGGGCAAGTGGAACCATTGCTAGGATAGTTGTTAATGTTGTCATCAAGATTGGGCGCAGTCTGCTTGGTCCTGCTTCTAAGATTGCTTCGTAACGATCTTTACCGTTTCGTCGCAAAATATTAATATAGTCAACCAGTACAATGGAGTTATTTACCACAATACCGGCGAGCATAATAATCCCTATAAATGCTGGGATACTTAATGGGATACCTGCCACAAATAATCCTAGTAGCACCCCGACAACTGTCGTAGGCATTGCAAACATAATGATTAGTGGGAACAGGAAGTTTTCAAACTGAATTGCCATTACCGCGTACACGAGAAAGATAGAAAATACCAGGGCTAATGCTAAATCGCTGAATGACTCTGCCATATCTTGGGCTTGCCCGCCAATGGAATAATTGTAACCATCAGGTAAGTTCATCTCTTCCAATGCCGCTTCAACATCGGAGACTACGCTCCCGAGATCACGACCCGAAATGTCACTGGTTATATTCAGCTGCGGTTGTTGATTTTCCCTAGTTAATGCTGCTGGTCCCTGCATGCTTTCAAGGTCCGCTACCTCTTCAAGTGGAATAACAGCACCACTTGGCGTTTGAATTTTAGTATCTCGTAAATCATTAATACTTGAGCGTTCTCCCTCAGGGTAGATCATGGTAACATCCATTTCCTGGCCTGCTTCACGATACTGTGTGGCTACTTGGCCAGTAAATTGTAACTGGATTTGTCCAGAGACTTGATCCTGTGTTAATCCATACATTGCTGCTTTTTCTTTGTCTACCACAATGTTCATTTGTGGAATGCCCTCATCCGCCCCACTTTCTGGATTATACACACCTTCTATATCAGAAATTTTGCTTACAACTTGATCTGAAAGCTCTGTTAAGACCTCATGCTCTGGGCCGTTTAACTGAATTTGAATCGGGTCCCCGGATCCCATTCCTGAATCCATAGAGCTTACAGTTATTTCTGCTCCGGCAATGTCTTGCAAGGCTTTATCCATATCTTGCACGATATCCGCGGTAGTTTCCTCACGTTCACCTGATGGTGTTAACTGCATCGTATAAGTGGCTGTATTACCTCCACCGCCCCCAATGCCGTTTCCTCCGCCTATGCTGACATAATTGGTTTCAATATCACTTTCGAAATCTGTAAGTTTTTCACTCACTTGATCTACAATACTTTCGGTATGTTCAAGCGTACTCCCTAATTCTGTCTCGACTCGAACTTCCACTTGGCCTTGGTCTGCCGATGGAATAAATTCTGCCCCAATGAATGGGATAAGGCCTAAACTTGCTATGATCGCTAGTATGGATGCGATAATGGATGTTTTTCTATGACCAAGCACCCATTTCAATACACTGCGATACTTGTCGTTTATCCAGCCTAAGAATCGGTCAAACCAATACCTTCTTCCGTTATCCTCCATTGCTTTTGAGAGCAATTTAGATGAAAGCATCGGTACTAGCGTAACCGCCACAATGAGTGAGGCAATTAACGAGAACGATACCGCTAAAGCCAATGGCGTAAATAGATCTGAAGCAATCCCTTCTACATAAATGATTGGCAAGAATACAACCAATGTTGTTGTCGTAGAAGCAATAACTGCTGGTGCCAGTTCAGATGCACCCTTTGTTGCCGATTCGACGAGACTGTACCCTCGCTTACGATAAGAGTATATGTGCTCTAGAATAACGATGGAACTATCCACCATCATACCAAGACCTAACGCCAGGCCACCTAATGTAAGGATGTTTAGTGTTTCTCCTGTAAAGTACATCAGTGTAAATGTCGCAATAATAGCGATTGGAATTGATAATCCAATAACCAATGTCGCTCGGACACTCTTTAAGAATAGCAACAAGATAAAGATGGATATGAGACCACCAATGATAATGTTTTGCACAACTGAATCAATCGACATCTGAATAAATTCTGATGTATCAATGATTACGTCCAACCCAACATCTGCTGGCAAATTCTCCTTTATCTCTTGTAAACTATCTTCCACCGTTGTAGCAACATCTACGGTATTACTATCGGTTTTTTTAAGAATGGATAACACCACAGAAGGCTTTCCATTTACAAGTGTTGTACTCGACTCCTCTTTAAATGAGTCTTCCACTTTAGCAAGGTCTTCTACATGTACTGTGGTACCGGTTTCTGTTTGGATAATCGTTTTTTCAATATCTTCTATCGATTCAAATTGTCCGGTCATTCGAAGCTGTAGATCTTTATTTCCTTGTTCCACCGTTCCGACAGAAGCATTTTGATTCGTGCTCCCAAGTGTCTGGGCAATCGTTTGGGCTGTTACACCGTATTGTTGCAAACTTTCCTGGTCTAAAATAAGTTGAATTTCTCTTTCTTTGCTACCTTCAACCGTTACAGAACCTACCCCGTCTTGTCTTTCCAAAAGAGGGACTACTTGCTCATCCGCAACTTCTGTTAAAGAGGCGGTGTCCTTCCCTGTTAGTCCAACCCACATGACAGGTAGTTGATCAGGATTAAAACGCATGATTCTAGGGTCACCTGATTGTCCAGGCAATGCTCCGCTAACCTGGTCGATACTTTCCCTGACGTCTAACAATGCCTGATCGAGGTCTGTTCCATTACTGAACATCATCACAACCAAGGACGAACCAGCTTGGGATTGTGATTGTACGGTTTCGATACCTTCTACTGTACTAACCGCTGATTCAATCGGCCGACTGACCAAATTCTCTACTTCTTCTGGCGCAGCATCTTGATAGGACGTAGCAACAACAGCCACTGGTAAATCTATTTTGGGAAATAGATCGATCGTTAGGCTTCGTAAGGAAACTACTCCTAGTGCAATGATTGCCAGAACAATCATGATAACGCCAACCGGGCGCTTAACGGATGTATTTACTATTTTCAAAACTTACTCCCCTCCCGTGACGCTCACTTGATCACCATCAGTAAGCCCTAAATGGCCGCTTACTATAATTTGGTCACCTTCTGAAACATCACCTTCAATTGCCGTGTTCTCAGATTGCGTTTCTAGTACCGTTACGACTACCCGCTCGGCCTTATTGTCTTTCACAAGAAAAACAAAGGACTCTTCATTCTCTTGGTTTACAGCCTCTGTAGGAACAATAATCGCATCACTAATTGTCTCTTCTGGGATCTTCATGGAGGCAATCACGCCAGGAAGTAAATCCTTTTCCTCATTACTAAGCGTTGCCTGTACTGGGTACAACCCATTTTCACCAGGCATTGAATCCACAGAACTGATTTCTGCCTCGTATTCCTTATCAGCTGCCTCGACTTGATATGTGTCTCCTGTTTTCAATAGGCCAACAACATCTGAAGTCACTGTGAAATTAAGTTTTAATTCATCTAGGTCGGCAATAACCGCAAATGGTTCTTCCGCACTTACCATATCTCCCTCTGCTGCGCGAAGTTGTGTCACTTCACCATCTCGGGATGCTCTTATATTTTGGTTACCTGCTGGTGTGGATATTGTAGCGATCAAATCATCCTCTTCCACCATCTCTCCATTTTCAACTTCTAAGGAATCTAACTCGCCTGCAGCTTGCAACATAATCTGAGATGTTGAACTAGCCGCTGCCCTGCCATATAAAGATCTCTCTATAACAAGATTGTCATTCTTAGCTTCCTGTGTTTCTACAGGAATAACCCTTTTTTCCACTTCTTGATTCGTATCTTCATCCTGATTACAAGCAGCTAAAATTCCAATTAGGAAAACTGCCGTAATACCTATCATCCATCTTTTCATGTATGTAGCTCCTCTCCATTCCTTCACAATTTATTGTAAAAGCTTAATGCCTGCAATTTTGCTTAGCATATAACTTTCTTTTTTTATAGTAGGGTGATAATTAAAATGTGCAAGCAACCCTTGGATAACAACTGCTTGCGGGTCCTTTTTCTGAAATTCTTTTTCAAGTGCTTTAATTGCTTCACCTAAACGTCCTATTTCCTCTTCTGATACTGAAAGATCAGAAAGTTTCCCTCTAAGCGCGGCAAATATTTCTTCAACAGATGGCATGTTCTCTTCATTATCATCTTGACTATATTTTTCAGGGAGCTGTCTAACCGTAACTAAAGCCGTTTCCTGTCGTTGTAACATTCCTTCCATCAGATCATCAAGCCGTCTGACAATGAAGGCGCCTGCCTCCTCCATTTCAATCGATACATGATCAAGCACAATCCACTTAAAATAGCCATCTAACAAACCACCTAATTGGATAACTAAATCAATTAAGAAGGGCTGTGCTATTCCACCATAGATGGCCGTAATATTTTCTTTCAGCCAATTGAAATTCTCTACTTTAAAGTGTTCCATCAGTTTATCTGTATCTTCACCTATCGAGATGTTCTCTCGAATTAACATCATAATACTGTCCTTAGACTTATATAAGAAATCAAATAAAACCGTTATTTGATTGGCAAGACTTTCTCTTGGATCATTATTCTCGGCCTTAACCTCATTCATTTTAAGAGATAAGTTATGATGAAAGTATTCAAATGATGTGGAGATAAAATCCTCTTTGGATTTAAAGTGAATGTAGAAGGCGCCTTTCGATATACCTGATTCGCTGGCTATTTCCTGAATAGACGTATTATGGTATCCTTTCTGAGCAAACAGTCTCATTCCGGTCTCTATCAGCTTCATCTTTTTTTCATTCATTTAAACACCTGTTCCTTTGTACGATTACATATATAATTAGTTTCAGTTATTTTACTGACTAACTGGTCAGTCATTTTATGTTCCTTATAAGCTTACTAGTTGAAAGCCTCTTTACACAAGTTTTATGATGTGTCTATTTTGTGACAAACAAATAAGTGTCATGGAATCATGACACTTGTGTGATGAAATACTATACTTCTTTTACACTTTTGTGAGGGCTTGCCTGTTTTAGACATAGGTCCTTCGCTTTGTTTTACTAGCTATCATCTCTCATTAAGTGGATGGAAAGGCCGCTCTTCCGAAAATGACGCTACGATTTAAATGTACAATAAGCTGGCTTGTTCTTTTATACTGCATATCAAAGGAGCTTTCTGTCGTGGAAGCATAGATGCCGGTCCCATCTAAAAAGGAAATATAAGTCTTATCCCCTTGTTGTTCATAAGAAGCAATTTGATGGTAAGAAATCCACACACAGTCTTTGTTTTTGGAAGAAGCAGTAGGTATCATATACACACCTTCCTGTGGAATAACAGGAATCGGTAGCTTACTCGATGCTCTAAGGATATCTTTCACTGACTTCTTAATTCCCTCATGGCTAGCACCGAATATCAGACAATTATTGTCGATAATTTGCGTTGGATTATGAATAGAATGTCGTTCTCTACCCGTTTCATAGATTAAAGATTTGTAATAGGACGATTCATGGCTAATAATTGCTTTCGTTTTTGGTGTAATAATGTATACGGATGTTATTGTTCCTCCCATCTCTTACCCCTTCCCCTCAAAGTATGTATGTGTCTATTTTACTATGGATTAACATGATTTGGTATTTATTTTTTCTGAAATTTAATTATTTTCATATTAATAAGTAATTATGCAGAAGTATGGGCCACTTCCTTCTTTTTCACGGTAGAATGTTTTTGTATAAGAAAAACGGGAAAAACAAATAATGAGTTTAATATTTGTAAGGAGGACTAATCATGGCAGACAAACAAGAACGCAGAGAAAAAACGGACGACATTACAAATAATCATAAGGATAGTGAACAAGACTCTCAGTTACAATCTGAAGATATGGAATCAGCTCAAGGCAATGAAGAAAAAGAAGAGGACAAGAAGAAAAAGGATAAAGATGCTTAAGTTCTTAATACAGGTAAACTTCTCCATATTATGTATGATATAATAGAGTTAACTTAATTTGGGGGGATTTACGTGGATATTGCAGCACTCTCTATGGCAATGGCTAATCAGCACGTTCGCTCCAATGCTGGTATTGCCGTAATGGATAACTCAATGAAAATGATGGAACAGCAAGGGCAAGGTCTAATGAAAATGCTCCAACAAGAAAGCCCTGTTGCTCCACACCCTTCTCTCGGTAAACAAATTGACCTAAAAGGGTAAGGTAATTAGACGGGTGTTCCATCAGAAAAGCGTGGCTCTCGCTCAGCGAGTATAGTCACGCTTTTTTCGTTCTGTAACAAAAGAAAAGCAGAACCACCTTTTTATGACCAACCTATGGTTTTGTACCGCCACGGCAATCAGCAAAGTGTTCTGCTTATAGATTCTAGATGTAATTGGACGAAAGAAGGTTATTGGCTTCCTGCTCCCATGTTTTCCTCTTCGTCAGTTTTATTCTCGTCTTCTGTATCCATACCCTGATCTTCCTGGTCTGTTCCTGGATCTCCCTCCATACCGGAGCCGTCACCATTCATACCATCTTGATCATTTGTATTACCGTTATCTTCTTCAACTGGATTCTCATTGTTATTATCATCTTCCTGGTTCATTGGAGCCTCTTCATCAGCAGGATCATTTCCATCATCTGTTCCACATGCTGCAACCAAAGAAATGGCTAATAACGGAGCACCTAGCTTTAATAAAAACTTCTTATTCATTTCATTTCCTCCTTTAAAATGTATGCTATCGCGTTTAGCATAACCATTTTAAAAGAAGTGATACATTTACTTTTGGGTTTTTTCCATTCTAATTTAGAAATTTATTTAGTGACATTCTTAATTTGGAGCAACCTAATACCAATGTTGGTTTTTATTTTATTGCAAACGTAATTTCTGCTTCGCAGGCGACTTCGCCAGCAACCTTTGCAATTCCTTTCCCTTTGCCAATTGGTCCTTTTAAACGGGTAATTTCCACATCTAATTCAAGCTGGTCACCAGGTCTTACTTGACGTTTGAATCGGCATTTATCTACACCAGCAAGAAAGCCGATCTTCCCTTTATTTTCTTCCATGCCAAGCATCGCCATTGCGCCAGCTTGTGCAAGTGCTTCAATAATCAACACTCCTGGCATAACAGCATATTCTGGAAAATGACCTTGAAAGAATGGTTCGTTGATACTTACGTTCTTTAATGCTTTAACATGTTTTCCCTCTTCCATTTCTAACACTTTATCCACTAATAAAAATGGATAACGGTGGGGAATCGTCTCTTTTATTTGTTCAATTTCCATGTTAATTCTCCTATCTTTTAATGGGGTTATGTATATAGTATAGCAAAGAAAAGTTTAAAACCGTTCAAAATAAGGTATTAATCAAAGTAAACCAATAAATAATAAGCAACAACACCTGAAAGGAGGACAACCTCATGCTTTGGACCATTTTAATTATTCTACTTATTTTATGGGCTATCGGCTTTGCGTTTGATGTCGCAGGCGGCTTAGTGCATATCCTACTTGTAATTGCCCTGGTTGTTTTAATTTACCGTCTCGTAACAGGGAAAAAAATAACCAAGTAACTGTCAAAAGCTTAGAGAGCCGTTTAAAATTTAATAAATAACTAAAAAAGCATTTCATCCCGGGTAGGATGAGATGCTTTATTCCGTTTTGGTAACAATATCTATAATGTGTCGCCATGTTTCAGTTTTCAAGGCGTCTAAAGGCGTACCATCTCCTATTACGCCATAGCCTACCATCAGACCAGCAACAAGAGCGATCATAGCAAAAAGCAGGACGACAATGATACGCAACCAAATTGGGAAAATGCGCAATCTTGCTCTTTTTTTAGTTTTAGCGCCACTTTTCTCAGCTTTTTGCTTCTTTCTTGATTGTTTGGACTCGTTTGCTTCCACTGTTGTCTCTTTTTTCGCACCCTTTTTAAATGCTTTTCGGGTTTGCTGCTCCATACCTTGTTTCGCCTCTCGTTCGGTTGACATGGTTTGTTTCTCCCTTACTTCCTGATATACACGACTCGCATGTGCTTTCCTAGCATTTTACCATAGGAGAGCATTCCTTAGATAGTGTTATGATCTAAGTTGGTTAATCAATCCAGACATTTGATCCCCCATCGAAATCGTTCGTGAATTAAACTGGTAAGATCGCTGTGTCGAGATTAGATCAGTCATTTGTTTAGAGATATCCACGTTGGAATTTTCTAATGCTCCGCTTTTCACTAGATTTTGGGTGGTAGGATCTTGTACTACTTCATTCATAGCAAAACCCAGATCAGCCAAATTAGGGAGCCTAAACCCATTTTCTCCTGCTGCTTCAAGTAAACGGGGTCGTACAATCTCTACGACATCGATAGAACCAGCATTCTCCACCTGATTTCCACGCCTAACAGTTATTTGCCCAGATTCATCAATCGAGATAGAATCAAATCCTTCTGGAATGACAATACTTCCATTCTCGCCAAGTACTGGATTACCTTCACTATCTGTAAGCATAACCGCTTGATTATTATTTACCGGGTTTAAGTAAAAAGACCCGTCACGGGTATAACGGGTTTCCGGTGTCCCATTCTCTGTCACTTGCACCTGATAAAAATGATTACCTTGTAACAAAGCAACATCAAGCTCTCTACCTGTTTCATTTATACTACCCGTAGTAAAATCCAAATTAATGGAGCCAAGCTTCGCCCCTGAGCCCACACGAATGCCATCTGGAGTAAGACGCCCTTCAGCTCCGGCGGGGTCAGTCATATTGTCAATTTGCTGGAATAATAGGGATGAAAATTCAGCTTGTCGGCTTTTATATCCAGTTGTCTGGCTATTTGCCATATTATTTCCTATTAAATCAAGTTTACTTTGTAACTGATTCATTGTAACTGCTGCTTGGATCATTGTTCTAGACATATGTTCCTCCTTATCCGACCTATGTTAGCCTTCCTATCTCACTAACTGCTTTCCCCATGCTTTCATCATAGGCCCGCAACACACGCTGGTTCGTTTCGAACAGTCGGTAGGATTCCATCATCCGTGTCATTGACTGTAGAGAATCAACGTTTGACTGCTCAAGAAAGCCTTGTTGAATGGAATAGGTAGCATCAGCTGGCACAGCATCTGCATCACCGTTGTATAGGCCATTTCCCTCTTTCGCTAAACCATTGGCATCGTCTGTATAGGAAATCCCAAGTACACTTTCTCCAGCTTCTGTCTGAACAAGGCCATCTTCTGTCACGGTAAATTCCATACCATTTGTCTGAATTGTGTTCCCTGCCTGGTCAAGAACGTAATACCCCTGATTTGTCACAAGGAAGCCTTGTCCATCCACCGTGAAGTTACCATTTCTTGTATAGCGAACATCGCCCTCTGCATTTTGCACGGAAAACAGAAGAGCACCCGCTTCGTCAGGTAAGGTGCCGTTTACAAGGGCCAAGTCTGTCGACACTCCTGTTTCACGTACGTCCCCTTGTATGAAGTTAGGCGCTGCTTCCTGTACATATACTCCAGTGTTCAATGGACCGATTGGGTTTTGAACAGGAAGATTAAAAGAATTGGAGGTGGGGATGGTTTTGCCGCCCATTTGTTGCATCAGCATCTCTGGAAATGCCTTGAGAGAAGTCTGATCAGCTTTATATCCAGGTGTGTTCGCATTTGCAATATTATTCGATAGAGCTTCCTGTGTACGCTGCTGGGCAATCATCCCGCTCGCTGCAGTATAAAATCCTCTTAACAAACTGCTCTCCTCCTTATTTTTATGTTTCATCATTTTTGATAATGGGTATACTTATTTATCGGTTCATTCTACATTGTATTTAATTACTTAAACAACTTTTCTGCGTTCAAGCTTATCAATATTTTCCAGCATGATGCCTGTTCCTTTTGCCACACAATGCATCGGCTCATCTGCTACTAGAACTGGTACTTTCAATTCTTCAGCAAGCAGCTGATCAATACCATGAATCATTGCACCACCGCCAGTTAAAATCACACCTCTGTCAATAATATCAGCAGATAGCTCTGGAGGCGTTTTCTCTAAAACAGATTTTGCGGCTTGTACAATAAGAAAGACAGATTCGCGTAATGCCTCTTCGATTTCAGCTGAATAGACAGTAATGGTTCTTGGCAAACCAGATACCATATCACGTCCACGAATTTCCATTTCTTCATTTCGGGAATCTTTGAAGACGGTCGCAACATTTATTTTAATATCTTCAGCTGTGCGCTCTCCAATGAGAAGCTTATAATGCTTCTTTATGTATTGAAGAATTTCGATATCAAATTTATCCCCAGCCATTTTAATGGATTCAGAGGTAACAATATCTCCCATTGATAAAACAGCTACATCTGTTGTACCACCACCAATATCAACAACCATATTACCGCTTGGTTGGAATATATCCATTCCAGCTCCGATCGCTGCTACTTTTGGCTCTTCTTCTAGGTAAACCTTTTTTCCACCGGATTTTTCTGCTGCTTCTTTAATTGCCTTTTGTTCCACCTTCGTAATATTGGTAGGGCAGCAAATTAGCATCCTTGGCTTTGAAAGGAATCCTTTAACACTAATTTTATTTATGAAATGCTTTAACATTGCTTCTGTTACATCAAAGTCTGCGATTACTCCATCTTTTAATGGACGGATGGCTTCAATGTTTCCTGGTGTACGTCCAACCATGCGCCTTGCTTCCTCGCCAACTTCGAGTACTTTTCCAGTATAGCGGTCCATCGCAACAACTGATGGTTCATCTAATACGATACCTTTTCCTTTTACATGAATTAAAACATTGGCAGTTCCAAGGTCAATTCCAATATCCCTAGAAAACATGAATCAAGATCCTCCTACTTTAAATTACTTCATTTTTTACATATTCCTACTAATATTATATTTTACCACAAAGTTCAACAATTAACTGCATTTTATTAGAAAAAATTGGGGGATTTATGGGATTTTTGTGGAGAAGCGTATTTGTCTTATGGAGCTATTCGTAGACCAAATTTACCAACCTTTTGTTCACGTAAATAGGGAGAAAACAAAACCTGCTTAGGCTTATTTTCTCCTCCAACTTGATATAACCAAAAGCGAAAGAATTGATCCCTATCCTACCGGCTTTGGTTCCGTCTCTTTTACCTGTGGTTCAATCTTGTACTTTTTCCTAGTAGCTTCTCCTCCTCGCAAGTGTCTAATCGCCTTGTGATATTCTAGAATTTCCTTCACCTTTAATGCAAGATCAGGATTAATTTGTGGCAAACGCTCTGTCAAATCTTTATGGACAGTGCTTTTAGAAACACCAAATTCTTTTGCTATCACGCGGACTGTCTTTTTCGTTTCCAATACGTAATTTCCTATCCTGATCGTTCTTTCTTTGATGTAGTCGTGCACACCGTTCGCCTCCCTATGTTGGTTAGTTCCGAGGTGTCTATTGAGACAAGGTGTTCATCTTAAGTGGCTCACATTGGAGTACTTGTATTCTGTTGTTATTTCATCATTATGTATATTGAAGCGAAAGGGCCGTTACACCTTTTACCCAATATTAACTTAATATTCTGTAATTTATTTCTACAAATCGGGGATCATTTGGATAAGTAACGTTAAGCCACACAAGCTCTCACCTCAGAGACATTACTGAATGCTTGGTTTGTAACATTTTATTATTCAATTGATGGGTTTATGATTAAAATTACATCTTTGTAAAAGAGGACGAGCAGTATTTTTTGAAATTTATGCGTTGTGGTATATAAAGGGGTAAAAACCAAAAGGGATAAACTATATATATAAAATAAGGTTCAGCTTTTCTTTTATCAATTTAAGCATAATACTGTTGATCTTCCTACGTGAATCTCTCTCTTTTTATCTACTTTAACCGTTGTTAATCCATATCCCCTAACCCAGGGTCACGTGCAATCATTTCACCAAAACCTGGATTATATATGTCCATATCCCCGAGACCGGGATCGAGCATTAACGAGGCGTGCGTAGATAGAGTACCAGAAACCAAGGAAACCATAACCGTTAAAACTGCCATTAATAGAAAAGACTTAAATTTTTTCATTTTATTGCCTCCTTAAGGGATTTTAGCAGTAAAAGAAAAAGCTGAACCTTTTTAAACAAATAGATAATTACTTGAGATGACTGAAGTGAGGGATGAAAGAATGATGAATGAGGGGGTAATTCTCCCCTCAGGCTTACAATTGCTTTAGCAACGAAAGTGGTAGTCTACTAAAGAAGTAGTCACTCCGTTTTTCAATAAAAAAGTTATAGGATTGAAGAAGTAGGTTTTTATCTTGTTTGGCTTTGCCAAGGTAATATAACTGGAAGGGACTGTCTAAAGGTAGGTCATCTAAAAGCTCGATTGCCCTTTGATTGTTTCCTTTCGCAATTTCGATATGCGCCTGTTCACTGGGGTCTGGCGATGATATATTCTCGACCTGATTAAAATGGGCGGAAAGGAAGGGAATATTACGCTCTTTCACAAGCTTTACTACTTTATCCAACTTGTGCTGTTTGGCAATCTTTACCGCTTCACTAAGGTGGTACATCCCCTGGAAGTACGTATCAAAGGTATAGGATAAACCCAGTTTTATATGCATGCTCGCCATCGTTCTTGGATTTTCTGTTTGGTTCAAAACCCTGAAGGCATATTTACGGGCCATAATGAGTTCGTTTCTTGTAAGATGATAAGTAAGCAGAATTTGATTAAGTCGTATTTTGAAATAAGAAAGCAATAGCTTATCCTCCACAACCGCGAATAATTCAGGTTGTATAGCGAGGAAATTTCCTAATCTACTGAATTGATTTAACTCGTAATATGTTGTTACTTTAAAAAATTCTACCAGGCACTTTAATTCAGGATCTTTCGTTTCGATATGCTTGATTCTTTGGAGTGATTCATGGGGAGTATACTTTTTAAGCCTTCGATCAAGAATGTTTTGATAAACTGCTGCCCACATTCGATTTGTGGAAGTTGAGCATTGGCTATTTTTCTCAATCAGGACTTGTAAGTCTTTATAAAAACCATTCATATAAAGAAACTCCATTCCCTTCTTGAGAATGTCATCCGAATTTGATTGTAAGCACCATTTTCTGGTTAACTCTATTACGGTATCTTCAGGGTGTTCATGGTAAAGTATTTCCATAAGCTCTCTTAGTGATAGGTTATCTTTCTCTTTATCCGAGATAAATATTGAAGGCTTAACCATAGTAGGGAATCTCCTTTCTACTATCCTTTTACCGTTTTACTTAGAAGAAGATCACTATTTTCGCTAATTATCAACAAGATATTCTATTAATGTTTATAATAACACATTTCACTCCCTGTAAATCGACGATCGTTCGACAAAATTCGCAAAGATCGCATAGCATTCTCGTAATAGTATATTTAGGAAACCAAAAAAGATCCTGGACTCTATTAGAAGTCTCAGGATCTTTTCTTAAATTAATTAAGCACTCTCAGATGAGTCGGTTTCATCATTTGTTTCTTCGTTAGATGCGTCATCTTCCTCTTCATCAGCAGGAGCGTCTTCTTCTGTCTTATCTTTTTCATCTGCATTTTCTTCGGAAGCTTCATCTTCGACTGCCTTATCTTCAGATGGTTCTGTTGTTTCATCAGACTCTGTGCTATCTACCGCTTCTTCTGTAGCGCTCTCTAGGCTACTTACGGGCTGATTAAAGAAATCCTCTGGGTTTACATGCTTATCTTCTTTTCTAAGTTCAAAATAGACATGTGTTCCACTAGCTTGTCCAAACAAGTTCTTCCCTGCAGTTCCTAGCTTTTCACCTTGTTTAACTTCTGCGCCTGCCTTTACACTTACCTCTTCAAGACTAGCATAATAAGTTTTAACATCGTTCTCATGTGAAATCACAACTACATTTCCTAAAAGTGGGTCTTCTTTTACTTCATCAATCGTTCCAGTCAGTGCAGCGACAACTTCGAAAGCTTCACCTTCAGCTGTTGCAATATCTACACCTGTGCTTTGATAGTAACGATTGTTGTAAAGAACCAAGGCATTTTCCTGATCCTCTTGTTCTGCGTTGTAGTCATAGAATTTAGTTACGATTTCTGCTTGTCCCTGATCCGCTAATGGCATTTGAATAATCTCTTGCTGTTCTAAAACAGGTTCTGCTTCCTCATCATTTGGTGTCGGAACATAGTTTTCCTGGTCTTCCTGTGCATCAGGGACCTGGTTTTCCGTATTCTGATACCATACAACAACTGAAAGAAGCACGGCAGCAATTGTTAAATAGACTGCTGGAAAAAACCATTTTTTCTTGAAAATACGGCTCCATTTGTTTTTTGAAGCTTTGTTTTCTTCATTCATTGATCATCACCTCAACAACCATTCTGATCAGAAAACGGGATATCTATACATGAAGAGATAAATTTTTTTATGAATTAATGCATTTTATTTAAAAAGACGGGGATAGTAAGAGGTTCATTCATTCTAATGTTAAAGAGTTTTGGGAGCAAAGTTGTCGTTGAATAGAGGTAAACATAGGAGATATTGGTGCGTGCTCAGCTGATACTTTGATACTCACTGGCGATCTTGCAGTGCTCTCGGGTGATGTTGCAGTGCTGTCGGCCGATACTCTTGCTCTCTCTTCCGATATTGCGACGCTCTCGGCTGATACTTCGGCTCTCTCTTCCGATACTGCGGTTCTCTAAGCCGATACTCTGACGCTCACTGGCGATACCGCAACGCACTCTGTCGATCCGCAGATGTAATCACATACTAAAATAAAAACCCTCGTCTATTTCACAACGAGGGCTGGTGCTGTATCTGTTACGGTACTAATTTCAACATCCTTATAATAATGGTTCACAATATCTTTATAGGTTTTCCCTTCCTCAGCCATCCCATTTGCTCCATACTGACTCATACCAATGCCATGGCCATAACCTTTCGTAGTAAAAATAAGGTGATCATCTTTTTGTTCTATCGTAAAGTCGCTCGAACGTAATTCCAACTTCTCTCTAACTTCCCGCCCACTAAATGCATCCCCATTTATCGTCAGCTCCTGCACCCGTTGCCCATCTGTTCTGGTGATCTCAATGGAGAGCGCCTTATCAGAAGGAAGCTTTGTAGCAAGTGCTTGCTCGACTTGGTCGATCGAATAGGTTTGCTGGTCAAGGAATTTAGGTGTGTTTTCATCCCAGTGGCTTTCCACACTGCGTAGATATGGAAGTTCATCCTTCCAATAATCCTCTGAGTTCTCTGTATAGCCGTTACTAGTAGAGAAAAATGCTGGTGTGATCAGTTCCTTTTTATAGGTAAGCACCTCTCCTTTTGTCGCATTCACTGCTTCTTTGATTTTGTTCATTTTTTCCTGGTACTCATCACCGAACTGCTTTTGCAATTCTGCTTCATCCTTATAAACCTGGTGCTGGACGGTGTCTGTTACATCTGCCTCTTCCGTTATATCGCCATGCAACTTATAGTTCACAATGTAAGTTCTTGCTGCGAGGGCTTGTGCTTTTAATGCCTCCATTTCGAATTCGACTGGCATTTCAGATGCCACCACTCCGGCTACATATGTCTCCAAAGGAACGTTATCTACCTTTTCTAAATTCGAACGCATGACAGCTACCGAAAAGGGTGAGGATTCCAACTCAACGGATTCCTCTGCCTTCTTTTCCTGACTTGTTGTTTCATTTCCTGTAGCATCCCCAAACATAACAACAATTACAGTAGGAATGAGCAAAATAAGACAGAATAGACTTGTAAGGAGGATAGCAGTTGGCAGCTTCCATTTCTTTGGTTGCTTCCCCAAGAAGTGATTCTTTTTACTTTTTAATAAGAGGTTAATTTTATTTAACTCTTTCTTGGGAGCTTTCATTGTAATGGATGTTTTCTGCTTCGCATTTATCCGCTCTTGTATGGTTTTCTTCTTTAGTTTGTTGGTTTTTCCTATTTTATAATGTCCCTTTTTCATCACAATCCCCCATTCGCTGTGGTTTATGTTT
Organism: Oceanobacillus picturae; assembly: GCF_000612865.1. Lineage (NCBI taxonomy): Bacteria > Bacillati > Bacillota > Bacilli > Caryophanales > Bacillaceae > Oceanobacillus > Oceanobacillus picturae. Next base: position 96,848 of record NZ_CCAX010000004.1, read on the forward strand.
CATTTCAAATCTAGCAATCCCACTATTAAACGTATACAAAAAGAGAAAGCAATAGAACTGAAGAATGAAAAAAACCTACGCATTTTCTCGTAGGCTTTTCCTTCTTTATCCCGGTGCAACCTTCCGTAAGACTCCCACTTCAAAACATGAAGTAAAACAGTAGTTTTGAGTGGGAGTAAACGGACGTTAACACCCCGATTCTTTCAACTAACACGCAGTGGGGGAAAAAAGAAAACCCCCACTGCGTGAAGTTTCACTTTATAACCGTTCCTTTTCGTACGTTCTTCTTACCGTTGGACGGCTGGTTCCTTTAACGGGGTTTTGTCTTCTACTTCATTATTATATAGATGACAAGCAACGTAATGGTCTTGTTCAACTTCCTGCCACGGAGGTTGAACTTCTGCGCACACTTCCATTGCAAAAGGGCATCTTGTACGGAAAACACAACCACTTGGAGGATCAATTGGACTAGGCAGCTCCCCCTCGAGTATGATTCGCTCCCGGCTTTCCTCAATATCCGGATCAGGAATCGGGATGGCAGAAAGGAGTGCTTTTGTGTATGGATGTAATGGCTCGTCGTATAAAGCCTTACTTGATGTAAGTTCCACAAGATTACCTAAATACATCACACCGATTCTGTCAGAGATCTGTTTTACCATCGAAAGGTCATGCGCAATAAATAGAAAAGTTAACCCTTTCTCTACTTGCAGCTCTTTTAATAAGTTGACAACTTGTGCTTGTACGGATACATCAAGCGCAGAAATTGGTTCGTCAGCAATAATAAACTCTGGTTCTAAGGCAAGTGCTCTTGCTATCCCAATCCGCTGACGCTGTCCACCACTAAACTCATGGGGATACCGATTGGCGTGATCACGGTTTAATCCCACTTCCTCTAGCAATTCATATACCCGCTCCAACTGCTCTCGTTTGGATTTAAATAAACCATGTACTTCCATCGGTTCAGCTATTACCTCTCGGACAGTAGAACGCGGATTTAGAGATGCATATGGATCCTGGAAAATCATCTGCATCTTCCGATAAATTTTGAATTTTTCTTTCTCTGTTAGGCTGTGCACATCTAATCCGTCATAGATAACATCACCTTCTGTTTTATCGTAAAGACCCAGAATAGTACGACCTATGGTAGATTTCCCACAGCCAGACTCGCCTACCAATCCAAAGGTCTCTCCTCGGTTGACATAAAAGGATACGTCATTGACTGCTTTGAGAACCTTCCCTTTTCCTACATCAAAATGCTTTTTTAACTGGTTGACTTCTAGTAGTTTCTCGTTCATAACTTATGTCCCCTCTGTATCGAGCCAATAACGTTTAGCAGCACAAAGCTCTTTTTCATAAATAGTACCAGCCAGATCAATAATTTCGATTCCCTTTCCTGTCTGTGGAGAGTGGAGCATTTTACCATTCCCATAATAAATGCCAACATGATGCAACCGCCCTTTTCCTTCCTCATAGGCAAAGAACAGCAAATCACCTGGTTTTAATTCATTAAATGGCACGTCTACACCAGCTTTAGCTTGATCCCCAGCATCTCTGGCAATCTGGTAACCATTCGCTTTATGGGCAGCATAGGCGAGTCCAGAACAATCATAACCGTATGCACTCATCCCACCCCAAAAGTAATCGAGTCCCGTATAGGCTTCCACTGCTTCCACGATTGCCTTGCCATTCCCCTTTTCTAATCCTTTAGCTGACGGAAAGACAGTAACCTCATCAGATTGTAAGAAGCGATTCCCATGTGGCGTTTTCACTTCAACTCGGGTATCTCCAACCTCTACTACTGGTAGCATTGTAAGATAACTAAGCTCTATCTCCCTTTGACCCGCTTCCGTTTCTAACCAAGCCTTCTTACTGATTACAGCTGTAGTATGCTCAGATTGCCAGTCTTCTTTATCAACTTCTAGTAATTGCGCCCTCGGTACCCAGCCAGGATAACCGCGTTCATCTTTCTTCGAAGGCTGATCGGGAATCACAACATGTGCCCAATCCTCTTTTGTATCTGTTATAATCACTGGCTGTCCATATAGTAATTGGCTTTGCACCCTATTTTCATCGCATAAAGCTAAATTTTGTTCATAGGTTAGTTCATTAATCCATTGCTTTACATCAGCTGGTACTGTTACCCCCAACCTATCGATATCTCGAGCCGAGTCGGGAGAAGTCCATACGGTAGCAACCTGTACTGCCGTTACGTATAATGAATCGGAAAATTGATCAAACGATTGTTTAACCATGATTTTGCTCCTCTCTACCTTTATTTCACTGTGTTTTTTGATTGAATAAACTTTTCATTAATCCCTATTATGCCAAGGCCTGGATCACTTCCCAGGTTAATGTTGGACTGATCGTACTCAATTCCTCCTTGAAGGATATCACCTGTAAGCATTAACGGGGCGTCAAAATCATATCTTGTTATATTAGGCTGACTTGCTGCAAAGTGGGCAGCAGCTGTAATTCCTATCTTTGTTTCTATCATACTGCCAACCATACATTCCACATTGTAAATAGCAGCTAGCTTTGCTATTTTTATAGCCTCGTGTATGCCCCCTGCCTTCATTAACTTAATATTGATGAGGTCCGCAGCTCCTGTTTCGAGTACCTTTTTTGCATCTATTGACGTAAAGACACTTTCGTCAGCCATAATTAACGTGTCGGTATAACTGGTCACATGTCGCAATCCCTCTAAATCACTCGCTTTGACGGGTTGTTCTACTAACTCGATATCAAGACCGAGATCTTCCATCTTTTGAATAGCTCGGACTGCCTCTTTCGCTTTCCAGCCTTGATTTGCATCCAAACGAATTTTCACATTTGGGCCAATTTGTTTACGAATTGCCTGGATCCTTTTTATATCGGTTTCAATTAGGTCCTTGCCTACTTTCACCTTTAATATCGAAAAACCATCCTGGACATAAAGCTGTGCGTCATGAGCCATTTCTTCTGGTGTGTTAACACTTACCGTATAATCGGTCTCAATGCTTTCTTTATATCCACCGAGAAAAGCGGATAGCGTCATACCCGCTTGCTGTGCTAGACAGTCATACAAGGCCATGTCAACTGCCGCTTTGGCACTATAGTTACCAATGAGTCCTTTTCCTATCATTTCAAATATATACTCACGCTGGTCCAGTGAAGCTCCGATAATGATCGGTTTCATGATCCCATTAATCGCAAATTCCACTCCTGCCAAGCTATCACCTGTAATAACATGGGTTGGCGGAGCTTCTCCCCAACCTGTAACCCCATTATCACAGGTTATTTTCACTAAAATCGTTTCTGCAACGGTAACCGTGCGTAGCGCTGTTTTAAATGGCGTATGTAGCGGAATAGCCGCTCGGAAGGTGTCTATACTGTTAATGTTCATAAAATTTCCTCCAACTCCTTTACAACACCTGGGTCTACCTCAAGTGTTTTCTTGTTACTGGAGAGGCTTGCCTTCACACCGAGTGGCACAGCAACATGTGGAAAACAGTGTCCAATTTTAAAGCCTGAAAGCACAGGTTTATTTAGTGCATGAAAATATTCATTCAAAACCTCAGTTAGTGTTAGGCTGGAATCAAGTGTCGGTGCAGCATTTGCAAAATCACCAACAACGAACCCAGCAGCATCTGCAAGCTTTCCCGATACCTCCAGCTGGTTCAGCATCCCGTCCACTTTGTATGGCTCTTCCCCAATGTCTTCGATAAGGACAATTTTCCCTTTTGTATCCATTTCAAAAGGGGTGCCCAGTGTACTGACTATTAACGAAAGGTTTCCGCCAACAAGTTCCCCTTCTGCTTTACCAGGCGAGATAACATGTAAGGGTGATATTTGCTCCGTGTACGTGAAAGCTTCCGGGTCAAACAGTTGATTAAAACGAGATGCGGTTAGTTCATCGAAATCGTCTTTAGCAATATCGGATGTGGCCATTGGGCCATGGAAGGTGACAAGACCTGTTTTCTGCCGTATGGAAGTATGTAAGTACGTAATATCACTATACCCCCAAAAAATTTTAGGGTTATTCTTTATAAGCTCATAATCTAGTTTCGAGGCAATTCGCCCTGTCCCATATCCTCCACGCGCGCAAAAAATCGCTTTAATACTAGGATTGGCAAACATGTCATGAAGGTCATCCAATCTTTCTTGATCGGTTCCAGCAAGGTATCCATTTGTTTTCTGGACATACTTGCCTAAAACAACACGGAGCCCCAGCTGTTCTAAAAAGGGAACGGCTGCTTTTAGCTTTTCTATATCTATTGGTCCTGCCGGAGCGACAATTCCTATATGATCCCCTTTTTGCAGCTTTTCTGGACGAATCATGGTAACCCCACCCTCTTTTATTTTCATCATTTATGTATTTATCTACGTGCTATAAGGAGTGCAACTTCACTCCAATCAAATAAAACAGTTAGCAATCCTAGATTGCCCTAACAACTATGTATGTAGAAATTAGCTCCTTTACTAGTAGTAATGTAAAGGAGCTAACTCTTTATTAATAAGGTAACTATGGGCTTTGTCTCCGCCGATTTAGGAACAGCATCGCCCACTTTTAGCGATCAAAGTCTAGTGAGACTTCCGCATCTTATATTACTCGCTTTTATCTGCCCATTTCAGTTCTACGTAACCTACTGGGTGACGTACAATTCCTGAGACAGAATCTTGGTACATATGCACCTGGTTATAGTAATGGATTGGGAAGATTGGCATTTCTTCAGCTAACAGTTTTTCAGCTTCATACATATATTCCCAACGTTTTTCTTCATCTGTTTCTGTTTTTGCATTGGCAATTAACTCATCATATTCTTCATTTGACCAACCAGTTCGGTTCATAGAAGAATCTGTGATAAAGCTTTCCAGGAAGTTTACAGGATCGCCGTAGTCAAACAAGAAAGAACTTCTTGAGAGCTGATGATTTAATGCTTTTTGGTCATCTAGGAACACGTTTGACTCTGTATTCTCTAGCGTAACATCAATTCCAAGATTATCTGTAAATGCGCTTTGCAATGTTTCTGCAATGGCTTTATGTGCTTCACTTGTGCTGTAAGATAGTGTTACTTCTGGAAGCTCGTCATAGCCTTCCTCTTCCATTCCTTCTTCTAACAGCTGTTTTGCTTCTTCTGGATTAAATTCAACTAAGTCGCCATTTTCATCACGGAAGTCATTGCCAGAAGGACTTTCAAAACCTGACGAAACAAAGGCGGTTGCTGCCTTTTCACCATTTTTCGTTACATAGTCAACGATATCCTGCTGATTAACAGCCAAAGCAAATGCTTTGCGGATTTTCGCATTTTGGAAAGGTTCTTTCGTTACATTAAAACGGTAGAAATACAGACCTGCTTGATCTTCAATTACAACACCATCTTCATTAATTAATTGTTCAGCCATCTCAGATGGAATTTCGGTTACATCAAGTTCTCCAGATTCAAACATCTGATATTCCGTATTCGTGTCATTTACCATAGCCCAGTGGACTTTATCTAATTTTACTGTGTCAGCATCCCAGTACTCATCGTTTTTAACGAATACCATTTCACTGTCGTGTTCCCATGAATCCAAGGCGAATGGTCCATTCGAGACAAAGGATTCCGCCTCCGCAAACCATTCCGGGTTTTCTTCTGCAACGGCTGCATTTACAGGGAAGAAGGCAGGATTAGATATGACGTGAAGAAAGTATCCAGTTGGTGCTGCCAGTGTTACTTCAAATGTTTTCTCATCGACTGCTTCAATTCCTAAATCTTCAGCGGATCCTTCTCCACTGTTGTACGCTTCTCCACCTTCAATAAAGTAGCCTAAAAACGCCGCTGATGAGCCGGTCTCTGGATTTAAAAGACGTTCCCAAGCAAAGACAAAGTCCTCTGCCACAACTGGGTCGCCATTAGACCAGTTAGCATCTTCACGTAAATGGAAGGTATAGGTTTTCCCATCATCAGATAGGTCCCAACTCTCCGCAATCGCAGCTTCTGGGGTATCTCCTTCACCTAATCGCGTTAGACCTTCCATTAAGTTATTTAATGGGTTCCAAGAAACGGCATCAAACCCTACTGCAGGGTCAAATGATGTGGGCTCAACCCCATTATTCATGTACAGGACTTTTTCATCTGAAGCTGTGTTTCCTTCTTCTCCATTGTTTTCTTCCCCTTCGTCCGTTTCTGTGCCTGCGTTCTCATTGGCAGTACACGCTGCTAAAACAAATATCGCCATAGCAGCCATCAGTAAAACAAGTAACTTCTTTCTCATCCTTATTGCCCCCTCTGTCTTATTTTTCGGCAGTAGCCAATAACTGCTTTGCCCTTTCATCCTGTAACCAGCAATCTACTTCGTGTGAAGTGGATCGCACTGTTGTTACGGGGTAAACTTTATCACACACCTCCATGGCGAATGGACATCTTGCAGAAAATGGACATCCTTCAGGAGGCGAGAATAAATCAGGTGGTGTTCCGTCAATCGGCGTCAATTTCTCGCCTTGTAGGTCAAGTCGTGGCACTGAATTCAACAGCCCCTTTGTATACGGATGCTGCGATTCGTAGAAGATCTCTCTTTTGTCCCCGACCTCGATAATCTTTCCGGCATACATCACAGCAACACGATCGGCTATTTTTGCTACAACACCTAAATCGTGTGTTATTAAAATGATGGAAACACCGGTTGCATCTTGTATTTTCTCGAAAAGCTCTAAAATCTGCGCCTGAATGGTTACATCAAGTGCAGTGGTAGGCTCATCTGCTATTAACAGCTCTGGTTCACAAATTAAAGCCATGGCAATCACAATACGTTGGCGCATTCCTCCACTAAACTGATGGGGATACTGTTTTAGACGTTCAACTGCATTAGGAATCCCAACAAGCTCTAACATATCAAGTGCCTTGGCCTTTGCCTCACTTGCAGAGATCTTTCGGTGTTGCTGCAGTCCTTCCACCAATTGCGTGCCAATCGTTAATGTAGGGTTTAAGGCAGTCATAGGGTCCTGGAAGATCATCGAGATGTCTACCCCTCTAATCGACCGCATTTGTTTCTCTGTCAATCTCGTAATCTCTTTCTCTTTGAATCGAATTGAGCCATTGGATATCTTGCCAGGCGGATCCGGGATCAGTCGCATAATTGCATTGGAGGTTACACTTTTTCCACAGCCCGATTCCCCTACAATGGCTAATGTCTCCCCTTTATTCAAATGAAAATTGACTCCTCTTACTGCTTTTACCGTTCCACCATATGTACGGAAGGTTACATGAAGATCCTTTACCTCGAGTATTTTTTCCATCTTGTCACCTACTTCCTCAGTTTTGGATCCAGGGCATCCTGTAGTCCATCACCTAATACATTAAATGCAAACATGGTAAAGGATATGAAAAACGCCGGAAAGAACAGTGTCCACCAATTACCAGATAAAATCGCACCCAGCGAATCATTAGCCATTACACCCCAGCTCGCATAAGGCGCCTGTATACCAAGACCGAGAAAACTCAGAAATGCTTCTGCGAAAATAGCACTTGGAACAGTTAATGTCATCTGGACAATAATTGGTCCCATCGTATTTGGTAGCAGGTTTTTCCGGATAATCCGAGGCGTCTTAGTGCCGAACGACTTGGAAGCGAGGACAAATTCATAGTTTTTAATTTGCAGAACTTGCCCTCGCACTATTCGAGCCATTCCAACCCAGCCTGTTACCGTTAACGCGATAATAATCGTGGTCAAACTCGGACCGAGTACTACTAACAAAAGGATTACGACAAGTAAATATGGCAGACCATATAGCACTTCAATAATACGCATCATAATATTATCTGTGCGGCCACCTTTATATCCAGATAACCCCCCATAGATAATCCCAATCGATAGATCAATAAGTGCTGCCATTAAGCCAACAAACAAGGAAATGCGGGCTCCATACCATGTACGTGTAAATACGTCCCGTCCTGCATTATCTGTTCCAAACCAGTGATCAGATGAAGGTGGCTGGTATTGGTTTGGCAAATCTTGCTTGTTCACCTCATACGGAGATAGAATTGGACCAAATATTGCGAAAAGTGTAAGTAAAATAAGGAAGAGCAGTCCCGCCATGGCCAATTTGTTTTTTACTAGTCTACGCCATGCATCCTGCCAGTAAGACAAAGATGGCCGAGCAACCGTTTCGGCAGCGTTGGTATCTTTCCCCTTCCATTTGAACCATTCATCAGGGATGGTTGCAGGAGATTGCTCCATTTTGTTTGGTTCCATGTTATGCTCCCCCCTTCTTGTGCAGCTTAATTCTCGGATCTAAAATACCGTATATGATATCTACTAGAAAGAGCATAAATATTAAAAAGCCGCTATAAAACACAGTCGTTCCCATAATAACTGGATAATCCCGCTGGTTTATACTTTCCACAAAATACCGCCCCATGCCAGGGATAGCGAATATTTTTTCGATGACAAACGTTCCAGTTAAAATACCTGCAAGCAGTGTCCCCATAATGGTTACCACCGGCATTAAGGCGTTTCTCAATGCATGCTTTAGAACAATTTTCCATGGCGAAAGCCCTTTTGCTCTTGCCATTTTAATATAATCCTGTGTAAGCACCTCTAGCATAGTGGAACGCGTGAGACGAGCTATAATTGCCATTGGCCCTGTTGCGAGAGCAATAACAGGTAGTATCATGTGCGCTGGGCTTGACCAGGTAGCAGGTGGTAAAATGTTCCAATCAACTGCCAATTTTTGGATTAGTAATGTGGCAAGCACGAAGTTTGGAATTGAAATACCGAGCACTGCTAAACTAATTGCCAGATAATCAATGATACCGTTATGTCGTAAAGCCGCAAGAATTCCAAGAATAATACCGGAAAGCAAAGCTACCACAATCGTAATAATCCCAAGTTCAAACGATATAGGGAATCCTCTTCCAAGCAATTCATTTACCGTTTGGTTCGGTTGTTTAATCGATGGTCCAAAGTCAAAGGTTACAATGGATTTTATGTATAAAAAATATTGAACATAGTAAGGCTCGTCAAGATTATAATGCGCTTCTAAATTTGCTTGTACCGTTTCATTTGTATTCCGTTCACTGTTTAGTGGCGAACCTGGGATCGTGACCATTAGAATAAAGGTAAGCGTAACAATGACCCAGAGTGTAACAGCCATAATCAGTAGTCGTTTTGCTATGTATTTTAGCATTAGCCTGCCCCCTCTAGGAAAATGTTGTATTCATGGCCAGCTCTGTCATAACAAGCATGGCCTGGTATGCTTCCTTAATATCCTTAGCCTCATAACGCACAATGGTCGTTCCCGGCTCTATTTCGGTACCTGGCATCAAGTTAGCCCATTCCGCCTGTCCATAGTTCGTAAACTCAATCCGGAGTACCGGGCGGTCTGGAGGAACGAGTGGCTGTATTTTCTGCCTATTCTGTAGTGCTGTTTCAACTTGTTTTGTTAGGAGTTCCCCTGCCTTCTTCGGCGAAAGACTTTTAACCGAAGAACGAGAAATCGATGTCTTCACTGCAGCAGTGGTTATCCCTTTAACCAGTTCTTCTGCCTCTTTTGCAGCCTGATCATCTCCGGCAACCATCAGCAATGGTACATTATAGTAGCCTGCTAAATAGGCATTCAACCCCATTTCCCCGATCACATGGTCATTAATAAAAAAGTTTCGGACGGCATGAATCATTGCATGTGACATGACACCAAATTGGCCTGCCCTGGCATGGTAACCAATAAACATGGCACCATCAAAGGAATCGTCAAGCCCTTGCATCATGGAATAAGGTTTTACTTCTCCGGTGATCAAATAGGCTTCTGGGTGAAGAGCTTCAATTAATAAGTTATTCATTTTAGAATGGCTGTCATTAACCACTATCTCTGTGCATCCCTGTTGAAACGCTGATTCTATGACATAGTTTGTTTCCTCGGTCATGATTTTTCTTGCGCGCTCATAGTTATGCTTACTGGAATCAACATATGTATAATCAGGTAGACCAGTAATTCCTTCCATATCTACCGATAAATATAACTTCATGGTGTCTGCCCCTTCTTTTTGTATTGTTAGTAATTTTCTTTCAATTTTAACATATAATTAATAAAATTTAAAGACAGAATTGTGACAAGATTAGTCTTAATGCAACAATCAATAATTTATGCTTTTAAGAATGAGGGCAGGCACCTAATGGCTAATTTGAGCATATAAAGTAAAACTTCAAGGTTTCCCTTCATGTGTTGAAGAGGGAGTCTTACGGACGGTTGCTCCGGGATAAAAAAACACACACTTACCCAGCATTTAGTAAATACATATCCTGTATTATAAAATACTGAATATTCAATATTAAGAATGGAGGTACACAAAAAGCAGAAGAAATAGTTCCTCTGCTTTACGTTTTTGGATCTAGTATTTGATTATATGAGGGGTTGAGAACTATTAAGAAAGTTTAGCTACATAGTCATCTTCTTGAAAGTCTTCCTGGGCAAAGGCTTCAACTGAGTTACCATTTTCATCTACTCGGTCAATATCAGCACCAAGTGAAGCAAGTTTACCAGCAAAGTTTACATACCCACGATCAAGATGCTTTAATTCCGTAACCCTTGTATAGCCGTCTGCGCGTAATCCAGCTAGAATTAGAGCAGCAGCAGCACGAAGATCTGTTGCAGCTACTTCGGCGCCTTGTAGGTCACTTGGACCTTCAATAAATACACTACGCCCCTCAATTTTCATTTTTGCATTCATACGACGAAATTCTTCTACATGCATAAAGCGGTTTTCGAATACCGTTTCCGTAATAACACTTGTACCTTCTGCGCATAACATAAGTGACATCATTTGGGATTGCATATCCGTAGGGAATCCTGGATGTGGCAATGTTTTAATGTCTGTTGCTTTCAGTGACTTCGGTCCAATTACCCGAAGGCCGCCATTTTCTTCTTTTACAGTTACTTCCATTTCCTGAAGTTTTGAAATAACAGAACGTAAATGTTCACTTTCTGCATTTTCAATTAGAACATTACCCCCAGTGATAGCTGCTGCAACCATAAACGTACCAGCTTCTACTCTGTCAGGAATGATTGCGTGTTCCGTACCATATAATTTTTCCACGCCTTCAATGCGGATCGTTTCTGTTCCTGCACCTACTATTTTCGCGCCCATTTTATTCAGGTAGTTAGCTAAGTCTACGATTTCTGGTTCTTTTGCACAGTTTTCAAGAATGGTCTTTCCATCAGCAAGAGCAGCTGCCATCATGATATTTTCTGTGGCACCAACGCTTGGCATATCGAGGTAAATTTTAGCACCTTTAAGACGCCCATTTACATGCGCTTCTACAAAACCATTTCCTACATGTACTTCTGCTCCCATTGCCTCGAAGCCCTTTAAATGAAGATCAATTGGACGTGATCCAATAGCACAGCCGCCTGGCATTGCTACATTTGCATGGCCATAACGTGCTAGCAATGGTCCAAGCACAAGTACAGATGCACGCATTTTTCTTACATATTCAAATGGTGCTTCCGTCTTTAATTGTTTTGAAGCATCTACTGTTACAGTATTATTATCAAAGTGTACTTCAGCATTCATATTGCTTAATACTTGGTTTATAGTATATACATCAGCTAGTTCAGGGACCTCTGTAATAACACTTTTCCCTTCACTTGCAATAAGGCTTGCGGCTAGAACAGGTAATACGGCGTTCTTCGCACCTTCCACTTTAACGGTGCCGTTCAATTGGTGTCCGCCTCTTACGATGATTTTTTCCATATTTCAAATCTCCTTCAGATCCAATTTCATAATATTAATATTCATTTATTAGGATAGGTGTTCCTATCGTGTAAGTAAGATGTCCTTCTGCATTCTCTGTGACAGCTACTTGTATGTTCATTGTTGCGTTTTCTAGACTAATTTTCTGGGTCCATAGTGGTGTATACCCGTAGAAAATAAAATTATGCGATAAATTTTCGTTGTTGTCGAATTGTACTGTTTCTTGTTGAATGTTAAATGTTTTTGTTAAATCTTTGAAAAAATAATCACTACCAATTATAGCATCATCTATCACTGTTAGACAAGCGAATGTTTGTGCCATATTCGTGAAATATTTATTCTTTACTTTCGTTATTTTCTTCACGTACAATTCTTTCATGGATTCAGACCAATCTCTGCCTTCTATTACTGCGATGAGTTCTGCTTTGCCACTATGCACAATTACATTATAATATACGTTTAACTTGCTAGAATTCTGTGTGTCAGCAAGTGAATAGTTTGTACTATTTTCTGTTTCCTTTTTTGTTGCTTGTAAACCCTCTTTTTTCATTTTCGTCATCACTTCAATAGCATCTTCTTCTGAAATCTGTTCCCGGACTGTGACGCTCCAATCATCTATAGGTAATTTGATGGTTTCTGTATAATCGGCTATATCAAGTAACGCATCGTTGTACTCGGCCATGGTAACTGTCTTTGTTGTTAATAATAAAACAAATAATAGAATTAGTGCTATTTTCCTCATAAAAAAACCCCCGTATTCATACTATAGTATCTATAGTATGTACAGGGGAATCTACTAACATACAGTACAATTTACGACAATATACAAGATTACTAGTCTCCTATACTGTCATCCTGTTTAGAACAGGTAGATCAGGTCACTTGACCATTGAAGAATTTCAAGAAAGAACCGGCTTACTCCTGCCCCAACTACAATGGTTACAAGCAGCAATAGTACTCTAGCTTCTGCTGCTCTCCCTTTTCTAATTAGCGGGTCAAAGTTTATCGCCTGAACTACTCTCCAAGTCAAATAAATGAATATTAAATGAGATATCATACTAACTATTGCCAACTGTCCTATTGAAAACATATATACCACCTTATATAACTATTTGTTTCCCTATCATCAATTTATTTCCGGCAATTTCCCGGGAAATACGACATAATAAAGCACAAGACAATCTTACAGGATCGCGGAGACGATTTCCAGTTAAGAGTAGAAGAACTGTGAACTGCTGTCACTGACGACAGGCGTTTGCCTAATAAAACCTCGCTTTCGCCAGCAAAGTGTACGTTCTTTAAACTTCAAATTTAGCTACGCCATCATTGCTTCTTATCTGAAATTTTATACATCCCTAGCATTTGCAAAGTTAAAATCCCTCACAACGTTTATGTCGCGAGGGATTTTTATTTTAATATGCTTATTGACCAACGTCCAAGCGATTTAATGCTCTTTTGAGTGCTAATTCTGCCCGTTGGAAGTCAACATTGTCCTGCTTAGACTGTAATCGGCCTTCTGCACGAGATTTCGCTTCTTTTGCTCGTTCTATGTCGATATCTGCAGGCAATTCAGCAGATTGAGCAAGTATGGTTACTTTATCAGGTCTTACCTCCATAAAGCCCCCGTTAATAGAAAGCCTCTCTATCCCATTGTCACGCTTCAATCTTACAGCGCCAATTGATAATGGGGCGACGAGTGGAATATGGCCTGGTAGAATTCCAAGCTCGCCAGTTTCTGCTTTACAGCTAACCATTTCAAAGTTATCTTCCAGTACTGGACCATCAGGAGTAACAACACTCACAGTTAGTGTTCTCAATGTAACCCCTCCTTAGACCGACAAGGAGTACGTACGATAACCATATTTTAATGGCTTCTCCTCTTCCTTGCCTATGTCTTTATTGCATGCCTTGTGCTTTTTCAACTACTTCTTCAATGCGCCCAACTAAACGGAATGCGTCCTCAGGAAGGTCATCATACTTCCCGTCTAGAATTTCTTTAAATCCTTTTACCGTTTCTGCAACTGGTACGTAGGAACCTTTTTGTCCTGTAAACTGTTCCGCAACGTGGAAGTTTTGGGACAAGAAGAATTGCACACGACGAGCACGGGAAACGACAAGTTTATCTTCATCGCCTAGTTCATCCATACCGAGAATGGCAATAATATCCTGTAATTCCTTATAACGTTGTAGTGTACGTTGAACTTCACGTGCTACTTCATAATGCTCATCCCCTACAACTTCAGGGTCAAGTGCTCGAGAAGTAGATGCAAGCGGATCTACCGCAGGATAAATACCTTGTTCAGATAATTTACGATCAAGGTTGGTTGTAGCATCTAAGTGAGCAAACGTCGTAGCTGGTGCCGGATCTGTATAGTCATCCGCAGGTACATAGATTGCTTGGATAGATGTTACGGAACCTTTATCAGTAGAAGTAATACGCTCCTGAAGTTGTCCCATTTCAGTTGCAAGTGTTGGTTGGTAACCAACCGCTGATGGCATACGGCCAAGTAGGGCTGATACCTCAGAACCTGCCTGTGTGAAACGGTAGATATTATCCACGAAGAATAGTACGTCTGCACCTTGTTCATCACGGAAATATTCAGCCATTGTTAATCCTGTAAGTGCTACACGCATACGTGCACCAGGTGGCTCGTTCATTTGTCCGAAGACCATTGCTGTTTTAGCTATAACGCCTGAGTCCTTCATTTCAAAATAAAGGTCATTCCCCTCACGGGTACGCTCTCCAACTCCTGCGAATACAGATAGACCACCATGCTCTTGCGCAATATTATTAATAAGCTCCTGGATAAGTACTGTCTTACCAACACCGGCTCCACCAAACAAACCGATCTTACCACCCTTAATATATGGAGCAAGTAAATCTACAACTTTAATTCCTGTTTCTAGAATTTCTGTTTGTGTCGAAAGATTTTCAAACTTTGGCGCCTCACGGTGAATCGGATCAAGCTTAATGTCACTAGCCAAAGGCTCATCAAGATCAATATTTTCACCAAGGACATTAAATACACGACCAAGAGTTGCTTCCCCTACAGGGACAGAAATTGGCCTTTCTAGGTTTTCTACTTCCATACCACGCTTCACACCATCTGTAGATGACATGGCGATAGTACGGACACTTTTATCACCGAGATGAAGTGCAACTTCCAATGTTAGGTCGATCGCTTGAATGTCGCCTTCCGCCTCTGATTTCACTGTTAACGCGTTATAAATAGCTGGAAGCTGTCCGTCTTCGAATTTTACGTCAACGACTGGTCCCATTACTTGAGTAACGTGTCCTTTGCTCATCGATTTCCCTCCTATCTTACTTGAAAGAACCCTGTTTGATTTCCATTACAAAGCTGAAATCCGGGTACCTTTTATGCGATATATTTCTTATTGGCTACCTATTCAAGTGCTGCTACGCCACCAATAATTTCTGTGATTTCTTGTGTGATAGCTGCCTGACGTGCACGGTTATACGATAATGTCAGATCACCAATTAGCTCATCGGCATTATCTGTAGCACTTCTCATTGCTGTCATACGTGCAGCATGCTCACTTGCCTTTCCATCAAGCAGAGCGCCATAAATTAGGGCTTCTGCATATTGTGGTAAAAGCACGTTCAAGATCTGCTCTTGATTTGGTTCATACTCATACTCACTTGTTGAGCCGGTTGCTTTCAAATCCGTAATTGGTAGCAACTTCGTAGTTGTTACCTGTTGAGAGATAGCACTTACGTAATGGTTATAGAATATGTTCAGTTCATCAATTTCCCCATCAATGTACATTTGGACTGTTTCTGAGGCAAGTTCTTTAATTTCTGAAAAGTTAGGTTGGTCTGCTATGCCAAGAATGCTCTTCGCTACAGGTATTCCTCTTTTTCTACAAAAATCATACCCCATACGTCCTACGGCGATAACTGTGTATTCATCTGTGGACTGATGGTTTTTTTGAATGGTTTGATACAGATTCCTTAATACACTACTGTTGTAGGCACCAGCAAGTCCTCTATCTGAGGTGATAACAAAATATCCCGTTTTCTTGACTTCGCGTTTTTCCAACATTGGATGCGATGCGTCTGGGTTATTTGCCGCAATGCTTTTCACCACTTCTTGTATCTTTTCACCATAAGGCACAAATGACTTCGCATTAAGTTCTGCCTTGCTCATTTTAGAGGCAGATACCATTTCCATTGCTTTCGTAATTTGCTTTGTCTTTTTGGTGGAATCAATTCTACCTTTTATATCTCTAAGTGATGCCAAGCTCTTTCACCACCCTTTCATAACAGAGATAGACACAGGTAGGAGGATAAAAGCGTGATCATACTTTCTTCTCCAAACACTGCCTGTGCTACTTCTGTTCATTATTTAAAAATTACTGTATTCCATTTTAACTACTCTGTAGGTAGAAATGTCTTTTTAAATTGATTAATTGCATTGTTCATATCTTCTGCTTCTGGTAAGTTCCCTGTTTCACGGATTGATGTAAGCAATTCCTTGCCATTTTGATCAAGCCATACATGGAGCTCATCCTCGAAACGTGTGATATCTTCCACTGCAATATCATCCAGGAAGCCTTTCGTTAGTGCGTAGATAATCATAACCTGCTTCTCTACAACCAACGGCTTATGTAAGCCCTGCTTCAATACTTCAACTGTTCTTGCTCCACGATTTAGTTTAGCCTGTGTTGCTTTGTCTAAATCTGATCCAAATTGTGAGAATGCTTCCAGCTCACGGAATGAAGCAAGATCAAGACGAAGTGTTCCTGCTACTTTTTTCATCGCCTTAATTTGGGCGGATCCCCCTACACGGGATACGGAAAGACCAGCATTGATTGCCGGGCGGACACCTGAGAAGAACAAGTCGGATTGTAGGAAAATTTGACCATCCGTTATCGAGATAACGTTTGTAGGAATGTAAGCAGAAATATCACCTGCTTGTGTTTCTACGAATGGTAATGCAGTTAATGATCCTCCACCTAGTGAATCATTTAACTTTGCTGCACGTTCAAGTAAACGAGAGTGTAAGTAGAACACATCTCCAGGGAAAGCTTCACGGCCTGGTGGGCGGCGTAATAATAGGGAAAGTTCACGGTATGCAGATGCCTGCTTAGAAAGATCATCATAGACAACTAATACGTGCTTTCCGTTATACATAAATTCTTCACCCATTGCTACTCCTGCATATGGAGCAAGGTATAACAATGGAGCAGGATCAGACGCACCAGCTGATACAACGATTGTGTAGTCAAGTGCACCATAGCGACGGAAAGTTTCTACTGTTCCTCTTACTGTGGACTCTTTTTGACCAATAGCAACATAGATACAAATCATATCCTGGTCTGCCTGGTTTAAGATCGTATCAACAGCAACTGTTGTTTTACCTGTTTGGCGGTCTCCGATAATAAGCTCACGTTGACCTCTACCAATTGGAACAAGGGCATCAATTGCTTTAATCCCTGTTTGCAATGGTTCATCAACTGATTTACGGTCCATTACACCTGGAGCAGCGCCTTCGATTGGACGCGTTTTAGATGTTTCAATTGCTCCTCTACCATCGATTGGTTGTCCGAGAGGGTTTACCACACGGCCTACTAATTCTTCTCCAACCGGCACTTGCATAATTCTACCGGTACGGCGTACTTCATCGCCTTCTTTGATTTCTGTATATGGTCCAAGGATTACGATACCTACGTTACTTTCTTCCAGGTTCTGCGCCATTCCCATAACACCATTTGAAAATTCAAGAAGTTCTCCGGCCATTACGTTGTCCAGTCCGTGAGCACGTGCGATTCCGTCACCGATTTCAATAACTGTACCGACATCACTTACTTCAATATCTGAATCGAAATTTTCGATTTGCTGCTTAATCAAATTACTGATTTCTTCAGCTTTTATGCTCATACCATTTCACCCCTGTCATCATTTGTTTGCAGTTACAATATTCCGTTCGATTCTTCTTAGCTTTCCACTAATAGAGCCATCATATATCGTGTTCCCCATACGGATTTTGATTCCACCGATTAAAGAGGGATCCACAACATTATGAAGTTGAATAGCGGATCGGTTAAAGCGTTTAGCGAACGAAACTTCAAGCTCACTGCGTTCTAAATCCGATAGTTCACGAACAGAGTATACTGTAGCTTCTGCAATTCCTTTTGCATCATTTACTAGATGGATAAAATGATCAATAATGGATGGAATGATCTCAACTCGATGTCGTTCTACTAGAAGCTTTAATGTATTTACGACATCTTTATGTAGACCTTGAAACACTTCATCAAGAAATTGTTTCTTCTTCGCATTATGAACACGAGGATGCTTTAGGAATGTATAAAGATCTTTATTACGTTGGAATACTTCTTTGACTGTGCGGAACTCTTCTACAAATTGTTCTACTACAGTTTTTTCATTCGCAAGTTGAAAAAGAGCATCGGCATATCGCTTGGCTGCTACTGCTTCACTCATAGCTCTTCTCCTACCTCTTTAATGTAGTCATTAATCAGTTTCTCCTGATCCTGAGTACTAATTTCTTTTTCGATTACTTTGCTTGCAATTAATACAGATAAGGATGCCACTTTATCTTGTAAAGCCTGAAGGGCTTTCTCTTTCTCATTCTGGATATCTGCTTGTGCAGCATGCTTAATTCTGTCTGCTTCGGCACGGGCAGCGGCGATGATATCCTGTTCTTGTCTTACTCCAGCGTTCTTCGCGTCTTCAACAATTTTTTGTGCTTCTTGCTTTGTTTGTTTTAACTGCTCAACAGCTTCATTTGATGCTTTTTCTGCTTCTTCCCGACTTTTTTCAGCAGCTTCAATTTCCCCAGCAACGTAATCTTCACGTTTTTGCATCATGTCCATTACAGGGCCCCAGGCAAATTTCCTTACTAGAATAAGCAGGATAAGAAAGAAGAATAGTTGTGTGATCATATCTACAACATGAAAACCACCAAGCGCTGCATTAATCACGGAATATTCAGTGAATGCTTGCACAGGATTCACTCCTTTCACTTGTATTAGTGAATATATAATTTACTAAACACGTTTATTTCATGTTCGGGCACAAACAAGGCGAAGGGTCTATGGAAGATGATCTTCGCCGTTTATTGTCAATCTTTCGTTACATTACCATTAGTGCAATAACTACTGCGATAATCGGCATCGCCTCAACCAAACCTACCCCGATAAACATAGTTGTTTGAAGTTGACCTTTAAGTTCTGGTTGACGAGCAATCCCCTCAACTGTACGACTCACGATTAATCCGTTACCAACACCTGCGCCTAATGCGCCTAATCCTACTGCGATTGCAGCTGCTAAAGCTCCCATAATATAAATCCTCCTCAAAATTGTTATATAAGTTTTTTCATAATCTCCAGATTCAGTAGATATTCTACTAAAACTGGCTAATTACCAAATTAATGCTCTTCACTAACCTTGTGCGACATGTAAACCATTGTCAGCATTGTGAAGATAAATGCCTGAATCCCGCCAATAAATATACTGAATCCTTGCCATGCGAGAAACGGAATTGCTCCCCCAAGGAATCCAAGCCAACTTGACGTTGTCAAACCTACTAGTAAAGCTAACAATACTTCCCCTGCATACAAGTTACCAAACAAACGCAAACCGAGTGTTAGCGTATTGGAAAACTCTTCTACAATCTTAATTGGGAAAAGCGGCCACATTGGTCGGAAATAGTCTTTCACATATTCTTTTCCGCCACGTAGCTTTATTCCATAGAAATGGGTTAGTACAATGACCATTGCTGATAGTGTCAATGTAATTCCCGGATCAGCTGTTGGCGATTTCCACCAAAGATCATGTCCAACTACTCCGTTCGTCATAACCCCGAGCATATTTCCAACAAGGATATATGTAAATAGGGTTAACCCTAGCGGAAGAAATAGTTTTCCAGTCTTCCAATCCATCGTGTCATTAATAATCCCTTTTACAAAGTCAAGCACCCATTCCATGGCGTTTTGTGCACCCGACGGCTTCATTTGCAGCCTTCTTGCGCCAAGGACACAAAGTACAAATACAATGACTGATGTGACAAACATCATCAAAATATTTGATAGATTAACACTTAACCAGGATATACCAAATAAATTTTCAATTATTGGTGCTCCATGATCCACCTTACTCACCCCTCTTCAAACATTATTCCTTCTTCTTGTACACAGCAAAATCTATCATAATGACGAAATAGGATGTCATTAATCCAATTAGTACGGCAATGACGTGAAAAATATCTTCAAAACGAAGAGCGACAATAATGGCTAACGCTGCTCCTGCAAATCGGGAAACAGTGCCTAAACCTCTCGCGGTCTGTTTTTTAGCTACCGCTTCTGTAAAGTCATCTATTTTCTTTTGCAACAAATAGAGGTTATAAAAACTTACAACTGTACCTAAAAGTAGCCCGAGGAAAACACGAGAATACGGCGTAAACCCTGCTCCAAGCACCCATAACGCTAGAAGATAGAACATGTATTTTCGTTGACGTATACCCATTTTCCCATATTGCGACATAGTTCCCTCTTCTCTCGTAAGTTTTCCAATTATACAGTTAGTTTTTCAGGTGAAAGGCCTTCCCTTTAAGAACCTTTGTCGCCAATAATTGTGCTATGCTGTGATTTTTTCACAATCATTTAACTGAAGTAAAAACGTGTATTTCATCTAGTGCTAGAATATAGGCTTTAAACGGCAGGCTATGTACATTTTGTTATGCATAATATTAGTATTGCAAACCTATGAAACCCCTACCATTCTACACTTAGCAAGTGTACAATAGCCCACCCCTATTGTCAATCGGTTTCACGGATGTTTATCCTTAAAACGACATCCAATTTCTGTAGATATTTTTGATAGATTTCTGTTCTCTCCAGAGGTCCTTATTTAAGGAGAAAACAGGAGAATAATTTCTCTTTCAGGCTGTGAAGGTGGAAAATCTTCTTCACTAGCCGATTGGTGAATGCTGTATTCGGGAAACAGCATTTCCAATAGCAGGTTATGGAACATTCGCCATGTTATGACAAAATTTTTCCTGCTTTTTTTCTTCGGTAAGCATCCATGGCTTCCTCATGCTGTGGAAATCTTTACGGAATAAAGTATAAGGGTTACGTTTTCCATAAAGCTTCCCCTCCATTATATAGGAAATTCTGTGACTATTAAGTGACATTTTTGTGAACGATGAAAGGAATTCACCTTTCACCGTTTAATTTCTAATCATTAAGTCTGTCTGATAGCTTTCCGTGGTGCCATCAGACAAGCGAACTGTAATGAGCGCCATGTATTCTCCCGGGGTTCCTAATTGCTTCTTGGTTAACTGTCCTTCGTTTTCTCCTGTTTTAACTTCATCTAATTCTAAAAGGTTTCTTTCAAACATGAGGCTATCCGGGTCATACAAATCTACCTTTGCGCTTTCCGCATTTTCAGCGAGGTAAAGTTTATAAATGTATCCTTCCTCAGAAAACGGCTTTAACGCAAATTCAAATCCCATTGCTTTTGGATTATCAGCTGTTTGGTTAATAAATAAATAAGGAAGAAGATAGCGATTGTCTCCCTCATCCATTGTTAACCAACCTTGATGCACGCCCTCTTCTAATTGTTTAGAAGTAATTGCCAGACTTATCGGGACCGCTTTTTCCTCACCTGGCTTCAGTACGAATCTTTGCGTCAAACTCCATTGTATGCCCCCTTGCTTCTTTGGAATAGTAAACGTGTAGTTTTTTGTTTCATCCGATTGATTTGTGATAAATAGCTGTTTTGTCTTTTCTTCCCTATACGTAGTAAATTTTCCATAGGCTAACGCAGGGTCATTGATTATTGTGGTAGCGTTGATTGCCGATTCTGGGTCCATCACCCCTGATCCCTGCATTATGGGAGCTACAGCTTTATTATCCTGCTCCATTTTCCAAGCGGTCGTCTTTAAAGCACCTATAATCTGGTCATTTGACCAATCGGGATGCGCTTCTTTCATTAAAGCGATCGCTCCCGCTACATGAGGTGCTGCCATACTCGTACCTTGCAGAGCTTGGTAGCCACCAGGAACGGAGCTCATGATGTTGGTTCCTGGAGCAAGTACATCCGGTTTAATGTCCCAATTAATTGTGACAGGACCACGTGAACTAAAGTCTGCAACCGAAGCAGGTAGCTCTTTATATTGGGTTTCCAGTTGCAACGTGCTTTCTTCAGCCATTTGTTGTAGCCACTGTCCGTCTTCCTTGGAAATAGAGGCTACCGGGATGGTAATGGGGTCATTCGCATTGTCTATAGAACCCTGGAAAGTCCCCTTCTCACTGTTTGCAATGAGTACAGCAATCGCGCCATCTTTTTCTGCCTGTTTTGCCATGTCATAAAAAGGAATTTCCCCACGTTGTAAGATAGCAATTTTTCTGGACAGATCTTCTCCCTCTACAGCTATTTTATAAAATGTGTCCAAATTCCATGGTACGGATCCTACCATAGACGTTAGTCCAATCTCTCTATCTTCCCACCTCGCATAAAGATAGGGATTCTGTTTAGCAGGACTTGTAGCCCCAACGGAGATAGCCTTCGATGCTGTTGCAGGTGATCCAACTGTCCAGTCAGCTGGACCATTATTTC
Organism: Oceanobacillus picturae; assembly: GCF_000612865.1. Taxonomy (NCBI): domain Bacteria; kingdom Bacillati; phylum Bacillota; class Bacilli; order Caryophanales; family Bacillaceae; genus Oceanobacillus; species Oceanobacillus picturae. The sequence continues at coordinate 119,159 of NZ_CCAX010000004.1, forward strand.
CATTGGCAATGACAACGGCCACACCTAAAGCCGCTGCACGATTCACTGCTACGCTTGTCGGATAATCTGGTCCATTTACATTGTTACCTAACGAAAGATTCATCACATCGACGCCATCTTTAACTGCCTGTTCCATTGCCGCTATGACCTGTACCGATGTTCCACTTCCTCCCGGGCCAAGAGCTCGATAAGCATAAATTTCTGCGTCAGGAGCCACTCCCTTTAATTCTCCATCAGCGGCAATAATTCCAGCAACGTGCGTACCATGCATTGTAGGGATGCCCTGGTTAGCTTGTGTTTCCATGGGATCTTCATCAAGATCTACCAAGTCATAGCCTTTTTTATAATTTGCTTGTAAATCAGGATGGTTATAATCTATACCAGTATCAATTATTCCAACCTTTACCCCTTTTCCCGTGTAGCGTGTGTTATTAAAGACTTCTGGATAAACAGCATCCTTTGGAAAGGCGTCTGCCTTCAGTGAATTGTTCTTTGTCTTATCAGCTTGGTACTGTTGCACCGAGTGTATAGCTTTTACAAAGGGGAGTGCTTCCATTTTGGCAAGCCTTGTGGGGGTCCCTCTGATAGCTAATCCCTTAAATAACGTTTCATAAGAGGCAACCACCTCCACATATGGATGGTGTGCCTCTATATATTCCTTATGTACTTGCGGATCTCCAGTAACCTCAATGATCAGTGACTGTGTATCATTTTTCTCTGCCACTATCGTTTGTGGATATGGCAGTAATAACACAATAATACTTATAATGGATAAAATATGCCGCATTCCCAACCTCTCCTTTTCAGATAGTTTTTGAAAAGAAAGGGAAATTTATGCATAAGAAAAGCCATCCCGCCCAAAGGATGGCTTTCCGCTTTAATTAAAATACTTCACAATTTCATCAGCTATTCTTTTTGAAGCTTGTCCGTCACCATAAGGATTTGAGGCTTTCGCCATTTCCTTGTGTGCCTTGTCATCAGAAAGAAGCTCGTTAGCCATCGTGAAAATATTTTCTTCATCTGTCCCAGCAAGCTTTAATGTACCAGCGGTAATACCTTCTGGTCGTTCGGTCGTGTCTCTTAACACCAGAACAGGTACACCAAGGGATGGCGCTTCTTCTTGTACCCCTCCAGAATCCGTGAGAATCAAGTGAGCTCTGGAGGCAAAGTTATGAAAATCTACTACGCTAAGTGGTTCAATTAATTGAATCCGCTCATCATCACCCAAGATGTTTTTAGCTGTATTTTGTACGACTGGATTTAGATGGACAGGATAAATAACATGGATATCATCATGTGTCTCAACCAACCGTTTAATCGCCCGAAACATCTGCTCCATGTTATTCCCAAGGTTCTCCCTGCGGTGGGCTGTCATGAGTACCAATCGTTTATCTCCAATTGCTTCGATAATCGGACTACTGTATGCATGATCGACTGTTGTTTTTAATGCATCAATCGCTGTATTCCCTGTTACCGAAATACGCTCAGCAGGCTTCCCTTCATTTAGAAGATTCTGCTTTGATTTTTCCGTTGGCGAAAAATGAAGATCTGCCATTACACCGGTCAATTGGCGATTCATTTCCTCTGGATAAGGGGAGTATTTATCCCATGTACGCAGACCAGCTTCTACATGCCCTACCGCAATCTGGTTATAGTAAGCAGCAAGCGATGCAGCAAATGTGGTTGTTGTGTCACCATGCACGAGTACGATGTCAGGCTTCGTTTCCTTCATCACCTCATCAAGACCTTCGAGGGCTCTTGTGGTAATCTGTGCAAGCGACTGTTGCTTTTTCATGATATTTAAGTCATAATCTGGTGTGATTTTAAAGATTTCCAGCACTTGATCAAGCATCTCTCTGTGCTGTGCCGTAACCGTGACAATGGAGTCAAATTCTTCTGCTCGTTTTTGCAACTCTAAAACAAGCGGAGCCATCTTGATCGCTTCTGGCCGTGTCCCAAAAATGGTCATTACTTTTATACGATTCTTCATGACAAGCACTCCTAACCCAGTTTATCTATTTCGTACCAAATAAACGGTCTCCAGCATCCCCAAGACCTGGAACGATATAGCCTTTCTCATCAAGCTTTTCATCCAAGGCACCTAGGTAAATATCAACATCTGGGTGTTCTTCTTTAATCATTTCTACGCCCTCTGGTGCTGCAATAAGACACATAAGACGAATGTTTTCCGCGCCACGCTTTTTCAAGGAATGAATCGCATCATTTGCCGAACCACCGGTTGCAAGCATTGGATCAATCACAATTAATTCACGTTCATTTATATCTGATGGTAATTTAATATAATATTCAACAGGCTGAAAGGTTTCCGGATCACGATATAGTCCGACATGACCAACTTTTGCAGCAGGAATTAATTTTAAAACCCCATCGACCATTCCAAGACCTGCACGCAATATCGGAATGAGGCCAATTTTTTTACCTGAAAGGACCTTCGCCTGTGCTTCTACTACAGGTGTATGAATAGTCTTATCCTGCAAGGGAAGATTTCGTGTGATTTCAAAAGCCATTAGCATTGCTACTTCATCAACTAGCTCACGAAATTCCTTCGTTCCTGTTTCCTTACTCCTTATGTAGGTTAGCTTATGCTGGATTAACGGATGATCCAGTACGAATACGTTACCCATTTTGCCGATCACTCCTTTAGAATTAATACATCCTTCAAATTGTACTGAAAAAAAGCCATGCTTTCAAGTAAATAAGAAAAGCTTCTTACATATCTATTCTTTCCTCACATACAAATAAAAGGATGCCCAAAAAGGACATCCTTTATCTTATGCATAGAGAGGCAATTTAGATGTTAGCTCCGCTACACGTTCCTTCGCTTTGTTTAGCTTTTGAGCATCTTCATGATTTTTTAAGGTTAGTGAAATAATGGAAGCAATCTCTTTCATTTCTTTTTCCCCAAAACCACGAGAAGTTACAGCAGCAGTTCCCACACGCACACCACTTGTGATAAATGGACTAGCGGTATCAAATGGGATGGTATTTTTATTTGTTGTAATTCCGATATCATCAAGTACTTTTTCCGCAACTTTTCCAGTAAGGCCAAGTGGGGTAACATCTAATAATAGTAAATGATTATCCGTACCACCAGAAACAATGCGTACTCCCTCTTCATTTAATGCTTTACTTAGCGTTTGCGCATTCTGGATAATTTGCTTAGAGTATGTCTTAAATTCATCACTCAATGCTTCTTTAAACGATACAGCTTTCGCCGCAATAATATGCATGAGTGGACCACCTTGCATTCCCGGGAACACAGATTTATCTATTTTCTTTGCGTACTCTTCTTTACATAGGATCATGCCGCCTCTTGGCCCACGTAATGTTTTATGGGTGGTGGTCGTAACAAAATCAGCGTAAGGTACTGGGTTTGGATGCAGGCCTGTGGCTACAAGCCCAGCAATATGCGCCATATCAACCATTAGGTAAGCCCCTACAGCATCCGCAATTTCACGGAACTTGGAGAAGTCAATAATACGAGAATAAGCACTTGCACCTGCGACAATTAATTTTGGCTTTACTTCCATAGCTTTTTCAAGCACGGACGCGTAATCGAGCTGTTCTGTTTCTTTGTCTACACCGTAATCCACAAAATTGTACAAGGTTCCACTAAAATTCACTGGGCTACCATGTGTTAAGTGTCCCCCATGATTTAAGTTCATCCCAAGCACTGTATCACCTGGTTCAAGCACGGTAAAATAAACAGCCATATTTGCCTGTGCACCAGAGTGTGGCTGCACATTTACATGTTCTGCGCCAAATAAGTCTTTAGCACGGTCACGCGCTAAATTTTCCACCACATCGACATGCTCACAACCACCATAATATCTTTTACCTGGATATCCTTCAGCATATTTGTTAGTTAAAACAGATCCCATCGCTTCCATGACTGCTTCAGAGACAAAGTTCTCCGATGCGATTAACTCGATTTTTTCCTGCTGCCGGGTTTTCTCCGCCTGTATTGCCTCAAATACTTCCTTGTCTGCTTGTTTTACATGCTCCATACGTAAAGCCCCCTATGTAAATTTATTTACAGCTAGAATTAGCTTGTATATGTTCATAGTGTGCACGCTGACCACCAATGAGTTTAGGTCTAGTCATGGCAGTGGTGACCCGTGCCTTTCCAACAAATCGTTGCTTAAACCTTAATGGAACAGCAACATGCTTTAAATGCATCCCAATCATCGTTTCTCCAATATCCATGCCAGCATGAGCCTGTACGGCTTCTACCACAACGGCGTCTTTTAAATGTTGGAAAGCATAAGCAGCCATTGCTCCCCCTGCTGTTCGAACAGGGACAACAGATACTTCTTCCAACCGTAGGTGTTCCATTACGTCTCGCTCCATAACAAGTGCGCGATTTAAATGCTCACAACATTGAAAAACGGGAAAAATACCCGTTTTAGCCTGCAACTCCTTTACCGACGCAAAAACAATCTCTGCAATGGTGTCACTTCCTGCTGTTCCAATTCGCTCTCCAGCTATCTCACTAGTAGAACAGCCAATAACGAAGGGAAGGTTTTTTCGCAAATACTTCCCGTGGTTCCACTCTTGTACGATCTCTGATAACTCTGCCTTTAGGTTGTCATAGATTTCCGTCATGTTACCCACCTCAGTCTGTATCTAATTGACGTTTAGGCTTCCTTGCCTTCATACGTGCCAATTTTACCAATGCGATTCTCATGGCGACCGCCTTGAAATTCTGTTTCAAGCCAAATTCTAGCAACTTCGCGAGCAAGGTCAGGACCTATCACACGCTCTCCAAGCGCTAGTACATTCGAGTCATTATGCTGTCTAGTAAGTTTTGCTGAATACATATCATGTGTTAACGCACAACGAATGCCTTTTACCTTATTGGCTGCAATAGACATGCCAATACCTGTACCACAGATAAAGATTCCACGATCAAATTCCCCATTCGCTATTCGTTCTGCTGCAGGAAGGGCATAATCTGGGTAATCTACCGAGGATTCACAGCTACATCCTGTATCTTCATATTCAATGCCCATATCCTCTAATAAATCCTTTACTACATTGCGTACTGTCATGCCAGCATGATCTGCTGTGATAATAACCTTCATCGTGACTTCTTCCCTTCTGTGTTGGTATGTGTTTTTCTTTTAAAGTATTCTATTCTTCCCTAGTTAATCTTCTTTTTTAGGAGATCAATATATTTATCCATTTCGTCTAATGTTTTTTGGTAAACTTCCACACTTCCACCAAATGGATCAGAAATATCATAGTTGATCAGCATCGCTTCTAAGCTTCTTATATGCTGAAGATCTTCTGCCAAAAAGCCCCTAAGTTCTTTATCTAGCCGTATGTTATCTAATTTATGTTGATTCTCTTGGATAAACAAAGATCGTTTCTCTTCATAATCTGCATACGCTTGTTTTAGCTCATTCCATACTTTTTTATCTGATTCTGAAACATATTCTTTTAAAGTGAAATACTTTTCCTGATAGTTTGGAAACGTCATAATCAAGGATTGTTTATGCTGGGTTGTCATGGTCATTACCACGTCGGCCCAATGCAACAAACTGTCGGTTACGGGTTGCGATACATGTTGAAGCTGTATGCCACGCTTATTTAATACCTCTACTGCGTTTACATTCGCTCGTTCTCCAGCTCCTGCATAAACCCCTGCTGACTGTACCTCTGCTTCAGGAATTTTATGTTTAACAAGCGCCTCAGCCATCGGGCTGCGACATGTATTCCCAGTGCAGACAAATAATATCTTCATAAATGAACCTCCGCCTAGAAAAATGCGTATTCGCTCGTCTTTTGGCGAATGTGGCCGTTTTTCTTATACTAAGGAAATCAAAATTTCAACTACCTCACCTTGCTTCTGAGCTAAAATTTTTACTTTCCTAACGTGTAAAAAATGTCTATTCTAAATATAGCACATAACAGGATTGCATGTCAGTTCCATAAGGAAAAAGCATCGAAGATAACCACAATTACTAGAAAACAAAAAAAGCCCGGGCATTTTAACCAGAGCCTTTACAAGTTAGCCAAATATTATTTTGATACCGAATGCTATTAAGATACTACCACCTAAAATCTCACTATATGCCCCTAACAAGCCACGAACCTTCTTCCCTAGCAACATTCCCGTCCACGATAGAAGCATACTAGCTGCACCAAACATTAATAACACGAGAGCTGTTTTAACCCCTGACATCCCGAGGCCTAGCCCTACAGAGAAACTATCAATGCTAATACTAAAAGAAAGAATTAAGAGCCCTGTTCCAACTGGTTCTATGACTTTTTTCAATTCATGATTGAAAGCAGAAAACAGCATTTGTGAGCCAATGCCAACTAACAGAAGGCCACCTAATAAAATGGTTATCTGCCCAATTCCTTCTGAAATAAACTGCCCTAATATAATTCCTACAAACGGCATCAAAATATGAAAAATACCAACGACAATACCAATCAGGGCTATTCGTTTTAGTCGTAGCTGCTGCATCCCTAGGCCAAGCCCCACAGAAAATGCATCCATACCAAGCGCAAAGGCTAGAAATAAGATTGAAATAAATTCACCAACATATCCTGACATTAAGATCCCCCTTGAACATGCTTCTAAACTATATGCATGCCCAAGAGGGATTATGAGGACAACCCAATTATTTTCTACTTAATATAATCGCTAGCAGCTTTTTTTAACCGGTTCATGACAGCCTGACCGATTCCTTGTTCTGAGAATGCTTCACAAAGTATAAGGTCTACATCATGCTCATTAAACATGCGTAAGGCATCGTATAATGCAGCAGCCACTGTCTCCATGTTAGCGCCCAAGTCTTTTTTAAGATCTGCCTCTATTGCAGCCACTGTCTTGCTAGCTGCCATCACCCCAACACGATGACCTTTTTTCATTTCCTCATCAATCACTTGTTGAAGTTTTTCCGAAGGCCCTTCCACTAGCCATAAAGGAGCGTCTGGAGAATAATGCCTGTACTTCATGCCTGGGGATTTTGGGCGCTCTTTTTCATTCGCTAAACCAGGATCGATCATCACTGTCCCTACTACTTCCTCAAGCTGTTCCTTTGTGATCCCACCCGGGCGAAGAATGATGGGGATAGCCTGTGTACAATCTAGTACTGTCGATTCCAATCCAACCCCTGTGGCTCCGCCATCGAGCACACCAGCAATTCTTCCATTTAAATCTGACCACACATGATCTGCAGAAGTTGGACTTGGCTTTCCAGATAAGTTTGCACTTGGCGCAGCGACAGGCACAGCCGCTTCCTGCAATAATTTCAATGCTATTGGATGACCAGGCAATCTAACCCCTACGGAATCCAGTCCTGCGGTCACATTTTCAGCACAACGACCATTACTTGGCAATACGAACGTAATGGGGCCAGGAGTAAAAGCCTCAAGCAGTTTATCCACATAGTTTGGGATGGATGTTACAAGCTCTTTTAACTGCTGCGGTGTCGCCACATGGACAATGAGGGGATTGTCCTGTGGACGCCCCTTTGCCTGGAATATCTTACTAATCGCTGCCTTGTTTGTCGCGTCGGCCCCTAGTCCATAAACTGTTTCCGTGGGAAACGCAACAGTTTCCCCAGCCTTTAATAATTCTGCTGCAGACTGGATCGCCACCTGTTTATCCTGTTGAAAATCGTTAGCATACCATCGTTTCGTATCCATTCATGTCCCTCTTTTCCTTCTCCCATTTTATTAGATTCCCTCCTATTTCGCAAAGTCTCACGTTCTGTAGCATCATCGATGGTGTGGGAACAGGTTTTCCACAAATGGAAGCAATCGACTTTTCCACAACAGAAATAGCCTGTGGTTATCCACAGGCTACCCCCTTTATTTAAACTATTCTACTTCACAAAAAGAGAAGTTATGAACAGTAATTCTTACTTATGCACAGTTTTTTAACAGGTTATCCACTGTTTTTGTGGATAAGGACAGTTTTATTCAAGAAACATGGTACAACCACCAATTTCCCTCATCTCTCTGATACTTATCCACGAACATCTTTTCCTTCTGTGGATGGAATTGTAATGCTTCCAGGAGGATATCCACCACAGGTTGGTGACTGTGTACATAAACACTTTTAGCCTGTTGCCGCTTTGCTAGTGTTAATATTGCCTCTAATAGAACAGGAAGCTTGGAAGCGTTCGTTTGGTTTATATATAATTGTTTTAACCAATAAATCCCTTCCTCCATTGTTTCTAAAGAAAAACAACCTACGATTTCGCCGGAGACTTCAACAACATAACCTGCTCTTACTAAACTAGATTTATTAATACCCTCATTCTTTTCTAGAAACTGCTCTACCTTCTCCATATCCATTTGATTTGCTGGGATTAAATTCATACTCGATCACCTCTACTATTTTTAATAGAATCTGTTATATTATTCTAATGTATGCCGAAATGAAACGATTATGACCAACCAAACCATTCAAAAAGGAAAAACTTTACCTCTGTTTTTTCCTCCGCCACCTGAGGCTCCTCTTCCGTATCTTCCTCTTCCGCTACAGTAGTTCCATTTGAGAAATCAAGGAAACAAAGGGGCGGAAATAACACACACCACCAATTATCGCCTTTCCCTTCACCTATCGTGATAAGCACTGCCTCATACTCTCCTGCTGGATACACATAATCTCCATATAGCTTGGCAGGAAAAGTTATGTTCGAGCCATATTCAACTTTAAAGGAGTCACTAGAACCTTCTTCCTTTAATACTTCTTTTACTATTTCATTTATTTCAGGAATTCGAGCTTCAATTAGTTTACGAGCTTCCTCAATATCCGTTATTTCGGCTACCCACTCTGTAATGACTTCATTCACTTCATCCCGTACCATTCTTTTTAGCTCTTGGTCTGCATCACTATCACTATTAGCCAAAATCCTTAACCTGATTGCCTCATCTGGAATAACTTGATAATTTGCTTCACCCTGCTTTTCTTCAAGCTGACTCATTCCTATTAAAGGAAACGTTATTAGTAATAAAATAAATATAAAGACAATAAGTACTAGTTTCTTCATCATTCAATCTCCTTCCAACTGTGGGTACTAGCAACAGTATGGGCAGGCCTAGAAGATTTTAAACTAGTAAACTGAAATTGTTTTGAAAATAGAATGATAGATTGATAGATAGAGGCTTTCTTATATGTATTGGAAATGGCCGATAACGGACACTTCCACTCGGTTTTCTTCTCAATATGCACGTTATCCATAAAAACAAAAAAAACAGCCCGCTTTAAAGGGCTGTTGATATAATACGGTCCTTTCCGTTTATATCTTTGATAGTTCTCACTTGATAAGATGGGAATTCTTGTTTGATTAGGGCTGTAACAGCATATGCCTGTGAATGACCAATTTCCACTGCCATCATTCCTTCAGGCTTTAACACGCTCTTTGCCTGTTTAACGATCTCTCTATATGCCGCGAGTCCTTCTTCCTCTGCATACAGCGCTAACTCCGGGTCAAAGTTTTTCACCGTGTCCGATAAAGTAGTTGCTTCTGATCTTGCAATATAAGGAGGATTCGAGACTAGAACATCTACGACCACATTCGCATCCTGAAGAGGCTGCAGAAAATTCCCCTGTGAAAAAGTCACTTCAGCTCCAAGCTGCGTTGCATTATGCTGAGCGACTGCTAATGCTTCATGAGAGAGGTCTGTCGCATAAACCGTCGCATTCGGCAGTTCTAAAGCGAGCGTAATGGCAATAATTCCACTTCCTGTACCTACATCTACAATGTTAAGAGGAGCGTCTGCGGATACAGAATGAAGTACATGCTGGACTAGTTCTTCTGTTTCCATACGTGGGATTAATACATTAGGATTAACATTAAAGTCCCTGCCATAGAAGGACTCCTTCCCAATCAAATGTTGGATGGGAACCCCAGTATGGGCATGCTCCTCTATATCCTTTGCATAACGTTCTATAAGTGCTTCAGGAACAGTCTCTTGCATATCTGCATAAAACTGTGCGCTCCCTTTCCCAAGATGATGTTGCAAAAGTAATTGCGCTACTCTCGCCTCGCGTTGGTGCTCTTCCAAAAAAAGAGAAGCCCATTTGAGGACTTCGTATTGTTTTCTGTTATGCATGCTATTCACCGATTTGTTCCAATTTCTTCGTTTGTTCTTCTACCAATAGAGCATCAATAAACTCATCCAGCTTTCCTTGTAAGATCTGGTCAAGCTTTTGAATGGTCAAACCAATGCGATGGTCTGTAACCCGATTTTGTGGAAAATTATATGTTCTAATACGTTCTGAGCGGTCGCCTGTACCGACAGCTGATTTACGGTTCTCATCAATTTCTGCCTGGGCTTCCTGTTGGTACTTATCATAGATTCGTGCACGTAACACTTTCATCGCTTTTTCTTTGTTCTTGATTTGCGACTTTTCATCCTGGATAGAAACGACAACCCCTGTTGGAACGTGAGTTAGTCGTACTGCTGACATGGTAGTGTTAACACTTTGTCCGCCGGGCCCACTTGAAGCGAAGGTATCGACACGAATATCTTTTTCGTTGATATCTATTTCCACTTCTTCAGCTTCAGGAAGAACAGCAACCGTTGCTGTAGAAGTATGGATACGGCCACCAGATTCAGTTTCTGGAACACGTTGTACACGATGTGCACCATTCTCAAACTTCAGCTTGGAGTACGCCCCATTTCCATTTATCATGAAAATAATTTCTTTGTATCCCCCAACACCTGTTGTGCTTGCTTCCATGATTTCAGTTTTCCAACCATATTGCTCTGCATAGCGTGTATACATTTTATAAAGATCTCCTGCAAACAAGGCGGCTTCATCTCCACCTGCAGCTCCACGGATCTCCATGAACACGTTCTTATCATCATTCGGGTCTTTAGGGAGCAAGAGGATTCTCATCTTCTCTTCTAACTCTACCTTGGACTCCTGCAATTCTGAAATTTCCATCTTTACCATTTCATACATATCACTATCAAGATTATCGTCCAGCATTTCTTTCGCATCCTGAAGCTGAGAAGTAGTGTCCTTGTATTCGCGGTATGCCTGGACCACATCCTCCAATCCAGATTGCTCCTTGGAATACTCACGTAACTTTGCCGTATCATTTATGATTTCAGGATCACTTAACATTTCATTTAATTTATCGTAACGGTTTTCTAATGTTTGTAAACGATCTAACATCACGGTCACCTCTTTCAGATTAACAGTATAATTATAGTATACTCATGTAAGAAGGTCAAAATTATATTCACAACCGAATATTAACCGTTTCGCTGTGTGCTTAGAGCTAGATGATCAAAAGCGGAGAACACACGCATACATGAAAAAAGCGCCTAGATAGGCGCTTTATTTTAATTGGTTGGATAACCCGGATAGAATTTGATTTTTCGGCTTATTTGGCACCTCATGATGGTGACGGCAGCGCGGCTCATACGATTCTGATGCACCGACAAGTATGATGGGGTCATCATAGGATGCAGGGTTGTCATTAATTAGGCGTTGCGTACGGCTTGCAGGTGATCCACAAACCGGGCAAATTGCGTTTAATTTGGTAACCGATTCGCTTAAAGCCATTAATTTCGGCATCGGGCCGAATGGTTCACCACGGAAATCCGTGTCCAATCCAGCTACAACCACCCGAATCCCTTGATTAGCAAGTTCTTCTACTACTTCCACAACATTTTCATCAAAGAACTGTACTTCATCAATCCCAATAATATCCACTCGCTTGTCCACAAATTGCAACATTTCATCCGAGCTTTTTACAGGACGAGCAATAATTGACGTCCCATTATGGGAGACAACAGATTCCTTATCATACCGGTTGTCGATGGCGGGTTTAAATACACGCACTGTAAGATTAGCATAGGTAGCACGGCGAACTCTTCTAATCAGTTCTTCCGACTTTCCAGAAAACATACTCCCACAGATTACTTCAACCCAACCACTTTGTTTCATCACGTACATGAGCGACGCGCTCCTTTCCAAATTGTTATGTATATAAAAGTAAAAAAACAGGCAAATTTATAGACGATTTGCCTGTTTTCCTGCATAGAATGTGTGCCTGTCCTGTTTGAAGAACAGGCTTTTCATTCCACATTTTAATTCATATTATATTTTTTCTTGAATCGGTCTACACGTCCGCCGACTTTGTCAGCTTTCTGTTTACCAGTGTAGAAAGGATGAGAGTCTGAACTAATCTCAACACGGATCAATGGGTATGTGTTACCATCTTCCCATTCGATTGTTTCTTCTGAGCTTTGTGTTGAACCACTCAAGAATTTAAAATCTGAACTAGTATCAAGAAATACTACTTTTCTGTATTCTGGATGAATATCCTTTTTCATTTCTTCCACTCCTTTTTGCCCTGAATCCTTTGAAACAGAGTTATTGTAAGAGCCGTCATAGGTGCAATACCTTATCAAAACTCACATAAAAAGATTATAACAGTCAGGGTATTTGATTGCAATAGTGAGCAACTAAAAATTTATTTCCAATCTAAGGGGGTAACTACCTTTTCGTTCCCTTGCGCTTCATCTCTTCATCCATTTGCTTAAAGAATTCCTCATTATTTTCCGAAGCTTTCAATCTTCTTAGGAAACGTTCAAGAAATTCGTTGGAATCCTGCATTGTTTTACGGATGGCCCAAATCTTATCCAAATGAGCTTTATCGACAAGCAGCTCTTCTTTCCGTGTGCCTGAGCGAAGAATATCAATGGCCGGGAATATACGGCGTTGTGCAAGGTTACGGTCAAGGTGAAGTTCCATGTTTCCGGTACCCTTGAATTCCTCATAAATGACATCATCCATTCTTGAACCCGTATCTACCAACGCTGTTGCCAGAATGGTAAAGCTTCCGCCCTCTTCAATATTACGAGCTGCGCCGAAGAATCGTTTTGGTCGATGGAAAGCAGCAGGGTCAATACCACCGGATAATGTACGTCCACTTGGAGGAATAACAAGGTTATAGGCTCTTGCAAGTCTTGTAATACTGTCCATTAAAATAATGACGTCCCGCTTATGCTCTACAAGGCGCATTGCTCTTTCTAGAACAAGCTCAGAAACCTTGATATGGCTTTCTGGTACTTCATCAAATGTTGAACTTACTACATCAACATCAGGATGTACAGAACGCTCAATATCTGTTACTTCCTCTGGTCGTTCATCAACAAGTAAAATAATAAGCTTCGCTTCAGGATGATTCTTTGAAATACTGTTGGCAATCTCTTTTAACAGTACTGTTTTACCTGCCTTTGGAGGAGCTACAATAAGTCCCCTTTGCCCAAACCCAACTGGTGTCATTAAATCTATGATACGTGTGGAGAGTCGACTCGTTGGGTTCTCCAATTTCATAAAACGGTCTGGGTATAATGCTGTTAATGCCGGGAAGTGAACGCGCTCTTTTGCTGTTTCAGGATCTTCTCCATTTACTGCATCTACGTGTAACAAACCATAGTAACGTTCATTTTCTTTTGGTGGTCTAACTTTCCCGGATACTTTATCACCATTCCGCAAATCAAATCTACGAATTTGCGATGCAGATATGTAAATGTCCTCTGCGCTCGGAGAATAATTTATTGGACGTAAAAAACCAAAGCCTTCTGAAGGAATAATTTCCAACACGCCATCCATAAATAAATAGCCATCCTTTTCAGCCTGCGCCTTTAAGATTGAAAATATCAATTCTTTTTTGGTTAGCTTTGCATAATAGGATACTTTGTACTCTCTCGCTAAGTTATAGATTTCTTTTAATTTTAATGTTTCTAAATGAGAGATTGTTAATGCTGCCATAAGATCACCACGCCTATTTGTTTTTAAATAAAAATAATAATTAAATAATTAAATAATTGCTTTGCACAGCGGAAGGCCTTCTGTACAGTTATAATTTAAATTGAGAATTGTACACTTCTTTAGTTGGAAGGTTTAGCTTCGTAGAAATGAAGAAGTTACTGTAGTTGGATTTGAAGATCATATCCTTAATCTGTATTAAGCATATTCCATATTACTCTTTTGAATACTATTATTCAACTCTATTTTTTAGGATTTATTAATTTAATAGAAAAGGAAGCCGAGACGGTATGGCTTCCTCTTATTATATACTAAAGATAGTTTACCCATTATATAGCAAAAATACACCTTATCCTTTGATTACAAGGCGTATTGCTACATCGTCTACTTTCATCTATACACTAGTGCATATTAGTTAAAAGTATCATTCTCTATAAAGTGGCCCTTCTTACCATCATCCCTACCAGAAAATATTTGGGGTAGAGAGAGGGCAATCAAGATAGGCCCTCTTTCTACAAGATGCTAGGAATTCTGGAATTGAATAATTTCTTGTTCGGTCATTTCCTCTCGCCATACTTTGGCTCCAAGCTGGGTAAGCTTTTCTGTGAAATGATCGTATCCTCTATCGATATGCTCTAGCCCCGTAATTTCGGTGATACCATTAGCCATAAGCCCTGCAATGATAAGAGCGGCTCCTGCTCGTAAATCAGAAGCTTTTACTCTCGCTCCTTCCAATTGTACTGGGCCAGATACAATGGCAGATCCACCTTCTACTTTAATGGCAGCATTCATACGTCTAAGTTCATCAATATGCTTTAAGCGAGCCGAGTAAATCGTATCCGTAACCACTCCGGTATTCATTGCTTTGGTCAGCAAAGAAGTAAACGGCTGTTGCAGATCTGTAGGAAAACCTGGGTAAACCAATGTTTTAATATCAACGCTTTTCAAAGGATTTCTAGGCGCAATAAATAGTTGCTCATCATTTTCTTCTACTGTGACACCCATTTCTCTGAGCTTAGCAAGCAGTGACTCGAGATGCTGAGGAATGACATTATCAATGATAACCTCTTTCCCTTGCGCTGCTGCAGCAATGGCATAGGTTCCCGCTTCGATACGGTCAGGAATGATGGTGTGTTTGCAGCCTTTCAACTCAGAGACCCCTTCAATTCGAATGACGTCCGTTCCCACACCTTTAATTTGTGCACCCATACTTGTGAGTAATGTTGCCACATCAATGATTTCAGGTTCTTTGGCGGCATTTTCAATAACAGTTCTGCCTTTAGCCTTAACTGCGGCAAGCATAATATTAATGGTAGCTCCAACACTTACGACATCGAGGTAAATTCTTGCTCCCCGTAATTCGTCAGCACGCAAATAGATTGCACCCTGTTCATTGGTTACTTTAGCCCCAAGCGCTTCAAACCCTTTAATATGCTGATCGATCGGACGCGGTCCAAGGAAACAGCCGCCAGGAAGGCCAATAACTGCTTTCTTAAATTTGCCAAGCATCGCCCCCATAAAGTAATAGGAGGCTCTTAGCTTTTTCACTTTTCCGTTTGGCAATGGCATGGCAATCATATTTTCTGGATTAATATGGACTGTTTGCCCGTCCCAAGAAACCGACCCACCGATTTCCTCAAGTAAATCACCTAATGTGTAGACATCCGAAATTTCCGGCAACCCTTCAATGGTAACCTCTGAGTCAGCAAGAATTGCTGCTGGCAACAATGCTACTGCGCTATTCTTTGCACCACTAATACGTACTTGGCCATTTAATAGATGGCCACCTTCTACTAACATTTTCTGCATGATAAAAAAACCCCGCTTTTTTGACGTACAGGACGTACGAGTACCAGTATAGTTAGAAAAACGACTCGCTCCTTTCTCAGAGCGGGACTACGTTTTTCTTATACTTAGAACTCCCAGATTTTTACTACGTCGAATTTGCTTCCAGCTAAATTAAAGCTTTCATAATGTGTAACAAGAAGCCCCTCTAAAAATGAAAGGATAAACAGCTGCAGTTAAAGAAATCGATTGGACGACTTTCCTACAAGAGTTGTAATACACATTTTTAGAAGGACTTTGGATTTGCTGGTTTAAAGTTACACGTTATATTGCTTTTTTAGATTGTGCACTAGTTACCAATTTTATGCAATTAATTTTTATTCCAGTCTGTCAAAAACTTCTCAATGCCTTGGTCAGTTAATGGATGTTTGACAAGCTTTTCTAATACATTATAGGGAATCGTTGCAATATGCGCTCCATTTAACGCTGCATCAATCACATGTAATGGATGACGAATGGAGGCAGCAATAATTTCTGATGGGATATCATGGCGGTCAAAAATTTCTGCAATGGTTGCAATCAAATTCATTCCGTCATGCCCAATATCATCTAGGCGCCCAAGAAATGGCGAAACATAAGAAGCGCCAGCCCTTGCTGCTAATAACGCTTGGTTTGCGTTAAAGATCAAGGTAACATTCGTTTTGATATTTAGATCACTTAAAGCTTTAACCGCTTTAAGCCCTTCTAGTGTCATCGGAATTTTCACCGTGATATTCGGGGCTATTGCTGCAAGTTCTTTGCCTTCTTGGATCATTCCTTCTGCATCTTCAGCAATTACTTCTGCGCTAACCGAACCTGAAACTTCTTCTGTAATTTCACCAAGTCTGTCATGAAAAGAAATTCCTTCCTTCGCTACTAGGCTTGGATTGGTGGTAACACCAGCCAAGATGCCAAGTGCGTTAGCTGAGCGTATTTCTTCAATGTTGGCTGTATCAATAAAAAATTTCACTTTCAGTCGCCTCCATTCTCCCCATACTAGGATTTCAGTTTAACTTTTTACGCTTGGTTAGAAGAACCAAACTCACGCATTTTGCCAATAACTGTTTGCTTAATAGCTTCAGTACCAGGTCCAAGATACTTACGTGGGTCATACTGATCCGGTTGTTCAGCAAGTACTTTGCGAACAGCTTGTGCCTGTGCGATTTGGTTTTCTGTGTTTACATTTACTTTAGCTGTTCCGTAAGAAATAGAACGCTGGATATCTTTCGTTGGGATACCAGTTCCACCATGAAGTACAAGTGGCAATTCAATTGTCTTAGAGATTTCTTCCATTTCAGCAAAGCCTAGGTTAGGCTCGCCTTTATAAGGTCCGTGTACAGAACCAAGTGCAGGTGCCAAGCAATCAATTCCTGTTTCGTTAACAAGCTTCAGACATTCTTTCGGGTCTGCGTAAATAACACCTTCTGCGATAACGTCATCTTCTTGTCCACCAACAGTTCCCAATTCAGCTTCAACAGAAACACCATGGATATGTGCAAGTTCTACTACTTTGGAAGTAACTGCAATATTTTCTTCTAGTGGGCCGTGAGAAGCATCAATCATAACGGATGTGAAACCAGCATGGATTGCTTCCGCACATTTTTCAAAGCTTGAACCATGGTCAAGATGGATAGCAACAGGAACGGTTGTTTTATATTCCTCCATCAAAGCTTTTACCATTGTTACAACGACTTTAAATCCACCCATATATCTTCCAGCACCCTCAGATACGCCAAGAATTACCGGTGATTTTTCTTCTTCAGCTGCTTTAAGGATTGCTTGAATATATTCCAAGTTATTAATGTTGAACTGTCCAACTGCATAACCTTTGGCTTTTCCTTGTTCAAGCATTTCCTTCATTGATACTAATGGCATTACTATGTCCTCCTCTGAGATGAATGGTTTCATCTGCATTAAATAAGTTTTAACTACACTATAAGAATACCAACAACAACACTGCTGCGCAACAATAGTGGCTAAGAATCCAACGTAATTCTAATAAGTTCTTGGACATCCAATATGTTGAAAGGCTTTGCAAGAACTTGCTTAACATTAGTATAGTCGGTAATTTCCCCTTTAACCTGATCGGATAATCCACTCATCACAATAACAGGTACCTCGATATGCTCCAAGTCCATTTGTCTTAAGACTTCCCCACCGTGCATAATAGGAAGATTATAATCCAATAATACAAGGCTATATGTATTCTTTTTAAGTTTGTCAAACGCTTCTTTTCCAGATACTGCCGTGGCCACACTATACCCTTCTCCCTCAAGTATATCTGTTAAAAGCAAGCGAATTCCAAATTGGTCGTCGACTATTAGGATCTCTTTTTTAACCACATAGCACTACTCCTTTCCATTCAATTACCTGTCTCCTCTAATGTATATATTTCGCTAAAAAACGAAAATATCCTTCCCATTTTCAGAATTTTTTATCTCGGTAAATCTTCCCTCCAATACGAAAAAATTACCAGAACCTTTCCGTTCTTCATAAAAATTCACCCTAAAAACAAATAACCGAATAGCCTTCGCTACCCGGTTATTTGCCAAAAAAGGTCTATTTTGTCTGGGATTGATTTTCCACAGATGCTCCAATAAAGCCTTTGAAAAGAGCTTGTGCTCTTGTCGGACGAGATGTGAATTCAGGGTGAAACTGACAAGCTACAAACCAAGAATGGTCTTCAATTTCAATCGTTTCCACCAATCTTCCGTCAGGGCTTGTACCAGAGAAAATGAATCCTTTCTCCGCCATTTGCTCTCTATAAGCATTATTAAACTCATAGCGATGGCGATGACGCTCTTCAATGTAATCTTCCCCGCCATATGCTGCTTTGGTTTTAGTTCCGTCCTGTAATTTGCATGGATACAATCCGAGTCTTAATGTTCCACCAAGATCCGAGATGTCCTTTTGCTCAGGCAGAAGGTCAATGATCGGGTATGGCGTAGTCGGATCGATCTCTGCAGAATGTGCACCTTCAAGACCAAGAACATTTCGCGCAAATTCAACGGTTGCAAGCTGCATTCCGAGGCAGATTCCAAAGAAAGGTACATTGTTTTCTCTAGCATATTTAATCGCTTCAATTTTCCCTTCAATTCCTCGATCACCAAAACCACCAGGGACAAGAATACCGTCCACATTATCAAGTGCTTCATGCATCTGTTCTTTATCTAGTTTTTCCGAATTAATCCAGTGAACTTTAATATCTGTGTCATAAGCAAAGCCTGCATGCTTTAATGACTCTACAACGGAAATATAAGCATCAGGAAGCTCCACGTATTTCCCAACAAGACCGATGTCTACTTTTTTCGAAAGTGATCTTACTTTGGTAACAAGTTCTTTCCAGTCATTCATTTCGGCAGGCTGGCAACTCAAGCCAAAGTGATCACACGTAATCTGATCAAGATTCTGTTGCTGTAAGGAGATTGGCACTTGGTATAAGGTGTCTGCATCCATCATTTCGATAACAGCTTTTTCGTTAATATCACAGAACAAAGCAATTTTTTCTTTCATTTCCTTGCTTATTGCATGTTCAGTTCGAAGTACAATTACGTCAGGCTGAATTCCTAATGAGCGAAGTTCCTTCACACTGTGCTGGGTCGGTTTTGTCTTCATTTCGCCGGCTGCTTTAATGTACGGTACAAGTGTACAATGAAGATACATGACGCTATCTTTGCCAACCTCATTCTTAATTTGACGAATGGCTTCTAGGAAAGGAAGAGATTCAATATCCCCAACAGTACCGCCAATCTCGGTAATGACAACATCTGCTCCTGTTGCTTCCCCAGCGCGGAAAACTTGATCTTTAATTTCGTTCGTAATATGCGGGATAACCTGTACAGTTCCTCCCAAATAATCCCCACGACGTTCTTTACGGATTACACTAGAGTAAACCTTCCCTGTTGTAATGTTACTGAATTTGTTTAAATTAATGTCAATAAAACGTTCATAATGCCCTAAATCCAGGTCTGTTTCAGCTCCATCTTCTGTAACAAAAACCTCACCATGCTGGTATGGACTCATTGTTCCTGGATCCACATTGATGTACGGGTCGAATTTTTGTATCGTTACCTTTAGTCCACGGTTTTTAAGTAAACGGCCCAATGAAGCAGCAGTTATTCCTTTTCCAAGCGATGAAACAACACCACCAGTTACAAAAATATAATTTGTCATCCAACTACCTCTTTCTATCATTTTATTCATTGCCTATATGGCATTATTAGGAAACGCTCGGGAATTGTATTTTCTATCTACCTCTTACTGTGCCTCTATTTCACAACGGTATGCTAAGACATACACACGTTGATGGTTGGCATCAGACAAATGGCACTATACGTATACAAAATAATAAAAGCGCCTCCCCCACTAGGTAGGGGAAACGCTTTGAAAGTTAATTTAAAGAGCCCAATAAGAATTGTACCCATCCTCTATCCAAAAGTCAAGATAGATTTCTGGGGCGTAAAGCTACTTTTTATCTTTGGTATCTTCATCCTCAACGTCTTCTTCATCATCTTCGTCATCTTCATCTTCAAGATCTTCTTCCAGATCAGCGTCAAATTCATCTTCTTCATCGTCGTCGAAGTCATCAGCCATTTCTTCAATGTCTTCATCCACAATATCCAATTCCTCTTCAACCAGATCCAATGACTCTTCTTCTTTCTTTTTCTTCTTCGTTTTCTTTTTCTTTTTCGGTGCAGCAGCTACTTCTTCATCCATTGTTTCTACAGGGTACCAGCGTTTCAATCCCCACATGTTGGAACCGATTGTAATAAAGCGACCATCCACATTTAAGTCTGTATAAAACTGGGCAATGTTAGCTGCCTTATCCGCATCAGAGAATTCCTTTATGTTTGCAATTTGCTCAAAGACATCTTTAAAATTCATCGCTTTTTTCTCATCAAGCATTATAGCATTTGCCAGTTCAATCATTGATAACTTCTTGCTCTCTTCGTGGCTATAGTTCTTCAAGCTCACGGTAACGCACTCCCTTTACTTATATATTCAAGGCTTAATCAGCCCAATGCATCTTCATTCTACTTTTTTCCATTATGAAATGGTAATAAAACTCATTATACTATAAACAAGAATAAGGTATAAAGTAAAATGTGTCCTTATGTAATTTAAACTGTTAAATTGTTAGCGAACGCCATTTCCACCTTGGCCTTCCTTGCAACAGCATCAAGAACCGTATCCTTCATTATAAACAAATATCTAAGCTTTATGCTATAGCAAAAAAGAAAAAGACGTGTTTTTCTACTTCCTTTCACGCCTTTTTCTCGAGTAATCATCGGTTCGCAAGCTCTCCGTGATTCCTTTATTTCAGTTGATTTGCTCCACTCGCTACGTTTCTAAGCGGACGATTCAGCTTTTGTCTCGGCTAGCTACGAGCACACAGCGACTAGCGCAACTTCCCTCACCTCCGTACAATAAGGCAACATCGGTTCCCTTCGGTTCACCGTGTTTTCTTTATCTCCTACGGCTCAGTCCAGTTCGTACGTCGCTAAACGTGCGCTCTTCGCTTTTGTTTTTACATATTTCTTCTATATTGGCCGCCTACTTCGTATAGGGCGTTTGTGATTTGACCGAGGCTTGCTACTTTTACGGTTTCCATTAATTCCGCAAAGATGTTGCCACCAGATGCTGCGACTTCCTTTAGTTTCTCTAGCGCCTGATCTGTGTAAGTACTATGCTCATTTTGAAAACGAAGTAGTTCTTTAATTTGATGTTCTTTTTCCTCTTTAGAAGCGCGAGCAAGCTCCATGGAATCGATTTGATCCTCTGAAGGTGGGGTAGGATTTAAATAGGTGTTTACCCCAATAATAGGTAGTTCCCCTGAATGTTTCTTCCCTTCATAATATAATGATTCCTCCTGAATTTTACCGCGCTGGTATTGTCTTTCCATCGCACCAAGAACACCGCCGCGGTCATTCATTTTGTCAAACTCTTCAAGAACAGCTTCCTCTACCAAATCTGTCAGTTCATCAATTATAAAGGCTCCTTGTAATGCATTTTCATTTTTAGCAAGCCCATATTCTTTATTGATAATCAATTGGATTGCCATCGCTCTTCGAACAGATTCTTCTGTCGGGGTGGTAATTGCCTCATCATAAGCATTGGTATGCAGAGAATTCGTGTTATCTTGAATCGCGAGCAATGCTTGTAAAGTTGTGCGGATATCATTAAAGTCAATTTCCTGTGCATGCAGGGAACGCCCTGATGTTTGGATATGATACTTCAATTTTTGACTGCGTTCATTCGCACCATATTTGTCCCGCATTGTGATTGCCCAAATTCGTCTTGCAACCCTGCCAATAACCGAATACTCCGGATCTAGCCCGTTGGAGAAAAAGAAGGATAGATTTGGCGCAAATTTATTTATATCCATACCCCTGCTTAAGTAATATTCCACATACGTAAATCCATTTGCCAGCGTGAAGGCGAGCTGTGTTATTGGGTTGGCACCAGCTTCTGCAATATGATAGCCAGAGATAGACACAGAATAATAATTTCGTACGTTTTTATCAATAAAGTATTGCTGGATATCCCCCATCATCCGTAATGCAAACTCCGTGGAAAAAATACAGGTGTTCTGCCCTTGGTCTTCCTTTAAAATATCTGCTTGAACGGTCCCCCGTACGACAGCGATGGTTTCTTCTTTTATCTGTGCATACTCCGCTTCCGTTGGCACTCTGTCCTGTTCATGTTTAAATTTATCCACCTGTTGGTCAATTGCTGTATTAAAATACATTGCCAAAATAATCGGTGCAGGACCATTGATTGTCATGGAAACAGAGGCTAACGGACTTGATAAATCAAATCCCGCATACAGCTTTTTCATATCATCAAGAGTGCAAATATTTACCCCACTCTCGCCGACTTTCCCATAAATGTCAGGTCTGTGTGCAGGATCTTCTCCATAAAGAGTTACCGAGTCAAAAGCAGTCGAAAGGCGTTTTGCTTCCTCATTTTTCGATAGATAATGGAACCTTCTATTTGTCCGTTCCGGGGTCCCCTCACCAGCAAATTGCCTTGTCGGGTCTTCTCCCTTTCGTTTGAAGGGGAAAACCCCTGCTGTAAATGGAAAAGAACCAGGTACATTTTCTTTCATTAACCAATATAGCCGCTCACCCCAGTCTTGAAATCTCGGGAATGCTACTTTTGGTATGTTTATACCTGAAAGGGATTCGGATACAATATCCATTTCTATTTCCTTATCCCGTACTTTGAAGACCATTTTATCCTTGCTGTATGCCTCTTGCATTTCTTCCCAGGAGTCAAGCAGGCGCTTGGATCTGCTATCCAGTTGTCCTTCATGGTATTCGATTAACTTCTGTAGACTTTCTTTAGAAGATTCCTCCTCCACCATTTCCGCTGCTGCTTTTAGTTGATAAATCTTTCTTGCAACATCGCTTTGCTTATTAGCGTGTTGGTGATAATGGCGTACATGTGTCGCGATCTCTCGAAGGTAATGTCTGCGTTCGTTTGTAATAATCATATTTTGCTTTTCTGCGATTACATGACGTTTGAAATCAGCCTCGTCTGCCCAGTCAAACTTTTCATTTAACGTATCAATAAGCGAGGCAAATAAAGCATTTGTCCCTGCATCATTAAACTGGCTGGCGATTGTCCCATAGACTGGGAATTTCGTCTTATCCTCATGGAAAAGCATATGGCTTCGTTCATACTGTTTGCGGACCTGATTCAGTGCATCCTCTGAGCCTTTTTGTTCGTACTTATTAATCACAATAAAATCGGCATAATCAATCATATCGATCTTCTCTAACTGAGAAGGGGCACCGAATTCAGCTGTCATGACATACATGGAGAGATCTGTCACATCCGTTATGGCGGCGTCTCCCTGCCCAATCCCGCTCGTTTCTACGATAATAAAATCATAGCCTGAAGCGCGTACCACATCGAGTACATCTTGAATAGCTTTTGATAATTCACTGTGAGAATCCCGCGTAGCTAGAGATCGCATGTAAACCCGTTCTGAGAAGATCGCATTCATTCGTATACGATCACCCAGCAAGGCTCCTCCTGTTTTTCGCTTTGTTGGATCAATGGAAATAACAGCAATTTTCTTATCAGGAATCCCATGTATAAATCGACGGATAAGTTCATCAGTCAAGGAGCTTTTCCCTGCTCCCCCTGTTCCGGTAATACCTAAGACAGGGGTGGTACCGTTATTCTTTTCCCTCAGTGATTGTAAAACAGTCTGCTTTTCATCTGCATCAACTGCGGTATTTTCCATATACGTTATAAACCTGGCGATTGCCTGACGCTCTCCCTTAACGAGTGCTTCCTGGTCCTTCTCCGTATCAATTGGTGGCAGGTAGTCACACTCTCTAAGCATCAAGTTAATCATTCCTTGTAGCCCTAATTCCCTGCCATCCTCTGGGGAAAAAATTCGTGCTACGCCGTAAGCATGCAGTTCTTTAATTTCACGTGGGATGATGACACCCCCACCGCCGCCATAAACTTTTATATGCTCTGCACCAAGCTCTTTCAATAAATCGACCATATACTTAAAATATTCTACATGCCCACCCTGATAGGAAGACATCGCGATCCCTTGTACATCCTCCTGGATTGCAGCATGCACAACTTCTTCCACTGATCTGTTATGTCCAAGATGTACCACTTCTGCTCCACTCGCCTGCAAAATTCGTCGCATTATATTAATCGAAGCATCATGCCCGTCAAATAAACTGGATGCGGTTACAAAACGAACTGGATGTTCCGGTTTATAAATCGTCTGATCCATGCTTTTACTTCTCTCCTTTCTTAGGTGCCCCAATCGATAAGGAACGCAAAATAAACTGGGTCTGTCGTTCAATATATTCTTCCAAGGTAAATTGCCGTTGCAACATCCAACGACGAAAGCTCCACATTTGTCCTTGAATAAAAATGTTATTTGCCATAAGCATCGCATCCTTTGATGAAATGCTCTCTTCCGGCAAACAGGTCACAATCACCTTTTCTAACATTTGCACCATTTCTCTTTCCTTTTGCAGGACATACTCTTTCGTGTCCTTTTTCAGTGATTTCACTTCTTGGTACATAATGACAATCTCTTCCTGCATTTCATCCATTAAACGAAAATACGCTTCGGTTACGGACACAAGCTTTTCAAGTGGAGAACCATGGACATTGATGACCTTCTCAAGTCGTACTTGGACCTGGTCATAGATAGAGTCACACACAAGAAACAAAACGTCTTCCTTTGTTCGAATATATTCATAAAGCGTGCCAATACTGAACCCTGATTCTTTGGCAATTTCTCGAGTTGTTGTTCGGTGGAACCCTTTTTCTTTAAACAGGTTAAGGGCACCTTTAATCATTTGTTTGCGCCTTTTCTCTACTAACCCTTTATCTTTTACCGCTGAAAAAACCTGCTCCTCGGCCACCGAGCACTCCCCTTTCTCTTTAGCAAACGCTTTTTTAGGCTTTGGTCAACATACGACCAATGACGAGCCGCTGAATTTCATTGGTTCCCTCGTAGATTTGCGTTATTTTGGCGTCCCGCATATACCTTTCAACAGGATAATCTTTGGTGTAACCATACCCGCCAAATACTTGCACTGCCTCTACCGTGATTCGCATTGCTGCATCACCTGCAAATAGTTTCGACATAGCAGAAGCTTTCCCGTACGGAAGGCCCTCGGATTCCAACCAGGCCGCCTGATAGGTTAATAGTCTTGATGCTTCCACCTCTGTCGCCATATCTGCAAGTTTAAAGGAGATTCCTTGATTCGTTGCGATCGGCTTGCCAAACTGCTCTCTTTCCTTTGCATAGCCAACAGCTGCATCCAGTGCACCTTGGGCAATGCCAAGAGCTTGGGCCGCAATCCCGTTTCGTCCACCATCCAATGTCGTCATGGCAATTTTAAAACCTTCCCCTTCTTCACCAAGCATGTTTTCCTTTGGTATCCGACAACTTTCAAAGATAAGCTCTGTTGTCGGTGAAGAACGAATTCCTAGCTTCTTCTCCTTCTTACCAAAGGTAAACCCGTCCGTGCCTTTTTCTACGATGAAGGCACTAATCCCTTTATGTTTTGCATCCGTGTCTGTTTTAGCAAACACAATGTATATATCTGCGACACCACCATTGGTGATCCAAACCTTGCTGCCATTTAAAATATAATCGGCCCCGTCTTCCTTTGCTGTCGTTTTCATTGAAACAACATCACTTCCGGCACCCGGTTCTGACAGCGCATAAGCCCCTAATGCTTCTCCTGTGGCCAGACGCTTAAGAAACGTCGTTTTCTGTGCTTCATTGCCGTATGTATAAATCGGCCAGCTTGCCAAGGAGAGGTGTGCTGAAAGTGTTACCCCTGTTGACGCACATACGCGCGATAATTCCTCTACTGCAATACAATAGCTGACATAATCTGCACCGATGCCGCCATACTCTTTAGGCCAAGGAATGCCTGTTAGACCAAGCTCTGCCATTTTGTCAAAAATCTCCCGGTCAAATCGTTCCTCTTCATCTCGTTCGGCTGCAGTTGGCTCCACTTCTTTTTCCGCGAAACTCCGAACCATTTTACGTAGCATTTCCTGCTCTTCTGTTAATTGAAAATTCATTGCTTCATCCCCCAATCATTTCTTTAACAATTCTTTGGCAATCACCATATGTTGAATTTCGTTGGTTCCTTCGTAGATCTCCGTTACCTTAGCATCTCGAAAAAGTCGCTCAGCAGGATAATCCTCTGTGTACCCGTACCCACCAAGCACCTGTACCGCTTCAATCGCGTTTTTCACAGCTGTCTTGGATGCAAACATTTTCGCGATCGATACTTCTTTTGAGCACGAGACTCCTTTTTGCACAAGGGAGGCTGCTTGGTAGGTTAATAGACTTGCCGCTTCAGCAGCTGTCGCCATATCAGCTAACTTAAAGGCAATCCCCTGATTTGCTGCAATCGGTTTTTGAAATTGTTGTCGTTCTTTCGCATAATCTGTGGCAAGCTCAACCGCCGCCTCCGCAATTCCCAACGCCTGGGCAGCAATTCCAATCCGGCCAACATGAAGGTTTTTCATCGCTATCTTATAGCCATCTCCTTCGTTACCAAGCAGCTGTGTCTTAGAAATCCGGCAATTTTCCAATGTTAGTGGTACTGTGGAGGATCCATTGAGTCCCATTTTTCTTTCTTCTTTTCCAATTTCAAGTCCTGGCGTATTTCGTTCTAAAATGAAGGCACTAAGCCCAGTAGAGCCCTCCCCTGTACGGGCAAACGTAATAAAGGTATCTGCATGGCCACCATTTGTAATAAAAACTTTTGCTCCGTTTATGATGTAATGATCGCCATCCCTCTTCGCTCTCGTTTTTATACTGGAAGCATCAGAACCCGCACTAGGCTCTGTTAATGCAAAAGCTCCCAGGAATTCTCCACTAGCCAATTTGGGCAAATAATATTGCTTCTGCTGATCAGTCCCAAAATAAAGGATCGGATTCGTCCCAACCGAGGTATGTACAGAAAGTATTACCCCTAAGGAAGCGCTTACTTTAGAAAGCTCATGAATTGTTCTTACATAAGAAATAAAGTCCATCCCACTTCCACCAAATTCTTCTGGTATGGGGATACCGAGTAGTCCCAGCTCTGCCATCTCCCCAATAAGTTCTTTAGGAAATCGATGCTCTCTTTCCATATGTTCTACTTCTGGTGCCACCTTTTCCTTGGCAAAATCGCGTACCATCTTTTGAAGCATGGTCTGTTCTTCCGTAAAATGAAAGTCCATCTCTATCCCCCCTGTCTATCCTGTTGTTTTTTCATATTGGTAAAAGCCGCGGCCAGTCTTTTTACCAAGCCAACCTGCCTGGACATACTGCTTTAACAAGGGACATGGTCTATATTTACTATCAGCAAATCCTTCATGCAACACTTCCATAATGTAAAGACATGTGTCTAAACCAATAAAGTCCGCAAGCGTTAACGGGCCCATTGGATGATTCATCCCAAGCTTCATTGACGTGTCGACATCCTCTACTGTTGCCACTCCTTCGTATACGGTGAAGATAGCCTCATTAATCATCGGCATTAAAATTCGGTTAGAGACAAATCCGGGATAATCTTCTACTGACACCGGTACTTTTCCAAGTACTTTAGCAAGCTCTTCAATCTCTTTGAAGGTTTCGTCACTTGTTTGCAAGCCACGGATTATTTCTACTAACTTCATAACTGGAACCGGATTCATAAAATGCATGCCTATCACTTGGTCTGGTCTCTTTGTTGTTGCTGCGATTTCTGTAATGGCGAGCGACGAGGTGTTCGTAGCAAGAATAGCATGCTGTGGTGTGATCCCATCTAACTCTTGAAAGACTGCTTTTTTAACCTCCATCTTTTCCACGACTGCTTCTATAACAAGATCACAGTTCGCCGCGTCCTGTAATGATGTAGAGGGTGTTAACCTATTTTGTGTAGTTGTTTTCTCCTCTGTTGTCATCCGTCCCTTTTCCACTGCTCTGCTAAGCAGTTTTCCAATGGACTGGAGTCCTTTTTGCACAGCTTCTTCCTTTTGATCATGCAAGAAAACTTCTAATCCTGCTTGGGCACAAACTTGTGCAATTCCCGCACCCATTTGACCTGCTCCTACTACAAGTACTTTTTTGATCATGCCATCCCTCCTCATTTTATGTAACGAAAATTAGGAAAACTCATGTTAAGGAACCATGATACCCCGGCTTCCTTTTCCACCTGGGGTATTATGGTTTTTCAAGACACAGCTGCGGGCCCGGAGGATCCGGGTCATGCCGACGTTGCCACAGGACGTGGCGTTCTTAGTCGGCCTTCCTTAATACGTGTGCTCTTCGCTTTTGTCCGGCTAGCTTAGAGCGCCAAAAACTAGCCAGCTTCGCTAATCGCCTTGAAATAAGTCATCATTGGTTCGCAAGCTCACCTTGATTCCTTTATTTCAGTTGATTTGCTCCAGCCGCTACGTTTTTAAACGACGCTCTTCGCTTTTGTTTATTGTTTTGGTACTTCAATGAGTACTGCGTCGCCTTGGCCACCACCACTGCAGATTGCTGCAATGCCTAGCCCTCCACCACGACGTTTTAGTTCATGGATTAATGTTAGGATAATCCTAGCTCCACTCGCGCCAATTGGATGCCCTAGTGCCACAGCTCCGCCATTTACATTCACTTTTTCCGAGTCAATCCCGGCTATTTTTCCACTTGCCAAAGATACCGCAGCGAATGCCTCATTAATTTCAAATAAATCAATGTCGTCTTTAGAGTGACCAGTTTTTTCTAAAATCTTGTTAATGACAAGACCAGGCGTTTCTGGGAAATCTTCTGCCTCGACTGCTACTTCTGCATGACCGTGCACATAGGCCATTGGTGCTTTGCCCATTTCCGTTGCTTTCTCTTCAGACATTACGACAAATGCACATGCGCCATCATTTACACCAGGTGCATTTCCCGCCGTAATGGTGCCGTTTGGATCAAAGGCTGGACGTAAACCAGCAAGTTTTTCTTGCGTTGTATCTCTTCTAGGCGCTTCATCTGTGTCCACAATTAACGGATCACGTTTGCGCTGTGGTACTTCCACCGCAATAATTTCGTCGGTAAATTTGCCATTGTCGATCGCTTCTACAGCACGCTGATGACTACGATAGGACCACTCATCCTGTGCTTCTCGGCTTAAATCATGTTTACCTGCTGTGGAATTGCCGTAATTCCCCATATGTACCCCTTCAAAAGAGCACGTCAGACCATCATGAATCATCATGTCTTTTACTTGTTTATCCCCCATTCGATTTCCCCAACGGGCATCTGGAAGAAAGTATGGCGCATTACTCATGCTCTCCATCCCACCTGCAACAATGATCTCTTCATCTCCGAGTCGGATTAATTGATCAGCAAGTGTCACACTACGAAGACCAGAGGCACACACCTTATTAATCGTCTCGGTTTTTACATTCCATGGTATCCCAGCTTCTCTTGCAGCCTGTCGTGACGGGATCTGTCCTTGCCCACCTTGAAGCACGGTTCCCATAATAACTTCGTCAATCTCGGAACCTTCCATTCCAGCTCGTTCTAAAGCAGCTTTTATTGCCTTACCACCCAGCTGGGATGCGGTAAATTCTTTAAGTGCTCCACCAAACTTACCAAATGGCGTTCTCGCTCCAGACACAATTACAGATTTTCTCATTATCACTACCACCTTTTCTTCTATTTAAAAACGGCTTATTAAACTATCACTCCATACCAAGTAGCTGCATGGAAGTTGATTGAACGCTCGCTCAGATTACGTGCATGAAAGAAGAAGGAAGTGTCCCTTCTTCCTCTCTGTCATTTTACCATAGGTATGTTTTCGAATTACGCTGTTTTGCTTTCTGTTTCCGTAAATACAGACAATGCCAGGATCTCTGCAACATCCATTGTGCTTATATCCTCTTCAACATTTTTCGCTTTCGTTCCGTCACTAAGCATCGTCAAACAGTAAGGACAAGCGCTGGAGATCATTGTCGGTTGCACGGCAATAGCTTGTTCGGTTCTTGCCACATTAATCCGATTTCCAGTCGTTTCTTCCGTCCACATCAAGCCACCACCTGCACCACAACACATACCATTCTCTTTACTACGTGTCATCTCTACTAACTCAAGACCTGGTATGGATTTCAAAATTTCTCTAGGTGGATCATACACCCCATTATATCTTCCTAGATAGCAGGAATCATGATAGGTGAGTCTTTGCTTTATTTCTCGAGTAGGGGCTAGCTTTCCTTCCATGACCAAATCATAAAGCATTTGTGTATGATGATAGACTTCTGCTTCAAACCCAAAATCGGGGTATTCGTTTTTAAAGATATTGTATGCATGTGGGTCAATCGTTACAATTTTGGTTACACCATTTTTCTCAAATTCTTTTATATTCTTCTCAGTAATCTCTTGGAATAAAAATTCATTTCCAATTCGCCTTGCCGTATCTCCAGAATTTGCTTCCTTGTTCCCAAGTATTGCAAATCGGATGCCTGCCTGGTTCATAAGCTTGGCAAAGGAGATTGCAATTTTCTGGCTGCGGCTATCATATGCCCCCATCGAGCTAACCCAGAATAGATAGTCAAATTCCTTCTCTTCTTTTTTCAGTTCTTTCACTGTTGGAATATAAGCTGTCTCATCAAGTTCCCGCCATTTCACACGATCTTTTTTCGATAGTCCCCATGGGTTTCCTTGACGTTCTATATTCATTACAGCACGCTGGACATCTTGATCCATCTTTCCTTCTGTCATCACAAGGTAACGGCGCAAATCTATGATCGTACCAACGTGTTCATTATTTACTGGACAAGCATCCTCACAGTTTCGGCATGTCGTACAACCAGAAAGCTCTTCCGCTGTAATGACATCACCAATTAAACTAGCGTGTTGCACTGTGGCTGCTGCTTCTTCATTTGAAGTAGCTTGATTTCCTTGTGTACCTGCAAATGCGTAAGCTGGAACCCAAGGTGATTTCCCTGTGATTGAAGCACCTTTTTCTGTTAGGTGGTTCCTTAGTTTCACCATGATATCCATCGGGGAAAGCATTTTGCCTGTTCCAGATGCAGGGCAGACATCGGTACAGCGACCACATTCTACACATGCATAAAAATCTAACATTTGATGTTGTTCAAAATCCTCTATCTTTCCAACACCAAAGGAGATCTCCTCCTCGCTTTCCTCTGCTTCCTCATCAATATCAAAATCAAGTTTCTTCAGTTTACCCGGGACCCGTTTACTTAGAAATACATTAATCGGGGCAGCTATTAAATGAGCATGCTTGGATTGCGGAACGTAAACAAGGAAGGACAGTAATGTAATGGTATGAACCCACCATGCAATAAAGAATACAACCATTGCAGCAGTTGGTGACATCCAACTAAATGCTCCTGCTATTAAACTAGCAATAGGCTCTGTCCATGTCATTTCATGACCGTGCCAGATTTGCGCCATTCCGTTTCCAACAAGTACTGACACCATTAAACTACCAATAAAAATTAGAACTAGACCTGCTTTAAATCCGCGCTTCAAACGGACAAGCTTTTCCATATAACGACGATAAAAAGCCCAACCAACCGCAACAAGAATCATCAACGTTACAAGCTCTTGGAAAAATACAAAGCCCGGATAAAAAATTCCAAACGGCAAATGGTTGTCCGGTGATATTCCTCTTACAATAAAATCAATGGCACCGAACTGAACAAGAATAAATCCATAGAACATCATGACATGAATCGTGCCAGACTTCTTATCTTTCAAAAGTTTTGATTGACCAAATACAATTTTGCCTATTCTGCGAAACCGCTCTTTATACTGTCGGTCAAACTCTGATTTTTTCCCAAGTCGAATGTACGCTACCCTAGTCGCTACAACTCTAGCGAATAAATACAGGCCATATAGTGTGATGGCTGCAAAGGCTAATCCGTTTATTAGCAAAAATGTCTCCATTATCCGCTCCCCCTCTGTTATTTCTTTGCATGTCTCCTATCCCCAAAAGATGTTAGCGATTTCATTTTTGTGAATAGTAAAAAATAAATAACTTCTATCTCTACTTTAAACGATGAATGATCATTCAGTCAACTTAAATTCTGTAAAATATTCGTTCTATGAGACAAGATACATCTGCTTTTAATTAATGCCACAATCTGGAGCCTTTTTTAACCTGATATTTGTTGCTTGCGAAGTGGAGTTATACGAAGTTGCCGATGTTCGGCCTTTCTCGGCGTTGTTCAAGCATTCTTGGCCGATGTTTAATCTTTCTCGGGCGATGCCCCAGCATTCCCGGCCGATGTTCAATCTTTCTCGGGCGATGCCCCAGCATTCCCGGCCGATGTTCGGCCTTTCTCGGGCGATGCCCCAGCATTCCCGGCCGATGTTCAGCTTTCCCCAGGCAAGCTCTCTCACTATACTAAGCAAAAAGCCGAGCTGATCAGCCCGGCTTTTACTATATAAAACTTTTTTACATTTTCTCTGGTGCGGTAACAGCAATTAACTTTAATGCGTTTTGCAATACGGTTCTTACTGCTTTCATTAAGGCAATACGCGCATGTGTCAGCCCTTTATTAGATTCGTCCAGAACCTTTTCAGCGTTATAAAAGCTGTGTAACAATGTCGCTAAGTCATACACATACTGTGTGACTTTATGAGGTGTTTGCTTTTCTGCCGCATCTGCAACAGTTTGCGGGAATTCACCAAGTTTTTTCAGTAGGTCTACTTCTTTCTCAGCTGTTAGCAGACTTGCATCATAGCCCGCTTCCACCTCATATCCCTTGCTTTCCGCTTGCTTCAGCATTGTACAGATACGTGCATGGGCGTATTGGACGTAGAATACTGGGTTGTCATTGGATTGTGAACGTGCTAAATCCATATCAAAATCAAGCTGTGAATCATTTGAACGGGTTACAAAATAGTAACGAACGGCATCGACGCCCACTTCCTCCATTAATTCTCGAAGTGCTACTGCTTTACCTGTCCGTTTACTCATACGTAGTTTCTCGCCATTTTCAAACAGGTTCACCATTTGTATGATTTTCACGTCAAATTTTTCCACTGGATAGCCTAATGCCTGAATGGCTGCGCGCATTCTTGGAATATAACCATGATGATCGGCACCCCATACATTAATAATTTTATTAAATCCACGATCCAGTTTGTTTTTATGATAGGCAATATCTGGAGTTAGGTAGGTATAGCTACCATCCTGTTTCTTCAGAACACGGTCTTTATCGTCCCCGAAATCTGTAGTGCGGAACCACGTTGCGCCGTCTTGTTCAAACACATAGTTACCGTCTTTCAATACATCAAGCGCATCCGTGATCTTATCATCCTGATACAAGGAACGTTCAGAGAACCAGTTATCAAAATGGACACGGAATTCGGCTAAGTCTTCTTCAATTTTACCAAGTTCGTACTTTAAACCATATTCCTTAAAGAAAGCCAGGCGCTCAGACTGTTCTTTTTCTGCCCAGCTATCGCCATGCTCCTCTACAAGCTTTTCACCAATTTTAATGATATCTTCACCGTGATAGCCATCCTCAGGCATCGCAACATCTTTTCCAAGTGCCTGGAAATAGCGCGCATCGACTGATAATGCCAGGTTATCAATCTGATTACCGGCATCATTAATATAATATTCACGTTCTACCTGGTAGCCAGCAGCATCTAGCACATTACAAAGTACGTCTCCAAAAGCTGCGCCACGAGCGTGACCTAAGTGCAGATCGCCTGTAGGATTAACCGAAACGAATTCTACTTGAACCTTTTCACCTTGACCAGCATTGGTTCTACCATATGCTGCTTGGTCGTTTAGAATAGTTGGAATGATTTCACCGAGAAAGTCATTTTTCATGAAAAAGTTAATAAACCCAGGACCAGCAATTTCCACTTTTTCGATGGAAGCTTTTGTATTGTCTAAGTTAGCCGTAATGTCTTCCGCTATTTGTCTAGGAGCTTTTTTGGCGATTCTAGCCAATTGCATCGCTATATTTGTTGCGAAATCACCATGCCCTTTGGCTTTTGGTTTTTCGAGAACAATCGAAGGGAGCTCCTCTTCTGTCGCTAGTTCAGCTTGTATGACAGCTGTTGCTATTGCTTGTTTTAATGTTTCTTCCGTTTGGGCCAACACGTTCATTTGGCACCCTCCTCTATAATTGTAAGTTTGATCTCATGGCTGCGTTCATCCTGGCCATTTAATTTAACTGTGTAATCTATTTTTAAACGCCCTTCAGAATGATCTGTGGGTGCTTTATAGCTGATTGATTGGGTAGTTGTTTCCATATGCATGCTACCATAAGGGTGCTTCAGCATATTTTCGGTAATTTGGCCTTGCTGAAATTGCTGATTCATCCTAACATCACCAGTTCGCTTAATACTTACTTTTTCTGGCTGTATGGTAATCAGATTATTTGTCAAAGAGCCGTCCTCACCCTGCTCTTCATAGCGCAGTACATCCAGCTTGCCTTTTTGAAAAAATTCAGCCGTATGCTTCATCTGGCTTTTTTCCACATTTCCATTGTCTTCAATGGAGGTAGAAAGCTCAATCATGACTTGTCGTCCTTGTTGTGTCATCAAATCTCCTCAATCGTAAAAAATCATATAATGACCTATTATATCGCTAATCAGGGGGGAAATGCCAGAACTACCTTTAAAATTCCTGAATTTGCATCCTATTGAAGTTGAGCGGAGGGTTAATTGGACCTATCGCATGATCGATTGGACTGCTCCTATGATTGATTAAACATCTCGCGCGATCGATTGAACGGCTCCTATGATTGATTAAACCTCTTGCGGGATCGATTGAACGGCTCCTATGATTGATTAAACATCTCGCGCGATCGATTGAACGGCTCCTATGGTTGATTAAACATCTCGCATTATCGATTGTACTGCTCCTATGATTGATTAAACCTCTTGCGGGATCGATTGAACGGCTCCTATGATCGATTAAACATCTCGCATTATCGATTGGGCTGTTCATCTGATTGATTAACCAGAGGTTTTAACAATACTGAAATTAAAAACCTCCACCCGCAGGCAGAGGCTTCTAAATTATTTTACCCATCCGAGCAGCATTTCACGAACGAATTTACTTGCTGCAATAGCTGTCTTTTCTGAATGGTCATAGGCTGGTGCGACTTCTACGAGATCTGCTCCGATAACCTTCACTTCAGACTCGGAAATTAGTTGAATTGCTTTTAGCAATTCTTTGGATGTGATCCCACCAGCTTCTGCTGTACCGGTACCTGGAGCAAAAGCAGGGTCCAATACATCAATATCGATGGTGACGTATACCTTTCGTCCTGCAAGCTGTGGTAATGCTTTTTCTAATGGATCCGCTACATCATACTTCGTCATATGCATGCCGCTTTCCTTAGCAAACTGAAATTCTTCACGCATCCCAGAACGAATCCCAAATGAATAGACGTTCTCTGCACCAAGTAAGCCACAGATCTTCCGGACAGGTGTCGAATGGGAAAGTTCTTCCCCTTCGTATTCTTCGCGGAGATCGGCATGTGCATCAATATGAATTACTGCCATATCTGGATATACCTCGTGCATCGCCTGAATAACTGGCCAGGTAACTAAATGCTCTCCCCCAAGGCCAAGCGGAAATTTCCCATCTGCATTAAGCTTCGTCACATACTTACGAATCTCGTCCAAACTGCGCTGGGGATTGCCAAATGGTAGTGGAATATCTCCTGCATCGAAATAGGAAACCTCCTCCAAATGCTTGTCCATGTATGGGCTGTATTCTTCCAGCCCAATAGAGGCCTCTCGAATACGTCCAGGGCCAAAACGTGAACCTGGGCGAAAGCTCACTGTCCAGTCCATTGGCATACCATAAATGACAGCCTGTGCTTTTTCGTAATCATTTCCTGACATAATAAACACTTTTCCTGAGTACGCCTCATCGAATCTCATGGAATCCCTCCTTTATTTCAATAAATCTGACACAAACCTTGGCAACGCAAAAGATGCGGTATGCAGTTCTGGTGTGTAATATTTCGTTTCGATTTCATGGAATCGTTCTGGCTTCACTTTTAGCGGATCATGTATTTTGCTTCCCATTGTAAATGTCCAAAGCCCACTTGGGTACGTAGGAATATTAGCAGTGTATAGCTTTGTAACAGGAAAGATCTTTTTCACATCATGGTATACCTGATGAATGAGGTCCGCTTTGAACCACGGATTGTCCGTCTGTGCAACGAAAATGCCATCATCCTTTAAGGCATCCTTTATTCCGCTGTAAAATCCTTCTGTAAAGAGGTTTACTGCTGGGCCAACAGGCTCTGTTGAATCCACCATAATGACATCAAATTCACGCTTACTGTTGGCAATGTATAAAAAGCCATCATCGACTTTCACTTCTACTCGCGGATCATCCAATGTTCCAGCAATGGAAGGCAGAAACTTTTTAGAGTACTCGATTACCTGCCCATCAATTTCAACAAGTACCGCCTTTTCGACAGATGGGTGTTTAAGTACTTCACGAATAACACCACCATCTCCTCCGCCCACAACAAGGATGTGCTTCGGATTAGGATGAGTAAATAGTGGAACGTGGGCAACCATTTCATGGTAAACAAATTCGTCCCTCTCTGTTGTCATGACCATATCGTCTAGTACAAGCATATTGCCCCATTCTTCTGTTTCTATCATTTGTAGCTCCTGGAAGTCTGTTTTCACAGTAGCTAGTGTTTGTTTTATTTTTGCTGTAATGCCAAAATTGGCTGTTTGATTTTCAGTAAACCACATGCTCATTTTCTTCACTCCTTCATCTATTAAGACAATAAAATTATAGAGAATTTCCACAAAAAGACAAGCTTTTTCTCACATTTTGTTTAGATCTTTTTATCTTTTCCCATACTGATAGAAATGCACACATACTGGAGATACGAATCATGGGAAAAGGAAAGTATAACTTGGGGTCAAAACTACTCTTAAAATTAATCGTGTGGCTAGTGGCAGTTATCCTACTTGGAGCGGGTGCCATCTACCTTACTAGTTTCCTGCTTGGTCCACCAGATTTGCAAATGGATCAGAATACCATACTTTATAGTACCAACGAAGAAGTTATTGGAGAAGAACGTGGACCGGAATACCGGCAATGGGTTGAACTGAGCGATATGTCAGAGGAAATCATTGCAGCCACACTACTTACCGAGGATCAGAACTTTTATAATCACCATGGTTTTGATTTGAAACGTATCATGGGAGCAATTGTAAAGGATATCAAAACATGGTCCCTCAAAGAAGGTGCCAGCACTTTAACCCAGCAATATGCAAGGAATCTTTATTTAACCCATGAAAAAAGCCTCACCCGAAAGATCAAGGAAGCATTTTATACAGTGCGCCTTGAAATGTTTTACTCAAAAGAAGACATTCTGGAAGGCTATTTAAATTCTATTTACTACGGTCACGGAGCATATGGAATCGAAGCAGCTAGTAACTATTTCTTTAATAAATCAGCTACAGATTTAACGGTCGCTGAAGCAGCGATGCTAGCAGGCATTCCAAAGGGACCAACCTATTACTCCCCACTAAACGATGAAGAAAGGGCGCGAAATCGTCAAAAACAAATATTGACCAACTTACTTGATAAAGGGATCATCGACCAAAAATCTTTTGATTCGGCATTGCGACAGGAATTAATCTATGCTAAAAACAGTCCCAACAGCCAGGAAAAAATCGCCCCCCATTTCCAAGATACAGTTATCAAGGAAGCCGCTGAGCTACTAGGTAGGAAACAGAAAGAAGTCCGGTCAGGCGGTTATTCTATCTATACAACACTTAACACCAAACAGCAAAAGTTACTCGAACAGCAAGTAGAGAAGACAGCACAGCCTGAAACAGAACTGGAGATAGGTGCATTAGCGCTTGATCCTAGCACGGGTGGGATTACTGCCATGCTTGGTGGCAGAGACTATAATCAGAGTCCCTTTAACCGGACAACATCGGCAAAGCGAATGCCTGGTTCTTCTTTTAAGCCTTTTCTATATTATGCTGCACTTGAAAATGGCTATACGCCCAACACCATGTTGATGAGCAAGCCAACTAGCTTCGAACTAGCAGATGGCAACGTGTACCAACCAAGTAATTTTAATGGTTATTATGCAAATGAACCCATTACACTAGCACAAGCTATCGCTTTGTCTGATAACGTTTATGCGGTAAAAACAAATATGTATCTTGGCCCAGAGAGACTTGTGGATGCTGCAAAAGAATTTGGCATAACAAGTAAGCTCCCTGCCGTCCCTTCCCTAGCACTTGGGACAGCAACTGTAAATGTAAAAGAAATGGTCACTGCCTATGGCATGCTAGCAAACGGGGGCCATGAACTTCAAGGCCATACAATCGAAAAAATTGTCGATCGAGAAGGTAAAACCGTTTATAAACATAAAACGAAAGAAGGGAAGCAAAAACTCGACCAAAAGACAGCCTTTCTCCTTACACAACTTATGACTGGTATGTTTGATAGGGAACTGGATGGCTATATGTCTGTGACAGGTTCGTCGGTTTCAGACCAACTCTCCAGAATCTATGCCGGAAAGTCCGGTACAACCAATTCCGACAGTTGGATGATTGGTTATAGTCCATCACTTGTCACAGGGATTTGGGCTGGCTATGATGATAATCGACCAATGGAGAAGGTTGCAGAATCTGCTTATACCAAGCAAATCTGGGCAGGATTCATGGAAGCAGCACACGAAGACATTCCAATAGAAAATTTCACTGCACCGAGCGGTGTTGTGGGAATTCCTATTGATCCTGTAACAGGACTGCGAGCAACGCCATATTGCGAATCAAGCCGTGTCATGTACTTTGAAAAAGGAACAGAACCAGAGGGATATTGCACGGAACATTACCATCAAGAGGATAAAGATGAGGAAAAAAGCATGGTGGAACAATTATTCGATTTGTTTCGGTAAAAGGAAAAGACCATAAGCTAGTCTCCTTGCCTTTGTATCTAACTTCCGAACTAAAACTTATGCCATTCCGTGCCCTAGAGTTTGATAGACCTAAAAAAAGACAAAAAGAAGCTGATTCCTCCCATCCGATTGGAATCAGCTTCTTTTTGTCCTAGTAATACATGAGTTAGCCCATGTATACATATTTTACAAATTCCAGTACAAAAGCGCAAGCGTCTGGGGATGGAACATCGACTAAGCTCGACATGCTCTTGAGTCAACGCTCGCATACTCAAATCCTCCAAACCCATGTACATTTATTCTAGAAATGTTTAAACATTGTCACAAAATTGACACTTTTACCCCGGAACAACCGTCCGTAAGACTCCCACTTCAAATATGAAGTGAAACAGTGATGTTTAATTGGGAGTAAACGGACGCTAACACCCCGATTCGTTCAGCTAACAATCAGTGGAGGAAAAACGAAAATCCCCTCTGATTGAAGTTTCACTTTATGGCTTTAAACCGAAAGCACTTCTTTTAATTCATCAGTAGAATTAGCCCACATGTCAGGATCAAATTCAACTAGGAAATCCTTTAAAAGCTTTTTAGATTCTTCATCCATATGCTCTAAAATAATTTTACCTTTTAGGGACTTATCCATATGGGTAACGTGCTCTGGCATAGATTTGTATGCCCGCTTAATTGGACGGTCCACCCTAATTTCACTACCTGCGACACCAGCATAATAGGTTCCGTTTTCGTTACGCTCTACATTTACCCAAACAATCCAGTATAGTAAACCATTCGGGACTTCTTCCTTGTTCGGCAAGAATTTAACACGACGTTCAATATCACTTCGTCCATGCATTGCCCCCATGTCGACATAAGCTTTCTTCTCGTTAGGGTCTACAATAACAGGTGACATATTTTCCAAACTGATCGTGCCGGCGCCATAACCACCATGACCATCTGTTGAATCGTCCTTTATAATAGTAAAAGCATTTGGTTTCTTCTTGTTTGAAGAGTTATCAGAACTCATTTCTGGAATCCTCCTTTTTCACTCTTGAATCCCATTTTAGCACAGCGAAAGCGTTGTTTCATCTTAACTGTTTTCATCACTTATAGAGGCAATAAACGTAAGGGCCTCTTCTATCTCATCATCGGTATATTTTTGCTTCGGCTTCACAGTATGCACTTTCTGGATATTTTCTTCAAGTGGTAAATCATCAAAATAAAGCATTGTCGCCACAAGTTCTAAGAAGCGAGAACTTTTACCTTTTAGCATCGCTATTTTATTCTCCAAATCAGGCATATCCATAGCAAATTGATCTAAGAAAGACTGGCCGTCATCTGTTATAGAGTAACGATATTGATAATAATTGCTCTTATCTTCCTTTTCCTCTTGGATGAAATGCAGATTACAAAGCTCTTCCACACGTAATGTTAATTCCTCTGAATAAGGTCCATAGAAATGGAACTGGAATTTCTCCTCAAACGGCAGTTTGCACTTCTGCAGAATATATATCATTTTCTGAAGCTTTTTACGGCCTGTTACCTCGTTTGCTACAGAAAAAAACTGCATTAATTTAGCGTGATTCGTTAGCATCTATTAACTCCCCTTGCCCGTATAAAATTTCCTTTATCCGTATTTTCTTTTCCTCGTCAGGCAGACTTTCAAGTAAATCCTTCGGGAAATATAATTTATGATCGGTTCTTTTTTTACCTGAAATGGATTCCACAATATCTGAGTGGCGTGAAAGTTCCTTTAAATCACCATTTGGCATAAGTAAATGGATAGGCAGTCGTTCTTCTTCTTCTCCTGGACGATAGAAATCATATGGTAAATCAGATGAAGAATCAACAACAAGATAATATTCTGGATCAATTCCTGCATCAGAAAATAGCCTATAGAGCTCCATCCATTCCGCCATTTGTAGATTTGGATTGAACTCAACATACTTAAATAATCTTCTGTTCATAAACCGCTCACAAAGGTCACGTAAAATCTCGTCATCTTCTTCCTGCCAAAGCTGGAAATAATACGATACGATACCCTCATCAAGCTTTAGGTACTCATCTAATTTCACGTCACCTGTGAAAAAGGAAATAAAGTGAGTCGGCTTCAGTTTGAAGTCAAATTCCTTTGTTTCATACAGATATTTAGCACGATGAAGAATTTTTGTAAGGATAACCTCTGCACTTCTTGTCACAGGATGGAAGTACACCTGCCAGTACATTTGGTATCTACTCATAATGTAATCTTCTACTGCATGCATCCCCGTCGCTTTTATGACAACCTGATCCTCTATTGGCCGCATGACCCTTAAAATCCGTTCCATATCAAAGTGGCCGTAGCTTACGCCCGTAAAATAGGCATCTCGTTGCAAGTAATCCATTCTATCTGCATCGATCTGACTTGAAATCAGGCTAACGACAAGCTTATTTTGATACGTTTTGGCAATGACATCCGCCACTTTCTGAGCGAAGCCTTCCTCAACCTGTTCCAGAATCTCATGAACCTTTGTTTCTCCCAAAATGATTTTTTGGGTATATTCCTCGTGATCAAGCTTAAACACTTTTTCAAAGGAATGGGAAAAAGGCCCGTGTCCTAAGTCATGAAGTAAGGCTGCACAAAGACATAGCAATCGCTCGTCATTATTCCAATGCTCTCTCCCTTGGAAGTTATAAATAATTCTTCGTACAATCTCATAAACACCAAGAGAATGGTTGAAGCGACTATGTTCTGCGCCATGAAAGGTATAATTTGTTGTGCCGAGCTGCTTGATTCTGCGCAGTCTTTGAAACTCTGGAGCGGCAATCAAGTCCCAAATCACCCGGTCCTTCACATGGACATATCTATGTACAGGGTCTTTAAAAACTTTTTCTTCTATCAGTTGCTCATCTTTATATGCCATATATTTTACAACCCGTTTCTATTCATTCTTAATAAGTTGTTCTAAAAGTCCGGTAAAAATGACACATCGGTACTGATGACCTTCGACTAAATTCCGACACGTCCTGTGTCGAACGTCGAAGTCAACACATCCTGTGTAAGCCCGGTACTCAAAGCTAGGCTGCCTCGAACTTCTCGGTCCTTTTTATCCTCCTTTTTGAACTCACTCTATAATAGTATTATTATATAATAGATAAGCATGATAAAAAAGAGATGTTTCTAATTCTTAAAGAAAGCCTACACGGCAAAGGAGTACTTATGAAAAATTGGAAAGATATTATCCGACATCAAACATTCCGTTATATTGACCATTCTAATCAACCAACCTTTCATGGTGAACCATATACTGCAATGACCTCCTTCGCTATCGATGATGCGTTGGCATTATCGGTAAGCGACGAGCAGTCCCCACCTGCTGTTCGACTATGGGTACATGATGAAACAATTGTCCTAGGGATACCTGATGGAAAGCTACCCTATATAGCTGAAGGTATTGCATATCTTCAACAGGCTGAAAAACAAGTCGTGATCCGCAATTCGGGAGGACTTGCTGTCGCTCTAGATAAAGGGGTATTAAACATTTCCCTAATACTTCCGGGTGTAAAGCAACTCTCCATTCAAGACTGCTATGAAGCCATGGTGAGCTTTGTTCAATATATGCTACATGATCTGACAGACGCCATAGAAGCTTATGAGATTGTACAATCCTATTGTCCTGGAGACTATGATTTAAGCATAAACGGCAGAAAGTTTGCTGGTATATCACAAAGGCGTGTGAAGGACGGTGCCGCCATTCAAATTTACTTAGATGTAGAAGGAAACAGTAAGGAACGCGCAACACTGATCCAGCAATTTTATAAAATTGGTAAAAAGAATGAGGAGACTTCCTTTAGTTATCCAAATGTCGACCCGAGTGTAATGGGTTCCCTTTCTGAATTACTCGGAATCGATTTAACGGTTCAAGATATGAAGCAACGTGTCACCCAAGCATTGGCAGTTTTCTCAGAGAATGTTGTGACGATGGATTTCTCGGATGAAGAGATATCCCATTTTGAAAAGAGATTAAAACAAATGCAAAAACGCAATGAAAAAATTCAATAGATAAGATTGTTCTATCCTACTTCGGCCATAACGGGTTAAAGTAGGTTTTTTCCCGGTGCAACGAATAATCAGTGGGGGAAGAATAAAAACGCCCACTAATTGAAGTTTCACCTTATGGC
The DNA here is from genome assembly GCF_000612865.1 of Oceanobacillus picturae. Classification (NCBI taxonomy): domain Bacteria; kingdom Bacillati; phylum Bacillota; class Bacilli; order Caryophanales; family Bacillaceae; genus Oceanobacillus; species Oceanobacillus picturae. The sequence goes on from NZ_CCAX010000004.1 coordinate 162,327, forward strand.
GAAAAACATTTCCCTCCCAAAGTTTGGCACAATCCGTGTCTTTGATATGTTAGGATAAGAGAAAAGAATTGTAGTCGCTTTCACTTTAAGGGGGGAGAATATTCGTGTCTGGAATCTCCATTTTCAGCACTTTTATTTTGTTAGGAACACAGCTCGCGAATTATCTGATTCGACAACATTACAATATCGAAGAAGAGAAACAACCTATCGACCACAAACAAAAAATTATAAAGCGCATTTTTTTATTCTTGCTTATCCTGGTTGTAACTCTTTTATTCATTTATTCTACCTTGCAATTAACGTTGTTAATAGCAATAGGCGCTTCCATATTCTATACCGGGTACCAATCTCTTGTTGAATATAAATATGCCCAAGAAGAAAAACAATATATTTTTCATTTTGTCCGTATGATTGGTTTTGCTATTATCTTTATCAGCATTCTTTTTATTACACAACGAATTATTTCTATTGAGGAAGTCGTACAAGATGAAGAACTATTCGATCCTGGAACGGTCGAACAACTGGAGATTGAAAACTATATGAGGAACGGGGATAGGTCGAATGAACGGATGATTACTATAGAGGATTCAAACTTAATCAATCGTTTGTTTAATACGCTGTTTACCCTAGAGGTCCGCGAAAGTCTAGAGGTTAATGTAGACTGGGAGGAGATTTATAGTTTAAACATGCAAGATCAACCTATTTATTATATTGATGTTAGTGAGAAGTTGATCAACATCGGCTACACAACCTACGAAATTGTTGGTGAAAATCCTATTTATGAGTTGCTTGAGGAAATGGAAGTGGATTGGGAAGAATCAGCATACTAACATTACGAACCTATTTTATCTATAAAAAAACAGAACAGTTCAAAGCAGGTGCTCCGAATCTGTTCTGCTTTATTTATTTTAGCTATTTATTACTCAGCTGCTTGTGCTGCAGTGATCAATGCTAGCTTGTACACATCATCAGAACTACAACCACGTGATAAGTCATTTACAGGTTTGTTCAGTCCTTGAAGGATTGGTCCCACAGCTTCCATGCCACCAAGACGCTGAGCAATTTTGTAACCAATGTTCCCTGCTTCTAGACTTGGGAATACAAATACATTAGCATCCCCTTGAATCTCTGCATCAGGCGCTTTTTTGCTTGCAACACTTGGAACAAATGCAGCATCAAATTGGAATTCCCCATCAATTACAAGAGATGGATTTTTTTCCTTAGCGACTTGTAAAGCCTCTGTTACCTTTTCTGTTTCGGGAGACTTAGCTGATCCTTTTGTTGAAAAACTTAGCATTGCAACGCGTGGATCAACGTCAAATAGCTTTGCAGTTTCCGCACTCTCTACAGCAATTTCAGCAAGGTCTTGGCTGTCTGGGGTAATGTTAATCGCACAGTCTGCGAATACATATTTCTCGTCATCGCGAACCATAATGAACACACCGGAAGTTTTTTTGATGCCTTCCTTCGTTTTGATGATTTGAAGTGCCGGACGTACCGTATCTGCTGTTGAGTGTGCAGCACCACTAACAAGGCCATCTGCCTGGTTCATATAAACGAGCATCGTACCAAAATAATTTTCATCAAGCAGAATCTTTTGTGCATCTTCTTTGGTTGCTTTACCTTTACGTCTTTCGACAAACGTTTCCACCATTAGATCAAATTCCGGAAAATCATTTGGGTCGATAATGGTAGAAGTAGACACGTCCACCCCAGCTTCCTCTGCTTTTTGCTTCACAGTTGCGCGCTCTCCAATTAAGATGGGCTTCAATACGCCTTCCGCTCCTAGTTGGCTAGCAGCTGTTAGAATTCGCTCATCTGTGCCTTCTGGGAACACAATGCTTTTGTTGTTTGAAGAGATTCTTTCTTTTAATTGATCAAATAATGGACTCATGTTTCTTAACCTCCTGATTGCTTGTAGTTAAATTCTAGATGATTTGCATAGTAAATCAAAGAAATTGCTCCTGTTGACGGAGACTTTTTTGACAGACCTATGACAATATATCAAATTTCAGGTGAATTCGTCATCTAATACACAATCTATGTCATGAATATCATTCCCTAATTATGCTATAGTAAAAACATACACATAACATTTATAAATTTAAGGAGAGATAAATATGGTCGAAGCAGTAGAAACCATGGATGGCTGGTATAGTTTGCATGACTTACGTTCCATTGATTGGAATGCATGGAAACTGGCTACAGAAGAAGAACGAAAACAAGCAATCGACAGTCTTCACAAATTACTTGATAAATGGGAAGCTGTAGAAGAGGCGAAAGACGGCAGTCAGGTACTATATAAAGTACTTGGTCAAAAAGCTGATCTCATGTTTATGTTTCTTCGCCCCACTATGGATGAGCTTTCTGAAATGGAAACAGAGCTTAGCAAATCTAAAATGGGTGAGTTTTTGCTACCAGCCCATTCTTACGTATCTGTTGTAGAGCTTTCTAAATACCGTGAGTCTAAAGACGGGATCGATCCAGAAACATTACCTGAAACACAAGCACGTCTTAAGCCTATCCTTCCTAAATGGGAATATATTTGTTTTTACCCAATGGATAGAAGACGCCAAGGTGATGAGAACTGGTATACATTAGAAAAAAATGTTCGAGCTAAAATGCTTTATGAGCATAGCAAGACAGGACGTAAATATGCAGGTAAAGTGAAGCAGATCATTACAGGCTCAATTGGCCTTGATGACTGGGAGTGGGGCGTTACCCTATTTGCACACGAACCACTTGAGTTCAAGAAGATTGTGTATGAAATGCGCTTTGATGAAGTGAGCTCCAAATACGGGGAATTTGGTGAATTCTTTGTAGGAAACCATCTTCCAAAAGAGCATCTTCGGACATATCTTTCCATATAATTAGTTTAAAAAGGGGCTGCTTAGAAATCGATACGTCGATCAGGCAGGCCCTATTCTTTTATTTTCACATCTATTTCTTTTTGCATATCTGCCTACATTCCTACATATCTATTAATAGTGAGTTTTGCACCAAGATTTTGGGGAAATGAGGAATGCCTATCGGATACTAACTGTCCGCCCAGCAGTTGATGGAATGTAGGACGTTTTAAGGCACACTGTAATGCCAGCAATGGATTGACTACAAGTCATCCGGTGATGTGGCCTTGAAAATAGAAGTAATTATTAGGAGGGATTTACATGAGTGAAAGTCAAGAAAATCAAGAAAACCAACAAGTACCACAAGGAAATCAATATCCAAGTTACCCATATTATTATTACCCAACGGCCTCTCCAGCATATTATCCTGTCTATAACACACGCCAACAATATCCCCAACAAGCCCAGCAGACACAGCAGCAAATTCCTTCAGGATCTGAGCAAGGTATGCTTCCACTACAAGAATCTTATATTGAAAATATTCTACGTTTAAATCGTGGCAAGCAGGCAACCGTCTATATGACCTTTGAAGGAAATAGTCAATGGAATGCAAAAGTCTTTAGAGGAGTCATTGAAGCTGCAGGAAGAGATCACATTATTTTGAGTGACCCACAATCAGGAAAACGATATTTACTACTTATGGTTTACCTCGATTATGTAACGTTTGATGAAGAGATCAATTATTCTTATCCGTATGGTAATAACGCTTCCATGTCCTCTTATGCACCAAGATAACAATAGAATCAGAGATAAGACTACGGTTTTAACATTTTAGAAAAACTCACATTCGCTCGTCTTTTAGCGAAGTGAAAGTTTTTCTTATACTTGGAACTTCAAAATTTCCACTGAGTCGACTTTGCTTCCTTGCTGGAAATTTTATACTCCCTAACGTGTAATAAAAGGATGACCGGGAAGCTGCATCCCTAGGTCATCCTTTTTCCTAATATTATTCAACTGCCAAGCAAAGAGGTGATCACATGCGGCATCCGCTAGAAAAAATTATCCGCATCGAACTGCTAACCATTGCGCTTGCGCTGGTCATCGGTCTTATTTCCATTATTCAAGGTTATCTATTTCTTACAATAGCAAGTCTGTACCTAGTTGCTATCAGCTTTAGTTGTTCCGCACTCCTTGAATGGCAATCTCACCAAACTGCTCAAGGGGCCAAGCATGCATTGCGCGCTTTCCTTATATTTCTTATTGCAACCTACCTGCTTTTTCAACTATAAATATTTAGCTACGGCTGTACCGATAAGCACCCAGCCAATCAAAAACGCCACGCCACCAATTGGCGTAATCATGGCAAACGTCTTAATAGATGTAACGGAATAAATATAAAGACTACCAGAGAATAAAATAATTCCTGCAAAAAACATGGAACCTGCCCATACAAGACTACCACTTGTGAACTTAGCCATCAGCAAACCCGTTACAAGCAATGCCATCGTATGAAACATTTGATAGGTGACTGCTTTTTCCCATGTTGCTATGGCCTTCTCTGATATTCTTCCTTCAAGCCCATGTGCTCCAAAAGCACCAAGCGCGACTGCTAAAAACCCATTAATGACACCTAGTAGTAAAAATAACTTCATTATTGTAGCCCCTCTCTATTAAAAGTCAAAGATGGAATCCCCGTTCCCTTCATCATCGTCAAGAAAATTTTGTTGCTTGTTCGATTGTTTCCCTGTGGCATCTTTCCCCATCATTGCCTTTAATTCCTCAGTTGAAATATCATCTATCTTTGTTGTTTCAGACTGCGTTGTCTGCTCATCTTCAAGAAATAAATCGCATAATAATCTTACACTTCGTACATGCTGTTGCACGATGCGATCATCATATTTATTTGCTTTCGCCTGCTGTAATTCCTTCATCATCTTTTGTATGATGGTTTCATTTGCAACCGCCATCACCATCGCTCCTTCATTAGGTTCATTCGTGCATATTATAACACGAGCTTACTCATTGAGAGAACTAAAGCGAAGCTAGTCTATACATCAAGCGGTCGGGTGTGTTTTTCCCAAACTAAAAAACCTTGGATTTCCAAGGTCCCATGTAAAAAAATATTAATTATTTATAATTTCTTTTTGTTCTGCCGCATAGCGATCATACACCCATTGCAAAAACTGCTCTTCTTTAGCCTCAAGCTGTCTGCCCAAACTGTTTGTGGTATCTTCACATATTTGCAAAAAGCTCTCCATTTCGCTACGTTCCCCCCAAGCGATGACACTTTTAATCTTGAAGCTATTGTATCGCGATTTCCTCGTATTGGCAACAAGTAAATCACTAATTTGCTGAATTTACAGATAACTACTGTTTCTGACATTTTATTTTCGTTTCATTGTGACAATCTTTTATCGAGATGCAGTTTTTGCCATCATATGCTAGTAACGTACTATCCGACTATAATAAGTATGGCAAGTAAACAATTCCAATGATAAACACCCAAACAACATCAACGAAATGCCAATAATAAGAGAAAATGCTTAGCTTTTCCGTGAAAAGTGTTCGTGGTATTTGTCGAAAATATTGAACAAACAGAACAGCCATCCATCCAATTCCAAACACCACATGGGCTGCATGGAGACCAACTAACACATAATAAGAGGACATGAACCCATTTACCCCCATGCCGTGTCCCTCTCTTACAAAGCTTGCAAACTCATATACTTCAAAGCCCAGAAAAATAATGGCAAACAACATCGTTATTCCTAATCCTGTTAAAAAGACAGTTTGCTTTTCACTCTTTAAAGCCCGCTCCCCTAACCATAAAGTACCACTGCTAGATAAAAGAAAAAAGGAGGAAAGAATGACAGTTTTAACTTCAAAGACTTCAGATGGTTGGGGACCATTTGAGGCAGGAGTGAAGATTAAATATGTCGCAAAAAGTACGGCAAACATAATTGCCTCTACACCTAGATAAATAAAGAACCCCATTTTTTTATCGTTAAATAAAGCTTGTTCAGCACGATTCATCCTATTTCCTCCTCCCATAATGGTCTTCACGTTCATCCTTTAATGAACGTATTACAAGCAGTGTAAATAAAATGAAGGCAGATAAAATAGACAGCCAGTACCAGGAAAAAGTAAGACCCAGTGACAGAAAGAAAAGTGTCGATCCGATAAGAAAAGGTAAAATAGATTGCACTTCAAGAGGTGTTGCTCGCACTTGATCCGTTACAGGCAACTTCTTCCCAGCCGACTTTGCAAACCAAAATGAATCGATTTCTTCTACAACAGGCATGGGATCAAACGTATGCTCAGGTGCTGGGGAAGCTACACTCCATTCCAGTGTTCGACCATCCCATGGATCATTTCCAACCTTTCTCCCTTCCTTATATGTCTTATACACGTTCCAAATAGCAAATAACATGCTAACCCCCATCAAAAATGCTCCGATGGTACTCATAAAATTAAGCTCTGCTAATCCGCCTGAATCATCATAGGTGTAAACTCGTCGTGGCATCCCCTCCAAACCAGTGATATGCATAGGGAAGAAGGTTAGATGAAAGCCAATTAAGAAAGTCCAAAAATGCCATCTACCTAGCTTTTCATCCAAGAGATACCCTGTAATTTTTGGATACCAGTAATACAACCCAGCAAATATCCCCAAAATGGTAGAGGCGATAATGACGTAATGGAAATGTGCTACTACAAAATGCGTATCATGGAATTGAAAGTCTGCTGCAGATACGGAAAGCATCACTCCTGTTACGCCACCCATAACAAAGGATGGAATAAAGCCTAGCGAAAAAAGCATCGGCGTCGTAAAGCGAATAACGCCAAGTCGCATGGTAAATAGCCAGTTGAACACTTTAATTCCAGTTGGTACAGCAATTAACATAGTCGTTATCGCAAAGAATGTATTTGCCATTGGGCCGAGACCGACTGTAAACATATGATGTGCCCATACCATAAACCCTAAAAAGCCGATCAATGCCACAGACAGCACCATAATTGGGTAACCGAAAACCCTTTTCCTTGAGAAGGTCGAAATAACATCAGAAAAGATACCAAATGCCGGAAGAGCGAGAATATAGACTTCCGGATGACCAAATATCCAGAACAGATGCTGCCAATAAATCGGGTTTCCCTCTGTCCCTGAGAAAAAGCCTGCGCCAAATAGCCGGTCAAACATTAATAGATAAAGGGCAATGGCAAGTACAGTAAAAGCGATTAGAATTAAAAATGAAGTAATTAAGGATGTCCAGGCAAACAATGGCATTCTAGTCATTTTCATTCCCGGGGCGCGATGGCGCACAATGGTTACAATTAAATTCAGAGCCGTAAAAATCGTTCCTAACCCAGAAATCTGTAAACCAAATATGTAAAAATCACTGCCCGCACCAGGTGTGAATTGCTCTGTTGATAATGGTGCATAGCCTGTCCAGCCAATCTCTGGTGTCATATTAAGGAAGAAGGAAATATTAAAGAATATAGATCCGAAAAAAAACAACCAGAATCCTACTGTATTTAAGAATGGAAAAGCAAGATCCCTTGCCCCAATTTGCAACGGTACGACCGTATTCATTAGACCTAACAGAAGAGGCATTGCTACAAAGAAAATCATCATTGTACCGTGGGTTGTAAAAACCTCATTGTACTTTTCACCTTGAAATACCCAAAAATCATTATTAGGAAAAGCTAGCTGTGTGCGGATAAATAATGCATCCAACCCAGCTCGAAAAAAATAAATAATACCAAATAATATATATAGGATACCGATTTTCCGATGATTGGTCGTCACCATATACTCCCATATAAGCCCTAAACGTTTCTTCTTCAAGACAAGAAAAACCACAGTAGCGCCTAATAGGATAGTGAAAACCCATGCTGCAAGAACATCAGACGGCAACATGATATTAATCCCAAATAAAGTGAATTTCATTTATACCACCCCTGCATTGACAGTTTACTTTTCATTTAAATAGCTGGTATACGCGTCTGCTGAAACAACTTCAGCCTCAAACTTCATATTTGTATGACCCAGCCCACAATACTCCGCACATTTCCCCTCATATGTACCAATTTGCGGATTCTTAATTTCATATACTAATTCTCTATCAGGCATGACATCCACCTTACCACCAAGCCTTGGAACCCAGAAAGAATGAATGACATCCTCTGATTTAAGATGGAGGAGGATTGTTTCCCCTTCCGGTATTACCAAACGATTTTGTTCGGTTTTCCCGTTTGCGTGCTCAAACGTCCAGTTAAATTGTTCTGCTGTCACTTGCACCGCAGTTCCCTCCTGTTCGGATTCCGTAGATAGCACAGGTGACTGGTCGTATGTCATCATAATGGTCGGAACAGCTAATATTGCAAGCAAGAGGAGTGGGCCGATTACCCAAGCTGTCTCCAGCCACTTATTCCCTTTTACATCAGGTGGAATATTATCTTTTCTTTCATCCGTATAACGATACTTAAAAACAAATCGTATAAAAAGAATGGAAACAACCAATACGACTACCAACATTAAGGCAAAACTGTATATGATTAAAAAAGCTTGATCATCCGCAGTGTCACTTCGCGAATCTAATACCTTTATATTACAGCCCGTTAATAGAAGTAAGAAGGGCATTACCAGAAGTCTTTTCATACCTATCATCCTTTTTTGGGTAGTTGGAACTGATCAAAGCGCTTGGTGCTGGACATCGTCATTTCTGTCAAAGAACCAAGACAGACAACAATCGCATAAAGTGAAACTTCAATCATCGGGGTTTTCAATATCCCCCACTGATTGATAGTTGAACGAATCAAAGTGTTAACGTACGTTTACTCCCACTAAAAACTAACGGTTTCCCTTCATGTATGGAAGTGGGAGTCTTACGGACGGTTGCACTGGGATAAACGCTAACCATTTCCCTATAAGACACCCCCTTAAACACAAAAGACAAGATTGAAAACGTTAGAAAAACTCGTATTCGCTCGTCCTTTAGCAAATGTGTACGTTTTTCTTATACTTGGAACCTCAAAATTTCAACTGCGTCAACTTTGCCTCCTTACTGAAATTTTATACTTTCCTAACATGCAAAAAAGGTCGAACATACTCTAATGAGTAATCGTTCGACCTTTAATTAAATTGAGATTGTTATTCTATTAAAGCTCGCTATTCTGCCCAAGCTTTGTTTCTAGCTCTGTAATTCTTGCGCGAAGTTCATTGATATCTTCTTTTGTTGCCAAACCAAGGTCCTTCGCCATTTTTTGTGTTTGTTCATATTGCTTTGCGCTCCACTCGTCTTTTTTCATCTCTCCCTTGTCCATGTATGTTTGCATGACAGATCTTGCTTCATCTTGGGAAAGTTCATTCTTATCAACTAGCGCTTTCAACCTCTGGTCAAGCTTTTCTTTGCTTGTGACAGCTGCTCCTATTCCTAGTAAAAATCCTTTTTTTAATACTTCATTCACTTGCAACACCCCCCTCACTGTTCCGACCGTAAAAATCGGTAATGACGTATCATACTAAGCCCTAATCCTGCAAAGCAGACAATAGAACCCCACATGAGGAATATGCTAGCTGTTGAGCCAAGATTTGAACCAAGCAGGCTAGCACTCCCACTAAATACGCCTAAAAAGAATAACATGGTCTCCAGCACAAGCAGAAAATGATGCTTTAGCTTCATTTTCTGCTTCTTCTTGTCCCATTCCCTATCCTTTTCCCCATTTTCCAGCCAATTTAACATGGCTTTAGGAAAAGAAAAGACTGGCTGAATTGTATCCTTTGCATACTGTTTATAAATCGACTCAATAAGCCGCCTGCCACCAAACCACTTTTTGACTTTTCGCTTTACCCACTTATCTAACTCGACATCCGGATAGACTGCCAGTAAAATCCCAAGGACGATAGATATTGCTCTACCAAGGTAAGCATATTCTGCAGACAGCTGTATTGGTTGATCCTTTATAAAGATACGAATGTCCTCTTTCAGCTTTTCCATTGTATGTGCATCCAGCGTTTTAAAAGATCCATTTTGATACATTTCTACCGTGTGCTTAATCATTTGTTTGAGCTTTGCTCGATTTGCATGAGGCAAGATAAAATTCATATCATCAAGGACATCGATCACGCGATCATAATCATCCATTATTACATTTTGAATAATTTGCTTAAAATAATGGATGTCTTGGTTGCTCACTGTTCCGATCATACCAAAATCAATAATAGACAGGGTCCCATCCTTCTGTAGGAGTATATTTCCGCCGTGTGGGTCAGCATGAAAGCTACCTTCGTTGAGGACCTGGTCTGCGTAAAATTCAAATAACCGCTTAGCTGTCTGCTCTACCGAAATGTGGTTTCGATTCATAAAGGCAATATCTGTTATCTTTGCGCCATCCACCCATTCCATAACAAGAACCTTTTCTGTACATAAATGACGGTAATAATCTGGTATATGAATGTGCGGATAATGTTTAAATCGGTCTTGGAAGTACAGTGCGTTTTCTAGCTCTTGATGAAAATTAAGTTCTTGATCCATGACTGTAATTAACTCTGTGTACAACGACTTAAGATCAGCTTTTCTTCCAAATGAAGTGAATACTGAAAGGATCCAAAAGACGATGCGAAGTGCGATAAAATCCATGTGAAAGATTTTCTCTATCTGATAGCGCTGCACCTTAATGGCTACCTTCTCCCCATTTTCTTTTAACGTCGCAGCGTAAACTTCTCCAATAGAGGCAGAGGCGATGGAATCTTCATCAATATAGTCAACCACTTGATCGACTTCCGTACCCCATTCATCCTCAAGTAAGCTTTTTGCATACGAATAGGGCATGGGTGGCACTTTATCGACTAGACCACTTAATTCATTAATAAAAACTTGTGGCATAAAATCGGTCCTCGTACTAAGAAACTGTCCGACTTTTATGAGCACACCACCTAGCTGAACAGCCCGTTTCCGATACTCTCTAGCTTGTTTCATTAACAACCTGTCCCATTTCTGCCTTGTCCGCTCATCCCAGATACTATGTATAAAATGGAAAGAGTATATTTGCACAAGAAACTTACAGGCCATCCAAACCAAAATGCTGCAACGATAAATAAGATTGTAATTTCTTTTGTTTCGCAACGTAAACACCTCTGTTATCAATACCCTACTTTGTCCTTTAATAAAACAGGTTTTATCCTACCAGGAAAAAGGTATAAAAAGATGGAGCAATGCTCTCTTGCTAAGTCGCTAAAAATCTATTAGGAGAGGTTATAAAAAAACATAAAAACGCATAAATATTTGTCGAATTTAATATACTCGCTTATAATACAAAAGGGAGTTTCTCCAGTAGTGTGTTTCTTAAAGGGTCTCATGCTTAGATAGTTTTATATTTCGTAGTCTCAAAGTATGCATAAGAACATAGTGATTACTATATGACTGCAAAATCAAACAGACCTATATAGGAGAAACCTAATCAGAAAATTATGTTACCTAGGTGGTATTTATATGGAAAAAAATCATTACAGAATTAGTGATCATATTAAGTTTATTATTCCCTCTTTAATTGGGGTATTTCTCTTTATGTTCCCGCTCAAAACCGATGATGGGGTGACCATCCCAATTGCATTGTTAGCAGGATTGGTGCAAGATGCTCTTGCAGGCCGCCTTTCTGCAGTCATGATGGTTATTATTGTCTTAACCGCAGTGTTTACCTTGATAGCTAAATTGGCCGGTAAAGATGCATTACAAAAAACGCCCTTCTTCCAACAGCTATTTTATGTAAGTTTATTTTGGACAATTACCCGTGTGATAGCAGCTATATTCGCTGTGATGGTGTATTTCGAACTTGGCCCATCATTTATACATGGGGCAGACACTGGAAAAATGCTGCTTGATGACCTGCTTCATGTACTGTTTGCAGTCTTCTTGTTTGCTGGATTATTTCTTCCACTCTTAATGAACTTTGGGTTACTCGAACTAGTCGGTACGATGATGACGAAGATTATGCGTCCATTGTTCAAGTTACCAGGAAGAGCTTCTATTGATTCCCTCGCTTCTTGGATTGGCGATGGAACAATTGGTATTCTACTTACAAGTAAACAGTACGAAGAAGGAAATTACACCAAGCGAGAAGCTGCCGTGATTGGAACAACATTTTCGATTGTATCCATTACCTTCTCTCTTGTCATAATTGGCGAAGTCGGACTTCAACATATGTTCGTCCCATTTTACTTAACTGTTTTATTTGCTGGTTTTGTAGCCGCACTTATTATGCCTCGTATCCCACCACTATCCAGAAAAGCGGATCGTTATATCGATCCTGACTCGGACGGGGTTAGTGAGGAAATACCAGAAGGCTATAACGTCTTCACTTATGGTTATAAAAAAGCGATTGATAGAGGTAGAAAGGAAACGAGCTTCTACCGATTTATTAAAGAAGGCTTACAGAATATCCTAGATATGTGGATGGGTGTAGCACCTGTCGTAATGGCTTTTGGGTTGACGGCATTAATTATTGCAGAAAATACACCGCTCTTTTCATGGCTCGGTGTCCCTTTTATTCCAGTATTGGAGTGGATGCAAGTCCCATCCGCTACTGCAGCATCTGAAACCATATTAATTGGCTTTGCCGATATGTTTTTACCAGCAATTCTAGCTTCAGGAATTGAGGAAGAAATAACGCGATTTATTATCGCAGCTTTATCTGTTACCCAGCTGATCTATATGTCAGAGGTCGGGGGATTATTATTGGGGTCTAAGGTTCCTGTATCGTTCAAGGATCTTGTTGTAATTTTCTTGCTCCGTACACTCATTACCTTACCTGTCATTATCTTAATAGCACATCTAATCTTTTAAACAGCAAAACAGACGGCCGTTAAATGACCGTCTGTTTTTTATATTAAAAGGGGGTATCATATATATACGTTTTAATCGAGAATTTGTTTCGTTCATTTGACTAAAATAGCTTACTCTTTGTATAAATAAGCCATTTTCCCTAGCTTTAAGGAAATTTACGTTTTCAGATTTTGTTTTAGAATGGATGCCTTTCCTTCTATCACTGGCTGCCATAATCCCAGAATTGGCCTACTTGAAAGTAGAAAGACGAGCCCCAGTGATAATGCCGCTAATCCGAGAAAATCATGCAGTCCGTTAATCTGAAACACGTCTGCTTGACGAAAATACTGGATGAAAAAGCCGTGCAGTAGATATACATACAATGTACGAGCACCTAATTTCGTCCAGTTATAGTGTGCTTTAGGAATCCAAGCCAACACACTAACGACCATAATAGCTGCCGTAATATAAACTAGCAAGCGAGCAAGCCCACCATACTCCGCCATTCCTAGATCACCATATGATTTAGAAGCAAGAAGCCAGCCTGAGTTAAACTCTGGCATAAAGTAAATACTTACAAAAACAGCACTCATAATAACAAGAGAAGCTATTTTAACACTTTTATGTTTCAAAAGCATGATCTGCTTTTCAGTCAAAAAGTAACCGATTAAGAAGAACGGGAAGAATACAAAGGTTCTTGACAGGCTAAAGGTATGACCAATTTCGCCAAAGTACCCAATGATTAAACCAATTTGCAAAGCAATTGCAATACTTAACAATGGAGGCAGTTTTTTAAACCAATATAATAAAAGATGCCAACTGAATAAGCTAAACAAAAACCACAACGCCCAGTGGGGACTAAAGAGATCTGTCTGCCATCCTGATTTCCCTATTAAGAAGTAATAGCCGGAGTACAATACCTGAAAAATCAAGTACGGCACGAGCAGCTTCTTAACTAGATTTATAATATAACTGAAGTTCCCTGCGCCTTTTGCAAAAAAGCCAGACATTAAAATGAACGCAGGCATATGAAAGGTGTAAATCCAAGAATATAATGTGCTCATTTCTCTTGATCCATCCACGAAAGGTTGGATCATGTGGCCGAATACAACGAAGAAAATTAAGACGACCTTCGCATTATCAAAAAAAGCATTTCTTTCCATATCTCTCATCCTCTAATAGTTAAATTAAGGTTGCATATTTCACTTTACCTCTTTTCCTATAAAAATATATAGGTTGGCCGCCGATTTTATGTAGATGTAAGGAGTGTGTAAATGTTTTGCAAAAAAGCCTTTAAACTGTAATGATCATGGTGTAATTTGCCACATTTTCAGAAAGTACCTTCTCACGTTCTTGCTAAGCTAGAATTAAAAGGCCTGGGAAATTGGAGTATCGGTAAAGCAAAAACCGGACGAATTTATTAAATACGTCCGGAACTTTTTATAACATTATGGATACGAGACGCATTAATTAGCGGAGGAAAATATAAGACTCCTTGAAAATGCATTTGCATTTTCTGCGTGCGATGAATCGCTGACGAAGCCTTACTTGTCCAGTGGGAAGAGCACGAGTTTGAAGACCCCGGAAGATAGGAAAGGAACAAAGGCTAAGACCGCCACTTCCTGTGGCAACGCCTTCGTGACCAACATCCTGTTAGCCCGAGGATGAGGCCGTGCCCACGGAAAGCTTGTATTTTCCGTAGCGATAAGTATGCAGTACCCTAGGTTCTTTTATTAAATTGTTCACTTTATAAAGTGAACCTTCAATCAGTGGGGTTTTCATCCTTCCCCCACTGATTGTTAGTTGAACGAATCGGGAAGTTAGCGTCCGTTTACTCCCACTTAAACATCACGGTTTCACTTCATGTTTGAAGGGTGAGTCTTACGGACGGTTGCACCGGGATAAATAGAACAAACCGTGTTTTTATGTCGCAGTTTTCTTTTTGGTCGTACTCTTTACTTTCTTGGTCGGTTGCTTTGGTTTTGGTTTATCCTGCTTTGCACGATCAAGTGATGCTTGCAAGGCGTCCATCAGGTTCGTTGCACCCTCCGTTGTAGACTTACCTTTCTCCGTAGCAACTGGAGTTGTCGTGTCCTCATTATTTTTCTTCTGTTCAATAAGCTCCAACAGTGCTGTCCGATACTCATCGGTATATTTTTCTGGCTCAAATACTGTCGTTAGTTGCTCAATAAGCATTTTGGCAGTATCCAGCTCTTTTTCCGAATTAGCTGATGCTTCCGGAACATTCGGCACATCCGCTACATTCCTTACCTCGTCTGGATAATGAATGGTCTCTGCGACCAAGGTATTTTGGTAAACACGAATTACAGCCAGCTGTTCTTTCGATCGAATAATCATTTTAGCTACCCCAATCTTACCTGTTTCCTCTAACGCATTCCGTAACAGGCTATATGCCTTAGTGCCCCCTTCATTCGGGGATAGGTAATAGCTTTTTTCAAAATAAATGGGATCAATTTCCTCTAATTTAACAAAGTCGACAATCTCCACTGCTTTATCCTCTTGCTCCTTCTGTAATGCTGCTAAATCTTCCTCATCAAGGACGACAAATTTATTTTTTGCATACTCGTAAGCCTTAACGATCTCTTCTTGCTCAACTGGTTTATCACATACTGGGCAAACTTTTTCATACTTAATTGGTGATTGGCATTCCTTGTGTAACTGACGAAGCCTTACATCCTTGTTCTCTGTTGCAGCATGCATTTTGACAGGTATATTTACTAGCCCAAAGCTTATGGTGCCTTTCCACATAGTGTGCATCCGAATTCCTCCTTTTTCACTAGTTTGCCGGATGCTTTAGCGTTTTATCCACACTGTATGTTTTTCCAGTAGAAAACGAAAGCTATAAAAAGCATTCATCCATTTAAAAGAGGGGTTGGGAAAATGGCCGTAATGAAACCAATAGCAAGCTCAGATATACCAACAGGCGAAGAATGGCTGTATGAGATAAAATATGATGGTTTTCGTTGTGTGATGCATTGGGATAAGGACAGTATTCGACTAACAAGCAAAAACGGAAAAAATTTGACAGAGAGCTTTCCTGAGATTGTAGAATTTTGCTCAGAGCATGAGTCAACTGTCGCTAATTTTCTCCCGCTCATTCTAGACGGGGAACTTGTCGTATTAAATACTGATTACCAGGCAAATTTTGCGCTTGTTCAACAACGGGGGCGATTAAAAGATTCCACAAGGATAAAGCAGGCAGCAGAAGAGCGTCCGGCTTCTTTTCTCGCATTTGATATTCTTGGTTTGCACGGGACTGCAATAGAAAAGGAACCGCTAATGAAGCGAAAGGAAACCCTTGCTACTGTTTTTCAGCAGATAGGCAAAGGCAAAACACTTTCCTTCGTTCCCGGTCATTCTAATCCAAAGCAGCTATGGGATATTCTTTTTGACCATAAAGGGGAAGGACTAATTGCAAAACGAAAAAATAGCACGTATCAAGTCGGAAAAAGCCATCGTGATTGGTATAAAATTAAAAATTGGCGAAAGCTGCATGGATTTCTTACCACATACGATTCACAAAATAACTACTTTACAGTTGGTATATATCAAGGGGATGACGTAACCGAAATTGGGAAATGTGCACATGGTCTGAGAGAAACAGATTTTGCCACATTAAAAGAACTGTTTCTAACAAATGGCGAAAAGAGAGGTGCTTTTTATCATCTCCCCCCAGCTATTTGTGCCCAAATTCACAGTTTAGATTTATACAAAAATGAGCTTCGCGAACCGGCCTTTGCTTCCCTCCTCCCACATGAGCAGCCTTCTACAATGACGAGAAAACGATTAAAACTGGACATGGCAATGCTCCCTGAAACGATCGAACTAACGAACACGGATAAGACTTTTTGGCCTAAACCAGGATATACAAAAGGGGATTTGCTCACTTATGTAAGGGAGATTTCGCCTTATATGCTCCCCTTCTTAAAGGAAAGAGCCTTAACGATCATTCGGTCCCCTGATGGCGTGGAGAAGGATTTCTTTTACCAAAAACACCTTCCAGAATACGCGCCTAATTTTATAGAGCGAATACCCGCAGGGGATAATGAATTTCTCCTAACATGTGAGGGGCTTGATTCACTCATGTGGTACGCCAATCATGGCACGGTAGAATACCATATCCCGTTTCAAAAACGGGCTTCAGAATATCCCACTGAAATTGTGTTTGATTTGGACCCACCAGATCGAAATAGTTTTCCACTTGCCATTGAAGCAGCTAGCTTACTAAAAGAACTACTTGATCAGCTTAACTTAATATCGTTTGTTAAAACATCTGGGAACAAAGGACTTCAGATTTACATTCCGCTTCCTGAGCAAAGTATGTCTTATGAACAGACTGCCCTTTTTACACAGGCAATGGCCTGGACAATTGAAAAAGCCCAACCTAAAAGCTTTACTACGGAGAGAATGAAGAAAAATCGTGGTGGGCGGCTATACATTGATTATGTTCAGCATGGAAAAGATAAAACCATTATTGCGCCATACTCTACACGTAAAACACCAGAGGCGACCGTTGCCACCCCCCTCTTTTGGAATGAGGTCAAGGATGGACTATCACCCGAGCAATTTACGATACACAATGTTCCGGGACGCGTAAAGGAGCTTGGTTGCCCTTTTTCTGATTATCAACTTGCTAAGCAGAAACAACAAACTGAATCGATTCTTACATTGATTACATGATTAGAAAAATTCGCATTCGCTCGTCTTTTAGCAAATGTATACTAATGTGAAATCAATAAAGCCGAAAGACCATTCGAGTAATACACTACGAATGATCTTTCGGCTTTTAATTTACCTATTTAATTAATAGTTTTCATATTACAATGATGTGTTTTCTTCAATTGCGGTTTTATCATTGTACGTTTTAAGGTTTAAGGTTTTCATGATTCGTGAAGTAATCGTTCCAGATACCATTGCACCGTTAACGTTAAGTGCTGTACGACCCATATCAATTAAGGCCTCTACAGAAATTAACAAACCGGCAAGTGCAACAGGCATATTCATAGACGATAGTACAATTAGTGCTGCAAAGGTTGCACCACCACCAACTCCAGCGATACCAAATGAACTAATACCTATAATTAACACAAGTTGTAGGATGAACATTGGATCTAGTGGATCAATTCCCACAGTCGGCGCAATCATAACAGCAAGCATGGCAGGGTATACACCAGCACAACCATTTTGCCCCATTGTTGCCCCGAAGGATGCTGACATGTTTGCCACACCTTCATTGACACCAAGCGAATTTCGTTGAGCCTGAATATTTAATGGAATCGTACCAGCACTTGAACGTGACGTGAAGGCAAATCCTAATACAGGTATTACTTTTCGTAAATAAACCATTGGATTTAAGCCGAATACACCAACAAGTACGAGGTGAATGATGAACATGACAGCTAATGCAACATAAGAAGCTATCACAAATTTACCTAACTCTACTATGCCTGCAAAGTCTGTACTTGCCACCGTATTTGCCATTAATGCAAGAATACCAAATGGCGTAAGACGTAAGATCAATGTTACGATACGCATAACGACTGCGTATAATGAGTTTACAATCTTCGTGAACATTTCAGCTTGTTCCGGATTCTTTCTTCTTACACCAAGAACTGCAATACCCACGATAAGCGAGAAGATAACTACCGCAATAACGGAAGTGGAACGCTCCCCTGTCATATCAAGGAAGATATTTGATGGGATAAAGTTAAGAATCTTATCTGGAGTTGACTGGGCCTCTACATCACCTAGCCTATCCTCAAGCATAGAACCACGTTCACTCTCTGCCTGACCTGCTTCAATTTGTTCAGCACTAAGATCAAAAACTGTAGCTGTTAAAATTCCGACCAATGCTGCCACCATTGTTAAAGAAATTAACGTACCAATAATCCATGCAGACATTTTGCCAAGCTCTGCTGTTTTTTCCAGATTAATAATGGACTGAATGATGGAGACCATAACAAGTGGAACAACGATCATCATTAGTAATCGTACATAACCACTACCTACAATACTGTACCAACCCGTTGTTTCGGTAAGTACCTCCGAGCCAGCACCATAAATTAATTGCAACACCGTACCTAGCACTATTCCTAATCCCAAACCAGTGAATACACGTTTTGTAAAAGAAAAATGCTTTTTTTGCATCCAAATAAGTAAACCGATGATTGCTAATAACACGACAATGTTTAATACAATATATAAAACATCCATTTTGTTGCCTCCTTTTCCTCCTGTTTAGTGTCTATCTACACCCTAGCTCAGACTATCCTCTAATTGCGATAAGTATCGTAATTAGGTAATCACCTAAATCCAGTCTATGCAGATGGACCTTCTATCGTACGTTATATTATATATAATTCCGATAAAATTAGTATGCTTTAATAAGATACAATGCATCCTACAAAGTGTCAAGGGATTAATTTCATTGTTAAAATGGCTAAAAAGGAAAGAGAGAAAAATACATTAAATGTAGTACTTTAAACGTATTTACGAAAGAAGTCTCCCTTCTTCAAGCGTGTGAAGGGCATATCCCAACGGTAAGTGGGAGATGAATTTCGTTTGGGCGATAGCCCAGAGGCCTTTTCTTCTAGCTTTTCCCTTAACATGGTATAATCAGTCGTATAAAGTATAAGGAATGATATACAATGAAATTAGACAGCAATAATCATTCAGTATTCTTAATGCATTACCACCTTGTGTTAGTTGTGAAATATCGAAGAAAAGTAGTAGATGATACGATTTCAGACTATGCTAAAGATAAATTTGTGTCTTTATGTGAAAAATATAATATTACATTGGTGGAATGGAACCACGATATGGACCATGTTCATATTTTGTTCAAAGCACAACCCAACAGTGAATTATCGAAATTTATCAATGCCTATAAAAGTGCCAGTTCAAGACTTATCAAGAAGGACTTTCCTCATGTTCGTAAAAAGTTATGGAAAGAAATGTTTTGGTCAAGAAGTTTTTGTTTGTTAACGACTGGTGGTTCTCCTATTGAAGTGGTGAAAAAATACATTGCAAATCAAGGGATAAAGTGAGGTATTTGATATGGCTAAACAACATAAAGCATATAAGTTTCGACTTTTTCCAACAAAAGAACAGGAATTCGTTATACGAAAGACCTTTGGTTGTGTTCGCTTTGTTTATAATAAAATGTTAGCAGAACGAAAAGAAACGTATGAAACCTTAAAAGAGAATAAAGAAGAATGGAAAAAGGTAAAACATCCTACTCCTGCTAAATTCAAAAAAGAATACGAATGGCTAAAAGAAGTGGATTCTTTAGCGTTGGCAAACGCACAATTAAATTTAGATAAGGCATATAAAGCCTTTTTCAAAGGAAATGCTCGATTTCCGAGATTCAAAAGTAAACGACATAAACAAAGCTACACAACGAATGTCGTTAATGGAAATATTCAGTTGTTGGATGGTCATATCAAATTACCTAAATTGAAAAGCCTTAAAATGAAACAACATAGAAAGATACCATTAGAATACAAAATAAAATCTTGTACCGTATCTATGAGTGCATCAGGAAAATACTATATTTCTATTCTTACAGAATATGAGAAGGAGATAGAAAGCAAAGAAATTGAAAAAGTGGTGGGATTAGATTTTGCGATGGATGGGTTGTTTGTCGATAGCGAGGGTGAGAAAGCCAATTACCCTAAATTTTATCGACTAATGCTTGAAAAATTAGCAAAAGAACAACGTAAACTTTCCCGTAAAAAGAAAGGCTCTTCAAATTGGAATAAACAGCGTATTCGAGTAGCTAAGATTCAAGAGAAAGTAGCAAATCAACGGAAGAACTTTCTGCACTATAAATCAAAGGCGTTAGTTTCTAAATTTGATGCTGTCGTAATTGAAGATTTAGACATGAAAGGAATGGCACAAGCACTTAAATTTGGTAAAAGCGTTGCTGATAATGGATGGGGAATGTTCACTTCATTCTTACAGTACAAACTCAAAGAACAAGGGAAACACCTTATCAAAATTGACAAATGGTTCCCATCTACCAAAACGTGTTCAAGTTGCGGAAAGCCCCAACCAATGCCTATGGAAGTGAGGATATACACTTGTTCGTGTGGACTAAATCTGGATAGAGATTATAATGCAGCACGTAATATCAAAAAAGAAGGCATTCGCTTGTTAACAACTACCTAATGAAAATACAAACTCTTGGAACAAGAGGGTTAGCTTGGTCTATTTCGTCAGCTACCAAAAGTGATGATTACCCAAGAAGCCCCCACTTCAAGCAACCCATAAGGGTGGGAAGTGGTGGGAGCAGTTCACTTGGACAAAAACCGCACGAGCAATCGAATTTTAGAAGGCATTCGCACTCGTACGGTTTATATTTTATTTCTAGCCTAACGTTGGTTCTAATTCAACCTCTACATTCCCTTTTATCGCACGTGAGATCATACAGCTTTCTTCAGCCTTATCTACTAACCGTCTAAGCTTTTCCTGCTCCCTCTCTGTTGCGGTAGGTTGTAGGTATACGGTTGGTTTATGGACAATTTTCTTATAGGTTATAACCCCATCATCTGTCACATCCACGTGTCCTTCAGATTCAAGTGCCATGTGTTTCAGAGGAAGACTGGACCGTTCGATCATGGCAGCGAGCGTTATAAGATAACAGGTGGCAGCTGCTCCTAAAAGCATTTCATCCGGATTTGTTCCTATACCAGGGCCATCCATTTCCTTCGGTATAGAGATTTTGGTTTTTAGATTCCCTGCTTTAATAAATCCTTCACTATTTCGTCCACCAGGCCAATCTGCCTTTAATTGAAATAGATGTGTTGCCATAAAGTATCACCTCTTTTCTCATACTACCAAATTAACTTTATAACAAGGGAATAATCTGCTTCATGATTACAGAATACCGAGTAACACCTCTCCACCTAGGACCCCAATCACAACTACTGCCCAGGCAGGGATTTTCCAAAATTGCATTAAAGCAAATAAAATCACCGCTAAGGCAAAGTGCTGGCTACTTAGAATCGCACTAGTAAACACTGGATTATAGAAGGCTGCAAGTAATATACCAACAACACTAGCATTCACACCAATTAACATACCCTGAAAGGATTGTTTTCCTCTTAATTCACTTAAAAAAGGCAAGGCACCAATGAGCAGTAGAAAGGACGGAAGGAAAATGGCGACCGTTGCGACAATTGCACCTAGTATTCCTTCCATCATCGTACCTATATAAGAAGCAAAGGTAAATAGAGGTCCTGGTACAGCTTGTGCCATCCCGTATCCGGCGAGAAATTCACTCCCTGTCAAAAATCCAGGAGGAACGATTTCCTGCTCTAACATCGGTAACACTACATGTCCCCCACCAAATACGATGGAACCAACTCGAAAAAACGTGTCGAATAGTTGAATATAGGCATTTGACACAGTTTGCGCAAGAATAGGAAGTCCAACAAGCAGCAAAGCTAGTATGCTAAGTGATAAAACACCCTGTCTTTTCGTAATAGAAATGGAGAACGTTGATAGAGAAGGCTGCTGTCCCTTTCTGAAGCCTACATAACCGACAAGCGCCGCCATTACAATGACCCCTATTTGCACCAAAGCAGATGGGAACATTAGCATAATAAGCATGGCCCCGAGGGCAATCCCCATTCTTGGCCTGTCTGGCGCTAGTTTTTTTCCAAGACCAAGAACTGCATGTGCCACCACTGCTACCGCAACAACCTTCAAGCTTGCAATCCAAGTTGTATCTCCTAATTGGAAATTCTGATAAAACAATGCAAACAAAACAAGGATCAGCACAGATGGAAGGGTGAAGCCAAGCCAAGATACGATTCCTCCAAGTAAACCACCGCGCATCATTCCTATTGCAATTCCGACTTGACTACTCGCTGGCCCAGGAAGAAACTGACATAATGCAATTATGTCTGCATAGAGCTTTTCATTTAACCATTTGCGCTTATCAATGTATTCTTCTTTAAAGTAAGCCAAGTGTGCTACTGGGCCACCAAAAGATGTAAGGCCAAGCTTTAGTGAAGCTCTAAGTATTTCCAGTTGTCTTTTTATTTTCTCCATACATACCTCCTGCAAACATAGTTAGAATAAAAATACCATACTTTACATTAAAGTTAAGCGAAATTTACATAATCTTTACATGAAAGGTTTGGTGGCACTCTAGAGTGGGTAATGTTATACTAAAAAATAGGGAAAGCAATATGATGTGTCTTCCTCTAAAAAGAAGGATGGAACGAAACGAATGGAAAAAACGTTAGAGACCACTTTAGCCAGTACGATTGGCAAACTACTTCGAGATAACTTTGGGAAGGGACCTGGCTCAATTTACGTAAGTGTCGGCAAACCCTTTATTACGATGTATTTAAGAGATTTTTTAGCCCCAATGGAAAATGTGTTACTAAGTCAGGACAATCCACTACGTGTACAAGAAACACGTGATGCACTCATGAATAAACTTATCCCAGAGATCCAAAACATTATTGTTGCGGAAACAAATGAACAAGTGAAAGGCATTTATTATGACTGGTGCTTAGATAGAAAGACTGGTGTAATCTTCGCAGAGTTTGTTTCTAATGAGGGTTATGAAAATAATCAACTTGAAAACTATCCAGAAAAGGATGGCATACACGAAGAAATTAACCGATTCACCGAACATGCACAAAAAATACCAGAAAAGCTTCATTCTTATAAGTTAAATTCACGAACCATTGTGTCAAAACGCGATAAAATATTCGTGGAGATTGAACAGGAGTTAATCCGTTCTGGTTTTAATAAACAGCTTCGCTTAGCTAAAAGAAAACTAGAAAAAAGCCTAATAAACAAACCATACCTCGAAGCAGTGCTTGGTTTAGCAATAGATGACATATTTGTCGATTGGGATTTTTCCGATGACGCAGGATACGTCATATTAATATTAAATCCAACTAAATAATGGTGGGAATGTCTGGACAATAGTGCCAAGAGATAAGCCGAAAAGGAATCTTTCTTCCTTCTCGGCTTTTTTATTTTCATTTAGATAGCAGTGATATAGAAAAAAATATTCATCGGCGTCTGACTGAAAGTGCTTACGTGTTTTAGGAAGGACTAATCAGGAGGGATACGACATGTTCAAAGTGATGGTAATAGGAAAAAACAGAATTCGTGCATACCTCGCAGAGAACGACAAAATCATTACATTCTCAAATTACAAGGCTGCCGAAAGCTATATAGAAAGGATTTTGCAAGCAGATATCTTACCAGACAACTATTCATTAGAAATTGAGAAGATGAGTAGCTAAGTGAAGCGTCCGTTTAGTGAATAAAGGGAGCAAGGGAAACGAGAAAAATTTTTGGTTCTATGTCAAATGTGGTGGTGGGTTGAATCAACCCATCACCTTTTTCATTTCTTGTTGCCAGAGAATTTTCTTCTTTAATCTCTCGAAGCCTTTGATTCCATATGAATTGCGTTTTATTACTTTAATCGTGTTGTTCACACCTTCGATGTATCCATTGTTATAAGGATATACAAAGGCTTGTAAAATCTCTTGTCTCCAATTTAAAAAGGTTTTTCTCACACGATGAAAGGCTTCAATCCTTGATCTCTTTATGGATGCTAAACAATGATCTAGGTTTTTACTCGCCGTTTGATGATCACTTTCCTTAAACCATTTCTCCATCATGACCTTCAATTGGTAGGCCTCTCTTAAACGGGTATCAATCTCTAGAAGCTTTTCAACTTTTTCTTCTTGGTCTTCGTCCAGATTAAAATGTGACTTCCATAATAACTTCTTACCTCGCTTCATTTGGAGGCGGATGGGTTTATCGACATCTGCTTGCACTTGTCGTCTCACTTCATCCAAAGCCCAATACACTTGACGCATGAAATGGAAACGATCAGCGATAATAAGCGGATGATCAAGCACATCACAGACAGCTTTCTTGAACCACTTCGACATGTCCATGACGACAATTTCCACTTGACCTGTATCGCGGGAACGCAGATACTTTTTAATGGTATCCACTTTCCGATCTTCTAAAATATCAATAATATGTTTATTTTCCACATCGACAATGACCGTTTGAAACCGTTCGCCTCCGGCGTCACCTTTAAATTCATCTATGGCTATCGCTCTCGGGAGTACTCGGTTTGTCTTTATGTTTCGACGATCAAACAGTCGCAAAAGGCGAGTGTCCGTCAGGCCAGTCCATCTCGCAGCTGTTTTAAATGAGCTGGAAGATGTATACATCAAAGCTTCTGCTTGCACAGAGGTGGTACAACGTTGATAGCGATCTACCATTTGAAGTCGTTCGTAAAAGGTCTTACCACAATCCTTGCACAAATATCTGCGTTTCCGAAGGAATAGTTTTACCTGTTGGTTAGGTAATACGGGCCCTTGAATCGGTTGAATTCGATAACTATGAACCCGTTTGGTTTTACATCGGCAGAACGGACATTTCTGCTGACGTTTTTCAGTATAAAGTTCAACAATCAATGCATCCGAACCCTGAGATATATCCCACACCTTCACATTATTATCTTTTATCCCTAACATTTCTATGATAAAATGGTTTTGCATTCGTTCTCTCTCCTTTGCCTTTTGTGTCGCAACTTTAGGGTATCAAAAGAGAGAGAACGGTGCATTTTTTTACATCTTTAAAACATTGGCAGGACAAGAAGCACCACCACATTCATTGTAGAGCCAAATTTTTGTAGTCGAAAAAGCAGTCATCTCTATAGAAAGATGACTGCCCTCGTCTTGCTTAGTTATTTGTATTATCTTTAACTTTCTCAACCGTGCGTCCAGAGACGAACCAACCCACAATTGCAATGCCTACCAATACTGCATAGAAAATAGCCTTCCATAAAGTAGAATGTGGGAAACTATGTGGAATCAATGCAATATCCTCATGCGCAAGCACGATAAGCGCTAACTTCACACCAACCCAACCAACGATGATGAATGCGGCAATTTCCAAGCCTGGGCGCTTGTTAAGTAAATCAACAAAAATATTCGCTGCAAAACGCATGATGATAAGTCCGATCATTCCGCCTGCAAATATAACAATAAATTGCCCTGTATCAAGACTTCCGATTGTTCCGAGATCCGTTGCTGGCAGTGCCACAGCCAAAGCTACGGCTGCCAAAATAGAATCGACGGCAAATGCCAAATCAGCAAATTCTACTTTAAGGACTGTCATCCAGAAGCCACTGCCTTTTGCCTTTTCGGATTCTTCTTGTTCTTGAACCTCTCGCTTCGGCTTTAACTTGTCATACAAATGTTTAATCGACATAAACAATAAGTACAATGCCCCTAATGCTTGTACTTGCCAAACGTCAACAAGAAATGAAATAACAAATAGTGAACCAAATCGCAGCACAAACGCTCCCGCCAGACCGTAAAATAATGCCTTTTTACGTTGCTCTTCCGGAAGATGTTTTACCATAATGGCAAGCACTAATGCGTTATCCGCAGCTAATAATCCCTCCAGACCAATCAGAACAACTAGTACCCATAAATATTCCAATAATAAATCTACTGGCATGTTTTTTCTCTCCTTTTTATGATCCTACCAACAGATAAGAACATAAAAAGACCCTTACCTGTTAGTGGTAAAGGTCTCGCAAACAACGTCCGTTGCCAAAATAAGCCGGAGAATATTTCTCGTAATGACGACTTAAATTGTACAGCTACTCCCCTTTAGGAATATTACTTTCTTTATTAAAACGTTTTATGACCAAAAAGTCAATACAAATAGACCCTACCATATATCTAATTATGGAAATAACTGCTTTCTCTTTGCGGCTTTTTTATACATGTTTTAGGTTGCCCTGATAGGTTTTCGCTATACGATCTTACTTATCATTCTCTAAAATAACTGCAATTTTATTGTCCATTGTTTCTTTTAATGCAGCCAATTTTTGCTGGCTATCTTCTTTACTGTCTGTGCAAACTCCATAATAACATTTGATTTTTGGTTCTGTACCAGATGGTCGTAACGTTACCCAACTATCATTATGAAGAATAAACTTGAGCATGTTTTCTTTTGGAAGCTCGATGGTTTCTGACTTCTTCCCTTCTCCGTCAAGAATAGTTCGCTCACTTACCAAATAGTCCTCTACCTTTTCAATTTTGTAGGATGCTATTTCCTCCATTGGTTCATTTCTAAAGCTTTCCATAATAGTAGCAATTTGGTCTGTACCTGCTTTTCCTTTCAAGGTTAGGGAGGACATGCCTTCAAGGAAATAACCATGCTGATCGTAAAGGACATCCAATGCTTCCAACAATGTTTTGCCTTGTTGTTTCCAATAAGAAGCCATTTCACAAGCCATCACAGCAGCCTGTACCGCATCTTTGTCCCTACTCATACTACTAATTAAGTAGCCATAGCTTTCTTCATAGCCAAAAATAAAGGTTTCCCCAGTTGCATCAAACTGATGGATTTTCTCCCCAATATATTTAAATCCAGTTAATGTATTGATCGTTTTCACATTGTAGGCGTCTGCAACAGCTCTTCCTAGTTCAGATGTGACCACTGTTTTGAGCATTCGTGCACTTTTTAAGATCGTTTGGTTGCTGTGAGATAAAATATAATCGAGAAGCAATGCGCCAAGTTGATTCCCTGTTAGCACTTGGTACTCTCCATCTTCCCCCTTAGCAGCGACCCCTAAGCGATCTCCATCAGGATCGGTTCCAAGCAGAATATCGGCACCCATTTTCTTACCTTGGGAAATTGCCATCGTAAATGCCTGGTGCTCCTCCGGATTGGGCGAAGCTACCGTTGAAAATTCTGGGTCTGGAACAGCCTGCTCTTCTACCACTTCTAGCTTGTTAAACTGTAATTGTCGTAAGCCATTAACCACAAGGTCATTTGCTGCACCATGTAATGGAGTGAAGACAATCTTTAAATCTTTTTCGCTATCTTGTTCTTCCAAACTTAATTTTGAGATCAGCTTTAATTGTTCCAAATAAGCATTATCAACTTCATTGCCAATCCAATCTAACAATTCCTCTTGCTCAAGGTCTTTCTTTTCCATAACTGGAACAAGCAATTCATCCTCAGTCTTTTGGATTTCATCAATTATTTGTTCAGCCTGAGACGGTGTAATTTGCCCACCATCCTCATTATATACTTTAAAACCGTTATATTCAGGCGGGTTGTGACTTGCTGTAATCATCACACCCGCTACGGTGCCAAAGTAACGTACCGCGAATGACAGTAACGGAGTCGGTCTTAACGACTCAAAAACATGTGTTTTTATTCCGTGTGCCCCAAGTACCTTAGCAGTTTCAACTGCAAACTCCTGTGACATATAACGAGAATCATAAGCAACCACCACCCCGCGATCTTTCACATTCACAGTATTCTTTAAAAGATAATTCGCAAGGCCATTTACCGCTCTGCGCACAACATATATATTCATTCGATTCGTTCCAGGTCCTAGAACGCCTCGCATTCCGCCTGTTCCAAATGTTAATTCTTTGTAGAAGGCATCTTCCAACTTTGTCTTATCATTTTCCAAATTCGTTAGCTCTTGTTGCAATGATAAATCAAGATTTTGAAAAGAACGCCACTTTTGAAAACTTTTTTCCCAGTTGTACATGCATTTTTCCCCCAACATATGTATAGATGTTCAAATTCTAGCATACTTTTATTAATTATTCTATTCCTTTCGTTAGCGTGTTTAACCTAAGGGGAATAAGGTTAAACTAATACTTATATACTGCTTCCTATTTCGTTAATAAAACGGTAAACTGAAATATATAATAGATTACGAGAGTAGGGTTAGATTTGGTAAATAAACGTTGGTTTCAGGTTTTAGTATTCTTTATATTAGTTTTTCTCCTCATTCTTTTAATTTCCGAAACAAATTTTGTATTTGATCCTGTTATCAAGTATTTGGGTGCGGTGGCATTACCTTTGATTGGGGCAGGAATTCTCTATTACCTGACTAAGCCTTTAATGCATTTGTTTGAACGTTTTCGTATTAATCGAATTGTATCGATCTTTCTTGTATTCTTTGTCCTCATTTTGCTGGGATATCTCGTGTGGATCTACATAGCTCCCATAGCGCAAAACCAGTTTAAGAACTTGATAGACAATATCCCCAAAATGGTAAACTGGGCACAAGATATGATCACATATTGGCAATCCAACCAAACGATGATTCCTGAACAAGTCGATACGGCGATTAGCAATTTCACGGATAATCTGCAGTCCCATATCGAAAATGTTTTAAATTACCTGTTTGGCTTTATCGGACAGTTAATTTCGGTTATTGCAGCACTTGTATTGGTACCATTCTTCCTGTTCTTCATGCTGAAAGACGGGGATCGACTTGTACCATTCGTAACCCAAATTTTTTCTAAGAAAAAAGCAAAGAATCTGCGTAGCCTGCTTGGTAAAATCGATGATACCCTGACCGCTTTTATCCAAGGACAGTTAATTGTCAGCTTTGCTGTAGGTGTTCTATTATTTATCGGATACCTTATCATCAGGTTAGACTATTCCTTGACGCTTGCCTTATTCGCTATGGTGATGAACGTGATTCCTTTTATCGGGCCATTTATAGCAGTAGTGCCAGCACTCATCGTTGGTGCTTTCCAAGATCCGCTTATGATTGTTTGGGTTTCGATCGTGATGCTGGTAGTTCAGCAATTTGAGAGTAACTTTATTTCGCCAAACGTTATGGGACGGGCGCTCGATTTGCACCCATTAACAGTTATCACCGTTATCCTTGCTGCAGGTAGTATTGCTGGATTTGTAGGAATCCTTTTCGCAGTACCTTTCTACGCGGTAATAAAAACCATTATCGTTCATTTTTATAAGACTTACCAGAAATCAAAGGATACAAAAGAAGATTCCCTTATATAGAATAGGGAAAGATTTCTAACGAGGCTGGGACATACCGTCCCAGCCTTTTAAAACACGAACAATAATAAACTAACTGCTTCATTACCGCTCTGGAAAATACTCCGCTTTCCGTGGGCACGGCCTTAGTCTCCTCAGAAGCAAGAATCGCTTCTTGCGGGGCCTTCGGACTCGTGCTGTTCCCACTGGAGTCTTCGCATTTTTCCTTCGCTAAAGTGTGATTCATATATCGAAAAATTAGGGGCTATCCGGATGTATTCGAATATTTTCTGCATTCCTTGTTTAATTTTCTTATGTCCCAGCCTCGTTGTTTTTTATCTTTAACACCCACAACCAAGCAGTTCACAAACTCCTTACAAATGTAGCAATTATTAGATTTGTCTTGTTTTGCATAGGGGAAATCGGCTACACTTATTAGAGAGGTGATACGGATGAATAAACAAGCATTGGAAGCTAAATTGGATGAGTTAAAGTCAGACTATGTACGTATTCAAAGTGACATGGACAAGCTTGAGTATGTTCGAGGACGTGTCTCTTCAGCTGAGGAACAGCTAATCAGGCTGGAAAAAGAAATTGCAGACATTCGTGAAAAATTGGATGAAGCCTAATAAATATAGCGTAAAGAACTGCTAGCGAGCGGTTAAATTGTTTTCTACTGTAAACAGAAGAGTGGGTGCCTTTTTATGGCACCCACTCTTTCTTAGTTTTGATTCCCATTTTGATTGTTATTACGATTTGTTTCCAGCTTTGCCTGTATTTTAGCTTTTTCCTTATTTGGTGGTGTCAAACTTACGATGGTATCCCCTACTACCGGGACAGTGCGCATTTCTTCTGAGTAAAACTTAAGTTGACCGGACGGCTTGATTAAATATAAAAATACGGTAGATGGATCTTTATCTTCTACATACTGCTTATAATTATATTGTGCCGTTAATGTAGTCTGACGGAAAATATAATGATTTGCCATTTTATCCGTAAGATCATCCATTGAGAATTTTTTATCGAAAAGGATTCTTCCGCCTACCTTAGAGACTATCTCTGAATTCGTACTTTTCCCTTCAACAAATGGACTTATCTTAAATACATTCGTCCTTCCATACTCTGGCATAAACGTGGTACAGATAAGGGAATTATAGGCGCGGTCGTCTGTTGCAGCAAGTAGATATTCATACGGAATAGTATCCAGGTTGTATTCTGTTTGCTCTGACAGCATATTGCCATGATAGAAATTCAAACCAGATTCTCTGACCTTGCGCAATCTTTCCCATGAGGAATCTACAATGATAACTGGAAGCCCTGCTTTTTGTAATGATTTACCAAGCTCAACAGTAAATCTGTTGGCACCTACGATTAATGTACCAGGTTTTCCTTCCATTGACAGATGGAGCTTTTTAGCAAGCCATCCAATTGAAAAACCATGAGCTAGTACGGTAAAGAACACTAATCCAAAAGTGAGGGTTGTCAGAATACCTGCATCATCATAACCAGCCTCTTGGAGAACCCCACTAAAATATCCCGAGACCGTAAGTGCTACAATTCCCCTTGGGGCAATCCAACCTACTAGTGCCTTCTCATTAAAGGATAACCCTGTACCAATGGTCGAGAGAAAGATCGACAATGGTCTAACGATAAACATCATAAGAATGACGTATCCAATAATATTCGGGCTGAAAATTTGCAGGAGGGTTTCGAGTTGTAATGACGCTGTCAGCATGATGAAGATCGTCGAAATTAAGAGAATGGATATATTTTCCTTAAAGTGGCGCATATCTGATATAGAACTTATCCCCATATTTGCTAAGGTGATCCCCATCGCTGTCACGGACAGTAGGCCCGTTTCATGCATGATTTCATCTGCTCCTGTAAAACAAAGAATGACGACAATTACAACAGCAGGTGACTTTAAAAATTCGGGAATATGTCCTGTTTCAAACATCCAGCCCATTCCACGGCCACATGCCCAACCAAATATTATGGCAAACAGGGAAGCGGCAAAGAATAGTAATAGTTTTGTGCCATCAGGATCATCAGCCGTCATAAAAGAGATAATCTCGAAGGCAAATACAGCCAATAAAGCACCAATTGGATCTACAATGATCCCTTCCCACTTTAGAATCTTTGCTGGACGTGGGTTAAGCTTAGATTGACGGAGGAGAGGCATAATAACAGTTGGACCTGTTACAATAAATAAACCTCCAATTACAAATGCTACTGCCCAAGATAACCCTGCTATATAATGCGCAGTCAGTGATCCTAGAATCCAGGCTATGAATGCCCCAATAGTGGAAATGCGGAATACAGGTTTTCCCAAATCACGCAATTCTTTAAAACTAAGATTAAGACTACCCTCAAATAGTATGATTGCTACAGCAACGGAAATAATGGGACTATATAAACTGCCGAAATCTTCTTCAGGATTTAATATACCTAGGATTGGACCAGCTAGTAGACCAGTAATGGACATTACAACAATTGCCGGCATCCGATAACGCCAAGCAAGCCATTGAGAACCAATCCCGAGAAGACCGATCAGCATAACTTCAAATAATAGTGACGGAACCATGTCATACCCCCTATAGGATAGCGTGAATGATAGTGTGACTTACTTTTCCACACTTTGTAATTCTATATTAATAAGGACATTTTATAGGTCTATTAGGAGAAAGTAAACAATTTTAAACTTATATTTTACCGCCAATGTTATGTACACGTATTCATTTAATTTAGAAAACCTGTAAAATCTAGCCATTGACAGCGCGTTTCGCTTCTTGTTACGATTACCTTTGTTTTTTGCTATCCAATGTATGGAAAGCACCTTGTATTAACCCGGTTTTTTGACATGAAACGTCTTCTTTTGTCAGATAATACAGATTAGAAGAACTAGTATCAACACTTCTTTGGTGAAAGCTGAACGTTTTTCTTCTACTTAGTATCCAAAATTTAACTTTATCGTGATGTTTTCTAGCTGAAATTTTATACAATAAATGAGACAAAATGCAATTCTTATCAGACGCCCTTTTCTCAGAGGTTCGACTAACCATGCTCTAGAGGACGGGGCACAAACTATTTTTCTCCCAAGGAGTTATTTTTAATGAATAAGGATAATATTATCATTGGTTTTATGTTATTTGCTTTATTTTTTGGTGCGGGAAATTTAATTTATCCTCCTGTCCTCGGGATTGAAGCGGGCACATCTTATTTTACCGCCATTAGCGGATTTGTTATCACTGGAGTTGGACTCCCCCTTCTTGCTGTGACGGCCATATCCTATGTTAAAAATGATGCAAGGGAACTTGCAGACAAGGTGCACCCCTTATTTGGTTTGATCTTTACATCTGTAGTTTATTTAGCAATTGGGCCCTTTTTTGGTATCCCTCGTGCTGCAACCGTAGGCTATGAAATGTCTATAGAGCCGTTTAAGACTGGGTCCCTTTCACTCTTAATCTTTACTACTTTCTTTTTTATACTCGTATTTATATTAAGTCTTAACCCATCGAAAGTGGTAAATCAGATTGGCAAATATCTGACACCACTGTTACTGTTGGTTATCACTGCCCTCATAGTTGGTGGGTTCTTTCTATTAAATGAGCCGCTTGGTGAACCTAATGTTAATTATAAAAGCAATCCCTTTTTTAATGGCTTTGTAGAAGGCTATCTTACAATGGATGCTATCGCTGCACTTGCGTTTGGTATCATTGTCGTTAATGCGTACAGAGAAAGAGGGATCCATAGTAGTCAGGCAATTGTAAAAGAAACCTTGAAGTCTGGTTTGATAACAGGAATTGGCTTAATCGCAGTATACGGATCAATTGGCTGGATAGGTGCGAAGATGGGACAACATGGTTCTTTTGAAAACGGAGGCGATATCCTCTCTTTTGCTGCTGACACCATTTTCGGAGAGTTCGGCGTTATTCTTTTAGGTATTATTGTCGCCCTAGCCTGTTTCACTACTTCAATAGGTCTAGTCGTGGCATGTGGGCAGTTTTTTTCCAAGGTTACGCCCGTTCCATATAAATGGTTAGTATTGATTGTAACGATGGTTAGTTATATTATCGCCAACCAAGGGTTAAACACTATTTTAAATTTTTCCGTCCCGGTGTTGGTATTCATCTATCCGATTGCCATTGTCTTGATTATCCTTACTTTCTTAAATAAAATGTTTCACGGTTCACCTTATGTGTATCGTTTCGCCATTCTTTTCACAGCCTTTATAAGTCTTTACGATGGCTTAAAGGAGTTTGGTGTACCGCTAAACTGGGCAAATCCATATGTTGCAAAACTGCCTTTTTTCGGTATTGGACTGGGCTGGATTTTACCTGCGATTGTTGGTGTAATCTTTGGTTTGATAATTACGCAACTAAAAGAACAAAAGCGCTAAAGCTCGAGGCTGTTTGATTATGTGAAACACCTTTTTTCAATTTAGCGAACGAGCAGCAATCCCCATATTCCGATAAAGTGAAACTTCAATCAGTGGGGGGTTTTCATTCTCCCCCACTGATTGTTAGTTGAACCAATCTGGGTGTTAACGTCCGTTTGCTTCCACTCAAACATCACGGTTGTGCCGGGGCAAAAATTACTTCTTTATTCACAAATATGTGATAGGATATTTTTAGAGGAGGATCGTTATGATGGCAAAAGAACAAGAAATTCTGCAGTCTTATTTTGGTTATGAATCCTTTCGCCCTGGGCAAAAGGAAACGATCCATCATGTCTTGGAGCAACGTAATACCCTGGCTGTCATGCCTACCGGCGGCGGGAAATCCCTTTGTTACCAGGTTCCCGGAATGGTTCTCGATGGCACAGCCATTATTATTTCCCCATTAATCTCATTAATGAAGGACCAGGTAGATGCCCTCCAATCATTAGGGATCCCTGCTACATATATAAATAGCTCGTTAACCTCTGAAGAACAACAGCAACGCATGCAGGATATTGCTGCAAAGCGCTATAAATTTGTTTACGTGGCCCCAGAACGCTTTGAATCGTCCTTTTTCATCAATGTAATACGACGTATCCAGTTGTCCCTTATTGCCTTTGATGAAGCACACTGTATTTCTCAATGGGGACACGACTTCAGGCCAAGCTATCGTTCGATTGTACCTAACCTAAGGAAGTTGCAATCCGTTCCTGTCTTGATTGCCTTAACCGCAACAGCAACAGGAGAAGTGATTAAGGACATTCAGCAAATGCTACAGATGGATCATGTGATAAATACAGGATTTGAACGCGCGAACCTGAACTTCCATCTTATAAAAGGGAAGGACAAACCTACCTATATACGCTCGTTTATTCAAAAACATGAGGACGAATCTGGTATTATTTATACGGCAACGCGAAAACAAGCAGATGCCTTACATGAGCAATTGACCAAACGAGGCGTTTCGGTATCAAAATATCATGCTGGATTAAGTGAGACAGAACGAAAACAGGCCCAAGCTGCTTTTATTCATGATGAAACAACGGTCATGATTGCGACCAATGCCTTTGGGATGGGTATTGATAAGTCAAATGTCCGTTACGTTATTCACTATGCCATGCCTATGAATATAGAATCCTACTATCAAGAGGCAGGAAGAGCTGGACGGGATGGAGAGATGAGTGATTGCATTCTACTCTTCTCCCCTCAAGATATTCAATTGCAGAAATTCCTAATTGAGCAGTCGCAAATGGAAGAAGCAGCAAAGCAAGGTGAATACAGAAAGCTACAGGCAATGATTAATTATTGTCACACACATAGTTGTCTAACTAACTTTATATTAGACTACTTTTCCGATATGCCTTCTCGACAGGGATGTGGTCGCTGTAGTAATTGTCTAGAGCGCCAGGAGAAAAGTGATATTACGGAGGAAGCACAAAAGATTCTTTCTTGTGTCAAACGTATGGGAGAACGATTTGGTGTAGGAATGACCGCCAAAGTGTTAAAGGGATCCAAGGATAAAAAGATAAGCCAGTTTCAGCTTACCTCAATCTCAACTTATGGCATCCTTTCTTCTTATACTGAAAAAGAATTGACCGAGTGGATCCACTTTTTGATTGCAGAGCAACTGCTTGCTACAGAAGAAGGGAAATTTCCGGTGTTAAAACTTAATCAGCAATCTGTTGATGTATTGAAAGGTAAACGACAGGTATGGATGTTTACTGCACCTATTCCTCAATCTGAGGAGACAGACTATCATGAAGATTTATTCACAGCGTTACGAGCAAGACGGAAAGAATTAGCGGATGAGAAGAACGTTCCACCATATGTCCTCTTTTCTGATGCTACATTGAAGGAACTAAGTCGTTACTTCCCTGTTACGAAAGAAGATATGCTAACCATTAAAGGAATTGGCGAGAAAAAATACGAGCAATATGGAGAAACTTTTCTCCAAGTTATTCAGGAATGGCGCCAAAGTAATCAAGATGTAACAGAACGGGTACGCATTTCGGATACACTTCGAGCAAAGCCACGCAAAGAGAGTGAGGAAGGTCCTAGTCACCTTGTTAGTTATAAATTGTTCCAATCTGGCAAGTCTATTAAAGATATTGCCGCGATGCGAGACCTTTCTAAGCAAACTGTAGAAAGCCATTTATTTAAAGCGTACAAAGATGGACACCCACTCTTATGGCAAATATTTTTCAATGAAGAGGAAGAGGCAAAAGTCCTTGCAGCACACCAGCAATTAGAAGACCCAAAACTTAAAGAAATAAAAGAAACGCTCGGCGATAGCTTCGACTATACCAAAATCAAAGCAGCCCTTGTAAAAAATGACAGGATGTAATCCTGAGAGAAAGAGGCCATACTTCGAATTAACGAAGTATGGCCTCTTTTTAAAATGTATTTGTTTACTATTTTACATTCAATGCCCATGTACCATTACGGAACACGGCTTCTGTAGTTCCATCAGCCAGAACACCATCAATATCAAGTTGCTCTGAGCCGATCATAAAGTCAACATGTGTAAGGCTATCGTTTACACCATGCTTATCTAATTGCTCTTCATCCATTGCAGAGCCACCCTTCAGGTTTGTCGGATAAGCTTTACCTAGCGCAATGTGAACAGACGCATTCTCATCAAATAGCGTGTTATAAAAAATTAACCCAGACTGGGAAACTGGTGATTCATGTGGTACTAACGCAATCTCACCAAAACGTGTTGCTCCTTCATCTGTATCAAGCAAATGCTTCAGTGTGTCTTCCCCTTGTTCTGCTTTAAAGTCGACAACTTTTCCATCTTTTAATGTCAGGCTAAAATTATCGATTAGGCTACCACCATAATTCAATGGCTTCGTGCTAGAAACTGTACCATTAACCCCATACTTATGTGGCATAGAAAATACTTCTTCTGTTGGCATATTCGGGTTGAACGTAGTTCCGCCCTCTGTTACAGCAGACCCACCTTTCCAAATATGTCCTTCTGGAAGTTCCATTTCTAAGTCAGTTCCAGGCGCTCTAAATAAAAGTTTTTTATAATCCTTTTTATTTAATATCTCTCGCGCTGTTCTCAATGTTTCGTTGTGGGCATCCCAAGCCGCTGCTGGGTCTTCCTGATCAACTCTTACAATCTTAACAATAGCGTCCCAAAGGGCCTCTACTGCATCATCTTTTGTTTTGTCAGGAAAGATTTTTTGCGCCCAATCACCTGTCGGAATAGAGATAATAGACCAAGCAATTCGGTCGTTCATTGTATATTTGCGGAAATTTTTCATTGCCTGTGCTGCAGCCTTATTTGCTTTTGCTACTCTTGTTGGATCAATATCTTTAAGCAAATCAGGATTTGTAGAACGGATATTTAATACCGCTGCGCCATCCTCAGCAAAGCTGTCATGTAATTGGACCTTCCAGTCAGGATAGGACGCAATCACTTCATCTGGTGCATTTTCATATTTTAACAAGGTCAGTTCATCATCAACCCAATTAATATGTACATCTTTAGCACCCATTTCATAGGCTTTACGGACAACAATTTTAGTAAAATCCGCTCCCTCTAATGGTGCATTAATCATTAGCGCTTGGTTTTTTTGTAAATTAACTCCTTTACGAAGCGCTAATTCTGCATACTTTTCTTTTGTTTGTTGACTAACCATCCTTCTACCTCCAATAAATAAATTTCGTATACCGTTATTATTTCATAAAACGAAAGAAATTACCAAAATAACTTTTCAAATAGTACGACTATAATCCCCAATTTTTATCTCTATTTACGGCCAATAAGAGTTGTGTTATGATAATAAGAAGGTAGTTACTTTTTGTAATTAATGTAGATTTATTAGCTTTAGAGCATATCGTCGTAGAGTGAGGTGATGGTCATGGAGAAATTATGTCCACGTTTTGAAAAGGCAATGGGACTTCTTAGCACACGCTGGGTTGGTTTAATACTATCTGATTTGCTCGGTGGGACAAAGCGTTTCTCGGAGATGGAATCTGACTTACCTATTAGCGGACGATTACTCTCTGATCGATTAAAAATGCTCGAAAAAGAAGGAATCGTAAAGCGAAATATTTATTCAGAGTTCCCTGTTAGAATAGAGTATTCTCTTTCAGATAAAGGAAAGGCTCTTGAGCCAGTAATACAAGAGATTCAATGCTGGGCCGACAATCATGTTACTGAAGAAGAATTAAATACAGAATGTGAGTAAACTGGACGGCATAAGCCGCCCTTTTTTTATATGTTCGGAAAGTATAAGCCAGGAAGCAATGACGACGTAAATGCTTCACACAGATTGTAAAGTATTTCACCATCAAAACAGACAAAAAGCCGATCGCTTTCGAATGGTAGTTTCGAATCACGATCGGCTTTTTCTTTACTAAGCTTTTACTTTATTTTTCTTTGTCAGAGCTCTGGTCTCTGCCCCAAAAAACGATTCCGTCTTCATCTTCAAGTGTATCCCGGTAGAAGACAGGGTCCTTACCTGCTTTACGCTGTGTTATATAATCCTGTAGCACCCGGTTGGCGATCTTAAATAATCGCGTTATGGCATAGAGGTTAATAAGTGCCATTACAGCCATAGCTAAATCCGCCATGGACCATACCAGATCAAACGCAGCGACTGCTCCAAATACTACCATAAGCAATACAGCTGCACGGTACAGAAACATTACCAAACGACTGTTTTTGATATAGGCAATATTACTTTCGCCATAATAGTAATTTCCTAAAATAGAACTATAACCAAACAACAGAATAGCGATGGCAATAAATGTACTTGCCCAATCACCTATATGGAAAGCAAAAGCGTCTTGGGTTAGCTGAATTCCGTCAAGATCTCCTTTTCCTTCATAACCACCTGCTGTGATAAGAATGAATCCTGTAGCACTACAAATAAGAATCGTATCAACAAACACACCGAAAGCTTGAATAAACCCTTGCTTAGCCGGATGTGTTACCTCTGCTGTGGCAGCAGCGTTGGGCACACTACCCATACCTGCCTCATTGGAAAATAGCCCTCTTTTAATTCCCATCATTATCGCAGCACCAAATCCCCCACCAGCTACTTCACGGATTCCAAATGCGTTTGTAAATATGATTGAAATCATATCAGGAATTGCGGTGAAGTTAGTTAAAAGTATATAGATAGAAATAAAAATATAGAGGATAGCCATTACTGGTACAATGACTTGAGACACGTTTGCAATGCTTTTAATTCCTCCAAAGATAACAATAGCTGTAAACACGAATAAAATACCTGCCAGTAGCCCCTTATTCAAATCATATTGTTCCGAAAACGCTAAACTAATCGTGTTGGATTGTACCGAATTAAAGACAAGTCCGTATGTGATCGTAATAATAACGGCAAAAGCAACAGCCAGCTTACGGTTCTTCAATCCCTTTTCCATGTAATAAGCTGGCCCACCACGATATTGGTTTTTCTCCGGTACTTTATAAACCTGTGCCAACGTACTTTCCACAAATCCGGAAGCCGCTCCAAGAAGGGCGATGAGCCACATCCAGAACACCGCTCCTGGACCCCCTGAAGCAATTGCTGTGGCAACCCCTGCCATATTACCTGTTCCGACACGTGATGCAGCACTAATGGCAAAGGCTTGGAATGCAGATGTCCCCTTTTTACCAGACGCGCTTAGCGTTCGTTTGTCGAAAAGCACCCGAATCATTTCTGGAAAATATCGAAATTGGACAAAACCAGTTCGAATGGTAAACCATAAACCAAGACCGATTAAGACCACAATTAATATGTAGCTCCATAGAACTTCGTTTACTTCACCAATAATATTTTCTAATAACGCCATGTGATTATCCTCCTTGTTGTGTTGGTTGCTTAGGGTTCATATACCCCTTTTTTCGACTATGCGAACCTACAAACAACCAAATCGAAAAGAAGCCCCGTTATCAAGGCTTCTTATCTCTCTTTGTTCCAAGGAAAACTTGTACCGAATTCCTCCGCGAGCTCCTTGGATTGCTTTCTTCTTTCTTTTCGATGGGCTGCACGAAGAGCCCCATTTTCATGAAGCTTTTTTTCATGTTCCGTTACAGGGTAGACTTGTGGAACGGGTATAGGTGTCCCTTCTTCATCAACGGCTACAAAGGTGAGAAAAGCAGTAGTACACACTTTTCTTTTACCAGTTAGCAAATCCTCTGTTACTGCCTTCACAAACACCTCCATAGACGTATTATGTGTCCATGTTACAAAGGCTTCCATACAGATAGAGTCGCCTTCCCTAACAGGTTGCAGGAAGT
This sequence comes from Oceanobacillus picturae, assembly GCF_000612865.1. Taxonomy (NCBI): domain Bacteria; kingdom Bacillati; phylum Bacillota; class Bacilli; order Caryophanales; family Bacillaceae; genus Oceanobacillus; species Oceanobacillus picturae. Next base: position 202,533 of record NZ_CCAX010000004.1, read on the forward strand.
CTACTGAATCCGTAGAAGCTGTCACAACTAGTTGCCTAGCATGCCTTACAGCAGCTATTGCGGCCACATCATCAATATGGGCCATCAGTTTTCCTCCAAATAGGGTGCCATGTGTGTTCGTATCTGGTGGTAATACATGGGATGTCTTTACTGTTAGCGATTCAGAGCATGGCTTTCTATTCACAGCACTTCCTCCTTCATATTCTTTCATTTTACTTAAGTATAGAAAATAATCGTTTTAAAACGTATTGATATATATTACCACAAGTCAATGGATGGGCAAAAGCCCATTCCCATCTCTCTTTAGTATTTTACAAAACAGGCGATAATAGTCGTGAAATAGATTCTTTAAAGCGAATCCCAAGAGAACGCTGGTCATAAAGCTTTTTCGTCATTTGTGTAGAGTGTTCAATATCATTGTTAAATGCCTCGACTAGCCTTTCGGTTACCCCTTTATCATAGAGAAAAGCATTTACTTCAAAATTTAAACGGAAACTACGCACATCAATATTTGCCGTTCCCACAGAGGCTATTTTTCCATCTACTACAATGGTTTTAGCATGCAGAAAGCCATTTTGATAAATATAAATCTCTGCTCCTGCATTTAATAAATCGCCAATGTAGGAAAGAGTTGCCCAGTACACAAAAGGATGGTCAGGCTTATTCGGAATCATAATTCTTACTTTCACCCCTGACAGTGTCGCAATTCGTATGGCGTCTCGCAAACTGTCATCAGGAATAAAATAGGGGGTTTGAATGTATATATATTCCTTTGCTGACATAATCATTTTGATGTAACCATTTTTAATTTGTTCCCACTCAGAATCTGGTCCACTGGAGACGATCTGAATTCCCACATCTCCCTTATGGCTATGGTTATAGTATCGTTCATCGTAAAAAATATGATGTCGTGAAGCCTGATTCCAATCTAGTATAAATCGTGTCTGCATGTTTGTTACCGCATCTCCGCATATCCTTAAATGGGTGTCACGCCAATATCCAAACTTTTTGACTGTCCCAAGGTATTCATCCCCAATATTAAATCCCCCAGTATAGCCCACTTTCCCATCAATAATGGCTAATTTACGGTGATTCCGATAATTTATTTTAAAATTGATCTTCGGTATCTTTGGCGGAAAAAAGGCTTCTACTTGAGCACCAGCCCGACGAAGTCTTTTTATGTATCTGGGTTTTAGTGTTCTGGAACCCATGTCATCATAGAGCACCCGAACTTCAATTCCCTCATTTGCCTTCTTGATTAATACATCTGCAATTCTATCTCCTAGTTGATCACTTCTTAAAATATAGTATAGAAGATGTATATGATCGGTAGCTCTCTCCATATCCTGGATTAAAGCATCAAACTTTTCCTTACCGTCTGTAAAAATATCCACGGTATTATCTTGGGTAAAAATAGCATCATCATTGCGTAGATGTAGATAAACTAAATCTTCATACTCGGCGATCTCCTCATGCTTAAAGCTAAAGTTATCTCTTTCCAGGGCCCGCAATTGGGACTGGACAGCAGTCTTTACACCGAGGCGACTTTTCGTGTCCCAAGTGAAAATTCTACGTTTACTTATTGGCTTTCCAAAAATTAAGTAAAGAAAGAACCCGATAATCGGGATAAACAATAATACCATTAACCACGCCCACGTAGAAGTGGCATCCTTTCTTTCCAAAAAGATAATGGAGATACCTAGCGCAATATTAAAAAAGATAGTTAGACCTAATAATAAGGATATGATTTCCATATGTAAGGCTCCCTCCAAAACTCTGCTCACGGTCTAAAACGGATCATTTATATAATATAGCACATCTTTCCATATACCGTCATATGGGTACCATGCACCTTTCCCATCTTATATATTTACCCTCAGAGCTTGAAGATTATGCCAGGAAAAAATGACAAGCAAATAATGCCCAGTTTTTAAAAAAAAGAAGAAGCCGAGAAAAAACCCTCACAGAGTGCTCTGCAAGGGTTAGGCCTTCTATATTTTACTTAGTGCCTGTTCCAAATCATACCAAATATCTTCCCATGCCTCTAATCCCGCTGAAAGCCTTATAAGCTGATCAGTTATCCCCATCTCCATACGAGTGTTTTCTGGGATAACCGCATGTGTCATGGTTGCCGGATGCTCAATTAATGTCTCCGCATCCCCTAAGCTTACCGCAATTTTTATAAAAGTGAGATGGTTAAGCAATGTTTGTGCGTCCTTTTTTGAACCATTAATCTCAAATGAGAGAACCCCGCCTCCGCGTCTCATCTGTTTATCAAAATGCTGTTCCTTCATTTGGGCACTAAATGGATAATAAACAGCCGAGATCTTGGGGTGGTTCTCTAGCATACTTGCAATCTTTTCTGCATTATCACAATGCCGGTCCATTCGGATAGGTAATGTTTTCATACCCCGAAGGAGCAACCATGCATCAAACGGAGAAATAATGCCTCCAATATCTTTCTGTGTTGTCATGGAAACGGAATCAAGAAACGCTTTCTTGCCCACTACTAGACCTGCTATCACATCACCATGCCCACCAATATACTTGGTAGCACTATGAACTACGATGTCACAGCCAAGTTCAAGTGGTCGCTGTAAATAGGGGGTTGAAAATGTATTGTCAACCACCACAGGAATATTATACTCCTTTGCTATATCTGCAACCATTTTAAGATTAATTAACCGGATCGTCGGATTAATTGGTGTTTCGACATAAATACATGCTGTTTCTGGTTTTATTTTTTCTCGGATACTCTCTTCTGTATCCATTAAGGAAAAGTCATGGCTTATCTGGTACTTCTCTTGTAGCATAGTTAAAAGGCCGTAGGTACAGCCATAGAGCCCTGAAGAACATAGAATATGATCGTTTGCTTTTGTTAGAGCAATTAGCACTGAAGACACAGCAGCCATGCCTGAAGCAAAAGCAAGACCACGTTCAGCCTGCTCTAATGAAGCCATTCTCTCTTCTAGAATCTTTACAGTCGGATTTCCTAGCCGAGAATAAATGTAGCCCTCTTCCTCCCCTGCAAAACGCCTTTCTCCTTGTTCTGCGGTAGCAAATGTGAATGTGGAGGTCTGGAAAATAGGTGGTGTCAGACTCCCCAGCATATCCTTTGCGTCATAGCCCTGGTGGATAACTGCTGTTTCGATATGTTGATTGTCTTTCTTCACAAAGATCCCCCCTGAAATGATTTCTTATTCTACTACTATCTTATTCTATTAGTACTCTTTTTGAAAGCGTTTTCTTATAACTGCAAACATGCTTTTTGCTTTTTAGATCAGACTCTTTTAAAATGGAGTTTATTTGATAAAAGAAGTTTAGGACTTACTACAGTTACACGTGGGGGACAAATTTGTATAGAAAAGAAGGGTTGGCATGAATGGAAAACAGGAACAAACAGGCATTCTACTAACTGCAGGGGCATATTTACTCTGGGGTTTTCTACCGATCTACTGGAAGGCAGTGAATCATGTATCTGCCGGTGAAATTCTCGCACACAGAATAGTATGGTCGTTCGTATTCATGCTAGTACTCATTGCCTTGCTAGGTAAGTGGTCCACCGTAATCAAGGAATGCAAAGCAATCCTGACCAACAAAAAGCAATTAATTGCTGTGATTTTTGCATCCATTATGATTACACTCAACTGGCTGACCTTCATTTGGGCTGTGAATAGCGACCATGTTCTTCAAGCAAGCCTTGGCTATTATATTAATCCATTAATTAGTATATTACTCGGTATTCTCGTGTTAAAAGAAACCCTGACCAAAAGACAGCTGGTTTCCTTTATTCTTGCAGGGGCAGGCGTTCTATATTTAACAGTTAGCTATGGAGTTTTCCCTTGGGTATCCTTATTGCTCGCTATGAGCTTTGGTCTATACGGATTATTTAAAAAGAGATTAGATGTAGGAGCCTTTGCTAGCTTAACAATTGAAACAATGTTTATTACACCAATAGCTATCCTTTACTTACTGATTATCCCGGAAAATATTTTTCAGACTAATACTTTCTTTACGTCCTCCACCATGCTACTCATTGGTGCAGGAATCGTGACAGCAGTTCCGTTACTATTGTTTGCAGGCGGAGCAAGAAGAATTCCGCTAGCTATGATTGGGTTTCTCCAATACATTGCTCCGACCATTATGCTAATTCTCGGTGTGTTTGTATATAATGAAACCTTTACTACTGCTCATCTAATCGCATTTTCTCTTATCTGGATAGCCCTCATCAACTATATGTTATCAACTTATTTCCCTTTTCATAAAAGGGCGAGAGAATAGACCGCATGTCACTTAACAAGAGGTTCTTGCCTCTTGTTTTTTTACTATACAATTATTTTCAGTAAACGGTTGACAACCGCGTATAATTGGTTTTATAATGTGAATAATTTAAAAATTAAATCTCTTATCAAGAGTGGTGGAGGGAATAGGCCCTGCGAAGCCCAGCAACCTGAAAGCAAACCTTGTTTGCTTCCGATGGTGCTAAATCCTACAGATCATCTTGGATCTGGAAGATAAGAGGAGGAACGTGAATAATACGCCCTCTTCTTAGGAAGAGGGCTTTTTATATTCTCCCCTCCTCCCCCAGACCGGTTAAACTGCAAACTGCAGTCTTACATCAAAAAGCTGTTGACTGGCAGGCCATAATCTTAAAGGAGGAATTTACATGTCATCATTTACTAACCAGCAGGATGAAACAACGTTACTTCACGGAGGACAGGTGCCTGATCCGTCTACCGGAGCAAGAGCTGTTCCCATTTATCAAACAACTTCTTATGTGTTCAATAATACGGAGCATGCACAAAATCTATTTGGTTTATCAGAAGCAGGAAACATCTATTCTCGGATTGGGAATCCGACGGTTGATGTATTTGAACAACGAATTGCCCAACTGGAAGATGGCGTTGCAGCTGTAGCTACATCTTCGGGTATGGCAGCAATATCCTTTGCAATATTAAACATCGCCGGGTCTGGAGATGAAATTATTGCAGACAGCAATTTGTATGGTGGCACCTACAACTTATTTGCTCACACGTTGCCGCGCTATGGAATAGCTGTGAAATTTGTAGATGGGAGCAATCTTGAAGAAATCAAAAATGCTATAACTGACAAGACAAAGGCTATTTTCGGGGAAACCATTACCAACCCCAGTCTTAATATTTTTGATGTAGAGGCTGTCTCAACCATCGCCCATCAGCATGGTATCCCGCTCATTATTGATAACACATTTGCACCATACTTAACCAAACCACTTACTTGGGGAGCGGATGTCGTTGTCCATTCCGCTACAAAATGGATCGGTGGACACGGAACAACAATTGGTGGCGTTGTGGTTGACGGTGGCCGCTTTAATTGGAACAATTCGAGATTTAAAGGTTTTACTGAGCCTCAGGAAAGCTATAACGGATTACGTTTTATTGATGTCGGGGCAGCCGCCTTTGCGACAAAATTACGGGTAGAGCTTTTACGTGATATTGGAGCTTGTTTAAGCCCACAAAGTGCCTTTCAGTTATTACAGGGACTGGAGACATTGCATTTACGAATAGAAAAACACACTAAAAATGCTCAAGAAATTGCTGCATACCTAGCCGATCACCCTGCTGTTGAATGGGTAAACTACCCAGGTCTACAAAATCATCCCTCTCACCAGCTAGCTAAAAAGTATTTGAAAGACGGATATGGTTCCATCATAACGTTTGGCATAAAAGGTGGCCGGGAAGCTGGTCGGAAACTGATTGATTCCATATCACTATGGTCACATGTAGCGAATGTGGGGGATGCGAAGTCGCTCATTATCCATCCAGCCTCGACTACCCACCAGCAGCTTAACCCAGAGGAGTTGAAAAGCTCCGGGGTGTCGGAAGAGTTAGTCCGATTATCTATCGGGTTAGAAGCTACTTCTGATCTGCTAAGCACGTTAGATGAGGCGATCAATCAGGCTGTTGGTAAAACAACGAACCAAAAACCTTCGGAAAAAGATGCAATAGAATGGCTGGTCAGATCTCCATTCGACCGAAGTGATGGGACAGTAAGACAAAAAGCAATCGCAGTTTACACTGAAGAAAACAATAGAGAAGTGAATAAAGCAATTGAACAGCTTAAAGCACTCGGATTCCTTGTTCCAACAATCCAGCAGGAAATCAACGGAGAAGAGAATCGTTTTACTCAGTTAGCAGATGTACCTTATCAAGTAGACGCTGTCTATGTAGATCACAACGTCCTTCCATCTGACACTTTAGAACAATTCATAAATAAGCAAAGCAGTATCTTATGGATACGATATCCAGAGGGCCATACACAGCTTATCGAAAATGCTGAGGCAACCGGGATTACAGTTGTCTCAGGAACCGCCCCCTACGATGAATTCGTCCGCTTACGGGGAGGGCTTCCTGAGAGTGTGATTGCAGGAGTGTGAGAATGGAACTTTCCCGGGAGGTTATCTTGTGATGAATGAATCAACCAAAGGCCTACTCTTCAAGGGTAAGGAGGATGTTTTATGACTAATTCCCAGAGGACGGTCCCTACTATTGGGAACATCTCCATCGGACCACTCCTCCTCACTTCTGGGGAGCTGCTTGAGGAGGTTTCTCTCCGTTATGAGATTTCCGGACCAGAGGGTGCTCCTTTTATTCTTGTATGCCACGCCTTAACAGGGAACCAGCATACAATTGGAAATGATAAAAATTCCGGCTGGTGGAGTGGTCTTATTGGCGAGAATAGGTATGTTGATACAGACGCCTATCAAGTTCTCACCTTTAATGTACTTGGTGGTTGTCATGGCTCCACAGGCCCAACCACTATTCATAACAAAACCAATGAGCCCTACCGAAGTCATTTCCCTGACATCACGGTTAGGGATATGGTCCATGCTCAACATAAGGCATTGACAATAATGGGTATCCACCACCTGGCAGCCGTTATGGGTGGATCACTCGGAGGTATGCAGGTAATGGAATGGGGACTCCTCTATCCAGATAGAATGGATAAACTCATCGTTCTTGCTTCTACTCCAGTGTTTACAGACTACGGGATTGCTTACAACCATATTGCTGAAACATCCATCAAACAGGATCCCGCCTGGAAAAATGGCCAGTATGAAACGAACCATTCATTAAAAGGATTGGAAATTGCTCGAATGATTGGCATGGTCACCTATAGAAGTGCTACCTTGTTCAATCTGCGTTTTGATCGAAAAGGTACTCAACTTAAATATGACGTTAGTAGTTATTTAGATCACCAGGGAAAAAAATTGACAGAGAGGTTTGATGCGAACAGTTATTTGACGTTGCTCCGTGCAATGAACAATCATGATATTGGAAAGGACAGAGGTGGTTGGGAGGTTGCCGCAAGAAGTATGAAGCCTCCCCTGCTTGCAATCAGCTACGATAGGGATTTGATTTTTGAGCCCTCCCTCATGAAACAGTTCGTAAGCGAAGTGGCAAACGGAAGTTACTTTCACGTAGATACAGAGTTTGGCCATGATGGTTTTCTAACAGAATTCAACAAATGGGGACATGTGGTCGAACACTTCCTAAACAATTAATATAATAGCTTACAGAAAAACAGGTTTATCCTTCTGCAAAATGGGGGAAAATAAACTTAACCCCTTTTCTTTCACATATCGCCTTCTAAAAGGCGATTTTTCTTTGATGTTAAAAGAAAAGCGAAGAGCGCACGAAAAGCGACGTACGAACTGCGCCTGGCCATGCCAGGTGGCTCCATGTTGCCACGCAAAGTGGCGGTTTTAATGGAGCATTCCCCGCCGGAGGAGATAAAGAAAACATGCCCCTGCAAAAGGGGTATGTCGGCGTTGGCCGACAAGGCCGTTTTTAGTCGACCTACCTAAATTACAGGGAGCCGATGTTGCCTCTCACCCTCCGGGTATAAGGGCGACTAGGCCTCTGGTTAGCACCAGTCGGCAAGTCTTCTTTATTGTACGGAGGCGAAGGAAGTTGCGCTAGTCGCTGGGAACTCGGAGCTAGTCGAGGCAAAAGTGGAGAGTTTCTTATTCAGCCCCTATAATCAAAAGAAATCGGCAGAGAGCCGATTTCTTTTTTGTGTTGACGGAGTTGAAATTTTGGGGTTCCAAGTATAAGAAAAACGCACACATTCGCTAAAGGATGAGCGAATGCGAGTTTTTCTAATATGCTTTGTCTAGCGTGTTAAGAGCCCTGTCACGGCAAATTCCCACCAATTGGTTTCCTTCGGGTTCACGAGCTGTTTCCAGGGATGCTTCCAAGCCTTCAGAGGTGTTATAAACACAGCTTTATCACGTAGCTGTCCTTCTGGGCCATCTGCCACCCATTCTCCAATCGCAGCGCCTTCTTTTATCTCTTGCATATTATTCATATGGATTCCTGTTACTACTGTTTGTTCTTGTAACTTCCCATCTACGGTCATTTTCCATACCTTGTTTTGATAAATTTTTTCTTCAAATAGCGTAGCAGCCCCTTCTGCTGATTCCGTTGTGATAACGAGATTCGCATGATATCCAGGCAATAAATCGACTATCGCTTCGCTCTCCTCTGTTTCGTCCGTAGTATCATCTTCTACTAAGGAAGGGTCTTCAAATGTCACACGTAGTGGATAAATACTTTCCCCTTCCACAGAAGCTTCTTCTTTTGGTGAATCACTAACCTCTGCTACCGTGCCTTCGAGTAGGGCAGCTACTTCTGACACTTCCACCCTTACTGGGAACCCCTGCTCTATCAATGGTCTAACTGTCTCTGAAAGTTCACCTTCTGCTTGTAAGACTGTACTTTCAATTGTTAAAAGAGGGTTGTCTAAAGCCTGAGATACTTCCTTTACCCTTCCTTCAAACGGACTTTCAACTGTTATTGTGTCTCCCGTTTCACGAAGCTCTGCGATCTGTGCTTCGACTAAGGCCAGCTCTGCGCCCTTTTGATCTAATTCATTTTGCTTTTCTGTAAGGTACTGCTCTTTCATTAAACTTGCTTCAATAGGATCCTGCGGGAACTCAACCCGAATCTCCTCGTCATTCACTTCAAATGACGGTGCCGACCCTGTATCTGTTTCTGGTATTTGATAGGCACTAATTGTGGTGATTGCTGTTTCTATTGCTGTTAATTGACTCTCCAGTTTTGCTGCTTCCTCTAGTAAATTTGCTTCGGTTTCATAATAATTATGTACACTATAGGTAAACAAGGGTTCTCCAACTAATACTTGAGCTCCCTCTTCTACCAGAAATTCATTGAAAGTTCCGCTCTCCTGATCAAAGTATATGCGGTTTTTCTCCATAGCCGCTAATACTCCTGGTGTACTTACTGTTTCCTCTAAATCTGACTGGAATACATCGGACCAGTCATGGACATATGCAATCCGATCAACTTTATTCTCTTTATCTAGAAAAACGAGTAAGAAATTGGTGGCGATGAAGAGTAGCACGACGAGCTGTATAAGACGCTTTTTTCTTTTTCTCATTGTCCAAACCACCTGTTAATCATGTATTGATCCATATAAGCGAGTAGAGCTGTCAGCAACCAAAAGAAGAAATGGAAAAGGAGGACATAACCCCACACCCATTGTTTTTTGATTTCTGTAAGATTTCGGATGTAACGCACTTGAAACCAAATAATCCATAATTGAAAGAGCGATATTGCCCCGAAAAAGTAAATAAGCCAAGGGATCTCTGTAAAGTAAGAAGCAATGATGCCAAACGAAACAGGCGATACATACCAATCAAGGCCATTAAAAACTGCCAAGGGAATCCAGATTGCCCGCTCTACCAACAATACAAAAAGCACGATCTGTTGCATTATGATTAATTTTTTATATGGAATATCTGTTAGCAATGAGAAATAAAGAGATGGGATAAATAATATAAACACGGCGAATAGTAGTCCAAATATTAGCCTACCAGTGAGAAACCAAAACTTTTGTTGCTCATAGGTTAATGGGTCAAGGCTCTGTGCTTGTGGCGAGATGAGGTTTGTCCCCATTCCCAAATAAGCCATGTAACCGTAAAGGATAAGGCTTAGTAAGATAAGTAAAACGTTCACTTTCCAAACGCGTTTTATGCTCTCTGCTTCTTTCACTCTAATTAAATGATCATCCATGGAAAATAAAAATTGAAGAAGGTTATTATGATAGGTCATCCGCTACATTCCTTTTCTATGTCACAATCATAGTAAATTTTAAATATTTCTTCAATTTTATCGTACAATTACGTAAAAATCTATTGTTTTTGTAAATTATTGTTAGATTTTCCCGGCCCTTATGCCACATTCCACCAAAAGACCTAGTTTTATTACAGGTTGCTTCCAGCTTGGTTAGAAACAAGTATTATTTTGGCCCAATTTGCCGCTTCGAAAATAAACTGCGTCTTCCGCGTAATCGCCACTAAGCTCAGGCCAACAGGATCATTGGTCACTAAGGCGTTGGCATAGGAGGTATAGTTCTTAGCCTTTGTACTTTATTTGTGGTGTGGGGTCTTAGTGTCTTCGCTTTTCCGAAGGAGACTACGCGTTATTATATTTACATTCGGGAATCACTCCACTGATCCAGAACACTAATCAAAAAGCCGAACAGTGATTCAGAATCCTTGGTGCTTATCACCTAATTAGGACTTGAATTTGTTCGGCTTGTGACATTCTCTATATACTTTTCAATAATAATTTTTTCAATAATGGGGCGAAGTGGTCTGGTAGTTCGGATACGGCGGGGACGATGATTTTTTCTCGACCGTAGATGTTTTTCATTAAGACTTCATCCCGCTCTTCTACTTCTCCATCGGATAAAAACATTCCAATAACTTCTATTCCTCTTTTTCGTGCTTCTGAGACGGCTAGGTTTGTGTCGACAATTCCATTTTGGTTGTAGTTGGCTGCTGCTGGCTCTCCGTCAGAAAAAACAAGCAGGAATCGGTTTTTCTCCCGGCGTTTTTCCAGCTCTTGGGCAGCAACGCGAATACTAAAGCCATCTCGATTATCCTCTCTGGCTTCGAGCTGCATAATCTTCGCGCCATTTTCTTTGTATAACGAGTCCTGGAAAGAGTGAATTACATGGAAATAATTCGGCTGATAGTTTTCCCGTACATCCATGGCGTCTTCCCAGAAACCTATAATTGAATGTGGTATTTTAAAGGTCTTCAACACTTCATGAAAGAGTGCAATCCCATGTCTTGTTTCCTCCATCTTTCCTTGCATCGACGCAGAACAATCGACAAGCAAAGTAAAGGCAGCATCGAACTCTTTGGATTCTTGATTCTTTTTGTAAAAGATCCTAGGCTTTTCTTCTAACACGAGTGGCAATAGCTTTTTGGATAGACGACCTGCCAGGAGATCTTTTCTCGGTGCATTCTTTTTATGCTCAATCGTTTTTTTAATAATGGTTGCAAGCTTCCGTTTATACGGTTCGATAGCATGAAGAATCTCTTGATAGCTACCTCTTTCTTCTGAAGTAGGGTTTTCTGCCTCTTCTATTATCTTAACGGCATCTTTGTTTTCTTCGCCAAATTGATTCTCTGCAGATGCACCTTTATTTGATTCTTGCTTATCCAGTGCGTCTAGTTCTGAATAATCCTTATTTCGCGTTTGCTGGGAGGAACCTTGGATGGAACCCATGGCCTGGTCTGCATCTTCTGTTTCTCTTGCACCTCCACCTTTGATGTTTGTCTTGGTGCCTACTTCCAATTCAAACTGAAGAAAGGTCTGTTTACGGTCATTGTTTTCATTTTCCCTATGCCAGGTGGAAAACTCCTCATCAATATACTCGTTATTCTCTTCGTCGACCTCCTCGCTGTCATCATTGGCTAATTCATCCGTTCTAGTCAACTCATCAAACAAGGTGTTTTTCGTATAGTTATCCAAATGACCAACGGGGAACACGAAGTATTCATCAATCATATCGTTGTAGTCCTGATGAACACGATACACGACTTGTTCTGCGATTCGGGAAACAGCTCTTGTGTCCCTCGCTTCAAATACTTCATATAAGAGTGACTGAATATTAGCTAGCTGGTCTAGCTGGGCTTTAGTCGCTCTTGGAAAGCTTGGGTCAGGACTGTCTGATTGCAAGGATAAGTAAATGAGGCAAAACAGCTCATCAAGGGCAAACCCTCTTGTTACATGTGCTGCAAGATCGGTTGTAAATTTATGCCGATAATACTGCTTCCGCATGTCAAAGACCCGTTTGGTCCCTGGACGCTCTTTTCGAATTTTTTCCTCCAGCCTCAAATCCTCAAACAGGGTAACGAGCTGTGAAGCAAATTTAGGTAACAGTGCCTCTTCCACCGCATCCAGGTATGACTTTAATTCAGGGAGTTTGGAAAAGTGCATGGTTCCAATTGTCCTTAAATATATATCTGACTTTAATCCACCTTTTTGCAGCGTAGCAGGCGCCGTATCCCACGTCCTACTTGCCGTGACCTTACTATCCACCATATCGATATATGCTCCGTAGCTGTATTCGAATGTAAGGTCAGCTCTTCTTGCCAGTACGGTAGCAAGATCTTGGAGCTGACGAAATAAAAATGTATCCACTTTAGCATCATAGAAACGATACATGGTTCATGCTCCTAACTAGAATAAGGTTTCGGCTAAGCTCATAATAAATTCTTGTTCTCTTTCCTCATCAAGCTTCGCGGCAATTGCACGCTGAACAGCTCGCTGTGGCGGTATAATGGAGCTTAAATCACATGCATCGAGAATTGCTCGGATGGATGCCGCGTCCTCTGAAAGCTTCCCTTGAAATGCGGCCTGTACGAGATCTGCTGATAACGAGACAAACAGATCGATCATCCGCTCATCTTGTAAGCGAGTGTTGGACTTAATAAGACTTTTCAATTGCTCCCCTTCTATATAGGGAACATCAATTACGACAAATCGATTCTTTAATGCCTCGTTTAATGGCACTGTACCGACATATCCTTCGTTGATGGCCGCTATGACACCGAAGCCTTTATTTGCAGTCACAATTTCATTCGTAAATGGGTTGGTAATTGTTCGGCGATAGTCTAGTACACCATTAATTAACGGTAGTGTTTCCGGCTTCGCCATATTAATTTCGTCAATATAGAGGAACGTTCCGTTAGCCATGGAATTCATCACTGGGCCTGGGACAAACTCGATCACTTGTTTTTCCCCTTCATAGGCCAATGTCTTAAAGCCAATAAGACTCTCTGCATCCAAGTCAACTGAGCAGTTCACACTGTACATCGGCTGATGAAATAGGCTTGAAAGCGTCTCTGCAAATTTCGTTTTTCCCGCTCCAGTCGGTCCTTTTAACAAAATGTTTTTTCCCATACTGAGCGCTGATATTGCATCTATTAATAGATCCGCATTTGGCGGCATGTAGCCTCCAGGGCGAATTAATTCACTCAAATTATCCGTCGTTCTCTTATTTTCATCTAATAAGTCACTTATTTGTTGTGGTAAATCATAATGTGCTGTCATTGTAATACGTAACTCCTTTCCCTGTTATTGTACCTTTTTTGGTGCAGATTAGAAAAGAAAGTCACTTATAGTGGGGAAATCTAGAAAATCGTCCTTTTTTGGCTGATGGGGGATACCATGAGAGGCGATGTTTGCACGCTCTCGGCTGATATCTTCTCCGACTCAGGCGATGTTCTCCCGCTCTCGGCTGATGTTTTGCCAAGAACGGACGATCTGAACACAGTAAAAATGAAAAGACCCTTTCCACAAAGTGAAAAAGGCCAATATCTATGAACTTATACTTCCCTTCTTAGCTCAACCTTCTTCGTTGCAATAGACTCCACAAAATGTTCGTTATGGTCAACCCCGACCATCGTTGGTTCATGCCTTTCTATTGCATCTATTAATTGCTCAATTATTAGCATATCTAGGTAGTTGGTAACCTCGTCCCAAATAAATAGCGAATGATTACCAAGTAATGCATGCGCCAGGAACACTTTTTTCTGTTCTCCTGCACTCCAATTTTTACTTGAACGATCAGCAAAGCTTGAACGTTGAAATCCCAATTGACGAAGCAGATGTAAATAAGACTCTTTTTCTTTTGCAGTTAGGTCATCAAGGATAGTAGCATAATCTTCATCAAGCTGATTCTTTTGGTGTAAGACAGACAGCTTATCGGGCAGTCGTATGTGATAGTCGCCTGTAATTTCAAACTTCCCGTTACCTATTATAAAGTTCAACAAGGTGGATTTGCCCACACCATTTTTTCCAGTTATAAAGAAACGATCACCTGGATATACATCTACATTAATAGGTTCAAATAAGGGCTTTCCAACTTGGAGTATTGAAAAATTTCTTAATAAGAGGATTTGTTTGTGTGGCTGTTCGACCTGCATTGCTAAATCAGCAACCTCTTCCACGTTATGGATTAAATTCTGTTTATCCCTTATTTTCTCTTCGGTTCTTTTCTTAATCGCTTTTGACCGCTTCATCTGTTTAGCTGCTAACCTTCTCCCAGCGGCATCTTTGGTACTGTTCTCTCTCTTTTGCCCCCAGGTTCCAACCCTTTTTGAAACAGTTTCTAGGCGATTAATCTCATTAAACAGCTTTTGGTTCGTTTCTTCTGCTAAATTTTCCGCATTCTTTTTCTCAAACTGCCATGTCTCGATATTACCTTTCAACACGTCTACGCTCTCTTTGTTAATTGCCAGCACGTGGTCAACAAAATGGTTTAAAAAATGTTGATCATGGCTAATCACGATAAATCCCTTTTTTCGATTTAAAAACTCCCCAACTACTTTTCTCCCATGCACATCTAAGTTGTTTGTTGGCTCATCAATTAAAGGAAAGGAGTCATCATTTAGAAATAATCCAATCAACAATATTTTCGTCTGTTCTCCACCGCTCAATACATGAAAGCTTCTATCTAAAATCTCTGGAGACAAATCCATATAGGACAACTCAAGCTCCATTTCCCAGCGTTCAGTCATAGGACTCTCCTTAAGTAGCACTTCTTCAGCAGTAAGGCAATCATCTAAGTCTGGATAGCGCGGAAAGTACTTAAATTCAAGGGAGGAAATTACAGTCCCTTCATATTCTAATTGGTCTAAAAGGATTTTTAATAGTGTGGTTTTACCACGACCATTTCTTCCAATCAATCCCAGCTTCCAGTCTTCATGGATGTTTACCGATACATTATTAAAAAGTGGTGAAATCATGGAGGGGTATTTGAATGTCATGTTTTTGACGAGTATATTTCCTGACATAGTTAGAGGCTCCTTTTACCTGTGCATGGCAATTGCTAATTCAGCGGTGATTTCTATGATTACTAATAGATGAGATATCGATTAGACTGATACCTACTTTTGGAAAATTTTATCATAATTATTTAAAAATTCAAACCTAAATAAAGGGATGCAAGCTTACGAGTATCAATCCAAGCTTAATACCGCAATGGAGTTTATCTCACCATAAGAAAGTACAATTAATAGCTTTGAATAAATTAGTTTCGATGTTAATATTGTAAATAATGTAAATATAAAGAATAGTTATGACAATAAACTAAAATGGGGGAGGAGCGCTTATATGAGAAAATTATTTGTATTTCTTTGTTATTCTGTTGCTCTTTTACTATTCGTTACTGCTTGTAAAGAAACAGGCGCTGACGACACTACGAATTTTAAGGATTCAGCAGTAGAGCATGGTGAGGAGTTTATTAAGGAATTATATACTGTAGATGAACTCAACTTTGACTTCGAGGATACTGATTGAATGCTTGATTATTCAAATGCGTATTCAACTTATTTAACGGAAGAGGAATTTGAAGACCTTTCAGCTAAAAGGTTCTTTATCATTCCACAAGAGGTAGCGAACAAGCAAAATAGTACAATTACTGTACAAAACATTAAATTCGAAAAATACGGTGAAGATCAAGAAGAAAGTGACTCAATTGATTTTGAGCAGACCTTCACTTTGGTATTTACTGATCAAGAAGGAAATACAGTAGATGAAGTGGAATTGAAGGGCCAGATGAAGGTTGTAGATACAGAGAATGGATTAAAAATTGACCGGTATCATGATGGTCAAACTCTAGTGGATATGTTATATCCTTAACGTAACATTATGAATGGCTTTGTTCCTCCTAGCATTTCTAATAATCCTGTAGCCCTTACCGCTCCCACTGGTGTTTGACCGCTCATAGCCCTCTATTTATCAGTCCTTTTCCATTCTAAAAAAATGGTGAACAGGTAAACCCAGTGATTAATAAAATAGTACAGTAGAAATAACTCTGCATCTTAAAACAAATGTAAATGGGAGTGTTATTATGGGAGCTATTACTGGAAGGGACTTTATTAAACGTTTAAATCAACTGGATACTGAAATTTGGCTGGATGGAAAAAAGGTTAAAGGGGAAATTTCTGAACACCCTGCATTTAAAGGGATTCTTGAGACAAAGGCTTCCCTATATGATATGCAACATGATCCGAAAATTAAAGAGGAGATGACGTTCCATTCACCAGAAACTGGGGATGCGGTTGGGCTTTCCTTCCTGCAACCCAAAACAAAGGATGACTTAATAAAAAGACGAAAGGCAAGTGAGCACTGGGCTAAACGTTCAGGTGGATTGATTGGAAGAAGCCCCGATTACCTCAATACCGCTATAATGAGTTTCGCCTCTTCTTCTCCCTTATTAATAGGAAGGGCCAACTGTTTTCCAGAAAATATCCAATCCCTTTATGAATTGGCGATGAAAGAAGACCTTTCATTCACCCATACATTTGTCACACCTCAAGTAAACCGTTCCGAGTCATACTTAGAATCCTCTGAGGAAGAACCGATTGTAGCCCGGGTGGTTGATAGGAATGAAGAAGGGATTGTAATTAAAGGGGCACGACTCTTAGCTACTCAAGGTGGGTTAACCGACGAAGTGTTAGTTATTAGTACTCCTAAATTTTTACTAGATGAAGATGAAGCTTATGCCTTTTCCATCCCATCAGATACTAAGGGGTTAAAGTTCATTTGCAGAGAGCCATTTGTTGGTGGAGATTCCTTTTTTAATCACCCCTTAAGCTCTCGCTTCGAAGAAATGGATACCATCCTTGTTTTCGATAATGTACTCGTTCCGTGGAATCGAGTATTCTATTATGACAATGCGATTGTAGCTGCAGATTTCTCATACCAAAGCTCTTTTCACAATTTTACGACCCACCAAGTCATAACAAGGCAAATTGCTAAAACGGAATTCATTTTAGGTCTGGCCGAGCTCCTTGTACAGACGATAAACGTGAGAGAATATCAACATATTCAGGAAAAAATGTCCGAGATTATTATTGGCCTAGAAACAATGAAAGCTCTATTGGAAAAGTCTGAGAATGATGCGGAGTTGGATCAGTGGGGAGTCATGCGACCAGATATTGTTCCGCTTCAGATTGCCAATAATATCTTCCCTAAAATTTATCCCCGCTTCACCGAAATTATTCAATTAATTGGTGCTAGTGGTCTGGTTAGTCTGCCAACTGAAAATGCATTTAAATCCTCTATTCGAGCAGATCTCGAGCAGTATCTTCAAGCAGCAACTAGTAACGCAGAGGATCGGGTGAAAATATTTAGGTTAGCCTGGGACCTGACAATGAGTTCATTTGGAACAAGACAAACCCAATATGAGAGGTACTTTTTTGGAGACCCAATCCGATTATCCGGCCGCCTATACAATGCATATCCACTTGATGATTATGTGAAAGAAGTTAGGAATTTTTTAGACTTGAAAACGGAAGAATCCTAAGAAAAGCTAACTTATACAGAATCATGTGATATCTTGAAGAATGTTAATTTTTACAGAGGAAATGCGGTATACTGTATATAGATATTAATAAGATAATAAAAGACCGTCCATCGTGTTACATGGCACGGCCTAATGTGTAAAAGCCCTTCAAGGGGGCAGCTTACGATTTGAGTTGAAAAGTAACCAATCCAAAGGCTTGCTAGGCGTTTAATGGGTGGTTACTTTTTTTGTTGCGACAGTATGGCTATTGTGACTTCGTTATGCCACAATCGCGCCCGTTTGCGGAGGATTTATAATGCTTCAGTTTCAGAAATTAATTCTTTTAAGTTGACTACAGCTTGGTTTGTTTTATCTTTATCCGTTGAAAGTAGGGAAACAATTTCATCAATACGATTTTTATAGTTTAGAGGTTTTATTGAAAAATCCTGAATCATGGCTACGGCCTTCTTTTCGTTGATGCAATACACCTTGTTTTTTGAAAAGATAACTTGATTCAAGCAAGAAATACTCCGAAAACAATGCCCCATCACGTATGAAATGTCGTCTTTATTCGCATTGGCTTCCATAAACATCAGGGAAAAAGAAGCTTCAAAGGAAAAGTATTGAATCATCGCTGCTTGAAATTTCTTGGGATAAGGTTCTGTTTTCTTTTTTAATTCACTTAACGTGCCTTCAGGGTCAGATAAAACATTACAAACAGCTAATTCCCCCATGTACATGGCATTCAAGTAACCGTGAGGATGTCCTGTTTGATAATGAATGGATACTACACCTGATAAACAATCGTCAATAACTTTACTGACTCGTTTAATATCACGAAAGATAAGATCTACATGATAATCCTGTATAACTAACCAGCCACCTCCATTTATCCATTCGCCCCATTCACCTAAAGAAGTAATTAAATGCTCTTTTTTATCGTCATTAAGATTAAACGCTGCTTTTTCTATATCATTGGTATTAAATCCTTTTGATTCATCATAGTAAATCCCAATATCTATATCAGAATCTGGACTATGAGTTCCTCTTGCTCTAGACCCACCTAATACAACTCCTACTACACCCGGCAGTCCATCTAGTTCCTCTTTTATGTCTTGAATTATATTATCGACAGTTGCCATTATATTTCACTCCAATTTTATTCAATAATCTGGCCCTTTAACGGCGCAATCCTTATTCAACAACTGCGCCCTATAAAGGAATAAACACAATAAACACTATAGTTTGAATTTCTTTAGTTAAGGGTGAGAATAAACTCTTCAACATCCTTACCACGCGCGTTTGCATACCCGCTATCTTCACCCGAAATCATGAACCCACATCTTTTTAAAACCTTTATGGATCCAGTATTGTCTTTTGCAGCGCGAGCATAAAGTGGACGAATTGAAACCTGTTTTAGAAATTCTTGTAAAGCGTTGGTTGCGATTCCCTTACCCCAGTATTCCTTTCCAATCCAATAGGTTACTTCTGGTTTTCCGGACTGCTCGAAGTGTACAATATGGCCAACTACGGTGTTCTCAACAATGATAGTTTGCTTAATAATATTCTTATTCGTAAGTATTTTGTTCCAGTGTTCAGCGAAGCTATTCCAATCATTAGGGTCCTTACTTGTAAAGGCGGCCATTTGGTTTGCCTCACTGTCCCGTTGATGCTTAAAAAAAATAGGAAGGTCATCCTCATCCACATTCCGAAGCACTAAATTGCTCATTAAACTCACCCTCTGTCGTTTACTTTATTCTAGCAAACGTACGTTCCCTAAGCAATATATTTTATCGTGTAAAACCACCTTGATATGCTTAGTACCAATTCATTTCCTTGTTCAACAAAATGGCCCTAATATGCAAGATGGGTGCTTCTCCTTATTAGGGAATAGCGCCCGATGAATCAACAATATGCGCAAGGCTTATTCCGCGAATGAGCCCTATTGCTGGAGATCAAACCCTTTAAATTAGTATTAAAAGATTGTTTATAAACGAGTACATATGCGTAATTGATTTCCATCAGGATCTACGACTGTCATCATACGAAGTCCTTCAAGATCCTCATTTGGAGGTTCCGTAATACGGATATCTTTTTTACTCTTTAATTCGTAGTACCATTTATCAACATTGGGAACAAATAAGTGAATTAACCCACCCGTTTCGCAGTCTCCAGTATGTTCAGTTAAATAAATAGTCATTTCGTCCTTAGTGATCTGAACAAAAACAGGAAAATCAGGTTCAAACCGATGCTCCCAATCAATTTGAAATCCCATTCCTTCTACGTAAAACGCCTTACTCTTTTTATAATCAGTAATGCGGAATGCAGGAACCACTTTTTGCATATTGACATCCTCCATGATAAGTTA
The DNA here is from genome assembly GCF_000612865.1 of Oceanobacillus picturae. Lineage (NCBI taxonomy): Bacteria > Bacillati > Bacillota > Bacilli > Caryophanales > Bacillaceae > Oceanobacillus > Oceanobacillus picturae. The sequence continues at coordinate 222,553 of NZ_CCAX010000004.1, forward strand.
TTTCTAATTTTCAACAAGCAGGTTAGATGATCCTGCCTTTTTAGTCTTTTTTAAAAAAATTAACCTCTAAATATCTTTTAGCCAGTAAACTTTGACAATCTGTCCCTTAAATGAAAACAGACGTATTTCTTAGAGAAACGCGCCCGTTTGCGGCATAGTCAAATCGAGGTTCTTAAGCAAGCACAACCATTAGTTGAATATATAATAACATACCAAAAAGGAAACAATTGAATAACATCGATGAAGTGTCACATCCTAAGATAAATGCTCAGAAGGGTGAACTTAATGGCAAACTTTTTTAGGATAGTAAATGCAATTGTTTTATGGGCTATTGTATTATCATTCCTTCCAAAACTCTCCTTTAAAAAATATTTACCAGTTACATTATTTTGCTCTTGTATTTTTTTAATACAATCACTTCTAAACCTAATTTTCAAATGGTGGGATGTTAAAGGAGGGATAAAGTACAGAGTATTTGATGATTTAGCATTTATATTTGGACCATTTTTTACAATTAATTTATGGGTGTTTCATTTCACTTATGGAAAATTCTCTTTATACGCATTATGTAATTTAATTATGGATCTTCTTTATGCCTATCCCCTAAATGCACTTTTCCAAAAATTGGTCATTATAAATTAAAAAGAATGACCTCTACAGCACTTTTTATCAAAACTTGTTCACTCGCTCTTTTGAACTATGGTTTTCAAAAATTCATCGAAAAATCAATCTCTTCAGAATTATCTAACCATAAGTCCAGTGATTAAACTGTACTTTTTGTTTAGTTTATAATCTTTATAATAACACTAGAAAGAGTTCCACATCTGCCCCACATTTAAAAGAAGGTTAAAGGTCGCCCTTATTCCAGATAGGCGACCGTTTGCTTAACACCACTTATTGAAAAAACTTAACGTACGTTTCTGTGTGTTGTTGCTATCCACCTTGTTCTTGCAACCTCTATTTCCGCCGTATTGGAACCCAGTCCCCATAAGTTCCGCATCGCCATAGCCATTCTAACGGTCCATAATTGAAAAATTTAAGCCATAGTGATGAAACAATGATCTGCACGCCCACAACTATTAAACAAACAATTGTCGCTGACTTGTATGAAACGATTGTATCTGCTGGAATAAATGCCAACAGGCTAACCAATATAACCGACTGACCAATATAATTTGTCAATGCCATTCGTCCAAATGAATGTAACGGAGACAACCATTTCCCTGCTACAGGCTCCAGCAAAACGAGAATGCTAATGTAGAAAATAGAGAAAACTGGTGCAAAAACCATGGACAAATCTATAAAATCATAAAAAGCACGATTTGCTTCTGCTTGCGTTTCGGTTATATCATAGTCAAACCCTTCCATATATGACAATAATCCGGCATCAGGCGCCTTCTGCCACAAGAAAACTGTTATCACACTTGTTGCAATAAATGAAAAAATAGCGACGCCCAACCATTTCTTTTTGTTCTCCCACAAAGTTTCAAATACACGATATTGCCCGAACGCCAGACCAAGCATCATAAGGGGCAATGGTAAAAGCGTCTTTGCTCCAATAAAACTTCCGACAATAATGCCTGCTATTCCTAAGATAAGGTTAATCTGTTTAGGAGCCTTGTAAAACAATAAAACAATCATTCCGAAAATCGCGTAAAACAACAGTACTTCACCAGGATTAATTAAATGGTGCAGTATACCAGCTACAAATAAGATCAGCATGCGCCGAATAAAAAGGACATATGGATGATTGGTTTTTCCCTGTGCCCGTGATAAAAAAATCCAAAATCCTAATCCGAACAGGAAGGAAAATATTGCATAAAAACGCCCTTCAACAAAGATATACAGGAAACGCTGAATCCAGATATCTCCTTGTGTACCAGATAAATTAACGCTGTCCCAAAGAGCCAGCACATTAACAAACGGAAGTCCAATCAGGGCAAATCCTCGAATTAAATCAAGGACATTTATTCGATGCGTGGTCATTGTTGGTTTCATTCTTATTCCCCTTAATCACTTTATTTTGTTACAAATACGCTATAATAATAGTGTATTAACCGCATAATACACATCTGTCATGTATTATACGATTAATACACTAAAAAATCAACACTATATGGGTATTTTTGCACAACGCCCCGAAAAAGGAGATTAAGAAGGTAATTTGTCTGTGTCAAAACTTTTGAGGTTATTCGCCATGTTTCAAAACAATTTATGTTGTTTTTATGAAACGGAAAAAGTATGGTTAACAGCATATTTCAAAAAGTACACATTTTGAAAGACTTGTCTGAAACTCAAGCCAATCAAGAGTTACAGGCTTATTCTACCATTTCGGGGGGACGTGCAAAAATACCCTATTTCGTTTTAATAGTGCCCCTCACTCTTCAAATCGTTTCTTCATACCTGTAATTCATTATAAAATCCGTATTAATGTGAATACTAAACTTATCCTGACATGTTCTCAAGGAGGTTGCATAATGAATGAAGTGAATGAAAGGAATATCCCCCTAACATCCGCAGAAATTGGTTCTCTTTGGACTGGGTATATGAATGACAGCATGTCGAAATGTATTTTGGGTTTTATGCTGGAGCATATTCAAGATGCAGATACAAAATCTGTTGTACAGCATGCCTATGATCTTTCGTCTAACCATTTGGACACATTAACAGCTATTTTTGAAAATGAACAATTCACCATTCCAAATGGGTTTACCGAACAAGATGTGAATATGAACGCACCGTGGCTTTTTTCAGACATATTTTGTTTGGTGTATGTGAATCATATGGCGAAGGCGGGAATGTTAATATACGGCGGTTTTGTTTCGTTGAGTTACCGTGATGATGTATGTAACTACTTTGTACAGGCGTTAAATAAAACCAGTAATCTTTATAAACAATCACTCGAAACTGGTCTTTCCAAGGGGATAGTTTCCAGACACCCGTATATTGACGTTCCCAAAGAAACAGACTATGTTGACAGTAAAAAGTATTTAAGTGGCTTAAACCCTTTCAGTGATAAACGTCCATTAAATGCTGTTGAGATTTCTCATTTGTATCAGAACGTCCTAACAAATTCAATAGGAATGCACTTATGCCTTGCATTTGCTCAAACATCACCATCAAAAGATGTACAAGATTTCATGCTTCGTGGAAAAGACATCTCAAAAAAGCATTTGAAAATTTTTGCAGATACACTTATGAAAGATAATATTGAATCTGCACAGACGAATGTATATTTAAGTGACTCCACAACTCAGACTTTTTCAGATAAATTAGTGATGTTTCACATGGATTTGCTTGTATCTGCGGGAATGGGGAATTATTCTACTTCAGCATCTGCAAGCCAACGAAGTGATTTGATGATTAATTATGAGCGATTATCATTTGAAGTTGCTCGGCTTGCCAAAAGAGGAGCAGACATCATGATTAAACATAATTGGCTGGAACAACCGCCTGGATTAAAGGATTCTAAAAAATTAGCGAAGAACAAACAAAAAGGATGAACTTAAAATGGAAAAATAAATAAGAAGGTGACATTATGCGTTATGTTCCTATTACTACGAATGCACAAAATAACCTTTTAGATCGATCACGGATAAATATCAAGGGAAAAGTTAGTATTTGAAAGCGGTTGAAGTCCTATTTTGGAGCATCGCATTACCGGGATTTGGTCAACTATTAAATAGGGCATATATCAAAGGGCTGATACTGCTTTTATTGGAATTCTTGGTCAATGTACTGGGGAATTTTAACGATGTTATTATTTTGAGTTTTCATGGAAACATTAAAATGGCCATTGAACAAGCTAACCATCAATGGCTTATGTTCTATCCTTGTTTGTACTTTTTTGCGATGTATGATGCCTTTAAAGGTGCAGGTGGAGGGAAGGGACCTTATTTCTTTTTACCATTTGTTTTTTCAGCTTATTTCGTGACTGTGGGAACGATCTATTCATCAAAACTAACACTGTTCAGCCAATTATTGGGACCTATCTGGCTTCCAATATTGAGTATACTTCCAGGTTTATTTGTGGGACCTTTGTTAAAAGGATATTTACAAAAAAGCTGACCTCATGATCAGCTTTTTTTGCGATAATGTTTAACACAAATAAACTTATTTGCTTTTAATATCTGTAAGACGTATTCTTCCGTTAAAAAATTGGGTAGTTTCAAAACAGTTGTTTGTTTTTAATTTCACCCAAATATCGCAAAAGATTAGTGACAATAAAGTTATTGTTTTATTAAACAATATGGCCCAATTCGGGCACAATGCATATTCAACAACTGCGCCCGTTTGCGGTATACCGAAATTCCGTTAATCATTTACAGATAAAACCATTCTCTTTAATGAGTTTCTTTTTCAAAAATAAGTTTTAAATTAGTTGTCCCGCCAGTGGTTGTCGATAGTGGAATAATTGAATGTAATCGCCATCCATCTTTTGCATACGTTTTTATAATATCTTCCTCATTTTCTTTAGGCTTGCCATGCCAGTCATTTTCAATATTAACAAATTCATACTCATACATCTTGAACCATCCTTTCGTTTAATCGAGCTTTCTTACTCTTACGAATTGGCCATATGAAAAGTTTCTTTTATTCCGTTAAATGGCCCGATTGTTGCATTGTCACAATTCAGCTAATCAATACAATAGTATCAAACTTCTTTATAAATATCGAACTTTGATTTAAATAATCCAACTTTATTATAAATTATCAATCTTTATTTCAAAGCTACACTTTTTCTCTAAATTATTTGTCTGCTACTTGTATGTTATTTGTATGCTACGTGTGAATTTTCCCCTGTTTTTAAAGCACCGCATATACAGTAAAATCCCCCAACCACACGTGGTTGGGGGATTTGCAAGTGTTGATTTATTAACGTTTTGAGAACTGTGGTGCACGACGAGCGCCTTTAAGACCGTATTTCTTACGTTCTTTCATACGAGCGTCACGAGTTAGGTAGCCTTCTGATTTAAGAGATCCGCGGTATTCTGGATCTGCTTCAAGAAGTGCGCGAGCGATACCGTGGCGGATTGCTCCTGCTTGTCCTGTGAATCCTCCACCATGAACGTTTACTAAAACATCATAAGTTCCTTGAGTTTCAGTAGCAGCTAGTGGTTGGTTCAAGATTAAAAGCTGAGTATCGTATGGGAAATAGTCTTTCGCTTCACGACCATTAATAGTTACATTACCTGTACCTGGTACTAAGCGTACACGTGCAGTTGATTTTTTTCGACGACCTGTGCCGTAGTATTGTACTTGTGCCATTTGATTAACCTCCTTTTAATTACCCGCGAAGTTCGTAAACTTCAGGTTGTTGTGCTTGGTGATTGTGCTCAGCGCCTCTGAATACGTGCAATTTCTTACCCATTTTACGGCCTAGAGAACCTTTTGGAAGCATTCCTTTGACTGCAAGCTCAAGCATTTGCTCAGGGTATTTTGTACGCATTTCATATGCATTACGTTCTTTCAATCCACCTGGGTGGTTTGAGTGACGGTAGTAGATCTTGTCATTGATTTTGTTACCAGTTAGTTCGATTTTCTCTGCGTTAATGATGATTACATTATCGCCAGTGTCAGCGTGTGGTGTGTAAGTTGCTTTATGCTTTCCGCGAAGGATTGCAGCAACCTCACTAGCTAAGCGACCAAGACGTTGGCCTTCAGCATCCACAACAAGCCATTTGCGTTCGATATTAGATTCATTCGCCATGAAAGTTGTGCGCATGATTGTTCCCTCCATAATTAAAAATTCATTTCAAAATTCGTTTCGCTATTTCTATATTCAACACAATTAGATTCCGGGGCTAATCGTGGTTTCAGAAATAAATTGCCATAGATCATAATATACCAAAGTATAGGAATTTGTCAAGGGGATGAGCAAATGATTTGCGTAAATCCTCTATTTACATTATGAAGGCTCCTCTTCATAGACAACATTCCACAAATAAAGCCCCTGTGGTGGAATCGTTTCGCCCACAAGCTGACGATCTTTCTGTTTCAGCAGTTCATTTATGTCTTCCGGGTTACGCCGCCCCTGTCCAACATCTAGGAGCACTCCAACAATGATGCGCACCATATTATATAAAAAGCCACTCCCCCGAAAAATAAATTCTAGTTCTGTCCCTTGCTGTTCGCAACTTACCTGAAATAGGGTCCTTTCCTTACTCCCCTTCGTCGTTGCTTTCGCAGATGAAAAGGTTGTAAAATCATGTGTCCCTTCCAGGTAAGTGCACGCCTCTTTTATTTTCGAGACATTAAGTGCATAGGGGAAATGATAGCTGTAATGACGTTTAAACACATCGGGCTCTTTTTCATTTAATACGTAATAGCGATATTCTTTTTCGACGACATCATAGCGAGCATGAAATGTTTCCGACACTTCTATTACGTCCTTAATATAAAGATCATCCGGCAATAAAGTATTTAACGCAAGCTTCCAGTTCCCTGTTGGAATCGTATAAGGGGAATCAAAATGGATTTTTTGCCCTTTTGCATGCACGCCAGTGTCAGTCCGGCCAGATGCCTGGATCCGAATGTCGCTACCCTTATGCATTTTCTTCAACGCTTTTTCCAACTCACCTTGGATTGTTCGCTTTTTGGGCTGTATTTGGAAACCGGAAAATTGGGATCCATCGTAATAAATGGTACATCGTAGTCTTACCATCGTGCTTCAGCCTTTCCTTAATAGCCTCTTGTTAGCAGCAGGCCTGCAATGACAGCGATAAATAGTAGATAAACGGCGATATCACGTGCGTTTATCTTTAATTCTCTTAATTTCGTACGTCCCTCTCCACCTTTATAACCACGAGCTTCCATCGCCATAGCCAGCTCTTCCGCCCGCTTAAAGGCACTAACAAACAAAGGAATCAGCAATGGAACCACCGCTTTTGCTCGATCTTTGATAGAGCCTGTCCGAAAGTCAACTCCGCGTGAAGCCTGAGCTTTGGAGATTTTTTCTGTTTCCTGCATAAGTGTTGGGATAAACCGAAGAGAAATAGACATCATCAGGGCAAGCTCATGAACAGGGAACTTCACTTTCTTTAATGGATGCAGCATATCCTCAATAGCATCGGTTATCTCAATTGGTGTTGTGGTTAAAGTTAAAAGAGATGTAATGAGAATAAGCAAGAAGAACCGCAATGAGATAGCAATTCCTTGAAATACCCCACCAGAATAAATCTGAAAGGAGTATATCTCCAGCCATACGGAGCCTTCCTTCGTTACAATGATATGCAAGATGAACGTGAAGACAATCAGGAACCATACAGGTGTCAGCCCCTTCATAATAAATCGTATAGGTACACGAGATGTCACCATACTGGCCATTGCAAACAACGCTAGAATACTATAACTCACTACATTATTGGCTAAAAATACAATGAATACAAAAAAGAAAATAAGTGTAATTTTAGTTCTTGGGTCTAATTTATGAACAAGGGAGTTTCCTGGTACATATTGTCCGATGATCAGGGTGTTATTCATCTATTATGCCCCCTTGCACGACACGACGGATGTCCTCAGCCATTTCATCAACCGTCTGACCTTTAAAAGGCAGAGAGTACTTAAATCTCTCTTCAAACTTACTTAGGAATGCAACACTCTCTGGTACATCTAATTGCACCTTATGCAATGCATCCTTTTGGGTGAAAACTTCAACAGGGTTTCCCTCCATATATTTTTTCCCTTTGTTCATGATCAACACGTGGTCAGCATATTTCAGTGCATCCTCCATGCTATGGGTAACGAGAATGGTAGTAAGCCCCTGTCTTTTATGAAGCTCGTAAAACATTTGCAAAATCTCTTTCTGACCTCGAGGGTCTAAACCTGCCGTAGGTTCATCCAAAACGAGTACTTCTGGCTGTACAGCCATTACACCCGCAATCGCAACTCTACGCATTTGCCCACCACTCAAGTCAAATGGAGAACGTTCTAATATATCCTCAGATAATCCAACAGCTGGAATGATGTCTCGAATTCGCTCCTCGATTACCGCTTTCTCGACACCGAAATTTTCTGGACCAAAGGCGATATCTTTTGCAACGGTTTCTTCGAATAGCTGGTGTTCGGGATATTGGAATACGACACCTACTTTGCTACGCAGTTCTCGCATGTTCTTCGGCTTCTCTTTTGCTTTTAGGTGAAAATCACCAATCGTTACCTCGCCTCTTGAAGGCATGGCTAGACCATTTAAATGCTGGATCAGGGTCGATTTACCGGAACCTGTATGACCGATGACAGCTACAAAGGAACCAGATGGGATATGAAAACTTAAATCCTCAATCGCCTTATGAGCGAAGGGGCTATTTTCTTGATATATATAGCTTACGTTGTTGAATGTAATGTCCATAATTCCTCCAGCAGCTCTTCATGGTTTAATGGTTCCTTTGTTAAAGCTAGTCCCTTTTCCTGCAACTCATCAGCCAAAATGGCGACAAATGGTACATCAAGCCCGATTTCGCGAAGTGCATGTTTCTTAGCAAAGATTTCTCTAGGTGTAGCTTCATCCCAAATCTCTCCATGGTTCATGACGATAACGCGATCTGACTGCACGACTTCATGTAAGTCATGGGTTATCGTGATGAGAGATAAATTATTTTTTTCTTGCACTTGATTTAATGTGTTCATAATTTCCGTTCTACCTTTAGGGTCAAGCATCGCTGTCGCTTCATCTAATATCAGGACTTTTGGGGAGACTGCCAGTACACCTGCTATGGCAACACGCTGCTTTTGACCACCTGAAAGCCGGTGTGGCTCTGTTAAATGGTAATCCTGCATTCCCACGGCTGTTAAGGATTCCTCAATACGGGCTATCATTTCTTCTCGTGGAATACCTCTGTTTTCCATCCCAAAGGCAACATCATCCTGGACGGTGGTGCCCACGAACTGATTGTCAGGATTTTGAAAAACCATCCCTACATCTTTTCTAATATCCCAGATTGTCTCCTCTGTTACAGGTTTTCCAGCTATTAAAATCTCGCCTTCTTGAGGAAACAGTAAGCCATTAATTAGTTTTGCTATTGTAGATTTACCACTTCCATTATGGCCAATAATAGCAATAGATTCATCTTCATAGATTTCAAACGAACAGTTTTTCAAGACCCAGGGGTGCTCTTCTCTATATCGAAAGGATACATTTCTAAACTCTATTAGCTTCTCTCTCATTCTAATGCCTCCTCTAGCTCTTCTCTCCCCCTGAGGTGTGTTTGTAGGGGCCAATGGGTTAAATGATGTTCAGAATGGCTTTAAAACGCTTCTGTGAGGTTTATACTCTATGTTGTCTCTTCCATCTAGTTGGATACAAGGCATAATAGGCTTAAACACTCCACAAGCAACATTAGCCAGCACTAGAGTGTTACAAGCCCACTACTTTTTAAATTACAAAAAAAGGGCTTGGCTTCACCTCATGAAGAGATTCAGTCCTGCCCTCGACGCCTTTTTGTAAAATTAAACTAATTCTACAATTGCCATTTTTGCTCCATCACCTTGGCGTTCACCTAATTTAAGAACGCGTGTGTATCCACCTTGACGGTCTTCATAGCGTGCAGCAACGTCATTGAAAAGTTTTTGAACAACACTTTCGTTTTCGTTAGCTTCTTTGTTATACAAGAATGCTGCAGCTTGACGACGTGAATGAAGATCACCACGTTTTCCAAGCGTAATCATTTTATCTACTACAGATTTAAGCTCTTTCGCTTTTGCTTCTGTTGTTTCAATCCGTTCATGAATAATCAAATCAGATGCAAGATTACGAAGTAGAGCCATACGAGAATCTGTTGTACGACCTAGTTTTCTAGCCATGGACTATCCCTCCCTTTCTTGATGACTACAGACTAAATTTAAAAATGCGAAAAACCGCAAAGAAAACCTGCTATACCTATTCTTCCTAACCTGCGTATGTCCCGGTTATCGGGACCAGGTTAAATGGGAATAGGAATGCTGGTAAAAACAATGATCAATCGTCATCACGTAAGCCTAAGCCAAGATCAATTAGTTTTACTTTTACTTCTTCTAATGATTTACGACCTAAGTTACGAACTTTCATCATGTCTTCTTCCGATTTGTTTGCAAGTTCTTGAACCGTGTTAATTCCAGCACGTTTCAAGCAGTTATAGGATCTGACAGAAAGATCAAGCTCTTCGATTGTCATTTCCATTACTTTTTCTTTCTGGTCTTCTTCTTTTTCTACCATGATTTCGGCCTTTTTGGCTTCATCAGTTAAACCAACGAAAATATTAAGATGCTCAGTGAAAACTTTAGCTCCAAGAGAAACTGCTTCCTCTGGGCGAATGCTTCCATCTGTAGAGACATCCAACGTTAGTTTATCAAAATTAGCTACTTGCCCTACACGTGTATTCTCAACTTGATAGGTCACACGGGAAACGGGAGTAAAAATAGAATCGATTGGCACAACACCAATAGGTTGGTCATCTTTTTTATTCGCTTCAGCCGGACGGTATCCGCGACCACGTTCTGCGGTGATTTTCATACGCAAATTACCTTTGCTGTTCAATGTAGCAATAGGTAGTTCCGGATTTAATACTTCCACATCACTATCGTATGTCAGATCAGCGGCCGTAACTTTCCCTTCCCCCTGCACATCCACTTCTAAAACCTTTTCTTCATCAGAATAGATTTTCAAAGCTAGTTTTTTCAAGTTCAAAATGATAGACGTTACGTCTTCAACAACACCATCAATTGTTGAAAATTCATGAAGCGCCCCATCAAACTGAACGGATGTAACAGCAGCACCTGGAAGTGAGGATAGTAGGATACGACGCAAGGAGTTTCCTAGAGTGGTACCATATCCACGTTCAAGCGGTTCGACTACGAATTTACCAAACGTAGCATCCTCGCTGACTTCTACCGTCTCAATTTTTGGTTTTTCAATTTCGATCATTCAATAAAACCCTCCTTTAAAACGTCGAAACCCCGGTTAGACACCGCGTCTAACCGAAATTCCTCAAATAGGCAGTTGGCGTTTCTGCACTACCTGCAATACTTTCGTACTTCTTGTCTCTCGAATGCTGTATGGTAAAGGGCGGACCTTTACATTTTTAGCTATCATAACCCATTATAGACAGGGTGACAAATTCTATACGGTATAATTATACGCGACGACGTTTTGGTGGGCGACAGCCATTGTGTGGAACAGGAGTTACATCAACAATTGCTGTTACTTCCAGACCAGCTGCTTGAAGAGAACGAATCGCTGCTTCACGGCCAGCCCCAGGTCCTTTAACTGTTACTTCTAGAGTTTTCATTCCATTGTCTACAGCAGATTTTGCTGCAGTTTCTGCTGCCATTTGAGCAGCAAATGGAGTAGACTTACGAGATCCTTTGAATCCTAATGATCCAGCAGAGCTCCAGCCAATCGCATTACCTTGCGCATCTGTAATTGTAACAATTGTGTTATTAAAAGTAGAACGGATATGTGCAATACCGGTTTCTATATTCTTTTTCACACGACGTTTACGTGTATTAGTTTTACGTGCCATTAATTAGCTTACCTCCTTCACGTTATTTTTTCTTGCCTGCAACTGCTCGACGAGGTCCTTTACGAGTACGTGAATTGTTCTTAGTTTTTTGTCCACGAACTGGCAACCCACGACGGTGACGTACACCTCTGTAAGAACCAATCTCGATTAGACGTTTGATGTTAAGGGAAATTTCACGACGAAGGTCCCCTTCGGTTGTATAAACATCGATTACTTTACGGATTTTACCAAGCTCATCTTCTGTTAGATCGCGTACACGAGTGTCTTCTGAAACGCCTGCTTCTTTAAGGACTTTCTCTGCGGTCACTTTGCCAATTCCATAAATGTAAGTCAATGAAATTACTACACGTTTGTCACGTGGAATATCAATACCTGCAATACGTGCCATAAGATTGTAACACCTCCTATTAGTTTAGCCTTGTTTTTGCTTGTGTTTCGGGTTCTCGCAAATAACCATAACTTTACCTTTACGTTTGATTACTTTGCATTTTTCACAAATTGGTTTAACAGATGCTCTTACTTTCATCTCATCTTTTCCTCCTTTTATATCGGAGCTCGCTTATTTATAACGGTACGTAATTCGTCCTCTAGTTAAATCATACGGAGAAAGTTCAACCGTTACTTTATCACCTGGCAGAATGCGGATGAAATGCATACGAATCTTGCCTGAGACATGGGCCAAAACTGTATGGCCATTTTCAAGCTCTACATTAAACATCGCATTCGGCAATGTATCGGTTACGGTACCTTCAACTTCAATTACATCGTCTTTCGCCATCGTGTTGATCTCCCTTCTTCAAATCAGTCACAACTTCATTGATAAATTTAGCTATGGCAAACCGTAGCTTACCATTTGTGACACGACCAGTTTCTAGAAGGCTTTTCTGGACTTCAGGAGAAATGTAGTCCATAACTTCAATATGATGCAAGTTCTTTTTCTTTGGTCGATCATATTTACGTTTTTCCCCATCTGCAAGCAAGACATACCGATCCTCAAGTAATTTTATGATAACCGCATATTGTCCTGCTTCCCGTCCCTGCATAATACGAACAACTTGACCTATTAGCGGAATCGAATCATCTTCGTTCAACAACGATCACCTTCACTTAGGCTATAGTTTATACTGCCACCCTACTAAATAGGGGTTATCGCTTATCCAATCCTGTGTCACTTAACTTGAAGCAATGCACGTTCAAATGTGATTACTCCATTTTATTATAACTTTTCATCCAACGGAATGCATCCGTTGGCTATACAACAGTTATAATAAAAGATTATTTATCAATCTTGTTTTGAATATCTTCAAAAACCTGATCAATATCTTGGTCACCGTTAACAGATACTAAGTATCCTTTGTCCTCGTAAAAGTCCAATAACGGTTGAGTTTGCTTTATATTAACTGCCAAACGGTTCTTCACTGTTTCGGCCTGATCATCTTCTCGCTGAATTAACTTGGAACCATCATTGTCACAAATTCCTTCAACCTTTGGCGGGTTATAAAGAACGTGATAAGTAGCTCCACATGTCGGACAAATTCTACGACCCGTTAGACGCTCCACTAATTTTTCTTTTGGTACATCTACATGCAGTACATAGTCAATGGATTGATTTAAATCGGAAAGAAGATCTTGTAAAGCCTCTGCCTGGGCAATGGTTCTTGGAAATCCATCCAATAAGAAACCTTCCTTACAGTCTGCTTTACTTAAACGTTCTTTCACAATCCCGATTGTTACTTCATCCGGAACAAGCTCACCTTGATCCATATATTCTTTAGCTTTCTTTCCAAGGTCTGTACCCTCTTTTATAGCTAATCGGAACATATCTCCTGTTGAAATATGAGGGATGTTATATTTTTCGTTTATCTTTTCGGCCTGAGTACCTTTGCCGGCACCAGGAAGACCCATTAAAATCAAATTCAACAAATTTCCCCTCACTCTCATTGGCAGCAGGATCCTACTTGATAAAACCTTTGTAGTGTCGTTTAACCAACTGGCTTTCCAGCTGTTTCATTGTCTGTAATGCTACTCCAACAACAATCAGTAAGCTTGTGCCACCAATTTGAACTGCGGTAGGTAAACCAGCCAGCCCACCCAATAGGATAGGGAGCACAGATACAGCCGCCAGGAAGAGAGCACCGACAAAGGTTAAACGGTACATCACACGTGTTAAATACGTTTCAGTATTTTTACCAGGTCGGATACCTGGAATATAACCGCCTTGTTTCTGTAAATTCTCAGCCATTTGTTCAGGATTAACCTGTACGAACGTATAGAAATATGTGAAGGCAATAATAAGCGCTACATATAAAACCATACCGATTGGCTGTGTATAGTCAAAAATCGTTGTGATCGTTGATGCGATTTGGCTTCCTTCAAAGAAGTTAGCCACCGTACTTGGTGCAACCATAAATGCTATCGCAAAGATTACCGGGATAACTCCTGCAGCATTTACTTTTAAAGGTAAATGTGTGGAATGACCGCCAACCGGAGAGCGATTAACAAGTTTTTTTGCATATTGGATTGGTATTTTACGAAGTGCCTGCTGGATGAAGATAACTCCAACCACAACAGCCACAACTACCAAAGCAATCAAGGCAACAATTACAATGTTGATAAACAAATCATCACCAGGATTAACAAAATACTGACTGTAAAGTTGTTGAATCCCGTTTGGAACTGCGGCTACGATACCCGCAAAGATAATAATTGAAATCCCATTTCCTACACCATTTGCTGTGATCTGTTCTCCTAACCACATTAAAAATGCAGTTCCACTTGTAAGAACAATCGCAATCACGAGAAACGTTAATACACCAGGATTGGTAATTAGCGATCCCCCGGCCATTGCGTTAAATCCAATGGACATTGCAATTGCCTGAACGAATGCAAGAACGATCGTACCATAACGGGTGATCTGTGCCAACTTCTTACGTCCCGCATCACCTTGCTTCTTCCACTCGGCAAATTTAGGAACAACATCCATTTGCAATAGCTGCATAATAATGGACGCTGTAATGTATGGCATGATGCCCATGGCAAAAATGGAGAAGTTTTGTAGTGCTCCTCCACCAAATGTGTTCAGGAATCCAAATACATTTTGTGAGTTCATCCAATCAATTGCTTGCTTATCTGTATAAGGCACAGGAATAAATGTGCCTAGACGGAAGACAACCAACATCAACAAAGTGAAGATTATTTTCCGTCTAATGTCACCTACGCGCATAAAATTGGAGATTGTACGGAACATTAAATCACCTCGGTTTTACCGCCCGCTGCCTCTATTGCTTCAATTGCTGAAGCAGAGAACTTATGAGCTTTTACTGTAAGTTTTTTTTCGATAGCACCTTTGCCAAGTACCTTAATACCAGCATTAAGCTTGCTTACGACACCTTCTTCAAGTAATAGCTCAGGTGTAATTTCTGTGCCGTCTTCAAAACGATTTAGCGCATCTAAGTTCACAATAGTAAATTCTTTACGGTGAATGTTTGTAAATCCACGTTTAGGTAAACGTTGGAATAAAGGCATTTGACCACCTTCAAAGCCCGGACGAGTACCGCCGCCTGAACGTGCTTTTTGACCTTTATGTCCACGGCCGGAAGTTTTTCCGTTACCAGATGACATACCACGACCTACACGGTTACGATTTGTGCGTGTTCCTTCTGATGGCTTCAATTCATGAAGTTTCATTCGAGCACCTCCTCTTTACGCAATTATATAATTAAAGTTCTTTAACCGCTACTAGATGAGATACTTTGTTAACCATACCGCGAACGGCATCAGTATCTTCACGTACTACGGATTGACGAATCTTTCTAAGTCCTAATGCTTGAACAGTTTTCTTTTGTACATCTGATCCACCGATAACACTACGCGTGAGGGTGATTTCTAATTTTTTAGACATAACAGTTCCCTCCTTATCCTAACAGTTCTTCCACAGACTTTCCACGTAGTTTTGCTACGTCTTCTGCGCGCTTCAAGTTTGTTAAACCGTTTAATGTTGCACGAATCATGTTAATTGGTGTATTTGAACCAAGTGATTTTGTTAAAATATCACCAACACCCGCAAGTTCAAGGATGGCACGAACCGGTCCACCAGAGATAACTCCAGTACCCTCTGCTGCAGGTTTCATCAATACATTACCAGAACCAAAACGTCCATTGATTTGATGAGGAATAGTAGTTCCGACGATCGGTACTGTAATCAGATTTTTCTTCGCATCATCAACTGCTTTTTTAATTGCTTCTGGTACTTCTTGTGCTTTACCTGTACCAAATCCTACATGGCCATTTTTATCACCGACAACTACTAAAGCAGCAAAGCGGAAACGACGTCCACCTTTAACTACTTTTGCAACACGGTTGACCGTAACAACTCGTTCTTCAAGATCTAATTTGTTCGGATCGATGTTTGACATCATGTATGTCCCTCCTTTATCTATTAAAATTCAAGACCTGCCTCACGGGCAGCATCTGCTAATGCTTTTACACGTCCATGATAAAGGTAGCCTCCGCGATCGAATACAACCGATTTGTAACCTTTATCTTGGGCACGTTTCGCGATCATTTCTCCGACTTTCACGGCAGCGTCAAGGTTGCCAGTAGCTTCTACTTTTAATTCGTTATCTTTAGTTGAAGCACTTGCAACTGTTACACCATTATTGTCATCAATTAACTGTGCATAGATGTGTTTATTTGAACGATATACGTTAAGACGTGGGCGTTGCTCCGTACCAGAAATGTTTTTTCTTACACGTGCATGCCTTCTTTTACGTACAATATTTTTGTCAGGCTTTGTGATCATTTAGGTCACTCCTTTCTGCTCCCTAACTAGTCTTACTTAGCAGTTTTACCTTCTTTACGACGTACATATTCACCTTCGTAGCGAATACCTTTTCCTTTATAAGGCTCAGGTGGTCTGATTGCTCTAATATTGGAAGCAACTGCACCAACAAGCTCCTTATCAATTCCTTTAACAATTACTTGCGTGTTTTTAGGAACGTCAATTTCAATGCCGTCAATTGGATCAAGTTCAACTGGGTGTGAGTAACCAGCGTTAATCACAACTTTGTTTCCTTGTTTTGTAGCACGGTAACCAACCCCGATGATTTCAAGGGATTTTTCGAACCCTTTGCTTACACCTTCAACCATGTTGTTGATTAAACTACGAGTAGTTCCGTGCAGGGCACGATGGTCTTTGTGGTCACTTGGACGTGCAATTGTAACAACATTATCTTCAATATTAATATTCATATCCTGGTGTACGTTTCTTGTTAACTCACCTTTAGGTCCTTTCACAGACACTGTAGTTCCGTTAAGTTTAACTTCTACACCTTGTGGAATTTCAATCGGCTTAAGTCCTATACGAGACATTCCATACACCTCCTCATCAAAAAATGTTAATTACCAAACGTATGCTAGAACTTCGCCACCAACAGCTTGTGAACGTGCTTCTTTATCAGAAAGCACACCTTTTGATGTTGAGACAATAGCTATACCTAAACCGTTAAGTACACGTGGTACTTCATTAGCTTTAGCGTAAACACGTAGTCCTGGCTTACTAATACGTTTGATACCTGTAATTACTCGTTCTTCGTTTGTACCGTATTTAAGGAAAATACGCAAAACACCTTGTTTGTTATCTTCAACAAACTCATAATCTGAAACGAATCCTTCACGCTTAAGGATGTCAGCGATCTCCTTCTTCATTGTTGAAGCCGGAAGCTCTAACTTTTCATGGCGTACCATGTTAGCATTACGAATACGAGTTAGCATATCTGCAATTGGATCTGTCATAACCATTACTAATTACCTCCTTCCCGAATCGGGGTTTACCAGCTTGCTTTTTTGACACCAGGAATTTGACCTTTGTAGGCAAGTTCACGGAAACAAATACGGCAAAGTTTAAATTTACGGATTACAGAATGTGGACGGCCACAACGTTCGCAACGTGTATATTCACGTACTTGATACTTTTGTGGGCGTTTTTGTTTCGCAATCATTGATTTTTTAGCCACAATTTTCCCTCCTTGTATTAGCTCTAAGCTTATTTTTGGAAAGGCATGCCTAGCTGAGCTAAAAGTTCACGAGCCTCTTCGTCAGTATTGGATGAAGTTACAATAACGATATCCATACCACGTACCTTGTTCACTTTATCATAATTAATTTCCGGGAATATTAGCTGTTCTTTTACACCTAATGTATAGTTTCCACGACCATCAAAAGCTTTTTTAGAGATACCACGGAAGTCACGTACACGTGGAAGTGATACCGAAACAAGCTTTTGAAGGAATTCGTACATACGCTCACCGCGAAGGGTTACTTTTGCACCGATCGGCATTCCTTCACGAAGGCGGAAACCAGCGATTGATTTCTTAGCACGAGTGATCAATGGTTTTTGACCAGAAATTAACGCAAGCTCTTCAACAGCGCTATCTAATGCTTTAGAGTTTTGAACTGCATCACCGACACCCATGTTGATAACAATCTTCTCAACTGCTGGTACCTGCATTACAGACTCATAATTAAATTTATTCATCAAAGATGGTGATACTTCATCTTGGTATTTTTTTCTTAATTCATTCATCAATGTCGCCCTCCTTTCGTCGCTAAATTATTTATCTATTGCTTCACCGGATTTTTTAGCGATGCGGACTTTCTTTCCGTCACGTACTTCATACCCAACGCGAGTTGGTTCACCGGATTTAGGATCTATTGGCATTACGTTAGAAGCGTGGATTGGAGCTTCTTGGTTTAGGATTCCACCTTGTGGATTTTCCTGTGAAGGTTTCGCATGTTTTTTCATCATGTTAATGCCTTCTACAAGAACGCGCTCCTGAGCTGGGTTCACTTCTAGGATTGTGCCTTCTTTACCGCGGTCTTTACCGGATATTACTTTAACTTTATCACCTTTTTTTACATGCATGCTTGACGCACCTCCTTGCAAGGCTAATTTTAGCTTATAGCGGAAGTTCAAAGTCTCCTGTAAAAATGGCGCATCGAATTTCTTCGTTGGCTAACTTTTCCGATACTCACGTATTTACTCTATACGTTCCGTTTCTCAAAGCTTCGCCGCCTCGAACTTCTCGGCCCTTTTCACACTCGGCCTGAACTGCTCTTATAGAACTTCTGGAGCTAGAGATACGATTTTCATGAATTTTGCATCACGTAATTCACGTGCAACTGGTCCGAAGATACGAGTACCTCGTGGACTTTTATCATCACGGATAATTACCGCTGCATTTTCATCAAAACGAATGTATGAACCATCTTTACGACGTGCACCAGATTTAGTACGTACGATGACAGCTTTAACAACTTCACCTTTTTTGACAACGCCTCCTGGTGTTGCTTGTTTGACAGTACAAACAATTACATCACCAATATTGGCAGTTTTACGGCCAGATCCGCCTAACACTTTAATAGTTAAGACTTCACGTGCGCCAGAGTTATCTGCAACTTTTAAGCGAGTTTCCTGTTGAATCATATCGCTGTGACCTCCCTTCGGATACCTTCCGAGCGAACTTTATTATATAATTACCGCTTCTTCAACGACTTCAACCAAACGGAAACGTTTAGTTGCTGATAGCGGACGAGTTTCCATGATACGCACAACATCTCCAGTTTTTGCCTGGTTGTTCTCGTCATGTGTTTTGAATTTCTTAGAGTATTTTACACGTTTACCGTATAGTTTATGAAACTTATAAGTTTCAACTAATACTGTAATTGTTTTATCCATTTTGTCTGATACGACACGGCCTGTATATACCTTACGATCATTACGTTCAGTCATTCGAGGCTAACCTCCTCTCAGATTTCTAGTTATTTACGCTAACTTCGCGTTGGCGTACTACTGTTTTCATGCGAGCAATTGACTTTCTCACTTCACGAATACGAGCAGTGTTTTCCAGTTGACCAGTTGCAAGCTGGAAGCGCAAATTAAATAGTTCTTCTTTTAAAGATTTTACTTTTTGTTCAATTTCGGCAGTGGTTAGTTCTCTGATTTCATTAGCCTTCATTGCTTTCACCACCAATTTCTTCACGTTTTACGAATTTAGTTTTGATCGGCAGTTTGTGAGATGCTAGACGTAGCGCTTCACGAGCAACCTCTTCGGGAACTCCTGCGATTTCAAACATGATTTTTCCTGGTTTTACTACTGCTACCCAGCCTTCTGGAGCACCTTTACCGGAACCCATTCGAACTTCTAGGGGTTTTGCAGTGTATGGCTTATCAGGAAAGATTTTAATCCAAACTTTACCGCCACGTTTCATGTAACGAGTCATTGCAATACGGGCAGCCTCAATCTGACGACTAGTGATCCATGAAGCTTCTGTTGCTTGTAGGCCGTATTCACCAAAAGCTACTGTAGTACCACCTTTAGCTTGGCCTCTCATTTTACCACGATGTTGTCTACGATATTTTACGCGTTTAGGCATTAACATAATGCATTGCCCCCTTCCTTATTTGTTTGATTTAGTTGGAAGGACTTCCCCACGATAGATCCACACTTTAACACCTAGTTTACCGTAAGTAGTATCTGCTTCAGCTGTACCATAATCGATATCAGCACGCAATGTGTGTAGTGGTACTGTTCCTTCACTATAATGTTCCGCACGAGCGATATCTGCTCCACCAAGACGTCCGGAAACTTGTGTTTTGATTCCTTTTGCTCCTCCGCGCATTGCACGTTGAATTGATTGCTTTTGTGCACGACGGAATGAGATACGGTTTTCTAATTGACGAGCAATGTTTTCAGCAACTAGTGTTGCATCAAGATCAACTTTCTTAATTTCCACAATGTTGATGTGTACTCGTTTACCAGTCAAGCTGTTCAATGATTTACGTAGAGCTTCTACTTCAGAACCGCCTTTACCAATTACCATTCCTGGTTTCCCAGTATGAATAGTGATGTTTACGCGATTAGCTGCGCGCTCGATGTCGATAGAAGAAACAGCAGCAATACGCAAACGGTTTTCAAGATATTCTCTGATTTTAATATCTTCATGTAGTAAGTCTGCATAGTCTTTACCAGCATACCATTTTGACTCCCAGTCTTTAATGATGCCGACACGAAGACCCGTTGGATTTACTTTTTGACCCACTGACTATCCCTCCTTCTTTTCTGTTACAACCACTGTAATGTGGCTAGTGCGTTTGTTAATTTTACTTGCACGTCCTTGTGCACGTGGACGGAAACGTTTCAATGTAGCACCTTCATTTACAAATGCTTCGGAAATCACTAGATTGTCCGGATCCATTTCGTAGTTGTGTTCTGCGTTTGCGATAGCAGACTTCAAAACCTTCTCTACGACTGGAGAAGCACCGCGTTGTGTGTGGCGTAGAATTGCAACTGCTTCGCCAACGTTTTTTCCTCGAATTAAATCAACGACTAATCGTACTTTACGAGGAGCAATACGAACCGATTTCGCCATGGCTTTAGCTTGCATACTTAGTGCCTCCTCTCATTAGCGTTTAGTTTTCTTATCATCGCCACCATGCCCTTTATACGTGCGAGTTGGCGCGAATTCACCTAGTTTATGACCGACCATGTCTTCTGTGATATAGACTGGTACGTGTTTACGTCCATCATATACAGCAACAGTGTGACCAATAAAAGTAGGGAATATTGTTGAACGACGTGACCAGGTTTTTACTACCTGTTTCTTGTCGTCTTCATTTAATTTCTCGATCTTTGACAATAGATGGTCATCTGCAAAAGGTCCTTTTTTCAAGCTACGACCCATGGATAAACCTCCTTCCGCAATTGAGAGACGGGTATATAATCCCGTCCACTACTTTCGATTATTTTTTACGTTTACGAACGATATATTTATCAGTCGGCTTATTACGTTTACGAGTTTTGTAACCAAGTGTAGGTTTGCCCCAAGGTGACATTGGTGATTTACGTCCGATTGGTGCACGTCCTTCACCACCACCGTGTGGGTGATCATTAGGGTTCATTACAGAACCACGAACTGTTGGGCGTTTGTTTAACCAGCGTGAACGACCAGCTTTACCGATACGAATAAGTTCATGTTCTAAGTTTCCAACCTGACCAACAGTTGCGCGACAAGTTGTAAGAACTAGACGAACTTCACCTGATGCTAAACGAACAAGTGTGTACTTTTCTTCACGACCAAGAATTTGTGCTTCCGCACCAGCAGAACGAGCTAATTGTCCACCGCGTCCTGGCTTTAATTCAACGTTATGAATAATTGTACCAACTGGAATGTTAGCAAGTGGAAGTGCGTTACCTACTTTGATATCCGCATCTACACCAGATTCGATTTTTTGTCCTACTTTTAGTCCTTTCGGAGCCAAAATGTAGCGTTTTTCACCATCAGCGTAATTGATTAGTGCAATGTTAGCTGAACGGTTTGGATCATACTCAATTGTAGCAACGCGTCCTGGTATACCATCTTTATCACGTTTAAAGTCGATAATACGGTATTGACGCTTATGACCGCCACCTTGATGACGAACAGTTAGTTTCCCTTGGTTATTACGACCACCACGTTTGTACAACGGGCTTAAAAGGGATTTCTCTGGAGTGTCTGTAGTGATTTCCGCGAAATCAGACACTGACATATTACGTCTTCCGTTAGACGTTGGTTTGAATTTTTTAATCGCCATCTTGTTTTCCCTCCTTCACGAGATTTTCTAGTTAACCTTCGAAGATTTCCAGATCTTTACTGTCTTCTGAAAGTTGAACGATAGCTTTTTTGCGGTTTGGACGGTAACCACCGTATCTTCCCATCCGCTTAAATTTACCTTTAAGGTTCATTGTGTTTACTTTATCTACTTTAACGCCAAATACAAGTTCAATAGCATCTTTGATCTCTGTTTTATTGGCTTTAGTACTTACTTCAAACGTATATTTCTTTTGTTCCATTAAGTCAGCAGAATTCTCTGTAATGACAGGGCGCTTTATAATATCACGTGGATCTTTCATTATGCAAGCACCTCCCCTGCTTTTTCAGCTGCATCCTTCGTTAGGATCAGCTTGTCATGCGTAAGCAAATCTAGAACATTTACTTCTTCAACAGTTAGAACTTTAACAGATTGAAGGTTGTTTGCGGAACGGATAACCGTTTCGTCTTTCTCAGCAGTTACGATCAATGCTTTTGTATCCACATTAAGTGCTTTAAGCATGCTCACTACTTCTTTTGTTTTTGGAGCATCCATCGCTAGACTTTCCAATACTACTAGATTTTCTTCTTGTACTTTAGAAGAAAGTGCAGATCTTAGTGCTAGACGACGTACCTTTTTAGGTAGTTTGTAGCTGTAGCTGCGTGGTGTTGGACCAAACACTACACCTCCGCCTACCCATTGTGGAGAGCGAATAGAACCTTGACGCGCACGGCCAGTTCCTTTTTGACGCCATGGTTTACGACCACCACCGCGTACGTCAGAACGACCTTTAACTGCATGAGTTCCTTGACGCATAGATGCACGTTGCATTACTACTGCTTCATGTAAAACATGTGTATTTGGTTCAATTCCAAATACAGAATCATTTAATTCCAGATCACCAGCTTGTGAACCGTCTTGTTTTAATAGTGCTACTTTAGGCATGACATATCCTCCCTTCGTGTGTGTGATTAGTTAGCCTTTACTGCACTCGTAATTTTTACGAATGATTTTTTTGCACCTGGTACATTACCTTTGATTAATAGCAAGTTGCGTTCAGCATCTACACTAACAACCTCAAGGTTTTGAATTGTTACTTGTGTTCCACCCATTTGACCTGGTAGTGGACGTCCTTTGAAGACACGCATTGGGTCAACCGCACCTAGTGAACCAGGGCTTCTATGGTAATGAGAACCATGGGACATTGGACCACGTTGTTGATTGTGGCGTTTAATAGAACCTTGGAATCCTTTACCTTTGGTTGTGCCTGTTACGTCGATCTTGTCTCCTGCTTGAAAAACTTCAACGCTGATTTCTTGACCAACTTCATGTTCGTCAAGCTTCGCGTCACGGATTTCACGAACGTAGCGCTTAGGGGCTGTGTTTGCTTTGTCAGCATGGCCTTTTTCCGCCTTGTTAGTACGTGATCCTTTTTCATCAGCAAAACCGATTTGCAGTGCTTCATAGCCATCATTTTCTAATGTTCTCTTTTGTAGAACTACGTTTGGCTCAGCTTGAATTACAGTCACAGGTACTAATTCACCAGTTTCAGAAAATAGCTGAGTCATGCCGATTTTACGACCTAAGATTCCTTTCGTCATCCGTTACACCTCCTATAGTAAAACATTTATTTATAATTTAATTTCAATGTCAACACCTGATGGTAAGTCAAGACGCATTAGTGAATCAACTGTTTGTGGTGTTGGGTTAACAATATCGATAAGACGTTTATGTGTACGCATTTCGAATTGCTCACGTGAATCCTTATACTTGTGCACCGCGCGTAGTACTGTGTAAACCGATCTTTCTGTAGGTAATGGAATCGGACCAGACACGCTAGCACCTGAACGTTTCGCAGTATCTACGATTTTCTCAGCTGATTGATCTAAAATACGGTGATCATAAGCTTTCAAACGAATTCTAATCTTCTCTTTTGCCATTATTTTCCCTCCTTCTCGCCCATATTATTATAGACATTCTCCACGAAAATATCTCGACAACCCGCCATGGCAAAGGGGCCGGGTGTGCCAACAACCTTCCGCTTCATCGCCTTTGATGACCAACATTCTTATTATATAGAATTTATACGGTCATTGCAACCCTTTTTGTAAAAAACATTCATTGGGTCGCACATTTATGTATTATACTAACTATCGCTACTAAATGCAAGGGTGTGTGGAAATCTCTTTAATAAATTTCTCAGGTGGTATTTTACTAAGTACATCTTAATACATTGGGTCGACACTATGGTTATTTTAAAAAATTAAGTACTTGGATGTTTAATAGGGATTTACCATTACCTTCGAAAATTGAATTCTTGTTTAAAACCAAAAAAGGACCGCGCATAGTGCGCAGTCCTTTTGAAAAGGTATTATTTGTTGATAGAAGAAACAACACCAGATCCAACAGTACGTCCACCCTCACGGATAGAGAAACGAGTACCGTCTTCGATAGCAATTGGTGAGATCAATTCTACAGACATTTCGATGTTATCGCCAGGCATTACCATTTCAACGCCTTCTGGAAGTGTAACAACGCCAGTTACGTCAGTTGTACGGAAGTAGAACTGTGGGCGGTAGTTACCGAAGAATGGAGTATGACGTCCACCCTCTTCTTTTGACAATACATAAACTTCAGCTTTGAAGTTAGTGTGTGGAGTAATTGAACCAGGCTTAGCAAGCACTTGTCCACGGTTGATGTCTTCACGTGCTACACCACGAAGAAGTGCACCAATGTTATCTCCAGCTTCTGCATAGTCAAGAAGCTTACGGAACATTTCAACACCAGTTACAGTTGTTTTAGAAGCTTCTTCATTGATACCAATGATTTCAACTTCGTCCCCAACTTTAACTTCTCCACGTTCAACACGGCCTGTTGCTACAGTACCACGACCAGTGATTGAGAATACATCCTCAACTGGCATCATGAATGGCTTGTCTTTGTCGCGGTCTGGAGTAGGGATGTACTCGTCAACTGCGTCCATAAGTTCAATGATTTTTGCTTCGTAGTCTGCATCTCCTTCGATTGCTTTAAGAGCAGAACCTTTGATTACTGGTACATCATCACCAGGGAAGTCGTATTCAGTTAATAGGTCACGTACTTCCATTTCAACTAGCTCAAGAAGTTCTTCATCGTCAACCATATCCGTTTTGTTAAGGAATACAACGATTGAAGGTACACCTACGTTACGAGATAGTAGGATGTGCTCACGAGTTTGTGGCATTGGACCATCTGCAGCAGATACTACAAGGATAGCTCCGTCCATTTGTGCAGCACCAGTGATCATGTTTTTAACATAGTCAGCGTGACCTGGGCAGTCAACGTGTGCATAGTGACGAGTATCTGTTTCGTACTCTACGTGAGAAGTCGCGATTGTGATTCCACGTTCTTTTTCTTCTGGTGCGTTATCAATTTGGTCATATGCCATTTGAGTACCTTTACCAGATTTCTTGTGCATTACGATTGTAATAGCAGCAGTTAAAGTAGTTTTACCATGGTCAACGTGTCCGATAGTACCAACGTTTACGTGACTTTTTGAGCGATCAAACTTTTCTTTACCCATTTATAGTTCCTCCTTTAAATAAATAAAAGTATTTGTAAGATTTTATGTGTGGCTAAGAAACAATACTAGATTATTTCTTAGCCTTCACTAAAGTTATACTTTAGTTGCAGAAAAAAATCAATTATTCACCTGCATTTTTCTTGATAATTTCTTCAGAAATGCTTTTCGGCACTTCTTCGTAATGATCAAAATGCATTGTGAAGACTCCGCGTCCTTGCGTGTTAGAACGTAATGCAGTTGCATAACCGAACATTTCAGATAAAGGAACAAATCCTCTTACTACCTGTGCAGTTCCGCGTGCTTCCATACCTTCCACACGACCACGACGACTTGTTACGTCACCCATGATATCACCAAGGTACTCCTCAGGGATAACAATTTCTACTTTCGCGATTGGCTCAAGTAAAACTGGGTTACATTTGTTTTTCGCTGCTTTCAGTGCCATTGATCCAGCAATTTTAAATGCCATCTCGTTGGAATCCACATCATGGTAGCTTCCATCATATAGAGTAGCTTTAACATCAATTAGTGGATATCCAGCTAGGACACCATTTTCCATTGATTCTTCAATACCCGCTTCAACAGAACCGATGTATTCACGTGGTACGACACCACCAACAACTTTGTTTACAAATTCATAGCCGGCACCTTCTTCGTTTGGCTCAAATTTAACCCAAACGTGTCCGTATTGCCCACGTCCACCTGACTGACGTACGAATTTACCTTCGACTTCAGCTGCTGAACGGAATGTTTCACGGTATGCAACTTGTGGCGCACCAACATTAGCTTCAACTTTAAATTCACGCTTCAGGCGGTCAACAATGACATCAAGGTGAAGTTCACCCATACCAGAGATGATCGTTTGTCCTGTTTCAACGTTTGTTTCTGTTCTGAAGGTAGGATCCTCTTCAGCAAGTTTACCTAGAGCGATACCCATTTTATCCTGATCGGCTTTTGTTTTAGGTTCGATTGCAACCCCAATAACCGGTTCAGGGAAGTCCATGGATTCTAGAATAACTAGATCCTTTTCATCACAAAGTGTGTCTCCTGTAGTTGTATCTTTAAGACCAACTGCTGCAGCAATTTCACCGGAATAAACTTTTGAAATTTCTTCACGGGAGTTTGCGTGCATCTGTAGGATACGACCAACGCGTTCGCGTTTGTCTTTAACAGAGTTTTTAACATAAGAACCAGAATCTAAAGTTCCAGAGTATACGCGGAAGAATGTTAGCTTCCCAACGAATGGATCTGTCATTACTTTAAATGCTAGTGCTGAGAATGGCGCTTTATCATCTGATGGACGCGTAACTTTCTCTTCTGTTCCAGGAACAATCCCTTCGATAGCAGCAACATCAGTTGGTGCTGGAAGATACTTGATAACACCATCAAGCATTAATTGAACACCTTTGTTCTTAAATGCTGAACCACAGTATACTGGGTAGAATTCTACATCCAGTGTTGCTTGACGAATCGCATTATTCAATTCTTCGTTGGAGATTTCTTCTCCTTCTAGGAATTTCATCATTAGTTCTTCATCAAGTTCTGATACAGCTTCGATTAAGCTAGCACGTAGCTCTTCTGCCTTTTCCTTGTACTCTGCAGGGATCTCGCGAGACTCTGCTTTTGTACCAAGATCATCAAGGTAGAAGTGGGCTTCCATATTTACAAGGTCAATAATACCTTCGAATTCGTCTTCAGCACCAATTGGTAGCTGTACAGGATGCGCGTTTGCACCAAGACGTTCTTTCAAAGTACCTGTAGAGTATAGGAAGTCTGCACCAATTTTGTCCATTTTGTTAATGAAAACAATTCTTGGTACACCATACGTAGTAGCCTGACGCCAAACTGTTTCTGTTTGAGGTTCAACACCTGATTGAGCATCAAGAACCGTAACGGCACCATCAAGTACGCGTAGGGAACGTTCAACTTCAACAGTGAAGTCTACGTGTCCTGGTGTATCAATAATGTTGATACGGTGGTCTTTCCATGCAGCAGTTGTTGCAGCGGAAGTAATTGTAATACCACGCTCTTGCTCCTGCTCCATCCAGTCCATTTGAGAAGCACCTTCATGTGTTTCACCAATTTTATGAATACGTCCTGTGTAGAAAAGAATACGCTCTGTAGTAGTGGTTTTACCTGCATCAATGTGTGCCATAATTCCAATATTACGCGTCTTTTCCAAGGAGAACTCTCTAGCCATGTATTCTTCTCCTTCCTATTAAAAGCTATATTTTGAATTAACTTACCAGCGGTAGTGAGCGAATGCTTTGTTCGCTTCCGCCATTTTGTGCATTTCTTCGCGACGTTTAACTGCAGCTCCTGTATTGTTAGAAGCATCCAGAATTTCGTTAGCAAGACGTTCTTCCATTGTCTTTTCTCCGCGTAGACGAGAATAGTTTACGATATAACGTAGTCCTAGAGCCTGACGGCGTTCTGGGCGAACCTCCATTGGCACTTGGTAGTTTGAACCACCAACACGGCGTGCGCGTACTTCAAGTACAGGCATTACGTTTTTCATAGCTTGTTCAAAAACTTCCATAGCGTTTTGTCCGCTTTTTTCATTTACAAGTTCAAATGCATTATAAAGAATCTTTTGTGCAATCCCCCGTTTACCGTCAATCATGATCTGGTTGATTAAACGAGTGACAAGTTTTGAATTATAAAGTGGATCTGGCAAGACATCGCGTTTAGGTACTGGTCCTTTACGTGGCATATGTCCTCCTCCTTTCCTAATTATGATGATGCGAGACTAGTGTCACGCTTATTTTTTAGGTCTTTTCGTACCGTATTTAGAACGGCCTTGTGCACGACCTTCAACTCCTGCTGTATCAAGTGCTCCACGAACAATGTGGTAACGAACACCAGGTAAGTCTTTTACACGTCCACCGCGAAGCAATACAACACTGTGCTCCTGTAGATTGTGACCAATCCCTGGGATATATGCAGTTACCTCCATGTTGTTAGAAAGACGAACACGCGCATATTTACGAAGTGCAGAGTTCGGTTTCTTTGGAGTTAGTGTACCCACACGTGTACAAACACCACGTTTTTGTGGAGAGTTTTGGTCTGTTAGTTTCTTTTTGAAGCTATTGTAGCCCTTGTTAAGTGCTGGAGAATCAGACTTTTTAGGCTTGCTCACACGTCCTTTACGGACAAGTTGATTAATAGTTGGCATTTTGTTTTCCTCCCTTCCGGAATAAATAATAGTCTAAAATAAACTGGCACAACCTAGAGTATAACAGGTTGTTTGTAATACCACACAGCCAGGTGGTTCATCTTTTGGCAAAAAACAAAGCTTCAACGATTTAGTTTCGTTAAAACTATTATCTTCTGATTGCTACTGTTGAGGCACCCACTTCAATACCGCAAGCTGCACCTAGCTTTTCCATTGAATCTACTCGCTGACAAGGTATTCCAAGCTCTTCAGCCAAACCTGCTACCTTTTGCGTTATTTGCCTATCAGCATCATCTGCAATAACCACTTCGCTTATTTCGCCATTTTTCATAGCTTTAAGCGTTTGTTTAGTACCGATGATTATTCGTGATTTAACCTGTGCTACTTTTTCATAAGACATCTCATATCCTCCAAAGCAACAAGTGTAATCAGAAGCACCTTAAATATTCTACCATTCACATTTTTTTATGTCAACATGATTTAAAATATTTTTGGTACTTCTAATTGTAATCCCTTGTTTTTGACCTAAAGATCAGGAGAGCCAGACTGCTACTAATCCGTAACAAGACTCTCTATCTTCCTGACTCCCTGCTTTAGGTGTTGCTAAGCTATCCCCACTATTGTATGGTTTCTGTTTCTTCTGTTTCCTCAGTTGTATCAGCTAAGTCGTCCAGAGAAGCTTTCACTTTTCGGTATTTTTGCATTCCAGTACCAGCTGGAACAAGTTTACCGATGATAACATTCTCTTTTAGACCAAGTAATTCATCGCGTTTTCCTTTGATCGCTGCATCTGTAAGAACTCTTGTTGTTTCTTGGAACGATGCGGCTGATAAGAAGGAATCTGTTTCAAGGGAAGCTTTTGTAATACCAAGCAGAACTGGTTTCCCTGTCGCTGGTTGCGCACCCTCGTTTAGTACCGTATGGTTGGCATCACGGAACTGGTGTAACTCAAGCAAGGATCCCGGAAGAACATTTGTGTCTCCTGAATCAATTACTCTTATCTTACGAAGCATTTGGCGAACCATTACTTCTACGTGTTTGTCACCAATTTCCACACCTTGCATACGGTAAACGCGTTGAACTTCGCGTAACAAGTAATCCTGAACGCCTTCTACACCCTGCACACGTAATAGATCTTTCGGATCAACAGAACCTTCTGTAAGTTCCTGACCAGCAATAACGGTGTCTCCAACGCTGACCTTCATACGGGCATTGTAAGGAACTGCGTAAGCGCGTTGCTCTACGTCGCTTTGTACAATGATTTCCTGTTTATCTTTTACTTCTTTTACTTCTTGAACAGTACCATACACTTCACTAATTACAGCTTGACCTTTCGGGTTACGCGCTTCAAACAACTCTTGGATACGCGGTAAACCTTGGGTAATATCGTCTCCAGCAACCCCACCTGTATGGAAGGTACGCATTGTTAGCTGTGTACCTGGCTCTCCGATGGATTGTGCTGCGATAATTCCTACTGCTTCGCCAACTTCTACATCGGCTCCTGTAGCAAGGTTACGGCCATAACACTTCTGACAAACGCCATGTTTCGTGTTACAAGTAAACGCCGTACGAATGGTAACCTCTTCAATGCCTGCTTCCACAATTTGCTTCGCTTGGTCCTCTGAAATCAACTCATCATGATCTACGATGATATCGTTGGTTTCAGGGTGCTTCACAGGATGGAACGCAGTACGACCAATTAAACGGTCGATAAGTGGTTCAATCAATTCTGTTCCGTCAGTTAGAGCTGAAACAGTTAAGCCTCTATCAGTACCACAGTCATCTTCACGGACAATAACATCTTGCGCAACGTCAACGAGACGACGGGTTAGGTAACCAGAGTCCGCTGTCTTCAAGGCAGTATCGGCAAGTCCTTTACGCGCACCGTGAGTGGAGATAAAGTACTCTAGTACTGTAAGTCCTTCTCGGAAACTTGACTTGATCGGTAACTCAATAATCTTACCAGCCGGGTTGGCCATTAGACCACGCATACCAGCAAGCTGTGTGAAGTTGGAGGCATTACCCCTCGCCCCTGAATCACTCATCATGAAGATTGGGTTACGTTCACTAAGTGACTTCATAAGTTTTTCTTGGATATTGTCCTTCGCTTGTGACCAAACAGCGATAACTCTGTCATAACGCTCTTCATCTGTAATCAGACCACGACGGAATTGTTTTAAGACATTATCTACTTTCTTCTGTGCTTCTACAAGAATTGTTTCTTTTTCTGGTAGTACCACAATATCAGAGATACCAACAGTCATACCCGCCTTCGTAGAATAGCTGAATCCGAGATCCTTCATTCTATCAAGCATTTTAGACGTTTCACTGATCTTAAATTTCTTAAAGACTTCAGCGATGATATCACCAAGGAAACCTTTCTTAAACGGCTTGATAATATCTCGAGATTTTATCTCTTCCTTAATATTTGTGCCATTAGCAACAAAGTATTTCTCCGGAGTTTCGATCTCCAAGTTACTTTGTGTCGGCTCATTAATATACGGGAAGGACTCAGGAAGAATGTTATTGAAAATAAGCTTCCCAACCGTTGTAATTAGCAACTGATTGTGTTGCTCTTCTGTAAATGTTTTATTATTTAGACTTGAAGCCTGAACAGCTATCCGTGTATGAAGATGTACATACCCGTTTTGGTAAGATAGTACTGCTTCATTAAGATCTTTAAAGACAGTACCTTCCCCAAGTGCACCCTCACGTTCTAGAGTTAAGTAGTAGTTTCCTAATACCATATCCTGAGAAGGTGTAACAACTGGTTTTCCATCTTTCGGATTTAAGATGTTCTGTGCTGCAAGCATCAAGATACGCGCTTCAGCTTGCGCTTCTGCAGATAACGGCACGTGGACAGCCATTTGGTCTCCATCAAAGTCAGCGTTATATGCTGTACATACAAGTGGATGTAACCTAATTGCCCGGCCTTCTACCAATGTTGGCTCAAATGCCTGGATTCCCAATCTGTGAAGCGTTGGTGCACGGTTAAGTAATACAGGATGCTCCTTAATTACTTCTTCCAATACATCCCAAACCTCTGGGTGCACACGTTCTATTTTCCGCTTAGCAGATTTGATGTTGTGCGCAATACCTTTTGAAACGAGCTCTTTCATGATAAATGGTTTGAATAATTCTAGTGCCATTTCCTTCGGTAGACCACATTGATACATTTTCAAATGTGGACCAACGACGATAACAGAACGACCAGAGTAGTCAACACGTTTACCTAGCAAGTTTTGACGGAAACGACCCTGTTTCCCTTTAAGCATATGTGAAAGGGATTTAAGCGGTCTATTACCAGGACCAGTCACAGGACGACCGCGACGGCCATTATCAATTAGTGCATCTACCGCTTCTTGTAGCATCCGCTTCTCGTTTTGTACGATAATGCTTGGTGCTCCAAGATCCAATAGTCGTTTAAGACGGTTGTTACGGTTAATTACACGACGATACAAATCATTTAAATCAGAAGTGGCAAAACGCCCACCATCCAGTTGTACCATTGGACGGATTTCTGGTGGAATAACAGGTAATACGTCCAATACCATCCAAGAAGTATCATTACCGGAATTACGGAATGATTCAAGTACCTCTAGACGTTTAATTGCACGTGTTCTTCGTTGTCCTTGAGCTGTCTTCAATTCTTCTTTCATTGCATCGACTTCTTTTTCTAGGTCAATGTCTTGAAGAAGCTTACGGATTGCTTCTGCACCCATTTGAGCTTTAAACGTTTTTCCGTACTTGTCATAATAAGCGCGGTATTCTTTCTCTGACAATAGTTGCTTCTTTTCTAATGGTGTGTTACCTGTCTCTGTAACAATATATGCAGCAAAATAAATAACTTCTTCCAATGCTCGTGGTGACATATCTAGCACAAGACCCATTCGGCTTGGGATTCCTTTGAAATACCAAATATGGGAAACAGGAGCTGCTAATTCAATATGTCCCATACGCTCACGGCGTACTTTTGCTTTTGTTACTTCCACACCACATCGGTCACAAACAACGCCTTTATAACGAACTCGTTTGTATTTTCCACAATGACATTCCCAGTCTTTTTGCGGTCCAAAAATACGTTCACAAAACAGGCCGTCTTTTTCTGGCTTTAGTGTCCGATAGTTAATTGTTTCAGGTTTTTTTACCTCACCGTATGACCATGAACGGATCTTTTCTGGTGAAGCCAACCCTATTTTCATATACTCAAAATTATTTACATCTAGCAAGGGGCCTACCTCCCTTTTAGTGTCCAAAAATTTACCACAAGCTTATTTATGCGTTATATATACATTAAAAGTGGGGGGAGGTTCCTAACCCTATAGGAACCTGCCATCCAACTTTTAGTTACCTTCTATTTCTAAATTGAGTTTACTTGCCTGTTGTGTTTCCTCTTCTTCCAATTCGCGCATATCAATTTCTTGTTCATCACTGGAAAGCATTTTAACATCCATTCCAAGACTTTGAAGTTCTTTGATTAATACTTTGAAAGATTCTGGAACGCCTGGTTCAGGGACATTGTCACCTTTAACAATGGACTCATAAGTTTTCACACGACCGACAATATCATCTGATTTAACAGTTAATATTTCCTGTAGTGTATACGCAGCACCATATGCCTCAAGTGCCCAAACCTCCATCTCACCGAAACGCTGTCCACCGAATTGTGCTTTACCACCTAGTGGTTGTTGCGTTACAAGTGAATAAGGACCTGTTGAACGGGCGTGTAATTTATCATCAACCATGTGAGCAAGTTTGATCATGTACATGACACCAACAGACACACGGTTATCAAATGGCTCACCGCTTCTACCATCATAAAGAATAGTTTTCGCGTCACGAGGCATTCCCGCTTCTTCAAGTGTTTCCCATACATCTTCTTCTGTAGCACCATCAAATACTGGTGATGCAACATGTAGTCCAAGCTGTCTTGCAGCCATTCCTAGATGTAGTTCAAACACCTGTCCGATATTCATACGTGATGGTACCCCTAATGGGTTAAGCATGATATCAATTGGTGTGCCATCCGGCATGAACGGCATATCTTCTTCAGGTAAAATTTTAGAAATTACACCTTTGTTACCATGACGTCCTGCCATTTTATCGCCCTCATGAATTTTACGTTTTTGGACGATATATGCACGAACAAGTTGATTTACACCTGGTGGCAGTTCGTCTCCATCTTCACGGTTGAAGATTTTAACATCATGAACAATACCGCCAGCACCATGTGGTACACGTAAGGATGTATCTCTAACTTCCCGAGCTTTTTCACCGAAGATAGCATGTAGCAAACGCTCTTCAGCGGATAGTTCTGTAACCCCTTTTGGCGTTACTTTCCCTACAAGAATGTCACCGTCTGTTACCTCAGCACCAATACGGATAATTCCATGCTCATTAAGGTTTTTCAATGCATCTTCCCCGACGTTCGGGATATCTCTTGTAATTTCTTCTGGTCCAAGCTTTGTATCACGTGCTTCAGACTCATATTCTTCGATGTGAATAGAAGTATAAACATCGTCTTTTACAAGTCTCTCACTCATGATGATGGCATCCTCATAGTTATAACCTTCCCAGGTCATAAATCCTACAAGAACATTACGTCCTAGCGCCAGTTCTCCATTTTCCATGGATGGACCATCAGCTAAGATTTCGCCTTTTGTTACTCGGTCGCCTCCACTTACGATCGGGCGTTGGTTGTAACAAGTTCCTTGGTTGGAACGAATGTACTTCTGTAGCTTGTAACGATCTACGTCACCTTCTACTTCTTTACCATCCACTTCAGAAATACGACGTACGTAGATTTCTTTCGCTTCTACGCGTTCCACGATTCCTTCATGGCGACAAATAATAGCGGCACCTGAGTCTTTACCATCTACATATTCCATACCAGTACCAACAATCGGTGCTTCCGGGTTCATCAAAGGAACAGCCTGACGTTGCATGTTCGCACCCATTAATGCACGGTTGGAGTCATCATTCTCCAAGAAAGGAATACATGCTGTCGCAGCAGATACAACCTGTTTAGGAGATACGTCCATGTAATCAATTTGATCACGTGGAACAATGGTGTTCTCCCCGCGGAAACGAGCAATTACTTCTTCGTCAACAAAGTTTCCTTCATCGCCTAATTTCGCATTTGCCTGTGCAACAACGTAATTATCTTCTTCATCTGCTGTCAGATAATCAATCTGCGCTGTAACCTTACCTGTTTCAGGATCTACCCGACGATAAGGTGTTTCGATAAATCCGAACTTGTTCACTTTTGCATAACTGGACAGAGAGTTAATCAAACCGATGTTTGGACCCTCTGGTGTTTCAATCGGACACATACGACCATAGTGGGAATAGTGAACGTCACGTACTTCAAATCCAGCACGCTCACGTGTCAAACCACCTGGTCCAAGTGCAGATAGACGACGTTTATGCGTCAACTCTGCTAGTGGATTCGTCTGGTCCATAAACTGGGATAACTGTGAGCTACCAAAGAATTCTTTAATAGACGCAATAACCGGACGAATATTGATTAATTGTTGTGGTGTAATGCTAGAAGTATCCTGAATGGACATTCTCTCACGCACGACACGCTCCATACGTGACAAACCAATACGGAATTGGTTTTGCAACAATTCACCAACTGAACGCAAACGACGATTACCTAGATGGTCAATGTCATCTGTGTCCCCTACTCGGTGTAATAGGTTAAAGAAGTAACTGATTGATGAAAGGATATCAGCAGGTGTAATGTTCTTCACGCTAGTATCCACATCAGCATTTCCGATTACGTTAAGCACTCTTTCACCACTAGGGTCTGTTGGATCTACGATTTTAATGGATTGTAACGTAATATCTTCTTCAAGAACGCCATCTTTTGGCTCGCTTGTAATTTCGCCAAGCTTCTCTTCCGCTTTATCAAGATAAGGGATTAGTTTATTTAATAGTTTACGTTCTAGCTTGTCGCCTTTCTCTGCAAGAACTTCACCAGTTTCCTGATCCACTACCGTTTCAGCCAACACTTGGTTGAATAGGCGGTTTTTTATGTGTAATTTTTTATTCATTTTATAGCGCCCAACATGAGCTAAATCATATCGCTTAGGATCAAAGAAACGTGATACTAATAGACTTTTAGCATTTTCAACTGTTGGTGGCTCACCAGGACGAAGACGCTCATAAATTTCCAGTAGCGCTTTTTCCGTGGTTTCTGTATTATCTTTTTCAAGAGTGTTTTTAAGGTACTCATTATCACCAAGAAGATCAATGATTTCCTGATCTGTACCAAAACCAAGGGCACGAAGAAGCACCGTGATCGGCAACTTACGTGTACGGTCGATACGAACATAGGCAACGTCCTTGGCATCTGTTTCAAACTCTAGCCAAGCTCCCCTATTGGGAATAACCGTAGCAGCTACACCCCTTTTACCGTTTTTGTCTATCTTTTCATTATAGTAGACACTTGGTGAACGTACGAGCTGGGAAACAATTACTCGTTCCGCACCATTAATTACGAAAGTACCTGTATCTGTCATTAATGGGAAATCACCCATAAATACTTCCTGCTCTTTTACTTCACCGGTCTCATTATTAATCAAACGGACCTTCACGCGAAGCGGAGCATTGTACGTAACGTCTCTTTCTTTTGATTCATCTACAGGGTATTTTGGCTCACTGAGACTGTAATCCACAAACTCTAGCGATAAATTACCTGTAAAATCTTCAATAGGAGAGATGTCTCTAAACATTTCCCGCAAACCTTCTTCTAAGAACCACTCATAAGAAGCGGTTTGAATCTCGATTAGGTTTGGCAACTCTAATACTTCACTAATGCGCGCATAGCTCCTGCGTTGGCGGTGCCGTCCATACTGAACTAGTTGACCTGTCAACTGCTTCACCCCTTAAATCATGCATTCTTTATAGATTTCTCTACTCGGAATGGGTTATTATATTTAGGAAAACATACTAAAATAGCCTGCTTTCCGGTTCTAGCAAACAAACATAAAATGCCCAGCAAACATACTGAACAACTTGTAATTCGGAGTGATTACAAGTAGAATAATACGTAAAAAATGCTAGAGAAACGCAAAATAAAAATAGAAAAAAGGCTTTTTATTAAAAAAACCGTCTCTTATTTTACCCGATTTTACAAGTGTCCCCGAAGACTTATAAAATATACGTTTCAATTTTTATGAAAATACTTCTTGACAGAAGAACCCCCATGTTAGCATTTTCCTATCTTAACATAACAAAATAGAGCGGTCAAACATTAATAGCCCGCAATATAAAATAGCCTTTATCTTTCGCCATCGTTTCTACTTCTCCAAACAATGTTTCCAACTTTTTGATGGCTGATGGGGCACCTTGCTTTTTCTGAATCACAATCCAGAGCTCCCCGCCCTCAGCTAAAGCGGCATGGGCTTCTTCAAACAATTGGTGGACCACTTTTTTTCCAGCTCTTATTGGAGGGTTTGTTAATATCGCAGCAAAGTCTCTCTTGTTTACTTTTGCAAAGAGATCACTTTGGAACACTGTTGTATTGGATACATGGTTTAATTGTGCGTTTTTTTCGGCAAGCTCCACTGCCCGTTCATTCACATCTGCCATGAATACATGGCGTTCAGCGAATTCGTCTGCCAGCGTAATGCCGATTGGGCCATAACCACACCCCATATCCAGAATATCTCCGTCTACTTTCGGCTCCGTGAATTGCTCAATAAGCAATCGGGACCCAAAATCAACGTCATTTTTTGAAAATACCCCGACATCGCTAGTAAAGGTGTAGGATGTCCCGCGTAATGTATAACTCCATGTCTTTGGTGAACGTTTAGAATGAGGTTGTTGTGAGAAGTAATGCTCAGACATTTGGCACCTACTTTTTAATAGTTTTGCGAAGATACGAATAGCTGGATTGCTATCGATAAGGGTTTATACATAGAGAGCCCGTCGCATGAAATACGACGAGCTCCCATTATGGAAATTACTTAACTGCTACAGAAGCGCCTGCTTCTTCTAGCTTGCCTTTAACTTCTTCAGCTTCATCTTTAGATACAGCTTCTTTGATAGCTTTTGGTGCGTTATCAACTAGATCTTTTGCGTCTTTAAGACCAAGACCAGTGATTTCACGTACTGCTTTAACAACTTTGATTTTAGATGCTCCAGCACTTTCAAGCACTACATCAAATTCTGTTTTCTCTTCAGCAGCTTCTCCAGCTCCTGCTCCACCTGCTACCGCTACTGGCGCTGCAGCTGTTACACCAAATTCTTCTTCAATTGCTTTAACTAGGTCATTAAGATCTAGAACTGACATTTCTTTAATCGCATCAATGATTTGTTCTTTAGTCATGATAAAATTGCCTCCTATTTTAAATGTAATTTATTTATCCTGCTAGGCACAGATTATGCGCCTTGTTCTTCTTTTTGCTCCGCAATAGCTTTTGCAGCGTATGCGAAGTTTCGTACTGGTGCTGTAAGCACGCTAAGCAGCATAGAAACCATGCCTTCGTAATTCGGAAGATCTGCAAGCTCTTTGATTTGATCAAGGGTTGCAACTTTCCCTTCAATTACTCCACCTTTAATTTCCAACGCTTCGTGTTTTTTCGCGAAATCGTTAAGAATTCTTGCTGGCGCTACTACATCATCGTTACTGAAAGCTAAAGCAGTTGGTCCAACCAACACATCGCTTAGATCATTTAACTCAGCAGCTTCAACAGCACGGCGAGCCATTGAGTTTTTGTATACTTTGAAATCAATTCCAGCTTCACGTAGTTGTTTACGTAATTCTGTAACTTCCGCAACATCAAGCCCGCGGTAGTCTACAACTACAGAAGTTTGGCTTGCACGGAATTTTTCAGTGATTTCATCTACAACTTGTTTCTTTTGCTCAATAATACCGGACATTCTTCCACCTCCTGTTTGACAATTGATCATACCGTAAAGGAAACCGAATCTGCACAGAGCCAATAAGAACAGGCCACCTGGAATTAACCAGAGAAGCGCAACTTCTTATTGTTCTTGTTTTATAAACAAAAGAAGCTCCCGCGCAGACACGGGAGCTTACTATAACATACGATAATCATAGGGATTCATCGATCTGTTTTATAAACACCTCGGCAGGATATTAAGCGGATGGATCCGCCCCTACTGTCTACGGTACAACGTATTCTTTTATTCAACGCCTCTTAGTATACCTCAGGTTTCCCCGAGAGTCAACCACTAATTAACGACGAGTGTAAGTTGTTACATCTACTTTAACTCCAGGACCCATTGTAGAAGCTATAGAAGCATTCTTCATATAAGTTCCTTTAGCAGCCTGTGGTTTAACTTTTACAAGCTGTTCTGTAAGAGCCACGAAGTTTTCGATTAATTTATCGTTGTCAAAAGAGATTTTCCCGATTGGAACGTGGATGTTAGATTGTTTATCAACGCGGTATTCTACTTTACCTGCTTTGATATCCTTCACCGCTTTTTCAACTTCAAACGTTACAGTTCCAGTTTTAGGGTTTGGCATTAAGCCTTTTGGTCCCAATACGCGACCAAGTTTACCAACTTCAGCCATCATGTCTGGAGTAGCAACAATTACGTCAAACTCGAACCAACCTTGGTTAATTTTATTGATGTAATCAGATTCTCCAACATAGTCAGCTCCAGCTGCTTCTGCCTCTTTTGCTTTTTCGCCTTTTGCGAAAACCAATACACGTTGTGTTTTACCAGTACCGTGTGGTAGTACCATTGCTCCACGGATTTGCTGGTCTGCTTTCTTAGGGTCTACTCCCAAACGGAAAGCTGCTTCTACTGTTTCGTCAAAGTTAGCTTTAGCTACCTCTTTCACAAGAGAAACTGCTTCAGCTACTTCGTATGATTTTGAACGATCAACAAGCTTTGCAGCTTCTTGATGCTTTTTACCTTTTTTAGCCATTTTTATTTCCTCCTCTATTGTGGTTATAACGGTAATACCTCCCACTTACAAAAGCCGACTCGCTTCTGTAAAGCTGTGAGCCCATCCCCGAGGATGGGTCACATTCACGAAAAAGGTTGCGAGTATGGCATACTATTCGCAACCTGTACCGTATTTGTTCTTAAAAAGAACCGTTTAACGGGCACTTCCGCTAATTAGTCCTCGATTGTAATACCCATGCTGCGCGCAGTTCCTTCAACCATGCGCATCGCTGCTTCAACATCAGCGGCGTTTAAATCAGGCATTTTTGTTTCTGCGATTTCTTTTACTTTATCGCGTTTAACAGTAGCGACTTTATTACGGTTCGGCTCACCTGAAGCAGTTTCAATACCTGCTGCTTTTTTCAACAACACTGCTGCTGGTGGAGTTTTCGTAATAAATGTAAATGAACGGTCTTCGAAAACCGTGATTTCAACAGGGATAATCATACCCGCTTGATCTTGAGTACGTGCGTTGAATTCTTTACAGAATCCCATGATATTAACACCCGCTTGACCTAGTGCAGGTCCTACTGGTGGTGCCGGATTCGCTTTCCCAGCTGGAATTTGTAGCTTTACTAGCTTGATTACTTTTTTAGCCACGAGACACACCTCCTTAAAGTCCGTGATGTGGTAATAGGGGATTTTCCCCTCCCACTCCTATTTTCCATTGCTCTCGATTTAGAGTGCATGAATAACAAAAGAATTTTAGCATGAATTTAAAAATATTGCAAGGTCTTGTCTTATCATTTCTTCCAAAACAGCTTCTAGGACAGTTTTTCAACCTGTGAAAAATCTAATTCTACAGGTGTTTCCCTGCCAAACATATTAACATGCACTTTGACTTTCTGTTTATCGATGTCGATATGTTCAATTGAACCAGTAAAGTCAGTAAACGGCCCGTCAGTTACACGGACATTTTCTTTCAAGTCAAAGTCTACTTGTACAACAGACTCTGCCACACCCATCCGTTTTAACACGGTTTCCACTTCATCTGGCAATAGTGGTGTTGGCTTCGTTCCGCCCCCACTAGATCCAATAAAGCCTGTAACCCCTGGTGTGTTTCGAACAACATACCAAGAGTCATCCGTCATAACCATTTCAGTTAGAACATAGCCAGGGAAGAATTTTTTCTTCGTTACTTTCTTTTTCCCGTTTTTGATTTCGGTTTCTTCATCTTCAGGAACAATGACACGGAAAATCTTGTCTTCCATACCCATTGTCTCTACCCGCTTTTCTAAGTTCATTTTTACTTTATTTTCATAACCAGAGTACGTATGAACCACATACCAATTTTTCTCCATTTTCACAGGACAATATTACTTGCCCTTCCCTCCCTTTATTTAAAAGTTATAGATGTCGAATTTATCCCGGTGTAACCGTCCGTAAAACTCCACTTTAAAACTTGAAATGAAACGGGGATATTTAAGTGGGCAGAAACGGACACTAACACCCCGATTCGTTCAACTAACAATCAGTGGGCGAAATTCGAAAGCTTCCACCGATTGAAGTTTCACTTTATGTTTGTGCTACTTTTTAAGACAATTTAAAAAACCCGTTGAGACGGGTTTCCTGAAATGTGCTATTGATTTCCATTATAGCATAATTATATTGTAATTATTCAACAAATATTATAGCAGATTCAAAATTTGAGTTATTCCAAGGTCAATTAGAAAGAAAAATACTGCCACAAAGGCTACCGTAGAAATAACCGTTATGGTGTAACTTGTTAGTTCTTTTCCTTTTGGCCAGCTGA
Source organism: Oceanobacillus picturae (assembly GCF_000612865.1). Taxonomy (NCBI): domain Bacteria; kingdom Bacillati; phylum Bacillota; class Bacilli; order Caryophanales; family Bacillaceae; genus Oceanobacillus; species Oceanobacillus picturae. Next base: position 264,094 of record NZ_CCAX010000004.1, read on the forward strand.
CTTTCTTCATTTCTCTAGAAACATTTCGCAAAAACTTAAACATGCTTGTAACCCCCATCGTTTACCGGAATCCCCAATATGCTGATAAACATTTATTTATTTTGTTTCTCGGTGCAACGTATGCTTTCCACATGTTTTGCAGTATTTACGCACTTCCAAGCGCTCTGCATTTGTGGATGCGTTCTTATTTGTTGAATAATTTCTACTTAGACAAATTGCACACGCCAACGTTATCTTTTTATTCATCTCTTCACCCCATATGTGAGGTTGTCCCATCACAAAGCGTCATCTTTTCTAAAGGTGCAAAATATACTAATAATGTAGCATGGTTATAGCTTTGTGTCAACGCGCCCTTAGTAGGAGACGTCGTTTGCTTCTAGTAATTGCTCTAATTTTTTCTTCACCCGCTGCAGCGCATTATCAATTGATTTCACGTGCCGATTCAACTTACCTGAGATCTCCTGATAAGTGCAGCCATCAAGATAAAGATGGAGCACTTTCTTTTCTAACTCGCTTAACAATTCAGATAATTTCAGTTCCATGTCGCCGAACTTTTCTCTGTGCAAAAGCATTTCCTGTGGATCAATTGCCTTGGAACCTGCTATAACATCGAGCAGCGTTCGCTCGGACTCCTCATCGTACATTGGCTTGTCCAACGACACATAGGAGTTGAGCGGGATATGCTTTTGCCTTGTCGCTGTTTTTATAGCCGTAATGATTTGTCTTGTAACACATAGCTCAGCAAAAGCTTTAAAGGAAGATAACTTGTCCCCATCGAAGTCACGAATCGCTTTGTAAAGGCCAATCATTCCTTCCTGAATAATATCCTCTTTATCCGCGCCGATTAAGAAATAGGTGCGCGCTTTAGCACGTACAAAATTACGATATTTATGAATTAGGAAATCAAGCGCATGACTATTTCCGGCATGCACTAATTGTAGTACCTCATCGTCATCAAGCGTTTGAAAGTTCACTGTATCTGTCTGTAATGGCTTGACATTCACCAAGTTTGACCCCCTGACTACAACGCAGTCACTATAACGAGAGTATAGCGGTTTGAAACACTTGCTTTTCCATTACAACAATGTAAGGGCTATTACTTGTTGGATTTCCTAACCGCGCTATTTCCGTTACTATTATGAATAGTATACAGGAAGCGTTTTATCTTAGTCAATACAAGGCAGGAAGAATTTAGTAGCTCTTTGAAATTAAAGCGTGGCGAGAGGATGATTTGGACGGTCTTTGGGGTGGTTGGACCGTTCTCCTGATCGATTGGAGTGCTCTTCTGGTTGATTGAACCGCTCTTCTAATCGATTGGAACACTCCTCCGGTTGATTGAACCGCTCTTTTCATCGATTGGAGCACTCTTCTCGTTGATTGAACCGCTCTTGTGATCGATGGGAGCACTCTTCCGGTTGATTGAACCATTCCAGCCAAGCCACCAATCAAAAAGACGGCTTTATAAGCCGCCTCTTCTCCACTTCTCGAATTTTTCCATGATTTCTTCGTTCAGCACAATTTTACTTTTAGACTGCACTTTTTTGTGCTGCTCAATTGTTGCTTCAATATCTCGTTCAATATTTTTTAATTCAATTTGTAATTCTCTTGCGGACTTTCTAAGTGCACCTTGTCCAAAGATTGTCCGTTGTTCGGCATAATCAGATGTAGCAACATAGACTTGTGTTTGTACATTCTTTAAGGTCTTTACCAACTTTTCGATACATTCGTCTGCTGTTTCTTTTTCCTTTGTATAGATCACTTCAACTTTAAATGTTTTGGTTTTACTTGTGACCCCTCTAACATAATAAGCGTCAAACACCACGATAACCCGATGGCCTGAATAGGCTTGATATTCTGCCATTAGTTCAATGAGCCTATCTCGGGCTTGTCCGATTTCTTTCTCCTTGAGCTGCTTCAGTTCCTCCCAGTCGCCAATGATGTTATATCCATCTACCACAAGAACGATCATTCTTAACCACCAGCCGGATGTCTTTTACGGAATACCTCATACAGCAACAGGCCACATGCTACCGAAGCATTCAAGGAGGAAACTGCTCCAACCATCGGCAGGCTCACAGTCCAATCACATTTTTTACGAACTAAGCGACTTATTCCTTTTCCTTCATTCCCAATCACAAGAGCAATTGGCATAGCCCCATCTAAGTGACGATAATCTTCGGTTGCTTCTGCTTCTGTTCCGACAACCCATACATTCCGTTCTTTCAGTTCATCGATTGTGTTAGCAATATTCGTCACACGCGCAACTGGTATATGCTCTATCGCACCAGCTGACGTTTTTGCCACAGTTGCCGTTAACCCTACTGATCGCCGTTTTGGAATAATGACACCGTGCACGCCCACTGCATCTGCCGTCCGGAGGATAGAACCGAGGTTATGCGGGTCTTCCAACTCATCTAAAATGATGAAGAACGGGGCTTCCTGCTTTTCTTCCGCCTTATTAAATAAGTCATCCAATGAGGCATACTGGTATGAGGCAACATACGCAATAACACCCTGGTGATTCTCCTTAGATAACTGATCCAATTTGTTCTTTGGAACCTTCTGCACGACAGTTCCCGCTTCTTTTGCTGCTTGATTGAGTTTTCCTAGCATATTGCTGTTTAATTGCTCTGAAACCATCACCTTATTAACCGATCTCCCTGACTTTAATGCTTCCATTACAGGGTTTTTCCCAATAATCATTTCTTGATCCACTTTTACTCCATCCTCGCTTCTGTCCATTCAATCGCCTCCTGCAAGAGCTCTTGTAATCTTGCTTCATTTTTCATTAAGTAATGATAGCCAATTAACGCTTCAAATGCTGTACTGTAACGATAGGTTTGTACACTTATATTTTTAGGAATCGTGCCCGACTTGGCATTCCGCCCCCGGGCTACGATTTTTTCCTCTTCTTCCGTTAAATGCTTTACCTCAAGCCAATGCAAGATTATATTTGCTTGCGCTTTTCCAGATACAAACCGTATTGCCCGCTGATGGAGCTGGTGTGGTTTCACTTGGCCGGAGTCCAGGAGATGCTCACGTACATAAACTTCATAGATCGCATCCCCCATATAGGCAAGAGCCAGACTTTTCATTTGCTTTACATTCCGCTCCATTGTTAACCCCTCTTCCAGCGTACTCCTTGTGGTGTATCTTCAAGAATAATATTCTGTTCCTTCAGATTGTCTCTAATTTCATCAGCTCTTGCAAAGTTACGGTTTTTTCTGGCTTCATTTCTTTCCTGGATTAAAGAGTCTACTTCTTCATCCAATAAACCAGCTTCCTCGTTCAACTCTATCCCTAGTACCTTTAGCAAGGTTGCAATTGCCTCTTGAAATGCTTCAATAACATGCGTGGACGTTTGCTTGGATTCCAAATACACATTCGCATCTTTTGCTAAATCAAATAAGACCGAAATGGCATTAGCTGTATTAAAGTCATCCTCCATGGACTGCTCGAAGGCTTTCTTGTGCTCTTGGATTTGCTTTAGCCACTCTGTATTATTATCCAAATTCATACTAGAAGCTTTTCGATGCTCAAGATTAAAGTAGGAAGTCTTAATACGTTCCATACTGTTTTTAGCGCTTTCTAAAAGCTCTTCTGTAAAATTAATCGGATTACGATAATGCACACTTAGCATAAAAAAGCGAAGTACCTGGGGATCATGGTGATTAATCAAATCCCTTGTCAGAACAAAGTTCCCAAGTGATTTAGACATTTTTTCGTTTTCAATATTAATATATCCATTATGCATCCAGTATCTTGCAAAGGATTTACCTGTCATAGCTTCGGATTGTGCTATTTCATTTTCATGGTGTGGAAAAGCAAGGTCCTGCCCACCAGCATGAATGTCGATCGTATCCCCAAGGTATTTCTTAGCCATTGCCGAGCATTCAATATGCCAGCCTGGTCTACCTTTTCCCCATGGCGTATCCCAAGCAATTTCATCCTCCTTGGCACTTTTCCAGAGAGCGAAGTCAAGCGGATCCTCTTTCTTCTCGCCAATTTGAATTCTTGCCCCGGAACGAAGCTCATCAATTGATTGATGCGATAGCTTTCCGTAGCCATCAAATGCGCGTGGTTTGAAATACACATCGCCATCCACCGCATAGGCATACCCTTTATCTATAAGCACCTGAATAAATGCAATGATATCGTCCATTGTCTCCATTACCCTTGGATTATGGGTGGCTTCTTTCACCCCTAATGCGCCAACATCCTCAAGATACGCATTGATAAAGCGGTCAGCAATGGATGGTACCTCTTCCCCTAGTTCCTTCGCTGTTCTGATGATTTTATCATCTACATCCGTAAAATTAAGCACATAGTCGACTTTAAAGCCTTCATATTCAAAATATCTCCTCACCGTATCAAACACAATTGCCGGTCGGGCGTTTCCAATATGAATGTAGTTATAGACAGTTGGCCCGCAGACATACATGCTGACCTTTCCTTCTTCTAAAGGTTTAAATTCTTCTTTTTGTCGTGTAAGTGTATTATAAATTTTTATCGCCATTGCTATTCCCTTCCTTCAATTGAGCTAATTCGAGTTTCAGTGCATCTATTTGCCCCTGTAAGTGCTGACAGCGATCCTGTACAGGGTCCGGTAAGTTATTATGATCAAGCTGTCTACTTACTTTCTCCCCATTTTGTTTTACTATTTTGCCTGGTATTCCAACAACGGTTGCATGATCTGGTACATCTATCAGGACCACAGAACCAGCACCTACTTTTGCACTTTCCCCAATGGTAATTGATCCAAGAACCTTAGCCCCTGTTGCAATAAGAGCATGATCTTTTAATGTGGGATGTCGCTTCCCCTTTTCCTTACCAGTTCCCCCTAGGGTTACGCCTTGGAAGATGGTCACATTATCTCCAATATCACAGGTTTCCCCGATAACAACGCCCATTCCATGGTCAATAAATAGTCGTCTACCAATATTGGCCGCAGGGTGTATTTCTATACCTGTTAAAAACCTTGCCACCTGCGAGATAATCCGCGCAATAAAATATAGCTTTCGCTTATAAAAAGCATGTGCGATGCGATGTGCCCAAACGGCATGTAAGCCTGAGTAGGTTAAAAGCACCTCTATATAGCTACGTGCAGCCGGATCTTGTTCAAACACAACATCCATATCTTCCTTCATTCGTTTAAACATCCCCAAGTAAGCCGAACCTCCTTTGCTAATTCGTGTCATGCCTTGATTAGAAAAACCCGCATTCGCTCGTCCTTTAGCCAATGTGGAAGTCTTTCTTATAGTTGGAACCTCAAAATTTTCACTGCGTCGGCTTTTGCTTCCTTGCTGAAATTTAATACTTTCTTAACGTGCAATGAAATACGTTTTCAACGTATAAAAAAAGCGCCCCTGTGCATGTATACACAGAGACGCTTTAGCGCGGTCCCACTCTGTTTGGAGGAAAGCTCCTCCCAACTCAAATCTCTCGTAACGGGAGAGTACCGCCGTTATGTACTTATATTCCATAACGGACTCCGAGGAGCACTTCAAAAACAACGCCCAAAACCACTCACAGCCAAGGTGGTTCTCTCTGGATAAGCAGCTTGTTTTTTACTTTCCCTCTTCAACGTTCTATATGAATAAGCAGAAAGGACAATAAACTTTAAAGCAGCACTGCTAGCTAGTTAGTAGCAAAATGAGCTAAACGCCGCTTACATTGTCCCTCCACCCCAAGATAATTAAATCTGTAATACTTATTCTATACTATATTATATTTGCCTAAAGTTGTGAATCATTACGCTCCCAATTGTTTAAGAACTTTATCCAATCGTTGCAAAATAACCTCTTTGCCAAGCAGTTCAATAGCCATTGGAAGTTCTGGACCATGTGTCTGACCAGTAGTAGCTACGCGAATTGGCATAAATAACTTCTTACCACGATGGCCTGTTTCCTTTTGGGTCGCTTTAATTTGAGCTTTTATATCGTCCTTGTTAAAGCTATCCAAATGAATAAGCTTGTCCGCAAAAACCTGCAATACTTCCGGTACTTGCTCTTCTTGAAGAACATCCATTGCACCTTCATCATAATTCAGTGAGTCATTGAAGAATAGCTCAGTAAGCTCAACAATTTCAGCACCGAAGCGTAATTGTTCACGGTATAGGGAGATGACAGCTTCAGCCCATTCCCTCTTCTGTTGATCCATATCCTCTGGGAGTTTACCCGCTTTGATTAGCTGTGGCATCGCAAGGTCGATTACCTTATCCAGATCCATTGCTTTGATATATTCATTGTTCATCCATTTCAGTTTGTGACGATCAAAGATCGCCGCAGAAGTAGATAAACGCTCTGGATCAAAAATTTCGATTAATGTTTGCTTATCAAATATTTCTTCCTCGCCAACAGGTGACCATCCAAGCAATGTAATAAAGTTAAACAATGCTTCTGGAAGGTATCCCAGGTTGCGGTATTGTTCAATAAACTGCAGGATATGCTCGTCCCGTTTACTAAGCTTTTTCCGCTCTTCATTCAAGATTAAAGTCATATGTCCAAATGTTGGTGGCTCCCAACCAAATGCGTCATATACCATCATCTGTTTTGGTGTGTTAGAGATATGCTCTTCACCGCGCAACACATGAGAAATTTCCATCAAGTGATCATCAATCGCAACTGCGAAATTATACGTAGGGATGCCGTTTTTCTTCACGATAACCCAGTCACCAAAATCTTCTGATTCAAACGTAATATTATCTCGAACTAGATCCTTAAAAGTGTATGTTTTCCCAGCTGGAACACGCATGCGAATGCTCGGCTTCCGTCCCTCTTTTTCAAATTGCTCTATTTGTTCTGGGGTTAGGTTGCTATGTTTACCGGCATATTTCGGAACCTGTCCATTGGCCCGTTGTTCTTCACGCTCTGCTTCGAGCTCATCTTCTGTCATATAACATTTGTAGGCAAGGTCTTTTTCAAGAAGCTCTTTCACATATTTATTATAAAGGTCAAGGCGCTCTGTCTGGCGATACGGACCATAGTTTCCACCAATATCCGCTCCTTCATCCCATTCAATGCCAAGCCATTTTAGAAACTCAAGCTGACTTTCTTCTCCACCTTCTACGTTTCGTTTATCATCTGTATCTTCAATTCTAATAATAAACTTCCCATCAAAGTGTTTGCCATATAGATAGTTAAATAATGCGGTACGCGCATTTCCAATATGCAAATGGCCAGTTGGACTTGGTGCATATCGAACACGAACTTGATTTGTCATCATAAGTGCCCCCTAATTATTCCTTTTTAGTGTGTATGTTATCGTATTAATTAAAAGCTATTAATGGCTGTATTGGTAAGTATTAGTTTCTTCCAATCCCATAACTTCTAAACACTTTTCCTAAGTATATCAAAAAGTGATAACAATTTCTGTTATCACTTTACTAGTTATACCCTTTTTATAAAGCTTTTTCAAGTAATTTTGGTTTAGCGAAGATCATGCGACCAGCAGACGTCTGCAGGACACTGGTTATCAGCACTTCTATCGTTTTTCCGATATAATCCCTGCCCTCTTCTACTACAATCATCGTACCATCATCAAGGTAAGCAACCCCTTGATTATGTTCTTTACCATCCTTAATCACTTGGACTACTAATTCTTCACCAGGTAGAACAACCGGCTTTACGGCATTGGCAAGATCATTGATATTCAGAACGGCAACGCTCTGCAGATCACAAACTTTATTCAAATTAAAATCGTTTGTTACGACAATACCATCCATCACCTTAGCAAGCTTAATCAGCTTACTGTCTACTTCTTGTATTTCTTCAAAGTCTCCCTCGTAAATTTGCACCTCTACAGGAAGCTCTTTTTGAATGCGATTTAGTACATCCAAGCCACGTCGTCCTCTATTGCGTTTTAAGACATCCGAGGAATCAGCTATATGTTGAAGCTCACCAAGCACAAATTGCGGGATAACAATTGTGCCTTCCAAAAACTTTGTCTGACATATGTCAGCAACACGTCCATCAATAATGACACTTGTATCCAGAATTTTAGGTTTTGGATGATTGTTAGCAAGCAGTTCTTCATCAGGCGTTTTCCGCTTATCACGTTCTCTTTTATTAATGTTCATGAGATTAACAAACTCTTCTCTCCGTCTAAAACCAACCTGGAATCCAAAGTAGCCTAGAAGAATCATAATAAATAGCGGTAAAACCTGTGAGACTACTTCAATATTAATATCCTGTAACGGAGCACTAATAAAGTATGCGATCACTAACCCAACGATTAAGCCAACACTTCCAAAGAACAAATCTCCTGCCGGCAATTTAATGAGAGACTCTTCTACCCATTTCAAAAACCCGACAATGTAATCTCCCAACCAGTAGGAAAGGAAAAATAGAATAATGGCTCCTATAACCGTCCCTAAATAGGGTGATGCTACCCAACTAGCATCCGTAAAATCTAATAAATTTATAATTACTGGTATATACAAATATCCAATGGTTCCACCCAATACAATAAAAAACAAATGAACAATTCTTTTGAGCACCACTGTCACCTCCTAACCCTTATTATTACCTTTTTCATTAATTCTAACCCTTATATAAGAAAAAAAGCTTACTACCATTTATTGCCGAACACCGGTACACCGCGTTAGAAAATTGAAGTCTAAGAAGCATCTAGTAATTAAGCAAATACAGTTTATGGCAGTTATCATAGCATATTTTTTTGTGATAATCAATTTGTTAAACGTATAATGGTACCATACTCCTAATTCTATTTCAAACCTTTTTTACTAGTTTTCCATTTTAATGGTACTCTATTGACCTAGCCCTACCTTAAGTGCTTCTTGTACAGTATCAACACCAATTACTTCTATCCCTTTTGGGGCAGTCCAGCCATCCAAATTTTTCTTAGGACAAATAACCCGTTTAAAGCCCAGTTTTGCTGCTTCCTGTACCCGTTGTTCTATGCGGGAGACTCTTCTAATCTCTCCTGTTAAACCGACCTCTCCAACAAATATATCTTCACCTTTTGTTGGTTGATCGCGGAAACTTGAGGCTATGCTTACCGCAATTGCTAGATCAATTGCTGGTTCATCAAGCTTAACCCCGCCTGCAACTTTTATATAAGCATCCTGGTTTTGCAGCATAAGGCCGACGCGTTTTTCTAACACTGCCATTAATAATGGGACACGATTGTTATCAACGCCTGTTGCCATTCGCCGAGGGTTTCCGAAACTTGAAGGAGATATAAGTGCCTGGATTTCCACAAGTACTGGCCTTGTTCCTTCCATGGAAGCGACGACTGTTGAACCTGCTGCTCCCTGTGACCGCTCCTCTAGAAATATTTCGGAAGGATTCATTACTTCACGAAGTCCTTCTTCCTTCATTTCAAAAATACCCATTTCATTGGTACTACCGAACCTGTTTTTCACTCCACGTAAAATGCGGTAGCTATGATGTCGTTCTCCTTCGAAATACAGCACGGCATCTACCATGTGTTCCAAAAGTCGAGGACCGGCAATGGATCCTTCTTTCGTAACATGTCCGACAATAAAGATCGGGATACCGTTGGATTTTGCCAGTTTCATTAATTCGCTTGTAGACTCCCTAACCTGCGAGACACTGCCCGGGGCACTTGAAATCTCTTCACGAAATATCGTTTGAATGGAGTCTACTACGACAAACGATGGCTTTATTTCCTCAATCTGTTTTGCTATATCAAATAAATTTGTCTCAGATAATACATACAATAAGTCTGATGTTACCCCGAGTCTGTCTGCACGGAGCTTAGTCTGACGTGTAGATTCCTCTCCAGAGATATAAAGCACATTTAATTGTTTATCTGCAAGCTGGGAAGCAATTTGTAATAGTAGGGTTGATTTCCCAATACCTGGGTCTCCCCCAATGAGAACAAGGGATCCTGGTACAATCCCTCCACCAAGCACACGGTTAAATTCCTTCATCGCCGTTGTGATCCTTGGCTCTTTTTGTGATTCGATTGCTGTTATCTTTTCTGGCTTACCTGCTGATTTGGACCCTATATTGAATGTATGCTTTCCTGCTGAACCAGATGCTTCTATTTCTTCTACAAGTGTGTTCCAATTGTTACAGCCAGGGCACTTGCCCATCCATCGGGCAGATTCATAACCGCATTCTTGACATACAAATTTTGTTTTTCGTTTTGCCATCTCTTTATTCCCTTCTTTGTTTCTATTATATACGTTTTGAACCGTTATAAAGTTACAGGTTCCTATCAATTCAATTAAAAATTACCATATTCATGCCACATTTAGCTATAGATTGGGAAGAAAAACTACTAACCAAGTCCTACATTAGGTAGCGCATGGGATCCCGATTAAAAAAAGCCTTCTGAAAAAAGCTAGAAGATTCTCGTTAATCTTCTAGCTCTTTTCATAGGCCATGCTAAGTTAGCAAACTGCTTTTACCATATCTCATAGCGACTATCTTTACGGCAATAAGGTGTATTCCCCTTTACTGTTCAGCCCTATTTTTATTTTTTGACCTTTTTCTATGGTTCCCTTCAATAACTCCTCTGATAAGAGGTCTTCTATATTTTTTTGAATGGAACGTCTTAGCGGTCTGGCACCGTATTCTGGATCAAATCCTTCATTCGCAATTTTTTCTACTGCCTTATCAGTAAGAGAGAAATTGATATCCTGTTCTTTTAGTCTACTTTGTAGTTGATTGACCATTAAAGTGACAATATCTTTCATATGCTTCTTCTCAAGAGAATGGAAGACAATCATTTCATCAATACGGTTAAGGAACTCAGGACGGAAGGCTTTCTTCATTTCCTCTGTTACTTTTGCCTTCATATCTTTATAGTCCTGGCCTTCTTCCCCAAGGGTAAAACCAAGGTTCTTACTCCGTTTCAGCTCACTTGCTCCCACATTGGATGTCATAATGAGCACGGTATTACGGAAGTCTACTAAACGCCCTTTAGAATCGGTTAACCTTCCATCTTCAAGGACTTGTAATAGAATGTTAAATACTTCTGGATGTGCCTTCTCTACTTCATCGAGCAGGACAACAGAATAAGGTTTTCTACGGACTTTTTCTGTTAGCTGTCCACCTTCATCATATCCCACATAACCTGGAGGTGACCCAACAAGCCTTGAGGTGGAATGCTTCTCCATATATTCGGACATATCAATTCGGATCATAGCGTCCTCATCGGCAAACATAGTCTCAGCTAGCGCACGGGCAAGCTCCGTTTTCCCAACTCCTGTTGGTCCTAAGAAGATAAAAGAACCAATTGGTCGCTTCGGATCTTTCAAACCAGCACGCGCTCTGCGAATTGCTTTGGAGATTGCATTTACTGCTTCCTCTTGGCCAATCACGCGTTTGTGTAAGGTATCCTCCATGTTTAACAGACGGTCACTCTCGTCCTTCGTTAATCTGGAAACAGGTACTCCAGTCCAGATGGAAACAACGCTAGCAATATCTTCTACTGTTACTTCAGAATCTGTTTGTCCCTGCTTTTCTTTCCATTGATTTTTCGTTTCATCTAGCTCTTCCCGTAGGCGTTGCTCAGAATCTCGTAAAGAAGCTGCCTTTTCAAATTCCTGGCTTTGAACAGCTGCGTCTTTTTCTTTACGTACTTCTTCTAGCTTTTGTTCAAGATCTTTTAGATTTGGTGGAACGGTGTAGGAACGCAAGCGTACCTTAGAACCAGCCTCATCAATTAAATCAATTGCTTTATCAGGTAAAAAGCGGTCCGTAATATAACGGTCAGAAAGATTTGCTGCTGCCTCAATCGCTTCGTCCGTTATCGTTACCCTGTGATGTGCTTCATATCTATCACGCAAGCCACTCAAAATTTGAATCGTCTCATCCAATGTTGGTTCATCCACTTGGATTGGTTGGAAACGACGCTCAAGCGCTGCATCTTTTTCAATGTATTTACGATACTCATCCATGGTTGTGGCACCAATACATTGCAGTTCACCACGTGCTAGGGATGGTTTTAGAATATTGGAGGCATCGATCGCCCCTTCTGCACCACCAGCACCGATTAGGGTGTGTAATTCATCGATGAACAGTATAATATTGTTCGCCTGGCGAATTTCTTCCATCACCTTTTTAAGACGATCCTCAAACTCACCACGATACTTTGTACCCGCAACAACTGTACCCATATCTAGGGTCATAACGCGTTTATCCCGTAATGTTTCTGGTACCTCATTGTCAATAATTTGCTGTGCTAAACCTTCTGCAACAGCTGTCTTCCCGACACCTGGTTCACCAATAAGAACAGGGTTATTCTTTGTACGACGGCTAAGCACTTGAATGACACGTTCAATTTCTTTACTACGGCCGATAACAGGGTCTATTTTCCCCTCTTTCGCACTTACCGTTAAATCTCTTGCTAGTGAATCTAATGTCGGTGTATTGGCACTAGACTGCTGCCCACGGCCCTGACGACCTGCCTGAGATTCATTGCTCCCAAGTAATTGAAGCACCTGTTGTCTCGCTTTATTAAGGCTCACACCTAGATTATTAAGCACCCGGGCTGCTACCCCTTCACCTTCACGAATAAGACCAAGAAGGATATGCTCTGTTCCGACATAGGAATGCCCTAGCTTTCTTGCCTCATCCTGTGACAGCTCTACCACCTTTTTTGCTCGTGGGGTATAGTGAATAGATTGCATTGGTTGTTTGCCCACACCAATTAGTTTTTCTACTTCTTCCTGAATTTTTGCTACTTCCAATCCGAGGGACTGCAATGCTTTCGCAGCGATGCCTTCACCTTCACGAACCAGTCCTAGTAAGATGTGCTCTGTTCCAATATTATTGTGCCCGAGACGGACCGCTTCTTCTTGTGACAAGGCAAGCACTTTTTGTGCTCTCTCTGTAAATCGTCCAAACATCATATTGTATTCCTCCTAACTATTTTTCCAATTGCAGTCTTTCCCGGATCAATGAAGCGCGAAGTACATCTCGTTCATTGGCGGTAAGTGTACGCTTCGCATATTGTTGAAGAAACCCTGGTTGAGTTAAAATCATTAGTTCATTTAATATATTCCGCGATACGTTTTCAATGAATCCTAAATCAATACCAAGTCGTACATTGGAGAGACAAACAGCTGCTTCTTTTGATTCGATGACTCTGCTGTATTCCAAGACTCCATATGAACGGAAAATTCGATCCTCCAATGAGGTTCTTGATTGCTCCATAATTCGACTGCGTGCTTTTCTCTCATGATCAATTAGCTGCTTTACAACACTTTGTAGGTCCTCGACAATGTCTTCCTCTGTCTTACCAAGTGTAATTTGATTAGATATTTGGAAAATGCTCCCTATTGCTTCACTGCCCTCACCATAGATCCCTCGTACTACAAGGCCGAGCTGGTTAATCGCTGGAATCATCCTATTAATTTGCTTGGTCATCGCCAGAGCGGGCAGATGCATCATAACAGAAGCACGCATGCCAGTGCCGACATTTGTCGGGCAGCTTGTTAAGTAACCTCTCGTTTCATCAAAAGCATAATTGACTTTTTCCTCAAGGAAATCATCAAATGTAAAAGCTTTTTGCAATGCATTTTCCAGTTGGAAACCTGGGAGATACAACTGGATACGAATATGATCCTCTTCATTGACCATTAAGGAAACCTGTTCATTTTCCGAAATTAAAGCTGCAGCGATCTCTGCGTTTTCCGCAAGATGGGGGCTGATTAAATGTTTCTCCACCAGTACTCGTTTTTCAACAGGGGATAAATCCCCTATCGCCACAAAAGCGAAGTCTTTATATTCCTCAAATGATTGATTCTCATAATTGTCACGGAAGAAATCACGAATCTCTTCCAATTTATCCTTATCTGCAATAATTGGGTAGGACACATTCGCAAAATTGCGCGCCAGACGTATACGGCTACTTAATACAATGTCACTGTCAGGCCCTTCCTCACGCATCCAAGGACTAATTGCTTCATTCATAAAATTTTGTAATGTCATGAAGGATCACCCTCTTCCGGATCCTGTGTATTATTTTCCAACGCCTTTATTTTATCTCTTACTTCAGCAGCTTCTTCAAAGGCTTCATCTTCAATCAGTCTTCTTAATTTTGCCTTGTAATCTTCCATTAATTTTTTATTATGCAGGTCTCCGCCTTGGCGTTTGGGGATCTTACCTTGATGCTTTGTATTCCCTGCATGAACACGACGGAATATAGGATCCAGGCGACTAGAAAACGTGTCATAGCATACAGCGCAACCGAATTTCCCCACCTGCTTGAATTCAGAAAATGTCATCTCGCACTTTGGACATTGTAATTCTTGTACCTGCTTAAAAGTATTTTGCTGCGGTCCCTTAATCGTAGAGGTATCAAAATTCATTAAGCCTGAAAGTAAGTTATGCAACGAATATCCTTCTTCAGGATAGTTCATATATCCCTTTTCCTTTGCACAAACCTCACAAACATGAACTTCACTTTTTTGTCCGTTAACGTATTGTGTAAAGTGCAGTGTTGCAGGACGCTCATGGCATTCCTGACATTCCATGAAAAACCCCCCTTACTTATTTAAGTATTTCAATGTGGACAGCATGGCCGTTAAGACCCTTGCGCGCACTTCATCTCGCAAAGGAAGTTGAAACGCTAACGTATTCCTTCCTATGGCACTTAGCATGATCTTCGCTTCACGTGGTGTAATAAGCTGTTCATCGAGTAATCGATCGAGAACATCTATTGCTGCCTGCTGCGTTACCGTCGGATTAATCATGTTTATAATTTCATCGATAAGTTCGGAATTGTCTTGATGAATAACACGCATGATTCGAATATATCCTCCGCCGCCCCGTTTACTCTCTACTATATACCCTTTTTCCACAGTAAATCTTGTTTTAATAACATAATTTATTTGCGAGGGCACACATTGAAACTGATCGGCAATTTCACTTCGTTTTATTTCAATTGCATTTTTCCCTCTGTCTTGAAGAATTTGTTTTAAATAATTTTCAATGATGTCGGAAATATTGCTCATACTATGCACCTCCTTTTCAACAAAGGCTTTTGACTTTGACTATCTTTGACTATATTCTTATTATACGACAAATCACAAGAGATGCAAATAATTGTTTTCCCTATTTATCTTAGACAAAAACAACAAGGGCGAAACCTCTGATTTCTCTTATAGCGTACAAAAATCTTACAGCTATGATAATACTGTAAGATTCTTTGTAAGTTTATTCGATTTCAAATTTCAGATATGTTCTTTATATGCTCAATACGAGAGAGCTCCTCAAAAAAGTGGATTCTGTTTAACTGATCATTTCTATCAATTTTTATAAAGATATTCCGTATACCATGCTCTGCTTTAATAATTTCTACATTCTTAATGGACAAATTAAACTTTTCAAAAACGGATACCACATCATTCACTTTTATCTCGGGCAGTGCAACAATTTGAATCAGGTTGGAAGTACTCCCTTTTCTAAAGAGCTTTTCAAAGTTATTAAGGAAGATTAAACTTAACAAAATAACAATGGTTGTAAAAAGGGCAGCTGCATACATGCCAGCGCCAACGACTAGGCCAATACCTGCCACTGTCCAGATAGAGGCAGCAGTAGTTAATCCTCTTATTGTACCTCCATATACTATGATCGTACCGGCACCCAAAAACCCAATACCACTAATAACATATGAGGGAATACGCGCTGGATCAAATTGTACATTCTCATGTGTTTCCATAAACACGTCAAATCCATATAAAGATAGTAGCATCATCAAACATGCCCCAACGCCTACAAGAATGTGTGTCCGAAAACCAGCTGAGTGATTTTTAATTTCTCTTTCAAATCCAATTAAACCCGACAACAGTAGCGCAAACAGTATACGGGCCATAATAAGGAGGAAGTCTTCCCCAAGCATTCCTTCTATAAATGATTCCAGTGTTCACACCTCCCCACAATGTCTTTCTCTTTATAATATATGATAATCTTTCCTTAATTAGTAGAGAGAAACCCATACGTCCCCTTCTAACATTATAACAATATACAAAAAAATGCTAAGACACAATAAATGTGAACTTAGCATTTCAGTTTGCCTGGCGGCGTCCTACTCTTGCAGGGGCAAAGCCCCAACTACCATCGGCGCTGGAGAACTTAACTTCTGTGTTCGGCATGAGAACAGGTGTGACCTCTCCGCTATTACTACCAGACCTCGTTCATATAGGTCATTTTGTGTTTCTCATAGAAAGAAAATGAATCACTTCAAACTTCCTTGATAACTGACCATATTATATGCATTTTTCAAAGAAAATGCAAGGGGTTTTTATTTATACCCTAAAAACTAAATAAGAGGTAACAACGAATCATAGAAAATGTTAGTTAAGTCCTCGATCTATTAGTATCCGTCAGCTCCACTGGCTTCTGCTTGTATTTCTTCGAAAAACAGAAAGTCTGTTTTTCCTTGACATACTAGTTGTTTTGTTCAGTTTTCAAAGAGCAATTTGTTTTTGTTGCTTTTTTTGAAGCAACTTTTATATCATACCATTTTCAAATCAAACTGTCAACAACTTTTTTATTTAAATGTTTCAATCAAGTTGTCGATTGCTGTCGAATTTGGCGACTTGATAAATATAGCATTTATTCAACCTAAGTGTCAATAGTTTCTAGAAGAAAAATTAAAAAGAACGTTTATCAAACTTACTAGATAGTGTTTAACCATGTAGTGCTAAGTAAAGTAATAGCAGGTTTCTCTCAGTATAACTAAACGTTATATGACATAAAATTGATTTCCGCTTTCTACACATTTCAACTAAAGTTTTACCTTCAGTTGAGTGTTACTCTTCGTATACACTTGTCTGAAACAATTAAAAAGCTAACGTAACCTTTTCACAGCATTACTGGTGCCACTCTTTAAAGTTGATTTCTTCGACAATATTAATTTAGTTTTTCAACCCTACTACTTTGTAGCTCTTAAAATTCCGGAAAAGGCTTATGTACAACAGCAACTTATGCTTTAATTGTTATTTCTTCAGTTGCGAGAGAGGGGGATAGACCCTTAAAGCCTTTTGTAATTTAGCGATAAGTTTCTAATACCTGAACTTCGATATTATCCTATTGTAAAAACACTATAAGTTTTAAACTTCGGGGTTAAAAGTTATGAATATATCGCGCTGAGATTTTCTAACGTCATTAATATTAATAATAAAAAGTTGCCCCATTCTTCTCCACTATAGGCTTTTCTATCAATGGTCCCTCTGTTGTTTATAATTAATAACTGAGAAGTAGTTGCTTTTTCCTTTTCATAATTGGTTTTAACCAAACACCCACTACAAGGATGATTCCATAATTAAATGCTACTTTTCTTTCCATGCACTTCTTTTCAACTTTAATAACTAATATGTTTAAATTTCATGTAAGAAAGTTTTTGATCTAAATTCCGAGTAATATTTTTGCCATCCTTAAACCTCCTTACTACCTTATTTTAGGTTAGCCATCAAAGAGTTTTTATCCTATAATTGGTTGGTTTATAAGATTACTTATTCCAAGATTAGAAAGATCTTTATAATAAAATCACATAATTACTTCTTTAGATTTAACTGAAAGTATTAACACCTAGGTAGTTCATTACTTCGCCTTTTAAAATCAATATATACAGGAGTCATACTTGTATAATTTTTTGTTTCTTCCTCTCACTCTTAGCTAAAAATCCAAATTAAAAAGAAACTCCTCATATATTGTTAGAAGCGAAACATTATTAGCAATCCTAGTTATCCGATCCAGGCACTAATATCACTCTTTCCCCCTTATAAGCTGCGGCAATGGTCTCTTTTTGTGAAGCGTTCTGTTGTTTTCCAAACTTTTTCACTTATGTATTAATGGTTACCTATCTGTTATGTTAATATAATCAGAGTATCTTTTACTTTCCTCCAGTTCTCTCCTCCTATCTTTAATCTTAGGTGGGTTAAAAGGCTTAACACGTCCTTTATAAAGCTAATAAAAGCTCATCATAATTTAACAACGAAGTTTGCTAACTACGCATCAGGTAGGATCTTTTTACTGCTACTAGAATTTCAAAGTTCATATTTAGATTTTATGGTTCATTAATATTCTTGGTTCATAATTACAATTCCAATCTAAAAACACAAAAAGGGTTATGCATTTAATATGCATAACCCTTTTCAATTCGCCTGGCGGCGTCCTACTCTTGCAGGGGCAAAGCCCCAACTACCATCGGCGCTGGAGAACTTAACTTCTGTGTTCGGCATGAGAACAGGTGTGACCTCTCCGCTATTACTACCAGACCT
>NZ_CCAX010000005.1:0-8535 GCF_000612865.1 Oceanobacillus picturae
CTCGCGAAAATAGCATTAAAAAGAGTAATGACTTGTCTATGGCGAAATTGAGCCAGGGATTAACACTTAATCAGATGCAACTCTTGGCATATGCGATCTATTCAACGCAGCAGGATGGAAAAACTGAGTTTATAAAGGCTGATTTTGAAAAGAAGTTTAACATTGAAAAATATCGAACAAAAGATGCCTACGAGGATTCTGACAAGATTTTAGGTTTAAAAGTATCAACACAAGATTTAGAAAATGATAAATTTAAATTTTGGAATGCTTTTTCAAGCATGGAATATGACAAAGGACATTTTATTTTTGAATGGAATTCTAAAATGATTCCACATATTTTAGAACTGAAAGAAAAATATGTAACAACTGATCTAACTGTCACCTCTAAATTTAAAAGTGGTTTTAGTTGGACTCTATATGATTATTTAAGAGCACATTATGGTTACTGGCATAAACTTATTCCCAAAGAATCCTTAATGAAGTTATTTAGTGTAGAAAATAGAAAAACATATCAAAATACAGCTCAATTCAAACGTGGTGTGCTTGATGTTGCAATTGCTGAAATCAATAAATTCACAGAATTAGATATAAGGTATGAGGAAGAAAAAGAAGGTCGTGCAATTGTTGGTTTTGATTTAATTTGGTCTACTGGAACAAATAAAAAAAGTGCAACAAAGAAACAAATAAAAGAGCTAAGGACAACGGTTGATACTGTTATTAAGGATTCACTTGTCTTTGTTGATCTAAATGATGAAAAAAATCGTCAACGGGCAATAAATATCGTAAAAGAAATTAAAGAGATGCTTCCGCATACAACTGAGCCTATTTGCATTACATACGAAAAAGCTAATGATTTAATTTCTAAAGCTAATGATAATCTAAAAGAATTAAACAAGTTATTAGAAAAAGAAAAGGGGAGAGATACCTCCTTCTATTACAATTGGTTAGATGAATAGAAAAAAGAGGGTGACGACTCCCCTGACAGATCCTTATGATACGCAGACTTGCTAATTCATAGCGTGAATTGGGACGATACTTAATTGATAGTTTAGTAGAATAATTCTTCAGTAAAAAAACAGAAAATTATAGCTAGTTTTATCTTAATGATTATAGGTATTTTGTCGGATTATTAACAAATTTATACAAAAAAGAGGTATTTTGCTTATTCTTGTAGAAATCTTATAGCATGGAAATTGATTTCCAAAAAAAAAAAAAGGGGAATAGGGAGGAAGTTTTTATGTTAAAAAAGATTGGTTTAGTTGTTATGTCATTGGTTCTGCTTATGTCATTAGGTGTCCCAGGCGTAGCTCAAGCATCTAGTATTTACAGTAAGGTAACTAAAGAACAAGTTGAAAATACTGAGGTTTTAATTGATGTCATTAATGAGTTAGATCAAAAATTGGATATGGAGAACCTATCGTCTAATTCTCAAGAAGAAGTAAATAAATTGAGTAAAGAAGCAAAAGAATTGTATAATTCAATTTTGAATTATAGCGATCAGAAGACTACTTCTTTAACAGAGAATGATGCTTTAGTAATTTTGAGTATGTATGTGAATAAAGATACTGGTGAAATAACTAAAAATAAAGAATCCACTATACAACCAATGGGAGTTATAAATTATAAAGAATACAAAATTAGTAATGCTAAAATAAATAAATTAGTTAAATTAGCAGGTTTACACGGTGGATTTTGGGCTACAGCTACAGCTATAGCTAAGGTTTTTGGTAAAAGTCCGACTGCATTAACTTTAATGATAGCAGCAGTACCGGTGTTAGGCGTAGCTGGACTAAACAACTGTAATTCTAAAGGAAAAGGTGTTATCATAACAAAAATAGGTTCAGGAGCCACAAACTCTTATTTTTGTTCATCTCAGTAATCGTAATAAAAAAACAACGTAAGCCGCAGCTTACGTTGTTTTTTTATACTTTATAAGCTTAGATAGATACTCACTTACAAAAAATATTATTAATCCTGTGATTAATAATAAAAAAGAGTTAACACTAATATTTTTACCAAAAAACTCAAGAATACTATTTATTAATAAAAATCCAGCCCAGTAAATAAACGTACAAAAAAGAGCTATATTAATACTTTTTTTATCCGCGTTTTTATTTGGTTTAAAAAACAATAGAACATCTCCTTTTCTTTTTATATAATCCAATTTCCGTTATCATATCAAAAAGGTAAAAATCTTACTATGGCACTTTTTTGGTCTAAGCTTTTTAATAGCTGTGATATTACTTGTAAAAAACGTCATAAATTCATATGAAATTCGTTGAGTCGCCTAAAGGGGGTGGCTTTTTTAGTCTGATTTCGTTTTGACTATTGTTTAAGGTTCAGAAAGGGAGAACCCAAAAAGTTATAAAAAAATAAAGGATTATTAGAAGATAACATCAATAAAAAATAAATATCATATCCCTTTAGGGAAAGAAGTGAGGATACTAATGAAAATGAAATTCAATTTTGAAATCAAAATTTCGAAACCGGTATTAATTTATGTGCTTTTGTTCATTTGATATTTGGGTTAAGTAAAAACAACCGAATCTTATGAGGATGTTTTTCTAAAAAGTAACTTCGGCTGCAGGTACAAGTTCCGCAGCCGAAGTTACTTTAATTCGCCTAAGGCGAACCGGTTTTAATCTTTTGCCTCGGAGAGCACCGTAACTTTGCTTGCAAAGTGTAGTGTGCTACACTTTCCTTAGGAATCTTTTGACGAGGGGAGTGCTTCATCTTGAGTTATGCGGTCATTCATATGCAGAAAGTGAAGGGCAATGGCGTTACAGGAATGCAAATACATAATCAAAGAGAAAAAGAAAGTGACACCAATACGGACATTGAAAAAGATCGATCTCATCTCAATTATGATCTAGAGAATCCATCTTCTATTGATTATCACGAGAAGATTAAAGGGATGATTGACGAACGTGTGGACCAGAGCAAACGAAAAGTAAGAAAGGATGCAGTCAAGGTTGCCAGTTTTATGATCACGTCGGATAAAGACTTTTTTGACCGAATTGGAGAGAAAGAAGAAAAACGCTTCTTCGAAGTGGCTCGTAATTTTATTGGAGAACGTTATGGGAAAGACAATATAGCCTACGCCATGGTGCACAAAGATGAGAAAACGCCCCATATGCATTTAGGGATGGTGCCGATCACCGAGGATAACCGATTATCAGCAAAAGACTTCTTCGGAAAAAAACAACAATTGCATCAGCTGCAGGATGATTTTCATGCTCACATGCAAGAGCATGGGTTTGATTTAGAACGGGGCATCTCTAGTGATAGGAAGCATTTAGATACAGCCAAATTCAAACTCCAAACGGTTCAAGAGAAAGTGAATGAATTGGAATCAGAACTGACGGAAAAGCAACAAGAAAAAGGGCAGGTGGAAGCATCTATTGAAGCAATTCAAACGGAATTGAAGGATTTAACAAGCTCAGTAGAGCATTCTAAACTAGTTGAACAAGTCGAATATAAAGAGAGTGGTTTAATCGGTCCCAAAACGGTAAAATTAGCCAGTTCTGACTTCGATAACATCAAAACCCTAGCGAAGGTCTCAGAAACGCTTAAAACGCAAAATAATGCTATCTATGTCCAAAATAAACGTATTGAAGGAGAATTAAACTCCTTGAACAAAGAAAATCGGCAATTAAAAAAGGAAAATAGACAGCTGAAACAAGAAAACAAGGAATTAAAACAGGAGATTAAATTTTGGAAGCGTACGATCGAAAAATGCAAAGTGCTATTTAAAGACCAGGTTCAAGAGATTGGGAGGAAAGTGGGGGCAGTGAAGGTCGGAGTCTTGGAGAAAATGGGGATGGAGCTTTATAAAAAGTTTTTCACTGATCAAGAGGAGGTTTTTGGTGCCCAATCCTTTGCAGGAGTGCAAAAAGAACATAGAGAAGAACAAAAACAAAAGAGAAAGGAAAAAGAACAAGAAGAACTTGAGCGATAAAGTGAAAATTTTTTATAAAGGAAATACGGATTTACAACGCTAATGACTTTTATGAGTAAACTTTTCTTGCATTAACACAACAATTGTTGTATTATTTGCTTAACACAACAATTGTTGTGTTAATGAGGAGGTCTGTTATGGACGTTTATACTGTTGATCAAGCTCTGGAACTATTAAAAAAGTATAAAATCACCACTCATAAAGAGAGTTTGCGCCGTTGGTTACGAAACGGAAGGATCAAAGGCATCTCTCCGACTTCACGTAAAGAAGGATGGAGAATTAACGAAGAAGATTTGTGGAGGTTTATTCAGTCTCAACTTCCAGAAGATATTAATTTGAATCAAAACACAACAAATGTTGTAAAAGAAAGTGAAAATAAAGAATCTGTACGAGCTGAAATGTGGTGGGAGATCGTTAGCCAGAACGTTTTTCAAGGTTTTGTAGATGTTAAGAAAAAACAAATATGGGAATGTATCGAGCATAATGGTCATTCAAAAGAGTTTGGTGAATACGTATGGGCAGAGCTTCAAGATATATCTTGGTATGCTCAACCTCGAATCCCATATCTCTTAGATGCTTGTTTATTTGATGGGAAAAGAATAAAGTTGGATGATACTTACGGAAGCCTGGAAGAACAAATATTTTTCCCAGTGATTGAGGAGATCCGGAAGAAAAGAATAGCAAAATAAAATTTAAAACAACTTAGATTGTTTTAAATTTTATCATTTGGGTCTATTATCTATTAATTTTTTTAGGAAAGAGAAAAGGGTGAACTTGAGCGATAAAGTGGAAAATTCACAAGAATCGGATAAATTGCTGGAAGAGTTGAATTGAAACCTCGGTACCTTAGATAATAAAGAAGTTAAAGTCTCTTCTCTGGAATGACTGGAAAACAATAAAAAGTAGGATGTTATCTAAAACACTGCAAGAAACGGCTTTTTTTTGAGTAATAAAAAGAGACCGTGGCGAGACAGATTATAGGAGGGATGGTAAGTGAATAAAGCGATGGAATATGTAAAAGCAACTCAAGCCATGGAAGAATTGATTATTTCAAAAGAACAGGAAGAATTGATTTTGGATAGCTTGAACGGAGAGATTAGTGAGGAGGAATTTGAAAAGAAGGCAAAAGAAATAGCAAATTGGTCGGTTAAACGGAAAAAATGAATATGTCTTCATATTATAGGATTAGTTAGTATTTATGGGCTTGTTATTCTATCTTGCTGAGCATAAAACACATACTAAAATGGTGGTGGTGGCTGGAAGGTGGTTAGTGTATAGTTGGTAATTAAAGGGGGGGGACTATGGAAAAATGGCTTTCTATTAGTGAATTAAGTGAACTTACCAAGATTCCTGAAACCACCATAAGAAGATACGTAAGTAAATTTAGGGATTATTTTCGATATGATACGAGAGGGAGAACGAAAAAATACCATCCTGATACTATTACGATATTGAAGAAAATCGCGGCTCTTTATAATGAGGATTACCAAGCACCAGAAATTGACGATATATTAGCGCAACAGTTTCCTTTTGTAGTAGAAGAACAACCATCCAACCACCAACCACCAGTAAAGACTGTAGAACAACAATTTGAGGAATTTAAAGAGCAACAAGAGCAATTCAATCATAAAGTGCTTGAGAAGCTTCAAGAACAGCAAGATTACATAAAGAACTCAATTGATAGGCGAGATAGCGAGTTATTAAGTGCTATAAAACAGATCCAAGAAACAAAAAAAGAAATTGCTGCAGCAAAAGAAAAAAAATGGTGGGAATTTTGGAAATAAAAAAGTAGACACTCAGGTGTCTACTTTTTTATTTATGCCGATAATGCTAAAATAGCAAAAAAGTATATTGATTTATTATATAGCCAATTTCAACTACTTAATTTTTATATTCAATCTCATATTTTCCGAGGTTATATGCTTCTTTTAAAAGTGACTTTAATTTTACACGTGTAACTCGAGCCATCTTATTATGAAGAGAAGAACATTCATATACAGGGACGTTAATAACATTGATTACCCGATCCTCAAATTTATTCGCCACAGTTTTATGTTTAAGATGAGCTTTTTCACCACAAAAACATTGTGTTTCTTTAGGATAAGCAATCATTGTATTAATCCTTTCTGCTTGAATCATATTTTTCTCCCCCCTATTAAGATATAATTCTTTACTTACTTATATTATAACTTTTTTAATCTTTTTTTAAACAGGAACCTATGTATTAAATGTTTTCTCAATACTACTAAAGTAGTATTGAGAAAACATTTAATACACTATAGTTATAATAATTATAGTTAGTATGCAATTTTTTTCGTTGCTATTTGAAAAAAAATGCAATACTAACTATAATATATAGGTGAATGGTAAAAAAAGGGTGGTATAATATAATGGATAGTGACAAAAGAATCCAAGCAACTGAATTAAGAAGAAATCATTCCCAATGGAGAGATAAAAATTTTTTTAATAAGGAAGGCTTCTTCCCAGTATTTGAGGATTTCAAATATTACCTACCAAAAATATCGGGAGGAGCAATTTCATTATTTATCTATATAGGGCTTCATTCTAATAATAAAACCGGTGAATGTTATCATGACATACAAAGAATAGCTGACTACTTTGGCAAATCTCCTAGAACAATTAGTTCCTGGTTTAAAGAACTTGAAGATGTTGGTTTAATAAAAAGATTACAGCTAAAGTTGAATGGAGTGTCTCACACGTTCATTCAGCCGTATAGCAATTTAGGGGGCGAGGGAAGTTTTGAAAACAAAGAGGAAAATAATAACTAAAGATCAGGTAGAGTACACCATAGATGTTACAGAAAAGGTTGTACAATTAACTGATAAGCAATTTTTGTCTTTAGAAGACTCTATACAACGATTGGAATCAGAAATCATAGAGGAAAAAGGAATTAATCTGTACAACATACCGGAGGAGCAAAGCCAAAAAATCCTAAATGAACTTGACAGGATTATAGGGGAGTTCACTATTGATGAATTACTAGAATATGAGATTATAGATTTTCATAGTCATGCCTTAGAAAGAATAGGTGATGAAAAGATCTGTATTGACCGAAGATGGACATATGAAAATGCTGATAAAGAAATAGCAGAATGTTTAAAAAGAGCATACAGCGTTGAGCAAGTACGGTTACGATTTAATAAGATGACAAAACGCAGTTGGAAACAATTAGCGTTTAACATAAAGGGTAGTATCGGGAGAGGTGCAGAAAGACGTGACGGAAATGTAGTTATTAATTTCGATGAAGATCCTTTAGGTGATGAACAAGTTATGGTAATTACAATTTTAGAACCAGAATATAAATAAGTGTTTATCTAATTATGGACAAGCTTTTATTTATATTAAGGTCACAAATAAAGAGTAGTAGGTGCATTAAGCATTAATGCACCTACTACTCTTTATTAAAAAAAGGCGACTTGATTCTAGTTAATTTAATCGTCTTTTTTTGCAATTCAAATGAAAGTAACATAATAACAATTATGTTACTTTAGAAATCACTATAATACTAAGTTTGTAAAAAGAGTCCAGTGTGATAGAAAATCAGGTAAATATGTTACATTCAAAACGCTGGTTTACTATGTTTTGGGAGATGTTTATAAAGTGGAGAGAGTTATCAGTAAAAAAGATGAAATTAAAGATGTGCAGCCTATGCGATCATTAGAAAAAATTGAAGATATGAAATGGTCCCTCCAAAAATGGTGTGGCCAACGTGACTACATTATGTTTTTAATTGGTATTAATACTGGTCTCCGTGTCAGTGATCTATTAAAACTAAAAGTAAAGCATGTTAAAGGAAAGAAAAAAATCACAGTAAGAGAGGGGAAAACCCAAAAACCTAGAGTTATTCACCTAACAAACATATACGACGAAATACAAAGCTTTGCAGAATGCCAAATAAAGACCTCTGAGTGGCTTTTCTCAAGCCGGAAGGGAAACATGCCTATAAGTAGAATACAAGCTTACAGACAGCTTAATAAGGCCGCGGAAATGGTTGATATTAATGATGGAGTCGGAACACATACCATGCGAAAAACATTTGGGTATTGGCATTATAAACAATTTAAAGATGTAGCTGAATTACAAATGATTTTAAATCACTCACATCCAGAGGTGACATTGAAATATATTGGTATTACCGATGAACAAATAGAAAATAACTTAAATAATTTTTATTTATAAAGGGATTTCTGTTTTTTTATGTTGTACTTATTATTTTTTTTAGATTAATTACTTTAATTATATTTAGGTCAAGCCAAACTCCTTGGGGCCCAAGGAGTTTGAGTTTTAAAAGTGTAAAATGTCTCCCTTAACTGTGTAAAATGTCTCCCTTAACCATGTAAATTTTCACCTTTTAAATGTGTATTTATGTATTTTGATACACATTTAATTGACTCGTAAGAGTATTGTTGTTAATATAATACACGTAGTGAGGGGTGTTTTTTACATTGTAAGAGGGGAGAGGGAAACTTGGCCAGAAAAAATGAAAAAGAACATGTAGTTTCTCGCGAAAATAGCATTAAAAAGAGTAATGACTTGTCTATGGCGAAATTGAGCCA